>CALUVT010000001.1 GCA_944324345.1 Candidatus Gastranaerophilales bacterium
GACAAGGATTAGGGAAAATTCTAAGCTGTCGGCGAAGATGATTAAAAAGGAGCCTGAGGGCTCGGACAAGGATTAGGAAAGATTCTAAGCCGTCGGCGAAGATGATTAAAAAAGATTAAAAAAAAGGAGCCGCACGGCTCCGTTGGAATTAAGAATAGCTGGAAGTATGAAAAAGATTTAATTATATTTAATACCCTTTTCATTCATAAGGCAATTACCCGATTGATTAGTATTTTTACAGAGAGCTCTTAGGCTTTTGTCTTAATTTGACTAAGACATTTTGCCAACTGATCAGGACAGCTGGTCGGTTTATCTCCGCATTTTATTCCGGAGAATTTTGTAATAACATCATCAATTTTCATCCCTTTAACGAGGTTTTTTATTCCAATAAGATTGCCCGGGCATCCGCCTAAAAAATCAACATCAACAATTTTATCTTCATCATCAATTTTTACCTGCATTAATTGACAGCAAGTACCGGATGTTCTGTATTGTATTGTTTTTTCCATAGTTTATCTCCATTTTTTGTAGTTATTCTTATCAAATTATACACAAATATTCTAGTACAAAAATTGACAAAACATTTAAGTATAATTAATAATATAAACATGTTAAGGACATTAATTCTTTTTTTAGTGTTTTTCATAATTAATTTGCCTGTTTGCTCTCAGACTGTCTTGACAGGTGAAGTTCGCTATGATGTGGATTCTGCAAGAAAGGAACTTTTAAATACTCCATTAAAAAAACTTAATCCTCGTCTTGTTGCAAAACATATTACAGATTCCGAGAACAGAGAAAATTTGGGTTATGCTTTACAAGGCAATGTTGAACTCCAAGATAGAGTTCTTGCATTTTTTTCAGACGGTACTTACGCTGTCATGTATAACCGAGACAAATACCATGTTTGGTATTATTCAAGTAATGGTAAACTAATGTATGCAGAGGAAAAAGATGGAATTGATTACCCCTACAAATCCTACAAATATACAACAATGGGCGAACTTGTAAATATGGGGCTTCGTGTAAGTAATGAAGAAACCTTTATATACAGTCCGAATGGCAGATTGATAGCTCATTGGTTAAAAGAAAATGCATACGATGAAGACGGTAATATTATAATGCAGCGTAAATATGCAAAATAAATCATATTAAAAAAATAAGCCATTTGTAAAAATGACTTATTCTTTTATTTTTTATATTTTTTATTATTTCAAATTCCAAAAATATCTCAATATTTTGTCTTTCAAACCAATTTTTTTAAACTCACCTTTCTTAACCGAAACTATTTCAAAGGGTTCAGGTTGCACTGTTCTTGCATATTTAATATCAGGTTCTCCAAACAACATGACATAAGATGCTTTGTAACCTTTTGGGATTTGCAGATACTCAGAAAGCTCAGGCATAACCATCATACAAAATTGAGCAAATCCACACCAGCAGGTTCCTATATTCATGCTTTGAGCGTACAATTCAAAATAACTCAATGCAATCATCGGATCGACATTATGGCAGGGAGCATTCAGAGGAGTTGATACAACGAGCATGTGCGGAGCTCCACGAAATATCACATCGTCACCATTTAAAAAAGATTTCAAGTTTTTATTAAATTTATCAATAATAGCTTGTACCGGTTTTTTGGTTAGGGCATTGAGAATTTTATTATTTACATGGTCTCTAAACTGGTTCATAACTTCAATATCGTCAATAAATGCAAAGTGCAGTTTGTGAAAATTACATCCTGTTGGCACCCAATTAAGCATATTTTTGAGTTTGTTCATTCTTTCCGTATCTAAATTTTGAGCTTTGTAATGTCTGTAACTTCTTCTGCTTTTAATCAAGTTCAAAATCATTTCCGGATCTTGAGAATAAATTTTATCTGAGTTTTCCGGTTTTTTACCACACACAGACAGGGCTCCTGTCGGACAAACAGCAAGGCAGTGCTGACATTTAAAACATTTATCCTCATTAATTACCGGGATTTTTTCATCATTAAATTCTAAAGCTTTTGCAGAGCAGTCTCTAATACATTGACCACAATGAATACATTTTTCCTTATCAATTTCAAACATAATTTACCTACCTTCCTAAATAATTTCTTTTATTATACATAAAAAAGAAATTTATATTATGCTATAATTCTACTAAACGAGAAAAATTTCATGAAAAAATTTTTATTACTGATATTATTAATAACCATATTTAACCCCTGTAGTTACGGAAGTGAAATTAAAAAAATCTCACTTCAAGAAGCTCTTGATATTGCAGTAGAAAATAACATTGACTATCAGGCTTCCAAAATGGATATCGGCATTGCTGAAAATAAGGTAAAAGCATCAAACAGATTACAAAATCCAGAAATTAATACGTTTTTTAATATTGGAGATATCGGCAGAGGAAACCCTCAAGTAGCAGGTCTTAGTGAGACAATTGAAATCGCAAAAAGAGATGCTAGGAAAAAATTAGCTCTTGCGAATTTGGAACTTACAAAACATAATCTTGATTACATAAAATTTGATTTAAAAATGGATGTCAGAGAAGCTTATATAAATTTGGTTCTGGCAAAAGAGATATTAATAGTTTTAGAATCAAGGCAAAGACTTCTACAAGACCTTTTGGAAATCGCCAAAAAACGTGTTGCAGCCGGTGAAGTTGAAGAAATTGATGTAATTCAGACAGAAATTGCATTAAATCAACTTGTTATTCAGGTAAACACTCAAAAAGCAAACGTAAAAAGTGCAATGTATGATTTTAACAAAGCCATAAATATAAAAAATGAGGGCTTGATAAAATACGATGCACAGGATGATAATTTTTCCGATAAAGATGATTTCATAGCACTTTTGAGTCCAAAACCTCGAGATAAATTGCCTCCATTTGAATTGATTGTGGATAAGTCATTAAAAAACAGGTATGACATAAAAATTGCAAGACAGCAGGTAGAAGTTGCAAAAAAAAATCTTGTATACGTAACACGCCAAAAAATTCCTGATATTGAACTACAAGGCGGTTATGGTTTTATGACAAGAGGAATGAGCGAATCAGGAGCTTATATGGATGGAGCTTATGCAGGTGCAAATATTGTCAACATCCCGCTTTTTTACTCATTTAAACCTGAAATTCAAAATGCTAAAATGCAGGTAAATCAAGCTGAATTAAAATACATATCAGTAGAAAACAAAGCAATTAATGATTTACATAGTGCTTATGAGAAATTTTTGACAGCAAAACTAAATTTAAATTATTACAACGACAATCTGTTAAAAAATTCGAATGAATTAATCAAAGTAGCTAAAAAGAATTATGCTCAGGGTAAATCCTCACTTACAACGTTAATAGTTATGGAACAATCTTATAGATCAATAGTTTCCGGATATACTTATGCTCTTGCTGATTATTACAATTGTTGGATTGACTTTTTGAGAGAAGTCAATGTTGAAAATTTTGATCTGAAAGAAGAAAGCTTATAAAAAAAGAGGTTAAAATTAATTTAACCTCTTTTGAATTATTAGTCATCAACTGATGTTGTTGAAATGTTTTGTATTGTCTGTACTATCGGTTCATTTTTCTCAATCAAACTCAAGTACAATAGTTTATTTGCTGTAGCTTGGTCAAGGTCAATGAACTTACCTCCGGCTTTTACGTCGTTTGCTGAAACAATTTTAACATTTGCATCGATTGTAAGGTTACCGTATTGAATATGAACCGGTACAACATCACCGACTTTCAATTTTTTATTGTGAGTTAAGGATACCCCTCCTCTGGATATATCTGTTATTGATACAACACCATCGGTTGATGAATCAAATGTAATTGTATTTTGGTTACCTTCAGCGTCAAATCTCATAAACTGACGTTTATCTATTGAATCAACTCTGTCACTGACAACACGTTGTTTGTATAATTCTTTACCGTAGTCATAATCTATATCAGGTACAATGTCTGTGTCAGTATCTGTGTCGGTATCGTTATCTGTATCGGTATCATCATCGTTATCAGTATCAGTGTCTGAATCTATATCAGTATCTGTGTCATTGTCTATATCGGTGTCTGTGTCAGTATCTGAATCGATATCGGTATCTATATCATTGTCAGTATCGGTATCTGTGTCGTTATCTGTGTCTGTATCATCATCACTGTCAGTATCTGTATCGACATCAGTATCGGTGTCATTGTCAGTATCTGTATCAGTATCTGTATCTGTGTCGGTATCTGTGTCGGTATCGGTGTCAGTATCCGTATCAACATCAGTATCTGTGTCTGTATCGGTATCATTATCCGTATCTGTATCGTCATCGTTATCAGTATCGGTATCTATATCCGTATCTGTATCAATATCTGTGTCTGTATCGGTATCTGTATCAGTGTCGGTGTCGGTATCTGTATCGGTATCTGTGTCAAGAGGAACTTCTGTTTCTTCCTCTTCAGGAACTACAAGGTTATCATCGTCTTCTTCCGTTCCTTGTTGATCACTGTCGTTAGTGCCGTTAACGCCGTCATATCCTTCATCTCCACCCTGAGAGCTTCCGCCGTAGTAGTAGTTACGATCGTCAATATCTTGACCAATTGCTTCAACATCTTCAGGACGAACTGCTTTTGTTCTTATTGAAATTTCTGATTCATTATCACCGGCATTTGTTAATTTATTTGTAGTATCATCTTTTATAACTGTAGATTGACCGTTTTCACCTCTATGTTTACCCATATTGAAGTAGTATCCGCCAGCATAAGCATTATCTGCTACAAGAGTTAAGTCTTGTTCGTGAATAACATTTCCGTCCTCGTCAAATCTACCATTACCGTTATTGCCTTGACCTTTTAGTGTCCCGTTTTTAACAATAATTGTAGAATCTGCTGCGTGTTCGTATTCTGGAGCTTCACTTTCATCCCAGTAGCTGCCTAAATCAAGTGCCGTTAATTTAGCTTTTTCCGGATGAATATTAGTATTTGGTCCATAATAATCTTGGGTATATGTTGGAACTTCACCTAAATGTTCAACATACATATTTTTGCCACGAGTTGTCAAATCAATTCTGTTTGCTGCAGTTGTTTCTCGAACATAAACATCGCCTGAAAATTCTGCATTAATTGAACCTTCGCGTGAAATTAAACCGCCGATATTAGTATCAAGTTTCTGTCCGTCTTCAGAATCCAAACCTTTAATATGAATATCTTTTATAGCAAGCATATCTACGCCGTTTTGGCCTTCATCTGCGATAACAGGAACATGAGGATTTCTTGCGTCATCACCATAGAAGATGTGTGCATCACCCTGTCTAAATGTCAAAGCATTGCCTGCTTCACCTATATTACCGCTTGCTATAATTGAAATGCCTGTACCTTCAACACTTGGATGTGTTTTACCGGCAGAACCGCTGTTCACAATATCATAAGCTGTAGATCCTTTATTTACAGAATCATCTGCCAAAAGAATTACACGGCCATCAGATTTTATCTGATCAATTTTCATATCCTTATCTAAACTTGCAAGGTTAATTAGAGCTCCTTCACCGGAACTTATTGCCGTGACATCTCCATCTACAGAAATATTAATTGATTTTGTTAAATCTCTGTGATTTTGACCTATACCTGTATATATTCCGTCATTAGGTCCAACTTCTTCTCCGATAGAACCTTCGGTTACTCGTACACTTAAGTTAGCACCTTCTGTTGTAGATATTAACACATTGTCAACACCATTATTTAAAAGGTCTCCACCACCTAAGACATAAATTTTAACATCTGCATTTGATGCAATATTATTATCTACAGAAGAACTGCCAACTCTCATATCTCCGTTAAAATTACGTATTATGAAACTTGCATCTTTGTTAGTATTAATAACTTGTCCTTTAATATCAATTCCTGAATTGTTAGAAGAATTTACACCATTATTGTTTATTAAAAGTCCGGAACCGCTTGAATTTATAATACCTGTCGTATCAACTAATAATTCTCCTGCGTTATTTATAACATTTGTTGCTCCGGTAGTATTATTAACAGAACCGGAAACGAGCATACCTCCATCACCATTGTTTACAATGGATAATGCATTTGTATTGTTTAGCGAACCTGTTATTTGCAAGCTGCCTTTGCCATTAACGCCTTCTTTTTTATTTTTTATAGATGTATCACCTGTATTAGTAACAGTTCCAGCTATTAAAAGACCATCTGCTCCAGTTTCATTTGTTGCAGTTAATGTCCCTTCATTTGTGATATTACCATTAAGTTTTAAACCTGTGCCTGTTCCGTTATTAAGGAATGTCATAGCTCCTTTATTTTTTACAATACCGGTAGTGTCAACAAGAAGTTCTCCAGAGGAATTTGTCACTGTAAGATTGCCATTTGGGTTAGAAACTTCTCCTGCAATATTAACACCGTTTATTCCGGTATTTGTAATTGTTATATCACCGGAACCAAAGTTTTTAACACTTGCACCATTAGAAATTGATGTTCCTTTTGATGAAGTTATTATTATATTACCATTTGAAGTTGCAAATTGGTTATTTGCAATTGACATATCCATATTATCAGTATTAACTAAGCTGTTAAATAAAGCATCAGCCGCACTTTCATTTGTTAATACTGTTGTATCTCCGCCGGCACCTGCTATTAACAAGCCTGTTTTATGAGATTCCGTTCCGGTATCATGTGTAACAGTAACAGTACCGGATTGAATGTTTATATCTCCAAAAGTTCTCACTCTTCCGTTGATATCAACTGACTGATTACTGTCAATAGTTAACACTGAAGGGTCAAATGTTTTATCTGTATAAGTTCCTATAGCAATGTTTTGAGAATTAAGATTAGATGATGTTGGCAATCCTGATTTCACAATATTAAATGTATCTTGAGTCGGTGTGTAAACTGACAAACTGCCAACATTCAATACGCCTGAAGCCCCAACAACCATGCCATTGGGGGAAACAAATACCATATTGCCGTCAGTTTTTAAATCTCCGTTAACTGAATTCAAAGCATTTACAATACCGTCAATATTAATTTGATTTTGTACAAGTGCTACAAACGTATCTATATCATGATATCTATATTCGTGAACTACACCGGAAGAATCAGTCCATTGCCCGTGTGTCAAAGCTCGGAATATGAAGTTTAACACATCATTTTTAGAAAGATTTAAATCTTGGAAACTGCTGAATCCAACATTTTTATCACTATTAAAAGCATCAGGTCTTATTTCAAAATGCCCTGTATCCGGATGAGGATTTATAGTATTACCGGATGCATCAGTAATAGTAGAAGCCAAAGCTTGATAAGCTAATGACTGCTGCATTATCAATAAAAAACTTAGTATAAACGCTATTACTCTTTTTTTGTTTAATCCCTGTGTTTTCATAGTAAATTCACCTATTTCTTTATTATGCACATTAACACTCATATATATAAACGGTATTTTCATGTGCATACTTTACTTTTTTATAAAATATTTTACAAAAATTCATATTTATACTTCTCTTTTTCGTCGTTGTGCTGTAATCGAACCTGCAGCGTTTTCGCCCGGTTTTGTAATTGTTTGAGTATTATTCCTCCCTGTTATCGTATAACTGCCGCCAAGTTCAATTTTTACATCATCTAATTCTTGCGGATCTTTTTCAGGATCGAACTTTAATTCATAATCTTTATCCAAGCCTGTTAAAGATGATGGTAATTTCTCCGGAAGGAAATATGTCATATTATTTACATATTGCAGATCATTGTATTGACCTTTTTTCAAGCCGTTAATCTGTTCCATAATATATTCATATATCTTATTAAAATTAGGATCATTTTGAGCAATGCCATAATATGTAGCTACCATATCCTTTTTGCTGTCAGCCATATTATAGTTACCTTTTGCAAAATGTCTTGCTCTTAATCTGCATTTTTTGT
Organism: Candidatus Gastranaerophilales bacterium; assembly: GCA_944324345.1. Classification (GTDB taxonomy): domain Bacteria; phylum Cyanobacteriota; class Vampirovibrionia; order Gastranaerophilales; family Gastranaerophilaceae; genus Stercorousia. The sequence goes on from CALUVT010000001.1 coordinate 7,888, forward strand.
TATTTATTTTTTCCTCAACAGGTTCTGTTGCAACTTCAACTTGAGCAACGTATTTATATGTGTCTGCCTTTTGAGTTAACTGTTTTGTAGCAGTTTCTTTTACAGGAGATGTATTTAAATCCCTGCGGGCATACTGTTGAATTCGGGAATTTTTATCTTCTTTGTCATGAATTTTTTTCATGTCAATCAAACCTTTAATTGCACCGCCAACTCCGCCAACGGCGATAGCCCAAGGATCAAATGTAAAACTTCTAAGCTTTTGGTCTCCACTGAAGTCGCGTAAATAATCCTGACTATAGTTTTCCGTGCCTTTAGCAAACCAATCGTGCTCTTCAATTTGATTTGTAATTTGTTCATCAACAAGAACACCGTTTTGATAATTTCTGGAAACAAATGTATCTAAATCTTGAATTGTACCACTCTGTGCCCAGTTTACAGAACCTGTTACAGTTCCGGCTAATTGACCTGCGTAAGGTATTTTTATTTTACTTAATACAAAATTACCTAAAACGTCTGCTGCTGCTGCGGCGGCGGCTCCTTTGGCTGTCTCTTTTAAAACATGTGCAGCTCTCAAGCCTGCTGTTTTATTATCTTCTGTAACAACACCAGCTGTTTCTGCCATATCTCTAGCTAAGTTTATTAACTTATCTTTAGATTTACCTTCAAATAAGGAACCCAAGCCAACATATGCCTCCTGTGCAGTTCCTGTAGCGTTACCTCTTACGATATCTTCTGCTTCACCTAAAGACATATAATAATCTTGTATACGTTTATTATCTGCATTTGTATTATTGTCTTCTCTTGATGCAGCTTTGTTTAACCAAAAATCTTTCCAAGCTTGAGGATCAAATTCATTTGTTAACTGGCCAGCAGCATCTTTTTTATAAAACCTTTGCTTGTTTGCTTCTATAAACTCTTTTGCCTCAGGACAAGCTTTTGTAATACTTTCATAAGTTGGGGTTGTTTTCTTAAAATTACCCTCGGCAATTTCGCTGTTAACCTGACCGCGAGCCATCATTGCTGCATAATCGCCACGATCTTCGTTTTCAGTACGAATTTTTTTATCCGCAATTTTTTGAATTTCCTCATTCATTTTTCTTTGAAGTTTTTCAACTTTTTTGGTATCACCCTTTTCTTGGGCTTCATTAATTTTTTCATTATAATCGCGGTATACATTATTCATTTCTGTATTAAAACGATTTTTAAACTGAGTTGATGCCATATTTTTTATTTGAGAATCAGTCAAACCTTCATTATAAGCTTTAGCTTCCGCAAGCTGTTGCAATTGAACTTCACTCAAACTATCAATATTGTCATCTATAACGTCGCCAAAAAATGTTTTATATTCATCTATTTGTTTTACAATATTCTGTTTTGATAAATCATTTTTGTATTTATCAACCTTTTCTTGGAATTTTTTAACTTCTTCAGGTGAAGCATACTCATAAACAACTTCGCCATTCATATTGGTTGACTGAGCATAATAAGCTCTTGCAAGTGTACCTTTTCTCCTGTATGCAACTTCGTTTCCGTAGTCTTTGTTTTTTACATTGGAATTGTCATCTGTATTCATCTTGATTAAAGCATCTTCCAATGCTTTATACTCTTTATAATATTTTGTATGCAAAAGGGTATCCATTGCATTATCAGGGTTTGTGTCATACAAACTCAAAAAATCTTCCTGTAACTTTATTTCTCTTGCATCTATTGCTTCTTCATTTCCTACCAGTGTTGTAGGATCAAATGCCTTAGTTTCAGCTTCTTTTGTTTCTTGAGGCTTTTGTAATCTTGGATCATTTGTAAAATAACGACCATTGATAATTGATACATGACCTTGCTTTTCAAGTTCTTTGAGTTGTTCTTTCCAATAAGGACTCTGAGCTTTCATCCTATCAATCAATGCAGGATTCATCTCTTTGAACTTACTCTCAACTTTTGTTTCTGTAACTTCATTGTAATTTATATCAACTTCGCCATCTTTAACCTGTGAAAATTTATAAGTCTTATCACCAAGTTTTATACCTTGCATCAATAAATCCGCAAGCTTTGTTTTATCAACTATATTACCATTTTCATCAGCTATTTTTTGTTCCATAAGCTGTGACAAAATAGCTTCTTGCACTTTTGGATCACCACTTAAGACAACTTCATCCATTTTTTGGGGAAGACTATTATAAATACCTATAGTTAAATTTAAAAATTGTTCCTTACCGGGTGCTACCTCACATTTTGTAAAATCGGCATTTGCTGTCTTTATTACACCACTGGTTTGCAACTCAATAATTAAACTTTTATCATATGAACTTAAGTCCACTGTTGTCATTTTGGAAGTATTTGTAATCACATCATCTGCTCGTGTATCACCAGTTTTTTCCAAATCAAGTCCTGCAATATTTAAAGTTTCTTTAGGAAGAACTATATAGCCTGATTTTCCTATCGGGATAATATGTACTTTACCGGCATCTGCAAGTTTTTTAGTCTCTGCAGGAATATTACCCGCAAAGTAGTTGCCGCCTAATCCTGATACTTCATTTGCACCCATACTTCGGTCCTTTCTATTAATTTTCAAATTTTTTGCATGAAAATTAAACTTTATACTTCTCTATATCCATGTAAAAACATTTTTTAATCGCAAATTGACCGGTTAAAAACATTTTTACATGTTTGTTACAGAAAATTTGTTGATTTTACTGCATTTTAGAAGTATTTTTGTAACTTCATATTTCTTTACATTTCTGTATTTTGTACCTACAATCCCTTAGACGGCATTTTTCTTTTATAACTTTGAATATTTTATAAAATATGTTACATTTGTTTACACAAGGACAATATTTATGGAAGATATTTTTCAAAAACTGGCAAAATCTGAATTTAGAAGTAAATTTAAATTAAAATCTAAAGACATTGAATACATTAAGGAAAAAGGGCTTGATACAATACGACGTCACGCATACGATTTTGTATCAAAAAGGCTTGCACCAGAAATTATTCCGAACGATGGCAAGCAGACCCCAATGAAAGGACATCCTGTTTTTATTGCACAGCATGCTACGGCTACCTGCTGTAGGGGTTGCCTTTTCAAATGGCATAAGATAGAAAAAGGAACCTTATTAACAAAAGAGCAGCAGGAGTACGTTGTAAATATTATTATGCAATGGATTAAAATGCAGCTTAATTAATACCTCAAAGGAATCTTTGAACGGTTTACCGTCTTTTTTTCATAACCAAAATTAGCAAGCATTCTGCAGGTACTCGTATAGAAAATACTTTCATCTAAAGTCGGGCCGATATTAATTGAATTAACAGTCTTTTTCAAAAATTTGTATTCAATATAAGGCACAAAAAGTCCATTTTTTTCACATATTTTGGTTTGTTTGGCAAAATTTGCACCAAAGTTATTAATAAAAATTATTCTATATTCTTTTTCATCTTTAAAGTGCGGATTTTTAAAGAATAAGCTGATTATACTTAAAATATCTATCAATTCTAAAACGGTATCAACACGATTTTCTGTTGTATTTTTTTTAGGGGTTTTAAGTAATTTTTCATACTGTTTGTTCCACTTTTCAAAAATGAGCTTTAAAATCGTTATTTGTTTTGCTCTTTCATAAATTATGTTGCCGTAAACCGAATTAAAACCTATTTTAGCCATATCAGAAATCAAATCTTGTTTGCAAAAACCTATATTATAGCCTGTGTAATTTTGCCCTTTTGCGTAGTTATTCCAGAGAGTAAGATTGTCTGCTTCTGTTGAAAATGATATTGTATAATACTCGTATTTGTATCCAAAATCATTTGAACCATTTATTATATTTGTATATTTTGTATAAAAATGTTCTTTAATTTTGTTTAAAAGCGATTGATTTAATCCGGGCATTTCATCTGCCAGAGTGAATATGAGTTTGTAAGAGTATGTAACTTCTTCCTTATCATTAAGATAGAGTGCATTTGAAAACCTTATTGTTCCGGATTCCAGAATGCTTAACAATTTTTCAGGTTTTGTATAATGATAAAGAATACTGTTTTTCCCGTCATCCAAAATCTTTTTTACACGCGGAATTTTCTCAAGTAAACTGTCATAATCAATCATTTTTCACCCCATAAACATTATAACATATTTTATAAACAATAAAAAGGGGACTTGTTAAGCCCCCTTTTTATTTTATACATTTACAAGCTGTAAATTTTTATCTTTCATAAGCTCATCATACAAAAGTTTACCTCCACAGAAAGAATAAACGTTATTATAACCGTAACCGCTCAATATTCTTGCTGCTACATAACTTGTATATCCTCGTCTGCAATGAAGTACAACCTTTTTATCTTTCGGAATTTCATCAAGACGTTTCCTGATTTCTCCGGCAGGAATTGATACGGCACCTTCAATATTTGACATCTGATAAGCTGATGAAGGACGAACATCTATTACAATTGCATCTTTTAAATCATCATAAAATGCAGGTTTTAACAATCCGTCCAAAACATTTTGTGAAGACATTCCAAGAAGATTAACCGGATCTTTTGCACTTGAATATGGAGGAGCATAACAAAGTTCAAGATCAACTAAATCTTCAACTTTTCCATTCAATCTCATAACAGTTGAAATAACATCAATACGCTTTTCAACCCCTTCATATCCTGATGCTTGTGCTCCAAGAATTTTGCCTTCCTTAGTAAATAAGAGTTTTATCGTCATAAATTTTGCATTAGGATAATACCCTGCATGAGAATTACACATTACTATATTCTTCAAATATTCTATCCCTAATGCTTGTAATTGTCTTTCATTTTTGCCTACGGAAGCTAATGTTTTATCAAAAACTTTTACTACACAAGTTCCTTGTGAAGCTTTGTATGTTTGATTTTTTCCGCAAATGTTATCTGCAATAATTCTTCCTTGACGATTTGCTGGACCTGCAAGAGGTATTAAAACAGGGTTTTCGGTTACAAAGTCTAAAACCTCTACACTATCACCGCCTGCCCAAATATTTTGTATTGACGTCTGCATAAATTCATTTACTTTTATACTGCCGTTGACACCAAGAACAATTCCGGCTTGTTTTGCAACTTGTGTTTCAGGCTTTACTCCAATTCCCAGAATTGCTATATCATAAGGGATTTTATCTCCTGAAGAAAGCTCTATTGAATCATCCTTAAATGCCTTTACGCCGTTATTAAGTATTAATTTACAGCCATGGTCTTTTAATTCATTTTGAGCAAAAGCTACCATATCAGAATCAAATGGTGCAAGAATTTGAGGTGCAGCCTCAACAAGTGTTGTATCAAGCCCCATTTCAAGGAAATTTTCTGCCATTTCAACACCTATAAAACCACCGCCTATAACAACAGCTTTCTTGGCAGAATTCAATTTAATATAAGATTTTATTCTGTCTGCATCGGCTAAAGTTCTTACAGTAAATATTTTTTTGTTATCTATTCCTTCAATCGGCGGTTTAAATGGAGAAGCACCAAGAGCTAAAACTAAGTTATCATACGCCATCTCATAATCATCGTTTACCGTAACCGTCTTTTTATCAGGATTTATTGATGTAACTTTCGAATTTAAACGAACTTCAATATTTAGCAAACCTGAAAAAATCTGCGGTTTGGCAACAATCATATCATCACGGGAACTTATGACATTAGAACAATAATACGGAAGTCCGCAATTTGCGATAGATATTTCATCAGTTGCTTCCAAAATTGTTATTTCAGCTTTCTCATCCAGTCTTCTCAATCGTGCCGCACAACTTGCTCCACAAGCTCCGCCGCCTACAATAATAGTTTTCATATAAATTTTTTACTCCTCATTTTTTATTCCTTGAAATTACAGGATATGTCAAGATTAAAACATTGTCAATTATAAGTATTTTTATAGTAAAATATCAATGTAAAATTTTACAAGAGAAAGAGGTTAATATGTTAACAAAAAATTTAAACGTAACCGTTAAATTTTCAGGAATTGATTTCAGCGGTTATTCTTCTAAAGTTTCAGATTTTGTAAATGAATTTTCATCACGTGCAAACAAACAAGGACAGTTTTTAAATTGGGTAAATTTACCTGAAAAACAGGCTCAAAGAGTCGATGAAATTTATTCTTTGGCAGATAAATTAAAAGCTCAAACCGGAGCTAAAAAACTCAGTGTTATGGGTATAGGCGGTTCTAAACATACTGTTGAACATATGTTATCTATTAATGGGTTGAATGTTTGCCATGATGTTGTTGAGTTTTATTCAGACGTTGATTCTGCAAGTTTAGAAAGATTTTTGTACAGATTAGGAAATGATGTAACATCATCAAATTATCTTATTGCATCAAAATCAGGTTCAACTTTTGAAACTAAAGACGGCTTCTTAAGAGTTCTTGATATGTTAATTGATGCTTACAAAGCTCAAGGAAAATCTCAAGAAGAAGCTGAAATATCTGCTCACAAACACTTTATTGCCGTAACTGACGGCAACGCAGAAAAGAGTGAATTGAGAAGAACTTCTAACGAAAAAGGCTGGTTAGGCGACTTATTTATTCACGATGATGTGGGCGGACGTTTTTCAGCATTTGATGATCACGCTTTATTCACTCTTGCTTATGCAGGAATGAAAAAAGAAGATATGGTAAAAATGTTAAATGCTGCTCAAGGAGTTTCTACAGAATCTTTGACAGCAGATTTAGATATAAATGACGCTTTAAAAGAAGGTATTTTCTGGGCACACGCTAAGATGAACGGAATTTTAACAACTGTTCATCAATATATGGGTTCAATTTTTGAAAACACTGTATACTGGCATGCTCAAATGCAGAATGAATCAGTAAAAGATACACTAAAACAGGTTGCAAAAGTTCCTGATGCAATGCACCACTCAGCAGAAGCACACTTTAATCCTGCAAACAAATTTGCATTTGCTCTTACAGTTCCTCAAGATAACGGAGTTTGCAGAGAAAATGCCGAAAGCTATATTGAAGCTTTAACAAAATCTTACGAAGTTACTGGTGCTTTCTTCCTAGAAACTGCAAAAACTTTCAATATGGGCCTAACTCCTGAAGCCGCAGGTACATTAACTCAATTGAGAGCATTTGCAACAGTTTACCAAGAAATTGTTGAAAAAATTATGGAAAATAAAGAATTTCCGGAAGTTCTTGACAGTGTTCTTCAACCACACGTAGAATTCTATAAAAAGAATTTGAAAGGCGGAGTTGTAGTTCCAGGTAGAATTTCTAAAGGAGTGTAATGTTAACGATATGAGGCTAGAGAGTTTTTGCATTGAAATAAATCTCAAAAGCAAAATATGGGATTGTCGTTAAACGCGAGCAAGCAAGAGTTCCATTCAAGACCATAGGTTTGCACAAACTTTCTAACTCCAGATTAAAGAACAGCGTAGCTGCTCAAACCAATCTTTAATAAAAAAGAGCTAAAGAATAATCTTTTAGCTCTTTTTATAATCCGAAATGAAATAAAGACAATCTGTCACCTGGTGATAGATTTAATGCTTTATTTATAAAATCTCTGTCAATTTCATCAGGTTTTAATTGTCTTTTTGCAGTATCAACAGATGCAAGAAAAACATCTTTGTTAATATCGAAACCACCACCGTGTTTTGCTTTTCCATTACGACAAACTGTCCCAATAGACAAAATATCGGCTGCTGCATTTCGGGGTATGTCTCTACCTTTTCTACAGCTTATAATTTCTATTAAGTCTTTTTGTAACGGTGTAAATTCATGATCTTTTGAAAGAATATTTATCTTAGTTCTTATCCGACGTCCTGCTGAATCAAATCGGCCTGTTGGAACACTTATAGCAACCATTTTACGACCGTCAGAAAGATTTTGTATTAAATAATCCCCTAACATATTAATATCAACTTGACCCTGCCCACATCCCAAAGTCGGATTATCTGAAATTTTCACATTATAAACTTTATTGTTTAAAATATCTATTGTTTTACCATTATAGTCAATATCTCTTGTCCTGGTAGCAACAGAAATTAATGAGTTATCTTTTCCATAGTTATGTTGTTTTAATAACTTCAACAACTCTTGAACATTTTCAGGTGTATCAACATTGGCCTGTGCAATATTAGATTGAAAATCTTTTAAAGCATCATCAAAAGAATTATATATAGGTAAATCTTTTGCCCTGTCAAAAGTTATAAACTCATCATAAATTCTCGGTTCCGTATAAATTTTTTTCTCAAGTTTAGGCTGTGATGTTGTGATAGAATTGGGTTCAGGTTTTACATTATGATTTATATTGCTAGTATTTCGCACATCATCAATATTTTTTTCTGCTGATTTAAAAATCGATTTTATATGCCTACCTTTTGCAAACACTAAATCACATACAACTGCTAAAGCAACTGTTCCCCCAAGAGCAATACCAACTTTTGCAATAGGAGATAAATTTTTTTTCTCAAAAGTATCAGAAGATTGTGAATTTTGTAATAGCAAACCTTGAAATGCACTATTATCATGGATTTTACCATACAAATATGGTATTGAATTATTATATGTATGTGACAATAAAGTTACACTATTAAACACAATTTAACTACCTTTTCTTACACTTATAAAGTAATCATAGAACTAAATGTTGCTATTTTTTTTTAATTTTGTTACAAATATTAATTATGATTACAAATTTTGATTTTTTAAAAAAAGTTGACAAAAACCTTTTTGAAATAATTTCAGAAGCCGAAAAACTCTATAGAGACGAATATTTTGACCAATGCATGGGACAGACTAGAAAATTCGGCGAAAACGTCTGCAAAAAAGTTTTGGGCAAAAACAGAACCATAGAAACTACCTTCGATGATATGCTTGCAACATTAAAGGACTATTCAACAGGAAGGGTAGAGGAACAAGAATTTATTACAGATTTATATTTTCTAAAAAAACACGGAAACTCTGCCGTACATTCTTCTTCAGTGAAAAGAGACGGAATGACAGCTCTTGAATGTATTAAACGTGCTTTTGAAATTGCAATAAACTATTCTGTCTATTATAAAGGCAAGAGTGAAGATATTTTAAAACTTCAATATGATACCGAATTGATGCTGACAGGTACTAAAAACAAATCTCTAGCTGAACGATATACAGAAGCTAAAGAAAAAAATTTAATCCCACAAAAGACTAAAACTCAAATTTCAACAAAGAAATCCCCAAAAACTACCCCGAAAAATTCTACAAAATCATCTAAAAAATTAAAAAAACAATCATCCGTTATGGTCTGCAAAACAAACAAAAAAGCTTTTCCGATATTCTGGATTTTTGTAGGAATAACACTTACCATCTCACTGGTTATAATAGTGACATTTACAATTCTACTGAATATTAATTAAAAATTATTGAGCATTCTTCTTTGATTTTTTCATCAAAAGTAAAAGAGGTATAACAGCAAGAGTCAATGCTCCAAACACTCTAAAAGAATCTATAAATGCCCATAAATTTGATTGTTTTACAAGTTGACCGTACATAGAATACTGTGCCATATATTGAGCCACAGTCTGCTCAGCATATCCTGCCAAAGCCCCCGCTGTTGATTGAACTCGCTCAATAAATGCCGGATTAAGTTCACTTGTTTTTCCGACCATCATATACTGGTGCACTTGTGCAAATCTTGTCAGCATCGTCGCAACAAGAGAGGTTCCAACGGCACTACCAATGTTTTTCAAAAGATTTTGAATACCGGTTGCATTTGTCATCTGTTCATTTTTCAATGTATCAACAGATAAATTCATTATAGGAACCATAGCTAACCCCATGCCCATTCCCATGAAAAAGTTTGGTATTGCAATATTCATATTAGAAATTTGCAAATTCAAAGTTCCAAAGACTAACGTTGAACCGCCAATCAGCCCCAACCCTGTCATAACAAGGAATCTGTTATCAATCCTGTTCGAAAGAGTTGCAGTCATCAACATTGCAAGCATACTTCCAAAACCTCTGGGCATCATAGTTGCACCGCTTAAAAACGCAGTATAACCCATCATACTCTGCAAAAATTGCGGAAGAATTACAAGCGAAGCATACAAAACAGCTTGTATAACAACTTGTATAATAGTTCCTGCCGAAAAATTTCTATCTTTAAAAACAGACAAATCCACAAGAGAATTTTTATTAGTCAATTGTGAATGGAAAAATAAAATACAAGCAATTACAGAAATACTAAATGTCCATCTAATCCATACGGCACCAAACCAATCATCATTATTCCCTTTATCCAACACAGTCTGCAAAGTAACCAGCCAAATCGTCAGGTAAATAAATCCTCTTATATCTATTTTTACATTTTTTTGTCTTTTGGCATACGGAGGATCCTCAACAAGTTTGTGACATAAAAGAGCTGCTATACATCCAAACGGAACATTAATAAAAAATATCCAAGGCCAAGTCCAGTTGTCAGTAATCCATCCACCCAAAACAGGGCCGATAATAGGAGCTAAAATTACTCCCATACCAAACACAGACATCGCAAGTCCGCGTTTTTCTTTCGGGAAACTTTCAATCATAATTGCCTGCGATATCGGTAAAATACCTCCACCGCCAAAACCTTGCAGGACACGAGCAAATATCATAAATTCAATGTTTTTTGCCATACCGCAAAGCATTGAAGCAATAGTAAACATCATTATACTTATTATAAAAAAGTTTTTACGCCCAAAAACCTTACTAAAAAAATCAACTGCAGGAATTACAATACCGGCTGCAATCAAATAACTTGTTAAAATCCACATAGATTCATCTCTTGTAGCCGAAAAACTTCCTGCCATGTAAGGAAGAGCAACGTTACCTATTGTTCCGTCAAGAACATAAATAAACACAGAAAGCATAACCGGTATTACCATAATCCAGGGATTTACCGACGGTTTCCATTCTTGAGCTGTCTGTGTAGTTGAGGGCATTTATATTTCCTTTTTATAAATTCTGTAAAATTATTATAATCAAATTAATTTATATCTGCTTTTCTCTCACTTTTTAATAAAAACATAAAAGGTATTAAAATAAAACAGGCTATTGCAAAAATCTTAAAAGTTGTCATATACGCACATAATGTAGATTGTTGTATAAGTTGATTATAAAGCATTTTTCCCGCCATATAAGTAGCATTCATCATATCACCTGCTTGATGAACAAATGATGCTGCATAAGAACTTAATCTATCAGCAAAAACGTTATTTGTTCCGTGCAAAGATTTAACAAGTCCGTTTTGGTGAACCTGAGACAATCTGGAAATCATCGTTGCAACCAAAGAAGTTCCAATTGCACCACCTATTGTTTTCAACAAGTTTTGGAATCCTGAAGCATTTGTCATTTGATCATTTCTCAAAGTTATACAAGATAGTGTCGTAATAGGCATCATTGTAAATACAAGACCAACTCCAAAAACAATATTAGGTATAACAATATTCATCATACTGATTTCCAAATTCAAAGAACCAAGTATCCATCCGCCAAGTCCCATACAAAATAAACCTATAATTCCGTACGTTTTGTAACTTAACCTTCCGCCCAGTCCGCCAAAAATTGCAAGAGCTGTAAAAGCTCCGATTCCTCTGGGCATTATTGCAAGTCCGCTTGTAAAAGCATCATATCCCATCATATTCTGCAATAATTGCGGCAAAATTGCCAAAGATGCAAGCAAAACTCCATTCAATAAGATTAACATAGCAGTTCCGCAAAAGAAATTTGCATCTTTTAAAACATCTAATTTTACAAGAGGGTTTTTACCTTTAACCTGCGTATAGAAGAAACAAATACAACCTAAAGCAGCAATAGCAGACAGCCAGCAAATCCAAGGAGCATTGAACCAATCTGCATCATTACCCTTGTCAAATACTATTTGTAATGGTACAAGCCATACACAAAGCCATAAAAATCCAAACTTATCGAGATGAACATTTTTTTGTTTTTTAGCATAAGGTGGATCTTCAAGGAATTTTTTTGCAAGAGCTATACAAAAAAATCCAAAAGGAACATTAATAAAGAAGATATAAGGCCAAGACCAATTCTCTGTAATATATCCGCCCATAACAGGACCTAAAATCGGAGCAACAACAACAACTAAACCAAATACAGCCATAGCCTTGTTTCTTGCTTCTCCTTTAAAACATTCCATAGTAATAGCCTGAGCCATAGGCATCAAACAACCGCCGCCAATACCTTGCATCGCACGGGCTACAACTATCATACCTATCGAAGTTGAAATCCCGCACAAAAAAGAAGCTATTGTAAATACGAAAACACCAAGCATAAACAAATTTTTTCTTCCAAAAAATTTGCATAAAAAATCAATCATTGGAATAACAATACTGCTTGCCATCAAATAGCTTGTCAAAACCCAAATGGATTCCTGATTACTAACAGAATATGAACCCGCAATATGAGGTAATGCAACGTTTGCTACAGTTTCATCCAGTGCATACATAAAAGTTGCAAGCATTACAGGCATAATTATCAACCAGGGGTTATTCTTAGGAACCCATTCATCTTGAGCTAAAACATTTGTATTCTCTGACATTATAAATCCTTTTTAAATAAAGGGTGAATTAAAGTTCTTAAACTTTTTTCACCCTTAATGTTTTATAACTTATTTATTTAACCCTAACCTTTGGAACAACTGACATTCCAGGGATAACATTATAATCACGCAAATCCTGAGGATTAGTAAATACAATTTTTACAGGAATTCTTTGTACAATTTTTACAAATGATCCCACAGCATTTTCAGGCGGGAACAAACTTGACTTAGCACCCGATGCTCTTTGGATACTGTCAACTTTTCCTTTGAAAACATGATCAGGGTATGTATCAATTTTTATATCAACAGGCTGACCGGGTTTCATATGTCTTAACTGGTTTTCTTTAAAATTAGCAACAACCCAAACATCTTCAGGAACAATTACAAACAGTGGAGAACCAACATTTACGTACATTCCCTTTTCAACACGTCTTGAAGATACTGTTCCGTTTTGAGGTGCGTAAATATTTGTATAACTCAAATTGAGTTTTGCTTTGTCTCTTAATGCTTTAATCTCTCTTAAATCAGCATCGGCAACCTTACTACCTGCTTCAGATAACAAAGCTTCTTCTGATTGAGTTAAATTGGCTTGTGCTGTATCGTATTTTGCCTGTGCAGCATCAAGAGTCTGTTTTGAAACAGCTCCTTTTTCAAACAAATTTGTATATCTGTCTAAATCTTTTTTAGCAACTTCTATATTTGTCTGCATTGCTTTAAAGTTTGCTTTTGCATTTTTTTGATTCAAAATTGTTCTTTCATACTTTGCCTCTGCTTGAGCAAGAGCCACTTCATAATCAACAGGGTCAATTTTGGCAACTAAATCCCCTTCTTTTACATGTTGGTTATCTGTTATGAAAACGTCTATTATTTGACCGCTTACCCTTGGTGCGACTTGTACGGTTGTGGTTTCAACATAAGCATCGTCTGTTGACTGATACATTAACAAATCATGTATAAAGTACGCTACCCCAACAAGCAATACCGCAATTGCAGCACCTGCTATATATCTCTTAAATGGTTTACGCTCTTTTTTTTCTTCTTCGTTAACATTTTGTTCTTCAATATTTGTATTTTGTTCTTCCATTGTTACCTCTTAATTATTACTATATTATATGTTCATCTCTACTACTTTTTCCAGTTCTAACCTAAAAGATTTTAAAGTTTGTTGAACTCTCTCAACATCTTCAGGTGCAATTCTTTTTGTTACACCCTCTAAGTAACTTCTTAATTTTTTATTAATAGTATCAAGTTCTTTTAAACCTTCTGCTGTAATTCCCATTTTCTTTACAAGACGGTTGTTTTTGGTGTCTATAAATCTGGTAATAAATCCTTTTTGTTCCAATGTATTCAAAATTCTGCCGGTGTTTGCTCTATCTTTTAGTATAAGTTTTGCTAAATCTCTTTGGCATATTCCGGCATTAACAGAAACTGTATCTAGTGCAGAATACTCATCAATTGTTAAGTCAATTCCTAATTTTTCAAAAAGTTGATTTGTTAATTTCTTCATTAACCTTGAAGTTTGTTCCAACTCATAATGAATACTATCTGTATAATGTAATTTACAATCTTTCATTAATTTTCCGATTTTATTTATTATCTTAATCTTTGTTGTAAAAAAAATATGTTGCATTTACAACAATAGTATGCTAACATATCATTGTAAAAAATGCAAGAGTTTAAAATGAGGAAATTAAAAAAAGTGAAAAAGGTTATATCTATAGCATTATTGGCCAGTTTTTTAAGCATTAATACCATGCCTGTTTTCGCAGTTGAAAATCAAAAAACATCCACTGCTACCCCAAAACAATTTAAAAGCATGGTAAGCAAAAATAAAAAACAAAAAACATCGGATGATTATAAATTTGCATATATCAATCTAAACTGGTGGGAAAATTTTAATGATGATATTTTAAATAATTACATACAAAAAGCTGTTTTAAATAATTATGATTTAAAAATGGCAACTATCAATGTTGAAGAATATTACCAAAATGTCAAAATGCAGTTTGCTAGTGAATTGCCTTCTGCTACAGGCGGTTTTGGGCCGGCTTGGTACAAGGCCCCCGGAAGTACCAGTTCTGACGCTGCATTTGGAGTTCCGATTATAGTTAAATATGAAGCGGATATTTTCTTGAAAAACCATAACAAAACTAAAGCAGTAAAAAAACTCTATGAAGGTTCAAAACTTGATGAGAGAGCTGCATATATATCAATTGCATCTGCGGTTGGATCTACATATTTTAATATTATAAACCTTGATAAAGTTATTGACTTGCAGGAAGAAATTGTAAAAATCAGACAAGAAATTTACGATTTAATGCTCGCAAGTAATAAAGAAGGTTTAACCTCTACCGCTGACACTGTTAAAGCTAATAAGGCTCTTGTTCAGGGACAAACAGACTTAATCGAATTAAAGAAAAACAGAGAACAAATGCTGCACCAATTGAGCGTACTGATTGGTGAAAGTCCTGAAAAAGCAAGTTCTCTTGAGAGAAGTTCCCTTGATAATATAAATTATAATATCGCAGTTCCTTCACAAATTCCATCTGAAATTATTACTCATAGACCTGATTATATGAAAGCTGAATTAATGGTTGAAAAAGCAGGAATTGATGTTAAAGTTGCAAGAAAGGAATTTCTTCCATCAATAAACATTCTTGGAGGGGCTATTTTTAACGCAGGAGACCTCGGAAGTTTGTTTACAACGAAAAATATGTTACTTGGACTTGCTGGTGGAATTATGACTCCTTTATTTCAGGGAGGATCGTTAATCGCAAATCTTAAGTTAAAAAAAGCAACTTATGAAAGAGTTTTACAGAATTATTACAAAACTAATTTGACAGCTATTCAAGAAGTTAATGACGCTCTTGTAGCTGCAAAACTTGATAAAGATAAGATGCTTCAAACAGAACATCAATACAATTTGGAAAAAACTGACTACAAGTATAATGAAGACAAATACAATCAAGGGACAATATCTAAACTTGATTTAATCCAATATCAAGAAAATCTTTTGACAATAGAAAAACTTGTTGCTCAACAGAAAGTTGAATGCATGACAGATGCAATAAGCCTCTATAAAGCAACAGGCAGCAAACCTTATGACTATGTAAATTAAATCACATATAATCATCACCTCTTTACTTTAAAACAAATTTAAAGTAATGTGCCGGAAATCCTCACTGTTTCCGGCATTTTTTTACACTACGTGCGTAGATACAGCCTACGACAATTCAACAGGACGCTTTTTAAAGAGATTCTAAATTCTTTTCTTGTATAATACTAGCCGCTTTTTTAGACTTATGCACTCGGGTAGATACCTTTAAATTTTGACATGAATAATAAATTTTTGTCCCTCGCACCTCTTGCACTACGTGCGTAGATACAGCCTACGACAATTCAACAGGACGCTTTTTAAAGAGATTCTAAATTCTTTTCTTGTATAATACTAGCCGCTTTTTTAGACTTATGCACTCGGGTAGATACCTTTAAATTTTGACATGAATAATAAATTTTTGTCCCTCGCACCTCTTGCACTACGTGCGTAGACATATTTGTCTTATAAATTACCCGCAACAACTCTGTCAATTCCTGCGAGATCTTTTATTATTTCAATATTTTTAAACCCATTATTCTCCATAATTGATTTAACATCGTCAGACTGGCCAATTCCAAGTTCATATATTAAATATCCTTTGGGATTTAGTATTTTAGGAGCATCTTGCGTAATTTTTTCATAAAACTCTAAGCCCTTCTCATCTTTTGTAAAAAGAGCTTGTTCAGGGTCAAATTTAACCTCTATTTGAATATTTTTCTTCTCTGAAGGCGGTATGTAAGGAGGATTTGAGATGATTATGTCAAAAGTTTCTCCGGGTTTAACATTAGAAAATACATCTGATTTTCTAAAAATTGCCTTATTAAATAAATTCAATCTTGATGCATTATCAAGAGCCGTATTTAGGGCGTCTGAGGAAATGTCAAGCCCAATAATTTGACAATCAGTATGTTTTGCAACCATGCAAGCAATGCAACCCGAGCCTGTACCGACATCCAATGCCATTTTAAAATTATTTTTATTAATAATTTCAATAGCTTTTCTCACAAGAATTTCTGTTTCATCACGGGGAATTAAAACGGAAGAATTTACAATAAAATCTTCTCCCATAAAATTTGCAAAACCTATTATATGCTGTATTGGCTGGCGAGTTTTTGCTCTGAGCTCTGCTTTTTCTTTTACTATGTTTAATTTATCCTCAGTAAGTTTTGTCCCGTTTATGATATCTTTAACGCCGTAATTTGCAAAATGTTCCAGCAAAAGTTTCACTTCAATATTGGCTTCATTTGGTTCAATTCCTGAATCTGTTAATATTTTAATAATCTCTTGAATACTCATTTTATACCGTTTTAATTATTCATTCAAATTTCTACAATCATGCTCATTTAGTATTTTTTCTATCTCATTACGAGCTTCGAGTTTTGATGTAAGCTCTTTTTTTTCTATACTATATTTTTTACATAAACGATCGTAATAATAAAGTTGTTTTTTGGTAGGTTGTTCTTTTGACATTTTCACTTCACGTAAAAAAGCTCGTTTTTTCTTTTCGAATTCTTTTTGTGCCTGAATTATCGGTTCTTGCTTTTTCCTGTAATCGTAGTATTTTCTACATTCTTTCAGGTATAATAAAGTTTCGTCTAAAAATTTGTTATCATCCAAATAATTTTCTAAAAATTCAAAATGGGGATTGTTGATTTCAAAATAATATCTTTCATCTTCAAGGAATTTATCTAAAATATCTTCCACACTTATATCAGGTAATTTCTTAACCTGAGCACGCAAAAAATTACACAGAGCAGATTTCTGTGTTTTAGTCATGTCAAGATAAATTTGATTTTTAACCTGATACATTACCGTTTAAATAAATCTTTCACACTTAATTTAGATAAATTTTCTTTACGGAATTCGATAAATTTTTTAGCAATAGGATTTGTTTGGTGAGAAACCGTTTTTTTAAACTGTTTTTCATCTTCTAAAGTTTTATTCTCAATTACCGTAAAATCTCTCTTATCCATAAAATAATTATACCTCTATATTAATAAAAAAGTAAGTCTTTAAAAAATTGACTTACTTTTATATAAAAAGTATATATTTTTACATTTCTTTATATATTTGAATGCTAATTTTGTAATTTTGCAATCTGAATATCAAAGGCCTCTTCAACATCAACACCGTTTAAAACTTCTGTTATCAAATCATTCGGATTTAAATTTTTATTAAAAATCGGTAGTCTCCCAAGAACTTTTGTGTTTGTGTACTCTTCAATTAATTTGGGTATAAGTTTTATATTTACATCGTCACATTTAAATGGAAAATTACTCAAAATTATTCCCCGCATTTTTATTCCCGTTTCCGCTGCGTGATTAATTGTAAGAATAATATTATTTATATTTGCAGCTTTTGCGGATACAACAAGAAGAAGCGGTAAATCAAGCATTTTTATCATATCTTCTTCCAAAAAATTTTTACCTAAAGGTGATGCAAGACCAAATCCGCCATCAACAAGCAAACATTCATTAATATCCTGAATTTTTTGAAAATCACTTAAGATAACATTTTTTTCTATAACAGTATTTTCTGCAGCTGCTGCAAGGATTGGAGTAGAATTGTTTTTAAATAAGTATGAAAAGAAAGTTCTTATATACGGATCAACAAATTTTACAAATGACAAATCTGTTGACTGTATAAAACCATTTTTTTCAACAGCTCCAATATCAACCGGTTTGTAAACTCCGGTAGAATAACCGAGAGACTGCATAGTAGCAGCAAGTCCCGCTGTTACAAAAATTCTATCAGAATATTCATCAACCCCTGTTACAAATAAGTCCGGCATAAGCTTATAGTACACAGGACAATATTTATTGTAAAGTATCTTTCTAAAAGAAAAAGTATAAAAAAAGACCGTTTTACGGTCTTTTAAAAAATGTGTTTTTTCAATTGTGTGTGAGTAAATATATATAAATAAGATTTATGAAATCTTTTTATGAGAAGAAAATATTATCAAGTGTTTTGAACTCTGATGAGTTAAATAAAGCATTGATATGATCTTCTGTTTCGATATCTGTCATAACTTTTGATACTTGAGCAACCGAAGAATTAATCCTTTCATAAACAGCTTTTGAAGGCATACGTGTTTTAGTAAGACCTGCCATTGCAAAAAGTTGTTCTAAATCAGCTGCATCTTCCTTTTGAACTATACCTTGAGATGATACAAAATTAATTTTTGCATAAGGTTGTTCAAGAAGTTTTTCACCCAATTCTTTTGTTTGTGCTTGTTTTGAATCAACTTTAACTTCTTCTACTTTTTGTTTTTCAGCTTTTGAGGCTCTTAAAGTCTCATAATAAGCCTTTAAGCTTGCCAAATCTTGTTGTTTGTTTCCTGTAATTTTTTCTGACATTTCCACTTCTCCATATTTTACTCACATTATACTTATCGTCATCAGAAAAAAAAACTTTAATATTTTCCCTCGTTTATTAAGAAAACTTTACAAACAAAATGACCGGTTACATTTAACCGGTCATCATATCTTGTGAGTAAAAACTATATTAATTTATTAAACAATACCAAAAATATTATTTAATGTTTGAAATTCCACTGATTTAAACAAGTCCTCTGCATTATTTCCTACAGTTAATTCATTCATAGAACTGGTAAAACCTTTTACAGAATTGTCTATTCTGTTGTATACATCTTGCGAAACAGAAATTCTCTTAATTCCGGCCATTTGTGCAAGTGAATTCAAATCATTTTGGTCCGTTTCTGAAAGTTTTGTAACACCTTCAACTTCCATACCCCGAATTTGAGCTGCATTTTGTTTTGAACCTACTCCAAAATCAAAATTGATTGGGGTTGTTTCCGATGCATTTGTCGTTTGTTCTGTTTCAACAGGTTTGTCTGTCTTTGAAGTATGTAATGGATTTAGTTTTAAGAAAAAATTGTTGTTCATACCATCATTTCCATTAATTCTTGTCATTTCCTATTCTCCGTTGTTTTACTCACGTTCTCTTAATCTATTTAATTAATTTTAATTGAATAACAATACTCTGTTCTCTTAAAATTCCTTTAAATGATTTCCATATTTATATAAAGTATTTTTGTATTTCAAAATTGCGTAACTAATATATAAAATTTACATATCGTTTACAATTTGTTACATTTCAAAAAAAATTACTATCAACCTTTATCTGGCAAGGTTTTTTAAATTTAGACTTTTGGCTAATAGCATTAAATCAACGTTTTGCTAAGATTGTAATATGTGAATAGTGGAGTGAGACACATAAAACAAGAAAGAGATTATGAAGAAAAAGAAGCAAAACTCTGATTTAACTGCACGAGAAATGGATGTTTTAAAAGAAATGATTAGTGGCAAAAGCAACAAAAAAATCGGAAAAACATTGTTCATAACTCAATACACAGTTAAAGCTCATTTAACACAAATTTACAAAAAGTTCGGCGTTACAAACAGAATAGAAGCAGCAATGAAAGCAAGAGATAAAGGAATTATTCCTCATCAAGACTCAGAACAGCCATAAAAGCCTCTTGAGGAACTTCAACTCTTCCGACAGATTTCATACGTTTTTTGCCTTTCTTTTGTTTTTCAAGCAATTTTCGCTTACGTGAAATGTCACCACCGTAACATTTGTCAAGCACATTTTTACGCATTGCTTTTATATTGGTTCTGGCAATTATTCTTCCGCCAACTGCAGCTTGTATAGGAACTTCAAATAACTGACGGGGTATGATATCTTTCAATTTGGCTGTTAATTTTTGGCCGATATAGAATGCACTATCTTCATGGCATATAACGGATAATGCGTCAACAACTTCGCCTGCAAGCATTATATCGAGTTTTACAAGTTTTGAACGTTTGTAATCTTTGAATTCATAATCCATACTTGCATAACCTTTTGTTCTGGACTTCAACTGATCATAAAAATCAGTTATAACTTCACTCAAAGGAATTTCATATTCCAAAGACGCACGAACTTTGTCAATATAAGACATATTAATAAATATTCCGCGTTTTGACTGTGCAAGATCCATTAAGGTACCCACATAATCATTAGGAGCGATAATTTGAACTTTTACATAAGGTTCTTCGATATATTCTCTATATTGGGCAGGAGGAAGATTTGCCGGATTGTCAATCTCAACAACTTCTCCGTTTGTTTTGTGCACTTTATAAACAACAGAAGGAGCCGTTGTTACAAGAGAAAGCCCATATTCTCTTTCCAACCGTTCCTGAATAATTTCCATATGCAGCATTCCTAGAAAACCGCAACGAAATCCAAAACCCAAAGCACTTGATGTTTCAGGTTCAAATGTAATACTGCTGTCATTGAGTTTAAGTTTTTCCAAAGCTTCCTTCAAATCAGCGTAATCATCATTATCTACGGGATAAAGTCCTGAAAATACCATTGGTAAAGCTTCTTTGTATCCGGGTAACGGTTCTCTAGCGGGATTTTCAATTGTTGTTAATGTATCGCCTACAAAACGGGTTAATTCTTTAATAGATCCTGCAAAATAGCCGACATCTCCGCAAACAAGCTCATTTACCTGAACTCTTGAAGGTGTTTGATAACCGAGTTCTACAACTTCGTATTCTTTTCCTGATGCCATAAATTTAACTTTGTCACCAAGTTTTATTTTTCCATCCATAATTTTAAAGAAACATAAGGTTCCTAAATACTGATCATAAGCACTGTCAAAAACCAGTGCTCTTAGAGGTTTGTCAGTATTATCAACAGGTGGAGGGATTAAATCAACAACAGCTTCCAAAACCTCATCAATTCCAATTCCTGCCTTTGCACTGACAGGAATTGCCAAAGATGCATCAATCCCTAATACTTCTTCTATCTCTTCTTTAACTCTTTCAACGTCAGCAGACGGAAGATCAATTTTGTTAATAACAGGGATTATTTCCAAATTCTGCTCTACGGCAAGATATACATTAGCAAGAGTTTGAGCTTCAACTCCCTGGGTCGCATCAACTATAAGCAAAGCTCCTTCACATGCAGCAAGAGAGCGGGAAACTTCGTAAGAAAAGTCAACATGGCCGGGGGTATCTATCAAATTCAGTACGTAATCTTTTCCGTTTTTCGCTTTATAATTCATACGTGCAGAATTTAATTTTATAGTAATTCCACGTTCACGCTCAATGTCCATAGAATCCATAATTTGGTTTTGCATATCACGCTGAGCAACAGTTCCGGTTTTTTCCAATAAGCGATCAGCCAGTGTTGATTTTCCATGGTCTATGTGGGCAATGATACAAAAATTTCTTACATTTTCTCTGTACTTCATATTTTCTATTATATAAGAAAAACACCGAACTTCAAGCTTTAAGATTTATTGGAAGAGTAAAAGTAACTGTAGTATATTCATTTGGAATACTGTCAAATTTTATTATACCATTGTGGGCATCTATTATGTGTTTTGAAATATACAGTCCCAACCCTGCATTAATACTTTTTTGTTCTTCACAGTAGGATGTAAATTTATCAAAGACATTTCCTACTTTCTTCATATCAAGTCCCAAACCTTTATTTGCAACCGAAAAAATTATATTATCTTTATCATTTACAACCTTTACTTTTATATCTTGATTTTTGAAGCTGTATTTTATACCGTTGGTTAAAATATTATTAATTACTCGTTTAATTTCATCATAATCAAAATAAAGTTCGTCTACCTTCGACTGGTACGAAACATTTATATGTAAATTTTTTTCTGTTGCAATATATTTAACTTCATCACAACACTCAGAGACAAGTTTTTTAAAAGAATTGAGTTCTTTCGTTATAATAATTTTTCCATTATCACCTTTATATTTTTCCAAAATATTAGACACTAAATTTTGAAGATATTTTGTTGAATTTATAACATCTCCTAAAATTTCTTTCTGTTCATCGTTCAAATTTTGCCCGTATAATCCTTTCATAAGATTGAGTGCACAAAGCTCGGCTTGAACAGGTCCTTTCATATCATGAATAACCATTGCAAAATATGAATCTTTTGATTTTGCTTGCATTTCAAGGTTATTATATGCTTTTAAAAGACTGCATATTTGAGATTTTACAACCTTAACATCAAAAGGCTTTTCTATATAAGCACAAGATCCTAAATCAAAACTTTTTACCTTATGTTCTCTGTCAGACAATGCAGAAATAAACACTATAGGCGTGTTTTTATTTATTCTTGTTTTGCGTATGATTTGTGCAAGTTCAAAACCTGACATATCAGGCATCATAATATCAAGTAAAAATAAATCCATTTTTTCGATATCTACTATTTTTGCAGCTTCTTTTGGCTTTTGAAAAACGAAAAGTTGTAATTTCAAATCTTTTAAAGCTTCTTGTAAAAGTTCTGTATTTAAAGGATTATCATCTACAATCATAACCTTTAAACCTTTTATCGATTTGTATTTATCTTTATCTTGTTTCCCTTTTTGTGGGGTCAAGTTTTTAGGCAAATTCTCACCAAAAAGTTCTTCAATCAAATCTTCATTAAGAGGATATTCTACAATATTTTTTATCCCGCACATATTTGCGGTTAAAATATTTTCTCTGGAAATCTTTTTGCAAGCGAGCCAAATTTCTAATTTCGGATACTGTTTACAGACTTTTTTTATTTTGTTAATATCTTTAAAATCCGTTTTTATAATGCAGAGTTTCTTATTTGCAAGACCTTGAATACCTTTTAGCTCTCTAACATCATCAACATAAACTACATCTTGACTTGCCTGCATCAATAATGGATTACTCATTTCAATAAGAATGATATTTGTAAAAAGCTTGTAATCAATTACCCTTGTAGGTATATTTTGATAAAAATTTTTGTTAATGCTAAAATTTAATTATGGCAAATACTATCGAAGAACTGGTTACCCAGATAAAAGATAAGCTTGATATAGTAGAAATTGTATCCCAGGAAGTTATCCTAAAAAAAAGCGGCGGTCACTATTGGGGTTGTTGTCCTTTTCATAAGGAGAAAACTCCATCTTTTTCGGTAAACCCTAATTTAGGTATTTTTAAGTGTTTTGGCTGTGGAGCAGGCGGGGATGCTCTTACATTCATAATGAAAACTCAAAATAAAAGTTTTATTGAAGTTGTGAGAGAACTTGCCGAAAAATTCGGACTTGAAATGCCCAAAAACTTTAAACATTCCGAATCGAAAGGCCTGAAAGAGGAGATGATTAAAGCTTGTACGAAGGCTGCCGAATTTTATAATCTCAGATTGCTTAAAGACAAAGAACCAGATACTTCAAAAGTTATGGATTACTTGACAAGCAGGGGTATAACAAAGGATATTATCGAAAAATATACTCTCGGACTTGCTCCAAAGAGTTACGAAACTTTTTATAGAAAATTTAAAGATGAGTTTTCTGATGAAGTTTTAGAAAAAGCAGGTTTAATAATCAAAACAAGAGAAGGAGATTACATAGACCGATTTAGGAATCGTGTTATAATCCCTATTCAAAATGAATTTGGCGACTTTGTAGCATTCGGAGCCCGTGCAGTTGAAAAAGACCAACAGCCAAAGTATCTGAATTCTTCCGATTCACTAATTTATAACAAAAGTAAACTGCTTTTCGGATTATATACCGCAAAAGATGCTATAAAACAGGAAGATAGTGTCATTTTGATGGAAGGCTATTTTGACGTTATATCAGCTCAAGCACATGGTATAGAAAACGCCGTAGCATCTTGTGGAACAGCGTTAACAGCTGATCATATTAAACTGCTTTCAAGATACACTCCGTCAAGAAAAATTTATCTGTCTTTTGATACCGATTCAGCAGGACAAAAAGCAACAAACAGAAACGCAGAACTCATTAAAGAAGCTTTTTCGGGACTCGGAAACATAAAACAATTTGACGAGAGCTACATTTCAACAACCGACGATAAATACTCTTGCGAAATCAGAGTAATTGCACCTCCCGAAGGGAAAGATCCCGATGAATTTATAAGATCCGTCGGAGCAGAAAGTTACAAAGAATATATGGCACACGCTCCGCTTTTATTGGATTTTCAGCTAAACGCAATAATGAAGGAAAAACCAAAAACACCCGTTGAAAAAACAAAAACAGTTAAAGAAATAATTCCGCTTTTAAAAGAAGTAAAAAATGAAATAGTTCAATCAGAATATGTAAGAATGATTGCAAACACTCTTAACATAGATGAACAGGCTCTTATGCGTGAAATAAAGAAGGCACAAAGTTTTGAAACGGCAAAAAATGCAAGTATAGAAAAAATTGTTAAGAAAAATATACCAATTTCAGAAAAAGCGCAAAAAAATTTGTTGAGCGTTTTTCTTGTAATCGATAATCATTTTTCATTTGATGAAATCAAGCAAATGATAGGTGACACAGAGTTTACGAACGAAACGTTAATAAATGTAAAATCTGCAATTGACAAATTAACTTGTACCGTAAATAATGTGAAAGAATTGATTGAACAGCTGTATACAATGTTCATCGAAAAACCGGAAGAACAGAATGTTATCACTGATTTAATAACAATTTCCGAAACATTTCAAAATCTTGATGACAAGGATTTTATAACAGCAATCAAGGAAAATATAAACAAAATTCGTGAGTGTCAGAAACAAAAAGAACAGGAAAAAATAAGAAATTTATATAAAAGCGCAAATGATGATGATACAGAAGCCCTAAAAATTCAGATGCAGCTTAGAGATAAGATAAATAACAGATTAAAATTGGAGAAAATGAATGAGTAAAAAAAGACAATCTAACTCCTCTATTGTCAGCATTATGGACGAAGACAACATTGATTTGAATGATATTGATGATGAAGTAGCTCTTTCAGGAGATGCGGACGGCGTCAACTACATGAATATGGATATCAGCACAGATAACATTGAAGATATCGTTACTGAAAAAATCGGTAAGAAGGTTAATCTTGAAGATATTTACATGACACATTCACAAGTGGAAGATGGTGAAAATGATCTGGATGTTCCTAAAGGTATAGCAGTAGACGATCCTGTCAGACTATATTTAAGAGAAATCGGAAGAATTAAACTTCTTTCTGCTAATGAAGAAATAGAACTGGCAAGAAAAATTCTTGAAGGTGGCACACCGGGTGCTATAGCAAAAAGAAAACTTGTTCAAGCAAATTTGCGTTTAGTTGTAAGTATCGCTAAAAAATACGTTGGACGCGGAATGTTATTTTTGGACTTAATTCAGGAAGGTAATTTGGGCCTAATTCGTGCAGCGGAAAAATTTGATCATGAAAGAGGTTTTAAATTTTCAACTTATGCAACATGGTGGATAAGACAGGCTATTACAAGAGCTATTGCAGATCAAGCAAGAACTATTCGTATTCCTGTTCATATGGTTGAAACCATTAACAAATTGAAAAAAGTTACAAGACGTTTGGCTCAAGAACTTTCAAGAAAACCGACCGAAGACGAACTTGCAATAGAAATGAACGTTTCTATTCCAAAACTTCGTGAAATTATAAAAATCGCTCAAGAACCTTTGTCTTTGGAAACTCCAATCGGTAAAGAAGAAGATTCAAGATTGGGTGACTTCATAGAAGATAAAGAAGCAGATGCACCTATAAAAACTGTTGCATCAGAACTTTTGAGAGAAGATTTAGCAGAAGTTTTGTGTACATTATCTCCAAGAGAACGTGATGTATTGAGACTTCGTTTCGGAATGGACGACGGGCGTCAAAGAACATTGGAAGAAGTTGGACAACTGTTTGGTGTAACACGTGAACGTATCAGACAAATTGAAGCAAAGGCTTTAAGAAAGTTGCGTCACCCAAACAGAAGCAAACGTTTAAGAGAATACGTTGAATCATAAAAATAAAAAACGCTCAAATTAATTGAGCGTTTTTTATTGCTACAGTTTTAAAAAATCATGCCAGTAATCCCCGTCACCATCGGGATTTTTGTTCATTACAGCATACCCTGTACATCCATAACCTAAATATGAATCAGTACTTGAAGGATTGGTCATCGTACAGGTTCTTGTATCTTTTCTATCTTCCGGATATGTAACAGGTTTTACATTGTTATCCTCAGTTATTTTAAATACATGCCAGTCATAACCGCTTCTGTTTGGCCCCTTGTTTGGACCGTTTATATCAACAAATATCCAGTGATAATGACCTATCAAAACTAACATCCCATCATTTAGCATAAATGCCTTTGAGGCAGAAATGGCTCCCACGTGGGCACCTGTTTTTCCTGTTAAATTTTTCCAATTTCCACCGCATTTTTGGTTTCTATCAGGGCAAATTGTTCCTAACATGATTTTTGCATACAAATCGGTTTGTTTTTGTAAAACGTCAGAAGTGACTGTTGCAAAATCATAGTAAGGCGATATATCTTGCTCAACTAACATTTTTGTCGCATTTTGAACACTTGAATATGCCTTTTTAAATTGTGATTCAAAAACCTGTGCACGATATTTTGAAATTAATACAGGCATAGTAATCGCCGCTACTACACCTATTATACCAAGTGTAATAAGAACTTCAGCAAGGGTGAATGCACTATTTTTGCCATTGTGATGTTTCATGTCAACATTATAGCATATTTTCATTTTTTTACAACCAACAAATAAGGAGATTAAGCCTAAAAGTGCCCCCCCCCCGAAGCTATTTTTCGTAAATCTTTCATACCAAAACTCTCCTTTCTTGACTACATTTTTATTATAACAGAAATTTGAAATTTTTTCATGAATATTTATTCTACAAATTTTTTATACGTTTTAATCCGAATATTTTTCTTTGTGTATAATACTTTTATGAAATATTTAATACTTATTGTTTTAATTTTATTTATTTGGTCTTTTTTTATTGAGCCAAACATCTTAACAGTTAAGAATATTAAAATTAAAGAACCATCGCTTAAGGGTCTGAAAATAGTTTTTGCCAGTGATTTTCATATAAAATCTTACGAGATGTTCAGGCTAAAAAAAATCGTAAGAACAATCAACTCCCAAAATGCCGATATCATAATTCTTGGCGGAGATTATGTTAATGGACATAAAAAAGGCTCATCAATGCCAATAAAAGACATATCAAAAGAGTTTTCTAATTTCAAATCCAAACTTGGAGTTTATGCAGTTGTTGGAAACCATGACGGCTGGCAAGGAAAAGAAGAAGTTATAAAAGAACTTGAAAATAATAATATAAATATTCTTTTTAACAGCAACAAATGTTTTGAAAAGTTTTGTATAGCAGGTGTGGATGATCTGCAAACCGGCACTCCTGAGATAACAAAAGCTCTAGAAAACGTCAAAAATCCTGTTATTTTGGTTTCACATACACCTGATATTATGCCTGATGTTCCTCAAAATGTAAATTTGACACTTGCAGGACACCTGCACGGCGGTCAAATAAGGTTAAATCAAGCAATAATAACCCCCTCAAAATACGGCAAAAAATACGCAAACGGATATCTTGAAGAAAACGGAAAAAAAATCTACACAACTAAAGGTCTTGGAACAAGTATTTTGCCCATAAGATTTAACTGTTTTCCGGAAATTGCAGTCATAACATTTTACTAATCAAAATCCAGCAATTCTTTTAAATTTACCCCTAAAACGTCTGCTATTATTTTTAATTTGGAAAGTGTAATATCCGTTTTTGCAGTTTCAACCATAGCGATTGTAGAACGAGAAATTCCTTCTACATCTAGAAAATCGTCCTGTTTAATATTTTTCTCTTTTCTGATTTTTTTCAGTTGTCGTGCAAACTTTTTCAGATATTCGCTATCCATGTAAGTTATTATCAACCATATTGACACGTCTGAAAATCAGTCTTATTGACATTTTTGCTGTACAATTTTTAATTATATTTCCTTTTTTCTTGATTTTTTATGTTTTTTATTTTATTATCTAACCTGTAAAAATGAGGATAGGTTTATGGAAAAAAATGTAAAAAAAGAAATGCTTGCATCTATTGAAGTTACTCGAGAAAGTATTAAAAATTCTCTGGAAATAGCTCTTGAAAGCTATACAGAGGCTTTTTCCAGACTTGACTTTCTTACATATCTTCTGACAAATAATGAAAAAAAATAACTTTTTCTCTCATAATGTGGCATTTTTAAAGAATTATGTTATTATATAGTTAAAAATATTTTTATCCAAAAAATTTTTTCGGAAACTTTTTGAAAAAAATAACATCTTATAAATAAGTTGTGCAACAAATGGGTAGAAGTATTTGGAGGAAATATCTTAAGAATGAGAAACATTATGAAAAAAAGTCTTATATTTTTTGGAGCATTTTTGCTTTTATCGGGCTGGGTGATTAGAGATAATGTCTTTGCTTACAGTCCTGTTGATTTATATGACAATGTCTGGCGTCTTATTAATACAAAATTCGTTGATCAGTCAAACAATGCTCAAGATTGGTCAAAATGGCGTCACAAATATGACAATCAAATAAAAACCAACGAAGATGCTTATGTCGCAATAAATACAATGATTGCAAGTTTGAATGATCCTTATACGAAATTTTTGGATCCAAAAGAATTTGCAGAGGAAACAAGCTCTATTAAGGGTTCTTTAAAAGGTATTGGAATTCAAATAGGTGTTAAAGACGGAAAGTTGATGGTAATTGCACCTATTGAAGACACTCCTGCCGAAAGAGCCGGATTAAAAGCAGACGATGAAATATTAGAAATTGACGGAGTCAGTACAAAGGGTATAACTGTTGATAAAGCTGCTGACAAAATCAGAGGAAAAGAAGGAACACAAGTTACACTACTTGTAAAACGTGCAGGGATGGAACCAAAATCTTATACCATTACACGTGCTGAAATTGAAGTAAAATCTATTTCACAAAAAATTCCTACAGAAAATATCAAAGTTCCTGATGACTTATGCTATATAAGACTAAGCTCTTTTATAAGCAGAAATGCAACAAGTGAATTTGGTACAATTTTAAACAACAACAGAAATAAAAAAGGCTTCATCATTGATTTACGTTCAAACCCTGGAGGACTTTTAACCAATGCCATTTATATATCAGACATGTTTCTTGATGGCGGAACAATAGTTAGTACAGTTGACAGAGACGGTTATAAAGAAACTCAAAGAGCATCTGCCGGAGTTTATACAAACAAGCCTGTTGTAGTTTTGATTAACAAAGGTTCAGCATCAGCTTCAGAAATTTTTTCAGGGGCAATGAAAGACAACCACAGAGCCATAATTATTGGAGAACAATCTTTTGGAAAAGGTCTTGTTCAAGAAATTAATAAACTTCCATACGAATCCGGTATTAATATCACTATTCAAAAATACTTAACTCCAAACGGAACAGATATTAATAAAAAAGGTATTACACCTGATATAGAAGTAAAATTAACAGAAGAAGACGTAAAAAATAAAAATGATGTTCAGCTGAAAAAAGCAATTGAAGTCTTGAGTAAGATGACAAGCGGACAAGAAATTGCAGCTCAATAAAAAGATTTATATTCACGATAAAAATACCTGTAATATATACAGGTATTTTTTTATTGTAAAATAATTTTATGAGTAAGAATATAATATTAATAGGCATGATGGGGAGCGGTAAAACAACAGTAAGTAAAGAGCTTTCTAAAGTATTACCGGATTACAAACTTGTCGATATAGATAATGAAATTGAAAAAAGTACGCAGAAAAAAATTTCAGAAATTTTTCTTAAACACGGCGAACACTTCTTTAGAATGCTGGAATCCGATAAAATAAGAAAATTTTCTCAAAACACAAACCAAATAATAAGTGCCGGCGGAGGAGCATTTGAAGATGAGCAAAACCGCAAAATTCTTTTTGAATGCGGCACGGTTATTTATTTAAAAGCAACAGCGGAAGAAATATACAACAGAATAAAAAATGAAACACACAGGCCTCTTTTAAAGCGAAATTTTTCTCTTGAAAAAATTCAAAATATTATGGAAAAAAGAGAAAAAAACTACCAAAAGGCAAACCACATAATTGACACAACCGGCAAAACTCCTTATAATATCGTAAAAGAAATTCTCGGAGTAATAAATGATTAATCTTTCCGTTAATATTAAAAGCGAAAACAAGAGCTATCCTATATCTATTGAAAATCAATCTATTAGCACAATGAGAGAAAAAATTTTTTCATTTCTAAACGGGAAAAATTTTTTGGTTGTAATATCTGAAAAAGTTGAGAAACTTTATGGCAAGGAATTAGGGTTTGAGAAATCTCAAAAGTTTATTTTAAAAGACGGTGAAAAAGAGAAAAATTTTAAAAATTATAAAAAAATTCTTGAAAAAGCTCTAAAATTAAAACTTACAAGACAAGATGCCATAATTGCCATAGGAGGGGGAGTTGTAGGAGATTTGGCAGGTTTTGCGGCTTCTACCTACATGAGGGGTATTAGCTATATTCAGGTTCCAACTACACTATTAGCTTGTGTTGACAGTTCAGTCGGAGGTAAAACAGCCATTGATACAAGTTTTGGGAAAAATCTTGTGGGAACATTTTATCAGCCCGATATTGTTTTTATCAATCCGAATTTCTTAAAAACTCTTGATGAAAGACAATTTAAAAGCGGTATGGGAGAAGTTATAAAATATTCTTTTATAGAAAAGAGTTGTAAGTGTGATGAAGAATTAAATCTAACAAATTTTTTAAGCGATAATGTTCAAAAAATTCTCGAAAGAGAAGAAAAAACTCTTGCAAAACTTATTGAAATTTGTATAAAATTGAAAATCTCTGTCGTTGAAAAGGATGAAAAAGAAAGTAATTTAAGAAAAATTTTAAATCTTGGTCATACATACGGCCACGCTGTTGAAAAAATTACTAATTATAAAAAATATACGCACGGGGAAGCCGTTGTTGAAGGTTTGCGGTTTGCTTTTAATTTAGCTGTCAAAAAAAATCTAATTGATAAAAATTATAAATATTTCGCCGATGATGTGATAAAAAAATTCAAATTCTGTGAAATTCCTAAATTTGATTTGCCAAAAATGATAAAACTGATGCAAATGGACAAAAAATCAACATCAAAGTATATTATTTTTATACTTCCGAAAGATTACTCGGTTGTTGAGGAATTCTCTTTTCTACCTGAAGAAATTCTTTTATAAAAATTTTATTAAAATTTATGGTTTTTTCTTGAATACGTTTTTTAATTTATCCCAAGTTTTGGTAAAGAAATCAGAGACCTTTGTCGGTATTTTCTTTGCAATTGGGATTAACTTCGATTTAAATTTGAATCCGGTAAAGATTAGAGCTCCTGCTGTCAAAAGTCCAAATACCCATTTTTTCCAAGCCGGAGTTTTAACAAGATTGTTTTTTGTCTGAGAAGGTTTAAATTCATCAACTTTTGGCTGTTCAAATCCGGGAACTCTTGGGGGATTGTCAAGAAGGGGAGTTATTGCCGCAGGATTACCTACATACCTTGGAGGCTGTCCCAAAACATAAGATGGTGCATCAAAATCCAATACACCGCTTTGTGCTAACATATCTAAGTTATCTGCCCAACCAATTGCCATAATACCACCTTTTTATCTATACACTTACTTTTATAAAAAAATTTTTTACTTAAAAATTGCTTTTTAGTCTTTTATTTGTTAAATTTTGTAATATGAAAGGGATTATAAAAGACAACAAATATCTTATTTTTCTTTGGTTATTTTGTATTTTAGGGCTTTTGTTTTTTTGCGGACATTATCAAGGGATATTAATTGATTTTGGGAGAGAAGTTTACTATCCTCAAAGAATTTTGCAAGGAAAAACTTTATATAAGGATTTATTCAATATATACGGCCCGCTTGCTTATCAAATAAATGCTGTTTTGTACAAGTTTTTTGGAGCAAAACTTTCCACTCTTTACGGGGCCGGAGTTTTATGTTCTTTATTAACTGTAAGCGGAATTTTTTTGATTGCCAAAAAATTTTTATCTGAATTTTTGAGTTTTGGAATTGGTTTGTTTTCATTAGCTGTCGGGGTAACCACTTCTGTTATTTTTAATTTTCATTTCCCTTATTCTTGGGCTGTTTTGTATGGTTTAGTTGCTTTTTTGTTTTCTCTGTATTTTTTATTAAACTTTTGCGATGATAAAAATTCGACAAATCTTTGCATCAGTTCTTTTTTGGCAGGAATTTGCATAACTTGTAAATATGATTTTATTTTATATGGAATTATTGTTTTGTTTCTTATTGTCAAAGAGAAAAATTATAGAGCTTTATTATCTTTTTTAAGTGTTCCTTTTATTAGTTTTGGGGTTTTGTTTATTCAGGGTTTAAGATTTTCTGATCTGGCAAATTTTTTAATCGTTATAAAAGCAATGGCAAAAAGTAAAACTTTGACATACTTTTATCAAAACAGCGGAATTTATTTTCATCCAAAAGCTTTGGTAACGGATTTTTTATTATTTTTAAAGTTTGTTATTCCTTTTTCTGCCATACTTGCCGGCGTTTATCTGTTTAATAGAAACAAAATCGGATCAATTTCTCTCCAGATTTTTGGATGGGTTACTTTTTTGTGGTTTTTTACCGAGAAATATCAAATTGCTTTCGGTTTTTTGCCGTTGGTATTACTGATTTTTGCATTATTCAGTTATAAAAAATTTGATTTTAAGCTTTTTATTCTGGTTTTGTCTGCATTAGCTGCGGGGGCGAAAGTTTTTTGGGTGCTTATTTTACAAAGTTACGGAAATTATTACGTTCCAATTATTTTAATTGCATTTCTGGCTTTGCTTTTTACTTATTTACCTAAAAAACTCGAAAAGGTCGTGGCAATTTATGTTATTATTGCAGGATTATTTATTTTTATTTCGAACTTTTCTGCTCTTAGTTTGCCACAGTATAAAATTACAACAGAGAGAGGAACCATTTATACTCAAAAATATATTGCAGACAGTACAAATCAACTTATTAATTTTTTGAAAAATCAAAATGGAAATGCAGTTATTTTTCCGGAAGGTATGAGTGTTAATTTTCTCAGTAATACAATTTCTGATGATTATTATAACTCCCTTTTACCATTGTATGTTGAAACATTTACGGAAGAAAAAATTATTAATCATTACAGAGAAAATCTTCCTGAATACGTTATTTTTAATAACCTTAATATGAAAGATTATTATTTCAAATACATTTGCGAAGACTATGCTTTAGATTTTTGCCGTTTTGTAAAAGATAATTATGAAATGGACAAAATAATTGATAACGGTTTTCGCTACGTTATTTTTAAACGTAAATAATTTTTATGCTAAAATTGGAAAGAAATTAAAACGAAGAGATAGGATATGGAAATGGAAAAATTTTACATTACAACAGCAATTGATTACGTTAACGGTGCCCCGCATATTGGACATGCATACGAAAAGATTCTAACAGATATAATAGCAAGACATTATTCTCAAAGATGTGATGATGTATATTTTTTGACCGGAACTGATGAACACGGTATAAAAATTCAAAAAACCGCTGCTTCTCAAGGTATTAGTCCACAAGAACTTTGTGATATGAATTCACAAAAATTCAAAGATGCATGGAAAGCTCTCGATATTGATTATACAAAATTTATCAGAACAACGGATGAAGAACATGAAAAAATTGTTCAAAAAATCTTTGATAAATTATTGAAACAAGGAGATATTTACAAACATTCCTACGAAGGTTTGTACTGCCAAGGCTGTGAATGTTTTTTGAATGCTAAGGATTTAACAGAAGACGGACTTTGCCCTGATCATTTGAAAAAACCTGAGGTTGTAAGAGAAGAAAATTATTTCTTTAGACTAACAAAGTACAAAGATATTTTGATAAAATATATAAAAGAACATCCAGACTTTATTGTTCCGGAATTCAGAGCAAATGAAGTTCTAAATCAGCTTGAAGATATTCAAGATATTTCTGTTTCTCGAGCAAAATCAAACGTTCAATGGGGTATTGATGTTTTAAGCGACAGTGAACAATCTATTTATGTGTGGATTGATGCGTTGTCAAATTATATAACAGCAATTGGTTTTGATACTGAAAAACCTTCTGAAAATTTTGAAAAATATTGGCCGGCTGATGTTCATGTTATCGGAAAGGATATATTAAAATTCCATAGTATTTATTGGCCGGCATTTTTAATGGCTTTGAATTTACCTTTGCCAAAACATATTTTTGCTCACGGTTGGATAACTATAGATGAGTCTAAGATGTCAAAATCTTTGGGAAATGTAATTTCTCCAACATCTGTTCTTGAAAGTTTTAATCTTGAACATCCGGATGCTTTCAGATATTATATGGCATCATCTGCTCCTTGCGGACGTGACGGAAATTATTCTGATGATGATTTCAAAGAAAAAGTTAATGCACATCTTGCAAACAGCATGGGAAATCTTTTAAACAGAACCTTATCAATGCTTGTAAAATATTTTGACGGAGAAGTAAAACCCGAATTTAAGGGAGAAAATCCTTTGGCGAAAAAGGCTTTAGGAACTGTACAAATAGTAAAAAATCATTTTGACAATTTTGAAATAGCAGAAGCTTCACAAGAAATAATTTCTCTTGTAGATGTTACAAATAAATATGTTCAGGATAATGCACCTTGGACACTTGCCAAAGAAGAAAAAATGGTTGAATGCGGACAAGTTTTGACAAATGTTCTTGATATTATGTGCGTAATTTGTGCACTTATTTATCCTTATTGTCCAAATATTGCAAAAGATATGGCTCGTCAGCTTTCTTTTGACTTAAAAATTAAACTTGATGATTTGACAGCTGATAATATTAAATTCGGAAAATTAATTTCAAAAGAAGATATCAAACCTGTATTTTTAAGGGTTGATTCTGAGTTAGCTGACAAATCCGTAAAAAAATAAGAAATTTTTTCTATACAAAAAGCGGCTCACAAAAAGCCGCTTTTTTACTTTTTTATTTTTTTTTATTGTTTAAGATTATTCATCTTGTTGTTGTTTAATCAAACTCCCGACAGCTGCATACATTGCTGCTGAAATTTCTGATGTTGATGTAAACGGTCCGTAATCTTTCATAAATTTTGCTACGTCAAATGTGTTTAAATAATTTTGTAATGCTGCTTCAGATGCTTCTGTTAAGCCGCCAACAAATAATATATTTTTTAAATAATTTTCGGCTTTTTCTTCAACATCCGCTTCATCATAATCAGAAGAAGAAAATTCTGTTGTATCTTTTTCTTCTTTTTCTTTTACTGAAACACCGTATTCTTTTGCTTCTTGTTCTTGTGTTTCCTGCATTTCTTCATCTTCTTCGACTGATGCTGAGGCTGATGTGTAAGCCTTTGAATTTACTCCTGTAATTTCCATATACCTATCCTTTCTGTAAAATTTTTTACATTACGTATGACGGAAACTATTTTTATTTTCTTTAATTTTTTGTAAAAAAATATTAATTTGTTATTTTCCTTCATATAGATGATATTGTTAAAGTTTTTTTATTTTTATCCGTCATCGTTAGAGCAAATTAGCAACTTTGAGGCATCCTATGTTTAACAATGTAAACAATCCTTTTGGAAATCGTGCGGTTTCGTCTTCTACATCATCCGATAGTCACGGAAGAAGACAAAAAGAAGACCCTAAAGAAGAGTTAAAAAAATATATTGATGAAGATGAACCCGATGAAGTTTTAATCGGCGGTCTGCCTATTTTAACAGAAGATGAAATCCTTGCAATGACTAAACAATATATTGCAAAACTCAAATCTGAACATGAAGACAATGAAAAAATTCAAAAAAAATTAGACAAGTACCTTGAAAATTTCGATGTTAAAAAGTTTATGAAAAAAAATCCAAATATGACAAGCCCTGATTTTTATATGGTTATGTACAATGAGACAGAAAATCTTGTTAAATAAGTTTTATAAAGATTGGTAATAGTCTTTCAATAATTTGCAATCATCTTCTATATTTGGACTTTCGCAAACTAAGGCTCCTTTTACATTAAATTCTTTCATTACTTTTATCAAATCTTTGTAGTTCATATCCGAATCTTGCAAGTTCAAATGTTGTCTTTCGCCTTTTGCAGTGTATTCTATGCCAGCAAGATGACCATGAAAATTATCCAGTGCGTATTGCCCCAATTCGTTTCCTATTTTTTCCAATACTTTTGAAAATTCATCGTATGTATTATATTCACCTGCTGACCTTGCATGAAGATGTGAAAAATCTATACATGGAAGAACTTGTTCAAACTCTTTTGATAATCTTATTATTTCATCTTCATCGCCCCATTGTGTTGCTTTACCCGTTGTTTCTGGACGAATCCAAACTTTTATTTTTTCTCTTTCCAAAACATCTACAATTCTTTTTGTTTGTTCTTTTACTCGATTATAAACTGTTTCCTTGTCTGCTCCCATATAAAATGCAGCATGATAAGTTATACTAAATGCTCCGGCTTGAGATGCAACTGATGCCGTATCTATTATTCTTTGAACACTTGCATCAATCTTTTCTTCTTCTTTTGAATTCAGGTTTATGTAAAATGGTCCATGAGCTGTTACAACAAAATCTTTTGATTGTTCTTTTACAAATTTTCTGTGCTCCTCACTCATTCGAACACCATGGACAAATTCCAATTCCATTCCATCAAGATTCATCTCTCCCAAAACATTAAATGCTTGAGGATAACTGCCTTTACCTGTTCTTAACGGCATTCCGGCTGTTATGAAATTTAATTTATCAAAATTAAATAAGTTTTGCAAAATACGCTCCTATCGCTGTCATTATAAGACATATTATAACACTTAATATTATATATGAAAAAGCATGAAAAAACTGGTGGTTTCCAACCATTTCAAAAAGCTCAAGAGAAAATGTGCTAAATGTTGTTAATCCTCCGCAAAAACCTACTGTTAATGAAAGTTTTAACGCAGGGCTTATATCTGATTTTTCTATAAATAAAAAGTACAAAAAGCCTATCACAAAACATCCTATAATATTTACCAAAAATGTTGCAAATGGCAAATTAACTTGTATATGTTTTGCCATATTTACACTAATTAAATATCTTGTGACAGCTCCTATGCCGCCGCCTAAAAATATTGAAATTATATTTAGCATAGGCAGATTATAACATAAAGCCGGTATTTATCCAAAATCTTTCGCAGTTTTACATCAGCTCGTTTTGTGCTATCATGAAATTATGGTAATGAGAGAGTGGATTTTTAATAAAAACGATAGTCACGAAAAAAACTTAATAACTAGACTTTTACATTCCAGAGGGGTTACTTCTGATGAAGATATTAAAGAATTTTTAAATCCGCTTGAAATGAAACTTACACACCCGAATGTTTTTTGTGATATGCAAAAATGCATAGACAGATTGTCTTTTGCTATTGATAATGGTGAAAAAATTGTTGTTCACGGCGATTTTGATGCTGATGGAGTAACTTCAACTTCTCTATTATACAAAACTTTCAAACACTTGGGGGCAGATGTTAATTATTTTATTCCGGATAGAGATAAAGAAGGACACGGGTTTGATACAAAAGCTTTAGTTCAAATTATGACTAAGGTTAAACCAAAGGTTATTATTTCTTGTGATTGTGGAATTTCTGATGTTGATGCTGTTAATTTTTTGAATAGCTTTAAAATAGATGTTATAATAACCGATCACCACGAAGCTCCTGATATATTACCTAATGCTTTTGGAATTATTAATCCAAAGGCTCCAAATGCATTAGATGAGAACTTGTCTGCAAAACAAATAAATTCACTTGCTTCTCTTGCTGGTGTAGGGGTTGCCTTCAAGGTTGCACAAGCTCTTTTGGAAAAATATCAAAAATTGGATTTTATCTCTGATATTTTACCATTTGTTGCTGTCGGAACCGTTGCAGATATTGTTCCACTTATCGGCGAAAACAGATATTTTGTTACCAAAGGACTAGATTTAATTTCTCAAGAAAAACATTATGGAATTTCAAGATTACTTGAAAGTGCCGGATACAAAGGTCAAATTACTTCTGAACATATTGCTTTTGGTATTGCACCAAGAATAAATGCGTCCGGAAGACTAGACACCGTTGATGCTGCCATAAAAGTTCTTATTTCAGAGAACAAACAGGAAATTGAGATGGCAATACAAACATTGAATGAATTCAATAGAATTCGTCAAGAACTTTGTCAAGAAACTTTTGCACTTGCCGATGAAATGGTCAAAGCCGAAAAAAATAAATTCCCGGCAATTGTTCTTTTTAATAAAGATTGGCATGTCGGAATTATTGGTATTGTTGCATCTATGCTTGTTGAAAAATATTATAAACCAACATTTTTGATAACATATTCTGAGGAAACTAAACTTTTCAGATGTTCTGCAAGAAGTATTGACGGTATCAACCTTTATGATGTTATTTCCGGTAATGCAGAACTTTTTGACAACTTTGGAGGACATGCAATGGCTGCAGGTCTTTCATTTAACGAAGAAAAAGCTTCTTTTGATAAGGTAAAAAATGCTCTTTGTAAAACTGTTAAAGAAATGTCACAGGGTAAAGATTTAAAACCTTTTATTAATATTGATTTAGAACTTGTTCCTGAAGATATTACAATTGATCTGGTAGAACAAATTTCGCAGTTGGAACCTTTTGGAGCTTGCAATCCAAATCCTATTTTTGCTTTAAAAAATCTTAAAATAAAAGAAAAACGTTTGATGGGTGAAAGAAAAAACCACCTAAGATTAACTTGCACTGCGGGAAATTCAGAATTTAATTGTATCAGATGGAAAGATGGAGATATCTCTCTTGTAAACGGTGATACTTTAGACATTGCTTTCCATCCGCAAAAAAATGAATTTAACGGAGTAACCAGTGTTCAGCTGATTATTGATGATATACATTCTGAGTATCTCAAAGAGGAAGAAGAAGAAAATCAGCAAAAACAAAAGATATATGATCACAGAAAAAAAACAGACATTCTTCCACAAGTTAATGATTACGTAAAAAATTCAAAACAAAATATCCTTATTTTTGCAGAAAGCAAAACTGTTTTAGATAAATTGAAACCATTTGGAGAACTTTGTGCAAGAATTATTACTCGAGAAAATCTCAGACCTTGTGATTCTTTGATGTTTTTTGACTATCCCGCAGATAGAGAAACTTTTGAATTTATTCTTAATCAAACAACACCGTTATCTATTCATTTTATGAATTACGATATGAAAATATTGGATGAAGAAGAGTTTTTAAAAACGGTTTGGAAAATGTTAAAATACGCGTCTCATAATAACGGCGGAAAGGTTGAATTGAACAGATTTGCAAGTTTTCTTGGAAAATCTTACGAAGTGTTTAAACTATTATTTTCTATTTTTGAAGATACAAACCTGATAAAAATAAAGGAAAAAGCAGAAAATTATTATATCATCGATTTTACACAAGAAGATGATTTGGCAAAAGTTTTACACTCTCCAAAATATGCCATTCTTACAGATTTGATTGCAGAATGCGAAGAGTTTCAAAAATCTCTGCTTGAAGAAGATTTATACACAATAGTCTAAATTTTACTAATTTTCTTAATTATCTGATTTGAACAGGCATAATCAAGCAAACATAGTCCTCTTCATTATTTGGCTTGAACATCGTTGCTGAAAGCGGTGTATTTAACCCAATTTTAACCTCGTCAGAATCAATATTTTTCAATGCTTCCAAAACAAATTTGTAATTGAATGCTATTGTTAAATCATCGCCTGCATAATCTATATCTATACTTTCTTCAGATTTTCCGGAATCAGGAGTATCTGCTGTTAATTTTAGTGTGTTATGGCTGAATTCAAGTTTTACAATACTTGTTTTTTCATTTACCATAATTGATACACGTTCAAGAGCAGAAATCATTTGTTGAACATTTACCAGAGCTTCTTTTGGACTTTCTTTCGGAATAAGCTGATTGTATTTTGGAAATTGACCTTCAAGAAGTCTTGATATTGTTGTTGTTTTTTCGGATTTTATAATAATTTTTGATTTTTCTGTATATATTTTTACTGAATCTTCATCTATAAAACCGCTCATTTTAATAAATTCATTTAGGGTTTTTGAAGGAATAATCAATTGTTTTGAGTGATTGTCTTTATTATCAATAGTTTCTCTAACTCTTGCAAGACGATTCCCATCTGTTGATGCAATCTCTAAAATATTATCAGAAATATTACAAACAATACCGGATAAAAGATTGCTTGTTTCATAGCTTGCTGCAGCAAATCCGGCTTGTTTTACCGCTTTTACAAACGGTCTTATTTCTATTTCAAAACCTTCAGCTTCATCCACTTGTATATTCGTAAATTCTGGCGGAAACTCAGATGCCGGAATTCCAATAATATCAAATTTTGAATTTTGACAAGTTATATTAACAGATGTTTGTCCTTCTGTCATTTCAAAAGTTATAAGCTTATCACCGAGTTTGGAAACTATTTCATTTAATGTCTTAGATGGAAGAGTAATTTTTCCGTCTTCTTCAACCTGTGCATCAACAAGAGCTGTAACGGTAAAATCCAAGTCTGTTGCTACTAATTTTATTGTAGATTTATCAATTGTTTCAATTAAAATGTTTAAAAGTACCGGTTGAAGAGCTTTCATAGAAGTAGCTCTTTCTACAATCTTAATCCCGTTATACAAGTCTTCTTTTTTTACAAGAAATTTCATTTCCTTACTCCTCAAATTATCCCTCTTTGCTAATTCAATTATATCCTAATAAAAATGTAAATAAAATAAATATTAAACAAAAGTTAAGTACATTTTATCTTTCATAGTTTTGAACAAAAATTTTTATACTATATATTATATTAATAATTATATATATAAATATAATAGTAATAATAAGCATCAATTATTTGTAGAAAACCAATTGAAACCATTATTATATAAGGTTTTTTATTGTATAAAAAATTGTAGAAAAAAAGTATAAAAAATATAAATATTGTAGAAAACAACAAAAATAATAAAAACCCTGTAGAAAACTCATGAGTTTTCTACTATAAAGAACTAAGTTTTCTACTGATTTCTACAAAAGAATCTCCCCCAAATTTTAACAAAAATTCATCTGCCAAAACACAAGCAATTCTGTTTTCTGCAATGACAGAACAAGCTTCAACAGCACAAGTATCAGAACGTTCAAAATGGGCTTTGCATTCTTGTTTGGTTTTTAAATCTACAGTATTTAACGGTTTAGGCATAGTTGGAATAGGTTTCATATAAACTTTTATAACAAGAGTTTCTCCGTTTGTCATTCCGCCTTCTATACCGCCGGCATTATTTGATTTTCTTACAACTTTTCCATTTTCAATAAACATTTCATCATGGTATTCACTTCCATACATTTCAGAAGCATTACTGTTTCCGATAAAAACTCCCTTAACTGCAGGTATACTCATTACAGCTTGTGCAATTTTTCCGTCCAGCATCCTGTCCCATTGAACATAAGAGCCCAAACCAACCGGAAGATTTTCGAAAGTTACCTCAAAAACTCCTCCGACACTGTCGCCTGATTCTTTTGCTCTATCAATTTCTTCATGGAAATTTTCTTCTGTTTTACCAATTTGAATAATTTTTGAAGAACAGTTTATTCCAAACGGTTTCAATATCTGTTTTGCAACAGCACCAACAGCTACTTCTATTGCTGTTTTACGAGCACTGGAACGCTCAAGAACATTTCTTAAATCTGTATGATTATATTTTATACTGCCTGCATAATCTGCATGTCCCGGTCGACATTGACTAAAAGATTTTTCATCGGTATTATCTTGAGGAAAAACACTCATAATTTTTTCCCAGTTTTCAAAATCTTTGTTTTGAATTACAAGAGAAACGGGCGAACCGATTGTTTTTCCAAAACGTACGCCGGATGTTATTTCAACTTTATCGGTTTCTATTTTCATTCTTCCGCCGCGACCATAACCTTTTTGGCGTCTTGATAATTCATTGTTTATATAGTCAACATCAATATCAAAACCTGACGGTATTCCATCTATTATTGCGGTTAGACATTTTCCATGACTTTCTCCCGCCGTTAAAAACCTGAATTTACTTAGCATATTTCAAAAATATTTGTTCCTTTGTTTGCATTAATTCTTCTATTATTTGCCATTTTCCGTTTATTTTCTTAACAATCATATATGTTTTAAGTTTGTATGTTTCACCTTTTGGCTGTCTTAAAGAACTAACTTTATATGCACCATTTCCAAGCGGTGTTACTTTTACATTTGTATAAGTGTTTTTATATCCTCTCATTCTGGCTCCGGCTTGACCAATTTTCATTTGTTTAATATATGTTGCTGTATTTGTATGTACATCAACAAGC
The DNA here is from genome assembly GCA_944324345.1 of Candidatus Gastranaerophilales bacterium. GTDB lineage: Bacteria > Cyanobacteriota > Vampirovibrionia > Gastranaerophilales > Gastranaerophilaceae > Stercorousia. Next base: position 50,707 of record CALUVT010000001.1, read on the forward strand.
CCGCCATCAGGTTTTACAACTTGTCTTATAATTTTTGCATTCGGGGAATACATTGTCGCAACAGTTGGACTATAAGTATTGGCTGCATTTACATAACTGTTGAAAAAGTTTAAAGCTTCTTGAGAATCGTCTGCGAATGCTTTTAACCCTAATGTAAAAAACATTGTAAATACAAAGATTATAGATAATAATTTTTTCATTGTTTATACCCTTTACTTAATTCTACACAATATTATAACGATTTATATTTTAATTTGTTCATTCTAATTATATCATATAAACCCCTGATGTCATTAAACAAAATATGTAGTATAAGTAAATATATGAATTTGCAAATATTATCTGAATATTTAGATTATTTAGAAATAGAAAAAGGATTGGCTCAAAATACTCTTGATGCATATAGAAGAGATTTGGAAGATTTTTTTGACTTTTGCGGAAATATAGAAGTTAATGAAATTCAAAGAAATAAAATAAACAATTATGTCAGAAATCTTCATGAAAAACATTTTTACCCTACAAGTATAATGAGAAAAATAGCATCAATACGAGGATTTTTTAAATGGGCTTGTACAAACGGTATTTTAAAGATAAATCCTGCACTTACACTTGAACAACCAAAAGTTCCTCAAAGATTGCCAAAAGTTATGACAATTGAAGAAATTAATAATCTTTTGAACCAAAACCTGAATAAACAGCAAAGAGTGATTGTAGAACTCTTGTATGGCTGTGGTTTGAGGGTTTCGGAATTGGTTAATTTAAAAATAACGGATTATGACTTGAAGGGAAAATTTTTAGAATGCACAGGAAAGGGTTCAAAAGACAGAATTGTGCCATTAGGGAAAAAAGCAATAGAAGCAATAAAAAATTACTTACCTGAACGAGATTACCTAACTACGAAATACAACCTTCAAACCAAAACATTATTAATCAATGAAAAAGGGAAAAAAATAAATAGGCAGGAGGTATATACATTTATCCATGAACAGGGCAAACGACTCCATAAATCTATATCTCCTCACACTCTTCGACATTCCTTTGCAACCCATTTGATAGAAAACGGTGCCGATTTAAGAGTGGTGCAAGAACTTTTGGGGCATAGTAATGTATCAACAACACAACTCTACACTCATATAAGCAAAAAGCGATTAAAAGAAGTCTATTTTGCGATAAATGGATAATTAATATTAAAAGTTAATCTTTAACTTCTTCTAAGATATCAAGTACACTGCATCCAAAAAACTTAGCAATTTTTTCTAAAGTACTCAACTTTAAATCAACATGTTCCCCTCTGGTTAATTTTGTAATTGTTGTAGTACTCAGACCGGACATACTTGCAAGCTCTTTATTCGTATATCTTTTTTTCCATTTGACATTATAAAGATTAACAATAACCATAACAACATTATAATTTATGTAATTACAACAGTCTTTTATCAATTGATAATACTATAAAATTATACAACAATACGATTTTTGAAACAATTAGTAATAACCAAAAATATGGAAAGTAAAAACAATAAATGCCCAAATAACAGTTCAAAAATTAAAACATTCATTAAATGATTTACAAGTTTAATTTCTTTTACTTTTTTCATGATATAATTCCTTTATGAGAAAACCAGTTGTAGCAATAGTCGGACGCCCAAATGTAGGCAAATCAACTTTTGTAAACCGTCTTGTAGGATCAAGAAATTCTATAGTAGATGATTTACCGGGGGTAACTCGTGATAGAATTTATTTTGATGTCGAATGGCAAAACAAAGAATTTACTGTAATTGATACAGGCGGGATAATTCCGGGTGATGAAGATGAAATTATGATATCTATTTTTGATCAAGCAAAAATTGCTTGTGAAGAAGCAGATAAAATAATTTTTATTGTAGACGGAAAAGAGGGTGTAAACCCTGTTGATTATGATATTGCAAATATATTAAGGCAATCTAAAAAACCGATTTTTCTTGCCGTAAACAAATCGGACAATCCGGAATCATTAATGATGGTTAATGATTTTTATTCTCTGGCTATTGGTGATCCAATCGGAATATCAGCACTTCACGGCTCAGGTGGTGTTGGTGATTTACTGGATTTAGTGACGGAGGATTTTTCGAGAGAAACGGAACAAAAAGATGAAAGCACAATAAGAATTGCAATAGTCGGCCGTCCAAATGCCGGAAAATCTTCTATAGTAAATGCTTTATTAAACGAAAACAGAGTAATAGTTTCAGACATTTCTGGAACAACTCGAGATAGTATTGACAGTACAGTTACTTATAATAACAGAGAATTTGTAATAGTTGATACAGCAGGAATAAGGAAAAAATCAAAAGTTGACTGGGGTGTAGAAAAATTTGCCGTAGACAGAGCAATTCGCTCAATAAGAGATTGCGATGTTGCACTTCTTGTAATAGATGCAACTCAGGGAATTTCTGATCAGGATAAAAAAATTGCATCAATAATTACAGAAGCAGGAAAAGGTTTGATAATTGCGATAAATAAATGGGATTTAGTAGAAGATAAAAAATCGAATACCATAAATGTTTATAATAAAAAACTTTCAAATGACATTCCATTTTTAGAATACGCACCAAAAATATATATCTCAGCAGTTACGAAACAGCGTCTTCATCAAATTTATACAGAAGCGGAAAAAGTTTACGAACAATGCACCAAAAGAATATCAACAGGCTTGTTGAATAAAATAATTAAAGAAGCATACATGCTTAACCCACCAGCATCATCAAAAGGTAAACGATTAAAAATTATGTATGTTACACAAACAGGTATTCAACCGCCACATATCGTTATTTTTGCAAACAATGCGGATTTAATGAAAGATCATTACAAGCGTTATATAGAAAACAAACTTCGTGAAGCTTTTGGTTTCTTTGGAACACCAATCAAACTTTCAGTGAGAGAAAGATCAGATAAAGATAAAAAATAAAAAAGAGGATTTTTTTAATCCTCTTTTTTATAATCTAAAATTTACTTACAAAACACAAAACGTCATCAAATAAATTTTTAATCGGTTCAGTTACATCATATGCAAGAATTTTTCTAACATATTCAAGTTTTTCTTCAAACGTTAATGTATGACGTTGTTCTTCCGGAATTTCTGCAATAATTTGCTCAATCTTGCTTTCATCAATGATAATTTCATACTTTTTCAACAATTCTTCTGACAACATGATTGTTTCACATACATCATTGATGGGGGTGATTTTGGAATAATCAATTTCCAAATCGTTGGGGTTGCTTAATTCATTCATCTTTCTACTCCTTATGATTTAAAACTTTTTAAATAAACGCTTCTGAGACAAAACCTGCCATTTCATCAAACATTTTCTCAAGCGGTTTTGTAATATCTATAATCGCCTCTTGTTGAATATTTGAAACAGTATCTTCAAAAGATCTTTTTGGTGGTTTAACGGCAATTGATTCAAATTTGCCGGATTCTAACTGCTCTAACAAATCCCTTGAAAAATCGCTAGTGTTCCTTAGAGAAGATAAAATAGCACAATCTATTTTAAACAAGTCTGCCGAACTCAATTCACTGCTAAGCATTCTCTCCATTTTGTCAATGTCATTAATGTCTTTCAAAATGCCATTGGCAATTGTGTTACAGTCTGTGACCATAACATTATCAGTTTTTGAATTCATTAAAAATTTACCTCCAATTAACTATTGCTCTGTCCGTAATTTTTATCTCGGTAAATTTATAGAAAATCTTTAATAAAAAAAATGAATTGTTAAATTATGTTTACAAAAACATGAAAATACGGTTATAAAAAGGGTTTTTGTCAAAATTCGTTGTAGCGAAAAAGAAAGTCTCGTCATTTGACAAGACTTATAAATATACATTTACCCCACACTTTTTATAACATGAAAAAAATGTTTTGTCAACATGTTTAGAGAAAAATTTTTTTAATAAGAAATTTAAAAATAAAAAACATTTAATGAGCTTCTTTTAAAACAACAATAGTATCTTCTATTTCTGTTTTTAAGTATTCAAGCTGCTGGTCTATAACATTGTCATTATACAAATATCCGGCTCCTGTATAGGCCAAATATGGTCTGTATTTTTCAGCTTCTGCCCTTAATGTTGCTACAGATTGCGTGTGGACAGACAGTTCCAATAACTTTTGGAAAGATATGTAACTGCTTTCCGGTGTGTTTTGATATTTGTTTCGCAAGTATTCGACAGTTTTTGTAAAAAAGAATGCTTTTGCACTAAAAAGTTGAACATTACATTTATCTTCAATACAGCTTAACAAATTTTCTAATTGCGGTAAAAGCTCATTAATATCGTTTAGATATGGTGAAGTTTTATTGTCTTTTAAAATAATATTTACAAAAGCCGGATTGTCTCTTGGTACAGGTTTTATTTCTTCTGCGGAATTAAAGTTTTTTGATTCCTCAAAGAGTGGTTTAGTTGTTTTGGGTTCGTTAACATTAAAACTCTTTGAAATATCAGGCAAAGTGCCTACATAACCTTTACCTTCATTATTTTGAGTATCCTTTTTAAACCCCCAACCAAAACAGGTGTTACAGCTAAGTATAAATACAAATAATAAGACGGTAAACTTCCTCATACAACAATTATAATGATTGTTTAATAAAAATCATCCTATTTCTGAGTGAATTACTTTTATAATAATTTTTATTCTATTACTGAGCCTGTTGCGGGTTCAATTATAGGGGTTTGCGGCATTTGAGCTGGAGTTTCCGGTTTGTGTTTAAAACCAAATAAATGCCATTTTTTGTGAACAGGACACAGTACATTATTCTGTTCCCCGTAGTACATTTTTTGTCCAAAAGGTCTGAGTTTTGGGTCACGTTTATAAAAAGCTTTGTTATTCATACAATATTTAATTTCTTTACGTTTCATTTTTGTTACGGTATTGTATTTTGCTTTTTGTTCCGAATTCAGTATAGATTTAAATTCTTTATCATATTTATCGGCAGTTTTTTGCATTTCTTTTTTTAAGTTTTTGATAATATTTTCTTGTTTTTTTACAGCTAATGTGGAAGCTCCATCATGTTCACACATTTTTGACAAAACATATTCTTCCTGCTGATATTGTTTAAAAAGCTTTCCAAGTTCTTCATAACGTTTTTCATCAATGACATCTTTACATTTCTGCTGATCATTAGAAAGATTTAAAACATTGTAAAGCGTAGCTCTTTCATTGTACATTGAAGTCATTAAATCAATACATTTAGTTGTTTGATTGCATTTACAAGCTTGTTGATTATTTTCCATAACCCCAAGTTCCTGTGCGAAACAAGAAATTCCGCATAAAAACCAACAAAGTAAAGAAACAAACAAAAATTTATACATTTTTACCTCTCCCTTATGAAAAAAATTATTACATAATAATAGGTTAAAAACAATCTTTTGTAGTACACTCTTTTTATGGAAGAAATGAATTTACGAAATTATGCATATATTGGAGATGCAGTATGGGAATTGTACATTCGAGAAAAGACGGTAAAAAAAACAAACAATTCACAAAATTTGCATAAAATAACAACAGAAAAAGTAAAAATGGGTTTCCAGGCGGAATTATTGCACAAAATAGAAGATTGTTTAACATCAGAAGAGCAAGAAATTTCTCGTCGGGGCCGTAATTTACCAATACCAATAGGGCGACGCCAAAATCAAAGCGAATATCGTCAGGCAACAGCCTTTGAGACTTTAATTGGCTGGTGGTATCTGACCAATCCAAATAGGTTAGAAGAGATATATAAATTGCTATTACCTGAATTAGGAATATAAAAAAGTAAATAAAGTACTTTACAAAAAAAAATCAGCATGTAGAATAAAACTTGTGACAATAAAATAACAACGCAAGAAATTGTGGGGGTTTAGCTCAGCTGGTAGAGCACCTGCTTTGCACGCAGGGGGTCAGGAGTTCGAATCTCCTAACCTCCACCATAAAAGAGACGATGACATTTGTTATCGTCTCTTTTATTATGTAGATATGTAATTATTAATTGTTATTTTCTATAATTTTGATTTCTTCTTCTGTTAAATTGTACAATTTGTAGACTTCTTGGTCGATAGTTTTATCAAGCTTGTCAATTTCAGATTGGATTTGGTTTAACTTTTCTGATTTTTCTTTGTACCAAGCAATAAGCTCTTCTTTTTGAGAAAGCGACAGTTTAACTTTTTGTTTTTCAAGTTCTTCTATAAATGGATGAACCCCAAGCGTGTAGAATTTTTCGAGATTTTTGCTAATTTTTTTAGGCTGATATTCAGCTTTTATAAGCTCAATTGCAGAATCAATACCATTATGTAATTGTTTGTTCAACTCAATCATCTGTTCTGCTTTTTGTGCTAGACTTTGTTGTTCTTCTTCTGTTGCTGGCGCTATTGGCAACTGTTCTAAATTCTTTACAGAAATGGCATTTGTTAATGAAGAATTATTTGTATATTTTTTTTGATAATAAAAATTTAAGGCTTTTGAATTTAATAAAGATAGTATAAATTTTAAGTTTGTATTATTTGTTTTTTTATTTAAAGTATATGTTGTTCCTAAATTGAATATTTGTTGGTCATCGTAAGTAACAACTAATTTAATATTAATCATTTGCATAATTAATTTTTCTTTTGTTATAAATATTTCTTGTTTACGGGGTCTTAAAAGTTCGTTACTTTGATAATTTATAAATTTTTTAGGAATTAAATATCCATATTTTTTTATTTCTTTACCAGTTACACAATATCTACAGTTTTGATTTATCCTTGAATCAATTATATATTTTTTATCATTTCCTGTTACTATTCCGTTGTTAAGTATAATTAAATCTTTTAATTTAGTATTATTTTTTTCAAAATGGTTAATTATATTAGTTGTAAAATTGTCATTATTTATATTAAAAATATTATCAGGTGTTGTTAAATAAAATTTTTGATTAATGCTATTTTTTGAAATAACATTATTATGATTTAAGGTTAAAATATTTATTATATGATCATCTGTTTCTTTTTTTCTAAGAACCATTGAAATTGTTTCTGCAACAACATCTTCAAATTGTCCTGCACCCCAATCTATAATTTTTTCAATTTCAAAGTGTTTTAAAATAAAGTGTCGTAACCCAGCATAAGCTGCTGTTTTTAATATATTTTTATGTACAATAAAGCAGGTAACACCATTATTTTTCAATAATTTGTACGTTAATTCGAAAAAAGCAACAAAAGTATTAAATTTCCTTGTTTTGTATTTTGAGGTACCTGATTTTGTAAATACATTGTAATTGTTAAAAAAATAAGTTAATGCAATTTTGTCGAATCCTCTATTATCAACATACGGCGGATTCCCGATAATAACATCAAAACCACCATCGTCCATTATATCTTTAAATTCTTCATTCCAATTAAACGCCTTGTCGCCTGCTACATTTGGATCATCTATCAATGAATTTCCGCATTTTATATTTGCATCAAGGTTTTGCAAGGGTTCATCTTTTTTTGCTGTTTTTAGCCATAGTGCAAGTTTTGTTATTTCTGTTGATTCGGAGTTTAGGTCAACACCATAGATATTATTTAGTAAAATTGAGCGGTTAACTTCTGCCATATTTTGGTGTTCAAATAGGTTTAATTTTACAAACTCTTCACCGCCTCGTTTTAGAGATTTTTCTGAATTAATCTTTTCTTCTGTGCGGATTTTATACTGCTTTTGCAAAAATGTGTGAGCTTGATTCAAAAATGCACCTGAACCGCATGCGGGGTCTAAAATTTTTATTGTTTCAAGTTTGTCGGGGTTTTCTTCTAAATAAGCCCCGATAGTCTGTTCAACAATGTATCTTGTAATATATTCAGGCGTGTAAAAAATTCCGTCTTTTTTACGTTTTGATTTTTGTTTATCCTGTTCTATCCCGTCAATTTCTGCTTTGATTTGTTCCAAGTCATTCAAAGATTGTTCAAATATATGCCCCAAAATATTTACATTCAAATCGCTTTCAAAGTCATAATTTGCCAGTTTTATTACTTCTTCCCAAGCAGAATCTTTAATTTTTATATTATCTAAAATTTCGTCATAAGCAAAAAGTCCGCCATTATATCTGTTAATTGGAGGTTTTACGTCACTATTACCTTTATCAATAGAGGTAAAAAGACCTTTGATAATCGGCCAAATTTTTTCATCTGTCGGTATTGGTAAATTTTTGCCTGTTTCGTAGTAATTTTTCAAAGTAAAAGGCGGCAAAAGTGATATATTGGAATCTTCGCAAAACATTACAAAAACAAGTCTGTCAAGCAATTTTTGCGTCTTTTCCAAAAGACATTTTTTATCAATATTTGGATTATGCTCGCAGATATGCTCAAATAAAAACTTACGCAAGTTTTTATAATCTTTGTAAAAATCCTTTGTTATTTCTTCTTCGTTTTTGCTTGTATCTTTTACGAGTCTGTCAAGTAGAGAATTTCTGTTTTCATCTAGTAAATTTTGTTTAGACAGGCAAAAATAAAATCTTTTAAACTCTTTTTCATCATCAAGTTTTAGAATTTCAAAGCTTTCGTAATAGCCTTGACCTCTGTCTTTATTATAAAGTCTGATTTCTTTAAAGTTGGATACTATAATCCAATCACATCTGTCAAATTTTGAGGAGTAGCTGAATGCTTGACTTACCGGAGAATCATAATCTTTTCTTGTAGATTGTTTTTTATCAAGAGGGGTATTTGCGTCTTTAAGTTCTATAACAGCTCTTGTTATATTTTTGTTTTTTGAAAAATAGCCTAATGCTCCATCAGCTTTTGTTCCATCAATTTCAGTTTTTGCTTCGTTAATTAAATACCATTCATTTGGGGAGTCGTGCATTTCATTGTAGCCTAAGATTATTCCAAAAAATCTTGTTAAGAAAGTTGATTGAACTTGTTCTTCTTTTGTTCTGTCATAATTCCCGTTTCTTACTGCTTCTTGCCATTTGCTGGTAATGTTTTGTGCCCTTGCAAAATCATAGTTTGCCGGAAATTCAAACTTATTTAAATATATTTGCAACAATCTTTTATTGAATAGCATCTGATTATTATCCTCTATTCAATTCTAGTCTATGTTTTGTCTTGTGTCAATGTAAGGCTTGGAGAATTTTATGCCCCCATGTTTTTCTGCTTAAATTCTTTTACCTGTTTGTTTGCAAGCATTGTCAAACCGGGTTCTACAAATTTGTCGATCACAAATAGTTCTACAAATTTATCTATCGGCTTAACCATCAAGCCAAGGACAACAAAACCTCCAATGGTTTTTAACATTTTATTTCTAAATATTTGTTTCTCTTGAAACATTTTTATTACATGTTTTGCAGCGTCTTCTTTTGCATCTCCGCAATAGCCGGCTGTGCTTAAAAATTCTCGCTCAACCTGTTTAAATTTTTTAAACAGCTTGTCGCTAAATTCTTCCGGTTTGATATTATTGACAAGTTGATCACGAATTTTAAATATTTGCTCTATATTGGCTTTGGTAAATTTTGTAATCTTATCGGATGTTGGAATTGTGACCGCTTCTGGTTGTTCTCTATTAAACAACCAATTGATTATATGTTTGGCGGTGTTTTTAAATTTACTCTCTTTTTTAGTTTCATCAATGTGGTTTGCTAATTTTTCTGCAAATTTGCTGTAATATTCTTCATGTTTGTCTGCATAGTTTCGGAGTTTGTTCTGTTTTATATAATCAATTGTAAAACGATGTAATTCCTCTTGTGTTTGGAGTGCTAAACCTTTTTTACTCATTAATCCCATTACAGATGCGATTTTTTGACCGACTTTTACGGCTGCGGTTGGTAGTATTACACTCGCCAAAAGTTGAAAAATTGCTCGTTTAGTACCCCTTTTTGCACTTGGGTCAAAGGAGTTTTGATCATTTTTGTATTTGTCATAAATATCGGCACCAAAGTATAATAAAGCAGGTATCCACAATAAAAGCCCTGTTTTAGGGGCTATTTCACTAATGGCTGCACCTATCTCATTGGTATAAGCCAATCCTCTCACCGGCCATTGGGTTAGTGGATCATTATATTGTTTCTGAGAAGATTTTCCTTCATTAGAAATTGTTGTGTCTTTTACTTTTTTGGTATTTGTGTTCGCCGAAAAATGCTGAATACCCTGTATCAATCTTTTTCTCCTGATATATATAATTTGTTTAGCCAAAATATTAGCGAATTTTATTCGTTTATTAATAATAATTTGAAAATAATAAATTTTGCCCTTTTTACTTAAATTTTTAAATATTGTTTACAAATAAAAAAATAAAGTATTTAACTAAACAGGTTGTGCTAAGTTAGAAAAAAATTTTTATGTTATTCTTATGGAAAAAAGGAGAGTAAAATGAAATTTTCAGGTATAGATATTGATGGGAATGAACTCGATTTTGATATAAAAGATTTTGAAGGACAAAGAATTGTGTTATATTTTTATCCGAAAGATAATACTTCCGGATGCACCCAAGAAGCTTGTGATTTCAGAGATAATATTAACCGGATAACAAAATATGCCACAGTTATCGGTGTTAGTCCTGATTCGATTAAAAGTCATAAATCTTTTAAGGAAAAACAAGGGTTAAATTTTATTTTGTTATCTGATCCGGATCATGTTTTAGCGGAAAAATACGGGGTTTGGAAAGAAAAATCAATGTATGGACGAAAATATATGGGAATAGAGCGTTCTACATTCGTTCTTGATAAGTCCGGTAATATTGAAAAAGAATGGCGGAAAGTTAAAGTCAAAGGACATGTTGACGAAGTTATTGAATATTTAGTCAAGTAATTTTGTTATCGCAGTTATTTGAAAATGGATGTTAAACTATTAAAAACTGTAAGATTTGAAAGATATTTGTTTGGAATATTAATGGCCATATCAATGGTCTTACTCGCAGAAATAAGCGGCGAAAAAGAAATTATTTTTCCGGAAATTTGTGCATTAACAATTGGTGCCTGGATTTGTGAGCAGCAGCCTTGGGCAGTGAATAAACGCAGAATTTTTGCCCTAATGTCTGTTGCGGCTTTGTTTGGTGTTTTAATAGTTCGTTATTTTCCGGTTTCACTTATTGCTCAGGTGTGTATTTGTTTCGGGTTTTGCGGATTTATATTGACGGTTTTTAAAACAAATTTTGTTCCAATTATCTCTGCTTGTATTTTGCCCGTTTATCTAAGAACTACGAGTTTTATATATCCTATTGCTGTTATGGTTATGGCTGGGATTATTATTTTTGCACAGTGGGTTATGGAAAAAAGGCATCTCCGGCCTGTAAATAGGTTTGTACCTTGTGATTTTGACTTGAAACTGCAATTTATAAAGTGGTTAAAATTATTGGTAGTATTTGGGTTGATAGCGTTAATTCCATTTAAAACTCATCAGATATATTTTTTGGCTCCTCCATTAATAGTTATGTTCACAGAATTGTCGAACCCCCAAAGCCCTGCGAGGGAAAAACCTGCTTATATCGCCGGTTTAATGACTTTTGGAGCTTTTGTTGGCAGTACTTTTAGATTGTTATTCAATATTTATTTACATATTCCTTTATCAATATGTACGGCATTATCTTGTATAGTTTTGTTTATAGCATTGAACAAGGTAAAAATAAATTTTCCACCGGCAGGAGCTGTCTTGTTAATTCCTATGATATTAGACAAGGAATTGTTATTGGCTTTTCCATTGGAAGTTTTGATTGGTTCTTTCGTATTAAGTTATATCGCAATGATTTTGTTTGCAGATAAAACATCTTCGATTAAAGCGAAGATGTAAATATTATATTATTAGAAGGTAAAATTTTATTCAATAAATTATTTATTATTAATTGTTTTGTTATATTTTTTTATAGATTTTATAAAGTTCAAAAATAGTTCTAATTCTGCACTATTAGAAATGTAAATCTCTTTTATAATTTTCTCCCTAGTTGTATTTTTAGTTGGTTCAACTTGAAAACCGAATTCAGAGAGTGGAATTTTTAAAACGTCTGTTAGTTTAAAAAATGTTTCAAGACTGGGCATAAAAACACCTCTTTCTAGTTTACCATAGTGTTTTTCTGCAATTCCTATTTTTTCCGATAATTCTTCTTGGGTTAATTTTACTTTTTTTCTATATTCTTTGAATTTTTTGCCTAAAAATTCCTTATCGTAAAATATCATAGGGTTATACCTCTTTATTTCTCTTAAAATTAGAATATTTATGATTACTTTTTAACTCTCTTTCTATCCCTTAACTTAAATAAGGTATATTTATATTCCTTTTTGTGTTAATATCCTGTTGAGGTAGTTAAAAAATAATGAGGTATTTGCTATATGGAATTTATTGACAAGATTAATCAACTAAAAGAACGTTGTTCAACTATGAAAGACAGTTTGCAAACTGAAGAGGCGACAAAAAATGCATTAATTATGCCTTTTATTAATACACTCGGATACGATGTTTTTAATCCAATGGAAGTTGTGCCAGAATATATAGCTGATGTTGGAGTTAAAAAGGGAGAAAAAGTTGACTATGCAATATTGAAAGATAACAAACCAATAATACTTATTGAATGTAAAAAAGTTGATAATAAATCTTTAGATATTAAAAAACACGCAACTCAACTAATAAGATATTTTAGTGTAACTGATGCAAAGTTTATCATCCTTACAAATGGTGTTGTATATAAATTCTTTTCAGATATTGAAACTGCAGGGAAATTAGATAATGACCCGTTTTTTACTTTTAACTTATTAGATTTCAAGGAAAATCAAATAGAAACTCTCTCTGAATTTTGCAAAGAAAATTTTGATATAGAAAAAGCATTTTCAAACGCAGGTGATTTAAAGTATATCAAACAATTTGAAGAAGTTATAGAAAATGAATATAGACAGCCAAGCGATGATTTTATAAGGTATTTAATAAATAGATCTGGAGTTTGTGAAGGTCGCATTACCGATAGAATTATTGAAAAACATAAAAATACTACCATTGAAGCATTTAACCTCTTTATGTCAAAAGTAATGAAAACATCCCTCGATTTTAATTTAAGCTCAAAACAAGAAACAAAAGAAACGAAAAACGAAATTATAACAACTCTTGAAGAAATAGAAGGTTACGCAATAGTAAAAAGTCTTTTAAATGGTGTTGTTGATACAAAAAGAATAACATATAGGGATAATGCTAGCTATTTTAATATTTTACTTGATGATAACATAAGAAAAACTATATGTAGACTGTATTTTAACCGTTCTCAAAAATATATAGCATTTGTAAAAGATAAAAAAGAAGAAAAATTTGCAATAACTTCAACAGATGACATTTTCCAATTCAAAAGTAAATTGAATGAAAAAATCAAAGAACTTACAACAAATCAAAAAACAAAAGAAAAAGAAATACAAAATGTGAACTAGATAATTTTAATATCTAATTTTTGCACCAAAAATAGTTAAAATAAATTTATTATTATAAATTACCTCTTTTTAAGATTACCTTTATGTTGGATTTTAATTATTTGTATTTATGAAATCAATATTTACTAAGTGATAAAAAATAAAGGAGAATTTATAATTATGGAGAAAATGTTTTGTTTTCAATGCGAGCAAACTGCTCAGTCTAAGGGTTGTACTGTTCAAGGTGTGTGTGGAAAAACTTCTGACACGGCAAATTTACAGGATGAATTGACATCAAAGACGATTGAATTTGCAAACTGTGCACAGTTCAATGAATGCAATACAAAACTTATTATTAAAGCACTATTCACAACTATAACAAACGTAAATTTTGATGATGATTCAATAAAAAAGCTTATTAAAGAAATGTCTGACAAAATCTCTTGTGATATTAGTTTTGATATTAAATCAGTATGGGAATGCGATGAAGATATTAGAAGTTTAAAATCACTGATATTATTCGGCCTTAAGGGTATGGCTGCATACGCCTATCACGCAAAAATTTTAGGATTTAGTGATGAAGCTGTTGATAAATTTTTCTATGAAGCTTTGAAAGAAATTTCCAAAAATTCCTCTGCAGAAGAGCTTTTGTCTTTTGTTTTGAAAACGGGTGAAATAAATTTGAAATGCATGGAGCTTTTGGATAAAGCAAATACACAAACATATGGAACCCCCGTTGTTACAAAAGTTTCTACAAATATCGAACCAGGACCGTTTATTGTAGTTACAGGACATGATTTGCACGATTTGGCACTTTTGCTTGAGCAGACAGAAGGTAAGGGTGTAAATGTTTATACACATGGAGAAATGTTGCCTTGTCATGCTTACCCGCAATTAAAGAAATATTCACATTTTAAAGGCAATTTTGGCACAGCTTGGCAAAACCAGCAAAAAGAATTTGCAAACCTTCCTGCACCTATTTTATTTACAACAAACTGTATAATGCCTGTAAAAGATAGTTATGCAGATAGAGTTTTTACAACTTCAATTGTCAGATTCCCCGGGGTTCAGCATATTGGCGAAGACAAAGATTTTACCCCTGTAATAAATAAGGCAATAGAACTTGGCGGATATAAAGAACTGACAAAAATGACAGGTATAAACGGAGGTGACATCTTAACTGTAGGATTTGCTCACAATACGGTTTTATCAATTGCAGACAAATTAATTGCTGTAATTAAATCGGGAAGTGTAAAACATATATTTTTGGTAGGCGGTTGTGATGGTGCAAAAGTTGGAAGAAATTATTATACGGAATTTGTAAAACAAACTCCGAAGGATTCCCTGATATTAACTCTTGCTTGTGGTAAATACAGATTTAACGATTTAGACTTGGGTGAAATAGACGGAATCCCGAGAATTTTAGACATGGGGCAATGTAATGATGCATATTCCGCAATAAAAGTTGCCACTGAACTTGCAAAAGCTTTCAACTGTTCAGTAAATGAACTACCTCTATCTTTTGTATTATCTTGGTATGAACAAAAAGCTGTATGTATTTTACTAACTTTGTTATATTTAGGGATTGAAAATATAATGCTTGGTCCTACACTTCCGGCTTTTGTATCACCGAATGTCTTGAATATTTTGGTTGAAAAGTTTAAAATAAAACCTGTTACTACACCGGAAAAAGACTTAAAGGAAGTATTAGGATAATGTCAGAAGTTATAAACTTAAGAGATATAGAATACTTAGACACCATAAATAAAAAATTTATATTTGACAACGAGCAGAGTTCACTAACTCTGCTCGCTTTTAAAGCAGGTATGGAAAGAACTTTACACACAGATGAAAAAGATGAGGTTGCACAAATTATTGAAGGTGTCGCAGATGTTACTGTTGGAAAAGATGTACATAGATTGAAGGCAGGAGAAATGATTGTTATGCCGGCTAGGGTTCCGCATGGGTTGAAAGCATTGGAAGATACAAAAATGCTTCTGCTTCGTCCAAAGCATACGCACAATTAAAATCTATGCCTGCAAGGTATATTATGGTATTCAATATAAGTATTTGCTATTTTAGAAAAAAACGTAAATAATGAAAAAGTATGAAAATATTAAGAGGAGTTATTTATGTTTAAACAGATTTTTATATTATTGTTGGTACTAATAATTGGAGGTGCAAATATTTGTATGGCAAGCGATTGGGATAAAACATTTGTAAAAAGTGACAAGGTAGATGTCAAAAAAGTAAACTTTAAAAACAGATACGGAATAACTCTGGTTGGAGATTTGTATACGCCGAAGAAAAAAACCTCGGAAAAAATGTCTGCAATTGCTGTAGCCGGTCCTTTCGGGGCAGTGAAAGAACAGTCTTCCGGTTTGTATGCTCAAACGATGGCAGAAAGAGGTTTTATTACTCTTGCATTTGACCCATCTTATACTGGAGAAAGCGGTGGAGAACCCAGAAATGTATCTTCTCCTGAAATTAATACGGAAGATTTTAGTGCGGCTATAGATTTTTTAAGTAATCAAGACGATGTAGATCCTGACAAAATAGGAATTATAGGAATTTGTGGTTTTGGCGGGTTTGGTTTAAATGCTGCGGCTATTGACACAAGAATAAAAGCAACTGTTGCCGTAACAATGTATGATATGACAAGAGTAACAGCAAGGGGATATTTTGATTCAGTGGATGAAAATGCTCGTTATGCATTAAAAGAATCTTTAAATAAACAAAGAACAGAAGATTTTAAAAACGGAACATTTGCAAAAGCTCCAGGTTTACCTGAAAAACTTTCAGGAGATGAACCTCAGTTTGTAAAAGATTACTACGGTTATTACAAGACCAAAAGAGGTTTTCACAAACGTTCAATAAACTCTAACGGAAACTGGAATACAACAGCGTCTTTGGCATTAATAAATATGCCGATACTGGCTTATAGTGATGAAATTCGAAGTGCAGTACTTGTAATCCATGGTGAAAAAGCTCATAGCAGATATTTTTCAGAAGATGCATTCAAAAAATTAAAAGGAGATAATAAAGAACTCTTAATTATCAAAGATGCAAATCACGTAGATTTGTACGACAACTTTGAAAAAATCCCATTTGATAAAATTGAGCAGTTTTTTAAAACGAATTTATAGGAGTTAAGATGGTAAAAAAAATATTATTGGGCACATTGTTAGTTACAATGATAGTAATAGGAGGCAGTTTTGTTATGGCAGAAGAATTTCAACAGCCTTTTGCAAAAGGTGAAATAAACCCGTACAGCAAATTTTTTACAGGCAGGACTTACCTAAATATGCTTGTAACCCGTGATGATACGTTTAATTCATCAATAGGTAACGTTACATTTGAACCTGGTGCCAGAACAAATTGGCATAAACATTCGGGCGGACAAATTTTGCTTGTAACCTCAGGAGAAGGCAGATATCAAGAAAAAGGTAAAGAAGTTCAAATCTTAAAAAAAGGTGATGTTGTGAAAATACCTCCAAATGTTGAACACTGGCATGGAGCATCTCCTAACAGCGAATTTTCGCACATTTCAATAGAGCCGAATTTACCAAACAATCAAACAACTTGGCTTGATGCTGTAAGTGATAAAGAATATAAATAAGTGCAGATATTAAAAAATAAATAAAAATTTTTAATTAATTATCTGCCATTTTTCAAGCATTCTGTTAAGTTTACCTGTTTTTTTGAGGTTATCCATTACATAATTGACCTGAGTCAGCAGTCTTTCTGACTCGGGTTCTTTTCTGAATACGACAGCATAGGGCTCTTTTGAATATCTTTTTTTAAGTATTTTTAGGGATTTGTCTTTCAAAAAGTAGCGTAAAAGTATTGAATCATCAGCAATCATCCCGTCTGCTTGGTTATTTTTTAAAGCTTTGTATGCATCATCGTAGTTTCTGAATCCTAAAATCGAAATTTCCGGAACATTCGAACGAATATTTCTTTCACTTGTGGAACCAAAAACGATTATAAGTTTCTTATTTTGAAAATCTCTCAAACCCGTTGCTTTGCTATTATTATTAACCATTATCGCTTGGCCGGCAACATAATACGGGATTGAAAAATCTAAGATTTGTTGTCTTTGTGGGGTTATTGACATTGTCGCAATAAGCATATCAACTTCACCTGAAGCAAGTTTCATTATGCGGTTAGACGCATTCACGATAACAAAATCCAATTTCTTGTCATCCCCGAGAATAGATTTGGCAATAGTTTTTGCAAGATCAATATCAAACCCTTGCAAATTTCCATTGTTATCTCTGTATCCAAAAGGAGCAGCATCTTCTCTCACACCGACAATAATTTTATCTCTTTTGTAAATTTCGGATAATACATCAGATTTAGGTTGTTTTTTTCCACACCCGCAGCATATCAAGCATAAAAATAAAATAATTAAAAAAATCTTTTTCATAATAAAAAATGATATCCAAATAAATGCTGAAAGTCAATTATAAAAAGGTTTGGCAATATTCAAATAGCCTGTGTGGATAACCGCTTTTGGCAATGTTTCTTATAACAAATGAAGTACATAATCTAGTATTAGTTTGTTTTTTAAAAAAAATTTTTTGGGTTTTTCGTAAAAAACCCGCAACACAAGGAGGTAAAAATGACTATTAAAAAACTTACTGTGGCAGCTGCAATTGCCGTTGGAATAGCAACGTGTTCCTTGAATCAAGCAATGGCGGCTTGTCCCTGTGCAGCACCGGAAACACCGGCACCCTGTGCAGAACCGTTACCTGTAGTTACAGGTCCGGCTTGTCCATGTGAAACAGCAAAGCCAAACACATGTTCAAAATGTAAAAAAGCAATGCCGGATTGTGAATGCCAAAAAGCAGATCCGTGTGAAGATCCTTGCAAAGATCCATGTGATCCTTGTGAAACAAAATCTGATTGCGGTTGTCCGGATGAAATAAGCTGTGATGAACCTGCAGAACCGGCTTGTGCAATTTGTCCTCAAACAGGCAAACCTGACAGAAAAGATATGAAGCAGGTTTATGGTTATCCAAACGCAATTTACGGTACAAATAACTATGTAGGTCAGCCGGCAAATTCAATTTTCTCA
The DNA here is from genome assembly GCA_944324345.1 of Candidatus Gastranaerophilales bacterium. Classification (GTDB taxonomy): domain Bacteria; phylum Cyanobacteriota; class Vampirovibrionia; order Gastranaerophilales; family Gastranaerophilaceae; genus Stercorousia. The sequence goes on from CALUVT010000001.1 coordinate 69,122, forward strand.
ACAGACACACCTCTTGCAGGTACGCCAAGAGTTCTTTCATCAAACATAAATGGTACAACAGTATCATCTCAAGGCCAAGTAACAGGTGCTGCTTCAGAAATGCCTTGCCTTAACGAAGCACCTACTCGTCATAATGGTATACCAATTGACAGAAACGAACGTTTAATGGATGGTAATAACTGTCCTATAGATTTTCAATCCTCAAATTCAATAGATGCTGTTAGAAAATCATTTGTACCCTATGAAATCCCAAATCAAATGATGCAAACAACAGGTGCAGCAGCAAATTTAGGTGGTTGCCAATTCCCTGATGTTCCAAACGGTTTTTGGGCAGCATGTGATATTGATAAATTAGCTATTAACGATGTTGTTGTTGGTTATCCTGACGGGTATTTCAAACCAAACAGAAATATTTCCCGTGCAGAATTTGCAACAATGTTAGTTAAAGGTTTCAATCTTGACAAATGTGACATGCCTAGAGAAAACTTATTTAAGGATGTACCTATGAGTAACTGGGCAAACGCATCAATAGCAAAAGCTGTTGACGAAGATTTGTTAAAAGGTTATCCTGATGGCAACTTCAAACCAAATCATCCTGTAACAAGGGTTGAAGCATTAACAACAATTGCAAAAGGTATGACTTGTGACATTGACCAGTGCAAAGCAGATGAAATATTAAGCAAGTACGCAGACGGTAATACTATTCCTAACTGGGCAAGAATTCCGGTTGCAAAATCACTTGAAAACGGTGCTTTGAAAGATATGCCTAATCCGAATATGATTATGCCTAATAAAGAAGCAAGCCGTGCAGAAGTAGCATCAATGATGCAAACAGTACGTGTAGCATTGGGCTATGACACAAATCCAAAAACAGCAAATAATATTTGCCCTGCTTGTCCTGTAAATAAAAATGCATTTGTAGAACAAGAAGAAATCGTAAAAATCCCTACATTAAAAGTTAAGATGATAGACCAATTAACCGCAAAATCATCTCACGTAGGCCAATACTTTAGAGCAAACACTCTTGAAGACGTAACAATTAACGGTGTAACATATCCTTGCGGTTCAACCGTAACAGGTCAGGTTGTAGAAGTTATCAGACCTTCAGGATGTGATAAGGGTGCTTTAAAACTTTCTTTCACAACAATTAAAAACGGTGATTGCAAAACTCAATTACCAAAACAAATTTTGCAAGCACAAGTTAACAAGTCAAAACAAGTTAACCCTGTTGCAAGATTAGTAGAAATGCCATTTACTCTTGCAGGTTCATTAGTTGGTGTAGCCGGCAGAACAGTTGGCGGTGTTGTTACAAACCTTGGTAATGCTGTTGAAAACGTATCAAATGATGCAGGTTATATGTTAGGTCACGTATTCCAGGGAGAATTCGGTGCAGCAGCACGTAACTTAGGTGATGGCTTATGGGAAACAGTTAAAGCTCCGGTTGATGTAACAAGAACTGCTTTATCCGGTACTATGGGCTTATTCCAGACAACAGGCGACGAATTTGCTTACCTTGTTGACCCACGCGGATACAAAATCTCCGCTGTAAATCCAAGAGAACACATTACTATTGCATTCGGTTGTTCAGAATAACGTGAGCTTGAAAGACAAACTTGAAAAATTTTATTAATAAAAATAAAGTTTGAAAGTACAACTCTTTTATAGCAAGCGTCTAAGAAACAAACAGTAATTAATTTATTCGAAGCCTGAGAGAACTGATATCTAAAAATAAGATGTCAGTTCTCTTTTTAAAATTTTATATTTTTTCAAAATTGAGTAATTTAAATCCGCGTTTTTTCTTTTCAAGTTCAACGTCCGGAAGTTCGTAACATTTTACGCATCTTGCCTCATAAGTTTCATCTCCACCTATCATAATGAGAGGTGAATTCTTATCAGCAGGTTTTCCATCAATCAACCTTTGAGTACGCGTAGCATTTTCGCAGCCGCACTTCATACAAACAGCATGCAACTTATCAACTTTTGTTGCTATACACATCAATTCCGGCATGCTCCCAAAAGGTTCTGCTTTAAAATCAAGCTCCAAACCTGTTCCGATTACTTTTTTGCCCTCTTCCATCAGTTTGGTAATAACTTTTACAATGTTACTGTCAAAAAATTGTAATTCATCTATTGCAATAACTTCATCTTCAGGTTTTACAACACTCATAATCTGTATTGAATGTTTAACCTTTATAGCATCAAGCCATAATCCGTTTCTTGATTCTATATAGTCACCTTTTGCTCTTGTATCTATGTCAGGTGAGATTACTTTAACCTTTTTTTTAGCAATAATTGAGCGTCTGATTCTGCGTAAAAGCTCTTCTGTTTTCCCGCAGCTCATTGGGCCTGTGATTAATTCAAAACTATACCCGTACATCCACATATCTCCTTACAGGGAAATTATACATCTTTCAAAAAATATTTAAAAGTAAATTAATGTAAAATTTTATCCCGCAACTTTTTCAGTCCTGCCCCGTAAAAGTATCTCAACTGTTCCGGGAAGTTGTCTTCAATATCAATAAGGTACATGCTAAAAACGCTAAAAGCCTTTATTAAAAATACAATTTCAATATTTTTAGTCCAAGTTACTTGAGGTTGAATATTTCTTACGGATTTTGTTATTCCGAAAATCCCCTCAACATTATCAGCCGTCATAAAGATGAACTTGTCATTTTTGTAATGATCAAGCATTGAAATTCCACTATGCTCAAAGACTGTACCAAAATTACAAACAAAATTATCATATTTCACGATTTTAACGTCAAGGCCTCTATTGTATGCGTCTAACAGATGAGGTTCCAGATATTTAAAATCGTTTGCCCATAATGCTATAAAAATATTGTTATTTGCGTTTTTTATAATTTCCGTTAATTTATCGTAAATTTTTGTGCTGCCAAAAATTGTCAAAACAGGTTCTGTATAGCTGTCTTCTTTTAAATCAGGAAGTTTTTTTTCAAGAAAATTTATTGTCGAATCAATTTTTCGTTTGTATCGTTTGGTTAATTCTTTTGGTTTAATTGGGGTGTATGTTATTGGTTTTTGAGTTGATGCAATAACGATATGCATTGATTCTAAGGCTTTTAAAGTGTCATAAGTTCTTGATTGGGGTATGTTTGCGAGTTTGCTTATTTCGTAACCGGTTGACGGAAATTTTTTTAAAAGAGCAACATAAACCTTTGATTGATACTCATTAAGCCCTAATTCTTTTAATTTTTCAATAATCTCATCCATAAAACGAGTTTAACGGATTTTTTAATTTTGGGCAAGTTAAGTACAAAATTTATAAAAACTATGCTCTCGGGTGAGTGGCATTATAAACTTCTTTTAAATGTTGAGTTGATACGTGAGTATAAATTTGCGTATTAGAAATACTTGCATGTCCCAATAACTCTTGTACTACCCTTAAGTCTGCACCGTTTTCAATTAAGTGTGTTGCAAAACTGTGACGAAAAACGTGTGGAGTTACATGTTTTGGTAAATTAATTTTTTCAACAACTTCGTTTATAACATTCCTTATAGTCTTTGTTTGAAGGCGATAACCGGTATTGTTTATAAAAACAGGGGAATCTTCATCTTGCAAAGGTACCGGAAACCCTTTTGGAATAAGAGCTCTTGCACTTTCAATATAGCGTTCGAGATAATTTTTAGCTCTGTCTGTAATAAGTATTATTCGTTCCTTTGACCCTTTTCCGAAAACTCTTATCTCATTATTTTCTAAGTTTAAATCCCCAAAGTTCAGCCCCGAAAGTTCGGAAATACGCATTCCGCTTGCCCATAAAAGCTCCAATATAGTTCGGTTTCTGTACCCTGCAGGAGTTTCAATCTTTGTGTTATTCAAAATCTGTTCCACTTCATCAGGGGTTAAAAATTTAGGTAATGATTTTGGACGCTTTGGATTTGTCAGGCTCATTGCAGGGTTTGATTCAACCTTTCTTTCACGGTACAGGTATTTATAAAAAGTTCTCAATGAAGCTATTTTTCTGGCAAGTGTGGTTTTTTTGTAATTGAATTTTTGTATAAAATGCAAATACTCCCTAATTTTTGGAAGATCAATATCTTCACAAGAGGTTTCATCCATCCAGACAAGAAAACTTAAAATGTCCGAACAATAGGCTTTTGCAGTGTGTTTTGAAAAATTTTTTTCTGCAATGATGTATGATTTAAAATCTTCTAAATCCTGTTTTGAAGTTGTGTTAATCCCCATTTTTCTACACCGTTTACATTATTGCTTTTTTACGGATACTATTATACAATATTTTTATAATAATTAAAATAGTCAATTTATAATCGGTTGCAGGAGAAAACATGAATTATAAAAAATTATTGATATCATCAATTGTCGTTATGGCTGCTTTATCCTCACAGGTTTTTGCAAAAGAACTTCAGGCTCAAGTACAAAAAAATACTGCAAATTCAGCTAAACAAACTTCTGTTGCACCTTCTCAGTCAGCAACACAAGTTTATCCGGAAATTGCAAGACTTATCGAATATAATCATTGCACTGAAGCTGATCAGAAAATTCGTGAATTGCTCAATTTAAAACCAAATGATGTTAATTTGTTGGCCTTAAGAACAGTTTCAATGGCAAAACAACATAAATTGGATCCTGCACAAAAAGAACTTGATAAACTGTTGAAACAGTATCCTAAAAATCCGACTTTGCACTATGCTCAAGGTTTGGTTTATTTACAGAGAACTACATCTTCGGATGTTGACTATATCAAGAACACAAAAGAACTTATAAATTCATCACTAAGAGAATTTGTGGCAGCGGTTAATTTAAATCCTAAATATTACGAAGCATACAACGCAATGGGTGTTGCTACTTTAAAATTAGGCAATACTAACGATGCTATGGATTTATTTAATACAGCAATAAAAATTAATTCATCATTTGCAACAGCTTACGATAACATAGGTGTTGTTGAAATGATGAATGGAAATTTAGATTCTGCAGAGAATTATTTTAATAAGGCAATGAAATATAATTCCCATAACCCTACAGCTTGGTATCATATGGCTCAGGTAGAAACTCGCAGAGGAAATTATTCAAAAGCATTAACATGGGTTAACCACTCAGTGCATGTTAATCCAAATTCTTCTCCTGCTTTAACTTTACAGGGTGAGTTATATTTGAAACAAGGCAATCAGGCTGCAGCTATAAATTCTTTCAGAAAAGCTCAAATTGTAAAACCTGAAAATGCAAGACCTTATTTGAATTTAGCAACGATTTATGAAAATCGTGCGGATGAAGAATTTGCTATGGAGCAGTTAAAGACTGCTATTGCAATTAATCCGGGATATAATGAAGGACGTTTAAAAATTGCAAATATGGCTCTTCATATCAAGAAATATGATCAGGCTCTCGATTATTATTCAAAACTCGTTGGTGATGCAGAATATAATGATGATGCTATAATCGGACTTGCTAATACTTACTATGAAATGGCTAAGGAAAGAGGAGCAAACGAAGGTATAGCAACTAATAAAGAAGTTTATCTTGCATACGATTATGTTAACAAAGCAATTGAACAGTGCCCTGATGATTTGAAGTTGCATCTTGCAAAATTAAAACTTGCAAGATTGGTTCACCAGGCACCTTTAGCTAAAGATAGTCTTAATTATATTATTCAAGCTGCCGGTAACAACCTTATGGACAGTGTAATTAAGGGTGAAGCTTACCTTGCTATGGGCAGAGAAAAAGATGCTGTTTATACATTTGAAAATGCAATTAATTTCTCAACTTCAGTAGACGATGATTTGTATCTTGCAGAAATTCTTGTACATAACAAGCAATTTAGAACGGCAAGACAGGCATTGCAAAAGGCATTAATGAAAGACCCTGATAACGTTATTGCTAAAAACGGAATAGGTTATATTAATCTTTGTGAGATCAAATCAAATGAATTCTTTGATATTGCACAAAGACAATATCAGGAAAAGAATTATGCATCGGCAATTGAATACTGTAACCGTGCTATAGATTTTTATCATAACAGTTCACAGATAGCAAAATTGAAGGCTATGTCTTACGAGAAAGAATTAAACTATAGAGGTGCGGTAAAATATTATCAGCAATACTTGGCAATGAACCCGAATGCAGCTGATAAAGTTGATGTACAAAAGAAAATAGAAAAATATAAAGTAAAAGCCAAATAATTAAACCACTAACCGGGATATGAAAAAATTCGATATAAGGAAAACATTTGAAATATTTCTGAGAGAGCCCATCAGCGTATTAACTGAGGGGCTGTTTCAGCTTGTAAGTATTGAAAATAATATTTTTAATAAAAAGCCTTATGTAAACGTGGATTTTGTAAATAAGAAAACTCAAATCACAGTTGTTAACAGTGAAAAAATGTACAATTTGTTCCAGAAAATTTTGTTTAAGAAGAAGCTAGAAGAACAGAAGGAAAAAATCTTAAATACAAAATAACTTAAATATCAAAGAAAATTTCGTGTTCCCCAACATTTGTCATTTTACATTGATTAGGATTTTTTGTATCAAATTGAAAAATATTTGCGGTTGAAAACCCGGCAGGTCTGTTTTGTCTTTGATAGGGAATAATTTGTTCTTCATAATTATGTTTGAAAAATTTGTCAAAAACGGTTCTTATTTTGCTGAAGAGATTGTTGACGCAAGGCTTTAATCCTTCTTCACTCATATATCCCGGAACATTGTAGAAAACCTTTGCTTTATATTTTTTGTCAAAATACGCACCGTATGTTTTAAGTTGTTTTTCTATTGTCTTTACCTGTTCTACCTGTGAAAACTCAGAAGGGCCGTAATGTGAAAGCATTACAATAGGATATCCGTCTTTATTTCTGGATATCAAAGCCACTGAATTGCAGCTTGCCAATCCGTCAGTGAAGATGGTATTAACTCCATCAGGTAATATTTGTGCTGTTTTACATTCATTCATCCCAACATAGACAATATTTTCAGGATTATCAAACTTCATTTTATGCAAAACCATTTCGGGCATTTTCATAATATTTTTTCTGGTTTCGATTATAGATTTTGTTAGAGGAGGAATGTTTGGTCTTGTTAAATTTAAAATGCTCATAATTTTTCCCTTTGTCTACAGAAAATAAAATTAAAAATATAAAAAATTGCCTAAATTTTAAAAATTTGTTTTACAAAGTTTACAAATTAAATCTCAGAAATTTTATGTTACTATAAATTTATGACTAAATATATGCAGGCAAAATTTTTAATAAGTGCAGAAAAACTCTCTCAGTGTCCGAATTATACACTGCCTGAATACCCGCTTTTAGGTCGTTCGAATGTCGGGAAGTCTTCTTTTATCAATGCACTTGCCAATCAAAAAAAGTTAGCAAAAACCTCGAATACTCCTGGTAAAACAAGACTGATAAATTTCTTTCAATTTTCAGATAAATTCATGATAGCAGATTTGCCGGGTTACGGTTATGCAAAGGTCTCTAAAGAAGCTCAAGATAAATGGCAGAAATATTTGGAAGAATATCTTTTGAAAAGAGAACAAATATCATCTTTGATACAGTTAATTGATGGCAGACATGAAATTCAAAAAAATGATTATCAAATGAGAGAATGGGTTGAAGCTTATAATTTACCTATTTTTACCATTGTGACAAAAATGGATTATGTCCCAAAATCTAAAACATTAAATGTAATCAAATATGTAGAAAAAGAATTTGGCGGAACTGTTTTACCCTTTAGTGCCGAAGATCATAGGTACAATGAAAAAATATTTGAACATATATTGGGAAACTAAAAATTCTTATTTTGAAATAATTTCCACTAAATAGAGGATTAAACCTTATTAACGTTAAGTTAAAATGTAAATGGGTTAAGTAATATCTTTTAGGAGTGGCTTTTATGGAGGAAATTTTTTATCCGCAAAATAACGGTGAGATTTCAAGTTCTATTACTCAAAGCTGGACTGAACAGGCTATGGAATGCTATTCCATAAAGTGTGATTGTACAAAATGTTCATTAAAAAACGGAAACTATTCCTTTAAATGTCAGATGCCGAAAGTTATTGATATTCTAATCGGCTCTGTTGGAAAACCGCATACCAACCCCGCATAATGTATGGCTCCTTTTATTTGAAGACCAAATGTAATTCTCAGACGGATTTTTTTTAATCCGTCTTATTTTTCGCAAAAAAAACGCCGATTTTCGGCCGGCGTAAATGTATATATATGTATTGTTATGAAATTTTACTATCCCAAATCTCGGTAGCTGTTCTTCTTAACAGTAGGTTTTATTTTGAAAAACCATTGTTGTAAAAATTTACAAGTTTTGCAAGATGCCATTCTTTTGCATCGAGTTCATCTATTTTATTTTTAATGTCTTCAAGCTCTGCAAGTAAAGTTGTTAAATCCTTACGTTGTGGAGTTTGTGGGACAAAATGTTCCTCATCTTCGCACCACGAAATAGGAAAACAATTGTTTTCAAAAAGTTCTTTGCTATTCATTGCACACTCCTTTTTTAATAGGGAATTAGTGACATGTAGTTTTTAAATTTAAACATTCTTCTTTTGATATTGAGTGATAAAAGAATGAATCATATCAACCAAATCAAAGTTTCCGTATTTAAACGCATAGGGTTTATTTGAATATTCGCTGTCAGTTATTCTTTGCAGCTCTCTAACTTGTTGATAATCAAGTGAATTAAAATCAAAACTTGTCATTTCACCATAATCTACCATCAAATCTTCAACATCTGTAAAGTTTTTGTCTTCCATGAGTACACACTCCTTATAAATCTATCAACAAATTCTTTATCGGAATTTTTTTTGCAAACTTTAAATATTTTGATTGTTTTGTTACATATTTTTACAAATCATTCATTTAGAGGTTTGACTTTTTAATCAAAATCATTAATATAGAACCAGAAAGGTAGAATTTGAGGGCGTAGTATGGCTAATAATAATCTTCTTGCCGGAGTTTATGCCGGATTAACAAATACATATTCTTATCTTGCATCACAATATCCAAACGGTTTGACTTTGGAAAATTTAACTGAAGCAAGGACAAATACTTCAAATTTGGGTGCTTTAAATCAAACTTTTGCATCGTATTTGCAAAACAATTTTGCATCTATTGACAATGATGGTGATGGGGTTATAACTTCTGATGAAATGAGTAATCTCTCAAACAGAATATCAACCCAGGGCTTGACAAGAGCTGAACTTACACAACTTTATGCATCGGGTTGTTCGGGGCTTTCTGAAAGTACAATGTCAAAAATTCTTGAACATTTCGATGAAATGGATACTAACCATGACGGAAGAATTACAAGTGCAGAGATTTCAGCTTACGATGTTAATTGTGCAAGAATGGAAGTTGAGGATGAATTTAACAATCGTCGTGCTACTGACATGTCTGTTTTTTATGGTGATAGTTCGTCTTCTTCATCTGATACGTACAGTTTGTTAAGCTATAAGTATAAATCAAACAATGATTAACTAAACACACACTTTAACTTAGTAACGTTTTGGAAAGGAAATGACTCCTAAAAAGGAGTCATTTATTTTATTGTTTAATAACAAATTATATTTATTTTTGTCCGTTAAAAGCTTGCAAGCCTAGGTATTTTGCCGCAGAACCAAGCTTTTGTTCAATTCTTAGCAGCTGGTTATATTTCGCCATTCTGTCAGAACGAGATGCGGAACCTGTTTTTATTTGTCCGCTATTTACGGCAACTGCAAGATCCGCAATAAATGTGTCTTCAGTTTCTCCGGAACGGTGAGAAATTATTGTTGTATATCCTGCTGCATGTGCCATTGAAATTGCATCAAGTGTTTCGGATAATGTTCCTATTTGATTTACTTTTATCAAAATAGAATTTGCAACATTACGCTTAATTCCATCTGCCAAACGTCTTGTATTAGTTACAAAAAGGTCATCTCCAACAAGTTGACAATGACCACCAAGTCTTTGAGTAAGCATTTCCCAGCCTTCCCAATCCTGTTCTGCCATACCGTCTTCAATTGAAATAATCGGATATTTCTTTACCCACTCATCTAAGAAATCTGTCATTTCTTTATTATCAAAAGATTTTCCTTCTCCTTTGAGGTTATATTTCCCGTTTTCATAAAACTCTGATGATGCCACATCCAAGCAAATTTTAATCTGATTTGTGTTGTAACCTGCCTTTTCTATGGCTTCAAGAATGACTTCAATACCTTCTGCGTTGGAGCCTAAATTTGGTGCAAATCCGCCTTCATCACCCACTGATGTTGTCATACCTTTGTTTTTCAAAACACCTTTTAATGTGTGGAAAACATTACATCCCATCTCTATTGCGTGTGAAAAACTTTCAGCACCTACAGGAGCTATCATAAATTCTTGAAAATCAATGTTATTATCTGCATGAGCTCCGCCATTTATAATATTCATCATCGGCACAGGTAATGTGAGAGCATTTATACCGCCTAAGTATCTGTATAAAGCCATTCCGTAAGCTTTTGCAGCAGCTTTAGCAACAGCAAGCGACACCCCTAAAATAGCATTTGCTCCTAGTTTTGATTTATTTTCAGTACCGTCCATATCAATCATGAATGTATCAATTTCTTTTTGATGAGAAGCTTTTTCCCCGATAAGTTCAGGAGCAATAATGTTATTAACATTGTCAACAGCTTTTTGAACACTTTTGCCCATATATTTGGATTTGTCACCATCTCTAAGTTCCAACGCTTCAAAAATTCCGGTTGATGCCCCCGATGGGACAGCCGCTCTGCCCTTAACTCCGTTTGTAAGTTTAACATCAACTTCTACCGTCGGATTTCCGCGGGAATCTAAAATTTGTCTTGCATAAACGTCTTCAATATAGGTTGACATAGCTTTCTCCTTTACCATTAGTACCCTATTTCTAGCAATTCTTTCATAAACTTTTTAACTTTGCAAGTGGTTATATGGTGAAAACAAATAATTAGAAAATATTGAGAATAATCTTTTAAGTTATTTTTTAATTGTTTGTTAAATAGCTGTGAATTTTATTTTTAACTTTGTATATAACATGTTTAATACTTCCAAAATATCCGAAAAACATTATTGCAGAAGCACTAATCCAAGCAATTGGACCTGCATAAAATATCCCGATATAACCAAATTTTATTGCAAGGAAAACAGCCGCAAAGATTCTCATAACAAGTTCTGCTATGCAAGCCAATAATGGGAAAATGGTTTCCCCCATACCTTGCAGGGCATTCCTGTAAATGAAGATTTGTCCCAGAAAGAAGTAAAATATAGTGCTTATTAAAAGATATTTATGTGCAATATCAATAACCTCTTTTACTTTTGTTCCGATAAAAGCTTCAATAATATCCGTACCCCATATTCTCATGATAAAAGCCATTAAAATGCTTATAATTATATTAATTGTAGAAGTTTTTATAACACCTAATCTAATCCTTTTGAATTTTTTTGCACCGAAGTTTTGAGCAACGTAAGCCGCCAAAGCAACCCCGAAAGACATCATAGGCATTGTCGCAATTTGTTCAATTCTTAATGCTGCAGTGAAAGCTGCTATTACGTTTGACCCAAAAGAATTGCATACACTTTGTATTACAAGGACGCTTAATCCTATTATAGAAAATTGGATTGCCATAGGTACTCCAACCTGTAAATGTTCATAAGCAGAATTATAAAAATCTTTGTCAAATTTTATATACCATTCATTTCTTCTTATGTGTAGTATTGGAAACTTGTATTTAATAAAGAACAAACAAAGTATAACAGACACAGCTTGTGATAAAATTACGGCAATGGCTGAGCCCGGAACTCCAAGATGAAAAATTTGTATAAAAACTAGTGCAAGTATAATATTTATTAAAGACGCAACAATTAGAAAATATAATGGTGTTTTGCTATCTCCAAGTGCCCTAATGATACTGGATAACATATTATACATTGTAGTTACAATCAAGCCAATTATAATAATTTCAACGTACCAAAAAGCATTTTGATAAATGTTATCAGGAACATTCATTAAGTGCAAAATAGGGTTAATCAATAAACTGCAAACAACTGAAAAAATTAGTGTAACAACCGTACTCAATATAGTTGAAACAATGAAAGAGTTTTTGACCCCCTGAATATCCTTTGCTCCATATCTTTGTCCTGTAATTACCGCAAACCCGTTTGTCAAACCGACAATAATGAATGTAATTAGAAAAAATAAAGGCGCTACTGCCCCGACAGCAGCAAACGATTCAACCCCTAAAGTCCTCCCAACAATTACCAAATCTGCTATATTGTACAACTGTTGGAAGATGTTTCCGATTAATAAAGGTACGGAAAATACAATAATATGCTTTAAGGGGTCTCCTTTTGTCATGTCGGTAATCATAAAAAATACCCTTTATCAAAATAACTCTCCAGAATTATTATAACTAAAAATCATTTCCAAATACAACAAAAAATAAAAAAGGCTTGAAATTTAAAATTTTTTATGAGAACATGGGGCTTGTCGGTTGGCAATATTTCTGATTGACCGATTCATAAAGTAAATAATATGGCAAGGTAGCTCAGTTGGTGAGAGCGCACGGCTCATACCCGTGAGGTCGAGAGTTCGAATCTCTCCCTTGCTATTTTTTTATGGGTAATTCGCCGTCCGCAGATTTACAATCACAATCGAACCAGCTGTTCTTTTACAGGGACATTTTGTCTGAACGAATAAAAGGATTATTTGGTAAGGTTGGCTTGGTGTTTGAATGATGGCGGTCGGAAGTAATCGTTTTATGTGTTATGAAACCGGACGAAAAGTCTCTTTTGGGTATCAGAAAGTGGCTCAAATTTCCAACATTTTATTTTAAAAACCTAATAACAGTTCTGTATTTCCCCAATTTTACTAAATTGTACGGATAAAACGATTATTGGACTTTTGAAGTAAATAATGTCCGATTTGGCTTTAATAAGAGTAATTTGTGTTGGTATGTTACAAAAGTAGGAAAACAAGAACACTTTTCCGACTTCAGAGTTAATCTGTGTGTATGGATGAATTTATTGGTATTAATGAAATAGCAAGAATAAAGGGCTTAAAAAGTACCCGTTCGATAAGACTTGCAATTAACCAAGGTAAATATATTGCAAGAGAAGTTGAAGTAAGAGGCGGAAAATCATATGAAATTCTTTATTCTTCATTAGAACAGGATATACAAGATAGATTAGATGAAGAAGAATTAAAAACAACAGCAATTGTTCCGTTTGAAAACAAGGTGAATTTTGTATCAGAAAATGCAAGATTAACAGCACTTGCAAGAGTGGATATAGTAACTGCCTTGTATAATATTCGTAAAAAATATTCGACTAAAAAAGAGGCTGATTCAGTATTTTTAGATTTATATAACAGCGGAATATATCTGCCACAAATATATAAGTTTGTTGGTTCAATTTCGATAGGAACACTTCATCGTTGGGCTAAGATGTTTGAAAATTATGGAACAGATGGGCTTTTACAAAAACGCAAAACTAATCAACAAGGTGAATATAATACGATTTTAAATGAGGAAATGAAACAGATATTTTTAAAATATTTGTTACACCCCAATAAATTTAGTATCGGAAAAGCTATAAATTTAACAAAACATATTCTAGAAAAGCGAGGATATGAAAATATTCCTTGTAATCTAACATTCAGAAGATTTGCGGAGAATTTTAAGAAAAACAATTATTCAAAGTGGGTTTTATTTAGAGAAGGTGAAAAAGCATATCACGATAAAATTGAACCGTATATAGAACGAGATATTTCTAAAATTGAAGTAGGAGATATTTTGATAGCTGATGGACATGTTCTTAATTTTCAAATAATTAATCCATTTACAGGAAAGCCGACCAGAGCAACTTTGGTCGGCTTTTTAGATTGGAAATCAACAGCATTAGTCGGATATGAAATTATGATGAGTGAAAATACTCAATGCATAGCAAGTGCATTAAGAAATTCTATTTTAAATCTAGGCTTGATTCCTAAAGTAGTCTATCAAGATAACGGAAAAGCATTTAAAGCAAAATATTTCCAAAATATAGATTTTGATGAAGCAGGATTTAATGGAATTTATGCAAAACTTGGAATAAAATCAGTTTTTGCAAAACCATATAATGCAAGAGCAAAAGTTATTGAAAGATTCTTCCTTGAATTTCAAGAAGAGTTTGAAAAAATGATGACAAGTTATATAGGAACAAGTATTGAAAATAAACCGGCTTGGATGAAACGAGGAGAAAAATTGCATAGAGAGATGCATAATAAGTTAACAAAAAACTATATTCCAACAATTCAAGAAACAATAAAATTTATAGATTGCTGGCTCGATTACCATAATTCAAAACCTTGTCCTAATAACCGTTCAAAAACTATTCAAGAGATGTTAAATGATATTTCAAAAGAGAACATTGATGAAAGTATTTTGAACGACCTTATGATGAAAACAGAAGCAAGGACAATAAATAAACATGGAATAACATTTCTTGGAATGCATTATAGGAGTGATTATTTATTGGATTTAAGAGAAAAAGTATTTATAAAATACAGTTTGTTTGACCTTTCAAAAGTCCTTGTGTATTCAATAAAAGGTGAATTTTTATGTATCGCAAGACAAGTTGAAAAAGTTCATCCAATGGCAAATCATTTAGGAACAGTAAAAGATATGGAACAATTTAAGCAACAAATACAAAAACAGCAACGCAGATTTAAGAGAGTGAAAAAAGAGTTCTTAAAGTATTTCCCTAAAGAAAAAGCAGAAGCTATAGAGATTGAACAGGAAGAAGTTATTGAAATTGAAAAATTTGAACAGACTAAAACACCACTAAAACGCAAATTAAACTTTCGGGAACAGCAAATGAATGTTCCAGTATTTAACGCTGATTATGAAAAATATGAATGGTTAATGAAATACGGTTGTACCAATCCTGAACAAAGAAAGTGGCTTGAGAGGTATTTAAATAGTGATGAATATAACAATTTATACGGAGCATAAAAATGAATAAAGTATTTGTAAGAACCAAAAATGTCAAAAAGTTTGTTGCCTTGATGGAAGAAGTAAAACAGCTTCCGGCGAATATTCCTAAAATAGTTCTGGTGTTTGGTGAATACGGACTTGGCAAATCGGAAACAATTAAGTGGTGGACTTTTAAAAATGATTGCATATATGTAAGAGCAAACCAGGGAATGTCAAGCAGGTGGCTATTATCAGAAATTGTAGAGGAGTTAGGGGAAGAACCTTTCTGGCATATTCAGGATACGTTTAATCTCGTTGAGCAGAAGTTAAAACAAAATCCCAAACCGCTAATTATTGATGAGGTTGACTACCTTGTAAACAATAATGTTATTGAGATTTTAAGGGATTTGTGTGATAGGACAGGGTGTCCAATGATACTGGTCGGGATGATAAATATTGACAAGAAGTTATCAAGATATCCTCATTTGAAAGATAGGATTTATAAGGCATTTAAGTTTGAACCTTATGCTAAACAGGATATCAAGCAAATTCTATCGGAACTATCAGAAATCCAAATTACAAATGACGGCCTGGAGTACCTTGTAACAAGACACAATCAGTTTAGGCAGATAGTAAAACTCATTAATAAAATTGAAAAACTCGCCAAAACAAATGAACTAAAAGAACTTAACGAAAAAAATCTAAGGAGTATTTTAAGTGAAAGACAAAATATTACAGCTTTGCAGACGTCTAAACAAATTTTCGCTTGAAAATTTCGAAATATTGTCAGAAATTCCGAAAAGCGACCTTTTGCCTTTACTGGATGAATTCGTTAAGGAAGGCAAATTGATAACTAAAAACGGTGAATACATATATTGCAAACAAAACCCTGTCATACAGAATCATTCAATATTTAAACTTTATCCTGCCGTGGTAACGGATACTGTTATCAGGTGCTTTTGCGAGGACATTAAAACAATCAAGACATCTAATATTGCAAATATAGGCGAAGATCAGGTACAGAAATTTTATACAATATTTAGAACTTTGATTTATCAAAGACAGAAAAGACAGCTTGACTCATATTATTCAAAACAGCCGCAAAAAGTTCGACACAGAAAGTTTTTCAATAGGGAAGTTTATTTGTATTTCTATTTTAATCAAATTTTTGTATCCGAAAATATTTTAAAATCAGAGAATGACAAGATGTTCTCATCTAAGGAAAAAGCTGAATTTACAACAATATACTGTTACCTGTCAAGAAACCTGACTCATAACACAAATGCCAATAACCTGAATTATAAAATAGCAGAAACTCTATGGCGGAGAAAAAGAAGCTTTAAAGACCTTTATTTTGATTTAAAAAGTTTGGTACAACATTAGAAACACAACTTCATAAACTTTTCCCCGATTTTAAACGAAAAATCAGTATTTTAAGCCATACAGAAATCAACTAAAATATACTCCTAATTTAACCGTCTTAAATATTTCAGACTTATCGAGAAAATTCCCCGAGCATAATTCTGAAATTATTTATTCTTGTTTAACAGCAGCTATAATGATCTTAATGGCGAAAATATAACAAAAACCAGTTTCGTCAAGACCGCTTCATATTTCTTCATAAAAAATGGGACAATATTTGTCTTTTTGGAAATAAAGGTAAAAAGGATATTACAGCCGATTTTGTTAAAATGTTTATTTTTGAATTTCGTATTATCGGTGATTTTCAGCTTAGAAAATTGTCACAAATTTTATGTCGGAATGTTAAACGGGCTTTAAATGCAGCTTTAATCAAACTAAAATTAGAATATTTATGAAAGCAAAAGATACAACAAATATATGGATAAATATAGAAAAAGCCGCAGAAATTTTGGGGCTGAGTGTTCAAACGATTAAAAAACAATGCCGCAAAGGCTCTTTTGTGTTTAAAATTATCAAGCGAGGCAAGCAGTCGCATTATTTTATTCACCTGAAATCACTTCCTGATTTTGCACAAGACAAATATCTCGGGGAAAATATTTCAGAGAAAAAATATTCAGAGGCTCCAAACTGGGCAAAGGAGCAGGCAGAAAAGTATTTTCCTATATTAAAAGCCACAAATGGTCTTAAAGGAGAAGCATTAAAAGATTTTATCAATAAATGGAACAATGAAAATACAGAAGAGCTACGCACTTCTTATTCGTCATTGATAAAAATGCGAAGAAGATTTTTCCGCTACGGTATAAGCGGTCTGTTATCTAAGCACGGACAACATTTAACAGGATCGACTGTCCCTGATAATTATTTTGAGTATTTTAAAAATCTCTATCTTGTTGAAGGTGCTCCATCACTTAGAACCTGCTGGGATTTAACTCTTGGTTATGCAATCAGAATGTTTGATGCAAAAAGAGAAACTTTCCCAAGTTTTATGGCGTTTAAACGCAGATTAGATAAAGAAATTCCAAAACAGAGTATTTATCTTGCACGAATGGGTGAAACAGCCTGGAACAGAAAATATGGCGGGTATATAGAAAGAGAATATTCAAATATTATCTGTAATGAGGTTTGGGTATCAGATCACGCTCAAATTGATGTTGCCTGTTTCGATTCTGATAATAAAGTTGTATTTCCCTGGGTTACAGTATGGCGTGATTATAAATCAGGTAAATGGCTTGGTTGGATTTTACAGTCAGAGAATCCGAATTCTGACCATATTTTCCAGTCTTTTTATTATGCTGCTGAAAAGTACGGTTTGCCAAAAGATGTAATTATTGATAACGGTAAAGATTATCGCTCAAAGGATTTTGCCGGCGGTCGCAAAACAATAAAAATAGCCGCAAATAAATCAAAAGCAATGTCTATGCTTGCAGAATTGAATATAGATGTACATTTTGCACTTCCATATAATGCACAAACAAAACCCATAGAAAGAGATTTTTTAAAGATAAAAGAACTCCTTTCAAAACATTGCGTTGGATACAGAGGTGGAAATGTTGTTGAAAGACCGGAGAAACTTGCAAAAGAAATTAAGTCTAGCAAAATAATGAGGTTTGAAGATTTTAAACAACTATTTGATAACTATATACTAAACGTCTTAAATAAACGACCGTCGCAGGATAAAAATTTAAATGGTTTATGTCCGGATGAACTTTTTTATTCAGAGTTCAAAGAAAAAATTACTACCTCAAAAGATGCACTAAAGTTATTTTGTATGAGAACTTCAAAAGATTTTACTATCAGAAGAAACGGGATAAAAGATACAGCACTTGGTATAACTTATTGGGCTGATTGGATGATTTCAAAAATGGGATTGAGAGTATATTTACGCAGAGATATAGAAGATTACAAAGAAGCTTGGGCATTCAGATGCGATAATGATGAATTTATAGGAACAGTGAATGCTGTAAAAGCTGTTGCTGCATTACATGCAGATAAAGTATCTAAAGAAGAATTTAAAGAAGCTATGTCTATTAAAAAACGCAATTTTAAGACCGCAAAATCCTATATTAAAAACACTATGGAAATTTCTCCACAAGAAAAATACGAGAACTACAAAGCCGCTTATAATAGTCTTGAAAAGGATTTTCAAGCGGATGTGAAAATTTCAAAAATAGCAAATACGAATATGGATAAAGCCGTAAGAAAAAAGAAAGAACAAAAAGCATCTGCCAATATTGATTTGTCAATATTTTTGCAGAAAGAAAATAAGCAAGAACAAGAACTTTACCTTTTTGAAACAGATAAAATCCTTGCACAAGAAGCTCTGCAGCAGGATAAAAGGATTAGAGGTTCATTATGAAAAAGGATAAATACTATGAAATTGCCGAAAAGATGTATACAGAGCAGTTCATAACCGTTGCAGAAATTGCAAAAAGATTAGGTGTAAATGAACGCACAATAAAACGTTGGAAAAAAGACGGAAACTGGACTGAAAAAAGGTATCAATATCTGTATAAACATACAAACTCTAAAGATGATATTTATGTATTTTGTAAAACCATGCTTGCAAATTTTAATTCAGAACTTCAAAACGGCAATAAAATAGATACATCAAGGCTTAATGTGTTTCTGAATCTTGTTGAAGAACTTGTCAAAAAAGAACAAAAAGATTTTGAGATTGAAAAATTTATAAAGGTTGCACAAAAAAGATTGGATTATGAAGAAGAAATGCTGAAAGAAATGGAAAATGAAATGAAAACTGAGTTGCAAGAAGATTTTGAAGAATAGTCTTTAAAGATAATGTTTGTGTTATCCTTAAAAAGGGAATGATATTATGTCTGCAGATGTTATAAAAAGATACAATCATTATTGGACAATCAGCAAGGCACAAAGCAATACTTTGTATATTGCAGATACTGAATCAGTAGAAGACTGGTATATTTTAGTTCAAAATCCAAGTAATATCACGATATTTCTTGGTTATCACAATAGTACAAATAGAAATAAAAGTATTTCAATACATATAAAAACAACACAAAAACCAAAGACAAAAGCCCATATTATATATGAAAATACTTCTGAAATATCTAATTATACTGTAATAAATAGAAAATATGATGATTATCAATATTTTTTTAGCGGATGTAACTTTTATGTTGTTCCTGCTTCTAAAAAAGAAATAATATTAGATATTGATGTCGCAATGTCTAAATATTTAGGAATAACAGATAATAACTTTGAGAGTATTTTCCCAGAGGAGTTATCCGGAGGAATAAATAATTACAAAGAAGGAGCGACAAAAACTATAACAGTAAATGCCTATGAAAGAAATACAAAGGCTAAAACTGCCTGTTTGGAACACTATGGCACAAAATGCAGAATTTGTGGATTTGAATTTGCTCAAAAATATGGAGAACAGTTTAAAAACAAAATCCATGTTCATCATGTAAAGCCGATTTCAACAATTAAAAGCGAATATCAGCTTGATCCTATAAAAGACTTGATTCCAGTATGTCCAAATTGTCATATGATTTTACACTCAAATGGTAAAAACGAAGTTTACACAATTGAGGAAGTAAAAAAGATGATTAAGGATAATTCTTTGTAATATTTATTTTTTAAATTTATTCTTATATTCTTTATTCCAATGGAGTAACCTCCTCAAGTTCTATATTGTAGCGTTTGCCTTGCTTATTAACACAAGTTGCAAAATCAACTGTTTTATCTGCAAAACAGTTTTTCCAAACACAAATTAACAATCCTATTTCTTGAGTTTTTAGATTTAAAACCTTTGTTCCGTATAACTTATAATCTTTTTCTGCCATTATTCTTGCCTTTCAAGTATCAATTTTGAATAAATTTCATTAGGTTTTGCAGGATCAATTAAAAACTCTTTTAAAAATACAAACCTTTCACCATAAGGATTCTCGCAAATGACAGTGTCAAGGTTATAAAATCCTATTACTTTGTAATACTCATTATCTGAGTTTTTAATGCCCTTAATCTTTTTAAGTTTATATTTTTTGCCTAATTCAATCATTGTTACCCCTTATATTCATTTACAGCAATGACATATATCACTCTCAATGAGTTAAATATCAAGCAAAGATACACAAAAAGTATCATTTTGACACAAAGAAGGTATTACTGTAATAAATAGTTATATAAAAAGCGAATAACAGGTATTTTAAGCAAAATTCTTTGGTAAAGTATAATTCCCTATCTCTTATGAGTATAAAATTCAATATAGAGCATTTTGAACACTTTTTGAACGGGGGTTCATTTATCTTTAAACGCTTTATGATTTTTTATGCAGATAGGATTGTTTATTATTTTTGTCTGAAATAAAATAAATTTATGAATAGAGATGAAGCAACTAAAAAGTTGCAGGAAATAATTGGAAAAGATTTAGTTAAAATCGCTGCTGAATGTGGTGTAACCTTATTTAAAGATGGAAAGAAAAATAAAGGTTGGGTTGGGCATGTCGTAGAGTGTCACTTAGGATTGCCCCGTAATTGTTTACAATTACCTGATTTTGGAGACTGGGAATTAAAAACTATATCAATGAAAAAATTAAAATCAGGCATAATTGTTCCTAAAGAAACTATGGCAATAACAATGATAAACCCTGAAGACGTTATCAATAACGATTTTGAGCATAGCCATCTAAAATTAAAATTGAATTGTTTGTTGATTATAACAAGAATGTGGTATGCAACATCTGAACCTCGTTCTGAATTACTTTCAGCTTTCAAATTTGATATTGACAATGATAAAGAATTATATGCAGAAATTGCAGCTGACTATGAAGAAACACGAGAGTGCATAAGAAATAAAGGATTTA
Organism: Candidatus Gastranaerophilales bacterium; assembly: GCA_944324345.1. Lineage (GTDB taxonomy): Bacteria > Cyanobacteriota > Vampirovibrionia > Gastranaerophilales > Gastranaerophilaceae > Stercorousia. The sequence goes on from CALUVT010000001.1 coordinate 90,308, forward strand.
ATGCATTATCAGGTAAAATGGGAAAATGGATTCAACCTCGTACTAAAGGTCAAGGTAACGGTGCTCCTAAAACCAGAGCCTTTTACGCAAGAACCTGTTTTTTAAAGAAAATTTTAAAAGATAATGCTTAATAGTTTTTAACCAATACTTCTGTTATTTTTCCTCTGCCATTTGGATTAGCATTTATCGCACGAGAGGCAAAAACTTTTTTAATTTCATAATTTGAGTACAATTCATTTACAAGTTTTGTATCTGAGTTAGAAAGCATAAACATTACGCCCTTTGAATCCAGTTCATCACAAACATCTCGCAATTTAAACTGCATATCAAGGTCAAAACCGTCTTTGGTGTACGAAGTAAAACTTGATGTTTCATTCAGCGGTACATAAGGCGGATCAAAGTAGACAAAGTCGCCTTTTTGCACTTTGTTTAAAATTTCTGAAAAATCTGCACAATAAATTTCTGTATTTTTCAATAATTTAGAACAATTAATCAAGTTTTCGGCATCAACAATTCTAGGATTCTTGTAGTTCCCGAACGGCACATTAAATTGTCCTTGAGAATTTACTCTGTATAAACCGTTAAAACAAGTCCTATTTAAGTATATAAAACGACTTGCCTTTTCTACATTTGAAAGTGTTGAATATTTTTCAGTTCGATCCAAATTTCTTATTTCTAAAAAATATTCTTTTGAAACTTCATGCTTACTTAGATCTGCAATCAATTCATAAACATTATCTCGAACAGTTAAATATAAATTTATTAACTCTTCGTTCATATCTGAAATATAGCCATTTTGTGGTTGCAGTTCAAAAAACAGGGCACCTCCACCGATAAAAGGTTCAAAATATCTGTTGTAAGACTTTGGCATATTTTTGAGCAGTTCAAATATTAGCTGACGTTTTCCGCCAACCCATTTAACAATCGGATATGTTTCATTTTTCAATTGTTCTAAAACTACTGCCATACTTTTTCTTTCTTTGAAAATGCTTGTTCAAACTTTTTGATTGAAAGGTCTAAATATTCTTTTTCCAAGTCTATACCAATAAATTTCCTATCTAATTCTAAAGCCATTATACCAGTTGTTGAGCTTCCTGTAAAAGGATCAAGAATCAAATCTCCAACATTCGTTGATGCAAGGATTATACGCCTTAACAATTCTAAAGGTTTTTGTGTTGGATGTTTACCAAATTCTTTTTCATAACTTTTTGGAGTTCCTATTGCCCAAACTGAACGCATTTGTTTTTCCGTTTTTTTGATAAAATCTTCACACCAATCGCCATTTTTCATAAGCTCATAATTGAATGTATGTTTTTCTTTGTTATCTATTTTTGCCCACAAAAGTGTTTCATGGCTTGCTGTAAAATACCTGCAAGACATATTCGGTGATGCATTTGGCTTAAACCAACAAATATCATTTAAAATTTTAAATCCATTTTTTTGTAAGGCAAACCCGCAAGCATAAATAGAATGATAAGTTCCTGAAATCCATATTGTTCCGTTAGGTTTCAAAACTTTCTTACAAGCGTTAATCCAAGCCTGATGAAATTTGAAATCTTCTTCAATACCCTTACTCTCATCCCATTTGCCTTTATTCACCGAAACAACTTTTCCGGCATGGCAGGTAATTCCGCCATTAGATAACATATAAGGCGGATCTGCAAAAATCATATCAACTGATTCAGGAGTTGCTTTGTTTAAAATTTCAATACAATTACCCTGAAATAAGGTTATATCATCTTTCTCATAGACCTTTTGCATAGGTTAATTATATTATAAAGATAAAAGTAATTAATTTAAACAAAAAGAAAGTTTACATAAGGATATATGTTATTAAAAATAATATAGAAAATTTCATAATTACTGTTTTTGTACTATAATCATTTTATACGGGGTATGAAATGAAAATAGACTATGTTTTTATTGAAAAATTTAGGGATATTGAAAATCTGAAATTGAATTTAGGTTCAAAACTAACATTTATTGCTGGTAGTAACGGTACTTCTAAAACATCATTATTGGGTCTTATTGCTCAGCCATTTTCATATAGAGAGCGTGTTTATAATGAAAAATTAGGTAAAGAAACCTCACAAATAATTTACCGTACTATTACAAATAAACCCTTTGAGACAAAATTTAGTGATATTCATAATTTAACAGAATATGACGATATTGTATCTATTAAATATAAGCTTTTGTTAGTTGAATCAGAGCATAATGTTATTGAAATGCCTGTTGCTGGAGAACATAGAGATAAAACGGCCAAAATAGAAAAAAGATTTGTAGCATTTCCTCAAGAACGCGAAGCTGGAAAAGGGAATTATAAATTCCCAGTTATATACCTTGGGTTAAAACGTCTATACCCTTTAGGAGAACACAATGAAAAAGATGTACATATAGAGGAATGTAATGATATTACTGCGGAATATATTAATCTATACAATGCTATACACAGAGAGCTTTTTGTTGATCCCAATATAAATTACACATTGGAGAATGTTAATACATCAAATAAATCATTGTTAGGTGGAAAAAATGAAAACTATGATTCGAATGGTTTTTCTTCTGGACAAGATAACATAAGCCAAATAATTACAGCCATATTATCATTTAAAAAATTAAAAGAAGAGGTTGGAATGGAGTATAAAGGCGGATTATTGTTGATAGATGAAATTGAATCGACATTACATCCTCTTGTAAAAGAAAATTTAATAAATATGTTATATAAATTTGCACGAGATTATTCTTTACAAATAATTATTACAACACATTCCCTAGAAGTGCTTCAAATTGGCATGCAGAAAAAATACAAAAATGATACAGAAATTATTTATCTAACAAAGACAAGAGGAAGTTTGGAATTTTGGGAAAAAACGAATTTTGAAGATATCCAAGAAGATATGACTGCAAAGCTTCTCAAAAAAGAAACATATAAGCAGCAAGTATTGTGTGAAGACGATGAGGCAGTTGCCTTTTTAAAAGCAATATTACCAAAAAATATCAAAGATAAGATAGTTATTATATCTACCAAATTAGGTTGTGGTAATTTAATGAATTTAGCTACTTCTCAAATATCAAGGTACAATAATTTTCTTTTTGTTTTAGATGGGGACCAAAAGACACAAAAAAATAATATTATATGTCTGCCTGGAAATGATTCTCCAGAAGGATTAATTCATTCTATGTTGTCACAAATGGACAAAGATGATGTTTTTTTCAAAAAGCCAAAACCCTCTCAACAAGTATATTTAAAAGGTTTTGTCGAAATCCCTTTAAAAGGTGTGAATAAAAATCAGGATGGAGTAAGGAGAGAAAAATTAAAAGAATTTTTCTCTTATTTAAAAAAAGATGTAAGCCATCAATCTTGGAATACCCTATTTAAATATTGGATATCAAAAAATGGTTCTGAGGTTGATAAATTTATTACAAGATTCAATTTAAAAATAGAACAACAAAAATCTTAAAATTCGTTTATTTCTTACTGATTTTATGCAATTAATAAAGATAAAGGAATATAATGGATAAATATTATAAAGTACAAAAAATAGATATTTCACTTATAGATTTGGACACCAAAAATCCACGTTTTTTATTGCTTTATAGAGATTCTTATTCTCAAGATGACATAATTAATTATTTATTAAAAAATGAAAATGCATTGGAAATCGTTAAATCAATTTATGAAAATAAAGATTTTTTTGAAGATTCATTTTGTTATGTTTTAGAAAATAATGATAGGTATATCGTAAAAGAAGGGAATCGTCGAATTGCAGCATTAAAAGCATTAGCTGAACCATCAAAGTATCTTTCTGGTTTAAAATATGAACCTTTTCTTGTATCTTCGGTAAATTGTCTTGTATATAACAATATAAAAGCATTAAATGAAAAAATCTTTAATCGCCATACTCAAATAGAAGTAAAGGGTTGGTCTAGATTAGCTCAAGGTGCAGCAATACAAGAGTACTTAAATAAAGGTGGACGGTTATCTGATTTAAATAATATTAAAGATTACAAGAATGTGTATAGATTATTTAAATTGTGGGAGGCTGTAAGTCAAATTGATGAGGAACATTCTAATAATTTTAAAGAAATGTTAATTGAATGGAAACGTTCTGCAATAGTTGAACGTTTTTTTAGCAAAGAAAATTTATTAAAACAGATGGGATTTGTATTCAACAAAGATTTGTCTCTGAATATATTAGATAAAACCGTTTTTACGAATTCAATAAATTCTTTTATTGAATGGTTACAACCATCAAATAAAATAACTGCTCACAATATTAATAAAAGTACAATACAAGAATATTTTGATGAAGTTTTTTCCAAGAATGGTTATGTTTCTCCACAAAGACATCTTTTTGATTCTACTAACAATAATATTAGTACAATTAAAACAGAAGAAAAAATTTTACATATTGAACATAAAGAGTTGTTTAACGAAGATAAAATAAATATTTCTAATGATACAGACAATAAAATAGCAAATAAAAAACATTCTGCTTATTTAATCAAAGAAAATAAATCTTTATTAGATAGAGTAACTTTATTCCCTGCAAATTTTAAGTTAAAAATTCCAAAATCAAGAATTAATGATATATATCTTGAAATGAAAGATTTGTCGGTTAATAATCAAAAAGAATCATTTTCTATAATGACAAGAATATTCTTAGAGTTTACCGTGGATGCTTATGGAGATGCAAATATAGCTGATTATAAAAAGAAGAGAGAAGATAGTAATAACTTTAAATTGCGAGCACGAACTATTTGTGTTGCGGAAAATTTGTATCAAAGAGGAGATTTAACAGATAAGGAATTTAATTCAATTAAAACGACAATTGACAATGAAAAATCACCCGTAAAAATAGAAGCTTTGAATCAATATGTTCATAATTCAAAATTTAGTCCAGATGAAAATTCATTAAAGGTTTTTTGGGATAATCTTCGTCCATTATTTGAAAGGATATGGTGTTAATATGAGGTACTCACCATTAAGATATCCTGGAGGAAAAGGTAAAATTGCAAAATTTATGAAACAATTTATCAAAGATAATTTTGACGAATTGCCTGTATATGTTGAACCGTATGCGGGAGGTTCTGAATTAGCCTTAACCCTATTGATTGAAGGTTATGTAAGTGAAATATGGATAAATGATAAAGATAATGGAATTTATTGCTTTTGGTACTCCATATTAAATCATACGGAACAATTCATTCAAAAAATAGAAAATATAAAAGTTGATATTCCTACTTGGAAAGTGCAGAAATATATTTATAAAAATCAAGATGAATATAATATATTAGAAATTGGATTTGCAACATTTTATTTAAACAGGTGTAATTTTTCCGGCGTAATAAAAGGCGGACCAATTGGAGGTGTAAATCAGTTTGGAAAATGGAAAATAGATGCACGATTTAATAAAGGAGAGTTAATTAAAAGGATAAGGAAAATTGCAGAATATAATGAAAATATAAAATTATATAATAAAGACACTATTGAATTGTTAGAAGAAAATGAGAAAATCTTTGAAAGATGCTTATTATACCTAGATCCTCCCTATTTCAATAAAGGAAATCAACTATATACAAATCATTATAAATATCAGGATCATGCAAAAATTGCAAAATGTGTAAATGGGTTAAAAGGAAAGTGGATTGTGAGCTATGATAATACTCCAGAAATTATTGATTTATATAAATTCGTAGAATCAAATAAAATACGAGAATTTAACATAGCTTATTCTGCAGCTGAAGGTAAAAATAAAAAAGGTAAAGAAATAATGTTCTTTGCGACTAAATCAATCATTCCTCAATGCAAAATTTGTTAAACTCAATTTTTATATTTCAATTTTGCAAGAATAGGTCAAATTTAATACTTTTTTGAATACCCATTTTGGCTGTTACAAATAATCATTTAAGGTGTTCTTTTACACCAGCCTCAAGTATTCGTCTGTTTCTCTTGTAGTGCACATCTCCCTCTCGCAAAACAATATTCAATTGTTTTGCTACGGCACAGTCCGTGAGGTCGAGAGTTCGAATCTCTCCCTTGCTATTTTTATTTATTAAGTATAGTAAGACTTTTGGATTTAATACTATTTTTATTATATATCTAATTGTTAATTTTTCCCAACTATTGTCCCACTTACGATTTAAAATATTTAAATAATAAAATTATAAAAATATCCGACAATTGTAAATGTTATAAACATGAAAATTACGTATCTTATTATCAATTCTCTTTTCATAACCCTTGATAAAATAATCATCTCGGGTAAAGAAAGCCCTACAACAGACATCATAAAGACTAAAACAGTACCAATTGCTGCTCCTTTGTGAATTAAAACTTGTGCAATCGGAATGATGGTTGTTGCGTCAGCATATAGAGGTATACCTATTATGACAGCTAATGGAACCGAATAAAAATTGTTGTTCCCCATATATTTCATGAAAAATTCTTGTGGGACATATCCATGTAAAAAAGCTCCTACTCCAACTCCTAAAAGCACAAATAACCATATTTTTTGCATCAATTCTTTTGCATAATAAAAAGCATCTTTAAACCTATTCATAAATGTAAGATTCGTTTTTGTCCCAGAACAGGAACAAGTACAAAATTTTGTGTTAGAGCTCAATTTTTTTAAGTAATCTTGCAAATATTTTTCGAAACCAAGCTCTCCCATTATAAATCCACCTATTACACCGACACAAATTCCTGTAATTACATAAATTAAAGTTATTTTAATACCTAACACTCCCGCAAGCACAAGTATTGCAATTTCATTAATCATAGGAGAAGTTATTAAAAAACTCATCGCAACTCCAAACGGTATTTTAGCCTCTATAAAACCTATAAAAAGAGGAATGGAAGAACAAGAACAAAATGGGGTAATAGCCCCAAATAATGCTGCAAATATGTGAGCTAGGATTTTTGGTTGTTTTTCAATAAATATTTTAAATTTGTTACTGTCAACGTAACTTCTTAAAAACGCAATAGTCAAAACTATTACAAATAGTAAGAATAATATTTTAATTACATCATATACGAAAAAGTGTAATGCTAAACCAAAATTAGTTTTGTCTGAAAATCCTAATAAATTATAAACGAGTAAGTCAGCAAATTTAAGAAACATAATTTCCTTTCTTATATATTCCAAAAATGGCATATTATATTTACAAGTATATTCCAATTATGTTATATTGTCAACTATGGAAAATGATAGAATTAGAAAAATCAATAAGGAAGCCAAAATCTTCAAAGCTCTTTCTAACCCTGTAAGATTGGAGGTTTTGTATTGTTTATTGGACGGTGAACTTTGTGTTTGCGAAATAATTCAAAAATTAGAAAAATATGAGCAGGCACATATTTCAAAATCCCTTATTAAACTTAAAGAAGCAGGTATTGTAAAAGACCGAAAAGAAGGCTTAAATGTCTATTACAGCCTTTCAATGGAATGTATAAAAAATTTTATTTTATGTTTAGATTCAAACCTGTAATTTATGTAGAATAAATATTATTCAATAACCTCTTTCAGGGTTTTAAGTGCTGTTATGGTATTTGGAAAACCTACATATGGCAAACATTGAATGATTGTTGCAGTTATTGTTTCTTTTGTGTTACCGGCTTTTAAGTTTCCTTTAATATGACTTTTGAGTGTTACGGAATTTCCGGTTGTAACAAGAGCTGCTATAAATAATAATTCCCTTGTTTTTATATCAAGACCATCTCTTGTATAAAAATCTCCAAAGCAAACTTCTGTCAAAAAATCGGAAACATCTTTCCCCATATTGTTTGGCAAGCCTGATAAAGCCTCTTCTATTTCATTTCCATACAAAGGATTTTGAATCTCGAAACCTTTTTGGTAACGTTCATTTTCTTGAACTTTTGCAGTTGATTGCAATGGGGTTTTTATGCCTCTTTCTTTAAATACTTCATTTAGAACCCCAAGTGCATTTAATGTTTTAGGGAAACCGATAAACGGTGCAAGTTGGTAAATTGATTCTCTAAGTTCAATGGGTGTTACTCCAACGTTTAAGGCTGCATTAATGTGAGCTTTTAATTGAGGCAATGTTTGTTGAACTGCAAGTGAAGTTACAGTTATCATCTCTCTTGTTTTAATATCGAGATCGCCAACTGTAAAAACTTCGCCAAAAATGTATTTTTGAAGAATAGCCATCATTTCGGGATCATCCCCGTTTGGACTCAAAGCTTCTCCGTTAAACAGTTTTTTATAATTTTCTTTACAAATATCAGTTCTTGTCATTGTTTTGTCTCCTTGATTGTTAACTTTTGCGAAAGCAAAATTTGTTTGTGTAACTATTATAGTCAAAATAATTGCAAAAATTTTTTTAAACATTTTCCCTCTCTCTTTTTTCTAATAATACAAAATGAGAGTTACTCTCAGTCAAGAATTTTATGGTAGAATTTATCTTGAGGTTTTTTATGTACACAATTAAAGATGTTGCTGAAAAAATGGGTATATCTGAGCATACAATAAGATTTTGGGCCAAAAGCGGATTTTTTCCTTTTATAAAAAGAAGTGAAACTAATATCCGTTTATTTGATGATTACGATTTGGAATGGGTAAAAATAGTTAAATGCTTACGAGTAGCAGGGGTTGAGAATAAAGAAATAAAAAGATATATAGATTTATGTATCATAGGTGATTCAACAGTTCCCGAACGTTATTCAATCATACAACGGACGAGAGAAAAGACAGAGCAGCATATAAAAGAACTTCAAGAACAGCTTTCTTTGTTGGAATACAAAGAATCTTTCTACCAAGATATAATAAAAAACAACCTAAAAGATAGCTGGAACCCAATAAATAATACGGAATATGCAAAATAATAGTAACCAATTATTATATAAAAATTGTTATAAACAACCACTGAAATGTTTTTAGGTTGAAAACGCACTAAAAAAGCCACCTTTGAAGGTGGCTTTAAAATTAGGAGGAGATGTGATTCGGTCTTACTCGCTCGCATGTAACGGCAATTCCGCGTTTTGCTATGAGATTACATCTCAAACGCAAAAGTGCTCCAGCCTCAGCTCGCTCGCGCAACCCACGAAAAAGTGTATTCTCTCCGACACCACACAAAATAAAAACGGGTCTAACAAAAGTTAGCCCGTTTTTATTAGGAGGAGGTGGGATTCGAACCCACGGAACGCGTGAACGTTCGACAGTTTTCAAGACTGCTCCAATCAACCGCTCTGGCACTCCTCCATACAGTTGTCGGATGTAATCTATTGTATATAGTAAATTTTTATTGTCAAGCTGGTAGTAATAACTGCGGGAGATAACAAGTTTAAAAATGGATATAATGTAATCAAAAACTATTGATAAAAAAAAGCTATGTACATTGAAGTGCATAGCTGTTGATTAGGGATATGTGTATCTTAGTTCTCTAAGGAGTATGGTTATATATTAGCAGACAGGATATGAAATGAAATCATAAATTTGTATGATGTTTTATAATTTGTGATATAATCTTACTATGTTTGATAGTTTAAGTGAAAAATTGCAAGGGATTATTAGCAGAACACGTAACCAAGAACTGACACAGGATAATATGCAAGAGGCGTTACGTGAGATTAGGCGTGCTCTTTTAGAAGCTGATGTTAATCTAAGAGTGGTAAAGACTTTTATTTCCTCAATCAGGGAAAAAGCTGAGGGAGAAAAGGTTCTGGAAGGGGTAGATCCTTCTCAACAACTTGTAAAAATTGTTCACGATGAACTTGTAAACCTTTTAGGAAAAGAACAAAGACCTTTGGATTTTTCCGGAAATCCGAATTTAATTATGATGTTAGGGCTCCAAGGATCTGGTAAAACTACATCTTCAGCAAAACTTGCCGTAAAACTCAAAAAAGAAGGTAGGAAACCATTGTTGGTTGCCTGTGATGTTTACAGACCTGCCGCAATTTCACAGTTACAGACATTAGGAAAAGAAATCGAAACTGAAGTTTATACGATTCCTGAGTGCAAGGATGTTCAAAAAATTGTACAAAGTGCAATTGATTATGCAAATTCAAATGGTTTTAACACACTTATATTAGATACTGCCGGACGTTTACAGATAGATACCGATATGATGGCAGAACTTCTTTTAATAGATAGAATTTTCCATCCTACTGAAAAACTTCTTGTAATTGATGCGATGACCGGGCAGGAAGCTGTAAATGTTGCGGAAAATTTCGATGCTCAATTAGGTCTGACAGGTTTGGTATTGACGAAACTTGATGGGGATAGCCGTGGAGGTTCCGCATTAAGTGTTTCTTATTGTACGGGCAAACCTATTAAATTAACGGGAACCGGTGAAAAATTAAATGCTTTAGAAGATTTTTACCCCGAGCGAATGGCTACAAGAATACTTGGTATGGGAGATATAGTATCTTTAGTTGAACGTGCACAAGAAGTTTTTGATGAAAAACAAGCTCTGGAACTTGAAGAAAAAATGAGTAAAAACAATTTTTCTTTCAATGATTTTTTAAAGATGCAAAAACAAATGCAGGCCTTTGGTTCTATGGGAAATTTGTTGGGAATGATTCCCGGATTGAATATAGGAAAAGATGACAGAGATAAAATTTCTCATGAAGGGGACAAGCAATTTAAGAAAATGGAAGTTTTCATATCAAGTATGACCCCTGAGGAACGTGCAAACCCTGATTTACTTAATACAAGCCGCAAAAAACGTATAGCAAAAGGTTGTGGCATGGATTATGCGGAAGTAAACGCTTTTGTAAAACAATTTGAAAGTATGCGTGTAATGATGAAGGGCATGAGTGATATGAAAGGACTGTTTGGCAAAATGGGTTCCGGCATGCCTGATTTAAGTAAAATGGGAAATTTAGGCGGATTTGGCGGATTCAAGGGGAAAATGGGTAAGCATGCAATGAATAAAGCTATGAAGATGATGAGAAAGTTTAAATAAAACAAACTTAAAAAATATAGAAAGGGGTTTTATGAAAAAGATATTATACTTTTTGTTTGCGTTTTTTTTGTTTTCTGTCGGTGCAAATGCTCAGGTTACAGGTGCAAAAAATCCGGATTTTAGTTTTGAATTTGCTATCCAGTCAAATTTAGATTATCAATCAACTTTTCCATCAATTGCTACTGTTGCGTATAGTATAGGTTATGATGGCAAAGTAGGTGATATTAAAATTTTACACTCAGGTGGTGAAGATTTTGATTCAGCTATTTACAAAGCTTTTGAAGATGTAGGTTATTTGAATAATGAAGCGGTGGATAATGTTTTAAATACAAAGAAATATATCGGCAACGAAATAACAAGGTTTGTTGTGAATATGTACGAAAAAAATGCAATATCCCATGGTGACATTGATAAAATGGTTCTAAACAGGAAAAATTTCTATGTTGCAAAAATTACTGATAAGAATAATATAATTTACAACACAAATTCTTCCGTTATAAGCAATGACGAGTTGGATAAGTATATTAAATTAATTGATAAAGAAGCAGATGTGATAAATAAAGAATTAAGTCCCTGGGATTCTTTTAGGACAAAAACTATTCAAGCATATGTAAAAATTAACCGCAATGGCAAGGTCGATGATGCAGTGATACTCCAATCTTGCGGTTCAGAAGAATACGATGCTTATTATTTGGAAAAGATAAAAAATCATGTCTTTGCAATTCCTGATAAAAGTATTTCTGATTCGGACTTAGGTTTTATATTCACGGCAAAACCGTTGGAACAGTTTAAATATGATGCACTAAATTCGTACCGAAGAAGTGTCGAGAGATTGTTGTATTACGAGACTCCTAATTCATCAGCACTAAAGCCTACGACAATATCACTGGAAGTAACTATTTCAAAAAACGGTCGGTTAAAAAATGTAAAATTATTGGAAAATACGTATTCGCAAACTTATGATAAAAAACTAATGGATGCCTATAAAAAAATGGTATTTAAGCCTATCCCAAAAGAAATTGACCTTGACAGTTTAACACTAATTGTACGAATTCGTAAAAATGTTCAGTGGTACCCTTTGTTTGATGATAGGAACTACACTTCCTGGGTAGTACTTGATTAAGATAAACCAAAAATAAAGCGGTAATTATTAAAAATTTACCGCTTTATTTTATTACAAGTCTTAGTCTTCAAAAGGTATTGTAATTATGTATTTGTCCCCTTCACGAACTTTTGTAATTCCTGAACTGTCAATGTTTTCTGAGAATGCAAATGCTTGACTGTATTTTACAATTTCTTGTCTGTGGCGGGAGTTTTTCTCACCTGCAGCATTTATAACAACCGTATTTCCGTCTGTTTTTACTTCAACATTTTTTTCGTCGTTATCAAACGGTCTCAAGTCAATAATGATTTTATATGCATTGTCCATTTTCTCAACATGGAAATATTGAGATGTTTGATCAACCATTTTTTGCTGCATTTTCATTGCTTTTCTGTTAATCCATTCCTGCTGTTCAAGAGCTCTTCTTTCCATTTTGTCAAAGTTGTTTTCTCTCTGCATAATGGCTCTATCCATTTTTCTCATGTAAAATGATGGATCTAACATTCTTTTAAAATGCCAGTCAGCTACCACATAAAATGCCAAAAATGCTCCCAAAAAGACTAGTAATCCTACCAGAACATGTTTTAGTGCCGGATGTTTACAAAGGAAACAATTGTCGAAATCTTCATGTCTATAATTGTTGTCTTCCATAAGTTAAAGCTCCTTTCATTATAATTACACATATAAGTATAAAAAGTTATGTTTTTATGTCAACTGTACATTTCGGCTAGAATACTTGAAAAAATGTATTACCTATGCTATCATTCTACTATAAGTGTGAAGTTCTTATTAACGGAGTAAAAATATGGCTAAGATACTTGTTACTATGCCTGATGCGTTTTTGCATAAAATTGATAATGTTGCAACAAATGAACAAAGAACCAGAAGCGAACTTATTCGCGAAGCATTAAGAAGCTATATGAAGCGTTCTAATCTTAATACCCAAAAAGCTGAAAAAGATGCTGAATTCCTTGAAAATTTAATCGGTTAATCTTGAAAAAGTTTTTGCACCCATTTAATTAGGTTAGAGATTTCGTAAGGTTTTGGAATATAAAGATCCGCACCTGTATTTAATACGAATTCTTTATCATGTATGGTTGATGTTACAATTATTTTTGTTTTGTCAAAATCAGGATTTTGTCTGAGTTGTTTGCAAATTTCCAGACCTTTGAAGTCTTCAGAATCCCCTGCATCAAGAATAATCATAGCAGGGATTTGTGTTATGGATTTTAAGTTGTCACAAACCGTTACTTCATAACCTTGGAGCCCAAGGATTGTAGTTAGAAGAACTCGTGTTGCCTCATCTTCTTCTAAGATAAATATTTGGTTGTTCTGTTCGTTTTTAACAGCATTTTCCGCAGTGATTCTTGGTCTTTCTATTAAATAGTTTGACTTTGTCGGTTTGTCTGCCATTCTGTGAATTTGTAAAAGAGCATGCAGCAACTGATTAGGATTTTTGTACTGGATAAATTCATTTGTTACAATACCGATTGTTGTGTGTACAAAATTTGAACGGCGGCCTGCAAAGTCGTCTCCACGCATGAGCATAAAACCTCTTTTATTATCTTGATAAGAATAAAATTTTGAGGCTACAGAATCAAATGCAAAGGTTAAAAAATTTGCAATTTTTTCAGCTTTTATACTTTCTGTTATGATTAAAAATTTGTTCTCTGAAATTACTCCCAAATAATCTGTTTCTGAAAGTGCGGAATTCATTATTGCACAATATGTCTGTATTAGTTTGTCAGAAGCAAGCTCTGTATATGTTTCTTTATAATTGTCAAAGTTTTCTATACTTATATACATTGCAGCCCAATTAGAATTTTCTGAGAGAATTCTTTTTAATGCTCGCATAGAATAATTTTTAGAGGGGAGACAAAATTTTGGTTCCATATTTGATTCAAATTCTCTTCTCAAATGTGCTTTTATACGCATCAAAAATTCTTCAGGGTTCACAGGCTCTGAAATAAAATCATCGGCACCGCTTTGTAAAGCATTAATCTTATCGGATAACTCAGCAGACTTAGATACGCCAATAATTACAGGCCGCATGTTGTATGTAAGTGCCCTGATTTTTTTACAAAAATCAGCCAGATTACTGTCTATACTATCAGAAATGATTATCAAATCCGGCTCTTTGTCTTGAATTATTTTTAAAGCCGAAATCAAGTTCTTTGTAATAATAACAGAATTATTACTGCCTTTTAAAAGCTTTTTATACTTAACGGAAATTTCCCGTCTTTTGTCAATAATAAGAGTTACCGGCTGCATTTTCCCCTCGCTTGACATTCTATATTTGATGCAGGTAAGTTTATTTCAAATGTAGTTGTGTGGTTTTCGGATTGCACAAAAATTTTTCCACCCATTTTTTCAACTAAATTTTTTGTGATATATAAACCAAGTCCGCTGCCCTGAACTTTACGGGTTAATGGGTTGTCAATTCTTGAAAATTTTGTGAAAATTTTCTCATAATCGCTCTTTGGAATTTCAATTCCTGTATTGGTAATTTTTATTGAGACATTATTATCTATAGTTTCTGTTTTTATACTAATTGTTGAATTTGTATCACCATATTTTGCAGCATTTTCTATAATGTTAGTAAGAATTTGTTCAAACTTGTCCTTATCGGCAAGAATAGGTAACGTGTTTGGACTTATGCTGATATCAAATTTTTTGTCATCATATTGAGTTTTAACTATTGAAACTACTGTTTCAATAACAGGTTTTATAAAAATTTCTTTATAAATTAGTGTTTCTTTTGTGTTTTGTAATTTAGATACAGAAAGCATATTTTCAACAAGATTAATAAGCCTGTTTGATTGCTCAACAATTATTTTTAAAAATTTTTTCTTACTGTTATCATCAAGTTTGTCCCAAGAAACAAGCATGGTTTCCGAAAAGCCCCGGATTGATGTTAAGGGTGTTCTTAGTTCATGACTTACAGTTGATATAAAATCTTCATAATCTTTATCATTCATAAACTTATTATATCAAATTTTTCTGTTTTTATTCGAAAAATTAATTTTTTCTAAATTATTTCTTTAACATCTACATCATTTGTATGAGATTTTAAAAAAATAGAAAAGATTTATTTTTTATTAGCCGTGGTAAGAATTATTAGATATGAAAAACATTTTGTTTTTCATACCTCCTCCCCAAGTCTGGTAGCCGTTCTTCAAAAAGAATGGCTTTTTTTTATGTTTAGTTGTCTAATTTTTCTTGGCAGACTTAAAACACACTACAAAACATATTGTATGTTCAAATTAATCTTTATGAAAATAATTTCCAAAATTATTATAAAAAAAGCCTTAAACAAGAATTTTATTTGAGAAATATTCTACTGTACTTGCATTTCTTTCTCAAATCCAAACAATGAACTTACGGATTCATCATCATGAATTCTTGCAATAGCTGCACCCAAAAGCGGAGCTACGGACAATTGCTTAATGTTAGGAGGCATTTTGTCCATATCCAAAGGAATTGTATTTGTTACTATACATTCTTTTATCGGAGAATTTGAAATTCTCTCAATTGCAGGGCCTGAAAATACAGGATGAACTGCACATACGTACACATCTTTCGCTCCCTCTTTTTTCAAAAGTTTAGAAGCTTCACAAATAGTTCCTGCAGTATCTATCATGTCATCAAACATTACACAGATTTTATCTTTAACTTCACCGATAACATGGGATGCTATCGCTTCATTATGTTTGTCACGACGTTTGTCAATAATCGCCAAAGGACACCCGATAGCTTTTGCAAAATGTCTTGTTCTTTGAACTCCGCCTGTATCAGGGCTGACTGCTACCATATCATCAGGATTGATATTTAAACTTTTGATATAGTTTGTCAAAATTGATGTTGCAAAAATGTGGTCAACCAGAATGTTGAAAAATCCTTGAATTTGACCTGTGTGCAAATCCATTGCAAGAATTCTGTCAGCTCCTGCAGTAGTTAAAAGGTCTGCTACAAGTTTTGCTGTAATAGCTTCACGTCCTGAGGTTTTTCTATCTTGTCTTGCATAGCCGTAGTATGGGATTACTGCAGTAATCGTTTTTGCACTTGCTCTTTTAAATGCATCAATAATTATCAAAAGTTCCATTAAATTTTCGTTAACAGGATTGCATAAAGGTTGAATAATAAAAACATCGTCTCCTCTTACACTTTCTTTTACTTGAACGTAAATTTCTCCGTCCGCAAAATTCTTAACAATCATAGGCCCGATTGTTGTGCCAAGATAATCTGCAATTTCTTGTGCAAGTTTGGTGTTAGAACGCCCTGCAAAAAGTTTGATATCATGTGTAGGGTTAATTGTACGTTCTAATTGAGGAAAAGTCATTTCTGCAACCATTATTATTCCTTTCAAATTTTAATGCTTAATCATTATATTATTTAAGGGGGTTAACCTCAACAATTTTTTAAGTAATATTACCAAAACACAAAAAAAATTTTTTTTGTTATACTTTTTCCCAAAAAATTTCAACCAAGCACAAATCTTCGCCTGTTTGTAAATTTTTAATCGTGTGTGATGTTGTAAGATTATCAATAAATTCTATTTGAGAAAGAACTTTTTCTCCATATTTTATTTCTTTTTTAAATTGTATATCAAGAGTTTTAATTTTATGGGAACTTCTAAAATCCAGACATAAAGGTTCAAGTGCCCAGATAATGTAATTACAGTTGTTGGCATGGGAATTTACATCAATATCTTCATATCTGACTTCAAAAGTTTTTTCAATATCAACCTTTTCTACCGGTTTAAGTTTTTGGAAAATCAAATCATCATCCTTTTTAATGTATACAGGCATGTATTTATTATTAAGAGTTTTTTGTGCCGGAAGGAGGGATTTTGTATTCATATCAACTAGTGCCCATATACTTGCAATTTTTCCTAAAAGTTTTTCCCCTTCATATATATAAAAATCCCTGTATGCAAATAGCTTTTGGCATCCTCTGGGTTCAGTTTTCAATGTAAGCTGGTAAGTTGATACAGGATAACTGTTAAATTCCATTCGGTATTTAATCAAAAACCAGCCTATATTTTTAGGATTCAGATATGAGTACCCAAAGCCAAGACTTTCTGCGTTTGCACTTGCCAAATCTTGCAAAAAATTGAGTAATGACGACGGCTTTAATGCAAGCTGATAATCCATTTCGGAATATTTAACGCTAATCTCTTCTTCAAAAATCATGGGTTAATTGTAACATATCGTTATTATCTGTCAATTAAAGTAAAATTTGAGGGCAAATCATCCTCTAACATTTTTATCAATTTGTGTGGCTTTATATTGAGAGCTTCCGCCAACTTAAAAAGAGTTGTAACTTGCGGATCCTTAAGAGCTCTTTCAACAGTGCTGATTATAGATGTTGAAATATCATTCTCGCTTGCCAGCATAAATTGGCTTTGTCTTCCTCTTAATTCTTTTATGATTTTTGCAAGTGAATTTAAAATTTTTTGTTTCTTATCATTAGTTTGCATTTCTCTATTGTATACGTATAGTAGTCTTCTCGCTTTCACGAATGTGAAAATATGAATAATTATTACTTGTCTTATAAAAATAAAAATATTTTATGATTGTTAAATTTTGGTTAAAAAAAACAGTTTTTTGAAAAAACGGATTAATAATATAAGTGTAGTTGAAAGTTAATCTATTTGAAAGGAAGTGTTATATATGAAATTTTTAGTTAGAAAAGCACCTGAAAACTTTATAAGAACAGTTAATGATGAAATAAGTTCTTTGTTAAACAGACATTTTGACAGTTATTTCCCGGAAGCCGCATATTGGGAAGAAATGGATAAATATTCAATGCCGGTAGAAATTTCAGATAAAGGTCGTGATTATGAAGTTAAGGCAGAACTTCCCGGAGTAAAAAAAGAGGATTTGGATATTGACATAGATAAAAATTACATAATAATAAATGCAAAGAAAGAAGAAGAAAAAACTGAAAATGACAAATCCTATAAGAAATCAGAATTTCGTTATGGTGAATTTTCAAGAACGGTTTATTTCCCAGAAGAAATTGATGTTGATAAAACCGAAGCTAAATTGGAGCATGGTGTCTTAAAAATTCAAGCACCTAAAAAATATAGTGAGAAAGATGCAAAGAAAAAATTATCAGTAAAATAATTTTTTCAGTGTTCAATAAATTAATAAACGCAAAAGAGCAGGTTTAAAGTACCTGCTTTTTTGCACTTTGTATTATAAAAGGAATAAAAAGCTTGATTTTAAAAAATGTTCATGTTAAATTAAAACTTGCTTGATAAATACAAGCCTTATGGGCTGCTAGCTCAGGTGGTTAGAGCGCACCCCTGATAAGGGTGAGGTCGGTGGTTCGAGTCCACTGCGGCCCATATTAAAGAAGACTCCGTATTTCAGGGGTCTTTTTTATTGCGAAAAAGTGCAATTTTATTAATAGGTTTCTGAGACATTGAGACGAGAAAAATTAATAAAAAATCAAACAGACAGCACGATTGAGGCTGTTTTTTAGTATTGAGATGCATGGGTCTTTTCTTGCACTTAAGTACTCTTTTCTTGCACTCTTTTGCACTCCATTTGCAAAATTTTAAAATCACATTAGGCTAAAATCGGCAAGGTGTTTAAAGATAAGCCCAGTGCAAGAAAGTGCAAAAAAGTGCAATTTTATTTTTACTTGCAAGTTTAGATACCCTAAATTATCAATAAGATTTGGATATTTACGCAATTTCTAATTCATAACCTAATTCATGGAATATTTTTACAATAGTTGAAAATTTAGGTTCTTTTTCATTTTTAAATAAACTATATAAATGAGTTCTAGACATTCCAATTTTCTTTGCAAAACCTGAAATTGAATTTCTTGATTTGATGGCAATTTCTAATGCTCTATAAAAAGAATTAAAATCACCATCTTCAATATAATCTTTTAAACTTGTATTTAGATATAATTTAATATCTTCATCTGTTTTTAAGTCGTTAACTATATAATTTTCTAAATCTATTGTATGTTTTAATTCTTTCATTGTAAGTTTCTCCATTCTTGAAGTATACTTTTTGCTTTTAGGATATCTTTACTTTGTGTTGATTTATCGCCACCATTAATAAGTAAAACTATTATATTATCTATTTCAGTATAATAAATCCGATATCCGGACCCAAACTTAAATCTTAGTTCAGATATTTCATTGTCTATTTTCTTATGGTCTCCAAAATTATTTTCTAATAATCTTGTTAACCTGCTTTGTATCCTTATTTTTGTATTTTTATCAAGCGAATTCATCCATTCAATAAATGGAGCTTTATCATCTGCTAATTGGGCAATTTTTACAATTCGCGTGTTCATATTAATAGTGTAAACTATAGCAGACACTTTGTCAATTTTGTGGTGTTTATTCTTAATAAGTTCTTAATAAAAAGTTTTGAGCAAATGACTTGACTTTTATTGCTACAAGAGCGATTAATGTGTATGTAAAAGTTAATAAGGAGGTATTAAAAAAGAACAAATTAAGATAAATTACATTTTTAACTGAATAGATATGGGCTGATGGTCCCAGTCCACTGAGTGCATGTATAAATATATAGGTATATATTATGAAGCTTTATTGGGTGCGAAATTTTTGCAGGTTAATAATAGGTAATAGGTTTCTGGGACATTGAGACGGGGAAATTTTAATAAAAAATCAAACAGACAGCACGATTGAGGCTGTTTTTTAGTATTGAGATGTATAGGTCTTTTCTTGCACTTAACTACTCAATTTTTGCACTCTTTTGCACTCCATTTGTAAATTTTTAAGACCACATTAGGCTAAAATCGCCTTGTTGTTTAAAGTTAAGCCCAGTGCAAGAGCGGATTGTCGGCAGAGGGCTGAAGCGAAGCGTGCCCGTTTAACGCCGACAAACAAGAGAAGTGCAAAAAAGTGCAACTTTATTTTTACTTGTAAATTGAGATACACCAAATTATCAATAAGATTTGGATATTTACACAATTTTAACTTTTATTTAATTTACATATCATATAATTTTAAGCCATCAATAATTGAATAATGACCACAGATATCTTCTTCTCCTACTCGTATAATCTTAGCAGGACCTCTATTTTCTTGATTTATAGTATTATCACATAACGTTAATTCAACTTGATGCCCTTTAGCAGGTTTTCCTGCAATGCTTTTTCCATTCGTTTCACAACATGCTACAAGAACTAAATCTCCTTTTTTCATTTTTGGATTAGAA
This sequence comes from Candidatus Gastranaerophilales bacterium, assembly GCA_944324345.1. Lineage (GTDB taxonomy): Bacteria > Cyanobacteriota > Vampirovibrionia > Gastranaerophilales > Gastranaerophilaceae > Stercorousia. The sequence continues at coordinate 110,546 of CALUVT010000001.1, forward strand.
TTAATATATTTTAAAATAGGACCATCTGCGGTACACCAGTTTTTATCTTCGATATTTCCGGTACCATGTCCTATCAATATATGTTTAATCTTATCTTTTGGAAATTTACCAGCTTTAACTTCATCTGCAATAACAGAAAGAGTTGCATTAAATTGTCTAACGTTACCTGAGCAATAAAGATTTAATCCTGTTTCGTCTTTAAAAGCTTTTACTAAATCTTCCATATCTGATTGTGATAGAAATCCTTTGTCACAAAGTTTTTCATAAGTAACTCGAGAAGCTGGTCTTTTCGTTGAACGAATACTAAATAATGCTTTATTTTGTTCTGCTAAAATATCCTGTCCTAAAAATTCATTATTAATTTCAGGTTCTCTTATTGTCGTAGATAGATTATTATTGGTTTTAATTGGTGAGTCAGATGTCAAGGATGATTCTTTTATTGTTATTTCTGAAGGTTTAGTGACTCTTTTAATAACTATCTTCTTTTGGGAATTAGCACTAATTTTTGCTTTTTTTATAGATTGCCTAAGATTATATATTGATTTTGGTAAAATTTTCATATAAAAACCCCTTAAATTCCCTTATGTTTATATAAAGTATTTTTTTTATTAAAAATTGACTTTTTTATTAAAAAAAATTTTAAATAAATACTATTTACCCCTACTTGACTTCTGTCTCAAAACAAGTGATGAATGTGTTGCACAAAGCATTACAAGGATTTTGAGACAATGGAAAACCACGTTGAGACAATTAAATACACCCCTGAGAAGGCAAAACAAAACGCTCTTGCAAAACTTGATTTAATCCGCAAATGGCAGGAGTTTCGCCGTAAAGCTGTCAACAAACTTCAAGCAGACTATGATTTTGTCAAATTGCATAACAGTTCAAATTCTTATCTTTTCAATGTTTTAGGTAAAATTTCACGAGGAAGCCTGCATCGTTGGAAAGCATGTTTAGACGGGACAGAAGATTACACAAGGCTAATTCCTAATTACAAATACGTTTCTGTAAATGAATACAGAACCTGTCTAACGGATGAAGAAATCAAAATATTTATGGGCTTGCTCCTACACCCTAATAGAATTTGTATCGGCAAAGCAATCGCACTTACAAAATACAAGCTCAAAGAGCAAGGTCAAAGTTTCATCCCTGCAGATATTACATTCAGACGCTACGCAAAATGGTTTAAGGACAACAATTACGACAAATGGGTACTTGCAAGAGACGGTGAAAAAGCACTTTCAGACAAAGTCGAACCTTATATTAAAAGGGACGCAAGCCTGCTTGATGTCGGGGATATTTTAGTCGCAGACGGTCACAAACTTGCGTTTCAAGTGATTAATCCGTTTACGGGCAAGCCTTGTCGGGCAACTTTAGTCGGATTTTTAGACTGGAAATCAACAGCACTGGTCGGTTATGAAATTATGCTTGAAGAAAATACCCAATGCATTGCAAGTGCCCTAAGAAACGCAATAATAAACCTCGATATGATACCTAAAATTGTCTATCAAGATAACGGCAGAGCATTTAGAGCAAAATACTTTACAGATGATAAAGGATTCGGAGAATTAGGCTTTTATGGGCTATATGCAAAACTCGGGATTGAAACGGTATTTGCAAGACCTTATAACGCAAGGTCAAAAGTTATTGAGAGGTTCTTTAAAGAATTTCAAGAAGGATTTGAAAAACTAATGCCAAGTTATGTCGGCTCATCAATTATCAACAAACCTGCATACTTGAAAAGAAATGAAAAATTCCACTCCAACCTGCATAATGCCCTCTTGGTTGGCGGCGTTAAACGGGCACGCAGCGGAGCTGACTCCAGCCCTCTGCCGCCAATCCGCTACATCCCAACAATAGAAGAAACAATCAAAATGATTGATATGTGGCTTAAGTTCAAGAATTCTCAATCCTGCACAAATGCACCTAATATGACAATCGCAGAAGTTTTAGAAAATCGCAAAAAGCAGAATATTGATAAAAGCTTGCTTGACGATTTGATGCTGGCAACAGAAGTCAAAACAATTCAGCGAAATGGTGTAAGGTTCTTAAACTGCGATTATTTTGACGAAAGATTATACGGGCTGAGAGGAAAAGTTTTAGTAAAATACAACCTGTTTGATCTAACAAGTGTAAAAGTTTTTACCCAGAAAGGCGAATACTTATGCACCGCAGAGCGAGTAACCGAAACCCACCCAATGGCAAAGATTTTAGGAACTGTTGAGGATTTAGAGGATTACAAACAAAAAATCCAAAAACAACAAAAACTGAAAAGAAAAACTATAAATTCGGTTAAAAAATTATTGACTAATGATGAAATAAAACTAATTGAAGCAAGGTCGAACCAAGAAGAAATTGAAAATTCTAACAATTTTCACAAAGAGTTCAAGCCTCGTTCAAATGGTGTTCAAAAAATAAACAACGGAGAAAAGTCCCTCCCGATTTTCAAAAACAATTCAGAAAAGTACGAATATTTGATAAAACATAACCCAAGCGACACTTGGATTGCAGAATTTAAACAAACAAAGGAGTACAAACTTTTATATGAATAGCGGATTGAAAGCAGTGGGTCTAAGGCGAAGCCATACCCGTTTATTGCGAGCAACCAAGAAAGGATAAAATGAAAAAAATCTTTATAAAAACTCGAAATGTAAGGAATTTTATAGGCTTAGTTGAAGCCCTGAAAAGCAAACCTAAAAACATTCCTAAAATGGGACTTATATATGGTGAGCCGGGGCTCGGAAAATCGCAAACGGCACTTTGGCTAGCCTGCAAGTATGATGGGATTTACATTCGAGCCTCAAACCTTATGACAAGCAGGTGGCTTGTTGAAGAAATCGTTAGGGAAATGGACGAACTTCCTCGGTATTTAACCTCAGACAACTTTAATGTCGTGATTAGCAAACTTATTCAAAAGCCAAAAATTATTTTTGTAGATGAAATCGACTACTTGATGAACAATTACAAAAGTGTCGAGACCCTAAGAGATATCCACGATAAAACAGATTGCCCGATAATCTTTGTTGGAATGGGCTTGGCTCTTAGAAAACTTGAAAGATACAAGCACCTGTATGACAGATTTAGTGAGATTGTAAAGTTTGAGACCTTTGAAATAGAAGATTTAAGCCAGATTTTTAGCCAACTCTCTGAAATACCATTTACCCCTGATTCGATAGAATATATCCACAAAAAATACAACAGGTTCAGACAAATAGTACAGCTTATAAGCAAACTTGAAACTATTGCAAAAGAAAATGGTCTAACAGAAATTACATTTGAGATTATAAAGGAACTCGTATGAAGCGGATTTTCGGTAGGGCGCCGTGTGAGCGAAAGCGAACCCAGCCCGTAAGGTGTCGGTCAGACGTTACTCTGCCGACACCCCGAATAATCCAAGACGAAAGGACAATATGAATATAGAACGATTAGCTAAAAGATTAAAAGAATTTACCCTTGATGATATTGAATTGATAGCAGAATGCGATTGCAAAACAGAGCTTGAACAGCTTTTGAACAGCAATAAAATACTTTTTGAAAACGGGATTTATAAATACAATGAGGAAACAAAAACAGGTGAAAATTATGAAATCTTCAGCCCGCTAAAGAATAAACACCTAAAAATTAGTATAGAAGATGCAAAAGAATATTTTATGAAAAATTATGTTGAAAAGTACTGCAAATTCGAGACCTACAGAAACTATAACGCCATTTTTAATTTTAATATTATACCTTTTATAAACTGCTATTACCTGCATGAAATTGATATTGAGTCGATAAAAGAACTTTTTAAAGTCTGCGAATTGAGACGCCTGAAGCCCCGCAGAATTAAAAATACAATGGCTCTTCTAAACCAGCTGATAAAATATTTCCAACACCTTGGAGTGATTGATAGAAGTTGCGTTTATCAGGTTAAAAAAGTACAAGACAAAAACCATTTTGGTATTGAAAACTTAATTTTTGAGGGATTTTAATGAGTAAAATGAAATTATTTAAACAAGCAGAGCAAATGTATTTAAAAGGCTCGACCGTTAGTGAAATCTCTTTAGAACTTGGGATTGCAAAAAGGACTTTATTTTACTGGAAAAAGCAATATGATTGGGATAAAAAGCGAAAAGAATCGGTATATGATAACTCCCAGTTTAAAGAAGATTTGCAAAAGTTTGCCCAAAAGCTTATGGATAAAATTGCAAACAGTAATAAAACTAATAGCCAGATAAGCCAAGCAGAATACTATTCCCTAGTGAACATTTTAAACTTTCTCCCTGAATTGAAAGAAAATAATACTCAAAACGAAACACCACAAATAAAAACCGAACTTTCCCCAGACTTCATTCGCCAAATCGAGCGTGAAATTTTAGGTATAGAGTAAATTAATAATTAAAATTTTTAACTGTTGCAATGCCAGACCTTTGTAATAATTCGAAAAATTCATTAATATCTTTTCTTTTCTGTATAGGATATTTCATGCTAGAACGAATATTTGAAAAAGTAAAAGTTATCGATTTTTTTGCTCTTGATAAAGCCACAAAAAAAGCACATCTATCTTCTGCTGGTTGGTTTTTAAAGTTCCAAAAAGCAGAATCTTCCAGTCCAACGAAATATACGGCAGAATATTCCAACCCCTTACTTTTGTGTATAGTCATAATAGGAATAGAATTTAACCCACAAAAATTATTGATAGCATATTGCCAATTTTTATTAGCCTCTTCGTATTCGATATTAAAAAGTTCAATAAATTTATCTAGTATTGTATCAAAATAACTTCCTTGACTGTAAACGGGAAAATATGCTTTGATTCGATTTATATCCAAAAATGATTTTATAGTATCAACAATTTCAGATATATTACGATTCTGATCTATCATAATTTTTATACTATTTTTTAAATCAAATATTTCTTCTTGCAACTCTTCATATGTAGAATTATTGTTGCTATCAATACTAAAAATATTTATCACGGTTTCTTTAATTTTTTCCCATTTTTGAGCTTGCCTTATATTTATTGCACAAGAAATAATATCTAAAATAAGATCAATGATCGGTTCTTTTATCAGATCTTGATATTCAATTTCAACTCTTGCACGGATGTTTTTCTCTTTTAATGCTTTAATAATCGTCGGACTATAATCCTGTACTCGTTGTTTACATATAATACAAATATCATTAGGTTTAATACCTATGCAAATTTTTTCCTCAATATTGTTAGCAATAGCATTTGCTTCCAATTCCTCATCATCCGAAATAAAAAGATTAATCTCCCCGTCTGAAGAATTCCACTTTTCAGAACATTTAATATCTAAATTTTCTTCTTGCAAAGATTCATACATACGTCTTTGAAGTTCAACTAATTTTGGTGCAGATCTATGATTCATCAATAAAACTTTTTGGTCAGATTGAAATTCATCATTATATATTTCGAAAACATTTTTCATAGCCCCTGCCCAAAGCATAATACGCTGTTTATTGTCACCAACCGCAGTTATTATAGAATTTGACCCTAAAAAACAGTCTTTGATGAATTTATATTGTAAATCAGTAGTATCTTGAAATTCGTCTAAAAATACATGGCTATATGTTGTTTGAATAGCTAATTTAATTTGTTCATTGGTAAGTATTATATAGTCTGCCAATTTATTAATCATTTTGAAAGTAAGAGTTGCTTTATGATTATCAAATCCTTTAAGCAATAAAGACCATATTCTACTTCTAAATTCATCTAAATTTAAAGGAAGAGAAGTTTCTTCAAGAGTTTTGTCATAGTATGTATTAAACTTGCTACTTATAGTTCCATTCAATATAGATCCTTGCCTAATAAAAGCCTGATCTATTATATTTAAATCGTTTATTAAATAATCTGCTTTAGGTCTTAATTCTTCAGGCAAAGCATAAAGAAAGTGATCCAAAATCCTTTTAAAAAACGCATCATACGTCATAGAAGAGAATCTCAATTTTGCATCTTGTCCACAGCGTTTTTCAACTCTTTCTTTTAAATTCTGTGCTGCGTCTGTCTTAAAACTAATCGCCAATATTTTTCTCGGATTTTTACAAAGATTTGTTTGTAAAAGATAAGTCGCTTTTTGAGCTAATAATTCAGTTTTTCCAGCTCCTGGTCCTGCGATTACTAAAATATTATTCTGAGAAGTTACAGCTTGAAATGCAGATTCTTCAAGAAGAATATTATCACTTGGATGCCAATTTCTTTTATCAATAATTTTCATCATATCAACTTTCTAACATACTTTTTGCTTTATCAAACAATCTTGTAAACACATCTGGCACAGATGCTTTTAAAGCTTCATCCGAAATTGATGATAACATTAACATATGTGTAATTGGCTTACCTCTATTCAAGAAAAAGTAATTATACCAGATCATCAATTCTTTTTGAGCTTCACTATATGTTTCTCCATTTCCACCTTTTTCTTTGAGTGCATTTCTTATATCCTTAGCAATTCTATCTTTGTATTCAGATCTAGATTTTTCTTCTTCTGTGAGCTCTTTAATTTTTTTATAATGTTCATCAATTTTTATTTCAGGACCTTCATTTTTCTCTAAAGTATTTTTATAAAAATTTTCATATTTTTCAAGCATCAAAAAATCAATATCTAAAGGACTTGAAAAATACACATTATAAACTTCTAAATGCTTCAGCCAAGCATCCATATTTTCAATTTCGGAATTATTTTTTTGTGGCATCATATTGAAATTCTCATCAGTCATAACCTCTGTGCAAATTTTTAATAATACATTTTTATCGATACCGTTTTTGAGTAATTGACTTAATGCATAATGTATTCTCCCCCAACCTCCACCATATCGTTCTTGATCTAAATCTAAAAGAGTAATATATGGTATTTTTAAATTATTTAATAAGCGCCAAAAATGATTAACATGCCTACCTCCAAGAGGAACAATAGATATTTCACTCAAATCAATATTTCCATTGTATTTTTCCCATAACTTTGATAATATCAGCTCTTCGCTATCACCTTCCCCTAAAATAACAAGTTTAGCAAAATATAATTCAGGGTAAGCTTTAACTGCTTCTTTTACATATTTATATTGTTCATCTGTTTCATCTGGTAAGGTTATATTGCAAATATTGGTATATCCATTATTATCTGATCTAAAATAGCGGACTTGAGAAGGGTCAATTCTTTTAATAATAGATACGGAATGCGATGTTATAATGGTTTGAGCATTATTTTTTATGGCTATATTGTTTAAATTGTTAATTAATCTACCTAATAAATGTGGTGCAATATGATTTTCTGGCTCTTCTACCGCCATAATGGTCAATACAGGCAAGTTTTTATTAAAAGATACATTCTCTAAATTATCATCTTGCTCTTTTTTGATAGTATTTTCAATATTTAGAATACTATCTATTAATGAAATATAAAATAGTGACTTCAAACCATCACTCATTTGGTCAATAGTATAATCACTTCCAGTTTCGGTAGGACTAAAAATAATATCGGCTCTTCTTATAGAAGTTTCAATATCAGCACTATTAAATTTTAATGATACATTTTTATATTTATCATGTGTATCATAATTTTTCCAACGTTTATCTAAAGAATCATTTAAAATTTTTACACCATCTTCGGCTTCAAATACTGAATTCAATTCTTCAATTTTTGATTTAATACTATTTAGTCTTTCATCTTTCCAATTTATATTATTGATAAGCTGATACATCATAGCCCCAGAAGTATTTTTAAGTTGTTTTGAGGGATCTCTAACGGCAGGTACATATATAACTCTAACCTTATCTAAATCTCTTCTTTGTGCAGTAACATAATCTTTATCTTCGATTTCTTTAGATTCTGGGCAGGTAATATATCTAATCTGATAATCTATAGCACCTTCTATTGTATTGCTTTTTTCCCATGTTGCATCCAATCTAATCCTTATATAAGGAATGCCACCTGGAGTATCTACAATTACATGCTCAAAAAATTGTGGTATTGAAATACCTTCTTCTCCCTCTTGAATTTTATTAAATTCAAAAACAGCTTCTATATACATTTTTTGTTCTGTCATATTTTCGGGTCGCATATTCTTGGGAACATAAAAATCACTACGTTTTATATTTCTATCACTTGTAAACTCTGAAAACATACAGTTTAAAGCAGCTAATACAGCGGTTTTACCAGTGCTATTGCTACCTACAAATGTTGTTAAGTCGTCAATAGTAATAATATGCTCTTGCTCACCAAAACAGCGAAAATTAAATAATTTTATTTTTCTTAATCTCATAAAACCATTCCCTGTGTTAATAATAACAATATTATAATATAAAGTTTATTATGTCTTAATTTTTACATTTTCCAAAATTATGATAAAGTTTCAGAAATATTTGTTACCAAAAAATAACGAATATACAATACGCTTATCCTTTAAAAGCAATATGGCTACAAATTTAAGTATAGAATAAAACCTACAAATTTTTATGCTATCCTTGTAAAAAAGGAGTGAAGTATGGACAAAAATCATGATGTAAATTACTTTTGGGTTAATCAAGGTTCAAATTTTCGTAAAGAATTAAATGATGGAATTTTATGTTCTCCTCAAAGAGATAAAAGAGGAAGTGATAAATATAAATTAATGCGAGATTTACATATCGGTGATATTATAATTAACTATAAAAAACCCGAAATTGTAGCTTTTTCGGAAGTATTAGAAGAAGCATATATTAACGAAAATGATGATTATGAAGTTAAATTAAAATATACTCTCCTAGATAAACCAATAAAAAAAGAAGAATTTAAAAAAAGATTAGGTTCTATTGAAAAAGTTCAGCAAATACTATCAAATATTAATAATATACCATTTGACAAAAATTTTAATGTTAATTTAGGATACTTATTTAATATCAACAAAGAAATTTTTGATTTGATTTTTAACAATAACCCAATTTTAAGTTTAAAATGGTGGGAAATAGCTGCTATTGCTATGTATAAAGAAGATCCAAATAGAGAATATAAACCAGCAGAAGTCTTAAAATTAGAATTTGTAAAAAAATCGATAGAATTAAAAAATGTAAAGAATCCTAGTATTGCAACAGAATTAAGAGAATGTTCAGATGATATATCTAGTAATTATAAAAGAAAAAATCGAAATTATTTTTTACGTAATGGAGAGTTTTATAAATTATCAGAAGAAGGAAAAAATTATATACAAAAAAATTTGCGATTATTTATTAACAATAATAATTATAAATTGAATCATAGTAAAAATATAATTTTATATGGACCTCCAGGAACAGGAAAAACTTATAATACAGTTATCAAAGTAATGGAAATTATAAATGACAAAAAATATGATTCTGTAGATGCTGAGCTGTATAAAGATTTGAAAAAACAATTTGATAATTTAAAAAAACAAGGTCAGATTGAATTTGTAACTTTCCACCAATCTTATTCATATGAAGAGTTTGTTGAAGGGATTAAGCCATATATTCCAGAATGGGGAACTGTTGAAGAAAATAACAGATTTATTGGGCAAGATGGTATTTTGAAAAAAATATGTAATTCCGCAAAAACAACTATTGAAGGAAATTTTGAAAAAATATATTCTCAGTTTATAGAAGAAATCGATGAAAATTATGAATTCAAAACAAAAAAAGGCTCTTTTAAAATAAGAGTCAACGACAATGATGGTTTAACAATTCGTACAGGTGATAATTTCGAAAAAGAAACATGTGGAACAATAACAAAAGAACAAATTAAAAATCAAACTTTTACATCTTTAGGGCGAAAACAAAAGTTAGAAGCGATAACAAAATATTTAAAAGAAAAATACGGGTTAACGTTTTCCACTTCTATTGCAGTTAAACCTCATATATTAATCATTGATGAAATCAACAGAGGTGATGTTTCAAAAATATTTGGTGAGCTTATAACCCTTATTGAAGAAGATAAGCGTATTGGCAAAGAACATCAAATGACAGTTACTCTTCCTTATTCAAGAGAACCTTTTGGAGTTCCTAATAACCTATATATTATTGGAACTATGAATACAGCGGATCGTTCTATTGCTCTTTTAGATACTGCTTTAAGACGTCGTTTTGATTTTGAGGAAATGATGCCAAAACCTGAGCTTCTAAGAGGAAAAGATATTGAAGGTGTTGACTTAGAACAATTATTAACTAAAATTAATGACCGAATTAAAAATGAGTATGATAGAGATCATCAAATTGGTCATTCATACTTAATGGAAGTTGAAAATAAAGAGCAACTTGAAAGAGCTTATAAAAATAGAATATTACCACTATTAAATGAATATTTCTATAATGACATTGACTCAGTTGCAAAAATTTTAAATTGTAAACCTAATGACATTAGTTCAAAAGAAAACTGGTTTAATGTATTAAAAGAAGCTCAGAAACCTACTAAGAAAGAAAATGAACAATAAATCAATAATTGTTTACGAAAATAAAAATATTTATTCCTGCAAGGGAGAATGCAACAGTTGTAATCATCAAGATAGCGATAATTTGTGTTGCGTAAATTATTGCAAGCCTGATTATTTTAAAGAATTAAAACAGTACTGTTTGATAGAAAATCAAGACTGTGGGCTAGAATATTCTGCAAAAGCTAATTGTATCAGTATAAACAAATATACAGGAATAGTACAATTAAAAGATGGAACTTATTTGGAAATTTTACCAAAACTTAGCGGAAATACAATAGATGAAAGTCGTAAAATTTTTGAAAACCTTGTTTTGGCATCTAAAAATTTAACCAGAGAATATAAACACAATAAGGATGTTGTTTCACAGACTAAAAAAAATAAACATGTTATAGAAATACTTATATCAGTATTTTGCGATGATTTATATGAAATCTTAAAAAAAGGTATTAAAAAATCTTACATTAGAAAATCAGAAAATTTAAATAAATATAAAGGTAAATTAAATTTTGCAGAACAAATAAAACATAATATTACAAACCAAAGCAGATTTTTTGTTAATTATAGTGAGCTTAGTTTAGATATTGCAGAAAATAAAATTTTGAAAACGGCTTGTTTATACCTGGTTAAACAAACTCAAAACGATAATAATAAAAAGATTTTGCGAAGATTTTTAGTTGAGTTGGATGATGTTTCTATTTCAACAAATCTTGAAAAAGATTTGCAGGAAGTAAATATTAACAGATTAAATTCCTACTATGAAAGACCATTATTATATGCAGAATTTTTCTTGAGAAAGCAAGTCTTTTTCCCTAAAAAGGGTCGCTCAAAGCTTCCAGCACTGCTATTTCCTTTAGAAAAAATGTTCGAAGATTATATTGAATCAATTTTAAAATCCGCAAACATATCTTATAATTCGCAATATAGTCGTCATTACCTTCTTAAAAATAATCTTTTTAAAACTAAGATGGATTTTGTTATTTTTAAAAAAGATAAAAAAGCAATCATACTTGATGCAAAATGGAAAGAATTAGATTCATCCTCAGATAAATTTGATGTAGCACAAGCAGACTTATATCAGCTGTTTGCATATTCTGAATTAATAAAAAACAGAGAAAAAGACGTTCAGAACGTTGAAATAATGCTTCTTTACCCTGAATCAGATAAATTTAAAGAAAAAGTAATAAAATGGGAATATTTTAATAATACACCAGTAAGTATTGTGCCGATTAATGTTATTAAGAAAGAAAATAAGTTGTTTTTAGATGAATTAGGGGATTATGTTTAAATCTCCAAATTAAATATAATTTAGTATGAAAACCCCGAGTTATTTTTTATTGAATAATCAGAATTTAAACCACTATTAGAATACCCAGGTCTTAAGGTTTCTTGAGGTTGCGGATCTCCAAGTTTTTCAGGGTATCCGCCTAATGGTGCCTGATAATGATTATTTTTGTATATTCTATAATTCTCTACACTGTGTCTCGCTCTTGCATCGTCAATTGTTTCAATTCTATTTAAGGGATTATAGTCTGCAAATGCACAATTTGATGATATAAAAGATATAACGCATAAAATTAAAGCTTTTTTCATTTTTATTCTCCTAATTAAAAATTAAGTGATTCCCAATCTATTGTTTCTTGCTTATATTTTGATTCTTTAATTTCTATATAATCACAAAACTCCTTATTTATATAATTAATAAAATTGGTAATTGTACTAATTTCCCATTGATTACAAGCATAATACTTTGTGTCTTTTACTTCAAACTCGGTAAATCTTTTTGAATCATTGGGGTTGTTAATTAATAAATCCCCCAGATTTGATACCCAAGTTCTGCCAAAACTATTTTTATAGAATATTTGTAAGTGTTTTGGAGTTAGCAAATCCTTTTCAAGTAAATATTTAAATGTTTCAAGGGGAAGTTTTGTCTTTGCTAAACCAAGAAGTTTTGTATTTTCCTTAGTAAAAATTAAATCATATCTTGTATAATCTTTATTTGACATTTTAACCTCCTGCGCTTTCTTTAACATAATCACTTAAAATACAAAAGATACTTTCTTCATCCAAAAGAACTTCAGTATCCAGTTTTTCATTATTTAATTTATAAATATTTTTAACCGCTACTATTGATGCAGTATCTTCATTCATAGCCGGAATAACATCAAATCGATATTTCCAAATTGGTGTACCTATTTTATTGCGACGATAAATTCCAAAATCAGGATTTTTAATTGATTTTTCAAGTAACAAATATTTATCAGGCTTTTCAATTTCTACTAATATAAACACATGTTCAAAATGGTTTTCTAGGCTTAAATAATGAATATTAAATTCTTCAACGCTGAAAGTTCTTGTTTTTAAATCAGTTTTTGTAAGATAAATTAATGTATCTTGCATTTGCAATAAATTACTATTTGGGGATTTTGCTAAATCCAAATTCAATTAATTTTTCTTTCATTGAGTTCTCCTTTTTACTTTACAAATATATTATAAGAGTTTTAATATGTAATTAAAATGACCAATTTGTGGTACATATATAAAGAGGTATAAAATGAATGAAAAACTAAAAAATTCTATAAAACTAGCCTTAAAAGATACTTTTAATAAATGGCTAAAAGAAAAACAACAAACTATAAAGGAGTATAAAAACCTTGATTTAGAAGAAAATCAAAAAGAGTTGTTGCAGTATGAAAATTACGATATTGATCTAATTGATAATTGTATAAAAGAAATTATTAATCAAGGATTTCCTCCAAGTGCATTAAGCTTAGTTATTAAACGAATAAATCATTTTTATTCTGATTGGATTCCAAAGCAAGCACCTTCTATTTGTATTATTAATTTTGATTGTAATAATTATATAAATGCTCTTGAATGGACTCTTGTAAATATTCATGAGTTAAATTTCTTTGATATGTCTGACATTGATTTTAAATTACCATATAATCAATGTCATTATTGTGGAAAACCTAATAGTTTTATGCATCAGACAGGAGTCAAATCATTCAACAGAAAAAGAAAATACTGTCATGATAGTAAATGTGCAAAAATTCATGATGCAAACGGAAGCAAACCTAAAGAACATGAAAATTGTTGTTTTGGAAAATTTGCAATTGAAAAGAAAAAATTGTATGAACAAATACGTCGAATTAAAACTGAAAATGATATACAAGCAAAAATGGAATTATTTATAGCTTATTGTGAAAAACGATTCAAGGAAAACTTAAAAATAAAATGGTCTATTCAAACTGAACATCAAAAAGCAATATTTGAAGATGACTGGTTTTTAGAAGAAAGCTGGAATAGTAACATTAAAGAAATTATCTCTTAAGATATAATTTGCTGGAGATACATGTATTTAAAATGCAAGAAAAATTTTTATCTATATCATATAAGAAAATTGATTTAAAATTTGACTCAAATTTATATTTAGATATTTCATCTGTAAAGGTACAATAATTACCTATTTTATTTGATGGTACTGTTACCAATAAGTAACACTCATCACATTTTATTTGATATTGTTTAATTTTTTGATTTTTTTTATTTATACATAATTGTAATTCATCACACGGATTAAATTTTAACATACCTGCATTGTTTACATGGCAATCATATTTTCCAGATGAAATAGATGGGAAAGCAACAATAGATATTTGATAATATTCATCTTCAATTTGAATCCATTGTTTGATAAGTTTTCCTAATTTGATATCTTTAATGTTATTAGAAGCAAGTTTTCTTAATTCTTCTATAAAAAGATTTCGCAATGGAACTTTAGAAAAACCCGGATTATACGCTGCCTCTAAATGTTCATTCCAATTGCAACTAAAAATTCTTGGATCATATTTATTAATTAAAATAGAAATTGGTATATCATATTTTTTCTTTATTTCTTGGCATATTTTATTACCAGTTCTAGTTAATACTCTTGAAAAATTAAGATGGTCGTGCTCAACATAAAATTCAGTAATTTCTAAACCTAATGTTTTGTTATCAAAAGTTCTTAGCAAAAAATCAGGAGTTTCATTACCCACTTTTTCAACAACTTTTTTCTTTAAACACCAGTTATTGCCAACTTCCGTATTTAAGAAATCATTTAATAAACTATTTTCTTCCTCTTTTTTTGCATCATTTTTATTCATTATATTTAAATTATATCAAACAAGTTGTAAATATTTTTCTTTTACATTTTCTCAATATACCAATTAGAATTTCCAAAGTGATTGAAGTTCCATTGTAATTGGAAGTAGAAATTGTATTCCATTGAATTATCATCTTTAAAATTGTAAGAATATTTATTTAGCTGTGTTCTGCGATAACTTTCAAAAGCAGTTCGGATTTCTTTTGCAAACTTTTTTCTAAATTCAGAATAAGTTATTTCTAAAGTTTCTCTTGTAAGCTTATTTTTCAAAATCATCTTCAAATCCTCGTATGTTATCAAGCTCTATGTTGTATCTTTTGCCTTGTTTATCAACGCAAGTCGCGTAATCTATCTCTGCATCTGCAAATTTATTTTTCCAAATACAAATCAGCAAGCCAATTTCTTGTGTTTTTAAATTCAAAACCTTTGTGCCATAAAGTGCATAGTCTTTTTCTGTCATTGTTCTTTCCTTTCAAGTATTAAATTTGAATAGATATCATCAGGCTTTTGTGGGTCTATTAAAAACTCTTTCATAAATACAAACCTTTCTCCGTATTTGTTTTCACAAATTACAGTGTCGAAATTGTAGAAGGCAATTACTTTGTAATACTCATTATCATAGTTTTCAAAGCCTTTAATCTTTTTAAGTTTGTATTTTTTGCCTAATTCAATCATTGCTACCCCTTATATTCATTTATAGCAATGACATTCATTACTCTTAACAAGTTAAATATCAAGCAAACTCTCTCAAAACTTATCATTCAGACACAATTCATTTTTTGAACACTTTTTGAACGCTATTTAAACAGGAGTTAAATACCATTTAAGAATTTTTGTTGTCAGGATAGTTTATAAAAAATGCGTTTACAGTATCAGAATCTCGCCTTAAGTGTTCAACAATTGGAGTAAGATTATACAGCTCTTCAATTTCTTGCTGTGTCCTGCAAAAATAATCAATAACAACAGAAGTGTTATAAATCCGCTCAGCTAATTTTTCTAACTTTCTAAAATCTTTTTGTTTAATCTTGTATTTCTTGATTTTACTCATACGACCTCCTTTTCAGGTGTCGTATTCATCACTCTTAAATTAATTGATTTCAAGTTCAATGAGCTACTTTTCAGATTTCTTAACATAAATACGTGAAAAGATTTTTATGCTAATATTAAATGGGAGAGGGATGCTTTATAATTTTTAAGAGGGAAACAAGAATAAACAGAAACTTGCATCTAAAATTTGGGAATTTGCAAATAGAATGCATTCTAAAATAGAGGCAAATGAATACAATAATTATATTTTAGGTTTTATTTTTTATAAATTTTTATCTGATAAAGAAGAAAAAATATTAAAAGATAATGATGTTACAGAAAATGATATAAAAAATCTTACTGAAGATGATTAGGAAACAATAGAATTTGTGCAAGATAAAATCGGATACTTTATAGCATATAAAGACTTATTTTCTACTTGACTTGCCAAAGGGTCTGATTTTAGTGTATCTGATGTAAGTGATGCATTATCTACGTTCACACGACTAATTAATCCAAATCATAAAAAGGTTTAGGATGGAATATTCTTAGAGTTTTGTTTACAGATTGGTGGACAAACAAAAAAGATTCTATTGAAAAGTTGAATGTTCAACTTAATAATTTATATAAAAATAGCAAAAGTAAGGAGTCTATTAATATATAAATTATATAATTTATTATGTTTATGATAGAATGCTATAGGGTGTTGCAAGTCAGAATAACAAATTGAGCTCAGTAGGTATATAAGTGTTTTATTCATTAATTAAGAAAAAAAGAGATAGATGGTATAATTCATCAGAATGTACGGTTAAAGAACTTATTGAGTACATGACTAATGCTAATAAGTTAAGAGATGTACAGATTGATGCTATAAAAACATATCTGTTTCTAAAAATTAAGTGCAATAATAAACCCTTATGGGAACTTTTTTATGAAGGTGTTTTTAATACTTTAGATGTTTCATCACTTGAAATTGCTCAAGCTTCGAGAGATTATTTTGTTGAAAACCCTTGCGCTTTAGCTTTATACCAATATGCAACAACTAAAAACGATAAAGGCGAACAGGTTTCTATAAAATTAGAAAAAGAAATAAAGCAACATTTTGATAGAATTAACTATAAGCAAGTATTTCAAGATATTTTTTATGGTGTAAATTATACAGACTACCTTTTTAGCTTACCTATGGGTGCAGGTAAAACATATTTAATGGCTTGTTTTATATATCTTGACCTATATTTTGCTCTTAACGAACCTGAAAACAGCAATTTTGCACACAACTTTATAATCCTAGCTCCTTCAGGCTTAAAGAGTTCAGTAATTCCAAGTTTAAAAACAATACAAAGATTTAACCCAGAGTGGGTTATTCCTGAACCTACTGCAAGTAAATTGAAACACATAATTAAATTTGAAGTCTTAGACCAAGGGAAAACAGCAAGTAAAAGTAATAAAATAAAAAACCCTAATGTCCAAAAAATAGCTATATATCAACCTTTTGAAGAATTATTTGGACTTGTTGCCGTAACAAATGCAGAGAAGGTCATTTTAGATAGAGTAGAAAAGAAATCCGATGAACAGCAAAAATTAATGAGCGAAGAAGAACTTGCAAAATATAGAGCATCAAATGAATTAAGAGCATTAATCGGAAAAATTCCGAACCTATCAGTTTTCATCGATGAAGTTCATCACGCAACAAGCGATAGTATTAAATTAAGAACCGTTGTAACCGATTGGGGACAGAATAAAACCCTAAATTCTGTTGTCGGATTTTCTGGGACGCCGTATCTTGAGAAAGCTGATAGTGTAGTTATTTCAGAGGAATTAAAAACTCAAAATAAAGAGATTACAAATGTTGTATATTATTATCCGCTAGTTGAAGGGGTCGGAAACTTCTTGAAAAAGCCTGTTGTTAAAATTTCTGACACCTCAGATAGATTATCTATTGTAGAAAACGGTCTTGTAGAATTTTTTAATGCATATAAAGATACAGTCTATTCAGATGGAACAAAAGCTAAAATTGGTATATATTGTGGGTCTATTGAAAATCTTGAAGAACAAATTTATCCTTTATGCTGTAATATAGCTTCCAAATATGAACTTAATCCTGATGAAACAATCTTAAAATTTCATAAGGGAAATAAAGAATATCCAGAGCCAGTTAATTCTGATAAAGAATTTGCAATGCTTGATAGCGATATGTCCAAGATTAGAATAGTTCTTCTTGTTCAAATAGGTAAAGAAGGTTGGGACTGTAAGAGTTTAACTGGAATTATCTTATCTCAAGAGGGTGATTGTCCTACCAATATGGTATTACAGACAAGTTGTAGATGTTTAAGACAAGTTGATAAAACAAACGAAGAAACAGCTCTTATTTACCTTAACAAAAGTAATGCTGATAAATTAAAGGTGCAGCTTGAAAAACAACATCATATAGGTCTTCAAGAGTTCCAAAACGGCAGAAAAAAAGAACCCGACCTGTTAAATCGTTATAATAGAATGGATAAACAAAAAGTTCCTCCTATAGATTTTTATCAAATGAGAGTTGAGTACAATACTGTTATAGTTGAAAAATCTGACCCAAGTAAAATCGTAAATGTTGCAGATAATGAAGCAAGAAGTGAAGCTATAATGGAACAGGATTTCATGACTGGTGAAATTGTTAGTTATGATCCAAATACAACTGAAAGAGGTGATATTGTGGCAAACTTCAATATCTGGCTTCATTCTATTGTTAAAGGAAGTTACAATACCCTTTCATACAGCACATTAAAACAATATGAATCTGAACTTAGGCAAATTTTTGACAAAATTACTTATGTAAAAGATGGAATAAAATATTTTTCTTCAAAGTTCAATACACAAAATATAGAAGCAAACATAAGAAAAGTATTTGCAGATGTAAGAGATATCCAAACAAAAGAAGAATTGATTAAAAAAAGCGCAAGTCTTCTTGTTGTGGAAAAATTAACAAGCCCTATTGAAACATTTAATAAAGAACGTTTTACACCAAATTCTGATGTGGTAGAGACAATAATAAACGAGGACAGTGCAAAGGCTCTAACAGATGAAGAACATAAAATTGTTGAAATGCTAAAAAAATCGGGTAATATAGAAATGGCAAAAACGCTTGAAAATAAAGCAGTTATTACTCATCCTGAAAAAGATAAAACATATCACTATTTGCCTTATAAAACAGATAGCAATTTTGAAATGTCGTATCTTAAAAATTTGCTGGCTCTAAAAGTATTTAATGATAATAATCTTGAAGTTTACTACAACGGGGATGAAACTTTAACTGATTTTACTCTTAAAACATATAAAAAGGGAGCTAATGGTTGGAAATATATAGGTAAATACACTCCTGATTTTCTTATTATTAAAAGAAATAATGATGAAATTGATAGAGTTATGATAGTTGAAACAAAAGGAAATGCTTTTGCTGATAAATTTAAAGATAAAAAAGAATTTATGAAGGAATTTGTAAGACAAAATAACGAAAAGTTTAAATATAATCGATTTGATTTTCTATACTTGCAAGATGATTGGTCAAGTGAGAAAATTATATATGAAACAACAAAACACATTGAAGAATTTTTTAAAGGAGTCTGTTAATGGCAACAAGATATATACCATACTTTCCTGAACCGATAGAAGGACAAGCAATACTAAATAACTTTACGCGCACATTAAAATATTACGGTAATGACAAAGTTAAAGAAAACTTAAAAAGAGGTATGCCGTTATACGAAGTTGAAACAGTTGAGCGTGTTGGTGATAACCCAGATAACAATATGGTTATAAGAGGTGAATGTATTTCTGCCTGTGCATATTTAAAGGATAAAGGGATTAGCGTTGACCTTGTATATATAGATCCTCCTTTTGCATCAGGTGCTGACTATGCTAAAAAAGTTTATCTAAGACGTAATCCTAAAGTGGCTGAAGCTATTGCAAAAGCTGAAGAAGAAATTGAAATGAATGAGGATTTCAAGGCTTTTGAAGAAAAAATGTATGGTGATGTCTGGAATAAAGAAGATTATTTGAATTGGATGTATGAAAATCTGCTTGCAATAAAAAGTGTTATGTCTGAAACAGCTTCAATATACGTACACCTTGATTGGCACATAGGTCACTATGTAAAAATTCTTATGGATGAGATTTTTGGTGAGGATAGGTTTAGAAACGAAATAATATGGTATTATGCAGACTATATTCAAGGTAATGCTACAACTGGTTTTGCAAAAAAACATGATGTAATATACTTTTATACAAAGGACGAGAATTATCTCTTCAACAGAGTAACTGAAAAATTAGATAAACCAGTAACAAGAAATAAAGTTGTATGGGATAAAGAAACGCAATCACTCCAAGTTGCTAGAGATGAAAATGGGAAGATTATATATGAAACTTTTTACGAAAAATATTTAGATAGTGTTTGGGCTATTGGTCAAACTTCGGTGACAAGAAAGACCAGTTCAGAAAATGTTGGATATGCAACGCAAAAACCTGAAGCATTGTTAGAACGCATAGTAAAAGCAAGTTCCAATGAAAATATGATAGTAGCAGATTTCTTTGGCGGTAGTGGGGTTGCTGCCGCTGTTGCAAACAAACTCAATCGAAGATTTATTCATTGCGATATAGGAATAAATAGTATTCAAACAACAAGAGATAGGATTGTTTCTGATAATGCTCAGTTTGATATCCTTGAGGTAAAAGATGGAGTGTCTTTATATCGAAATCCAGTTCAAACAATGGATAAGATGAAAAGTTTAATTAAAGGTTTAAGAAATGAAGATTCATTGGACGAATTTTGGGAAGGAGCTATCCAAGACAGTAAGGAAGGGTTAATTCCTGTATATGTACCAAACTTAATGGATAGTTCTACAAAATTGTTAGATAAAGCATTAATGATTGATATAATAAGAAAAGCAATTCCTGATTTACCGGATGATGTAAAGAAGGTAATTGTATACTACATCGACATAACCTCACTAGATGAAATTCAACAAGTAATAAAAGATGATGATACAACACTTGTTGAAATTGAACTCAGAGATTTAAAAGAGTTATTATCAGATGTTGTTGTTGAAGATTACGTAGAATATTCAATACAAGAAGTTCAAGAAAAACTATTTAAAGAATATGAAGTAAGAATTGATAACTTTGTTAGTGATAGAGTTATTCAAAAAATTGAAGATTATAATGCTAAAAGACAGGCGCAGTGTTTAAAATCTGCTAAAGAATATAAGCCTATCACAATAAGTGAAAACGGCTTAGAAACAATAGAATATTTATCGCTTGATTGTACGAATAAAGAAGGAGCGTGGAAAAGCGATAGTGAGATTAAAATTGATAAAAGCTCTTATGTTATTGTAAACGGTAAAAAGACTAAAGAATTTTGGAACGGTACAATAAAATCAGAACAAAAACCTCTAAGACTAAAAGTTCGTAATATTTGCGGTGATGAGACAATAATCGTTCTTTAAGAGGCTTTATGAGTGTAGAAATAGATGAAAAACTCAAACAATCAATAGTAAAGTACATAAAGAAAGACTGTAAACCTGAGGATATAATTGTTGTAGAACAAGTTATAGAAGAAGTTTTGAATAGCGAAGAATACAAAGCTATGGAGTTTTTCTGGCAAAAAGACGGATTTGAACAGGTTTTAAAAAATAGAGAATATTCAAGAGGTTTTGTCTCTCGTATAATGTTTGAATATCATCAACCCATTGTGCAGTTCGAAATCCTTATTGAACACTGTATTTTTCTTATAAAAGAGTTTAAATATCCTTATAAAACACTCCCAAATACATGTAAAGTTTTAAATGGGATAGCAGCAAGAGCAATTCTTATTACAAATGAAATATTGTGTCTTATAAAAAACGGGTTTGCATCTGGGGCATTAGCAAGATGGAGAACCTTGTATGAATATAGTGTTATTTCAATATTTTTAGTAAAATTTGGCGAAGAGTATGCAAAGAAATATTTAGCGTATAAAGATATTGCAAACTATAAGGAAGTAAAAGTATATGCACAACACTCGAAAACATTGCAATTTAACGATATTTCTAAATCAGAGTTGGAAGAACTAAAGAAAAAGAGTGATGATGCAATGTTAAATTACCCAGATTTGAATGAAAGAGACTATTCTTGGGCAAAACCGAAAGTGAAAAATCCTACATTTAAAGCTATAGTTGAGAAAACAGATATTGAGTATTATGAACCATTTTATAAATTCGCTTGTAATTACAATCATGGTGGAGTGAATGGGTTGTTTTTTGACCTTGGACAGATACACGGACTTTCTGAAAAAGATTCTATTATAATTGCACAATCGAATTTTGGTTTCACAGACCCAGCACAACTCACAATGAGAGCTCTTTTAGATATAATCTCGGCTTTATTATCACTAAATATTGATACCGAACAACTTTTCCAACTTGTATTTTTGAAAAATAAAATACCTGAAATCGCAGAAAGTTTTCATGAAGTTGAAAAAGATATAGAAGAACGGGAAAAGTGTTTTAGGCAACAAATTAAGTAATTTGCTTTAATTTGTTTAAAAAATTATATAGTATAGATTACCTACTGAACAACCATATTGCATTTTCCATTGTATGAACATTTTTATTATTTTAAAATCCATCACCTTCGGCTAAAGTTCGTTATATCTTTTTTCAAATACTGCAGAAATATATCTTAAAAAGATTAAACCAATAATGACTTTTCTATATGCAACAGCAGAAAAATGTCTTTATAAAGCACACACTGCATTCCATATTTGTTTTTCAAATCCAATTTTTACACTGCCATTTCCAGCCATAAAAACTCCTAGATTAATTAACATCATATTTATAATATCACAAATATACTTTTATAATTAGCCACAAAGTTGAAGTTTTAAAGTTTATAAGTGGTTTCTTATAAAATTAACTTTTACTATATTTATAAATAAAAATTCATATAGCTTTCGTCTATTGTGTCTTGTTCGATGCCGATGTAGCGAAGCGTTACTGATGGTGAGGAATGGTTAAAGATTTTTTGCAGGAGTACTATATCATTATATTTTTTATAATGATGATATCCGAATGTCTTCCTCAATGTATGTGTTCCGATTCTCTCCTTCACCCCGACGGCTTGTGCTGCCTTATTCAAAATTCTATATGCCTGTGCTCTATCAAGCCTGCAATGTTTTTGAGTATAAAAAAGCGGTTGCTCACTCGGTAAACCTTCTACAAATAAATCAATCTCCTCTTTCAAAAACCTATTAAGCGGGAATTTCTTATACTTATTCGTCTTTTTCTCTCTTATTTCAATATAATCTCTGCTTTTTACATCCCCTACATCAAGCGATAATATATCAGATATTCTTAGTCCCGTATTTATCCCAAAACTAAAAAGCAGTGCATCTCTTGGCTTTTTTGCCAAATATTTTTTAATCTTTTGAATATCTTCTATCTTTTTTATAGGTTGTACTACATTCATTTTTAAACTCGCTTAATCACTCACAATGATTGCTTCCTCCGTATAAAAAGTAAAGTCTAATGACACAAAATTTAAACACCATTTAAACAGCGTTTAAATATCGTTTAAATAGCATTCAAAAACTACCGCTTGAAAAAATCCGTTCACCCCTACCCACATATATTTACCCTCAAAATACAACACAACTTCATTTTGTTGTATTCTTTGATGGAAATAATAGGTTGTAGTTTTAGACAATATATTCTCTGAATATTAATAGCTATGAATTAAGTTCTAAATCTCTTAGCCTACAATAGGATTTTTCTATTTTTAAATTATTTATCCAGGCAGATTTGTTTATGTATGTTTGTAACTCATTTTTTAAATTATACATTAGATTAATATTATTCAGATAGTATTCATTAATATAATTTTTAAAATTGAGATTTGGGGTCCTAGTTTTGAATTTTTTTAGAAACATTTTATTTGAGATTAAATTTAGAAATATCAGGATAGAAAATCTAGTATAATCAAAAATATTACTTGCTAAATTATCATCCTTGTTACAAGTAGGGTTTTGTCCATGTACGTATGAACAACGAGTTTCATAAGCTTTATTAATATTTTTAGATATTTGTTTTTTATTTAATCCTAATGTTAATGATAGTAATTCAGAACATCTGTCTCTTAACTGTCTGGTTATTTTTTCTGAATTTGTATTAAAAAGAGCTTCTAGTGCCAAACAACAATAAGTAATTTGATGTGTCGGATGGATTTTATTAATTGCTTGTATGTAAAAATCAATTGCAATTTTTAAAAACAGAATTTCTTTATTTTCTATATTACCAATATAATATTGTACTAACTTTATAACCTTGGGAAAATTTTCTATTAGTACTTCATTGAGACAAACAGGGATTCCGCCATCATATTGGACATTATTATTTTCGATTTCTGAAATTCCATCAGCAGAGGCATTTAGGAAACTGTATACCTTAGTAATGATTGCACAATTTTTTAGTGCTAAATTTATTGCAATAGGTAATAATTGCGGTTTACCATATACCTTATCTAAATCCTTAATTTTAAATCTATATTCAAGAATACAATTTTCATCAGCATAACTAAACATAGTGCTATTTCGTTCTTTTTCATTTAATAATAGTTTTCTAATAGTTATATTGTTATCTATTTTATATTTAAATTTATTTAACTTTATTCCTCTTAAAAAATATTGATGAGTTTGTGTTCTGTTAACAGTTTTTTCTTCAAAATAAAACAAATTTTCAATTATTTTATTTATGGCTCTTTTGTAAAAAAGGAGCTCTTTATTTAAAACTTTTTGTTTAGTAAGTTTAAAATTAAAATTTCTTTGTATTTTTTTTAATATATCTTTATATTCTTCCTCATTACAATAATCAAATTTAAATAGCTCTTCACTCATTGTATAATTTTCTATTAATATATTATATTTATATGAGTGATAAAATATTGTGTTAAAAATAAGCTGAAAAAATTCCCTTAATAAATTTTTCATTTCCTGCAATGACAGTACATAAGCTTTTTCGACTGGAATTGGGTTATTGTCTCCATCCTTCCATAAATATTGCATGATATCAGCACCTTCTAAGATTACTTGCGGAACTAAAGGATTATTAATATATTTATCATAATATTTTCTATAAAATTCTTTATAAAAATGAAGTTTAGTTTCTTTAAAAATACATTGTTCTGTATCTTGAAATAAATTATTCATATTCTTATAAAGAGCAAATTGAAAAATGTCATCTTTTTCAAGAACAAGTTTTTTATAATCTAAAATATCTTTAGCAAGATCCTTTGCCAAATGTTTAAGTTTTCTTTTAATTTCTTTTATCTTTTTTTGTGGCATATCAAGGAAAATATACCACGAAAATAGATAACGGAATGTAATATTATTTTGGTATTAAGAATTTTGCCTATTGTTAAAATTATACAAAAGTTAACCCCACCTTTTGCTGTTTTAAATCATACAATCTGAGTCTATTTATAGTTGCATTTTAGCCTTAAAGAATATGGGTATAAAACAGATAATATATTATCTAATTATTGACTTTTTAGCAATAATAGTATAATATATTATCTATGAACAACTTTTTATTTAATCCTAAAACTCCTAATGAAATAGCAAAAGAATTAGTTGAAAAAATTAAGCAGCAACGTAAAAAACTTAAGATTTCACAAATTCAGCTTGCTTCAAAATCGGGTGTCAGCCTTGGTTCTATCAAAAGGTTTGAATCTAAGTATGAAATATCATTGAATTCTTTTATAAAAATTCTAATAGCCCTTAATTTAGAACAGGATTTAGAAAATTTATTCACACAAAAAAACTATAACTCAATTGATGAGGTTATAAATGGATAATTATAAATATTTAAAAGTTTTTTATAACGATATTTTAGTTGGAACTCTTGCCAAAACACCTGAAAGAGTTGTTGCTTTTGAATATGACTCAGATTGGTTAAATAATGGATTTAGTATTTCACCTTTTAGTTTACCGCTCATCAAGAAAGTTTTTATACCCAAATACGAACCATTTGGCGGACTATTTGGCGTTTTTAATGACAGTTTGCCTGACGGTTGGGGGCGATTGCTTGTTGACAGATTGTTTTTGAAAAACAAAATAAATCCTGCTGAAATTGATAATCTTAATCGTCTTGCTGTTGTTCAGAAAAGCGGGATGGGCGCTTTAATTTATAAACCTGAGCATAGATTTGAATCAGAAAATAGCATTAGTGATTATGATATTCTTGCACAAGAGTGTTCAAAAATATTAGAATCGCAAAATTCGGATAATTTGGATGAACTTTTTCAGCTAGGCGGCTCATCAGGTGGTGCAAGACCAAAGATTTTGACATCTATTGACAACGAGGATTGGATTATTAAATTTCCATCATCATCTGATCCTAAAAATATCGGGGAAAAGGAACATCAATATTCATTATGCGCAAAAGATTGCGGAATAAATATGACTGAAACAAGGCTTTTCCCTTCTAAAATTTGTTCAGGATATTTTGGGATAAAAAGGTTTGACCGTAAAAATTGCAAAAAAGTTCATATGGTATCAGTTAGCGGACTTTTGGAGACAAGCCACAGGCTTCCTAATCTTGATTATAATACATTGATGAAATTAACACTTGAATTAACAAGAAATTATCAGGATATTGAGCAATTATTCAGGCTAATGTGTTTTAATGTATTTGCAAACAACAGAGATGACCATTCAAAAAATTTTTCTTTTCTTTTTGATGATGCAAAAAAAGAATGGCACTTATCTCCTGCGTATGATTTAACTTACAGTTTTTCATTTAATGGAGAACACGCGACAACAATTAATGGCGAGGGTAAAAATCCGACTTTAGATAATATTCTAGCCGTGGCAAAAAATATAGGACTCAAGGAAAAATTTGCAAAAGATATTGCATTAGATATTCAAAAAAAGTGCTCGAAATTATTTTAATTAACCTAATCTTTTTGTCTATTTAATCTTTAAATAGAAGCTTCTTTAAAATTTCAATTTTATTCAAAGTAATAATATTAAATACTTGTAATATTATGTAATATTATGTAATATTATTAGCAAGAAAAATATAATTTGTGTTTTTATATAGGTGTAAAGTATTTTTTAGTAAGTGAAATTAAGGTAGGTTGTATTATGATTTCTTTTCAATTATCTAAATTCAACACATCAAATACATTAAACACATCAAATAGTGTTCAGTTGGAGAAAGCAGAACCTGTCAAGGAATCAAATGAATCTAAAAGCACTGCAACAAAAGTCTTGCTTGGTGCTGGTGCATTGGCCGCTATTGTTGTTGGTGGGTTATTTTACCGTAATAAAGCAGCAGCGAAGAAAGCAGCAGAGGCTATTGCTCAAGCAGCTAAAGAAAATGCAGAAAAGTTAAAGAAGTTAAAAACCCAAAAATCAGTTAATGCGGGAGAAACTGTTGCAGAAACAATAGAAAATATTTTTGGGAAAGAATCATCAATAAAACCTCATACTTATGATACTTCATTAGAATTTCATACAATTCCTTGTTATAGAAACAGTAATGGATATAAAGATGGTTGGGTAACTAAAGCAGGTATAATAGAAGATATTCCTGCCAATATACCTGATCTCCCCATTGTAGCCAGCTCTATCAGTTATGTTCAAAATTTAGAGCCTATATGTTTTTTTAAGAAAAAAGGTATAGCTATCTATAAGGGTTTTGTAGAAGGTTCAAAAAATAGGGTTGTACGTTTAGAAATGGATGACCCTTTTCGATTCGTTGGAGAATCCCCTACTAAGATTATTTTCTCAATAATTTCCCCAAATGATAAGTACACACCTGTACAACAAGATTTAATGAAATTAGCTCAAAATCCTGAAAAAATAGATGTAGATGTCTTTGATAGAATATCTAAGTTCAAAAATGATATTAGGGATGGTAAACCTATGTCAAGAGAAAACTATGGTAAATATGAAAACCTTGATTATGATTTGATTCTTTCTGCAATTCAATCGATGACAAGATAGAAACTAATATTAAATTAAAAATTAAGCTGACAGACTGATTGGTTGAAACCATTTATAATATTAAGATATGTTGTTTCTTTGTCTTGGATTATTTGGGGCGTGGGTAGTTCTAAGCTTTCCGCCACCTAACGGGCTTGCTCGTCAAGTCTCGCATCGTCTTCCTGAAAATCCGCTGCACTCAAGTACTCGTACTTGTTTGTCGGCGTTAAACGGTTACGCTTCGCTTTAGCCCTCTGCCGACAATCCGCTTTCTTGCACTCTTTTGCACTCCATTTGTAAAATTTCAAAACTTCATCAGGCTAAAATCGGCACGGTGTTTAAAGTTAAGCCCAGTGCAATAAAGTGCAAAAAAGTGCAATTTTATTTTTGCTTGTAAATTGAGATACCTCAAATTATCAATGAGATATAGATACTAACTAAAAATTTAAAAATTCAGCTAATGTTAGATTAAAAGCTTTGGCAATATTTAATAATGTAAGATATTTAGGTTCAACTAACCCTTTTTCTATTCTGCTTATTGTAGATGGCTCAAGACAATTCTTATAACATAAAGCACTAATAGTAAGTTTTCGTTCTTTTCGTAATTTTTTTATGTGGTTACCTAATTTCTTTAATTCAATATCTTGCATACATGCAATTTTAATGCTATTATGACTTTAAATTTTGCATGCGTGCAAAATTTGAAAATTTAAAAGGTTTTATAAGATATGTTCACTAAAAAGATACTTATAGATTTAGACGGCGTACTAAATGAGTACGAGAAAGAGAAATTCAATGAAAATTACATTCCTGAAATTAAGGTCGGGGCTTATGAGTTTTTAGAAACATTATCTCAAAGTGCTGAATTGTATCTTTTTACATCGAGAAATTTGATGCTAGCAACTAAATGGCTAATTAATAACAATTTAGATAAGTTTTTTAAAGATGTGACTAATGTAAAATTGCCGTCTTATCTTTATATTGACGATAGAACGATTTGTTTCAAGGGGGATTATCGTAAAACTCTTGAAGAAATTGAAAACTTCAAAGTTTATTGGGAGTAGATTTACAGCTATAATTTATATTTACATAAACATTTATTTTTACATTTCTACAAGGCTAAATTGGGGGTATTCTGTTCCTGCATCATAAATTTCCGGAGCTTTTTTTAGTCCGTTCATTAACACTTCATTGATTTTGACAGGTTCTCCGTTAACGAGAATGTCATTTTTAGGAGCCTCTTGAAGAGTTTTGAAACCCTGGCCTCCATCAGCTATATATGAATCTATGGCACATTTAAACTTTTGACCTATAGAGAGAGGGTTTCCATTTTTGTCTAAGAGAGGTTTTTCATCTACGTAAATTTGTTTAACTTCCCATATTCCTAATTGTGGGTTATTTTGACCTTCTATTTTTATGTTATTTGAGCACTGTAAAAATCGGGGGTTGCTACTACCATAACCATTTGTCCTCAAGGCGTGTTGAAAAACTTCTTTCAACTGTGCGGTATCAAGTTCTACAGTTTTGATAGGTGTTTCTGCAATCATGGTTTTTTTGAACAAGTAGTTTGTTATATAGGCATTTTTTCTATATTCCATAGGTTTCATTAGAAAACCGGTAGAAAAAAATGCTATATCCGCATCGGTTACTGATTTCATTTCGTCAGCCAAAAAACTTCCCAAAGGGCAGGGTTTGGAATATCTTTTGGGTAAGTTCAAGGTATAAGGAGCAACTTTATCCAAGAGTCCGGAAGATTTTTCATAGTCATCAAGATCCTTTGAGAATAAACTGTCTACACTAAGGTGTTCACTCTCTATCATATCAACGTCGGTGACAGATCTGGATCCTTTATTATTCACTAAATTCATCTTATACATAGAATCACTAAAAGGTTGCGGATAGTATATATTTAATTTAGTGTCAGGATGAACAAAATCATGGTCATGACCACCTATTACTACATCAATTTTTATTCCATTTTTTTTACAGGTTTCAACAATGCTTTTGCTTGCCGGCATGTAGTCGTGATTTAAAATAACCACATTATCGGGTTTTTCTTTCAATATAGCTTTTTGAATTTCACTAATAACATCCGGTTGTTTTTTTGCAATAATCCCAAATCTTGCAGTGTTGATGTTGTCTATACAAAAACCTGTTACGAAAGTTCTATCTCCGTCACGTTCCACTATGGTATATGGTTTTAACCAATCAGGGCGTGTACCGTCAGTTTTAAATATATTCGCACAAACGGTTTTAATCCCTTTTGATGCAAATTTTTTTATTGTACTTACAAGATACTCTAAACTTTCTCTATTGAACCCAAAATCGTTATTCCCCAAAGTCATAACCATTTCAATATCAGGCTTTAAATCTTTGAGTCTGATGTAACTGTCACGTTCCAGGTCTTTTGGATAAATTCCCTTAAATATATCTCCACAGTTCAGGAA
Organism: Candidatus Gastranaerophilales bacterium; assembly: GCA_944324345.1. Classification (GTDB taxonomy): domain Bacteria; phylum Cyanobacteriota; class Vampirovibrionia; order Gastranaerophilales; family Gastranaerophilaceae; genus Stercorousia. The sequence continues at coordinate 140,577 of CALUVT010000001.1, forward strand.
CAAAACATTTTTGTCTTTTCCGCTGTCTTTTAGAATTTTTGATAGGAAAGCTCTTGTCTTTCTTGTTTCCTGGTGAGAATCTGATATTGCATATATCTTTGTAATACCTGTAAATGTTTGGTTTTGTTTTGTTTTTGTTACTTGCATATTATTTCTTTCTTATTTGGGATAAAACTTCTAAATATTTTTTTTGTCAGTATTTTTTGTAAAAATTGTATTACAATATTCTGAATTAAACAAACATTAAGTAATATTGCACTGAATTTAAAAATAATTTTACAAACGATGTTTACTATTTAGAATTAAGGTGGTGATTAATTAATATGACTACCCCATTTCAGAAAAAATTCAAAGATTTATGTATGTACCTCGGAAGTAATAATAAGGCTCTATATGGGGCTTTGACTATTGCGGCTTCCAAGGGAATTTTGCGTCCTACATTTACGATGATGGACAAAAAGCAGGATAAAAATTCTAGAGTATATACAGCTTTTAGAGAAGGTTTGACAGGGGCAGTCGCATTTGTTTCTTATTTGGCTACTAATGCTGTTGTTGAAAAAGTTGCTTACAATTTAGCAAAAAAAACGAATCATTTAAAAGAATTGCCAAAGATGAAGTCAACATTATCCTTAATCACTGTAAGTTTAACAGCTTTGTTTATAATTCCGGGTATTTGTAACGCTGCTACAAAGCCTTTGTTAAATGCTTTCACCGGTAAAAAAAATAATCATTCTCAAAGTCAAAATTCACCTGTTAAACAAATTGATAAACCTGTAAAAAATGTAAATTTTGGAAATTACAAGACATTGAATGCATATAGTTTCAAAGATTTTTATAATTCCGGAATGAAAATAGGAGGGATGTAATGCTTGATAAAGTTGCTAATATTCTCCTAAATCCTCAGTTTGTAAATTTTGCGAATAACACAAAATATACTGTTACTACAGAGTCTTTCTTTAAGGCAACAGGAAGACCTGCCGCTATTATGATGGATAAAAAAGTGGATAAAGATACAAGAAAATATGCCGCAACAAAAGAGGGTTTGTATCAAGCGTTGTGTGTCGGAATTTATCTGACAATGATTCCTTTTATTTTCCAAAAATATGGTTTTAAATTCGCTCAAAAATTAATGAAAGGTGATAAGGATTTTCCGGCTTTCAAAAATGCAAATGAATTTTTAAATTATGCAAAGCTTGCAAAAATGGACTTGAAAGAACGTAAAGGACATAAATTGCTATCTAAAATTTCTGATAATCTGAAGGCAAATGATGAAGACAAATTGACCTTGAAAGAACATTTATTAAAAGATGAAAATCCACCTAGATTTCCTTTCCCGAAAGGTGTTATTGAATTAAGTAATCTTGTTGGAACCGTTATAGGTTTGGCTTGGATTGCGTCGGAACTTAGCAATTATATTTTGCACCCGATAATGAAGCTTTTGGGATTTGAACAAGGGGCAAAAAATAGTACAAAATTAAATAAACAAGCAGAAACTAATAGTATTAATCTTAAAAATAAAAAACTGGAGGCAGTAGCATGAGTGTTTTTGAAGCAGGTATGATGATTTGTTTTGGTATAAGCTGGCCTGTAGCAGCATTGAAAACTTATAGATGTAAATGTGTTAATGGGAAAAGCATGCATTTTTCAATGTTGATTTTGTTGGGGTATATTTTTGGTATTACGCACAAAATTTTGAATAGTATGGATTGGGTATTTTGGCTATACCTTTTAAATACGGCATTTTTACTAATTGATATGGCTCTTTACTGGAGGTATCGTAATAACAAAGTTCCTGTGACAGCATCTTAGAAAGTTACGGCGAAATTTTGAGATATCAGGTTATTTTACTTTTTTGAACTTATTTCAGCCAGAAGTCTTTCAATTTCCTCTGTGTAGTCACCTTTGCCAACTGTCGAAATCAGCTCATAAGCTCCCTTTAATTCTTCTATTGCTTCTTTGGGTTTGGATTCTTTTATGATTTTTGCAATTTGTAATTTTATAAAACCCAGTAAGATTTGGTAATTTTCTCTAGGTTTTATTTCCCTTTTTACACTGCAAAATCTGTTTTTTGCACCTTCATAATTATTTATAATTCCATTGAGAGCTCTTTTCTCTTCATATAAAATTTTAAGTAGTTTGTCACTTTGCGGACTGGTTATTGAATAAATTCTTCTTAAATCCTCACACCTTGCCATAATGTGGACAGGATCATGAAATCGTTTTGCAATTGCTAATCCGTTTGTTGCAAATTTTTCTACAAGCCAAGGGGAATTGTGATTTGCCTTTATCAGTACACTATACATTATTCCTGCTAAACTTCCGTTCCCTAAATTAACAAAATTTTCTGCTAATCTGGGTAGTTTTCTATTCATTCCATCTAACTGGTTTGTTGCTGTAAATTTATTTAAAACGGCATTTAGTGTTTTTAAAAAGGAATTGTGTTCAATATCTCCTTTTTCCGAAAGAATTTTTTGAACACTGCCTTCAAATACGTCAAATGCATCATTCGGGTTTTCAATTCTGTCGATATTTAAATTTAGCTTGTGTATTTGCGGCTTCTTTTTTTCTACAACTGTTTTTGCTTGTTTGATTATTTTGATAGGTTTATCGAGTTTTATTTTCATTTTTATATCCTTATAAAAGATTGAAAAACTGTCAAAATAAATTTTGCTAATAAAAATATTCTTTAATGTAAACGTTTATAAGTTATTTTTTTATGTAATTGGTGTATTTGTTGTATAATAATTTTGCTTGCGGGGCGTTAGCGCAGTTGGTAGCGCACGACACTGGCAGTGTCGGGGTCAGGGGTTCGAATCCCCTACGCTCCATTTATCGAAAATATGTGAATTCATTTGTGTTTAGCTTCTGATTTTTACTTAAAAGATGTGTAAATATTTGTTAAATTCAGCTATTTGTATGTTAATTGTTTTCTGAAAAAATGTTTTACTATAAATATAAAAGGAAATTTATATGTTTGGATTGCATAAAGTTGACGCTTCGACAAAAGTTAATAATAGCCAATCTGTAAATAATAAAAAATCTGCAAATAGTTATCCTCAAATAATATTTTTGGGTTCAAATGGAAAAACTTCCGTAACGAATTTTAATAAGTTTTTATGGGACAGTTACATTGACGGATTGGTTGACAAATCCTTAAAATCATTAGGAATTAAGGAATATAATTTTTCCGTATTAAAAGATGATAACACGGCAATAATGCAGTCACAAAAACACTTGATTAATCTTTTAAAATACTATGAAGGAGATAAATATCATTACTATGAAGCTATAACCGTTCCTTATTCTGACAAATTCGGAACTTCTACCTGTGGTTTTGGTGAAAGAACCAAAGAAATGAGAAATCAAGAAACAGCATATGAAAACTTGGTTAAACATATAGAAGAACATGCAAAATATGTTAAAAATATACTTGGAGCAGAAACATATAATAGTCTCCCGTCTTCTATCAAAGAAGGATTAATAGATTTGTCATATAACAAAGGGCCTAAGGCAATCAGTGGAAATCCAGAACTTAAACAGGCCATTAAAAATAAACAATACGACAAGGTTATAGAAAATCTTGTATATGTAACATCCGGAAAAAGCGGTGCATCTGAAAAATCTGATCCGGGTTTGTATCGGAGAAGTTTATCAAGGGCAATTTTGGCATCCAGAGATTTAGGCAATAACAGGAATGTTCAAAGAGTAATTGATGAAATATATAGTGATGCAAAAAACTGTCCAGGTCAGTCTATAAAAGATTTGGATAAAATATATTCGGCTTATAAAAACGGCAAAATAGATTCAAAAGCAATCTCTTGTGAATCAGGGAAATATGAAGTTAAAAAGGGTGACACACTTTATTCAATAGCACGTCAATATTGTCCTGAAGGAGTTTCTGTTAACAGCTTAGTAAAAGAAATCGTAAGGATAAACCACAATGTAGAAACCCTTAAACCCGGATTTACAATAAATATTCCTTTGTCAATAGATGGAGAACCTTTAAAACTTGGACAAAATGAGGTTTCTCATGTTCAAAGTGTAAAGGAGAACCAATCCAGACAATCTGTAGCAAAAGTTAAAGGGAATTGTACTATTTCTGATGAGATAGAAGACTTTCATGTAGGCGAAGAATATAAAGGAAAAGGATATTTTGCTGTAGCCAGAGATATTCACAGTAAATATATAACACCTGATTTTTCAATATCAGATTTAAGTAAGAAAATTTCTGCTTTAAATAATGGAAAACCTCTCGAAGTTGGCGATACCATAAAAATACCTGTTATAAAAAACGGTGAAGAACTATCTCAAATGCGGATCTCCGGGAGCAATAATACAAAATCAGAAGAATCACAAGTTTCAGAACCTGATGATTTAGGTATAAGTGCACCAAATCAATCGACCTCTTTAAAATCTATGATGTCTGAAATGAAATATAATGTATCTAAAGCGGGTAATACAGGATTAAATATCTTAACTTTTGATTATGTTGTACGCCAAGGTGATACTTTATATTCTATAGCTCAAAGGTACGGTATAGATGCCAAAACCTTAATGGCAAATAACAATTTATCCTCAAAATCGACAATAAAAGTCGGACAAAAAATCAAGATTAATAAAGTTGCATATAGTATAAAACGTGGAGATGTTTTAAACAAAGTTGCTGATAAATACGGTCTTAGTACATCATTTGTGCAGTCACTAAACGGAATAGAAAATGTTGATAAAATAAAAGTTGGTGACTACATTGAAATTCCGGGTTACATATATAGTGTAAAACGTGGAGATAATGTGACAAAAATTGCTAATAATGCAGGAATTAGTCTTCAAACTTTAAAATCAGTCAATGGGTTAAAAAGTTCTGCAATTCAGCCAAATCAAAAACTATTAATTCTTTATAATGATGCTGACTACAATGTTGACGATAGCAACCGAGAAGTTAAAATCAACGAATCCGGAAAGAAAATAGAAACCATAAAAATGGAAAAACAAGGGATTTATGCAAATCGTCCTCATTTAACAAAGACAAAAGTAAATGGTAAGGTAGTCGCAACCAGAGAAGTTTTTTATGATCCGAATATAAAGAAAGGACCTTTAAAAGGGAAAACAATAATTGTCAATGCAGGGCACGGCTTCCATCCTGACAATATCATTGATTGCGGTGTAAAAGGTCAAAAAGGCCTTGATGACGAATGGCTTATAAACTACGATAATGCAATGCGTTTAATTCAGAGATTGAAAAAACAAGGTGCTAAAGTTATTTATATTCAGGGTTATGAAGGAAAAGCTTCAAAAGGACAGGATTTGGTTAGCAAAGCAATAAGAGGCAAGAATAATAAGGCGGATTTATTTATTTCCATCCACGTAAATTCATCAAAATCTGCTAATCAGGAAGATAGAATGGATATTTTCTATCCGAGTGGTTCTGCTGATAGTAAGATATTAGCGGCGAAGTTTGAAAAAGAAATGGATGCATATGCTAAAAACAAAGATTATGCAAATTCTAAAAAATCCGGATATCAAGTTTTGAATACCGCTAAAAGTCGAAAAACCCCTTCAATATTGTGGGAAGTTGCTTTTATGAACTCTGTTGACGGAAGAAAAAAATTGAAAAATCCGAGATTAATGGATAAATATTCAGATATACTCTGTCAATCAGTTGTAGAATATTTTGGTGAGAAGGGCAAAAAATCTTATTATACTGTAAAACGAGGGGATTCCTTAGGCAAGATTGCGGAAAAATATGGTGTAACAATTGCTGAGCTTAAAGCAACTAATGATATTTCAGGGACAAATATTGATGTTGGGCAATTACTCGAAATCCCAAGTAAAAGTTCTTAAAATTTTTATTAACAAAAGTTACAATGTTTAAAGTTTTTGAAATTTAGTGCCGATAATACTCTTAGATTATATAGGAGTATTATGAGTTTAGTTATTGATTCAAATATTGAATATTTGCAAACAGCCTTACACATTAGTGCTGTAAAGTTTCAAGAAGAATATGCAAATATGTCTGTTGATGAAATTATTGAGGCAGAAGCTGCTCAAGGCAATCAACTGGCAATTCAACTTGCTCAGGAATTAACTTCTAATGTAAATCTTGTTATGGAATTATTTGATCTTGCAGACACAAATAACAAATATATGATACTAAGAGAATTAACGGCTCAGCAACTCCAACAGTTTTTACCCCAAATGGAAAACAAAGATTTATTACAAGGACTTTATTTTTTTACTGATGACAAGTTAATGAAAATGCTTGAGGAACTCCCTCCTGAGCAGCTTGTAAACACTGCTTTTGAATTATTTTCACAAGAAGAAATTGTTCAATTGATGCCAAATGAACAATTGGACAAATTTTTAACAAGTACAGATATTGATAAAAATAAAATTTTAAAACATATGCAATCAATTCCTGAAGAATATATTGCTCAAGTTTTGGAGCAAATATCCGGTGAACCTGTTGAAAGTATGAACAGTTACGATTTAACAAAGCAATTCGGACAACTTAATCCATTAGAATATAAAGAGGCTTTACAATCTTTCCAGCCTACTCAAAAACAGCAGTTAGTTTTATCTTTGGGAAAAGAACACAATGAATGGTTTCAACTCTTTGATGCGGAAGCATATACAAATATAATCAATCGTGAGAAACAAAAACCTGAGATTATAAAAGGGATGTCCGTTATAGAGCCCGAATATATTCAAAAAATGATTGAAGAATTACCTAACGATCTTTTGTCAATCGTTATTACTCAGATTGATACTGAAAAGTTTGCAGACATTTTGATGAATGAATTCCCTGAGGTTATGGCAGACATTATTTTAAAATAAGCCTGCGTTTTACTATATCTTTTTAGTCAAGAGAACTTTGTTCATTCAATATTTCAAGCAAGAAGTTTAGTGCTTCTTGAGAAAACATAAATTTCATATTTTTGCGGTTGTAATTTGGGTTTAGTTTGAATTCTTTAACATTGATTTTATTTTTAAATCCACATGCGGCATACATAAGTCCTACAGGCTTGTTCTCGCTTGAAGACGGGCCTGCAACTCCGGTTGTACAAAGAACAATATCACTTTTTGTCAGTTGTAAAAGTCCTTGAGCCATTTCTTGAGCACATTGTGCACTTACGGCTCCGTATTCTTTTAATGTTTCAGGTGACACATTTAAAAATTTTGTCTTTGCTTCGTTTGAATATGTGACAAAATTTGCTTGAATGTATGCAGAACTGCCCGCTACGTCGGTAAGTCTGGAACTTATTAATCCGCCTGTACAAGATTCTGCAGTTGCAATTTTTAGTGCATTTCTAAGCAGGATTTTCCCAACTTTTACATGAGTGTCTGATTTCAAGCTTGATAAAAATGCTTTGATGTTTAAAATAGTTTTAATCATATACTGATTTTTGTTTTATAAATTTTTTTTGTCAACAAAATTTTACATGAAAATTTATTTTTTCCTTTTTATGTAATATCATGTAACAACAGGAGAAAATAAAAGCATGGCTGTGAAAGAAAAAGAAAATAATTTAGGGATGTTACCGCAGAATATTGAGGCGGAAGAGGCGGTTTTAGGTGCAATTTTGGTTAACCCGAATGTTATAACTAAAGTTGTTGAAGTTCTAAAGCCCGAGAGTTTTTATAAACCTGCTCACAGATATATATATGATGCCATGTTACAGTTATTTAATTCTAATGAAAGAATTGATATCGTTTCTGTTTCAGATGTTTTGAGTTATAATTCCAAACTAGAAACTATCGGCGGACGTGCGTTTGTTAATGATTTGTGCTACAAAACCATTACTACATCCAACATTGAATACTATGCAAAAATTGTTCAGGAAAAAGCAATAAAAAGAGCACTCATTAACGCAGGCTCAGAAATTGTTTCGTTCGGCTACGACGTAAACCCTATTGACCAATCTTTAGACAGTGCGGAAAAGCTTATATTTGACATAGCTTCCAAAAAGGCTACATCTGATTTGGTTCATGTAAAAGATTTAGTTTTAAATACTTACGAAAAAATTGAGTATAGATATGAACACAAAGATGAATTAACAGGTGTTCCGACAGGTTTTTATGAATTGGATGCGATATTGAACGGGTTGCAAAAATCGGATTTAATTATATTAGCAGCCAGACCTGCAATGGGTAAGACAGCTTTAGCGTTAAATATAGCCCAAAATGTTGCTCTGAAGGCTAAAACTCCGGTAGCGATATTTTCTCTTGAAATGTCAAAAGATCAGTTAATGCAGCGTATGTTGTGTTCTGAGGCTGAAATAGATTCCCAAAGAGTAAAAACGGGTAATATGCAAAGCAAGGACTGGGAAAAACTTGCAACAGCCATGAATGCTTTTGCACAAGCACCTATATACATTGATGATACGTCAGGTTGTACAATAACTGATATTCGTGCGAAATGCAGAAGATTAAAAATGGAAGAGAAAAATCTCGGACTTGTATTAATAGACTATCTTCAATTGATGGAAAGTGCAGGAAGAGAAGATAGAATGCAGCAAATATCAGCAATTTCAAGAGGTTTGAAAATTCTTGCAAAAGAATTGGATGTCCCTGTTCTTGCTCTTTCACAATTATCTCGTGCCGTTGAATCAAGAACTGATAAACGCCCTATGCTTTCAGATTTGAGGGAATCAGGTTCAATTGAGCAGGACGCTGATATTGTTATGTTTATTTATCGTGATGAATATTACAGAAAAGCTGATGAAGGGGAAGAAGATATTGCATCAAAGGCAGCTTCAAAGGGTGAATCTGAAGTAATAATCGCAAAGCACAGAAACGGATCCGTTGGTTCTGTTAAACTTCTGTTCCAAGGAAATATTACTAAATTTAAAAATCCGATTAAAACAGATGTATTTTAATGTTTTTTTAAATAATCATCAAAGCTTTTTATGTTAACCTTATATCCGCAACCTTCATGAAGTTTGCCAGGATAGAAAATTCTTTTTGCCGGGTATTTTCTGCACATTGGAAGCCGGTGTTCGTAATCCGAGCATAAGCCTTCTTTTGTTACAAGTTTACAGGCAAATATAAGATTCCCTTCTTCATCTTTGCCTTTTATGTAAAATCTTTTATAAGCAGGGAAAATAAACTGCATTATCTTAAATTCTTTTTCCGTATATGTGTCATAACTATACATATAATTGCAGCATTTTCCGCACTTTTTACACTCTCCGGTAATTTCATAAGTTACTTTTTCCGGTACAAAATATGAGCGTATTTCGTTAATGATTACAAATAAAAAATCAAGCATAATTTAATGATAACACATTATATTTGCCAATAAAATTATTTTATAATAGAATTAGAAAGTTGATGAGGGAGTATCAATGACAAAATATTATATAAACAGAAATTTAAAAGCTAAAGAAATGGCAAAAGCAAATATATCAAAGAAATCTAAAAATGATGGCGGATTTTTTTCTACTCTTAAATTCATTTTTATAATGTTTTGTGCCTGTACATTAGCAGGTGTTGCATCTTTGGAATTGTACCTTTCATCTCTTCCTCCTATTGATAATTTGGATAAATTCAAGCCGAATATCGTTACAAAAATTTATTCTTCGGATGATGAGATAATAAAGACGTTTACTGCATATACTTATGAAAAAATTGAACTTAAAGATATTCCCGATAACTTGAAAAAAGCTTTAATTGCAACGGAAGATAAGAATTTTTACCGTCACCATGGCTATGATTTGACAGGTCTTGCTCGTTCAATGGTTCAAAATGTTATTGCAGGACGTGTTGTTCAAGGTGCAAGTACCATTACTCAGCAGTTGGCAAGGGTTTTATTTTTGAACAATGAAAGAACTTTTGACAGAAAATTGAAAGAGTTATTCATTGCTGCAAGGATTGAGAAAACCATTTCTAAAGATCAAATCTTAGAAATGTATATGAATAATGTATATCTAGGTGCAGGAGCATACGGCGTTGAAGCTGCTGCTCAAATTTATTTTGACAAACATTTAAAGGATTGTAGCCTTTCAGAATTGGCTTTAATAGCAGGTTTGCCACAGGCACCTTCTGTATATAATCCTTTTAATAACATGGATTTGGCTGTTCAAAGACGTAATCAGGTCCTTTTGAGAATGTATAAAATGCGTTACATAACAAAAGATGAGTATGAATCCGCAAAAGATGCGAAAGTTCGTCTTGCTAAAGTTCCGCAATTTTATACAACTAACAAAGCTCCATATTTTTGTGACTACGTCTTAAAAGAACTGGAAAGCTTAGGTTTTGATGAAGCTGAAATTTCACAAGGCGGTTACAAGGTTGTTACTACCCTTAATTATAAAGCCCAAAAAGCAGCCGATGAAGCTATTACAAGAAACCTTGTAAACTGGGGACTTCGTGGGGACAAAAATCAAGCTGCGGTATTTGCATACAGCCCTGTTGATGGCAAAATTCTGGTCTACTCCGGCGGAAAAGATTATACAAAGAGTCAATATGACAGAGTAACTCAAGCTGTCAGACCACCCGGATCTGCGTTTAAGCCAATTGTATATGCAGCTGCCATGGAAAAAGGCATTAGTCCTAACGATATGATCGAAGACAGACCTATTACAATAGGACAATGGTCTCCTCACAATTATGGAAACAAATATAGAGGAAACATCCCTGTATATACAGCTTTGATGGTATCTTCCAATGTTTGTGCAGCAAGAATGATAAAAGAGGTTGGTATCCGTTCGGTTATTCAAATAGCAAGAGTTTTGGGTATCGAAACCCCTCTTGAATATGACTATACTATTGCTCTAGGATCAAATGGGGTAAAACTTTTCGAGTTTACAAGAGCTTACGGAGCTTTTGCAAACGGTGGTTATGTTGTTCAGCCTTATTCTGTTGAAAGAGTTGAAACATCTCGTGGCAAAGTTGTATATAGAGCTCCAAAAACGAAGATTTCTCATCAATTAAGCATGAATACAGCTGCAGAAATGACCGCAATGATGAGAACTGTAATAACAAACGGAACAGGTCGTGCAGCCAATATTGGTAAACCTGCTGCAGGAAAAACAGGAACAACTGATGATAACAAAGACGCATATTTTGTAGGTTACACTCCAAATATCGTTGCAGGTGTCTGGGTTGGGAATGATGATAATACCGTTATGAATAAGGGTGTTCAAGGCGGTACTGTTCCTGCTTTAATATGGAAGGATATGATGAAAGTTGCTACAGAACCTTATGGAAAAGCAGAATTTAACTATCCTGAAGTAAAGTTGATTCCATTTGCTGCAGGTTCTAATATCAAAATTATAGGTGAAGAAGAGAAAGTTCAGGAAGAAGCAAACAATCAAAATACCAACGGTGATACAAATGGTTTGGATGCTCAGTCTGCTCAAACAGCTCAAGAAGCTGTTCAAAATGTGGTTAAAACAATAAACGCAAATAAAAAATCTGAGCCTTCAAAAATTCAACAAAACCCTCTTCCTGTTACCAAACCGGTTGCTCCTTCAAAACCTGCTTCAGCCCCGATTCCTATGGCTGTTCCGGATTCACTTCATTAATTTTCAGATGTAATAAAGAGAGGCTTATGACTAATTTTGTAGCACATATTGGTACGGACGAATCCGGTAAAGGAGATTTTTTTGGTCCACTGGTTATTGCAGGGGTTCTTGTTGATGAGAAAAATTCGGAATTATTCAAAAATCTCGGAATAAAAGACAGCAAAAAATTATCAGATAAAAAGATGCTGTCTTTATCAAACGAAATTAAAAAGAATGCCCCGCATTCTATTATTATGATTTCTAATTCTAAATATAATGAACTTTACTCAAATATAGGAAATTTAAACAGACTTCTCGCCTGGGGACATGCAAGAGCAATAGAAAATATTTTGAATAATACTACTTGTGAATACGCTTTATCTGACAAATTTGGTGATGAAAGTTTGATTAAATCTGCATTAATGAAAAATGGCAGAAGTATAAGACTTGAACAAATGTGTAAAGCAGAAAGCGATATTGCAGTAGCTGCTGCGTCCGTTCTTGCAAGGGCCGCTTTTGTCCAGAAAATGCAGTCGATGGAAACAACTTATGGTATAAAATTTCAGAAAGGCTGTTCAAACCTTGTAAAAGATGTAGCTTTTGAATTTATTAACAAGTATGGAAAAGAAAAATTAAAAGATGTTTGCAAAACACATTTTAAAACATATAATGAAATTTTATTAAATTGTTGAAAATTAATTAAATATAGTTTATAATAGTATATATTTGAGGGATGTTAGAATAAGCAACGAGGTGATTTGATGAAGTTTGCTAAGGATAATTTTTTACATTTTGATGGTCGTATGAATAATATTTTAGTCAGGGAAAATAAGTGTTTCTATTCTGCTTTTACCCTAGCGGAAATGATGGTAGTCATGTTGATACTAAGTATCATAATGGCAGCAATGGCTCCAGTTATGACAACAAGAAACAAACTAGATCAATCGGCTCCTTGGTCTTGGGCAACTAATGGATCAGATGCATATTATGGCATAGGAGATGCACAAGTCGCCATGATAGGTCAAGAAGAGGTAAAGCCGACAGATGATGGGGCAAGATTAATAATCAATTCCCCATCTAGTCTCAATCATATATTGTTTAAAAACGGTGATACGACTAATGGCCTTTTAAACATGTCAAATTATAATGTTTTTCTTGGAAAACTTTCAAATGGTCAAACAATAGGCTCTCGTTCGACAGGTTTGGGATACGATATAGCCCCAAGCGGTCCTTTCTCAGTTTCATTAGGTATTCGTTCGTCATCAAGCGGTCAGTATTCATTATCTATTGGTCGTTCTAATAGTGCAGACGACTTGGGTTCAATAGCAATTGGTTCTGTAAATACAGCAACGGCACGTAATGTTATAGCACAGGGATCCAGTAATGAAGTGTCAGGAGACTACTCAATAGCAATCGGTCAAAGTAATACTGTAAGTGGTCAGGATTCCATTGTTTTAGGTCGCAGTAATACTTTAGATACAGATAATTCAATCGGTATAGGCTTGGGAGTAACGTCTGCAGAGAATAGTATTGCAATAGGGAATTCATCTGGTGCATCAGGGAGTAGTTCAATTGCTATAGGTTCAAATGCATTAGCTTCAACATATTTATCTATAGCAATTGGAGCTGAAGAAGTGAATGTTTCTGGAATGTATGGAGTTGCTATTGGGAGTAATGTAGATGCATTAGGAGATTCAACTATTGCGATTGGTAATAATGCAGAGTCATTGCAACCTTCAGCAGTTTCTATTGGGGATGTTACTTCTGCTGGGAATGTTTCTGCAGTTGCCATAGGTAGTGAAGCTTCTGCAAGCGACATGTACTCTATAGCGTTAGGATATTCTGTTAATGCTACTGCATATAGAGCGATTGCTATAGGGAAATCAGCTTACGCATCAGGGAAAAATTCAATAGCAATAGGCCCGCATGCTAGAGCTACTGGCGAGGGGGCTATTGCAATAGGTCAAGAAGCTTGTAGTAATATAAGTGGGAAAAAGGTTGTTTGTATCGGATATCAATCCGGCCCAGAAGAAATTTCTTTGCGAACAGAAGATAACGTTATTTATCTTGGGAATAAAGATTCTACCGTATATATCCCAGGAAGTTTAATTGTTGGTGATAATGTTTATTTAAATTCAAAGGGATCGGGTGCAATAATTTTAAGACCAAGTAATGCTAGGACTGTTCCTATGACTCTAAGAGCGGATGATCGGAATAATTTCAATAGAAACCCAGAGTATGCTGATAACTTAAGAAAGTATCCTACAGATGTTGCATCTGATGAGCAAACTCTTTTCAATAAGTATGGCCCACAGTCCGATCGTCGATTAAAATATGTGGGCAGCGAAAGTACATCAGGCCTTGATAAAATTCGTCAGTTGAAAGTTTTCAATTACACGTTCAAAAAAGACAAAAAGAAAGTTCCGCATGTAGGTGTTATAGCTCAAGATTTGCAAAAGGTATTCCCTAATGCAGTGAAAAAAGGTGTAGACGGATTTTTGACAATTCGTATGGAAGATATGTTCTATGCCATGATAAATGCTATTAAAGAACTTGATTTGAGATACAGGGCACAAGAAAAACGTATTGATGAGCTTGAAGCACGCATTCAAAAACTTGAGGCAAAATTGAAATAATGCTTTGTTAAATAATTTCAATTATAATACCGCATGAAAATGCGGTTTTTTATTTTGCCATATTCGACAATATATGTTATAATCCGAATAAGAGAAGATGATGGAGAGATTATGAATTTAGTGCACATTTTTACGGATATTCCAATTCTTATTGTAATATTTACTTTTTTGTTTTCAATTGCTTACTGTATGAAAAATTATATTTTTGTCAGTAAAAATTTGAAAATTTTATTAGCATTTATTTCAAGGTTTAAAAAAACAGATTTGAACTTCAGGTTCAAGGAAATTGACGAGTGGATGAGCATAAATCCTTATGTTTCTGCTGCTTGGTTGGAGTTTAAAAACACTCTTGTTTTTTCTGAATCTGTTGCACTAAAAGGTAAAAATAACGATTTGACTTACAAAGAGGTATCTTCGACTGTTCAAAATATCCAAACAACAGTTGATCCTTTGTACTTTTTTAATGAAGAAACTCTTATTACTTCGAAATTTAACAACAAGTTTTTGCAAACTGTGCCTACTATATTAACAGGTTTTGGACCTTTATTTACTTTCTTAAACATTGCAATTGCGTTTGGGAAAATTGATTTTTCATCTCAAGAAAAAACAATTGCCTCTGTTGCGGGTTTGATGTCGAGCATGCAGACAGCTGCACTTGTTTCAGTTATTGCGGTTGGTTCTTCTCTTATATTCTTAATGTTTGAAAGAATTTCTTTCCAGCTTTTGTGTAAAAGACCTTTATCAGCTTGCGAAGATATAATGGGCAAGCTTTTTGATAATATTTCATCGGAGAAATTCTTACTTGAGCTTTTGAAAGAAACAAAAATTCAAAATAATTCAATATCAAATCTTATTACTGCAATGCCTCAACAATTTAAAGTAGCATTGAATTCAGGAATTGCGAGTAATCTTGTCCCTTATCTTGAAAACCTCATATTTGGTATAAATCAAATGAACAAACACATGAAGGAAGTTGCCAAGAAAAGTGGAGGCGATGATGTTGATGATTTGTTCTAACTATGAAGGGACGGGTAAATGTCTTTAATGCTTAGAAAAACTTCTCAAGCGGAAGGTGATAACAATATATTCTGGACTACTATGGCAGATTTGTTATTAGGTCTGGCTATTATTTTTATGACATTGTTTGTTCTTGCAATGACAGGTTTTACCCAGCAAACGTTAGAACAGAAAAGGCACCAGATTGAGGTTAATAAGGAATTGATTGAAAATCTCAAAAAAGCTAATATAGAAGCTGAAGTTGATCCTATGACAGGTGATATAAAAATTTCTGACTTGGAGTTGTTTGAGGTTGGCAGTTACAATCTTTCTTCTAAAGGTAAAAATTATTTGGATAAACTTGTTCCGATATATATAAATACTATATTTTCTAAGAGTGAATTAATTGATGAAATAGAGAATATTATAATACAAGGTCATACAGACAGTCAGTCCTTTTCGGGGGTCAAAAATCCTGATGTTCAATATTTGAAAAATATGGAACTAAGTTTGCAAAGGGCAAATTCTGTTGCGTCATATATGTTTAATACGAATATTGATAAGCAGTATAATAATAAATTAAAAAAGATGCTTGTTGTTGAGGGTAAGAGCTATTCGGAACCTGTTTTGGTTAATGGGAAAGAGGATTATAACAAGAGCAGACGTGTTGAATTGCGTTTAAAAGTTAAGAAAATGGATATAACGGATATTATTTTTGGTGAGATACAGCATTTATGATAGATACTTCAGGAATTCTTGAAACAATAAATATGATAAAACTTCATAACCTTGATATAAGAACGGTTACGATGGCTATAAGTTTAAGAGATTGTATGGGCTCTGATATTGATGTTGTATGCGACAAAATTTATAACAAAATTACTAAATATGCTAAACATCTTGTGGAATATGCAAACGAATTCGAAAACGATTATTCCATACCTATTGTTAATAAAAGAATTTCGGTTACTCCGATATCAATAATAGGAGAATCTTGTGACAACCCTGATTATGTTAAAATAGCGAAGACTTTAGATAAAGCTGCAAAGGCTGTAGGAGTAAATTTTGTAGGCGGTTTCTCCGCTCTTGTGGAAAAGGGGATGACAAAGGGCGATGAATTATTAATTGAAAGTATTCCTGAGGCTTTGGCTCAGACGGAGCGTCTTTGTTCTTCAATAAATGTAGCATCTTCAAAGGCCGGTATAAATATGGATGCGGTTTTAAAAATGGCTCATATAATAAAAAAATCTGCCTGGTTAACTAAAGACTCTGATGGCATTGGTGCTGCTAAGCTTGTTGTCTTTTGTAATTCTCCCGGAGATAATCCTTTTATGGCGGGTGCTTTTTGTGGATATGGAGAGCCTGAGTGTGCTTTGAATATTGGAGTGTCTGGCCCGGGTGTAGTTAGAGCTGCAATTGAATCACTTGATAAGGATGCAGATATGAGTTGTTTGGCGAATAAAATTAAACAAATAGCTTATAAAATAACAACAACAGGTGAACTTGTAGGGAGAAAACTTGCCCAAAGATTAAATGTTCCATTCGGGGTTATAGATTTGTCACTTGCACCAACACCTGCTTTGGGAGATAGTGTAGCAGGAATTTTTCAGGCAATGGGGCTGGAACATGCTGGAGCTCACGGAACTACAGCTGCACTTGCTATGCTCAATGATGCAGTTAAAAAAGGCGGCATAATGGCAAGTTCTTATGTCGGAGGGTTGTCAGGAGCATTTATTCCGGTTTCAGAAGATGCAGGCATGATTGAGGCTGCATCCAAAGGATATTTAACTTTTGATAAATTGGAAGCTATGACATCAGTATGTTCTGTCGGACTTGATATGATAGCAATCCCAGGTGACACAGAGGTTGAAACTATTGCAGGTATTATAGCAGATGAAATGGCAATTGGAATGATTAATAAAAAGACTACTGCGGTTAGAGTTATTCCTGTTGCAGGGAAAAAAGTCGGGGATGAAGTTGTATACGGCGGCTTGTTGGGTAAAGCACCTATTATGGCAGTAAATAATTTATCTTCAAAAGGATTTGTACAAAGGGGCGGTAGAATTCCTGCTCCTATTCATAGTTTGAATAATTAGGGGAAAGTAAAAATTTATGAGCAGAAATTTAAAAGAATTGAGTGATGATTTAAAGGATTATATTATTGTACAGCAATCTGATGCTCATAACAAGGCTAATTTGCGGAAAGAAAGGTATAATAACTTAAAGCTTTCCATGGATATTGTTAGAAACTCAAGCCCGCATGTAGTAATTAGTATTGGGATGTCTGAAGCTGAATTCAATATTAGATCAGGCGATAAAACAAATGGAGGTTTAGGGCCTGATGAAAAATATGTTTATCGATGGCTTGGAAAGCCGGATTCTCTAACAGATTTGAATGATTGTTGGAAAGAAATGGCAAGAGAACACGGAAGGGGCTAATTCTTTTTTATCATGTTTTTTGATCGCAGTTGTCTGTGATAAGTTATCGCAAATCTGTGTGCCTCATCTCTTATTCTTTGGAACAGGAACAGTGCACTGGAATTTCGAGGTAAAATAACAGGTTTTGATTGTTTTGGGAGGAACACTTCTTCATGCTTTTTTGCAAGACTAACAACATCAATTCCTTTTACTCCAAGCCCTTCAATAATTTCCATAACACTTGAAAGTTGACCTTTACCGCCATCAATTATCATTAAATCCGGTTTTTCCCATTTCGCTTCACCCAAATGAGAAAGCCTTCTGGTTAAAACTTCTTTCATGGAAAGGAAGTCATCAGGTTTTCCCTCCGTCATTTTTACTTTAAACTTACGGTATTCTGATTTTTTAGGAAGTCCGTTTATAAAAGTTACCATTGAAGCTACAGTGTTTGTGCCTTGAATGTGCGAAATATCATAACATTCCATCCTGTGAGGGAAATTTTTAAGATTTAATTTTTCAGCCAAATATGAACCTATTTCATTAAAATCATCTCTGATTTTTGACATTTTTGAAATTTTCGCATTATCAAGAACAACTTTTGCATTTTTATCGGCAAGCATCAAGAGTTCTTTGCCTTGGGTGGATTTGCCGTAACTGATTTTGACCTTCTTTTGTGCAAGAATTTCAAGCCACTGTTCATAAAGTGCTTTTTCTCCAATTGTTTCTAATTCGTTTGAAACAATTCTGTCAGGGTATTCAAGCTTAAGAGTGCTGTAATACTCTTTGAAAAATGTTGCGAAAAATTCTGTTTTGTCTTCTTCTTCTACTTCGTACACAAAATCTTTTTTATCAATAAGTCTGCCTTCTCTAATCATAAGAATTACTATAACAAATATACCCTCATCCGACATAAATGAAATTATATCTTCGTTCAATTTTGTATTTTCATAAACAACTTTTTGTTTCTCAAGGGTTTTAACTAAATCGTTATAGCTGTCGCGGAGCTTGGCTGCTTTTTCAAATTGAAGACTGTCTGAATATTTTTGCATTTGTTCTTTGATTTGTTTTAAAAGCTCTGATTGTCTGCCCGACAAAAATAATTCAGCTTGTTTAACAAGATTTTTGTATTCCTCTGATGTAACTTTATTTTGACAAGGTGCCATACATCTTCCAATGTGGTAGTAAAGACAGGGACGATCTTTAAATTTTGGGGTTTTACATTGCTTGAGCGGGAAAATTTTTTTTAAAAAATCCAAAGTTGCATGCATTGCTCTAACGTCCGTGTATGGACCGTAATAACGTCCTTTTTCGGGATTCATATTCTTTTTCCGTACTATTGTAATCCTTGGAAAATCTTCATCCGTAATCAAAAAGTACGGGTATTTTTTATCATCCTTTAAAAGTACATTATACTTGGGTTTGTATTTTTTTATTAAATGGCTTTCAAGAATCAGAGCTTCAACTTCTGTATTTGTAATAATGTATTCGAGTCTTTCAATTTGGGATACAAGCACGTTTACCTTTACACTGTCGTGCTTTCTGTTGAAGTAACTCATTACACGGCGTTTAAGAATTTTGGCTTTACCAACGTAAATTACTTCCCCTGTTTTGTCGAAATATATGTAACATCCGGGAAGTGACGGTAATAATTTTAAAGTTTGTTTCAATTCGTCATTCATTATCCATATTATAACATAGGTTCAATAATATATATGATTGAAAAAAATAAATCTGTAAATTATAATAGAAACAGATGATACTGGAATTGCGAAAAGGATTTTTAATAGCTTTATTCATTGGCATAGGCTTTTCATTGATGCCTGTATTGGCTGCTCAGAAAGCTCCTGTATGGGAAGACTTTTGCCCTAAAGGTCTTGAAGATGCTGAATATAAAGAAATTCAATGGTTTTGGCCGGAGGGTACTAAGTCAACCCAAGAAATTTATAACTACTGGGCACAGAGGAGAGAAGAATTTAAATCAGGTTTGGCGGAATGCGAACAAATTCAAGGTGGTTTAAACAACAGTTGTTATGAAAATTTGCGTCAAAGACAGCTTTTTGTGAATGAACAGTACAATAAAGACATCAAACAGAAACAGATAACAAATCAAATATGGTTAGATGACCATGATAAAGGTTCAAGACCTATTATGATTAATATTTTTATGAAATAGAATTTTTATCGTGTTTATTAATGTGGAGAATGTACATAATGGATTTTAAACAGTCTTTAATATTGAGTAGCATAATCATTCTGGGAATAGTCGGGATATTTACGGGTTATTTAGTTTATCAAAATAATGTAAAAATTCATAGGGATTTTGTTGCAGCACAAGATGCTTTTAGAAATGCTGATCTTCAGCAAGCTGAAAGACTTTTGCAAGATGAGCCGCCGCGAGATATAGCTCGAGATTTTTATATTCTTAAATACAACGTGCAGATAAATTCAAATAAAATCTATCAGGCTGAAGAAACCTGTTTTAAGCTTTTGAAGTTAAACCAGAAAGATGCCTTTAGCAATTACTTATTGAGTTTAATATATTACAATTTAGGTGATAGTGATAAGACGGAACTATATTTAAAAAATGCTGTAAAGTATTCTCCTGACAACGTTGATTACAAAATCGCTCTTGCAAATTTTTATGCAAATACCGGTAAAGATGATGAAGCTATAAATTTATTTTTGGAGTTAAAAGAGCTAATTCCCGGTTATGAAGTAGCTTGGGCGACTATTGCCACGATTTATGAAAACAAAGGCGATTATGATAATGCGTTAAAATTCAGAAAAGAAGCTGCAGAAAAATTTAGCGATAACTCCTATGATCTTTATATGTTAGCTGCTTTGTATAATAAAATGGGGAAAAAAGATTTGGCAGCCGAATACTATGCAAAAACGGCAAAATTAGATACGCAAGGAAATACCGATGCGAAGTCTAAATATTTTGAAATAACGGGAAAGCCTTATCATAGTGCTCCTCAATTTAAAAATGAGAGTATTCCATATCAAAATGTAAATGGTTTGATGTTAGTAAATGTTTCTGTTAACGGTATTCCCGCAAGATTTTTAATTGATACCGGGGCCTCAACTTCAGTTGTTTATGCAAATTTTCTCAAGAATAAGCATATCCCTGTAAAAACTAACATATTTGGGATTTCTCAGTCTGCAAACGGAACAAAAACTGTTACTCCGGTTGTAAATTTGAATATAAAGTTAGGAAGTCATGAATTTAAAGACTTAAAAACGTTTGTTATGCCTGTAGAAAATAAGGCATTTGATGGAATTATAGGCACAGATATTCTTCAAAAACTTGATTACTACGCAGATCGACAAAGACAAATCATAACCGTAAGAAGTCTGGATTAATTGCGTTGATTTATAATAAAGATAAATAAAAAAACGGGGGTAAATTCCCCCCGCTTTTTTATTCTATATTGTTGTTATCTAAAAGACTTGTCTGTGAGATGTTTGACTGAGTTTCTTGTGCATCCATCGCAGCAACATCTTTTTTAACTTGATCATCCTCATCAGGATTTACAATTTTGTTAACTGATACCACGGTGTCGTGATCTGTAAGATTTTGTGCTCTTACACCTGTTGCAGGACGTCCCTGACGAGAAATTGAACCGGCATTCAGTCTTGTAACAACACCGTTTGCGGTTACCATCATAATATCATCAGATTCTTTTACGATAGTCAATGCAACAAGTTTTGATGAAGTAGATTTAAACTTAGTTGCAATAAGCCCTATTCCGCCTCTGTTTTGGCTTCTGAATTCTGATAATTTTGTACGTTTACCAAAACCGTCGGATGTAACTACAAGTAAATCAGCATCATAATCACGCGGAACAATATCACAACCTACAATCTCATCTCCTGTACGCAATTTCATAGATGTAACACCTCTTGCACTTCTTCCCAAAGGTCTTAAATCTTCAATCGGGAATCTGATTGCCATACCGCAAGATGTTCCGATAATAATTTCATCTCTTGCTGTTGCTAATTTTACCCAATCAAGCTCATCGTTTTCTTCCAAACCGATTGCTATAATTCCGTTTCTTCTGATATTTGTAAAGTTATCAAGTTCTATACGTTTGATATAGCCCTTTTTAGTAAGCATTATGAGGTTAAGATCATGAGAAAAATTACTTACAGGAACAACTGCTGTAATTCTTTCATCCTGATCAATTGGAAGGACATTAACTATTGGAAGTCCTTTTGCCTGACGTCCGCCTTCAGGGAAGTCATATACATTTAAGCTGTATACTGTTCCTTTAGATGAGAAGAACAATACTTTATCATGCATCATTGCTGTGAAGAAGTGTTGTATATCATCATCCTCTTTTGTTTTAATACCCGATTTTCCGCGTGTTGCACGATTTTGTCTCTCAAATGTATCCAAAGAAATTCGTTTTAAATATCCTTGATGTGTAATAAATACCGCCATCGGAGTGTTTGGAGTCAAATCTTCAATTGTAACTTCTCCTTGTTCAGGCAATATTTGAGTTTTTCTGTCATCACCGTATTTTTCTTTGTCCTCAAGAAGTTCATTTTTGATGATGTTAAGGATTTTTTGACGGCTTGCTAAGATGTCTTCATATTCTGCAATTTTCTTAACAAGTTCATCATATTCGGCTTTAACTTTGTCCTGTTCCAAACCTGTTAATCTTCTCAATTGCATTTCAAGAATTGCATTTGCCTGATCAACGTCAAGCCCGAATCTGCTCATCAAACCTGTTCTTGCATCATCAGTAGTTTTTGAACTCTTGATAAGTTCAATAACTTCATCAATTGAACCCAAAGCAATAATTAATCCTGCTAAAATATGTGCTCTGATTTTAGCTTTTTTCAGGAAGAAAATAGTTCTTCTTGTAACAATTTCAACTCTGTGTTCTACAAATTCTGATAACACCTCATACAAATTCATCAATCTGGGTTGCTTACCGCACAATGCCAGCATGTTAACCCCGAAAGTTGTAGCAAGTTGGGTGTATTTGAATAAATTGTTTTTAACGACATCAGGTTTTGCGTCACGTTTAAGTTCAATAACAATACGCATACCCTCTCTGTCGGATTCATCCCTAATATCTGAAATACCTGTAATTCTTTGATCTTTAACAAGCTCTGCAATTTTTTCAATTAAAACGGATTTGTTTACCTGATAAGGGATTTCTGTAACAACTATTGCAGTACGTCCCTGACGGCCACCTCCGCCTGCGATTTCTTCAAAATTTGCAACAGCTTGCATTTTGATAGAACCTCTACCTGTTTCATAAGCTTGCTTGATATCATTTAGTCCGATAATAGTTGCAGCTGTAGGGAAATCAGGGCCTTTTACATATTCCATAAGTTCCGATACCGTGATATTGGGATTATCAATCAGGGCGATTGTTCCGTCAACGATTTCACAAAGGTTATGCGGCGGAATATTTGTAGCCATACCGACAGCAATACCTGAACATCCGTTAAGTAATAACATTGGAAGTCTTACAGGCAGAACTGAAGGTTCCTGTAATGAACCGTCGAAGTTCGGTTCAAATTCAACAGTTTCACAATCAATATCAGCAAGCATAGATTGGGTAATCTTGTGCATTCTAGCTTCTGTATAACGCATTGCAGCTGCACCGTCACCATCTACGGAACCAAAGTTTCCGTGACCGTCTACGGTTAAGTAACGAGTGGAAAAATCTTGAGCCATACGAACTAATGCCTCGTATACTGCTGTATCACCGTGAGGGTGATATTTACCTAATACTTCACCGACAATACGGGCACATTTCTTAAAAGGTTTATCGGGAGTCATTCCAAGCTCATTCATCGCATACAAAATACGTCTATGAACAGGTTTTAAACCGTCCCTGACATCCGGCAGTGCACGTCCTACGATTACACTCATAGCATAATCTATATATGAACGTTTCATCTCTTCTCTTATATTTACAGGAACAATTTTCCCGTCAGCAAACATGTTTTGTTGATTGCTCATGTTTTCCTACCCCTCTGTATTCATTAATAATTGATTTTTTGTCATGTAAGGGTTTATTTCCCTTGATAACATTGTATCACAAACACATGTAATTGAGTAATTTTAAACTAATCTTTACAATAATAAATTTTTACAAAGGAGTAATATAGATGTTGATGTATTGTTTTTATTCGATTGTGTATTTTGAAGCTTCTTTGTTTAACATTTCCATATATTTTTTGTTATTTTTTTCGGCAAAATTTATTGCTTTTTTACGTGCTTCTTGTTGTCCGCCAAGTTCTGATGAGTAAAACCTTCTTGCAAATGAAAATCTGTCAAGGCCGCCGGTTTTGGAAGGTTTGTATACGGCTGTGTTGTATTCGTAATATTCCTTTGTATCAGGGTATGTTAAAAAGCCGACTATTGCAGCGTCAGGATATAAAAGTACGGATGCCCCTTTTGTTTGCTCTTGAATTTCATGAGCATACTGAGCTGCAGCGTCTGTCGGATTGCTTAAATCAGGGAAATTGGTTAGGGATAATTTTGTATGCCAATTGTCTATATTTTCGTCTTTTAGATAGTAATTGTAATTTTTGGTTTTGCTTTCAGGATTTGAAAGAAGGTAGGTTTCTTTATCAAATTTTATTTTGTCGATTTGTGCAAAAGCCATACATTGACTTAGTGTTACTACGTTTATTAATACCAATAATAATTTAATAAATTTATTCATAAAAAATCCTTTCTTTGATTGCAAAGAAATTATTTACTTAATGTTTGTAAAAATCTATTACCCTTTTTGTTAGTTGAATTGAACTGTTTATTGTATAATATTTATTAATAAGGAGATGGGATTATGCCGTTTGAATTTGAACCGCAAAAGATTAAAGATGTAATTTTAGTTAAGCCGAAAGTTTTTGGGGATAACAGAGGATTTTTTATGGAAAGCTATAAAAAATCTGATTTTTACGCAAATGGTATAGCTGTTGAATTTAACCAGGATAACCATTCAAAATCCACTGCTCATGTTTTACGTGGGCTTCATTATCAGGCAAAGCCTTACGGGCAAGCAAAGCTTGTGAGATGCGGTCGTGGTAGAATTTACGATGTTGCAGTGGACATAAGACCTGAATCTGAAACTTTTGGACAGTATGTAAAAGTTGAATTGTCAGAAGAAAACAAGCACATGTTGTTTATTCCTGAAGGATTTGCTCATGGTTTTGTTGTTTTATCTGAGGAGGCTGAATTACTGTACAAGGCTAGCGGAGAATATGCACCGCTAGCAGACAGAGGGGTTTTGTGGTGCGATAAAGATATAAATATCGATTGGGAAATAGACTTTGAACCGATTTTGTCAGAAAAAGATAAGGTACAGCCATTTTTGAAGGATATAAACAAAGAGGAGTTATTATAATATGAGAATACTTGTGACCGGTGGTGCAGGATTTATCGGAAGTTGTTTTGTCAGATATATGTTAAAAAATCATCCTGATTACAAAATAGTTAATCTGGACGCATTGACTTACGCCGGTAATATTGAAAACCTTGATGATGTAAAAGATAACCCGAATTATAAATTTGTTCATGGAAACATCTGTGATAAAAAGCTTGTTCCGGAACTGGTAGAACAAGTGGATATGGTCGTGAATTTTGCAGCAGAGTCTCATGTTGACAGGTCAATTACGGGCCCTGAAATTTTTATTGAAACCAATGTAAAAGGTACATTGAATTTACTTCAAGCTGCAAGACAATTTAAAACACAAAGATACTTGCAAGTTTCGACTGATGAGGTTTACGGAACTTTAGGGAAAACAGGATATTTTACGGAAACTACTCCTTTGGCTCCAAATAGCCCGTATTCAGCATCGAAAGCGTCTGCTGATATGTTGGTCAGAGCATATCATGAAACTTATAATATGCCGGTTCTGACAACTCGCTGCTCGAACAATTACGGGCCTTACCAATATCCCGAAAAACTTATTCCGTTTTTCATATCAAAACTTTTGAGAGGAGAAAAA
Organism: Candidatus Gastranaerophilales bacterium; assembly: GCA_944324345.1. Classification (GTDB taxonomy): domain Bacteria; phylum Cyanobacteriota; class Vampirovibrionia; order Gastranaerophilales; family Gastranaerophilaceae; genus Stercorousia. The sequence goes on from CALUVT010000001.1 coordinate 166,108, forward strand.
GTCCCTGTATATGGTGACGGTTTAAACGTTCGCGACTGGTTGTATGTTTATGATCATTGCTGTGCGATTGATACTGTTTTGCATAAAGGAAGAGTCGGCCAGGTTTATAATATCGGCGGACACAACGAAAAAACGAATATGGAAATTACTCACCTGATTCTTGATGCTATGGGCAAAGATGAAAGTTCTATTGAGTATGTACAGGATAGGCTCGGGCATGACAAGCGTTATGCAATTTGCAACGACAAAATTCAATCTGAATTGGGATGGAAACCTTCATTAACATTTGAAGAAGGCATAAAAATTACAATTAATTGGTATTTAAACCATCAGGATTGGATGAAAAGTATAGAAGCTAAAAAGGAATTAGTATAATGAAAGTATTGGTGACAGGTGCAAATGGAATGTTAGGACAGGATTTGTGTCCTATATTAGAAGATAACGGTTACGAAGTTGTTGAAACAGATGTAAATACGTTGGATATTACAAATATAGAGCAGGTAAAAACTGTTTTAAATAAAGAAAACCCCGATATTGTGGTTCATTGTGCCGCATATACAAATGTTGATAAGGCTGAAGAAGACTTGAAAACAGCTGAACTAATAAATGTAACCGGAACAGAAAATGTTGCAGAGGTATGCGGAAAATCAGGAATAACTTTAATTTATATCTCAACTGATTATGTTTTTGACGGGACAAAAAATTCTCCATATACACCTGAAGATATGCCAAATCCTATAAACAACTATGGAATTACAAAATATGAAGGGGAAGAAGCAGTAAGAAGTTTATGCGAAAAGTATTATGTGGCTCGTACTTCTTGGCTTTATGGTCATCATGGGAAAAATTTTGTAGAAACAATGTTAAAACTTGCTGACAACAATGAGGTTAATGTTGTGGATGATCAAGTAGGCTGCCCAACTTGGACGGTTGAATTGGCAAATGGGATTGTCAAGTTGTTATCAAAACCTTATGGAACTTATCACATCTGTGGTTCGGGTTCAACAAGCTGGTACGGTTTTGCAAAGGAAATATTTGCACAGTCTAATCTGGATGTGAATTTGCATCCTTGTAAAACTGAAGCCTTTCCACGTCCTGCAAAACGTCCTTCGTACAGTGTTATGGAAAACAATGGTATCTGCAGAAATTGGCAAGCTGCGTTGAAAGATTATCTAAATTTAAGAGATGTTTAAAAAAGTGATTAATTTATAATAGCTGCAACTTGTTCTGTTATATCATCGCCGCCAAAAAGAACTGTATTTTTTGGAAGTACGATGTTGTAATTCATAGAACGTGCTTTTTCTACCACAGCAGTTTTGATTTTGCTGTCAATTGCAGTAAGTTTTTTGTTGTACGATTCATCAAGAGCGAGCTTTTGACTGTTTATTTCATTTCTGTATTTTTCCTCAAGTGCGGAAATTTTTTGCGGGTCTTGTTCTTTAGAAATTTCTTCTCTTGCTTTGTTGATTGTAGATTGCATTTTTTGAATTTGTTTTTCTTGCTCTATTTTTAAATTTTTTATCTCATTAGAATTTGCAACAACTCTTTGAATATCTACAATTGCAACTCTATAATTTGGATTTGTGTTTGAAACTGCAATGTTGTTTATAGAATATCCTGCTATAAATGCACCAATGATAAGTGTGCTTACCAGTATTTTTTTCTTCATAGTATAAATCCTTTCTATAGCAAAAATAATATAAAATAGAGAAGTTTTTATTCCCTGATAAGATATATTTTTCAATTAAACTTGGAGTAACAGGAATTGTAAAAATTTTTGCCAGTATAAAAATGAGTTAAAATAAAATTATTAACAAATGTAAAGTTTGTATAAAATTAGCCTAAAATCCTTTAAAAAATGTGGGTTTAACCCCTATTCCTTCACAAAATCTCTTTAAAGTTTAAAAGGGAATTGTCCGTAACAATTATATGTTGAAGGTAAATGTGCAAAAAAGGAGAAAAATTTATGGCAGGATTTGACATTTCGCAGTTAAAAGGTACACCACTGTACCAGTTGGCAAAAAACGCAAATGTATATGGAGGAAAAACCCTGAGCAAAACAGAGATGGTATTTTTCCAACAACAATGTAGGGAAATGGGTTTTAGTCCGGAACAGTATGGTTTAGAGATTATTCCTGAAGATATTGAAGGTGAAAATTACAAAGAAACCAGAAAAAATCAAGAAAAGCTTACTGATTCTATAGAGGATGCATACAAAGGACAATTTGGCAAGAAAAACAATGCTATTGAAACTGCACAGGGAGCAGAGACAAAAGCTTATGCAATTATACATACAGCAAAAGAAGCTTTTACAAAAGCACATGGAGAAAATCTGAATTTTGTCCCAGATGATTTAGGGCATAGACCTAATTTTATGGATCCTCAGTATAAAGATAATCTAACAAAGTACGTTACAGATTTAAATGTTTGGGCAGGCAGAGTCGCAGAAGATTATCGTAATGCCGCAGATATGACAAGTAAGGATTTGGCAGAAATGGTAATGAGAAACGATGATAAAAATGCTGCTATGAATGCGGGAGTCACTGTTGCGGTTGGCAAAGCTGTAATGGATAATCTGGGTGAATTGCAAAAACAAATTGCAGATGGTACAGCCCAAATTATTAAAGAAGTCAAAATCCAAGGAAATGCAACAAGAGTTACAGTTCGAGATGCTCAAGGAAAAGTTATTGATGCAATTAAAACAGCAGAAGGTCATATAATATCTGAAACTCAATGGCAAAACTGGTATACTCGTAATCTTGTGATTGACCAAGGTAATCGTACACGTGAAACAGTAAAAGAAGAAGCTGAAACAACAAGAGAAACAGTAGAAGATACTGCTCAACAAACTCAAGTACTAAACGGATACTCAGATAAAATTAATGTAGAATTAAAATCTAAAGTTTTGACAATTGGAGCTGAAACAAGAATTAGTAATATGAGAAATCTGATATTACAATCAGATTTGCCGTTTGAAGAACGTAAAAAGTTAATGGCACATCTTGCAAGTTTTTCGACACAAAATTATTTTTCAGAAAGAGAATTAGATGCTGAAGAAGCAATTATAAATGTGGCTATCAACGGCATTTAATTAAAAAATGTTTTCAAAGGCGGAGTTTTTATACCCCGCCTTTTTTCTTTACGTAAAAATTGTGAAATATAAAATTTTTAATTGGTTACTTGGATTAATTTCATGTTTTTTGTATTATATGTTTGCGAGTACATGTAAGCTCGGATATTAACGGCATCTGCCGTTTGTAAAAGCCGAAAAGGAGAGAAAATATGAAAAAATCAATTAAAGATTTAGGTGACGTAAAAGGTAAACGTGCTCTTGTAAGAGTTGATGTAAACGTACCTTTGGATGAAAACCACAATGTGACAGATGATACAAGAATTCAAGCGATTGTACCAACAATTAGAGCATTGCAAGAAAAAGGAGCTAAAATTATTTTAATGGCTCACTTAGGCAGACCAAAAGGAGAATGGAAGCCGGAATTTACACTTGAACCTGTTGCAAAATATATGTCAAAAGTTTTGGGTGAAGATGTATTGTTCGTAAAATCACCTGTGGGTGAAGGTGCTGAAAAAGAATTGGCTAACTTAAAAGACGGTCAGGTTGCATTGTTAGAAAATATTCGTTACTACAAGGCAGAAGAAGCAAAAGATGATGATATGACATTTGCTGAAGAACTTGCAAAATTGGGTGATTTTTATGTAAATGATGCATTTGGAGCTGCTCACAGAAAACATACTTCAACAGCAAAAGTTGCTCATATTTTGAAACCGGCAGTTGCAGGTCTTTTGATGGAAAAAGAAATCAGATGTTTGTCACAAGCATTGGATAATCCTACAAGACCATTTACAGCGGTTGTAGGCGGAGCAAAAGTTTCTTCAAAAATTGGTGTGTTAGAAAATTTGCTTGACAAAGTTGATAACATGATTATTGGCGGAGGTATGGCTTACACATTTGTAAAAGCAAACGGCGGCAAGATTGGTAATTCAATTTGTGAAGATGACCAGCTTGAAGTTGCAAAAGCTATAGAGAAAAAAGCTGCTGATAAGGGTGTTAAACTTGTTATGGCAACAGATGTTCTTGTAACAGACGATTTTTCAGGTAACGGTACAAACAAAGTCGTTGCAATCAATGAAATTCCTGACGGCTTTGAAGGCGTAGATGCCGGCCCAGAAAGCCAAAAAGCATTTGCAGAAGTAATCAAAAATTCTAAAACAATATTGATGAACGGCCCTGTAGGTGCATTTGAAAATCCTAAATTTGCAGAAGGAACAAAAGCGGTATTGCAGGCAATTGTAGATGCAACTAAAAATGGTGCTGTATCTGTAATTGGTGGTGGTGATTCAGTTTCTGCAGCTAAAAAATACTTTAAAGCAGAAGATTTCACACACGTTTCAACAGGTGGCGGTGCTTCTCTAGAATTTATTGAAGGGAAAGTATTACCGGGTGTTGCAGCTTTGGATGAAGCATAAACATAAAATACATTATAAAAAAGCTCTCTTTAACAAAAGGGAGCTTTTTTTTGTGGTAAAATAAGAGAAGTTATAAGAAGGAAGGACGCAGATGAAAAATATTTTAGTAACAGGCGGAGCTGGATTTATAGGTTCACATTTGTGTGAAAAGCTTTTGTTGCAAGGGAACCATGTTATTTGTCTTGATAATTTCTTTACCGGTTCTCGCAAAAATATTGAACATCTGATGGACAATAAAGAATTTGAACTTATCAGACATGACATAATAGAACCTATTATTCTTGAAGTTGACCAAATTTATAATTTAGCTTGTCCTGCAAGTCCTATTCATTATCAATATAATGCAATAAAAACGATTAAAACTAATGTCCTTGGAGTGACGAACATGCTTGATTTGGCTGACGAAACCAAGGCAAGAATTTTGCAGGCATCTACAAGTGAAGTTTATGGAGATCCGACAGTTCATCCGCAAAAAGAAACCTATTGGGGTAATGTAAATCCAATTGGGCTTAGGAGCTGTTATGATGAAGGTAAACGTGTAGCAGAAGCTTTGATGATGGATTATCACAGGCAGCACAAAGTTGATATTAGAATTATACGAATATTTAATACTTACGGGCCAAGAATGGCTAAAAATGATGGCCGTGTAGTGTCAAACTTTATCATACAAGCCCTAAAAAATGAAGATATAACAATATACGGTGACGGGTTGCAGACCAGATCTTTTTGTTATGTCGACGATTTAGTTAATGGTATGGTTGCCTTGATGAACAAAGAGGACTTTATGGGTCCTGTAAATGTTGGCAATGACGGTGAATATACTATAAAAGATTTGGCTGAAATTATAATAGATTTAACAGGTTCAAAATCAAAAATTATTTATAAACCTTTACCTTCGGATGATCCGGCTCAACGCCGTCCTGATTTGACTTTAGCAAAAGAAAAATTGGGATATGAACCGGTTGTGCATGTTCGTGATGGACTTATGAAAACAATTGAATATTTTAAAACGGTTTTGTAATTGTTGTCTTGTCATATTCCCAAAATTTTTAAACATAAAAAGATAAAATCATATCTTGCAATTGTACCTTTCATAACTTATAATGTCATTGAGTTAAGAAAGGAGAGTTTATCATGTGGGAAAAGGATGTTAACATTAACGAAGTTAAAGAAATTCGCACAAGAACAACGGTTTATTTTGGTGTCGGTGCCATAAAAAAAATTGATGACATCGCAAAAGTATTAAAAGAAAAAGGAATTGATAAAGTAATAGTAATGTCAGGCAGAAATGCATATAAAGCTACAGGTGCTTGGGATTACGTTGAAAAAGCCTTAAAAGATAACGGTATAGGATACGTAAATTATGCGGAAGTTACTCCAAATCCAAACACTCATCATGTAAATGATGCGACAAAACTTGCAAAAGAATTTGGTGCCAAAGCTGTAATAGCAATTGGAGGAGGTTCTCCAACAGATGCCGGAAAATCAGTTGCAATTTTATTGGAATATCCCGAAAAAACAGCTGAAGAATTATATGATTTCACATTCACTCCACAAAAGGCTGTTCCGATAGTTTCAATCAACTTGACTCACGGTACAGGAACAGAAACAAACAGATTTGCGGTTGTAACAAATCTTGAAAAGAACTTCAAACCTGCAATTGCTTATGATTGTATATACCCAATGTTCGCAATTGATGATCCTCAATTGATGACAAAATTGTCACCTAAACAAACAAGATACGTATCAATAGATGCAGTTAACCACGTTGTAGAAGCTGCAACTTCAGCAGTTGCATCACCTTATTCAATATCACTTGCAAAACAAGTAGTTGAATTGGTAGCAAAATATTTGCCAAAAGCCATTGCAAATCCTGAAGATTTAGAAGCTCGTTATTATTTAGCTTATGCAGCTATGATGGGCGGTGTAAGTTTTGATAACGGGTTGTTGCACTATACACACGCACTTGAACATCCTTTGAGTGCTATAAAACCTGAATTAGCACACGGATTAGGTTTGGCAATTCTTCTGCCTGCTGTAATTAAGACAATTTATAAAGACAGACCGCATGTTTTGGCAGAAATTTTGGCACCTATTGCACCCGGTCTATCAGGAGATCCGTCAGAAGCTGATAAGGCTGCAAAACTTGTTCAGGATTGGTTATTCTCTGTCGATGTAAAAGAAAAATTAGAAGATGAAGGGTTTACTGATGCTGATGTTGAAAGACTAACAGATTTAGTATATACAACACCTTCATTAAGCGGTCTTATTGATATTGCTCCATCAGGAAACGGTAGAGATGTCGTTAGAGAAATTTATAAAAACTCTGTAAGACCTTTATAATGAGATTGTTTAAATTTTTCAAAATACCGATATAATTATCGGTATTTTTTTTTGACTTTTTTTTTAATTTTATTAAATCCTTAACGTAAAAATTTTATGGAGGATATGTATTAAAAATAAAATTAGTTTTATAAACAGTTTAACTTTTCAGTTAGATATAACTTCAAGATTATTTTATAATTGTTCTAAGAAACTATTTGAAGATGATAAAACGAATAAACTCACACTGGAAGAATATGCAATTTTAGAAACTCTAATATATTATCCTCATTTAAATGAAGAAGCAATGGCTAAAATTTTTACCAGACCTGTGTCTTGTATAAGGACAATTATCTCAAAACTAATTAAACACAGAATGATAAAACCGGTTAAGAAAAACGAAAATTCAGACATTCAAGTTAAATATTATGAATTGACTTCTTATGGGGATAAAATCTATATGCAAAATAATTCTGCACAAGATTGTGCAATTATTTTACTTTCAAAGTTTATTTCTGAAAATGAGCTTGCAGCATTTACAAAAACTATCCTGAAAATTAGAAATATTTTAATATCACTTGGTTATGTTGACATCTAGATAATTCATAATTGTTGTACTAAAAACTATTACTTTGTTTTATAATAATTTCTATGAAAACTGTAGAACTTCTAGCACCTGCAAGAGATAAAAAAACTGCTATAGCTGCAATCAATTGCGGATGTGATGCAATTTATATTGGAGCTCAAAATTTTGGTGCCCGAAAAAAAGTGCCTAATTCACTAGAGGATATAAAAGAAATTGTTGATTATGCACATAAATTTTATGTAAAAGTTCATGTTACTGTTAATACAATTTTGACAGATGATGAGATTATTGAGGCACAAAAATTAATTCAAAAACTTTATGACATTGGAGTAGATGCAATTATTGTACAGGATATGGGGATTTTTAAACTCGCTGTTGAAGGGAAACTTCCTCCTATACCGCTTCATGCAAGTACTCAGTGTGATAATAGATTCTTAGAAAAGATTAAATTTTTTGATGAAATGGGCGTTTCTCGTATTATTCTTGCAAGAGAATTGTCTCTGGAGCAGATTGAGCAAATTTGTAAAGATACAAGTGCTGAAATTGAGACGTTTGTTCATGGGGCTTTGTGTGTTTCATATAGCGGTCAGTGTTATTTCAGTTATTATATTGGAGGTCGTTCTGCAAACAGAGGAGAGTGTGCACAGGCTTGCCGTAAAAAATATTCTCTTGTTGATGAGAATGGAAATATAATTGCTAAGGACAAGTACCTCTTGAGCATGAAAGATTTTAATGCATCTAAACATTTGAAATCATTAATTAATTTAGGGGTAAAGTCTTTCAAAATAGAAGGACGTTTGAAAGATGAAAATTATGTCAAAAACGTTGTTGCATACTACAGAAACCAAATTGACAAGCTTGCGTCAAAAACATCTTCAGGCCGAATTTTTTACGATTTTGAACCGGACGTCAGAAAAAGTTTTAATCGTGGATTTACTGACTACTTTTTAGATGGGCGTGGAAGATGTTTTAATTTTGAAAGCCCAAAATCTTTAGGAGAAAAAATAGGAAAAATTACAAAAGTCGGTAAAGATTATTTTGAGATTGATTGCGGGAAAATTTCAAAGCAAGACGGCTTGTATTTTAACGGATTTGGTTGTCTTGTAAATAAAGTCGAAGGGAGAAAAATCTACCCTAACAAAATGGACGGGATTGTTGAAGGATTAAGTGTTTATCGAAATTTTGACAGCGAATTTGAAAAACAACTGGAGAATTCAAAAACAAAACGTCAAATAGGGGTTAAATTTATTTTCAAAAATAGTATTTTGAATGTTGTTGATGAGGATAAAAATTCTGTCAGCATAAATCTTTTAAAAAATGAAAAGGCCAAAAATCCCGACAAAATGAAAGAAAATTTTGTCAGCCAACTGAAAAAAACAGGGGATAGTGATTTTTATGTTGAGAGTATAGATATTTTTGATGAAATTCCATTTATGCCTATTTCTCAAATTAATGAAATTCGTCGCAGGATATTATCTGACTTAATGGTTGAGAGGTTAAAAAATTATAAAAGAGAATTTCAAAAACCTTTAAAATATTCTAAATTCCCTCAGACAGAAGTTGATTACAGAGCTAATATACACAACAAATACGCAAAATGTTTTTATGAAAATTCAGGTTGTACGGTTTGTGAAATGTCTGCTGAGAGTGGAGCTTTTCCAAAGGAGCTAATGCGTACAAAACATTGTTTGAAATATGCTTTTAACATGTGTAAATCACCAAAAAAATTGTTTCTTGTTGATGAAAAAGGTAAAAAATATCCTCTAAAATTTGATTGTAAGAATTGTGAAATGGTTATTTTAGCCAGTTGATACAAGTATTTATAAACTTTTCCGGTTCATCAAGATACAAGTCTTCTGCGTGGATAGAATTAAATAATTCAAAATGTTTTTTACAAATAGCTTTATCGTAAAGCTTTTTAGTATGCCAATTGTGTACTGTAGGATCTTTCACCCCCGCAATGAATAGTGTTGGTGTTTTTACATTTTCTATTATCTCAATAGGTTTAATTTTTTTTCTAATTATTAATGACGGTCTCACAGATATCCAGCGTTTCAGTTCAAATTTTTTTAGTGTAGGAATCCAAGCTTCTTTTTTCCACATTTGGTTTTCAATTTTGCTAAAATCTGATGGGGCTGAAACAACTATAATTTTGTCTATATCTGAATGAATTGCTCCGTGGATTAAAGCTATTGCTCCACCGAGAGAAAAACCTATAAGATAAATTTTTTCATAATACTTTTTTGCATAATTAACAACTGTTTCTAAATCAATTGTTTCTTTGCTTGTGAACGTGTAAAATCCTGAACTTTTTCCATGGCCTCTGCAATCGAAAGATATTACTTCAAAGTGTTCGGAAAAATCTTTTGCCATAGAAGAAAAAGCCTTGCTGTCCTTTGTCATAAACCATCCGTGAATTAGTATTACCAATTCTTTATGACCTGATTTATGGTGGTTTACAGCAATTTTTATACCATCTGATGTCTTTAAGAAAAATTTTTCCATGCACAAATATCATAGCACATGTTTTGACTTTATTTTAAAAAACCTTAAATAAAATGTGAAGATATCATACGAAAGTATGACGCAGTATAGCAGGTTTTGGTATATAGTGAGAATACCAGAGGGTAGAATTTGTGTTAAACGGAATATTTCAACGGCCTTATTTAAATAAAGACGGGCGAAGTCTTGTAAAGAGAAAACAAGACGAAGAGCAAAATACGTCTTCAGCTCAGCGTGAAAAGCAAGCTGATGGCGATTCAAAAAGTCGCGGCCTTCAATATACAGAACAAAGAAAACCTTCCTATACCCCTGCCTATCAAAAAAACAGCGGAGAACAAGTTGATTGGCGTCAAATGCGGTCTCAAATCCAAAGCCAAGTTCAACAAAGAAATACTCAGCAGACCGTTCAAACTCAGCCTGTTTCACAAAATACAGCTCAAAATCGCAGTGCGGTTATAAATATTGCACAAATTCTAAAAGATTTTAATAACACGGCAATAGCAATCGGAACACCTGATGATTTGAAAGAGGAAGTAAACGGTTATTTGTCGCTTATTGAATCACAGGTAAAAAAAGATAACCCTAATACAAAATTAATTAAATCCAATTTAAAAAATGCTTCAACTATTCTTGATGACTATATTTCAAAAACCCTAAACAAAGAGTCAAAAGTTGTTGAAAATTGGGTTGATGCACTATTTTTACAACAGATTGATTTTAAATATGATGAAAATGAAATAAATCCGCAATTCTTAGTTAAATTCCCCGAAGGAAGTACGAACAAACAAGAAAAGGCCGAAAGCAAAACAACTGTTCAAGATACAGTATCAGAACCTGTTCAACAGGAGATTGAAACAGATTCAAAAGTTGTTTCTTTAATCCCACAAGATAAAGAATTGAAATCTCTTTTTATTCAGTCTAAAAAATTAGCATACGCAAACGAACCTGAAAAGGCTATTCAAACTTTTCAAAAAGCTATGGTGAGAGCTGATGAAGTTGGTGATAATGAAACAAAATCGAAAATTTATTATGAAGTAGGCAGAATTTATGATGATCATAACTTTTATGCTCAGGCTCTAAAAAGTTATAACAATTCAATCCAAAACACGAAAGACAATAACGTAAAAACAAAAGCACACTATTCTATGGCACAAATTTATGACGATGTAAATCAGATTAAACCGGCTCTTGATCATTATTTTAATTCAATATCTTTTGCCGGCGAGGCTGAAAATCTTGCTGCACAGTCTACATCTTTAACTAAAATGGGCAATATTTATACAGATATGTACGATGATGAGGCATTAACTTATTACTCTGTAGCAGATGATCTTGCTTCTCAAACAGAGAATTCTAAGATAAAAGGATTTGTATCATCAAGTCTTGGTAATGCTTATGAAAGATTTGGCGAATCTCAAAAGGCACTAAGATCTTATTCAAAAGCTGTTCAACACTACGCAGATGCTGAATCTCCATTAAAAGTTGCACAAAATTATTCAAAAGCAGCTGATATAATGGTTGAATACAGCAATGTGGAAAAAGCTAAAGGTTTGCTTACTAAGGCCCAAAATTATGCACGTCAAACGGATGATGTTAATTTAATGACAGAGATTAATGATAAATTAAGTGCCCTGCAATTACTGGGATAATCAATAATCCTATTTGTAGAAAGAAATACTTTTTAGGGACAAAAAAAAGACCTCGTTTGAGGTCAAGGTTGGTTATTTTGGTTATGTTATAGTAATTATGATTATTTCCTTTTTACATTGTTTATAATTATCCTGAATTTTTAGATTTGCCATAAGCTATTAAAATGTTTACAAAACTTTATGATATTATGTAGATATGCTTAAGGAATTAAAAAAGTTCTTCTTATCAAAAGTATTAAGACGTAAATATTATAGAACCGGAAAATGCAAAGCTTGCGGAAAGTGTTGTACTCAAATATATGTAAAACACTACAAGCATGTAGTTCAGGATGAAAAAGAGTTTGAAAAACTCCAATATTTACACAGGTTTTATACCTATTTAAAAATTATAGGCAAGGATGATATCGGTTTAATATTTGAATGTCAAAACCTTGATCCTGTAACACACAAATGTAAAATACACAAAACCCGTCCTGGAATTTGCAGGAGATACCCGCAAGAAGAACTGTTTTCCATGGGTGGAGCTTTATCTGAAGACTGTGGTTACAAGATGGAGCCTATCATACCATTTTCTGAAGTTTTAGAAAAAGAAAGTCGTAAAAAATTTAAGTAATATCTGTTTTATTTGTTTCGACAATTTCAAATATATCTTCAGGCTTACTTCCTTTAGGAGCTTCAATAGTCAATTCAAGATTGTCTTTTAAAGAATGGAAGATAAGATTTTTATCTTTAAAATCTTTAGTTCCTACAAGAATAGATGTATCAATATCTTGTCTATCACAAAGCACGTTTGCTACTTTGTTTAATGTTATTATTGTATTTTCACCGTTTTTGGAGTCAATTTTGCTGCCACCAATAATCCAAGCAGTTAATTTTGCTTTAGATGTTGCTAACATGTCGTCCAAAGCTTTATTTAATTCAGCAAGTTTATTTTTCATTTCAGCATTAGTAGGAATAAATTTTAATATCCCCCCTTCTTCATTTCTTAGGAAAACTAATATATTATCAGCATATGTTTGTGCTGTGTATATTTGACCATTGCGAATAATACATTTGTTGTCCGGTCTTAGATTTCTGGATCTTCGTTCAGTTATCTCTGCAATTTCTCTAAATTTATTAGGGCTAAACATTAAATTTGTATGCCCTTGAAAGCTTACGTTGTTCATCATTTTCTAAACTCCTTTTTGTTTCCTGTTTTAAATAAAATATGTAAAAATATTTTTTGCTACTTTCGGGCAATGAAAAATTTTGCATTATCGCTTAAGCTAAAAAAGTAGAATATATTGAAAGGCTGGTAAAAATGAAAAATATAATATTAATAATAAGCTTATTTTGTTTTACAGTTCCGGTATTTGCAGTTTGTAGCATTACCGGTGGAGCTTGTAGTGCAAATTATACACCCAACTGGGAGTCACCTCCGCTGGATGAGAAGTATGATCCGGATTATTTAGAAGATCTACAAAAAACGGATGCGTTCCAACCCAAATATATAAAACCTTATTATGACGAGCTAATAAATACGGAATCTGCACAGGGTGAATCTGATTATAATTCAAATTGTCAATTCGGAGTTTGTATGCCTGGACAGACAACAGGAGCTGGGGCGGAAATTACCGAATAAAAAAAGCGGGCTGGTCCCCCGCTTTTTTTCAGACTAATTTGTAAAAATGTTTATCTGCTAATTAAAACTTTAAATTTTTTTTATGTTTAATATCTTCATTTTTTTGATGATTTCTGGTTGAGGAAATATTAATTTTTTGTTTATTTTTTTAAGATTTAAAAAAATAAGTGTTATAACATGAATATAATTAATGGAATGTTAATGATTAGTAAAGGAGATAATTAATTATGGCTAAAACAATTGGTATCGACTTAGGTACAACAAACTCTGTCGTAGCCGTCATGGAAGGTGGTAAACCAACCGTTATCGCTAACGCCGAAGGTTCAAGAACAACCCCTTCTATTGTTGGTTTTTCTAAAACAGGTGAAAAATTGGTAGGTCAGCTGGCAAAACGTCAAGCTATATTAAACCCTGATAAAACTATTGCGTCTATTAAAAGACATATGGGTGAAGACTACAAAGTAAACATTGACGGAAAAGATTACACCCCTCAAGAAATTTCTGCAATGATATTAAGAAAACTTGCAGATGATGCTTCAAACTATTTGGGAGAAAAAGTTACATCTGCAGTAATTACTGTTCCTGCATATTTTAACGATGCTCAAAGACAGGCTACAAAGGATGCCGGAAGAATTGCCGGATTGGACGTATTACGTATCGTAAACGAACCTACAGCAGCCGCATTGGCTTACGGACTTGAAAAAGAAAAGTCTGAAAAAGTTTTGGTATTTGACTTAGGTGGTGGTACATTCGATGTCTCTATCCTTGAAATTGGTGATGGCGTTCATGAAGTGCTTTCAACATCAGGTGATACACACTTAGGTGGTGACGATTTTGACCAAAAAGTTATGGATTGGATTTGTGATGAATTCAAAAAACAAGAAGGTATTGATCTTCGCGGGGACAAACAGGCAATGCAGCGTGTTAAGGAAGCCGCTGAAAAAGCAAAATGCGAATTGTCTTCAGTAATGGAAACAAATATCAACCTTCCGTTTATCACAGCTGATGCAAACGGCCCAAAACACTTAGATTTGAACTTAACAAGAGCTAAGTTTGAAGACCTTTGCCGTGATTTGTTAAACAGATGTAAAACACCTGTAGAAAATGCATTGAAAGATGCAGGTATTTCAAAATCTGATATCAACGAAGTTGTATTAGTTGGTGGTTCAACAAGAATCCCTGCCGTACAACAATTGGTAAAAGAATATACAGGAAAAGAACCTAACCAATCAGTTAACCCTGATGAAGTAGTTGCAGTAGGTGCAGCAATTCAGGCAGGTGTATTAGCCGGTGAAGTTAAAGATATCGTGCTTTTGGATGTAACTCCGTTGACACTGGGTATCGAAACTTTAGGTGGAGTAATGACTCCGTTGGTTCCTAGAAACACTACAATTCCTGTTTCTAAATCTCAAGTCTTCTCAACTGCAGAAAATAATCAGACAGCTGTTGATATTCATGTTCTTCAAGGTGAAAGACCAATGGCTAAAGATAACAAGTCTTTAGGTATGTTTAGACTTGATGGTATCCCACCTGCAATGAGAGGGTTGCCTCAAATTGAAGTTACATTTGATATCGATGCTAACGGTATTGTAAACGTTTCAGCTAAGGATAAAGCTACAAATAAAGAACAAAAAATTACTATTACAAATTCTTCTAACCTTTCAGAAGCTGACATTGATAAAATGGTTAAAGAAGCTGAAGCAAATGCCGCTGAAGATAAGAAGAAAAAAGAAGAAGCTGAGATTAAAAACAATGCTACAAGCTTGATCGGTTCTGCTGAAAGAATTGAAAAAGATTTTGAAGGCAAAATTGATGCTGCAGATAAGTCAAAATTAGATGAACAAAAAGCAGCTCTTCAAAAAGCTTTGGATGAAAACAAACCGACTGAAGAGTTGAAAAAATTGTCAGACGAATTGCAGCAAACAATGTTCAGCATCTCGCAAAAAGCATACGAAGCTGTTCAAAAAGAAGAACAATCAACTGCTTCAAGTGAAAGTGCATCATCAGAAACTGATAAAAAAGACAAAGGTGATGATGATGTAATTGACGCCGAATATACTAAAGAATAACTATTTCTAAAGTCATAGTCTAAAAACGACCTCAAAACAAATGAGGTCGTTTTTTTTGTAAAAGTAAAATTTTTTGTAATTAATCATTTAAATTTAGCAATTTTTGTATCATTTTTGTTTTTGTAAGTACATAGGTGTAGAAAAAATTTTTTTGATCAAAAGGAGATAATCTTTGATTAAAAACGTTCCACAAAATAGTAATATCTCAACTCAAAATTATGATGCTGCTCAGCAATATTTGAGCAATCAAATCAAGCAGCCAAAAAATTTAACTGACTTAAAACGTAATGCAAATTTAAAATTGCAGCAAGTCCAACTTGCAAGAAAGCAGGGTAATATAGAAATGGCTGCGATACTTGCGTATGAGTATCAGCGTATAATCCAAGATATAAATAATTATTACAAATAAAAAAAACGGTTATAAAAAACCGTCTTTTTTATTTTAAAGCATATTTTAACATTAATTATATATTAGCCAATTTTAGGTAATAATCATTTGCTCTTTCAAATTTATGAGCTGCGTTAAACAATCTGCTTTCTTGCAGCTGCGGAGCCAGAATTTGAAGACCGATTGGCATACCGTCTTTGTCAAATCCTGCAGGAACGCTCAATCCCGGAATACCTGCCAAGTTTGCAGAAATTGTTGCGATATCTGTCAAGTACATTGCAAGAGGATCTGATGCTTTTGCACCGAGTTCGAATGCTGTATTCGGGCATGTTGGTGAAATTAAAATATCAGCTTTCTTAAATGCTTCAACAAAGTCTTGAGTAACTAAAGCTCTCATCTGTTGTGCTTTCTTATAATATGCATCATAGTATCCTGATGATAAAGCGTAAGTTCCAAGCATTATACGACGTTTAACTTCAGGTCCAAATCCTTCTGCACGAGTTTTTGTGTACATTTCCATAAGGTTTTTGGCATCGGGTGTTCTGTATCCATATTTTACACCATCAAAGCGTGCCAAATTGGAAGAACATTCAGCAGTTGCCAAGATATAGTAAATACCGATTGAGTGTTTTAAGTTTGGTAGTGAAATTTCAACAATTTCGGCTCCAAGTTTTTTGTAATCTTCAATGGCTCTTTCAACGGCCTTTTGAACATCTTCTGATAGCCCTTCAGTCATAAGTTCTTTTATAACTCCGACTTTCATTCCTTTAATATCGTTGTTTAAGTTAGCTGCATAGTGCTCAACAGGCAAGTTTAAAGAAGTACTGTCTTTAGGGTCATGTCCTGAGATTACTTCCAATAAATTTGCCGCATCTTCAACAGTTCTGGCAAACGGCCCGATCTGATCAAGAGAAGATGCAAATGCAATTAATCCATATCTTGAAACGCGGCCATAAGTTGGTTTCATCCCTACAATTCCGCAGAAAGATGCAGGAAGTCTTATTGACCCACCGGTATCAGATCCAAGAGCTAAAGTTGCTTCGCAAGCTGCAACAGATGCTGCTGATCCGCCTGATGAACCGCCCGGAACTTTCTTTAAATCCCAAGGGTTGTGAACTTTTTTGAAAGCTGAATTTTCGTTGGATGAACCCATTGCAAATTCATCTAAATTCGCTTTTCCAACGATAGGAACCAGGTTTCCTAACAATTTTTCGGTTATAGTTGCGTTGAAAGGTGAAACAAAGTTTTCCAGAATTTTAGAAGATGCTGTTGTTTTAGAACCTTTCAAATTCATGTTATCTTTTAAAGCAAGAGGGATACCTGCAAGAAGAGGTAATTCCTCGCCTTTTGCAATTTTCTCGTCGACTTTTTTAGCTGTATTTAATGCAATTTCTTTAGTCAATGAATTAAATGCCCCCAATTTTTCATCGAGTTCGTCAATTCTTGCAAATGCAGCATTGGTTAATTCTACAGCTGAAATTTCTTTATTTTTTAAAGCTTTGCTTTGTTCCGTGGCTGATTTTTTCAAAAGCTCGTTCATAATATCTCCTTAAGGCTATTCGATTATTTATAAAAAAATTTTATGACAAAAATAACTCTTTAGCAAGCAGTTTTGCAAGGGTGGAGAAATTTTGGATTATTTAGCTAATTTATTTGCGGGGAGGGATTAAAGTTTTTGCATTTTTTTGTTTATTTCGGAGTGAATACGGTTGGCCCGATAAAGATAATTGGTTAATTTTTCGTAATTTGCTTTTGTCTCTCCGTAAGGAACTTTCATTGCAATCAATTCATCCACATTTTCGTTAATACTTGTTAATGTTTCCAGAGAATCGCTCATGTCCAAAATTGATTGAACTTTTTTAGACATACGTGCAATAATTTTTCTTGATACAAAACGTGCAAGACGATGAATGGGGGAAAGTTTAACCTTCTTTTTTTTAGGGGTAATTACATCGGTAAGTTTTTCTGTAATATTCCGTTTTGAATATTCTTCCCTTAATTGGACAAGTTCGTTTTCTATACGCTTGGCCCTGATTTTCAAATCCATTACATCTAAAAGTTTGCCTAAAAGTTCTGCCCCTTTTATTTTTGAATTTAGAGCATCCAAAGCTTCTTCTTTTTCTGCTATGAGGCATTCAAGTTTTAGGGTTTTGTCGTCAAGGTCTTTAAATGAGTTGTCATTTAAAATATTCAAATCGTAGTCATTTAATCTTTTATTAAAATTTGTCTGAAATAAATTATTGTTCATTTCAAGTTTTCCTAAAACCTGTAAATTATAAAATTTGTCACTCTATTGTATAAACTTTTTTGTAATAAAGAATTACACCAACTAAAGTAAGTACAATATTTGGCATCCACGCTGCCAAAAATGGCTGCAAAGTACCGGCTTCCCCAAAAGATATTGAGAGTGCCCTGATTAGATAATATGCAAAAATTATCAAAATACTGAACAAAAATCCTCTGTTATAACGAACTCTAGGTGGTGTTATTGCAAGCGGAACTCCTATCAAAACAAGTGCAATTGTTGTTAGGGGAAGTGCGAGTTTGTCATAAAGTTCTATGTGTATGACATTTTTTTGTTCGTCATTAATGTGATTATGCCTGATATAATTTATTAGTTGAGTAAAATTCATTTCCTTTGCAACGTTTTTGTTTAATTCTTTGGACATATCAAGTCCAAATTTTATAATCGATTTATCAAATAAAGTTGTATTCAATATCTTGCCGTCATCCCCAACGGTGTACACAGCTCCTTTTTCAAATTCCCAGCCTTCAGGGGAGGTTTTGCCTTCATCTGCTTGCAAAACTTGTATAGTACCTTGTTTTGCGGTATCAAGAACAGTAATATTATGTAAAACCTTATCTTCACAAAAACCAACATAAAAGAGTCGTTTTAAACTTTTTCCGTCATTTAATTCTTTGAAGACAAAATTCTGTTTGCCTTCAGGAATATTTTTCTGTCCCAAAGACCATAAAGCAAGATCTTTTGACTGTTTTGTCATAATAGGTACAATACTTTCATTTATGACAAAACTGCATATAGACATGATAAATGCAAAAATAAATATAGGTTTTGCAATTCTATTCAGACCTATTCCGCAAGCTCGCATGACAGTAATTTCAGATTTTAAACTCAAACCGTTTAAAGTCATAACGGTTGCAAGCAAAACACCCATTGGTATTGTCATAACAATTACTTGTGGCAAGTTTAAAATAATCATCATCAAAGCTACTTTGAAAGGAATTCCAAACAACGAAATCTGCTTTATAAGTGTAATAAAAGTGTCTGATGCAAATATGATTGACGTAAAAACGCAAACACCCATGATAAACATCTCAATTATCTGCCTTAAGATATATTTATCAAGTATTGAAATTCTGCTGTCATCAAAGTTTGCCATAATTTAATATTACTGGAAACAAGTTTATTTATCAAATTCAATAAGAACTTTTAACGTTTCTTTTTCCTTGTTTTTTTCAAAAGCTTCAATAGCATCATCAGCTTTATATGTTGCCGAAATAAGAGGAGAAAAATCTATTTTCCCTGATTTCAAAAGCCTTAAAGCAGGCCCGAATTGACCGCATCTTGAACCTAAAACAGTTATTTCATCAATTACTATAGGTGCAAGATTGAATTCTTTTGACGCTGCAACTGTGCTTTTTAAAACCAGAACTCCACGGGGTTTGGTCAATGCAAGAGATGTTTCAAATCCTGAAACAGAACCTGTTGCTTCGACTACTACATCATAAATTTTTTCAACCTTCAAATCATTTAAAAGCTTTGTTTTTACCCCTTGAGCACTGGCAATATCAAGTTTATTTTGATGTTTACCGACTAATGTAACATCATAATTCTGTGCGTTAAGAGCTAAAGCAGTAATAAGCCCCAATTTCCCGTCTCCTAGGATTATAACTTTTTGGAAAGGTTTTATATGTAACTGTTCTGTGATTTCACAAGCTGCAGCAAGAGGTTCTACAAAAACAGCCTGTTTATCAGGAACATTATCAGGAACTTCAAAGAGGACTTCCAAAGGCATTGTGAAATACTGTGCAAATACTCCGTCCTTTCTCCAAATCCCTAAAGTATGGCGATCCGGACAATGGCGATAAAGTTTTTCTGCACAATAAGGGCAATCAGGTTTTTTACACCCATAGCTGATTTCAGGAACTACACGTTTACCCAAAAGAGATTGGTCTTCATCGTTAATTTCTTCGACAACCCCAACAGCTTCGTGCCCTAAAATCCCTTTATAGCCCATATATCCTTTTGTAATTTCGTAATCGGTATTACAAATTCCTGCCAGCGTTACACGTACAAGTGCTTCTCCTTTTTGCGGAACAGGTTTTTTATAATCGTTAACTAACTTTAATCCTTCATCAAATACTACAGCCTTCATCCTTAATCTCCTTATAAAATAAATTTAGCATAAAAAAAAAGTACTATAAAGAATTTTGTTAGAAATATTTGGAAGTTTAAAAAAATTATGAACCTTCGGCAACTACTGTTGCGATTAATTCTCCGTAGCTGTTCATAGAGCCGTCTGTTTCTTCAACTACGTAGCTATAACCTTCTTTGCCTTTTATCGCTTTTTCGGCTTTTTCTAATGCTTCATCATAATCTTTAGTTTCTGCAACCAGAGTTTTTGAAAATTCTGAACGATCTTTTAATGTATAGATATGGTACATTTTTGCAACCTCCTTTATTTATTTAATTTTTCAATTTTTTCTTTTAATTCTATTACTTCGTATTTTAATCTGTTAAGCTCACATTTCACCGGATCGGGGATTCTGTTGTGCATTAGAACACCGTTTTTGTCTTTAATTTTTCTATGAACAACTCTGCCTGGAACCCCTATAACTGTTGAATATTCAGGGACATCATCAACTACAACAGAGCCTGCGCCGACCCTGACATAATCGCCTAAAGTTATGTTTCCCAAAACTTTTGCTCCGGCTCCGACGATTACTCCATTCCCAAGTGTTGGATGTCGTTTGCCGTGTTCTTTCCCGGTGCCGCCCAATGTAACCTGCTGATATATCAAAACGTCATCGCCAATTATGGTTGTAGCCCCTATTACAACACCCTCTCCGTGGTCTATGAAAAATCTTCTGCCGATTTTAGCGGCAGGATGAATTTCAATACCTGTGATAATCCTTGTTATATAAGATATAATTCTTGGGATAAGCGGAATGTGCCACTTGTAGAGCCTATGTGCAAATCTGTATGCTATAAGTGCGTGAAGACCGGGGTAACACAATATAACTTCAAGTAAATTTTCGGCAGCAGGGTCTTTATCGTAGATTACCTGTATGTCTTCTTTTACTTTTGTTATTCCGCGTTTAATTATTTTAAACATTGTAATTTTAACCTATATTAAAAATCCTTTTTTGAAATCGGAGGCCAAATTAGATTAATTTAGCGAACTTTCTCTTACCTGCCTGTAATATTACGCTTTCGTTAAAGTTAAATACATAGGCTGTATCGGTAATTTTTTCACCGTCGACTTTCACCCCTCCGCCTTGGATTAGGCGTTTTGCTTCACCTTTGCTTGCGGTAAAATTCAGTTCAACCAATACATCAAGTACTGACTTTCCGTTCATTCCGGAAACTTCTTCGATATTATCCGGAATACCTTTATTCGAGACGACGTTTATGAAGGCATCTTGAGCTCTTTTAGCCCCCTGTTCTCCGTGGTATTCGGATGTAATTGTATATGCAAGTTTCATTTTTATATCACGCGGATTGACTGAATTGTCAGCGATTTGTTTGTCAATTGTTTCAAGTTCTTCTTTTGTGACGTCAGTCAGAAGGCTGAAATATCTTGATATCATATTGTCAGGAATACTCATTAATTTCCCAAACATATCAACTTCACTGTCTGTTAAAGATATACAATGTTCCGGATATGTTTTTGACATTTTAACAATGCCGTCTGTCCCTTCTAAAAGCGGTAAGAGCATTACAAGTTGAGGGTATTTCTTACCGTAAGCTGCTTGAATATCTCTTCCGAGAAGGGTGTTAAATCTCTGATCTGTTCCGCCAAGTTCTATGTCAGAATCTATTTCTACAGAATCGTATGCTTGCATTAAAGGGTAGAAAAATTCATGTATGGCGATTGGTTTACCTTCACTGTAACGTTTTGCAAAATCGTCTCTTGTCATCATTTGTGCAACCGTAACTTGTGATGCAAGTTTAAGAAGATCAGTAAATGTCATTTTATGAAGCCAATCAGCGTTATTGACAACTTCTGCCTCGGATACATCCAAGACTTTTGACATTTGATCAAAGTAAGATTTCGCATTCTCTTCCACTTGTTCCTTTGTTAACGCAGGGCGAGTTTCGGATTTGCCTGATGGATCTCCAACCATAGCTGTTGCACCACCAACAATCAACACAATTTTGTGACCAAGATTTTGAAATTCTTTCAATTTCCTCATTACAACGGTATGACCAAGGTGAAGGTCAGGTCTTGTCGGATCCATCCCCAATTTTATACGTAATGGCTTATTTGTATCATGTGAGTGTTGTAATTTAGCTGCCAACTCTTCTATTCCGCCAGGTAAAACTTCTGCATTACGCGTTAAATGTTTTGCCTGTTCAATAAATTCCTCTCTTAATTCTGACATAAATTATTATCTCCAATATTATTAACTTTCGTAAAATTATTATAACATGAGCAAAAAATTTTTTTACGGGTTTTACAAAGTTATATGGACAAGATAAATAATATAAGTTTTACAGGAATACGAAATATCGGCAACGTGAAATTTGCCAGAAAAAGCCCCTACGGAAAGGCTATATCAAATAATCTTTCGATGGTTTTGAGTGATGATTATAACGGAAAAGATTTAGATGAATTTTTAAATATACTCAAAAAAATGCCGAAAACAGAACTTAGTTTAATAAATTCGCAAGGGAAAAATGTTCTTAATCTTGAATCAACTCAAGTCGCAGGTTCTAAGTGGATTTTTGTCAACGGGTATCCGCTCAAAATGGATGATGCTCATTTGCCTATGTATACATATTTAGCAAAATTGAGTAAAAAAATTGCAGGCATGACTGACAAAGAAATGGTTGTTAATCAAACTTATAAGGATTATGCAGCAGATGAAATTCTAATTTATAAGAGTAAGGTTTCTGAAAAGATTGGAGAAGATAATTTTAGAAAATCTCTTGACTCTTATTTTGATCGTGGAAGAGTTCGGGCTGCCGCAAAAGAATTTAATGATTTTATTCAAAAAATGATGAAAGATTATTTTTCTTAAAAATAAAAAGACCGATAAGATAAATTATCGGTCTTTTCAGGTTTATTCGGTAACTGCACTTAACTCTTCTCTTAATTGTATTACTTTTTGATTGTAATATTCAAGCCAAGTTGTGTTTTCATCTTTTAGTGAAGGTTCTGCAAGGGCTCTTATCCGCTTTTTGTCTATTTCTTCAAGTTCATTTTGAATTTCAGCGGCTTTTATTGCATTTTCTATTTTAAGCTGTTTAACTTTTGCTTCTTCTTCACTTAGTTTTATCCACTTGTTGTTTTCTTTTGAATATTCTTTTTTATCGACTGCGAGTACTTTGTTGTCATAGTGGATAATTATTTTACCTTTACTTTGTTCATTTAAGAGATTTTTCCAATATTCATCTGTGATTTCGATTGCATTTTCAAAATTTTCTTCATAAAATCCGTAGTCGAGATTATTTTTTGTACCGTAGTATTTCATTTTTCCTCCTCTAATATCCGATAACAATCCAGTTCATACTGTGAAACAAGCCTAAACTTCCTATATCAAAACCTGTTAGTGATTGATTGCTTATACCGGTATCACTTCTTGTAAGACTTTCTGACCAGCCGTCTTTACAAAAAACAGGGCAAGCAAATGTGGTGTAGGCCAGCGGATATGTTATTTCAGAAGCAGTTTCTGCACCCCATTGGATTATGATTCCGTTTGGCAATTTTAAGTATCCGGGGTTTTCTATATCGCTTAAACCAAGAGCTGAATACCAAGTGCCCCAAGTAGAGTTTGTATAATCTCTTGTGTATATTTCAGGGTTTTCTCCGTCACAGTACCAAATTTGCTTGATTGTTGATTCTGTATCTCCTGTAACAACAAGCATTCCGGATGTCCCTTTGGGAATGTTAACCGGAGTGTACAACGATGAAAATATATATGTTCCTTTTGTTGTATAATCATCTAAATCAGTGTCTGCACTGGTAATTGTGTGTTCATTGATTAATTCCGTTTTGTCAGCTTTTGTTGAAAGTGTAGTATTAATATCTGAAATGTCTTCAGTGCAAATTGATTTGTTCGCATCGATTTTATCAGCCAGAGCAATAAAATTTGCATTAACTTCACTTGCTTTGGCCTTGGTGCCCGGGATGAAAGAATACGGTATCATCGAATTAGTCATAAGTTCCCTTTCTGGCTAATTTAATGAAAGATGTATATTTAAAAAGGCGTTTGAATAACTAATTATAACATACGTTTGCAAAATCCGTCAATCTTGTGGTAATATTTTCCTATGGCAGTTGGTGTTGATATCGAAGACATTTCAAGGTTTAAAGATAAATCAGAAGATTTTATTAATCGGGTTTTTACTCAATTAGAGAGGGAATATTGTTATAGGTTTTCAAAACCCGAGAGTCATTTCGCGGCAAGATTTTGTGCTAAAGAGGCTGTAATTAAGGCTTTGACCGCATTGGATGTTAAGGGAATTCAATTTGATGAAATTGAAATATTTCATAACGAAAACAAGTGTCCACAGGTGAGAATTTTAAAAGATTTGGGTAAAAACTACAAATTTCAATTGAGCTTGTCACATGATAGAACAAAGGCTATAGCATTTGTTACGGTTGAAGAACAATAGCTTTACTTTTTTTATATGAGCCCAAAAATCTCATAAAAGTTATTTTTTCTTTTATTTGTGTAATTGTGTCCATAATTTTAGGATTGCGAATATGCCCATCAAAATTCACTATAAATATATAATCTCCAAAATTATTTTTTGAAGGTCTTGATGCGATGTACGAAAGATTTATATTATTTTGCATAAATATTTCCAGGATACTCAATAGTGCTCCGGGTTTGTTTTCTGTTGAAAATGCTATTGATGTTTTGTCATTCCCCGTTTCTTCGGTTTCAAAGTCGCCTATCAGAATAAACCTTGTTTGATTTGTTTTATCGTCATTTATATTTTCTTTTAAAATGTTTAGATTGTATGTTTCTGCAGTTTTTTTACTTCCGATTGAGGCGTATGTAAGATTATAATTTTGCAAACTTCTGGCAGCTTCTGCAGTGCTTGGTGCTTCTATTATATTAACATTAAAAGGCATTTCGTTGTGTATGAAGTTTTGGCATTGAGCAAGAGCCTGTGGGTGTGAAATTAGGCCAGTGATTGAATAAAATTCGGTGGTGCGGGCCAATAGACAATGATTTATGGGCATATAATATTCTGCCAAAATTTTTATATTTGGATTTTTAGTTTGCATTAAGTTATCTAACGACTCTCTTACGGTTCCTTCAATCGAATTTTCTACCGCCAAAACTCCCAGTGTATCAGGGTTATTGTCAACATATTCAACAACTTGTCTTATTGTTGTTAAAGGAGTTGGGTAAGCGTTTATGTTAAATTTGTCACAAAAATGATCTTTTGCCATTTCTGTAAATGATGCTTGAGGCCCCAAATATGCAATTGATTTTACTGTTTCAAAATTTAACATTTGCGATTAATCCTTATTTCTAATATGATTATTATATCAAATAGGAAATGTTGAGGCAATATGGATAGTATAAAGTTTGGAACTGACGGCTGGAGAGCTGTTGTAGGAAAAGATTTTAACAGCGAAAATGTTGAAAGAGTTACGAAGGCAATAGGCAAGTATGTATTTGATAATTTTGGGCTGCATAAACAAATAATTATTGGTTTTGACCCGAGAAATAAGGCGGAGGAATTTGCCTTACAAACTGCTAATCAGCTTGCGGGATACGGTTTTAATATTCTACTGAGTGATAAAGTTCTTCCAACGCCTATTCTTGCTTATAGTGCGAAGCATTTAAATGCTTGTGCTGTCATGTTTACGGCTTCACACAATCCGCCTGAATATTTGGGGATAAAGTTTATTCCTGACTATGCAGGGCCTGCAACTTCACAAATAACAGATGAACTTATGATTAATTTATACGTGCCGTTTCACGAAGTGGGTAAGGGAACTGTTCAAAGGTATAATTTTAAGCCTGATTATTTTAAGCATATAGAAAAAATTATTGATTTTGAAAAAATTAAAAAGTTAGATAAAAATATTATTTTTGATGGACTTTATGCTGCAAGTATCGGTTATTTTGATAAGCTTTTGGATATTCACGGAATAAAATATGAAAGTTTACATATGTTCCATGATGTCAATTTCGGTGGTGGAATGCCCGAGCCTAAACCAAAATATTTGAAGGAACTTATTGAAAAAGTTAAACAGACTTCTAATTCTGTTGGTTTTGCAAATGACGGAGATTCTGATAGGTTTGGGGTAATTAATGAAAACGGAGAGTATGTTTCACCAAATGAAATTATTGCGATTCTTTTAATTCATTTGATAAAAAATAAAGGATTTAAAGGTCCTCTTGTAAAGACTGTCGGAGCAAGCTCTTTGTTGAATGAAGTTGCGGAAAAACTTAATGTTGAAGTAATTGAAACTGCTGTTGGGTTTAAGCATGTAGGTGAGGCGATGCGTAAGTATAATCCTATTATTGGCGGTGAAGAATCCGGCGGTTTAAGTATTCAGGGACATATTCCGGAAAAGGACGGAATCCTTGCAAATCTTTTAATCCTGGAGGTAATGGCCTTTGAAAACAAATCGCTTGTTGAGTTACAAAGGTCTTTGTATGATTTTGTAGGGTGCAAGTTTTATAATGATAGAATTGATAAACGATTAGAAAATTTTGATGAAATAAGCAAAATCCTTGAAGAATATAAAAATAAAAATTCTGTTGGGGATTTTAAGGTTAAAGACATCAATACAAAAGATGGTGTGAAATTATACTTTGACGATGGTAAAAGCTGGATGCTTGTCAGACCAAGCGGAACAGAGCCGCTTTTGAGAATTTATTTTGAAAGCGACAGTTTGGAAAAGTTAAATGAACTTAAAAAAACTATCTAAAAAATCTGGGATTTACCGTGCAGTTTCTTGTTAATATGTCAACAATTTTTGAAAAGGACTTAATACGGTTTTCTTCATCTATCGCATCTTTGCAAAATTTATGTAAATCAATATTTTGGCTTTGATTTATTTGCGGTTTTGGTTTGTTTTTACCTTTTGATATATGTTCTTGAATTTTTTCAAACTCGTTATTGTCCAGAAAAACTCCGCCGCAGTTGTAACAAGTATCTATTTGTATTCCAAAAGACTTTGTTTTAACCATTGGAGTTCCGCATGAAGGGCATATTCTTGTCTGAGATTCATCTACAGGCATAAAATTTTTGTCTCTTTTTTGCTGTTTTATTTCTAAAATTCCTTCATTACCATAACTGCATTGCTGGAGTTCTTTACAATCGAAGAATATACCGCCGCAATTATTTGAGCAAACATCAACGTTTATACCTTTTTCATTAATAAAAATCTTTGTCATTTCGCAACCGCAAGCAGGGCAAGCGAGCGTTTTATCTGTGTCTGTCATTTTTATTCCTTACTTTTTAAAAAAACAATCTATCCAAAAATTTTAAAAATTTTGAACGCTGTGTATGATTTATTGTATTTTGTATTTCCAGTTGATCAATTTTGAGTCCTACTTCGTTATATGTATCTGCTAATAAGGCTTGGCGTCTATCTTGTTCCGTGGGGAACTCTTCTCGCATTTTCGTTAATTCTCCGTGATCAAAAAATTTTGATCCGCAATTGTAGCACTCATCTATAATGATATTTCCCTTTGTACTGACGGAGTTTTTGACCATCGGAGTGTTACATAAAGGGCAAATTCTTGTTTGAGCTTCATCTGTTTTTTTGAAATTTTTACCTTCGATTGCCTGTTTTAATTCATCAATGCTTTCGGAATTCTCGTCAAATTTTTTTAATTCTCGATTATCAAAAAATATTCCGCCACACCCGTTGAGGCAAACATCAATATTTGCAGCACCTTCACTCATAAATATTTTTGTCATCTCTTCTTTACAGGCAGGACAGTTAATTGTTTTTATTGTATCAGACATATTTACCTTTCTTTTTTACTGTTGTAGTGAAAACGCAAAGATATTTGTATTCTCTGGTGAATTTAATATCTTTGCGTTTCAAGTTTAATAATACAATTATTTTGTTTCGGCACTCTCTGCCAGATTTTTCAAAATAGTGTAAGAAGCATCCCAGCCGTTTAGACCGCCTGTAGCTTTATATTTTGCTATCTGTTTTGCTCTTTCTTTTTTTAATTTTGCTTGTTCTTTTTCCCATTTTGAAAGTTTTTTGCTGTCTGAATTTCTTTCATCAAGGGTAGGCTGAATGTATGCCAAAAAGTTTCTGTATTCCTGACAATTGTAGCCAGCCTTTACTTTAGACGGGTAATTGTATGCCAGATAGTCGTATATGTACATTGTTCTTTTAAAGTTGTTTGGCTGACCTTTTAAAAGATCGAGTGTGCTGCCGGGCATTTTCCCAAGCACTACAATCATTGCAAGAGGGTTATACCCTGCCTGTATCATCAAATCCACACCTGTAATATCTGCAGCCATTTGATCTTTTTCTGACATGTTATTTAATGTTAGTTCATTTGCGATTAATGCTGTATTTTCAAGACTTGTATCGACAAAACTCCCTGCGATAGCTGATGTTAAGTTTGATACTAATTTTTTCTTAGAAGCATTTGCGTTTATAAGTGCTCCGACTTCTTGAGAAATTACAGCTGCAACTTCATTATCATTGCCTGTGTATTGAAGATTATTTTTGCTTACATAAAGTTCATTATTGGCATTGGAAGTACTGTTTCCGACTTCTGTTTCCGTAACAACAAATGTTGTGTTTGACGGCAGGCTGTTTTTACTCAGAACCTGTTTACCAACAGTCGGAACTCTGTCCACTGCACTCCAGGTTGCTGATAGTGCAGGAGTCATTAAAGATGCGGCTAAAAATAACGATAAAATTAATTTTTTCATACTTTTCCCCTTACTTTTTTACTCTTAATCTACAAATCGGTATTTAATCAGTGCAATTATAGCATGAATACCGTCTTTCCAAGTAATTTTTTTGCCTTCTGCAAACTCTCTTCCATAGTAGGAAATAGGTAGTTCATATAATCTTGCTCCTCGTTTTAAAACCTTTGCAGTAATTTCGGGTTCAAAATCAAATCTGTTAGACTTAATCTCAATTCCCTTAATAAACTCTGCTTTAAAAGCTTTATAACAAGTTTCCATATCTGTCAATGTTGAGCCATATAATATGTTGGTCAACAGTGACAAGAACTTGTTCCCCAATAAATGGTGGAACATGAATGATCTTGAAGGCTTACTTCCGGTTAATCTCGAGCCGTAGCAAACATCAGCCTTACCATCTATTATGAGTTTAATTAAAGGCTCATAATCAACCGGATCATATTCCAAATCCGCGTCTTGAATTATAATTATATCCCCTGTAGCCTCTTTGAACCCTGTTCTCAGTGCTGCTCCTTTGCCCTGATTGTGTTCGTGGTATAAGACTTTATATGGATATTGAGCGTACAAATCTCTTGTTCCGTCGGTTGAGTAGTCGTCAATAATTATTATTTCTTTCTCAAGACCACAAAAATTTGCATCTTCAACCTTTTTTAATATTTTATCAAGAGTTGCAACCTCGTTATACACCGGAATGAGTATTGTGACTTTATTCATCATTAACCTTCTGTAAAAACATTTGTAATATTCTTAAAAATATTGTACAATAAAAACATAGAGTTGTAAATTGTTATAAAAGTTAATGGATTAAGAAAATGATTGAGTGCGGTAAAGAAATTTTAAGGAAAGGTTTATCTCTTTTAGAAGACAAAAATTACGATGAGGCTTTAAAAGTTTTTACGGAAGCCAAGAATTTATACAGTGAACAAAAATCTGATGTTGGTATTTCAATAGCATTGAGCTTTTTGGGGATGACGGAATATCTCCTTAACAAGTCTAATTATAACGAAGCTTTAAAAATGCTTGCGGATGCTGATTATATGGCTCAATATTCAAAAAATGCTACAGCCAAGCTTATTAACGAATTTGCCAGAGGCGATGTTTATTTTGGAGAAGGACTTAATGATGTAGCATTAATGCATTTTAATAATGCAAAAAATATTTCAATAAGAAACGGTGATGAATTATCTGTTATGGGTTATGTATTGACCAGAATAAAGCAGATAAAAAGCGGCCTTGATTTTTCAACCCCTATAAAAAGTGATCCGCTTGTTTCTCTGGTAAAAATAGGACGTTCAATTTCTGCTGTTACTGATATTGATGTTTTACTGAGGGTTATAGCTGAAGAAACGCGTATTGCCATTCAGGCTGACAGGTGTACGGTTTTTTTACTTGATAAAGAGAAGAATGAACTTTGGAGTAAGGTAGCTCTGGGGATGGACAGTAAAGAAATCAGATTCCCTGCGGATAAAGGTCTTGCGGGTTATGTGGTTAAAACAGGTGAGCCTCTTAATATTCCGGATGCATATAATGATCCGAGATTTAATCCGGATGTTGATAAGGAAACCGGATACAAAACTGAAACCATATTGTGTCTTCCTATAAAAAATAACAACAAGGAGATTATAGGGGCATTCCAGGTTCTTAATAAAAAAGGCGGTGTATTTACTAAAGTCGATGAGGATTTACTTGTCGCAATCGGTGGAAGTGCTTCTATTGCTTTGGAAAATGCTCAGCTATTTGAACAGCAAAAAGAACTTTACAAGGAACAAAAAGAACTTTTCGAAAGTTTTATAAATACTCTGGCAGCATCAATAGATGCTCGTGACAAAATCACAGCAGGGCATTCAAGCAGAGTTAAGCTATATTCAATGCTTCTGGTAGATGAACTTGGATGTGATGACAAGTTCAAAGAGCTTGTTGAACGTGCCGCAATACTTCACGATATAGGAAAAATCGGGATAAGAGACACTGTTTTGCAAAAAGAAGGTAAACTTACCCCCGAAGAATATAAACACATACAAGAACATGTTCAGATAACTCATAACATTTTAGAAAAAATCTATATGTCAGATGATTTTAAAATGATAACTGAAATCGCCTGTTCACACCACGAAAAATATGATGGAACAGGATATTACAGACATTTGAAAGGAGAAGAAATTCCATATGGCGGAAGGATTCTCGCTGTTGCGGATGTCTTTGATGCGATAACGTCTCGCAGACACTACCGTGATAAGATGC
The DNA here is from genome assembly GCA_944324345.1 of Candidatus Gastranaerophilales bacterium. Lineage (GTDB taxonomy): Bacteria > Cyanobacteriota > Vampirovibrionia > Gastranaerophilales > Gastranaerophilaceae > Stercorousia. The sequence goes on from CALUVT010000001.1 coordinate 197,094, forward strand.
CGATACAAAATGTTATAGATATTCTTCTTGAAGGTAAAAATAAACACTTTGACGGTAATTTGGTCGATGTCTTTTTGAAGATACCTGCGGATAAAATAATTAAAGTATTTTTAACGGAAAATCATCACTGTTTCAAAGAAGAGGATAAAGAAACTCTAAGCCATTATAATCTTAAAGATATTCACGACTTTATAGTGAACGAAAATGTTAATGATAACCAAAAACATATTGCAGAATTATTTAATTTCTATTATTCTGGGAATGTAACAGACAGTGAGGGTACCTAATTAATTGATGCGTAAGTTTTTATTAGTTTCAATAATGACAATGTTTGCTGTTTCACCTGCCTTATCAAGCGGGTTTGACAGTATAAAACCTGCGAATCCTTTTGAGGAAAACTCTGCACCCGTTAATACTATTGCATTGCCTGTTAAGAAAGCTACTTTGACACATAATAGTGTTCATAATCAGTATGTTATAGCATTTGATCGTTTTATGCAGAGTAATGTAAAGTCTGCATATAAAAATTTTAAAGTGCTAATAGAAACGATGGAACCGAATGATTACGGCTATATGCAGATGGCTGAAAAAATGGCTGATATAGGCTTTTTTAATCTTTCGGAAATGGCCGCATCCAAAATAGATGACAAAATACTTTCAGACTTTTTAATAGACGACATAAAAACATACTACTATCCGTCTAAAAAACTCAAACCAGATGATGAAATGTATTTGGGAGAGGTTTTTTCAAACATCATTTATAATGACCAAAGTCGTGAAGCGACATCAGAGCTTATAAAAAATACAACTCTTCTTTCAGAATCTGATTACGCAAATTATGTAGTTGCACTCGGGTATTTGAAGTCAAACAATATAGCAAATGCGGATATGTATATTGACGAAGCTATAAAGAAAAATCCGCAAAATATAAATTACAAAAAGTTGAAGGCAGAAATTTTATCCCAAAGTAAGAAGCCTAAAAATGCTTTGAAAATGGTTGCTTACTTAAAATCCCAAAAATTCTATACGACAGATTTTATAAATAAAGCAAATTCACTTGAACAGTACGTATTATATAAATCGGAAAAAGACTATGCCGAAAAAATGTACCATTTGGGGTATTACTATTACTATGAAGGAGAACTTTCAAAATCTGTCAGATCTCTTCAAGGGGCACTTACATCCAAGAAAAAACATAACAAACTTGTATACGCAATTATGTCTCGTGTATATCTTGATATGCAGGATTTTGAAAAGGCACAGGATAGTGCTCTGAAAGCATTAAAAATAGATGGAAATAATTCTACCGCATTAATAGTTTTAGGAGATTTGAGCTATAGAAATCGGGATTATAAAGAGGCTTTAAAATATTATAAAGATGCAGAGTCTAACGACAAAAATTCTTGGGTTTGTCCTGTAAAAATCGCACAAACGTATGAACAGCTGGGCAAACAAAAAAAAGCAATGGAAATATATGAAAGAGTTTTGAAGACATTTTCAGATTCATATGTAGCATACTACAAGGTTGCACTAAAGGATAAGTCAAAAGAACTTGCATATTTGAAAAAAGCAATAGCCATAAACATGAATTATAAAGATGCTTGGATAGATTTGGGTCGTATTGCGATAGAAAATCACAATTTCGTCAGTGCAAACAAGTATCTTGGTATTGCCAATTATATTGACGAAAATGATTTTAGATATTATTATTATCAAGGGTTGATTGCAAAAAATCAGGGGATGAAACAGGATGCCATGCAGTATTTTAAAAAATCCCTTAAACTCAATCCTGAATATCAGCCGGCAAAAGAGGAACTAAGCTTATGAAGAAAAATATATTGATAGTAGAAGATCATGAACTTACAAGGTTTGGACTCAAAACGACATTTGAAAATGTCGATTATGTTGAGAATATTTTTGAAGCTGATTCCGCTGAAGCTGCGATAGATATTTTTAACAAAAACAACATTGATATCATAATTATGGACTTGGGTCTTCCAAATATGAACGGTATAGAAGCGACAAAACAGATTCGTTCATCAAATAAAGATGTAAAAATTGTTATACTTACGTCTCATAATGATGAAAAAGAAGTATTGAACAGCTTAAAAGCCGGTGCTAATGCTTATTGTTCAAAGGAAATTAATCCTCAAAGACTTGTTCAGGTTGTTCAATCAGTTGCAGATGGTGCTGCCTGGTTTGACCCCAGTATTGCACACATTGTTTTAAAGGCGAGTGCAAATTCTCCATCTTATGATACGGAAAGTAACAGAAAAAATTATGATCTTACCTCACGTGAGGCTCAGATATTGAAACTTATGACAGAAGGTTACAGCAATATGGAAATTGCACAAATACTTGTTATAAGCATAAATACAACTAAAGCCCATGTCGCAAATATATTACAAAAGTTAGAAGTTGATGATAGACTTCAAGCAGCTCTTAAAGCTCTTAAAAATAAAATAGTCTGATTAACTAAAAAGGATAAAATAAATGTCTGAATTGACAAAAGTTTTATTGGTTGATGACAATTCTAAATATTTAAAAGATGCCCTTCCTTTTTACGGATATGAGGTTGTAACAGCTTCTGACGGCTTGCAGGCGTTGAAGTTGCTTTCAAAAAATAACAAATTTGACATTGTTCTTCTTGATGTTATGATGCCTAATATGGACGGATGGGAAACTTTAAAAGTAATTCGTTCGTCTGAAAATACAAAAGATCTTCCTGTTATAATGCTAACAGCCGTAAATGAAGATCAAAAAATGGTTTCCGGTTTAAAGATCGGAGCAGATGATTACATTGTCAAACCCTTTATTTTACCCAACCTTTTGGCTAGAATGGAAGCTGTTTTAAGACGTTCCCAAAGATTTGTAAAACCCGTTGAAGCCTCTACAACAAACGTATCTGTCGACGTTTTAACATCAAAAGAAAAAGAAGTGTTACAAATGATATCAAAAGGGGCAAGTAATAAACAGATAGCAGATAAGATGTTTGTAAAAGAGGTTACGATAAAGACTCATTTGAACAGTATTTTTAAAAAATTAAAGGTAGCAAACAGAACTCAGGCGGTTCTTGTTGCTATGCAGACAGATTTAGTAAAGTAATAGAAATATAAGGAGAACTAATAAATCATGATAGATTATACTAAGGAAGAATTAATTGAATTATTGAGAAAAAACCCCGAAAAATTTAATGAATGGAAAGCAGAACAGGATGAGGTTGATCTTTCAGAAGTTGATTTTTCCGGTGTTAATCTTTCAGAAATAGATTTTTCAGACGCTGATTTGAATTCAAGTTCTTTTGCTGATTGTAATTTGTCACTTGTAAATTTTACAAATACAGATTTGACATCGGTAGATTTTACCCGTGCAAGAGTATTGGAATGTGATTTTACTGATTCTCTTTTAACAGGTGCAGATTGCAGTTATGCATCTATGACTTATTGTAATTTTTCTGATTCTGATATGGCAGGATGTATATTATCTGAGACTGATTTAAGTAATTCAGATCTTTCAGCCAGTAAAAATTTAAACTCAAGCAGATTTGATGATGATACTGTTTGGCCTGATGATGATATGCTTCCGGAAGACTTTGACGGAACAGGCCATAAAGATTTGTCAGCTCTGCAAGATGATGAAGACGATATGGTTTCTTCTGATTGGTAAACAATTTTGTTGTATAATAATTCATTTTACTCAAAGGTGGTACAATTTGACTGGCAATTGAGGTGTTGCCCGTGTTGGTTCTCTTCATTCTAAAAAAGCCATTATGTTGAAATGTTAAACCTTTACCAAAAGGGAATAATGACACCAGAACTTTTGTACATTGTCAAATCCTTCAAGTACTGATGTGTATTTAGGCTATGGTTATACGGGTATGCTTTGATGAACAAAAATCCCGATGGTGATGGAGATTACTGGCATGATTTTTTGAAATTATAACAGTTATCGTATAGTGTTAAATTTTATCTGAAATCTTGACTAGCTTATTTCAGCACGTACAATAATCTTGTATATAACCGAAGGGAGTATAGAAAATGTTGGATCGTATACAACTTACACACGAAGTAGAAGAAATGTGCTGCGTAAAACGCGGTGTAAAAGGTGAACCTGCTCCAATCCCTCAAGAAGGTGAATGGACAAAGGTTAAAAAAATCGAAGAAGTTTCTGGTTTGACTCACGGCTGTGGATGCTGTGCACCTCAACAAGGAACTTGTAAATTAACTCTTAATGTTAAAAACGGTATCATTCAAGAAGCTTTGGTTGAAACTCTTGGATGTTCAGGTATGACTCACTCAGCTGCTATGGCTGCTGAAATTTTACCGGGAAAAACAATTTTGGAAGCATTAAATACTGACCTTGTATGTGACGCTATTAACGTTGCTATGAGAGAATTGTTCTTGCAAATAGTTTATGGTAGAACTCAGACAGCTTTCTCTGAAGGTGGTTTACCTGTTGGTGCAGGACTTGAAGATTTAGGTAAAGGTCTTCGTTCTCAAGTAGGTACAATCTTCTCAACTAAACAAAAAGGTCCAAGATATTTGGAAGTTGCTGAAGGATACGTTCTTGAATTAGGTTTGGACAAAAATGACGAAATTATCGGTTACAAATTTGTTCACCTTGGAAAATTCATGGATGCAGTTAAAAAAGGTGTTGATCCAAAAGAAGCTTTGGAAAAATTCACCGGTACTTACGGAAGATTTGCTGAAGCTGTTAAGAAAATTGACCCTAGAGTTGAGTAATTGACAGCAGGTTTAGTAATTAAGAAAATTAAGATTAAGAGGAAAATAAAATGACAGTAAAATTTGAAGGACAAGACAGACGTCAAGCAAAATTGAACAAAGTTTTACCTGAATATGGCTTCAAATCTTTAGAAGAGGCTCGTGAACTTTGTTTATCAAAGGGCATTGATGTTGATGCAATTGTTAAAGGAATTCAGCCTATTGCATTTGAAAATGCTGTATGGGCATATACTTTAGGTGCTGCTATTGCACTTAAGAAAGAAGCTAAAGATGCTGCAGAAGCAGCAAGTCTTATTGGAGAAGGCTTACAAGCATTTTGTGTTCCGGGTTCTGTTGGTGACACTAGAAAAGTAGGTTTGGGACACGGTAACTTAGCTGCAATGCTTTTAAGAGAAGAAACTCAATGTTTCTGTTTCTTAGCAGGCCACGAATCATTTGCGGCAGCTGAAGGTGCTATAGGTATCGCAAGAAATGCTAACAAAGTCAGAAAAAATCCTTTAAGAGTTATCTTGAATGGTTTAGGTAAAGACGCTGCTTACGTAATCTCAAGAATAAACGGTTTTACATCAGTTGAAACTAAATATGATTACAAAACAGGTGAATTGAAAATTGTTAAAGAACAACCATTCTCAGATGGCGAAAGAGCAAAAGTAAAATGCTACGGTGCTGATGATGTATCTGAAGGTGTTGCAATCATGATTCATGAAGGCGTTGATGTATCAATTACCGGTAACTCAACTAACCCAACTCGTTTCCAACACCCTGTAGCTGGTACTTACAAAAAATGGTGCTGGGAAAACGGTAGAAAATACTTCTCAGTAGCATCAGGCGGTGGTACAGGTAGAACTCTTCACCCTGATAACGTTGCAGCAGGCCCTGCATCTTACGGTATGACAGATACTATGGGTAGAATGCACGGTGATGCTCAGTTTGCAGGTTCATCTTCTGTTCCTGCTCACGTTGAAATGATGGGTATTATCGGTATGGGTAACAACCCGATGGTAGGTGCTACAGTTGCTGTTGCAGTTGCTGTTGCAGGTGCTTTAAACAAATAATAATAATTTTGTTTTAGAAAATAAAAAAAGCCCTCTATATTTAGAGGGCTTTTTTTTATAAGTTTTGAATTGCTCTTTCAAGGGCTTCGGTTTCTGTAATTCCGTTTTCTGATGCGTATGTTTTTAGTTTATTAATCAATTCTTCATTTAGTCTTCTGTTAAAAGGAATTTTGGGATTTTCGCATTTTCTGCCCGCTCCTTCTCGTTTTCCGCCCCATTGACCTTTGCCCTGACATCCGCCTCCATGGCAATTGTGACCTTCTTCCTTGTTATGACAGTGGTGCCCTTCTCCGTGTCCATGGCAGTTATGTTCACCGTGTCCGCAATTGTGTCCTTCATGATTACAATGATGTTCGTGATTACATTCGTGCATAATTTTAACCTCCTGATTAAAATTATAACTCTATTACTTGATTTTGTCAATACATTTTCAAGTTGTGATATTTTGCGTGCTTTTAAAGAGAACGATGTTGGTTTTATTATGATTTATAGTTTAATATAATTTATTCTGCAAAATGAGGTTAGAACACCTTTAGCTTTTTGAAGTTCGCTGTATAAGTATCTGTTTTCAGTTGTTCTTATAAGACTTTCGGCTTGTTTATACATTTTTTCTGCAGCTTGGAGATATTCTAATTGCTGTGGAGATTTGATTAGCCCAATTTCTTGAAAATAACTGCCATAAAGAATATATAATCTTGATAAAAGATCATTCATATTATATTTTTTTGCTATAAACATTGCATTCTCGATATTAATCTTAGCAGTTTCAAAATCTGAAAGTGTCATACAGCATTTAGCAATAGTCATTTTAAATAGTACTGTAAATATGTAGTTATCAATCTTTGGATTTTGAGCAACTTCCAGAGCTTGCTCAGCTATTTCAAGAGCATTTTTAGGACCTTCTGTAACCAGAGTTGCTTCAGAAATCAAATACCAGGTTAGCAATGCTCCCAGTGCCATTTTTTCTTTTGCGAAATATGCTATTTGGTCGTTATAAATCTCCATTGCTTGTTTGGCGTTGTCATTATCTTTTAAGAATTTGCCCAACAAAGTTTTTAGAATATTTTTAGTAAAATTATCCCCGTTATTATTTGCAAAAGTCACTACTTGGAAGAGATCTTCCTGAATACCGTTGTATTTTTTGCGTAGGAAATTATTTATTATATTAATAAAGTTCCAATGAATAATTGTCTCATTGTCCATGATATTTTCACGATATGATTTCAAAACTTCTTCAAGCATTTGTTCTGAAGACTTATAGTTTCCTTTTACTGTGTTTGCGAGTGCAAGTGCCAATTTACACTTGCAAACAAACAATTCATCTTGAATTTGGTTCCTTTCGATAATATCAAACAATATCGTCAAAATTTCAAACGCTCTGTCGTTACCTTGGATTGCAAGAGCATTGGCAAGAATAAGATACGTTTTAAGCCAAGTTTCGTAAATGAATGGCATTTGCGGGCTTTTTAAATTCTTTTTTTGAGCAAAATAATTGTCTAGTACCGGCATAATTTCTGTATCAATCATGTTGATAATCTGCCCACAGTTGCCAATATTTAGAAGAGCATTGAGTTTTGTGCATTTCAATAATGCAATTTCAAGTCTGTTTTCCGGTTTTGCTTTTTTTAACACTGCATCGACACATTCAACTTCTCCAAAATAATTTCCTGTTTTTCGACAGCAAGAAGACATATAAGCTAAAAGTTCAATTTCTTTCGGGCTGTCACCCACGGCTTGTGCATTAGAGATTGCATCTGGGAGATATTCTATTGCTTCTGTAGGATTTGAATTTGCAAGAAGTTTACCTAAACGCTCAGAAATGTTGTATCGGATTTTTAAAGTCGCACTTTCATCAAGTTCATTAATCAATGCCATTGACTGTTTTTGGGAAATGGCATACAAATTCAGATCGCCTATGTATGCTGCAAGTTTTGTATTTTTTGTCCATATTTCGAGTGCAAGGCGTGGTTGTTTTAAGTTTTGTGCAATTACACCGAGAATTGCATTGGAATTTAGAGTAAATCCTGCAAAATATTCAAGGATTTTTTTGTTAATTTTTTCGTAGTTATCGCTGTTTTTAGAAATTGTTAAAACCGTTTCCCATAGTGTAAGGGAACTGAACTCACAATAAATGTCATTTATGTGGTTTATGTAATCCATTTTTTTTAAATAAATGAGGATATCTCTGAAAGTCGTTTCGTCAATTTCAAAAATTTCTCTAACGAGGTTCATGTTGATTTTATCACCTATTATGGATGAGCCTATAAGGACGGTATAGGCGATAGGATTAAGTTTTTCAAGAATTTTGAGCCTATGTTCTAAAAGGCCTTTGAAAGTTGTTGAAACTTCAAACTCTTGACCGCACAATTGACAGTCAAAGCAGAGGCTCAATATGTGGTTGATATAAGAAGGATTCCCTCCGCTGATTTTATAAATTTCTTCAAGCTCGGCTTTGTTTAGTTGTGGAAATCCATCAAATTTTTTATTTTTTTGCTCAACAAGCATCTTCATCTGTTGGAATTCCAGTGGAGAAATTCCGACATCAAGGTAAAAATTTTCTTTTTCATTTTCAGGGAAATAAAAATATCCCTTTGCAGGTTTGGTTTCATTATAAATAAGAAGCAGTTTTAGTTTATTCCAAATGTTTTCTTTTTTAATATACCTGCTTATAAATTCGTAAGAAAAACCATCTATAAAATCAAAATTGTCTATTACAAATACGAACTTATTAATACCTGTGATTCTGTCAAATATTTTATTTAAAAATTCAAATGTCTTGTTTTTAGCGGCAACTATGTTTTCAAACTTACCTTCCTGAACAGGGTAGAGGAAATTTAAAAGGTCAAATATTTCGTTATTGCTGATATTTGGAAATTCATTCTTAAAATATTGTGAAGCATTTTTCTTAAAATCAAGATTATTTATGCAAAAGTTTGGCAAATTAAAAATATTCAGCAAAATATCTTGTATTAATCCACCCGGGGTAATTTGTGTAATTGGAGTACATTTGCCGTACAGCCAGGATATATTTTCATCTTTCAAACTTTGCATTACGGCTTTTAATACAAGACTTTTACCTAAACCTTTTTCTCCACTGAGCGAGAGAATTTTTTTATTTTTGGAAAGCAATCCCTTTACAAGAATATTTTTTGCACTTTGCTGTGAAACGGATTTTGCATTGTGTTCGAATTTTACTTTCTTATCAGAGGGGATATCGGTTTGGGCAAAATCGTAACCGCATTTTCTACATTTTGTAGCATTCGGCAGGTTGACACTTTTACAATTTTGACAAAGTTTTAAAATTTCTCTGCCGCAGTTTTTACACTTTAAATCAAATAATGAATTAACTGTGTTACAGTGTTTGCAAATTAATCCTGTACGAGCCTTACAATAAGGGCATTTTAACGCATTGTCAGGAATGCTTTTTTTACATATGGGACATTTCATTTTACTAATCCTGGTTGAATGCTTGTTTTACTTTATCCAATAGTCTAAATAATCGTTTAGAAACTTCGGATTGAGAAAGGTTTAGCTCGCCTGCAATTTCATTTTGAGTCATACCTTTTTCGTATCTGAGATAGTATAACCTGTAGTAATCTTTTTGCGGATCTTCTTCATCAATCTTGTTTACAGAATCAACTATTTTTTGCAGGATATCTTTTTTAATTACAATATCTTCGGGTGTTTCTTGAATTTCTACAGGCCCGTAGCTGATCTGTATCTTTGAGTAATCCGGAACTGTTTCTGTGACGGAAGATTCCAAAGGAACTTCATTAGTAGACATATAACCGCTTCTTGTTCTTCTTAGTCTGCCTTCACTTTTCAAAACGTTCAAGATAGATGTTGTTACAATTTTTCTTAAATAAGCTTCTAACGTTTCGTTGGAGGTGACAGTATTAACTATCAGAAAAGAGCGTTTGCAAGTCTCGTTAAAAAAATCATCATACAAGTCTTCGTTATTAACGAATTTTCTATCACTTCTTATGATTTTTTCTATTAAATCTAACTTATCCTGAGCTAATTCCACTTCACAGTTTCCTTGTTCTTACCACATTATAGCATAATTAAAAATATATGATAAGATTCAAATTGAAATCAGGCGTGTTTATCTCATTGCTAGGGGGTTTCACGACATTTAGCGTATCTTTAACAGATTGTAACACAATATTATCTATTTCCGTAGAACCACTGCTGGAAATAATTTTGGCATCCTGGACATTACCGTCTTTACTTAGTTTTAAGCCTACCTTAACCTGATTTGAATAAGCATACTCAGTTGCAAGCAACAAGTCTGCCGATAGAGATAATTTTATACTTTTACCGGCCGTTTTTAGGTAATTTTGGATTTTAGGGCTATAGGAAAGAACATCAGGAACATCCCACACCAGTCTTTTTACATCCAGATAAGATTCTGATGAAATAGGTTTTTTGTTAGTTATAGTAGTGTTTTTCAGCTCTTTTACCTGTTGTTTTGTTTTTTGAACTTTTTTCACTTGGTTGGTATCTATAGATGGAGCATTTGTTTCCAGAATATTTTCTTCTCCGGATTGTTTATTTTTTGGAATGTTAACAATTTCAGATGATACCGGAACGTTGGATTCAATATCAGATGTTGCGTCTGATTTGGGTTTTAAGAGGACAAGAGCTGATGCCCCAGCAAAAATAGTTATTAAAGCTGCTGCCGTAATAAGTGTTTTTTTGTCTGGAGCTTTTTTCTCTCGTAAAAATGCTGCCCCGGGTACTTGATGCTCGACAGATTGGGGGATTTCTCTTGTAAAGTCGGCTGTGTCTATTTCATCCAATTCTGTGTCAGAAACCGGATCGGTATCGTTAAATAGAACTCCGAGTTTATCATCTTCTAAATTGGAATCGTCTTTTGTATCATCACTGTTTTCGGCAATGTTCAGTAAATCATCAATACTCGTATCTATTGTATCTTGTGAGCTTTCAGGTAATTCTTCAACTGTTTGTTCTTCACTATCTGAAGAATTTAGATCTTCTGTTTGAGAAGAAGACAAAATAGTATCTGAAGAGTTGATGATTGAATCTATATCCGGAATATCTTCTAATTCTTTTTCATCTTCTGATGCGTTATTAGAGTCAGGGATTTCAATGTTAGTATTATCTTCCGTATTGGTATTAACGGGTATATCCTCATTGTTATCGGATGTGCTATCGGACTCATTTGAGAAGTCTTCCGGTAATTGATTTTCTACTTCATTGTTATTAGTTTTTTCTTCCTTTGTTCCGAGTAAATCATCAATTTGTGATAGGAGTTCATCTGACGAAATTTCATCTGCATTTTGATTTTCGCTTGTTTCAATATCTTCAAGCCCTAATTCATCAATATTTATGCTGTTTAGATTTTCTTCCGACATATTTTCTAGTAGGTTTTTTCCGAAAGTTGAGTTTCCATCAGCAGGTTGATCTTCGTAAGAATTAGATGTATCTGTTTCAGATGATTGATTATTATTTGTTTCTACAATACTTTGTTCATCTGTATCAGATTCTTCATTTGTTCCTTCATCGTAAGGAATTTCATCAAGTGTTTCGAGCGGGTTTTCGGAAGTTGTATCTGTAATTGAATCCATTGCAGTGCTTGTAACATCTATATCGGAATTTTCAGGTAATTGTATATCATCTTGATCAATTTGAAGATTTTCAAGTTGAATTGCAGAATCGTCAAGTTGCAATGACTCATCGAGATTTATGTCAGTATTTGGTATATCAAGATTATTTATGTCTAAATCAGGATTATTTTCGATTTCTCCATTTGCAACAATATCTGTGTTTTCATTAGATGTGTCAACATTTTCATCTGTCAAAGAGGAGTCAAAATCTTCAAGAGAAATTGTTTCTTCCCCAACATTATCCGATTGCTCCGGCAAAGTATTTGCAATATCAATATCATCTAGTGAAATTTTATTGTCAATTTCATCGATGTAATCCGGGGTTAGTTGTTCAGCAGGGTTTTCTATACCGTCAAATGATATAATTTCTTCGTTGAAATTTTCATTGTTTTCAGATTGAATTTTATCAAATTCGGAGGTGTCAATATCATCAAAAGTAATAGTTTGTGCATCTGTAGCATTATCAGTTAAAATATCTTTGGTTACATTCAAATCCGGATTGTCTAAACTAATCACATTTTCTTCATTGGTTTCGTCGATGTTGTTAATAGGATTTTCTTCTGTGGAATTTTCATTTTCGAATGTGTTTTCAAGTTCATTATTCTCTGAAAATTCAAGAGAGGTTTCATCATTCATATCAGTGTTATCTGAATGTACATCATCCAGGTTCAAACCGTCAAAATCTGAAAGAGTTTCAAATTCAAGGTTATCAAAATTTTCTATGCTGTCGAAGGTTTCGACATTTTCCGTTTGAGAAAGTTCTTCAGGTTCAATTTCAAAACTACTGTCATTTTCTTTTTTATCTGTATCAATTTCTTTTTTAATTATTTGCGGATCAGTCATTGCTTTATAAGAAAGAGTTTCAAAGTTTTCATATTCAATGAATTTGTCCCTAAGTTCCGCACTTTTTGTAAGTTGTTTAATCAAATATTGTTTTTCATTTTCAGAAATGTCATTATCTGCCATTGCCATGATAATTCTTTCTGAATTTTCAATATCTTGTTCGGTAGTTCCTGAAGTTGTGTTGCCCTGAAAATCCTTAATATATCTTACTAAATCGGAGATTGGGTTTAATTTTTCCTTTTCGATAAAGTAATAGTCAGCATTTTGATTATTTTTGTTAATTAATCTCGGTTCAAAAAAGCCCAAAAATTTTACGTAAGAAAAATCCTTTGCAAGGTTTAGAACAAGATATATATCCGGAACAAGATTTAAATTAAAATGTGATTTTGGGATAAAAATTATATTTTCATCAAAGATTACTCTTACGTCAATATGAATGTTAGGGAGCATAATATCAGAAATATCAACTTCTTCAAGAATTTTTTTGATTGAGTGAATATTATATATCCCTGACACATCAATATTTTCAGAAGCTAAATATTTTATGGCTAATTCAGCACCTAATGCATTAATGTATGCTCGATTTTTAACGTTCTTATCAGCAAAAGAATTTGCAGCAGCACTAGCATCCAGTTTATCTTGATTGTCAATATAAATTATAGTATCTTGTTGAAAACCCATCAATATTTCTCCTCTTCTATCTAATAAGATGACACTTAAAAAAAAAATATTCCAATTTTTATGTAAACTTTTGTAACAAATATTGAAAAAAGAAATTATTTTAGTCAAAATAAATATATCAGTCGTTTTAAATAAGGCATAAGTAAAAAGTGTGTTTTAAAAGGAGGTTTCTCATGATAAGTGCTGTTTCAGGTGTAAGTTTTAAAGGTGAAGGTGCCGTAAGTGGTGCAGATTTAATCAATGCTCCCGGCAAATTTTCTTCAGCTCCCGCATCTTTGGATGCTCCCGCAGATTCTTTTGAAAGTAAAGGTAAAGAGAAAAAAGGCCATGCAGGCACAGTAATGGGTTCAATTGTAGGGCTGTTGGCTCTGGCTTATGTAGCTCTAGGTTTGGCTGTTGGTAAGGGTAAACTTAAAAAAGTTGAAGCTCCTGAAGGCATGATGCAAAAAGTTCAAAACTTCTTCCACAAAATTGGAGAAAGTGCTGAAGGTTTGTGGAACAAAGTTTTTAAGAAAAAACCTGAAGTTCCTTCTGAAATAGAAATCCCAACTGATATAGCAGAGGCTATAGTCTAGTTGCAAAGATGTATAAATTAGAAAAATCCGCGAAAGCGGATTTTTTTTTGTTAAAAATTTTTACTCTAAAAATTCCGCAAGGATAAAATTACTGACAAGAATCCCTTCGTTTGTAAGTGTAAAACCTGCATTAGTTTCTTTTAGATACTCATAAGAAAGGTATTTATTCAAGGTTTTTGAGTACTTTTTACAAAAATCAATATTAAATTTTTTGTTTATTTTTTCGACATTTATTCCTTCAGATTTTCTAAATCCCAGAAAAATTTCTTCCTCCAATTGTTCTTGTGTTGTCACTTTGTGGGTGTTTTTATGTGAGTATGGATTTTTTATGTATTCTTTTATGTTTGATGTGTTGTAATACCTTACACCATTTTCATATCCGTGGGCTCCAACTCCAAAGCCATAGTAATCATTGTTATTCCAGTAGTTTAGATTGTGTTTGGATTCGAAATCTGGAATTGCAAAGTTACTTATTTCGTAATGTTTAAAACCGTTGTATGTTAATATTTCAATCGCTTTTAAATACATTTCGGCTTGAACTTCATCATCGGGAAGATTTTGAGGTTTGTTTTTGTAAAAGAAGCTTCCTTGTTCGATTTTTAATCCGTATAATGAAATGTGTTGAATATTTAAGTCGACAGCTTGTTTTAGATCTTGCTCAAATAATTCAATTGTTTGTTCCGGTAAACCGTAAATAAAATCAAGACTTATGTTTTTAAAACCTGATTTTTTCGCTATTTTTACCGCATTTTTAATGTCATTTGAATTATGTCTTCTCCCGATCTGTTGTAAAATTTTGTCATTGAAAGTTTGGCAACCAAAACTCAACCTATTTACGCCAATTTCTTTCAATTTTTCCAGATACTCAAATGTGATGTTTTCGGGGTTAAGTTCTGCTGTTATTTCCGTGGAATCAGATAAATTAAAAAGTTTAATAATTTCTGAAAACTCCTCAGAAGTCAGCAATGAAGGTGTTCCGCCTCCAAAATAAAGTGTGTTCAGTTTTTCGTGTTTGTAAGAATTCTTGATTCCCTCCATTAGTGCAGAAAGGTAATCTTTTTTAAAATTTAAGTTACAAAATGATATAAATGAACAGTATTTACATTTGGATTTACAAAAAGGTATGTGTATGTAAACGTTTTTTGTCATAAGTTTATATTATTATAAATAATATTTGATTTACAGTTGCAAAATTAGATAAAAATGGTTTATAATGGTTATTATACCAAACATAAAGGGAGTAATTATGGAAAAGATTGTTAATAAATGTAAAGTCGGGGGGGGGGCGTTTCAAAGCACTCTTAATGGAGGTTTATTAAATAAGAATTTTTATCAGACATCTCGTTTGGGTTTTACCCTAGCGGAAATGATGGTAGTCATGTTGATACTAAGTATCATAATGGCAGCAATGGCTCCAGTTATGACAACAAGAAACAAACTAGATCAATCGGCTCCTTGGTCTTGGGCAACTAATGGATCAGATGCATATTATGGTTTGGGTGATGCTCAAGTTGCTATGATAGGTCAAGAAGAGGTAAAGCCGACAGATGATGGGGCAAGATTAATAATCAATTCTCCATCTAGTCTCAATCATATATTGTTTAAAAACGGTGATACAACTAATGGCCGTTTAAATATGTCCAATAGCAATGTTTTTTTAGGTAGTACTGCTACAGGACAAACAATAGGTTCATATTCTACAGGATTGGGGCGTAATATAGGCCCAAGCGGTCCTGGTTCTGTATCTGTAGGTTATAACAGTTCAGCCAATGGTAGAAGTTCTGTATCTGTTGGTCATGCTAATAAATCAACAGTAGACTACACACTTGCCAGTGGTTACAGTAACACTGTATCAGGTTTATATTCAATAGGTTTAGGTATAGGAAATACTGTAAGTGGTCAGGATTCTATCGTATTAGGTCGTAGTAATACTGTAAGTACTAATAATTCAATTGGTATAGGCTTGGGAGTAACATCTGCAGATAATAGTATAGCAATAGGAAATTCGTCTGATGCATCAGGCGATAGTTCAATTGCAATAGGTAATAATGCACAGTCTGATTTAAGCAGTAGTGGAGGTTATGGAGCAATAGCAATTGGAATTAATGCAACTGCTTCTGGGGAATCTTCATTTGAAGGGTATTCTGCAGTGGCAATTGGGGCCAATTCCGCTGCTGAAGGCTATGGGGCAATAGCTATTGGAGATCGTGCTACATCCAATGATTCTGCTATAGCGATAGGTCAGGGGGCTGTTGCTGAAGGAGATTCAGCAATAGCAATTGGAAATATCGTTTTTGGTAATTTAGGGAGTGTTGATTCTTTTACTACAGAGGCATCGGCAGATTATGCAATAGCTATTGGATTGGGTGCAAAAGCTCGGAGAGAAAATAACATTGCTATAGGTGTAGAGGCTTGCTCAAATACAAATAGTATGGATGTTGTTTGTATAGGAAATAGCTCAGGCCCAATTTCGATTACTGATCCTCTGGCTAATCAAAGCAATATGATGTTTTTGGGAAGAGGATCGACTACAGTTTATATACCCGGGAATTTAGTTGTAGAGGGTGATGTAATATTAGGGCGTAATGGAAGGGCTCGAGTAACTGCAAGAGCAGTAGATACAAAACGTGGTGATGGTCACATCTCTAATGGGGAGACTGCCACTAGAATGGGTATCTTTAAAAGTGAAGATTTTAATGGAGAGGATGATAATTTAGATGAGTGGACTTCCGGAAGAACAAACTATAAAGATTTCTTTAATTTTTGGTTATCCGATCGTCGATTAAAATATGTAGGCAGCGAAAGTACATCAGGTCTTGATAAAATTCGTCAGTTGAAAGTTTTCAATTACACGTTCAAAAAAGACGAAAAGAAAGTTCCGCATGTAGGTGTTATAGCTCAAGATTTGCAAAAGGTATTCCCTAATGCAGTGAAAAAAGGTGTAGACGGATTTTTGACAATTCGTATGGAAGATATGTTCTATGCAATGATAAATGCTATTAAAGAACTTGATTCTAAGATAAGTACTCTTGAAAAAGAAAACAAAGAGTTAAAAGCAGCTTTAAAACAGCTTCAAGAAAACAATAAAAAACAAGAGGCACGTTTAAAAGCTCTTGAAGCAAAAATTAAATAATAATTTTATCTAAAAAAGATAAACTTACCGCTATGCGGTTTTGTTTATTCTTTCATTCCTTCCCGCATTAATTGCGGGTTTTTTTTGTTTAATTTTTGATTTTTTTCAAATATCCATTAAATGATTGATGTGCACTGTTAGTAAATAGTTTATTGTATTTATGGGGAAAGCTCTTTATTACAGACTTAAACAAGGGATAGCAGATTAAACATGATTAATCAAAAAATCAACTCAATAGATTATAAAGAACTGTATTCACAGTATAACTGGTTTGCGAAAACATATCCGCCAGTAATACAGGCTGCTTGTGATG
Source organism: Candidatus Gastranaerophilales bacterium (assembly GCA_944324345.1). GTDB lineage: Bacteria > Cyanobacteriota > Vampirovibrionia > Gastranaerophilales > Gastranaerophilaceae > Stercorousia. The sequence goes on from CALUVT010000001.1 coordinate 214,066, forward strand.
AGTTTTTTCTCCCGGGATTTAAGTTTATTTTAGCCGGAATCAGTAAAAATATTAATACTTTAATGGATAAAGATGCTTATTTTGTAACTAAAATCCGTATAGACAAACTTCATGACATGTTTTTTAGAACATCTGAAAGAGCTGTTGGAATTATACTTGACAAAATTCTGGGTAAACCAAATTCCAAATTTAACTTGAACAAGTTAACAGATCTGGAAGCTAAAATAATAACAGCATTTAATGATTACATGTTTAATATGACTTCTCAATTTCTTTCCCCTCCCCCGCCAACCTTGAAAAGAACCAATTTTGATGTCGTGCATTTGAATTTTTTGATAAAGGATATTGAGAAAAATGAGACTGCAAAGTTTATAATAACTTTGCCTGAGGTTCTTCTAAACCCTGAAACAGTAGTTTCCCAAGGTGATAAATTTGATTATGGAGATTTTTCGACAAGTGTTATTGATGTTTCTGTAAAAGTAGGAAGCACAAGATTTAAGCTAATAGATGTAAAAAATATTGAAGTAGATGATATTGTTGTTTTTGATAACAGTGATATCAACAAAATGGTTATAAAATTTAAGGATTATGAAAAAGAAATAAATTTGAACCCGAATTTAGGACTGGTTATACCGGTGGAAGACGAAGGAGGAAGTGATAATATGGCAGGAGAAAGTACTAATCTTTGGGATAGTATTGAAGTCGAGATGAGTGCACAATTTGATACGGTAAAAATTACCTTAGGTGAACTTAAAAAAATAGAAGAAGGATTAGTAGTTGATCTCACTTCTATATATGATAATAAAGTTACTTTGAGTGTAGAAAACAAGCCTATAGCAAAGGGTGAGCTGGTAATTGTTAATGACAGATACGGTGTAAAAATTGAAGAGGTTATTGCACAAACAAATTCAAATGACAGCAAAGAACTACAGCCAGCTCAGCAGGATAATTTTGATGATGAATTTAAGCCTTTTGATGAAAATGATTCCGAAACGCAAATGCCTCAGGCAACAGAAGGAAATAACAATAATGAAGAGGATGAATTCGATTACAGTGATTTTGAATTAGAGGATGAAGATATTTAGAAATTTCTAAACAGGGGATAGAAAAATGAGCGGATACTTATTAAATTTTATAGTATATACAGCGGCAATGGTCGGGGTTATTTTTCTGGCTGTTTTTGTATACAAAAAATTTTCTTATATCAGTGTTTCAAAATCTAAATTTTTGGATATAGAAGATTGCATAAGTCTGGGTCCAAGAAAAAATTTATATGTAGTTCGTGCAGGCAGGGAGCATTTTTTAGTTGCTTCTGATATAGACAAAACTTCACTAATATCAAAACTCGATATAAGCGATCAAGGAGTCCAAACTCCAGTTTTGGAAAATTCTCAAAGTGTTGATGATATTCCTTCGATTGTGAACATAAACAGGGCAAGTCAACCAAGAAAAGTTTTTAAAAACTTAATGGATAAATTATAAAAAAGGAAAATTATAATGGATACGATTATAAAAGATATGAATCCGGTACTACAGATGTTAATATTGATGACGGTTTTTTCATTATTACCGTTAGTATTTTGCTGTATGACAAGCTTTTTACGTTTTGTAATAGTTTTTTCAATGTTAAAAACAGCTTTGGGGACTCAGCAGGTTCCGCCTTCAATTGTAATTGTTGGTTTAGCAATGATATTAACATTTTATACAATGGGTTCTACTTTCCAAAAAATGTATGATCTTGGATCTGTCCCTTATCATAAAAATCAAAACATAATAGAGGCGATTAATGAAGGTTCAAAGCCGCTAAAAGAATTTATGATGAAGCAAACCAGAGAAAGTGATTTAGCATTTTTTGTGGAAATGTCAAAAGGTACGGCCCCGAAAAGTCCTGATGAGATTACGGTATGGCAGGTTGCACCGGCTTTTATAATAAGTGAATTAAAAACGTCTTTTGAAATCGGTTTTATAATATTTGTACCGTTTATTGTTTTGGATTTGGTTGTGGCTAACATACTTTTGGCATTAGGTATGTTTATGTTATCTCCAACGATTATATCCCTTCCGTTTAAGTTGTTAATATTCATTGCCGTTGATGGATGGGCATTAATTGTTCAGGGGCTTGTGACAAGTTATAACTGACGTTGATTATGAATATGATTGATAAAATCTGTTAGAAAATACAAGTAATAAAGAGGATTGCAAGGATAAGGCGAGTTTTTTACCAAACTTTGCAGAAAGGATAGAAAAAATGGAAGTTTTAATTGAATATTTAGCAAAAGGTTTTCTTTTAATGCTTGCAATTTCTATGCCTTGTGTTCTTGTCGCTGCAGGTATAGGTTTGGTTGTCGGGATATTGCAGGCAGTTACTCAGGTTCAGGAACAGACTATTGCCGCTGCCCCAAAAATCTTGGGTGTATTTTTGGTTATTATAATTGGCGGGATTGGATTTATTAATATGCTGAGAGGCTTTGTTACAGAAGGTTTTGCAATGGCCTTTAATCTTGTCTCAAAAAATGATGCTTATGTTTTACCTGCTGATTATTACAAGTATACCTCTCCTTTTGAACATGAAATGTCAGATAGATTCAAAAACCAGCCATCAATAAATGAATTAATGAAAAATCCGGGTAAGGTTCCATATATTAATAATCAGCAGAAGACAAAGTATTTGCCAAGTCCTCAAACTCCTATGCCAAAACCTGATTTTGTAGAAACTAATACAATCCTTGGAAGGTAGGGAAGTGAATAAATTTTTCTTATCAGCTCTTATAATGTGTACAACTCTTCAGGCTTATGCTTTTGAGGATTATATTATAACGAGTGATAAACCCGTAAAATCTGTTTATTCTTCAAATTCTTCCGTAGTTTCTGTTACTCCTTTTTTCACTATAGATAATGCTAAGAATATTATTTTAGCAAAAGCATTAAATTCTGGTAGGGCTGTGGTTATAATAAAAACAGAAGATGGGGAACAGGCTGTAAATGTTAAAGTCAGCAAAGATAAAACAGTTCTCTCCCAAGAGGATGGGCTTTCATATTTCAAACTTGATATTCCTGATGATTTGCCAAGGGAGGAAAAGTAGTTGGATCAGATTATTACAGAGTTGATGAAGATGTTTCCGATGCTGAATGCCTATCTTGCTGCAGGGATTTTTATATTTGCAAGGTTTTTGGGATTTTTTAGAATGGCTCCTGTATTTAACCGCAAAGAAATTCCCGGGATGGTTAAATTAAGCCTTGCATTAATCTTGTCTATTGTATTGACTTGTGTTGTAAAACCTGATGTGACAATAATTAAGGAATCTTTTGTTCTTTCTATTGTTTTAAATATGGTGGTTGGAGCAATGCTAGGTTATGTTGCACAATTAATACTATTGGCGATAGATGCAGGCGGTGATATGGTAAATATGCAGATGGGACTTTCTTCTGCAATGGTTTTGGATCCTACAACATCTTCGCAAGTTTCAATTGTCGGAAAGTGTTTTTCATTTCTCGGACTTTTGATATTTATTCAGTTAGGCGGAATTTATTGGATATTGCATGCTTTTATGAGAAGTTTTGAGATATTTCCGCTTGATGCGACTGTTATACCGTTAGCAAAACTTGTTAATCTTGATTATATGGTCGAATTATCTTCAAATGTATTGTTTATGGGACTTCAAATTGCATCCCCGATATTGCTTGCAACTTTGGGGCAGGATATAATTCTTGGGGTTATCTCGAAAACGGCACCACAAGTTAACGTTTTCCAGTTAAGCTTTCTTTTCAAGCCTGTTTTGGGAGCAGCTATAATGGTTTGGATTCTACCAATGCTTGTAAATATCATTTCTGATTACTTTTTATCATTTGCTCATATTATCTAAAAGACTAAATATCGAAATCTTTTTTTGTAACTGTGGTAAAGTTATTTATAAAATCTTCGACATTTGACAAGTAGCTGATTTCTTCCAACAGATCTTCTGTGACTGCAGCTGAGACTTGTTCTTTATTGTGATAATTTGACATATCAAGTGCGGCTTCGGATACTCCTTCAAATATCGTTTTAGCCTTGTTACAGAATAGGTTTGGTAAAGATTTTATTTTGCACTTGTAGCCGTATTCAAGAACGTCACCAAAAGATTCATGAACTTTTTTACTATATTGAGAAATAAAAACATCGTTATATTCTGTGAGCTTTTGAATCGCAGGACATTCTTTGAAAGCTTGTTGAACCTGGGGTGAAACTTTTTTAAAATATAAACCATTAAAATTTATTGGGTTTTGAGTTTTTTGAATTTTCATACATAATTTCCTTTTTCCAAATGTATATTAAACAAGTACAAAAAATTTTTTGCTATTTTTTTTCAGAAAATTAATAAAATTTTATTTAACTATTGAGCAAAATTTAGAGTTTTCAAATTATAAATTTTTAGATTTTGTATTGTCCAGATTTAAATTTTTTACAAAATCTCCTATAGCAAAAGCATCTACAGTGCCGATAACAATTTCAAAATCAGGAACTTCTTCTTGAAGTTCATCTTTCATATGGGCAAGAAGTCCCGGTATAATAATTTTTTTATTCTTAACCTTATTTGCAAAATCAAATTTCTTGAGGGTGTCAGCAACAATTTTTGCAGTGAATTTTTCTGCTGACCAAGCCGTTAATACACTCATTCCTTCAGCAGGGATTACAATTAAATACGATGGAACAGAAAGACTCTCTAACTCGTTTGCAACTGCAAAAAATGTTAGAGCAAAATTTGTGGTCATAAATATGAGTGAATTTTCATCAGGGTTATTAAATTCATAAATTTTTGATTCTACCTGTAAAGGTTTTTGAGGATCTGTGAAAATATTTTGTCTCAAAGTCATCAAAGATGTTATAAGATTTTCATCGAAATCTTCAAAAACAAGCATGTTTGCATATTTGCACAAATAATAGCTCGCCTTTGCACAAAGTGATTTTAAATCTTCTGTGTGTCTAAAGTAAACATAGACAGGATCAGAATAATTTTCATCTTTTTCGAGAATAGCCTTACGTCGTATTTTAACGAGTTCTTTTGAAGTGTTTTCAAAGTTTTCGTCTGTTATTTTTATAAGGGGAAGATTTTGAAAATCTTCGTAGCTTATGGCTCCTTCTATATTTCCGTTTTTTGTTATAATGAAGTCAATTTTTAATTTTTCGTTAACCCTTGTAATTTCAAAGTTTGTAACTCTTTCAAACTTCTCTTTCCAATCGGGTTTTGCCATATCAATTACAATTGCAAGTGCTGTTTTATTTATAAAAGTTTTTTCGTGTCTGTAAAGGACATTTTCTCCGCCGACTTTTACTCCCAAAATTTCTACAGTTTTTTGCGGTTGTTTTGAACTTTGGAAGTATATTTCCTCCAATTCTTTCGGAATATAAGGACACTTGTCAACATTTGTCTGATGCTTAGCAAGTTTTAAGGCAAAAGCCATACAGGTCGGAAAGCCGCATTGTTTACAGTTTGTATGTTCAAGTTTTTTTGCTGCCGGTAAATATTTAAAAATTTGCAGTCCTGAAAGTTCCGTCATCTAAGCTCCTTTAAAGTTTCTAATACTTCAGGTTTGGTAAGAACAATATAATCAGCTCCTGCAGCTTTTACACCCATAGCAGATGAAATCTCAAGAAAAAGTCCCAACCCTTCGTCTCTGGCTTCTTTAGTTTTGGCTGTTTCTTCCGCTGCAAAAGAAATTAGGGGCATATTAAGGTACTTATCGTTAGATTGCCCTTCAAGCTTAATCTTTTCCATAATGCTATAGCCATATTCAAATCCGTATCCTAAACCGCCAATATCACTGTCTATGATTATTTTGTCAAGTGAAAGCCCCTCATCGGATGTTAAAATGTTCATCTCCTTTGCAAGATTTATATCTATAGGAGTTCTTATGACAAGTTTGTGCCCACCTTTTATCACAGATGGCAAAACAGCTTTGTAAGTATTTTCGTTTACGTAAGCTATTATGCTTTCCCTATCAAGTATTTCGATAAATTCCGGAAGTAAATCCTTGTCTTTGGAATCATCACTGCTGCATCTGAGCATTATCGGTTTTTTTATACGGGGAAGAAGCCTTTTTAAAATTTCTTTATCGGCTTCTTCTTCAATTTTTAAACCTATTATATCGTAATTTTTATCAAGAATTTCCTCTGCATTTTTAAGAGGAGCTTCTAATATATATTTAACCTTGTCTTTCACTTTCCACTCTGTTCATAATTTCATCAAATTCTGCTGAGTCAAGAGTTTCTTTATCAAGCAATTCTTTAGAAATTGCCTCAAGCATATCTCTGTTATCGCTCAAAATCTTTTTGGCATCTTCGTACTTTTCATCAACAATACGTTTCATTTCCTCATCAATTTCGAATGCAACCTGCTCCGAATAATCTCTTTGATGTCCGAAATCTCTACCCATAAAGACATTTTCTTGGTTTTTACCGTATGCCATATTTCCTAATCTGTCTGACATACCCCAAGCCGTAACCATTTTTCTTGCGATGTTTGTTACGTTAATAAGATCTTGAGAAGCTCCTGTGCTAACTCTGTCTTTGCCGTATATGATTTCCTCTGCAGCTCTTCCGCCCAATGAAACAGTTATCTGTGCAAGAAGTTTTGCTTTATTTGTGTGGACTTTCTCATCTTTTGGCTTAGTCCAAGTAACCCCAAGTGCCCAGCCGCGAGGAATTATTGAAACTTTGTGCAGCTCGTCTGCATCCTTTAAAAGTCTTGCAATAAGTGCATGACCGACTTCATGGTAGGATGTAAGTTCTTTATCTTCATCAGTCATTACTCTGCTTTTCTTTTCTATACCTGCGATTACTCTGTCTATTGAATTATCAATATCTTCCATTGAAATTTTGTCTTTGTTGTTTCTTGCCGCAAGAAGTGCTGCTTCATTAAGAAGGTTTTGCAAGTCTGCACCGGTAAAACCTGGGGTACGTTTTGCAAGAGTTTTTAAATCCACTCCTTCATCAAGCTGTTTGTTTTTTGAGTGAACTTTTAAAATTTCCTCTCTGCCTCTTACATCAGGAGAATTTATATAAATCTGTCTGTCAAATCTTCCAGGTCTTAAAAGAGCGTTATCAAGAATATCAGGTCTGTTGGTTGCAGCAATTACTATAATATTTGTATTTTCGTCGAAACCGTCCATTTCAACCAACAACTGGTTAAGTGTCTGTTCTCTCTCGTCGTGTCCGCCGCCCATTCCGGCTCCTCTTTGACGTCCTACGGCATCAATTTCATCTATAAAAATAATACAAGGCTGATGTTTTTTTGCTTGATCAAACAAATCTCTTACACGGCTTGCACCAACACCTACAAACATTTCGACAAAGTCAGAACCGCTTATTGAAAAGAACGGAACTCCGGCTTCACCGGCTACGGCTTTTGCCATTAATGTCTTACCGGTTCCGGGAGGGCCTACAAGAAGTACCCCTTTAGGGATTTTTGCTCCAAGTTTTATGTATTTGTCACCGTTTTTCAGAAAATCTACTATTTCTTCAAGTTCTTTTTTCTCTTCATCTATACCTGCAACATCTTTAAATGTTGTTTTAACCTTACTATCAAGAAGCATTTTTGCTTTACTTTTCCCAAAAGACATAGCCTGAGAGCCGCCTGCTTGAATACTTTTTGCCATAACAGCAAGAAAAACCAAGAACAATATTGGAAGTAATAAATAACTTAAAATATTTCCTAAAGTCTTAGATGAATCAGAGGCTCTTGTTATTTGTACTTCTGCGTTTGAAGAATCAAGCCTTTTCATCAAATCCGGATCAAATGTCGGAGTTAATACTTTATATTTTAAAGCAGGAGCCTTTTCCGTCGTAAAACCAAAAGGGTTGTCCATAGCAGGAGCTGGTGTTTTTGATGCTTCCTGTTTTGGCTGGTCTTTAGGTATCGCATATAAAAAATCATCTGCTTTTTCAATTTTTGTAAATTCGTTGTTATCAAGTCTTTCCAAAAAATTTGAATATGAAATTTCAGTTACTTTTGTAGCCGGGCTTGATAAAAATACCGATGATACGAAAAGCAGAACAACGATTGCTAGTACTATATACATCCCCGCAGATTGACTTTTATTCATTAAATACCTCTCTTTTATCAATAAATTTTAACTTCTTTATTATAACTCAAAATTACAAAAATTGTTAACTTTGTAAATAAAAATAAGATTTTTGAAATACCTGTGAAAAAAATTTTTTTATTTATATAGAGAGGGCGACATGGTAAAAATAATTAATTTAGATTTAATAAGAGAGAAGATTAACAAATTTGATTCACTGGCAAATGTTGATATGACAAAACCTGACAGTATATTCCCGCAAAAAAGCGATGATGTTTCCGATAAGATGAAGAAATTTTTTGAAGTTGCGGACGGAAACCCCGATTGGAATGTCTGATGTTAAATTTGGTCGACTGATATACTTGTAACCCCAGAGTTCCTTGCACTGTCCATAACTCTAACCATTGCACCGTGAGAAGAATCCGCATCTGTTTTTATTAACAAGCCGTCTGGATAATTCTTTGATTCGGATGCAATAGCTGATTCCAATTCATTACTTTGGATTTCGTTACCGTCAAGGTAGAATTTATCATCTGCAGAAATCATTATTGTCATAATTTTTGTTTCTTTATTTTGGACTTGTTCTTGAGCAACATTTTCAGGTACTGTAAGATTTAGTCCCTGCTGATCTAGCATTGGAGCTATTACCATCATTATGATTAACAGTACAAGGAAAATATCTGTTAAAGGTGTTATATTTATTTCATTAAATGTATCACGATTTCTGCTCATTATTTATTCCTTTTTTTACATTAAGTAGCCGGCAGTTCTTTTTTCTTTAGTTCTTTTTGTTCTTTTTTACTTAGTGGTTCGCCTGCTACAATAAGTTTTTTGTATTCAGCGTCTTGAGCGGCATTCATTATTTCCATAATTTTTGCACTTCTTACTTTTTCGTCGGCTTTTACAACTAATTCAGGTTTTTCCAATTGGGGTTTTAAGTTTGCCAATTCGTTTGCCAAATTGTCTTCCGTTATAGGATTGCCGTTCAGGTACATTTTACCTTCTTTGGTTACAGATACGGTTGCATTTTTCTGTTCTATTGAAATTCCGCTGTTAATCTCAGGGATAGTTATGGAACTGTCTGTTGATTGGAAGGTTGGAGCTACAACCATCATTATAATTAACAGCACCAGAAAAATGTCTGTTAAAGGTGTTATATTTATTTCTGTAAACAGGGCTTCTTTACCCTTATTAGTTTTCATCGCCATTTTTTTACTTAATTTACGAAGTCTATAAATCTTCTATAGATAATCTTCGCAATTCCCTTTCTTTCTTAGTTTGCAATTATTTAAGATAATGAGATATTTGCATTTGATGGTGTAGTTGATTCATCTGTTGAGTCTACAAAGCTTAAGAATAACAACTTAATCAACTGAAAATCATCTTCATAGCGTTTAACGATTGACTGGAATGAGTTGTAAAAAATTACTGCAACAATAGCAACTCCAAGACCGAAGGCTGTGGCAATCAGAGCTGAAGCAATACCTGAAGCTACTGCGGCAGATTGATTTCCTTGAGCTGCCAAATCTTGGAATGTAAAAAGAATTCTCACAACAGTACCAAACAAACCTAAGAACGGAGCAACACCGCCAATTGTACCTAAAATTGTCAAATGACTTTCAAGTTTTCTTGATGCAAGTGAAGCTGCAATGTCAAATGAACGGGAAAAACCGTTTTTCTGTTCAGAAAAAATTCTAACTGCTTCTTCTGTAACTTCTCCGATTACTCCACCGCATTGAACAGCCAAATTTTGAGCACCGTCAAGGTTATTTTTTACAAGTTCTTTTTGTAATCTTGGAATAAATAATACAACATCTCTTTTATTTTTCTTGTAAAAAGAAAATCTGTTGATTACAACTCCCACAACAAGAATTGAGCATACCAAAATCGGTAGCAATACCGGCCAATCCATCTTAATTGAGTTTAATAGTAGTTCCATAGTTTTATCCTCTTTTTTGTATTATGTGTTACGTTTAAATTTTTTTTTAGTATCCTGATGCTCCAAATACGTTGTAATCGAATGTAAATTGAATATCAATACTTTGTCCTTTGTATTCTGCCGGTAGCGGTCTGAAAGGAGCTGTTGCCTGAACCGCATTTATAGCGGCTTTATCGGCATTTGGAAGCCCTGAAGATTTGAATACACTGCAGGAAAGAAGTCTTCCGTCTTTAGCAATTTTGAAAAGCAATACAACTCGTTTGCTTTCATTTCCTTTCGGCGGATCCCAATTCATCTTAATACGTCTTTGAAGTTCTCTCATATATGGGCCGAAATCAGGTTCTCTGATTGCATCAATCCCCGGTCTTCCATTTGGGTTTCCTGGGCCAGGATTTCCTACTCCTCCTGTTCCTCCGCCTCCACCTTTGGCGAGCTTCGTTCCTGAACCTCCTGTAGGAGCTAATGATGGCCCTGGAGCGTATTTACCACTGCCAGTAGATGTAGAACCACCTGAACCTCCACCTTTTGCGGATGTTCCGGAACCGCTTATAGGCCCTGTTGTGTATCTGCCTGAACCAGTTCCTCCTGTAGGCACAGGAACATTAAATGCTGACGAAGGTTTCTGTACCGGACGAGGAGTTGATGGCGGTTTTATAGAAGGACGTGCCGTCGGAGGTGCAGGTTTTGCTTGTTCAACTTTTTGCGGGCCAGAAGATGTCTGTTGAGTAGACTTTTTCGGTGCAGTAGGTTGCTGCTGCGTCATTTGTTTTACAATTTTTTGTAATGGATTTTGTGATGCAGCAGGTTTTGAAGCTGATTGTTTAGCGGGTTTAGATGCCTGTTTTGGTGCACCCGGAGAAGGAGAAGGCATTGAAACCTTTCGTGTCGGGTCATGATGCCCGCCTGCACGAGAATTTATATCTGCACGATATGGTGTGTTTTTGTTAATAAGAGTTTCTTCTCTATCCACAAGTACAAATTCAATATCGTTTACTTTGGGTTTTGGTTTTTCAAAGATTGTAAATGTAATTCCCATCAATGCGAGTATAAATACAATCAACCAACTTACACCGGCAACTGTCGGGTGAAGAATTGCCGAAATTATAATTGATTTTTTCAAGCTTATTTCTTCATCGTCCTTCAAAACAGCTGGAGGTGTATAACCTGTATTTCCCTCAAGTTCATCATCTTCTATGTAATTGTCTATGTATTTTCCTAATAAGGACATTCTCTCCCCTTAAAAATTCTGTCTGATTAATTCTATTTTAAAACAAAAATAAAATTATCACCCAGTTTACTTAGTAATTTGTATTAAACATTGACGGATTAACAGTAATAGGCTGGGTAAGAATTAGTTGAATTGCCGAATTCGCAGGGATTTCAACATCATTTCCTTTATCCCAAATTGATTTGACGAGTCCGCCGCCTGCACCTACTGCTGTTGCAAGAGCAGTACCTTTACCGATATCTCCTCCGGCAAGCGGTGAAATTATTACGCCTGCTAATGCTCCGGCTCCTGCTCCAACGGCTAAATCTTTACCGTAATCTTTTGCTACATCCATTTTTGTTCCGCCGACTAAAACTCCTGTATTATCATTCGTTTTTATTACAGCAGAAATAGGAATTTGCACCCCGTAAGGTGTAACTATTTGTGTAAATCTGATTAATAGTTTGCCGTTAAGACTTCCGTGTTTTGCCTTTGAAACTTCTAAAACGGTTCCAGTAACAGAGCTTCCGGCAGGTGCGATTAAGCTGCCGTTATAGTAAAAATCAGAACCTAAAGCAATTGATACATTTTGTCCGGTTGTCATGTTCGCAGAATTTAAAGGTGTTGTAACAACTGCCTGAAAACTTTGTCCGGCAGGAACTGTCACAACTCTTCCCTTAAGAGTTTGATTCCCGCTTAGAGTTTGTGTAGGATAAAAATTCTGATCAAAATTTGGTGCGGGAGAACTGTTTCCGTAGTTGTAATTTGGTGCTGCAATTGTCATACAAGCAGACAAACCAATTGCAGATATGAGCATTATGATTTTTTTGTTCATATTAATTTTTCCTCTTTTATTTATATTATTAATAAGTACCATTTTATTTTACCTGCGAATTAAAGTCAATTTGTTAAGGTATGGGTAATCATCGCTTTGTCTGTTAGAACTATAATTTCATTAGAACCTGTTTCAATTGTTGTGTGCGTTCCCATTTTTCTTACATTACCGGGTCTTATTTGCAGTGTTGTTTTTTTTACTCTGCTTTGACGGTGTGCAATTCTTGAAAATTTTTCTGGCGGTGTTAGTTCTCCTCCGAATAAATTATCATTTGAAGTATATAAATAACCCCTTATAGGTACTTCATAACCATCTTTGTATATCATTTTTGTTATTTTAATTTTCATAGCCGCATTTGTGCCGACAACGGGAGCGTTAATTTTTTCTATGTATCCGTAAAATTCAGTACCTCTTGGGACAATGTTTGTATCATGCAGGTACATATCATTTGTTGCGATAAATTTGACCTTATAACCTTCAGAGCAATATTGGGTTGAAATTTCTTGGGTGTTAATTACCGGAATAAAAGTTCCTGCAGGGACTTCTATTGCATCATAGTCTCTTATATCAAGTTGGACATCTGGCAATTCCATGGCTTGAATATTTCCGGTAAAAAAAAGTAATCCCAAAATGGTTAGTAATTTTTTCATAATTTATATTATAACAGTTTTTTCTGCATTATCAATAGAACGCATTTAATTAAGTTTTTGTTCATTTTTTTTGTAACAAATGTAAAAAAAATGAGTTCTTAAGCAATTTCATTGGATAAAAATACTTTATATAAATGTAGTGTAGTTTAAAAGGTGAATTATAGTGTTTAGTCCTGTAGCATCATGTATATTTGCTTGTAGAAATGTCGACAAAACCCAAAATGGTGATGTCGGTAGAAGTACTGTTGCTATAGGTCAAGCTGCAGGTTTGGTTCAGGAAGTTTCAAAGTATGATGGAATGGTTGCAAACACTGCAAGAAGTGCATTAAGCGTATTTTCTGATTTAGCAAAAGAACATAAGGCTTTTGAATATGCAGGTAAAGCCGTAAAATTCGCGGCAGAAAATGTTAATCCCCTAATATGTGCCTCAGGGGTCTTAAAAACCGCTATGTCTGATGATAAGGTAGAAACAGGTGTTACTGAAATCGCAGCATTATCTGCAATGTTTGCAGGAGAGGGAATGATTAAGAATAATTACGACAGAATAGCAAATTCTGCTTCCGTTAAGAATTATGTTAAGGATTTGTCAAAAACAAAATGGATAAAACCGTTAGTTAAATACCTTGAGAAAGCTAAATTAACGGGAAAAGCCTCAGCTATTGTGAAAGGTTTGACTTTTGTTGCAGGTTCTATGACTTCTTATTCAATAGGGCAAACACTTGGGAAAGATGTTGCAGGAAGAGTTAAATCAAATATGGAGGCTTTCAAAGCATAAAAAATCAATCACATGATTTAAACATTTTTATCTAAACATGTGTTATAATCAAATAGTGAAGAAGGTTATAACATTATTTTCAATTTTGATTTTTAATTTGATTTTTATAAATCCTTGTTATGCAATCAAAATAGGATTACAGACCGGGGTTGATTCTACTGCTGTGGGAACATCAATAAACGGAAAAATTATTGATGCTAACACGAATCAAACTATCTGTGATTTGGATGCAATGAAGGGTTATGTTATAAAACCTTACAATAATTTTATGGCAATACTTTACAACGGTACTTATTACAAAATTAATTCTGATAATATCGTTGTAAGAACTTTTGATAAAGGATTTGTAAGTGCGAAAGGTAAATGGTACCGCGGTCTTATAATGATACAAAACAAAAACGGAAAATTGACTGTAATTAATAATGTTCCGTTAGAAGATTATATAAAAGGGGTTGTTCCTGCCGAGATGCCGTCGAGTTGGGAGCCTGAAGCTCATAAAGCACAGGCTATTGCCGCAAGAAGTTATGCACTTGCAAATTTGGGTAAACGTTCTCAGTATGGTTATGATTTGAAGGACACTCCCGAAGATCAGGCATATAATGGAGCTTCAGCAGAAACAGCCGGTACAAATGATGCTGTTGAACAAACAGCAGGTATCGTTTTGACATACAACATGAAAGTGATAAATGCATACTATTCGGCTTCTGCAGGTGGGCAGACAAGTGCAAATAATTGGGGAAGTTCTCTGCCTTATTTAAGGTCAGTTCCTTCATTTGACGATAATGTCAAGAAAAACGGCCACGGTGTTGGCATGTCTCAGCATGGTGCAAATAATCTCGCAAAACAAGGATATAATGCGTATCAAATTTTACAGTATTTTTACAAAGATGTGAAGTTTGCCAAAGTAAATGAAGATTCTTACAATTAACTAAAACCTTCTCATCACGGTAATCTTACATCTTCTCATTCCCTAAAATCCAATGTATATTTAAAGGATATAAATTTTTTTTGTAAAAACACTTGCCAAATTTAAATAAAATGCTATAATAAATCTGTCGATGTAAAAAGCATGCGGAGAGAGAATGGTTTCAATTACTGTATGCGTAAGGTAAAAGGAGGTTCATAATGAACAAAGAAGAATTAGTAAAAGAAGTATCAAAGAAAGCAAAAGTTTCTCAAAAAGCTACTGCAGATATTATTGCTGCAACATTAGAAACTATCGAAAAAACTGTATCTAAAGGTAAAAAAGTAACTTTAGTAGGTTTCGGAACATTCGAACCACGTAAAAGAGCAGCTAGAACTGGTAGAAACCCTCAAACAGGTGCTCCTTTGAAAATCGCTGCAAAAACAGTTCCTGCTTTCTCAGCTGGTAAAAAATTCAAAGAAATGGTAAAATAGGAGTTTAAACTCCTCCCAATAGGGAATTTGAAAAACAGGGTTTTTTATTAAAACCCTGTTTTTTTGTGACTTTATTTCCCCAAAAAGCTAATATATTTATCACCGTATTTTTTTTGTTTAATTAATTTGTACCCTGAAAAATCCACCGGTACTACATGTTCAAGTATAATCAGGTTGCTGGAAATATTTTTAACCGCATTCAGGCTTTGTTCGTAAATCTCTGAAAAATACGGAGGATCTATATATATGACGTCAAATTTGTCGGTTAAATTCTTTGTAATTTTAAGACTGTCGCCAATTATAAGTTTAGGGTGAGGGTCAAACTTTTTAAAATTGGATTTTATTATCGGGAGAACTTTAGGGTGCTTTTCTATGGCACAGGCGTGTAAAAAATTTCTGGAAAGAGCTTCAAGTCCCATAATTCCCGAACCCGCATACATATCTAAAAAGGAGCTTTTTTCAAAGTCAATCATAGATTGCAGCGTATTAAAAATGCCCATTCTAACCTTTGAAAGTGTTGGACGTGTGATATTTTCATCCGGAGCTAAGATTTTTTGTCCTTTAAATTTACCTGCCGTAATTATCATATTAACTATTTTACAATGAATAAAATTTGGTGTATAGTTTAGTTGTAAAGATTTTTTGGGTGGTTGCAATGGACAGAGAAGAAAATAAAGTTGATGTTATAGTTGTTGGTGGAGGCCCGGCAGGGATTTCGTGTGCTGTAACTGTTGCAAGGGCAGGTAAAAAAGTAGTTTTGATAGAACGAGGCAAGTTCTGTGGCAGTAAAAATGTTTTCGGCGGTGCTATATATGCACAACCGACAAGGGAAATTTTTCCTGATTTTGAGAAAAATGCTCCTCTGGAGAGAAAAACCGTTGAGCATAAGTACGCATTACTAGGACAAGATGATGCTACGGTTATTTCTTACAAGAAAAAACATGAAGATGCAGTAAGTTATTCTGTCGTGAGAGGGAAATTCGACAGATGGATGGCTGAAGAGGCTGAAAAAGAAGGAGTTATTCTTGTTGAGGAAACGGTTGTTAAGGATTTGATAGTAAAAGATGGTTGTGTAGTTGGTGTTAGAACCGAGCTGGAAGATTATTACTGTGATATTACGGTGTTAGCTGACGGGGTTAATTCTCTATTGGCAAAACAGATTGGACTTCGCAGTGATTTAAAACCGCAGGATGTTGCTTTAAGCGTAAAAGAGGTTATAAAACTTTCCCCTGAAGTTATAAATGAAAGGTTTCATTTAAATTCTGATGAAGGATGTATTTATGAGATTTTTGGCGGGCCTATGCTTGGGATGTTAGGTCTGGGATTTATGTATACCAATAAAGAATCTGTAAGTATAGGTCTTGGGATTACTTTGAGTGAGCTTATAGAAAACGGATTAAGGCCTTATGAACTTTTGGATAAAATGAAACAGCACCCTGAGATTGCTCCATTAATTAAGGATGGTGAACTTGTTGAGTATTCCGCACATTTAATTCCTGAAGGAGGATTTAAAAAGGTCCCTGTAGTGTTTGGTGCAGGAGTAATGGTTTGTGGTGATGCTGCAATGTTTGTAAACAATCTTCACTGGGAAGGTACAAATTTAGCTATGATTTCAGGGAAACTTGCCGGTGAAACTGCTGTCATTGCTTTAGGAAGGAGAGATTTTTCCGAACATGCCTTGTCAAAATATCAGCAAGAACTTGAAGATTCTTTTATAATGAAGGATTTGAGAACTTATAAAGATTTGATGAGCGGTATTGGAGAGAGAGCTTCAGAATTTTTGGGATATTATCCGGAGAAGATAAATTCGTTTTTTGAAATGTTTACATCGGTTGATAGTGTTCCGAAGCGAGAAAAATATCGAAGCTTTATTAAGGCTTTTTTGAGTGAACGAAAGTTGTCTGAATTGTTCAAGGATTTTTGGTCTGTAGTCAAATTGTTGTGGAGTATCTTGATAAAATGAGTGATTTAGAAGATAAATTATATACCGTAAAATATTCGCCCGATACAGTTTCACATCTTCAGCCCGTTCAGGAGTGTTGTAGAGTTTGCGAATCTAAAATTTGTACAATTATTTGTCCTGCAAAGGTTTATGAGTGGGATGAAAGAAATAACAAATTGATTGTTAACTTTGAAAACTGTCTTGAATGCGGTGCTTGCAGGATTGCATGTGAGAGTTCTTCTCTTGGGTGGGAATACCCAAAAGGAAACAAGGGTGTTACTTTCAAACAGGGTTAGTCGTGACGGGCAAATTTAATAGGAATATTACAAAATTATTGTGAAAAGTTTTTTATAATAATTTTCTTGACATATTTTGCAAATACCTTCATAATAGGAATACATAAAGAGGGGGAGGCATTATGAAAGAAGAATATACAAATCAGCACAGACGCTGGTATGATAAAGATCCTGTTTTGTCACAGGCAGTACAGACTCTTGAACGATCTGACGATGAAACGCAAATTAAAATTGCTTTAAATCTGATTAAAATAATCATTGAACACAATATTGAAAATGAAAAGTTTGAAGCTGTAGAAGACATAATAAATGCCGTAGGTTCGGGACTTGATGATAACAGAAAGGGCCGTTGGTATGATATAGATTCTACGCTTAAGACTGCTATGACTATGTTAAGGAATTGCCCTGAAAAAACTCAGCACATAATAGCCAAAGAGATGGCAAAAATGGTTGTCGACAGAATTAAACAAGATGAGGATATGGACGATAACGAAGATTCTTCAGATATGTAATTTGTAAAAATACTTATATTTTTATTTGTACAAATTTTGCATTTATATTCTGACGGTGCGTAATACCATATAATATTTGTAGTCTCCCCAGTAGATAATTATGGATATGAAGTTGTTGTCTAAATCTGTTGTTTCCAGGAACGTACTTGGAGCGGGCTTTCTTTGGGAGCTTCTTACATATTTCCCCACAAAATCCAAGAATTTGATATGAAATTTCTGTGATGGGGTAAGTTTTTGTTTCGGCAAATTCTCTTCATAAAAACCCATTGGAACAATTTCTCTGTTGTATACAGGAATAATATATTTGACTTGTCCCTGTTCTTTAAATAAAACGTACCAATTCCCTTTATGTTCTCTTGGGGTTAAAAGATAATAGCCAGGTTCAATAGCAATATTTTTAAAATAAAGCGGTGATGTTAACCTGAAAAGAGGATATGGCGACCAGGATGTGTGTTGAATATCATAGATTTCACCCGGATCAATGTTGTGAATATAAGAAAAATCAGGAACTTCAAGCTCTCTGTAAATTTGCTCATAATCAACCGATTCTGCATTTACAAATGTAGCTGATAATGTTATGCACAAAAGCAGTAAAATCTTTTTCATACTCTTTATTTTAAGGATAATGAGAAAAAAATCAAGTGTTTATAATTGTAAACTTATTATACTTATTATACCCATTTGGCTAATTTTTGTTGATAAAGGGTTTTATTCATGTTACGGTCATGAAGGTAAATTTTAAATGAGGAGTAAAGTAAAGAGGATAGAGATGTTTACTAAAGAAAAATCAGTTGTTAAGCATGATTCAAGAAATAAAATGACATTTGAAAGATTGAAATATTATAGACATTTGGGTGGTGGAGCATTGGAATGTATTGCAAGCAGGCTTTCTAAAACCCCTAAACCATTGTGTTTTTCTCTGATGGTTACAAGTATGTGTAATTGTGATTGTGATTTTTGTTTCTGGAAGTCAAAAAAAGGTACTGATGATATGCCTACAGATGAGATTGTCAGACTATTAACAGAAGCAGGACAAATTGGTTACATGGACAGTATCTTGTGGGGTGGTGAACCTCTTTTAAGGCAGGATTTTGCAGAAATTTGTAAAGCATCGCACGATGCTGGTTTGTATACTAAAATTGCAACAAACGGCTGGTACCTCGAAACAAATCCTGAATTTGCAAAATATACAGATTTGATGTTTGTGTCTTTGGATGCAATAGGCAAAGCTCATGATGATATTCGTCATATGCCGGGTATTTGTGACAAAGTTATGTCAGGTATTGAGTATCACAAAATCCATTCTCCAAAGATGAGAATTTATGTATGCTGTACTGTTTCAACACAAACTGATTTTGAGCAAATAAAAGAAGTCGCCCAATATTGTAAGGATGCAGACATTTTGTTATATTTTACAGTTAACAAAGCTGCATCTAGACCTGAAGAAGCTCAAAACGTAAAAGAAACAGAGCTTGAATTGGATCAGTTGTCTGAGATGTTTGTAAAAATTAAAGAATTGAAAAAACAAGGTTATCCTATCAGAAATTCATATTATTTTATGGATTATATAATTGCTAAAAAAACTTACTATGAATGTCATTGGCCAAGGATTGCAACTGTAATTTATTCAAACGGTGAAATGCTTCGCTGCTATGACAGAAAACCGTTTATCAGTGTAAGAAACAGATCTTTAAAAGATGTGATTAAAGATCCGGTGTTTATCGATACGGTTAATAAATGCAAAGATTGCAAACTCGCTTGTGTCGGCAATTACGCTCTTGATGCATCAGGCTTATGGAAACTTGAATGGCCGGCTATTAAATCTTTAATGGAGATAGCTATTACATAAATTAAGTATTAAGAATACAAAGTTTGAGTACATTTTTAACTAAAAAGGGATTATATGAAAAAAATATTTGCTTTACTGTTACTTACTGTTTTTTGTTTTGAACCTGCAGCTTTTGCGGTTGTAAACAATTCTAATTATCAATTGCAAAATCAACAGCAGTTAAATGCACAAGTGCAGACAAATCAAACACTCCAAAATTCGCAATCACAGTCTGCTTCCGCAAGATTAAAACAAGTGCAAAACGAAGAAATTGAGCTAAATACTAATGCTTTTAGCAACAATTATCAAACATCTTTAAATACAAATTCTCAATCAGTAATACTCAGTCCCATAGAGAAATTGTTTAACGGCAAAGAAAGTGAAGTTTCAGGTAATCCCTTGGTGCAAGTAGGATATGATTTATTTACATCTACAACCTCTTCTGTTACCGGTACTACAGGCAAGTTCGATAACAATTATAAATTGAATATAGGTGAAAGAGTAAATGTATACTTGTACGGCGATTCAATGGATGTAATGGCTATATCAGGAGCAAATTTGCTAAATCCGACAACCAAAACCGAAGTTGATTCAAAAGGTTCAATATTTATTCAGGGTGTTGGGCTTGTAAAAGCCGAAAATCGTACAATTAGCGAGGTTGAAAACGAAGCAAACCGTTTGGCGTCTCAGAAATATAAAAGCTTAAGGGTAAAATTGACAGTTGCATCAGGTCAGGAATTTTCCGTATTTGTATATGGTCAGGTAGCAAGACCAGGGAAAGTTCTTGTTGGCAACAACTCATCTGTTATAGACGCATTAAATGCAGCAGGTGGCGTTAAAAAGACCGGAACTTTGAGAAATATAACTTATACATCAAATAATAAATCGAAATCTGTGGATTTGTATAAAGCATTATTTTTAGGTAATGACGACGGGATAATCTTACGTCCCAATGACAAAATTTTTGTTGACAAAATAGGAGATGTTGTTGCAATTAAAAATGGTGTTACAGTTCCCGGGATTTATGAGATAAAAGAGGGAGAAAATCTTCAAAAAGTTGTATCATATGCAGGAGGTCTTCTTCCGGCAACTCAGGTGACGGAAGTTACTTTGACAGGGCTGGATGCAAGTTCAAATCAGAGAGTTGCTCAAAATATTTCATGGAATGATGCAAAAAATACAAAACTAAAAAGTGGTGATGCCGTAGAATTCAGAGAACTTTATAACATGGCAGAAAATGTCGTAACAATTCAAGGTAACGTAAAGCATCCAGCAACTTATGCTTATAAAGAAGGTATGAGATTATCTGATATTTTAAAAAGTGAGGATGAACTTTTAGAAGAAACATTTATTAATCAAGCTGTAATCAGAAGAATTTCCGGTAAAGACAATTCTATTGAGACAATTCCTGTATTCTTAAAAGAATTTTTTGCAGGCATGAATGATCCTGTTTTACAACCAAAAGATGTTATCAATGTTTATAAAAACACAAATTCGATGTTTGTAGATGTATACGGGTGTATAAATATTCCGAAACATCTCACATATATTGATGGTATGACATTACACGACGTAATGACTGATATTCAATTTTTAGAGTCTGATGTTGATACAAATAATTCTGAAGAAACTAAAGAACCTGAAGTTTCGTACAAAGGCTCGGTTGAAAAAAATGATGTTCAACTTGCCGCAACAACCGCAAATTCCAATAAACTTATTCCGGCAGAAAATGTTGCTGTCGAAATTACCAGTACAAGCGGACAAACTCAAGTTTACTATTTATACGATATTATGATAAATTCTGATAGAATCAGAACAATTCAGATTATGCCTGATGATAAGATATTTTTCAGAACGTTACGCGGAAATGAAATTATGAAAACAGTAAAGGTTTCTGGATTTGTAAAAAAACCTGGAATATATACTTTTGTAGAAGGTAAAAGACTTGTTGATATGATTGAAATGGCAGGTGGCTTGACATCTGAAGCTGATTTACGAGGAATTGTCTTTAAGAGAACAAATCTTCAGGGTAAACAAGTTGAACTTGCACACAAAAATAATGAACGAGATATAAAACTTATTGAAGGTCGTATGGCAAGTGCATATAAACCTACAGAAGGGGATCAAAAATCTAAAATGGAAATGCTTGAAATGTTGAAAGCTGATGATGTCAATATTGCGAATAAATATAATGGTCAGATAGCTTTAAATATTAAAAGTAATGATCTGGACAAAATAAGAGATTTGGATAATATAGAAGTTCAAGATGGGGATGATATTTATATTCCAAGAACATCTAACCATGTAAGCGTTATAGGTGAAGTATATAACGAACAGTCTTTTGTCTTTAAAAAAGGAGCTAATGCAAAGTATTATATAAAAGAAGTTGGCGGATATACTCCAAATGCTAACAAGTTCAGGCTGTATAAAGTATCTGTTAACGGTCGTGCCGAAAAAATCTCTAACGGCAGCTCGATTGAACCTGGTGATACGATTGTCGTTCCAAGAAGAATTGCAGGAAATGACTGGATTACACCTGTGTGTGATACTTTAAAAGGTATAGCATCAATTATTGTTATGGCATTTGCTATCAACAAGTGGTAGTATTAGAAAATATTTTAACTGATTTTGGGGTGATATTGATTTCAATATCACCTTTAAATTTTTGTTTTTCTCCGTCTATATGACCTGTTGTAATATCGTTTTTTATTTTGAAGTTTGATGTTTGAAAATACATAGCCTTAGAGTTCGTACTTTTTTTGTCAAATATAATTTGAAGAAATTCTGCAAAAAACATTATCGGATTTTTTACTTTCAAAATAAAAATATCTAAAAGCCCGTCATCTAATTCACATTTCTGAGAAATTGAAAATATGTTCCTAAACATGTTCCCTGCATTTGCCGCAATTATACAGGTCGCAACAATGGATAGCTTTTTATTATCATAAAATATTGTATAGTGTTTCTGTTTTAGTCTTAGAGCGAATAAAATTCCTGAAAGAAAATATGCAAAATACCCAAATTTGTTTTTAAAAGATTGCGGAGTCTTGCAGATAATGTCGCTGTCGTAGCCAAGACCGAGGCGAAGAGCGGAATATTTATCATTAATTTTTAGAATATCTATATTTGATATTCTTCCATTTTCTATTATTTTAAGTGCTTTTTTCACGTTTGTCGGAATTTTTAACTTAGCTGCCAAAAGATTTGCTGTTCCCGAGGGGATTATTCCGATTGTTTTATCTTTGTTTAAAACATGTGGGAGTACTTTGTTTACTGTTCCGTCACCACCGATTACAATAATTGTGTCAAAATTATCGAATGGTGTTTTTTCTATCTCATCTATTGCTATGCTTTTGAATTTCAACCTTTTTTCGAGCAAAAACTTTACCACAGCCTTTTTGTATTTTAGAGCCTGACGTCTTCCCGAGTTAGGATTGTTTATCAAAAGTACATTTTCCATAGCTTGATTATGGCATGCTTAATATAAGTTATCAATAGGTATAGTTTTTTGAGAATAATTCTTATGTTTGGCTTATAATAGGGGAAAAATAAGGAGTAAAAAATGAGAGTAGAAAAGCAATCAACAGTTTGGCAGCCAAATTCAATGGGAAGGCTTGACAAACTTAAATTAAAGATAAATGACTTTGCAATAGATATGCTGTTGAATTATTTAGGTCATAACTTTAGCAAAGAAAAATTAATAAATTTAGCTAAGATATTTGAAAAAATATCCGGTTCAAAAGGTGGTATAAACCATGCAAGAAGAATGCAGTGGCTTTTCAAATCAGAACATCCGCATCTTCTTTGGTGGAAAAAGATTTTAACAGAACTTGACCCAAATTGCAGAAATAAATGGATTAAGAACTTTTTTGTAAATGGTTATTATGGCGATAATTTAAGAAAACGAACTGAATTTAATGCTAAAAACGGCTTTTTCCCTCCAACAGTTCTTCTAGCAAGTATTACCAAACGTTGTAATTTTAATTGCAAAGGCTGCTGGGCTCATGAATACGATGTTAAAGAGGATTTGTCTAAGGAAAAATGGAGAGAAATATTTACTGAAGCCCGTGATGTAATGGGAATTCACATAATTCCTGTTGTCGGTGGTGAACCTTTTGCAAGAAAAGAATTTTTGGAATTAGCCGAAGAATTTAATGACTGTACATTTATAACATTTACAAACGGTTCATTGATTAACGAAAAGACTGTTGAAAAACTAAAGAAATTGGGTAATGTCCAGCCAATGTTTTCAATTGGCGGTTTAAAGGAAAATACAGATGCAATTCGTGGAGAAGGTTGTTTTGATATGGTTATGGAGAAAATGGATATGCTTAAGAAAGCCGGTATTTTCTTCGGTGCAAGTATTACAGCGACCAGTCAAAATTGTGATGAAGTAACTTCTGATGAATTTATGAAAATGCTTTCTGATAAAGGTGTTTTGTGGGCTTGGTTTTTCCATTATGTACCGGTTGGGGATAGTCCTGATGTTAGTATGGTTCCAAATGCTCAGCAACGTCAGCAGATTTTGAAGGCTGTTTATAATGCAAGAAATACACTTCCAATGATGACAGTCGATTTCTGGGGTGACGGACCTGAAATGATGGGATGTATAGCAGGCGGCAGACAATATATCCACGTTAACCCAAGAGGTGATGTTGAACCTTGTACATTTGTACACTTAGCAACACACAACCTCAAAGATTGTACATTAACAGAAGCCCTTGCATCACCATTTATGAGGGCAATTAGAGATGGTATTCCTTATGAAGATGGTAATATGCTCCGTCCATGTATGATTGTAGACAGACCTGAAGTTTTGCGTAAATATTATGAACAATTTAAACCTTACGAAACTCATGAAAATGCTGCAGCTTATTTGACAAATCCTGAAATTACATCAAAAATAGATAAGTATTCTGCTGATGTGAAAGAAATTTTGGATAAGGATTGGAGAGAAAATCTTTGGATGACAATATTCCCTCTGGAAGGTGAATATTATGTAGATAGAGACCACTTCTGTTCAACAGAAAAACCGGTTAGAGAACACTCTTGCAGTGGAGATTGTGCTTGCTGCGGTAAATAATTATGAAAAAAATATTTTCATTATTAATTTTATTTATAATACTTACTGTTTTAATAATCACCTGTCCCATAATAACTGAATGGGACAGGTGTATTATTATATTAATTCAGCAAAAACTCTCTTTTTTACCGCTTTGGCTTCCGATGTTACCTGATTGTATATTATATACCGCAATGATAACTTTGCCGCTGGTTGGTTTTGGTGTATTTTTTGTAAAGAAAAGATTTTGGAAAGATTTAATATTATTTTATTCTGTTCCGCTCGTTACATTTTTATTGAACTGCGTAATAAAACCTATAATACATCGTTCTCGTCCCCCTGTGGAACTACAGATAAGTGAAATACATCCGGAAAGTTTTAGTTATGTATCAAGTCATAGTCTTGTTACGATGTGTTTGTGGGGAATGGTTATATTTTATTTGAACAAGTATTGTAAAAATCGGATTTTGAAAAACGTTGGAGTAATTATTGCAATTTTATGGATACTATTTGTCGGATTAAGCAGGATATGGCTTGGAGTTCATAATCCTACTGATGTTTTGGGTGCATATATTTTAGGGGTATTTTTATTATGTATTTTTTGTAATGTTTAGTTATAAAACTTAAATTCAAGTTTGTGACCACATTTAAAACTTCATGTTCAGGCATTCAATATTCTCTTGCTAAGTTCTTCAAGCCTTTTTTTATCAAATATATTTTTGTCGTTTTTATTTTTTAGCCATTCTATTTCAAATTCAAGAGCTTTAATTATTCCTTCTTTTTTAACAGGAGGTTCAAATATAACTTTTCGAGTTTCAATTCCTGAAATTTGTTGTTGTGGAATGTTTAGAATGTTATCAGGAGAAATTTTCCCGCCTATTATCAATTTTTTATTATATTTTTGTGTTATTAAAATAAGTTGATTTGTGATATCACTAACTTTATTATCATTGACATCTATTTTTAGGGATTCTGCAAGATCTCCGCGACCAATCACAATCCCGTGTATGTATTCCATACATTTGTCTTGAAAAATTTTGTGGATATTTTCAAATGCACAAATAGTTTCGATATTGATGTATAATTTTGGTAAGAAATCTATATTCTTGTATATATTGTAAAAACTTGTTACAAACTTTTCCATTGCGTAGGGTGATTCTATCATTGGGGCTACAATGGTATCTGCTTTAATTTCTTTTGTCTCAATCAAACTTCTTATATCTCCGCAGCCTCCGATTTTGACAGATAGGTAAAGTCCAATTTCTTGAGATATTTTTCTAAGTTTACAGACATCTTCAAATGATGCACCCTCTGTTTCAAATTCAGCCTTTAATCCGACTGCATTATAGTTTGTTTTTAAATCTGATAAATAGTTACGTAATTTGTCCATTTCTTTTTCTATTATTACAAAATAATTTTAAATTGTAAAATATAGCTACATGGGTATATTTTTAATTTTTTTATTGTACTATTATATAATTATAAAGAGGAATTGCTGGTGAAATTATTATCCAAGTCAACGTTGATAATGTTTTTGTTTGACCTAATTATTTTTACGGTTTCAACAACTTTTTGGTACGCAGTTTTAATGTTACCATTGGAGTTTTTGGATATTACAGTTTTCTTGACTGTTTTATCAGGTGTAATGGTTTTGTTTTTGAAGGATAACTACAAAATTAGGGAGTTCAATACAACTTTAAAAAATTATTATCTGCTGTTTGAGGGGATTGTTTTTTCCCAGATACCTGCAGCTATTCTTCTTTTAATTTTTGTTCCAGGAGCTGGAGTATTTGAATTTATTCTTGCAAACCTTGTAACTGTATTTGTTATACTTAGAATATATAGAGTTCTGTTCCATTACTACCTTTTCAATATTAAAAGAACAAAACACGTTTTGATTATCGGTTCTGATAAAAATGCAAAACTTATTGCTGATGAAATTATTAATAAAAAAGCTTTAAAGATGAATGTAATAGGCTTTGTAAAAGATACAGAAGCTGAAGAGGTTCTTGATGAAGGCAATGTAAAAATATTTGGATCAAATTCTGATTTAGGCCAAATTATCCGTGAGAATAAAATAGATATTGTAATTGTTGCCATAAAACGTCGAATGGAAGAAGCTCTTTTAACCAATATGGTTGAAAATATTCCTAATAGTGTAAAAGTTTATAAAATGCCTGAATTCTACGAACTTGTCACCGGCAAATATTATGTTGATCGTATGTCTATAAATTGGTTATTTTACGATTTTATGAACAAAAGATCTTTGGTTTACGATTTTTGCAAAAGAGTATTTGATATTATATCTGCTTTGATAATTTTAACAGTTACAAGTCCAATTCTTTTGTATATTGGTATTCGTGTAAAATTAACAGATGGGGGAGCTGCGATTTATACCCAAAACCGAGTAGGTAAGGGCGGGAAAATATTTAAGGCATATAAATTAAGAACGATGTATGCAAATGATTACGTCCCTCAAACCGGGAAAATTGAACATACAGAACCTCAAGACGATGATGAACGCGTAATTCCATTTTGTAAGTTTGTCCGACGTGCGAGATTTGACGAAATTCCACAAATGATAAATATTTTACGCGGTGATATGTCCATAGTAGGTCCAAGAACAGAATGGGAAGATTTAGTAAAAATATATTCGAACGAAATCCCCTATTATGGATGTCGTCAATGGGTAAAGACCGGTTGGACCGGTTGGGCACAGATAAATCAAGGACATTGTGTCTCAAACGATGATGTATCCGAGAAATTGCAATATGATTTATACTACTTAAAACATAGAAATATTATATGGGAACTTGGAATTTTAGTAAAAGCTGTCTTTTTAGCATTAGGGGGCAGGCATGGGTAAAAGGATTTTATATTTAACTACAAGATTACCCTACCCAGTTGTTGGCGGGGATAGACTCAGAATGTATAACATATTAAAGCAATTAAAGTTATTGGGATATGAAGTTACATTAATATCACTTGTTACTCAAGACGATGATATCAGAGGAGCAATGGAACATAATGAATTTTATTCAAAACTTATAACAGTTCCATTTAACAGAAAAATGGCATACTTATATGCGGCTAAAGCTGTTTTTAATGATAAGCCATTTATTGTTGAATATTTTTATAGTAGAGAAATGCAAAAGGTGGTTGATAATTTACTTAAAAAAGAAAATTTTGATATTATTACGGGGTATATGATACGAATTGCACCTTATCTGGAAAAATATAAAGATGAAAACATTATTATCGACTTTGTAGATGCAGTTTCTATGATGTACCAAAGAAGGATAAAAAATGTTCAATCTTTGTGGGATAAATTTAAAATAGGAATAGAATATATAAAAGTTAAAAATTATGAAAAGAAATGCACAAAAATTTTTAAAATGCAAACAGTAATTTCCCAGACTGATAAAGATTATATAGAAAAATTTGTCAAAAAATCAAATATAAAAATTGTAGGTAACGGTGTAGATACAGAATATTATAAGCCTGTTGATTACCTAAAAGAAAATAAAATATGTTTTGTAGGCTCAATGCAATATATTCCGAATTCAGAAGCAGCAATATATTTTGCAACAAAAGTTTTTCCATTGGTTAAAAAAAGTATACCTGATGCAAAATTCAAGATAATTGGAGCGAATCCAAGAAAAGACTTATTTGAAGCAGTAAAAGGAGTGGAAGGTGTTGAAATAACGGGTAAAGTTGATGATGTGAGAGAGTACATGAAAGATTGCAAGGTATCGGTTTGTCCTGTAAAAATAGCTGGTGGAATTCAAAATAAAATTTTAGAAGCTATGGCTATGGGTATTCCTGTTTTGACAACACCAGAGGGAGCTGAAGGTATTGGAGTAAGCGAAGAGGTTTTAGAGGTTGTAAATTCGGATGAAGAATATGCTCGTAAAGTTATAGAATTGATAAAAAATGAACAAAAGAGTTGTGAGATCTCCAAAAAATCTCGAGATTTTGTTGTTGATAATTTTTCCTGGACAAAAGTTGGTGATAAATTGGATGAATTAATAAAAGAGGATTTTAATGTATAGAATTGGTATAGACGTATACTCAGCACTACATAATCCAAGAGGTATGGGAATTTATGCAATTAATTTTATTAAAGAGTTAGCTAAATATGATAAAGAAAATGAGTATATTTTATATGGTGATGTTGTTGATGAAAACAATATATTCCCAAAGCAATCTAACTTTGTGTATAAAAAATTGAATGCAAAAGGTTTATTTCACTATGAACAATTTATATTACCCAAAGAGTGTGAAAAAGATAAAATAAATATTTTGCATTCTCCTGCGAACACTTCTCCAATATTTTTAGATAAAAATATAAAACGATTTATTACTCAACATGATATAATATTTTTAAAAAAAGAAATCCCCTTACCAAATAATAAAAAGCAATTATTAGGAAGAATTTACTACACTTTATGTGCCATTTTAAACATTCCCAGAGCAGATAAAATATTTACAGTTTCTGAGTTTTCTAAAAGAGATATAATTAAAACGTTCCATATAAATAGTGATAAGTTTGTATTAACCCCAAATGGGCATGAACATTTTGACATTTCAAATGCAACAGACTTTAATATTCTGAAAGGGAAATATAATATACCAGATTCATATTATTTTACACTTGGAGGAGAAGCACCTTCAAAAAATACTGAAATGTTATTGAAAGTATTCTCTAAGGACAATAGTAATTCATTAGTTGTTGCAGGCATAAAACAATTAGAAAAAAGCCTTTTATATAATAAATATAAAGATTTTATGAATATAAAATTTGTCCCATATATTGAACAAGCAGATTTAGTTGGAATTTACAAAAATGCAAAAGCGTTTATTTTTCCATCCATTTATGAAGGTTTTGGAATTCCATTATTAGAGGCTATGAAATGTAATTGTCCAATATTATGTTCCAATGCAACTTGTTTACCTGAAATAGCCGGTGATGCTGCATTATATTTTGATCCAACGGACATGAGTTCTATTTTAGATCGAATAAATTATATAGAAAATAATAATTTTATAAAAAAAGAACTTATTCAAAAAGGGATTAAAAGTTTAAATAAATTTAGTTGGATAAGGACTGCAAATATAATTTGTGAGGTGTACAATAGAAATGACTCCTAATATAATCAATACAACAATAATTTTGATTATAAATTTATTGATAGTGTTATATTCTTTGTTGTTAAATAAAAAAATATTTAAAAGTTATGCATACATATCTTTGCCTTTTTTATTTAATCTCTTTTTTGTCTTTTTTTATGTTGGAATATATGCATATGTTATTTATTCCGGTAATACTTATAAATATTTTTGTTTTACTAAGGATTTTACCTATCCTTGGAAGGCAATTGTATTCTTTACTCTCTGCAATTTGGCTTATAATATAGGTGGAACATTAATATTAGCTAAAAAGAAAAAGTATTCAATTCATAAGTTTGTTTTAAAATACATAAGAGTTTATAATGTTAGTCAATTGAAACGAATAGCATTATTAATTTTCTCTATTGGTTTTATCTCCAAATTGTTGTATTTTACTATGTTAGGTCATGGAAATTTATTTTTTTATATTCAAAATTATTTTAAAATACAAGTGGAAAGTGTTGGAAAGGGTGTTGGATTTGAACTTTATTTGAGATTTTTATTTTCCTTAATAATCCTTGGAGCAACTATTCTTTTTTCATATACATTGATTACAAGAAAAAGTATTATTTTAACTTCAAGTGTTATATTTCTGACAATATTATCGAATTTTGAAAGTAGATTATCAATATTGGCATTTATGTTACAACTTATAATTCTATCATGCTTTTATTCTAAAAGGATAAGAAATAAGATTCCTTATTATTTTCTTATATATATATTACCTTTATTTTTTGTAATTATAATTGGGTTGGGATTATTTAGAGATTCTACAAACAATAAAATATATCAAAACTTGGATTTGGTATATTTTGCATTGGGTAACATTCATAATTCTAGAGCCTTAAGTGATGGTCTGGAATTAGACTCAAAATATGACAAAAAATACTATGGAGCAACAATTGTTGCTCCGATTTTATTTAAATCAATTCCTAGAAAAATTTGGCCAAATAAACCTCTTAATGCTGCTGCTATATATACAGAAACCGTCTCTCCAGGGATATTGCAACAAGGGTTTGCATTTGCTCCAGGTTTAGTGTATGAATCATATATTAATTTTGGATATTTGGGTTCATTTATTTATTTTTTATTAATAGGATATTTTATATATTTTATACAAATTATATTGCTGAAAGAATTTTTTATTAACAGATTTAATGTCTTTTTCCCTATTATTATGTCATTTATGTCATCTAAGGTTTTATATTTAAGAGGGGAAGATGTTACTTTAATTTTTGTTTATAGTAGTTTTTTTATGATTAATTATTTTTTACTATTTGGCAGATTTAAAATAAAAAGTATTAGAGGGGACATATGAATAAAGATGTATCGCTAATATTTGTAAATTATAAAACGAAATATTTAACTATAAATGCAATACATTCTGTTATTGAAAAAACTCAAGGAATAAATTTTGAAATTTTTGTTGTTGATAATAATTCTCAGGATGGTTCAATTGAAGCAATTGAAAAAGAATTTCCGAATATTGATATTATCAAAAGCCCTGTTAATGCTGGATTTGGAGCTGCAAATAATTTAGCCATTAAACAAGCTAAAGGGAAATATATCTTTTGTCTTAATACTGATACTTTGTTAATTAATAATGCAATAAAAATAATGTATGATTATATGGAAAAAGAAGAGAATAATAATGTAGCAGTTTGTGGAGCTGCATTATACAATTTTGAAGGTAAGGCTTGTATTTGTGGAGGCAATCTCCCTTCCATATACGATATTTTATGGAAATTTGGCTTAAGAACTTTATTAAAAAAACAGTACAAAAAATATTGTATAGGATTAACAGCAGATAATTATAATAATTATGAAAATATCGGTTATGTAACAGGAGCAGATATATTCTTTAGAAAATCTGTTTTAGATGAAGTTGGCTTATTTGACGAAAAATTTTTTATGTATTTTGAAGAGACAGATTTATGTAAAAGAATAAGAGATAAAGGATACGATATAAAATTAGTAAAAGATGCAAAAATTATACATTTGGAAGGACAATCTAACAAAAATACTCTTCAAAAAAAGGAAATATCAAAACGAAGTGAATTTTATTACTTTAGAAAACATCACCCAAATCAAATATGGTTAGTAAAAATTCTTTATGTTATTTTGTATTTCATAGATTGGATAATTTTGAAAAATAACGATAGTAGACATTTATTAAAAGAGGTAATTATATTATGAAAAAAGTTATATTATTAGGGGCTGTTTCAAAGGAAAACAATAATAGAGGGTGCCAAGCTTTAACAATAGGAGCTTTAAATTTAATATGCAAAAATCATCATGATGTTGATTCTATTATAATTGTTACTCCAGGAAATAAAAAAACTCAAGAAGATGTAATTAATATAGGGGGGAAAGATGTAAAAATAATTAATCAGTTTTGCAATAAGTTTGATTATTACAATTTTCTACTAGAAAGTATTAATTACAGAATCTTGAAAAAAACAAAAAATAATTTTATCAAATCATTTTCAAATGCGAGTTTAATTTATTCAATTAATTTGGGGGATGGTTTTACTGATATATATGGGATGAAAAGATTATTAATGATTTTTATTGAGGCGTTTTTAGTTAATGTTACCAAGAAAAAAATAATATTTTTACCTCAGACTATTGGCCCATTCAATACATTTTGGGGTAAAATTTTGTCCAAATATATACTCAAAAATACAAACAAAGTTTTTGTTCGTGATAAAAAAGCAAATAAATATCTTGAATCTATTGGAGTTGATTATGAAGAGGCTTTTGATTTGTCGGTTTATATGCCTCCAGAACCTGTTGATTGTGTGATTGAACCAAATACAGTTGGGATTAATATAAGTGGACTTCTCCATTTTAAAACAGATTTAAAAGATGCTGATGGATTTGAAAATTATGATTTATTACTCGTGAATTTAATAAAAGAATTAATAAAACTAAATTATAAAATACTTTTAATTCCGCATACATACAACGCTGAAAATCCTGAATGTGCAGATGATTTAACAGCTATTAAAGAAATAGCTGCACAGATTGGTTCTGAATCTATCAGTATAATTGATAAAAATTATACTGCACCACAATTAAAATATATTATTTCAAAATGTGATTTTTTCATAGGATCAAGAATGCACTCAAATTTTGCGGCACTATCAACTTCAACTCCTGTAGTTGGACTTGGTTATAGTTATAAATTCCAAGGTGGTTTTGAAATGTTTGGAATTCCTGAATGTGCCTTATTAGTGAAAAATATCGAAAAGAATGATATCCCAGAAATAATTAGTAATATTATTAATTTATTAAGCAATAAAGATAAAATTAAACAAAAACTAGAGATGGTAAATGAGAAGAAAGAGAATTTAATTATATAAAAATGAATAAGATTTCTAAATTTATTACGAATAATCTATATGCTTTTTCCCTTTATACAAGACAAATTGCGGGAACTATTGTTCTATTTGTTATTGCACATTATCTTTCAGTCTATGATTATGGTTTGTTTACCAGTTACAAAAGTATTATTACATTCTGTTTTATGCTGGCTAATATGGAATATGCAAATTATATTTTGGTTTCCTCGAAAGTTAATATTCATGAAGTTAAATTGAAGATTGCATTATTTTTGCTTAATGCGATTATGATAGCTTTTTGTATAATATTCTTTTCATTATTCTGTAAACTGGATAATCATTTGTTATTTACGTTAATAGTTATAAGAACGTTTTTTGATAGTGTATTTTTCGCATTGATTCTTCCATTTTTTCAGGCAGCGAAAAAATTTAATACTATTGCAATTATAAATATAATATACTCTGTGTGCATCTCCATTATAGCTATTATTTCGTATATTTTTAAATTGTCTCTCATAAAATTTTTATTATTGAATATATGTTTAGGGTTTATTAATTTCTTCCAATGCTCATATTATGCAAAAATTAATTATGTATTGGCTATAAATAATATAAAAAGATTTGTGAAAATGTTGGATAAAAGTATATTTGGTTATATTGGTTCAACTGTTTCAAACTATTTATACGCAGAGACATCATCTTTGTATGTTGCAACTTTTTTACCCAAAGAACAAGCGGCACTATATTTTTCTGCAGGAACAATTGCAATGATTGTGGGGCTTTTATCAGCGGCACAAACTCAAAAAATGTTGCCTGAGTTAATTAAATCAGATACAAAAAAAACAATAGAAGTTATAAAAAGGAATTTAATTACTGTTGGAGGGTTGCTATTAATTGTTTTATTATTTCTTCTCGTCTTTGGGAAATTAGTTTTAAAACTTTTATATGGTCAAGATTATTATGTAAATGCTTATCCGATATTAATAATGTATTTTATAGCGAATATATTTATTGCAAATGGTGCTATATTTGGGGTATACTTAACAGCAATAGATCAGCAATACATAAAAATAAAAATGAAGGTAGAAACAACTATAATAACAATTTTAGGGTTAATAATATTGCATAAATATGCAATATATGGTGCAGTTATTGCATTACTAATTTCAAGTATTTATGTTTCGGCACGTTTTACTTTTGTTAGTTTGAAATTTATTAGGCAAGGAGAAGTGAATGAAAAACAATTTTAATACAGTACATTATTTGATAGCTTTACTGAAAGCTTATGGTATAAAAAATATAGTTTCAAGTCCTGGGACTCAAAATTCTTTTTTCAATGCTACTGTTCAAGAAGATAAGGATTTTAGATGTTTTTCTGTAATAGATGAAAGGAGTGCTGCGTATGTTGCAACAGGAATATCATTTGAGACTAAACAACCTACGGTTATTACCTGTACAGGTGCTACAGCTGCAAGAAATTATATGTCTGCTCTAACAGAGGCATATTATAGGAGAGTTCCTATAATTGCGATAACTTTCTTTGATATTAATTGTAATAAATTTAATTTATCTCCACAGTATACCGATAGGAGTGTTAGTCAAAATGATATTAAGTACTTGTCCGTGGAACTACCTATGATAAATACTATGATTGAAGAAATTAATTGCGTTACTTTTATCAATGCAGCACTTTCACAAGCATTTTATTTAAATAAACCTGTTCATATAAATTGTCCTGCCAATTTAGATTTTGGCAATTTGAGAAAGGATTTACCAATAAATATTTGGAAAACTGATTACTATTCAAAAGATTTTGATGATGTTGTTAAAGAGCTAGAAAATACTGATTTTGCAGTTTTTATTGGTTCACATGAGAGATTTTCAAAGGAGGAAGAAATCGCTATTTCTGAATTTGCAGAAAGTTGGAATATTCCAGTATTTTGTGATCACACATCACAGTATCATGGAAGTAATAAAATTTTGATCTCTAAAGCTTTTGCAATGGTAAGAAATTTGAGAAACAAACCTAAACTGTTAATTGATATTGGGAAAATTTCTGGAGAATATATTTATACAAATGTGTTTAAGGAGGCAAGGGTTTGGCGAGTCTCAAGTGATGGCATTTATGCTGGTCGTTCAAGTCGACCTTTAACTAAGATATTTGCTTGTACGGAAAAGTATTTCTTTGAAAAATTAAAGAATACTAAATGCAAAAAGTCGGACTATTATACAAAAATTGAAGAAAGTATTAAGAATATAAAATATCCTGAGCTTCCTTTATGTACAGCTTTGGTATGTCAAAATCTAGCAAAATTTATGCCTAAAAATTCATCATTACACCTAGCTATACTAAATTCTTTAAGAAACATGAATTTCTTTGATTTAGATTCAAGTATAAGTGTAAATTGTAATGTTGGCGGATTTGGTATAGATGGAGCTGTTTCTACTCTCGTTGGGCAGTCGCTTGTAAATCCGGATAAAAAATGTTTTGGCGTAATAGGTGATTTAGCATTTTTTTATGATATGAATGCCATTGGTCAAAGGGAAATAAAAAATAATCTTAGAATTATTATTGTGAATAATCATAAAGGGATTGAAATGAGGCTGAACTCGGAGTTGGAAAAATATGTAAGTGACAAATCTGATATCCTAATTACGGCAGGAGGACATAACAATGGCGGAGCTATGGGATGGGCAAAATCTTGTGGCTTTGAATATTTACAGGCAAAAACAACAGATGAGTTTGTGAATCAAATCGATTCTTTTTGCAATGGTTCTTTTGATAAACCTGTTTTATTTGAGGTGTTCACAAGTACAAAAGATGAACAAGATGGTTTACATTTAATGTGGAAGTATAATAGAGATAAGTTTGAAGAAGGTTTAATAAAATGTTATAAAACTGTGGTAAAATAGGAAATGAAGATATGGGCAAAATCGCAAAAGAAAAAATAAAAACTTGGTTTATAACAGGAGCTTCAAGTGGGGTTGGTCACAAATTAGCTGAAGAATTGTTAAGTAGAGGTTATAATGTAATCGCTGTTTCAAGAAGAGTCCCTGATATTTGTCATGAGAATGTTTTGTGCTTATCGGTTGATGTAACAAAACCTGAAACGATAAAGGAAGCTATACAAAAAGGGATAGACCGGTTTGGTAGAATTGATGTTTTGTCTAATAATGCAGGTATTTCCGCTAATATAATTGCTGAAGAAGAAACTCTTGAGCATATGAAAGAGGTAATGGAAACAAACTTTTTCGGGACCTTCAATACTATTAATGCACTTCTTCCACATTTTAGAGAAAATAACAATGGCACTATTATCAGTAATACTTCTCAGTCAGGTCTTTCTCCAAGGGCATATGGTTCAGCTTATTGCTCTTCAAAATATGCAATAGAAGGTTTAACAAGCGTTTGTTGGGTAGAAACTCAAAATTTTTGTAGAGTAATGGCATTTGAACTTGGTTGGTTTGAGGGCACAGGTATAATAAATCAAGATTTTTGTAAACAATCATTTTATAAAGAGTATGAAATTTTGAGGCCTGCTCACAAGCATTTTTATTATTCATTTAAAAATGATTTGAATATAGCTGTTAAGTATATAATTGATCAAGTAGAAAAAGAAAAATTGCCTAGAAGACTGATTTTAGGGAAAGATGCTTTTATCAGAGTAAAATCGGAAATAGCTTCTTTAAAAAGGGATTTATATGCTTCTAAAAGACGTGCTTTAAAATGTGCAAAGTTTGATAAAGAATTCCCTAAAAAAGCATTGAAAAAGATTGTAAGAGTTGTATTTAAAAGAGAAATAAACATATAAGGAGAAATCATGCAGCAACAACCTATTAATTATTATATTCCTCAGGATGAGTTAGATGAAGAATTAACAATTGATATGAAAAAGATACTTTTTGCTTTGTGGAGTAGAAGATCTTTAATTGTTAAAACATTTACACTTATATTGGTTATTTTTGTTGCTTTGACTTTTATTATGCCTAAAAAATATAAAGTTGAATCAGACTTATATGTTAACAAAGCCAACAATTCAAATATGATGGAAATTAATCCTTATGCTATTGAAGAACTTGGTGGTGCCGGCGGTGGCATGGCTGCTCTTATGGCTGGTGGTGGTGGGCTCACTAACGAGCTTGAGCTGATGCAATCTCCGCTTGTGATTGATAAAGTTATCAGAGAAAATAATCTTGTTTATAAGAAAAAGTTTGGAATTTTGCCTAATAAAAAAGAAGGTGAATATATCTCTACTAAAGCATTTTTGGCGAAAAATATTTCTTTTGAAAATAAAAAGGGCACTAATGTAATCACTATTGAGTACAAATCTAAAGACCCAGAACTTGCCTATAATGTTGTAAATTCAATAATAAATAATTATGTGGAACTTCACAAACAACTAAACAGCGAAAAATCAAAATCTGATAAACAAGTTATTGAACGCGAATATAACAAAGCTAAAAAGGCTTTAAACCAAAAGGTTAACACTGTAGGCGGACTTCCTGAGCAGGCTGCTGCAACTGCCGGAAATCTATCTGCCATGAGTGCATTTTCAAAATCTGCTCAACAAGCCATGGCAAATATTAAAGGGCAGATTGTTGCAGGTCAAAAATCAAGAATCGCAGTGACAGAAGAAGCTGAAAAAGTTGCGGCTCTATCATCAAAACTTGAATGGGCAAAAATGGTTGATGAAATGTCTGATTCGTCAAAAGTTCTTGTTTTGAAAGAACCCCAAAAACTTAGAGATTTTGAATATTCGTCTCCAAAGTTATTGATAAACATTTTATTAGGTATTGTGTTTGGCTTTATTGCATCATTGTTTGCCGTGATTTTGGCGGAAAATACTGATAAAAAACTTACCTATTCAATGCTTGGTGATAATATTATTTACAATTTGGAAGATGATTTTTCTGATTTGAAATTGTACCTTTTAGCGAACCAAGATAAAAAAGTTTCGATTGCAGTGTTTGAAAATATTTCCCAAAATATTGCAGAGCAGTTGCAGGCTTATAAAAATGTTAATCTGGTAAAAGCTGATATAACAGAAGAATTTGTTCAAAATATTAAAAATTCTGATGAAGTTGTTGTTTTAACATCAATTGGTAAGACAAATTCAAAGCTATATAAGCAGATAAAAATGATGCTTGCTGAAATGAAAAAAGATGTTGCAATTGAGGCTTTGGTATAAAGCTTTTACAAATATCTTTTGCTTTCTTGACCTTCAACACCCGCATATAGTTCAACATATTGTTTTGCTGGGCTTGATTCAATTTTGGTTAACAAAACTTCTTCTATTTGGAAAAATCCGACATCTCCTGACATTTCAATATCAATTCTGATTGGTTTGTTGTGCCCGTGGTGGATGCCAATCCTATTTATTGCATTTGCGGAATACTTATGAATATCCCCAACACGTGGGGTCGTATTTATAGCCATAGGGATTCTGGCTCTTCCTTTTGTCATATCACATCCATCAGCTATTAGTAAAATTCCTGCTTCTATTGAATGAATTTTTTTAGATGACATATGACCAACTATAGCTTCGATTGCTAATGATTTTATAACAACTCTTTTATGTAAATTGTCCGGAAAAACATGCATCAGAGTTCTTTCGATAATTGGTTGAGCTAAAAGTGCAGACATATCTTCATGGCCTTGCCTGCCTATCATCATTCCTAAATCGTGCATTAGGCCTGAAAGAATTACGGCACACATACTATCTTCAAAAGTTCCAATTTCTTCTTTTTCAAGTGAAGTTTGTATCCCGGAATCTTTTAAAAGATTTAACATCTTTATGGCATTTGCAGCAACTTGACGCATATGTACAGGGCCGTGGTCATTATAGCCAAGCCTTTTTATAGAAACGTTATTTGCATAATCCTGCATTTCTTGCAGCTCTTCATCTGCAAATAAATAATTTACAAGTTTTGTACAATTTGGCAGATTTTCTAATCTTTTTAAAATTTTAGATTCTAATGATACTTCTTTTATTGACTTCATAATTTTTCAACCACATTAATACTATATTCTAATAATATAATACCCAATAAATAAAAAAAATGTATATTTTTTTAACTTTTTAATGAATTAGAGTAAAAATAATTTAGTAAGAAATAAAATATTTAGTTAAATATTAAATTTTTAAAATATAAAAATAAAAAATTTGTCGAACAAAACTATTGATAATCGTTTTGTGAGAGCCCCTCCCCTATGCACAGAATAGGTGAGTTGACCAGTCCCATTTATTTTAAAATTGGAGACGAGGGGGGGGGCTTCTTGAATTTGCTCCACGCTCATGGAGTTTCGCCTAAAAAGCTTTGCTTTAGCCGGCTCAATCCATTCGCTATCCGGACTCGCTCTGCTACGTCCGTACGCAAATTCGCCGAACCCTTAAATAGTGTTCTCCACCAAACTCATCTGACCATAATAAAGGACATCACAAATATGCCCTTTATTATGGTGGAGACGAGGGGAGTCGAACCCCTGTCCAAAACGGATCTAAACAAACGTCTACGAGTGTAGATATTAATTCGCTCGGATTATTCAGGGAATATCAAAACCTTTATAAACAATCCAAAGTGTTTTTTACGGAAACACTAACCTTTAACGGTTGTCTTGATGCATCTACCGTCATAAATGCACTGCCGCTTGCATAGTGGACCCATATAACCGGCAAGCTGGGCTATATGAGTAGCTAGGAGCTGACTTATGCTGCTAAAGCTTGTGCTCTAGAGAAGTCTGCTTTAATTACATTGTTAGCATTTAATTTAGTGTGCTCGTTGATAACCGAGAACAGCGCTCGGACTCGCAGCTTATTCCAACCAAACGTCCTGTCAAATCCAAAACGTCCCCTTATTTAATTTTTAATGTGCTATTCTTTATTATAAACTATTTTATATTTATTTCAAGGTATTATTCGGTTATGTGGAATGAACATTTTGAACAGTGAGCTTTGGGGTGAAGCATTAAATTATCTTCTAAATCATACAGTCTAGCAATTCTTGTAACCAAAGGAGCTCCGCATTTTGGACATTTTAAGCCTCCGGCACCGTTCAAAATAAGTTCTTTTATACTATCTATTATTTCCTGAGATACTGTGTATGTCGAAAAATCTTTCTCTAATACTTTTATTTCTTGTGGATCACATTTTAGTACTTTGGCAAGATTTTGTCTTACTGTAACGGCTAAAAATAGTTCTTTACCTGATTCTATATCTTCAATCAAACTTATCGGTAAGTTGCATTCTTTAGCAAGTCCTTTGGTTGAATATCCTGCTTCATCTCTTTTATGTTGAATAAATTGTGCTAATGTTTTCATAATTTATATTATATAACTAAAACACCCTCTTTATTCAAGAGGGTGTTTTTTATGATTAATCAAAATATTCAGGGGTTATGCCTGTTGGAATTTCTTTCCAAGCCACTTTGTCTGACCACATTTTTGCTTTATCAAAATCGTAATAAGCTTTTTGTGGATTTCCTTCGTCATCAAGGCATAAATCTCCATTTTCATCGTAAACATAGGTCCCATACATAAATCTTCCGGGATCTTCGCCTCTTCTGTATTCGCCCTTCCAAACAAGATTGTTATTATTGTCGAACACATATTTTACGTTGAATTGGCCGTTTTTGCCGTTAGAACGTACTTCGTATCCGGCATAATTCCATTCCCAATCTTCCGGTTTTTTAGAAGAAGGTGAAACGTATCTTGTTAACTTAATCCCTTTACCGGGAACATCTACAACTTCTGTTCTTAACCAAGATGTTTTAGGGTTTTGGGGATCTTCATAAAAGTCTAAGATTTTTGTTACAAGTGCAAGTCTGTTTTTATTTGTCCCAACACTGTCAACTTGAGTTTCGTAGTATTTGTCGTCATATCTATTGTGTGCTTTTGATGCAACGAAAGCTACATCATTATTTTCATCGGCTGGAATAGGTCCGTCAAGTTCTACTCCGATATTCAATCCCTGTTTTATCAATGAATCCGCTAAGTGGAAAGGATATTCTGTAACATAGATTGGTTTAATAACCGTATTTATAATAGTGTCATGGATAATGGTTGTATCATTTCTATCGCATCCTTGACCAATGGCCCATGCCCAAGCGTAAGCCTCAGCAGTTGCGTGTGCTCCCCAATCTTCACAACTTGATAATCCGGTTAATCCTCCGGCTGATGCCCCTAGAAGCATTAAACCATACATCATATTTCTCAAAGCTTTTGCTGATTCTTTAGATGCAGGATCCATTTGCTGTGGATAATTGTTTTCTTGATGTTTGTTTTCAGGTTTTTTACCTTGTCCTGAAAAATTCACGAAAGAGACATTATTTATTGCCTTTACATTCATAGTGGTTTGCACCTCCAATTTTAGATTTCATTGTTAGTATATAAAATAGAAACATGTTTTTAGTTGCTACTAAAACTGTACCAAAAACATGTTTTTATTGAAATACATTGTTATATCAAGGTTTAAGCCCCTTTACATTTTTTAATATGTTTAGATTCCTAAGTTATAATACCTATGAATTAGCAAGTTTCTCTCTCACTAATGTTTCTATAGTATTTAGGATATCAGGATTTTCTGCCAGAAAATCACGAGCTTTGTCTCTACCTTGTCCAAGTTTTTCATCATTGAAGCTAAACCAAGAACCGGCTTTTTTTACGATATCAAGATTAACTGCGACATCAAGAATGTTTCCTATTTTGCAAATACCTTTGCCAAACATGATATCAAATTCTGCTGTCCTAAAAGGTGGTGCAACTTTATTTTTTACAACTCTAACTCTGACATGGTTGCCTACGTCACCATCTTCGCCTTTCACACCCTCTGTACGTTTAATTTCCATACGAACAGATGCATAATACTTTAGGGCGTTACCACCGGTTGTTGTTTCAGGATTTCCGTACATTACACCAATTTTCATTCTTAATTGGTTGATGAAGATTACTGTAGTGTTTGTCTTGCCTATGATACCGGTAAGTTTTCTTAATGCTTTGCTCATCAATCTCGCTTGAAGACCCATTTGCTGATCTTCCATAGAACCTTCAATTTCTGCCTTTGGAACAAGAGCGGCAACAGAGTCAACAACGACTATATCCACTGCACCTGAGCGAACGAGCTCTTCTGTTATATCAAGTGCCTGTTCTCCGGTGTCAGGTTGAGATATCAATAAGTCATCAATTTGAACTCCAAGATTTCTTGCATATTCAGGGTCAAGAGCGTGCTCAGCATCAACGAAAGCCGCAATACCGCCTCTTTTTTGACATTCGGCTACAATATGCTGTGCTAAAGTAGTTTTCCCTGAACTTTCAGGGCCATATATTTCAATAATACGACCTCTTGGAATTCCTCCAATACCAAGAGCAACATCAAGAGAAAGTGCTCCTGTAGGGATTGCATCGACATTTACTGTCGGTTTGTCCCCTAGTTTCATTATGGAACCTTTGCCGAAATCTTTTTCTATCTTTTCTATCGCAAGTTTTAATGCTTTACTTCTTTCATCACTATTCAATGATGTATCAATCTCTTTTTCTTTTATAGCCATAATTATACAATTCCCTTTAACCTGAAAAATACAGGGGATTAATCCCAGATATGTTTTTCTTTCTTCTTATAAAAACCTAAACCTACAGGTTTGTAAGTGTTTAAATCATTTTTAAGTTGATAAATTTCTTTATTAAGATCAATTATTTTTTGTCTTAATGTTTCATTATCAGTTTTGCATCTTATGAGTTCTACGACAACTTCATCCATTCCTTCAAGTTTTTCGTCAATAACTTTGGAGATTCTGTCGCTTAGTTTATTTTCCATTTCTCTTAAGGAATTAAGAATATTCAAAATAGCTGAAGACTGCTTAGCAGGTGCTTTTGCAGGAG
This sequence comes from Candidatus Gastranaerophilales bacterium, assembly GCA_944324345.1. Lineage (GTDB taxonomy): Bacteria > Cyanobacteriota > Vampirovibrionia > Gastranaerophilales > Gastranaerophilaceae > Stercorousia. The sequence continues at coordinate 256,955 of CALUVT010000001.1, forward strand.
GCATAGCAGCACCTTTCATAGCTTGAACTTTTCTTAAACTTTTCACTTCTTCGTACGAAAAGTAAGTTTGTCCTTTGCTATTTTTTCTGGGTAAAATAGATGCACGTTTGCACAATTCAACAATTTCTTTATTATCTGTTTTTAAAATACTTCTCACTTCCTGTGGAGATAAAGTTTTCCCCTCTAGCTCTTGTTCTAATATCATCTTATATCCCTCAAAATTTCTCCAATAATATTGTATTTTATTTATAAAAAAAAAACAAATAATTTAACAATCTTGTAACATCACTTAATATAACAAGAAAAACCAAAAATCAAAGCAGTTAATGATTTAACAATAGTTACTTACATACGTAAAGATATTCTTTTTGAGGGGTTTCAAATTTGAGTTTATCCAATCTGTTTCTAATTGTTGTTGCTTGTTCGCAGAATGGTTTTAATGACAAAAATTTTCTGTAATATCTTATGGCATCCATTTTTTTCCCAAGTTTATCAAAGCACAAACCTATACCTGCATATGCTTTATAATAGTCGGGGTTTAATTTCAAAATTTGACTTAACAAATTAGATGCTTCTTTATATTTATCAAGTTTCATTAAAAGAGTTGATTTATGTTCGTAGGCTTTCAAAAATCCGGGAGAATTTTCTATTAGTTTTTGATAAATCATTAGTGCAAGTTCATATTCTTCACATAGTTCGTGAGAAATTCCCAATTGTAAAATAGCGTCAGGGTTATCGGGATTGAGCTGTATTGTACGTATAAAATTCTTTATAGCCTTACATGGGAAACCGAGTAAAAGATTGCATATCCCGAGTTCAAAAAATGTTTGAGGATTGTCCTGCTGAAGTTTTGAGGCGACATCAAGGAATTTGATTGCTTTTTCGTATTCTTCAAGGTGTTTGTAACATATTCCAAGCCCAAGGTAACTCTCAGCATTATTTCTGTCGATTAAAATAGCATTTAAATAGTTTGCAACAGCTTCTTTGTAAGCATTTCCGAGTCTGAGAGCGTTTGCCTTGTTATAAAATTTAATTCCAACGGTGTTATCTTTTGTTTTTATACCGGATACCACGTTTCTAACCTTCCTCCGTTACTATGATAAAATTTTTCCGCTATTTGCATAACATCCGTTTGATGTATAACTTTATCAATCATTGGATTTATTATTGAGGTTGTGATATAAAATTATTATGAAAAAGTGTTTGATTTTGGTTTTAATATTCTCTATCGGGATGTCTGTTTTTGCGGAAGAAGTTTCTCTGGGAGGTGTTGAAACCCAGAAGATTGAGCTTCCAAAAACCAATATTGATAATAAAAAATCTCTTGTGGTTAATGACCAGCAAGTTATAGATGAGCTTGTAAAACTCCAAAAAGACAAGGATATAGAAGATATTGAAAATCTTTGGAAAGGGACTGTTGAAAATAATCAGGTTATAGGTTTTGCTCTTAAAAAACTTGCAACTCCTGAAAGTCAGAGAAGAATCCATTCCTCTTTGATGGCAAAAACTCTTTCCGCTGTTGTTGCAGGGGCATCGCTTGCTCCATCTTTAATAGGGGCTGATTATATGCTTCAATCATCTGCTTTTGCGGCAGGTCGTTTAGCCCAAAATTTGATTAACAGAAAAAATATGCCGACAGAGATTCCACTTACCGATACTGAACTTATTGAACTTGCAGGGCTTGTTGAAAGTTTGCAGGATAAGATTATTACGGCTTATTACAATTACAAAAGTTCTCTTTCACAGTTGAAGGAAACAAGACAAAGACTTCTCTTGTATAACAAGAATTATGCGAAAGCTTTGGATGAAGAAGACTTGATGGAAATAAGCATATCATCAGCTCTTTACGATAACATGAGGGTAGAAGAATTTTACTATATGGAAAATGCAAAAAAATACCATCTGGAACTTCAGCGGTTGGCGGGCAAAAAAGTTGTTGATAAGCTCAACCTTTATCAATTTAATTACAACTCGACATTAGTGGGAGAAAAGGCGGTGACAAAATGAAAAAATTCTTAATTACTGCACTGCTAGTGTCTATTTCAGTCCCGTCTTTTGCAATAAACTACGAGGACATAGATATTCCAAAGCCTCCGGCATATCGTACAGGGCTTTCTGAAGAGCCGGAAAAAGAATATATGGAAGCAAAAGCGGAGAATAAAGTTCATCAGGAATATGTAAAAAAAGATGTTGAGCAGTTTGATGTTAATGATTTGACCTATGCGGATTTGAGTATAAAGCAGATATCAAGGGAAGTTGCAGCTGACCTTGAACTTGATCAGGAAAATATGGTTGGTGATTTATCATTACTTTGGCAAGGTGCGGCAAGCCAGAGTGACACTATAAACTTTGCGTTGTACAAGTTATCGAACCCTGATGAGGACAAACCTGATGAAAAATCTGTCAAAAAGGTATTAACAACAATAGCAAGTATGTCGACTCTTGTTGGTGCAGGTATGGGAAATCCTCTGTTGGCAACAAGTTCTATCATTGGCGGTAATATTCTTGGAATTATGTCACAGGACACAAAAGCTTTGAATTATAAATATACAAAAGTAACTGACGCTGATATGATAATTCTGGTAAGAAAAATTGAAGACTTACAGCAAAAGACCGTGGACCTTTACTATAATTACATGATGGCACGTAAAAAGCTTAAAATGCTTGAAAAAATTACCGAAGAAAGAAAGAAAAATTATGAACTTTCACAGGATATGCCTCGTGAAGTAATTCTTATTACCGATGCTTATTATAGGACAGCTCTTGACAACCAGATGAAAGCAAATTCTGATTACTATGCCAAACGTGCAGCTTTGGAGCAGTTTGTAGGAAATGATGTTTTTAAACAGTTTGAGCAAGATTTGAAAAAACGAGAAGAAAAAGAAAAATGATTTTTTTGCCTTTTGAAGTTAATTCCGGTGAATATAATATGAAAAAAGATTCCGAATTGTTGGATAATGCAATTAAAAACTCCCTTCGAGAACCTATTTTCAGATTGTATGGTTGGTCACCTGCCTGCGTATCTTTGGGACGTAATCAAAAAAGCGACTTTTTAGATGGGAATTTTTTGAAAGAGAATAATATTCAAGTTGTAAGACGTCTGACAGGTGGCAGAGCACTTTTGCATGATAATGAAATTACGTATAGCTTTGTTTGTCCTGCCTCAAACCTTAAAAATGGCGAAAATGTTGTTGAATCATACAAAGAAATTTCTCAAATTTTTATTGATAAATTTCGGGAATTGGGTATTGTGCTTGATTTTGGAGGTAAACCTGCAAGAGGACATTTCGACTACTGTATGTTAGTATCTACCGGTGCTGATTTATGTTTTAATGGCAAAAAACTCATTGGTTCCGCTCAATTTAGAAAAGAGGGTTATATTTTACAGCACGGCTCGATATTGTATGATTATGATAAAGAACTTTTAGAAAAAATTTTTAAAGAGACTGTGGATGTTTCTTCCATTACTTGTATAAAGGAAATTAATCCGGAAATTACGAAGAATAATATTTTAAAGGTCTTATCATCTTGGTAATTTTCCTAATTTGTTAAGAAATGTAAAAAGTAGTATATTTGTTGACAGGCAAGTGTTTAAGCCTAATTCATATTTTTTCAATCTTTGTGATGAGCAATTTTAATTTTTAAAATCACTTTATATAAATACAGGGGAACTAAATTAAGGGGATTTTAAAATGTTAAATAACGTATATTTTTCACCGTTTGTTAATGATTCTACAGTAAGACCAATGACTCAGTATTCACCAAATATTAATCCTTATATCGAATTTCCTACAATTGATTTCAAAGTAGGAGATTTTTTGGCAGCGTCAGGATATCCGATAAATACTGATTGGAACGGATTAGGGCGTGAATATATGGATAAGTGCAAGACAGAATTAGACCTAAGAGATAGTTTGGGAAAATTGAGTAATTTATCATACAAGGTAAGTACTGTTCTTGAAGATGATAATTTAAATGAATCTCAAAAAGAAAGATTACAAGAAATCCTTGATAAAGTTGAAGAAATAGAAGAATATGTTAAGCAAGCAAAATCTGTAGAACAGAAAAAAGCTGCAATCAAGTCTATAGAAGAATTAGCTGAAGAAGCTGGTGCTTTATCAACAGAGATTGCTGAAGAAATTCAACAAGCTGCTGAAGAAGCTGCACAGGAAGCTGAAAATGCGGATGAAAGTGGACAAACTCCTGCTAATGATATAAATGCTCCTTTGCAACAAGATTTAACAGATGAACAAAAAACTCAAGCTCTTGATATTTGTCAATCAATATATCAGGGGGCGATAGGAGTTGTTGGAACTGATTACGATTATATAATTGATGGTTATAATGGTAAACAGGGTACAAGTGCAATTAACAAAGACAATGTAACTGCGGTTTTGAACAAATGGCAGGAACAGTTTGCTCAAACATCAGGAGACGAAAATCTTATAGAAACACTGTTTGATGAAGAAATGTTATGGAATCCAAGTCTTTCAAAAAGAGATCAAGATGGTAAGATTGCTAAGCCAAAAAACAATGTTGATATAATATGGAATATTGTGAAATGTTTGGAAGAAAAAGCCAAAGAATTAAATGTATATAATGATGTTTGTGGATTTTTCACAACAGCTTATGATGAGTTAGATGATACATTTGTAAATCAATCAAAAGTTAAGGATGCTGTTATGGCAATCAATAAAGCAGTAACTAATGCTGAAAACATAAAGAAAGCTGAAGATAAGAAAAATGAAGCAAAAGAGGCTAAGGAAGCTGAAATTCAAGATAAGAAACTTAGAATTGAAACAGATGCAAAAAATCTATTCATAGGCGATATGAGAGAAATCTGGGCTGATGATGAACTTGAGCTTTCTGATAAGGTTCAGTATAAAAATGGTAAATTTGTTGTCAGAATTGAAGGTCGAGATTATTCTGCAAAAACATTCAGAGAATTAGCTAATAAGCTCACAGAAGCAGGGTATGATCCCAAAAAATACTTAACAAAACAGCAATTGGCTGTAGCAGCTTAAGTGTTTAAAAATTGTACAGTGAAAATAAAGTGATTCCTCATAATGGTAAAAGAAAGTGGGAGCTTACCAAAAAGTAAGTAGGTTAGGTGAAAGTGAAGAAAAAGTCCTTGGTTTTATTCAAGGACTTTATTTTTTATCAAGATAAATTGCTGCAATTTCTATATCATTTTGAGTCGTTATTTTAATATTTTTGTAACTCCCATCCAAAATATACACAGTTTGTCCAAGCTCTTCGAGCATCCCTGCATCATCTGTAAAGTTTCTGCCTTTTAATTTTTCATGTGCATCCTTGATTAAATTGTATTCAAAAGCTTGAGGAGTTTGGGTGTTGTACAATTTTGCACGATCAATTGTTCTTATAATTTTACCGTCTACAACTTCTTTTATTGTATCTATTGTTTTTGTTGCAACACTGAGAGCTTTTTTATCTACTACCATTTCTATTGCCCTATTGACAAGTTCGGTTGATATCATAGGTCTTGCTGCATCATGTATTAATACAAAATCACATTGACAGGCATGAAGACCATTGTATACTGATGCTTGACGAGTTGCTCCTCCTTCTATAATCTTTACTTTTGGACTGTTTGCAAAAATTAAATTTAATTCTTCCATAATTGTTTTATTTGCACATATTATTATTTCATCAATATTTGACGCCTCAAAAGCTTCTACAGTATATTTGATAACTTCTTTACCGTTAATTTTTTCAAGCAATTTATTTTTGCTGCCGAACCTTGATGATGTTCCGCCCGCAGGAATTATTGCACTAACTTTGAAGTTCATTTTATCTACTCCTTAAAATGGTTGAATAACTTGTCGTCGATTTGTGTAAAGGTTTTTCCGTCAAAATTTACGGAAAACGGTCCCTCTTTTACATCTCCAATTATCGTATAACCACTAATCTTTTGCAACACACTTTCAGGAACCGCAGCAACAAGTTGATAATCTTCTCCTCCGTACAAAACTGTCTGCATATCAACCCTGGAATCGTGAGGAATTTTTGTTGTATCAATGTCGAGATTTACGTTGCTTGATTTTGCAATCTGGAATAATGCATCGGCAAGCCCGTCTGATGTGTCCATCATCGCATAATCAGATTGTATATTTTCAGATATGTTCCGCGAAAATTCTATTTGTGCTTCCGGCATGAGATGAGATTTTATGAATTTATTTTCTATATTGTTTTTGGTGAATTCCGGATTTCCTTTTAGTAAAAGTTCTAATCCATAAGCACTTGAGCCGTGTTCTCCAGATACTATTATTTTATAGCCGGGTTTTGCATGGCTTCTTGAAGATATTTTTCTTCCTTTACTTGAGCCTATTGCTGTTGCCGAAATATAGATTTTGTCACTCCCTGTTATATCCCCGCCTACAATTTCAACGCCTAAAGCTGCATCTTTTGCTCCGTTGTAAAAATTTCTTATAAAATTGCTGTTTGTGTCGCTTGGTAAAGATAGAGATATGGTTAGGTATAGTGGTTTAGCCCCGCTTGCACATATGTCGCTTATATTAACCATAACCGTTTTGTAGCCTAACTGATAAGGAGTTATAAGATCCTTTTTAAAATGCACGTCTTCAACAAGGCTATCTTGGCTAACTAAAATATTTAAATCCTTTAAATATGCACAATCATCCCCTATATATTTGGAATTTAATGTTGATTTAATTATTTGTATAAATTCTTGTTCTTTCATCAGATATCATGATCAATTAGCGATACAAATTCTTGTACCAATGCTGTATTCCATTTTTTACCCGCATCTTGTTTTATTACTTCAAGTGCCTGTTTAGGAGTAAGTTCTGCTCTGTATGTTCTTGGTTCTATTAGTGCAAAGTATGCGTCCACAATTAAGATTATTTGCGAAGTCATCGGGATTTCTTCTTTAGAAATCTTTGATGGATAACCTGTACCATCCCAATTTTCATGGTGATGTTCTATTATTGGGATTATATCTTGAATGTAACTTATTGGTTGGAGTATTTCTCTTGCAGCAATAATTGGATGCTCTTTTATATGTTCCCTTTCTTCTTCAGTCAATGGACTTATCTTTTGTAGAAGCTCTTGTGGAAGCATTAAATTTCCTATATCGTACAGTAGCATTGCTATTTTAAGTTTGTCTATATCGTCTTTTGAAAGATCAAACCTTTTGGCAAGACTCACTGCTAACTGTACTTTCGACTTAACAGTACCTTTGTGGTGCAGCGGATTGTATGATTGTGTTAGCATATCTGCAACCGTGTACAAAATTTCTTTAGGAACTTCATTGTTTTCGTTTTTGAGTTTGGTTTTGATTTCAGCAGTCAGCTCGGGGCTGATAGGTACATTATGTTTGGATAGAATATCTGTAAATGTGTTGATGGCAATTTCTTGCCAGCTTGTCTCGGATATTGGTTTTGCAAGTGTAACACGATTTCTGCCGTTTCTTTTGGAACTGTACATTGCTTGATCTGTAAGTTCAAGGATATCCTCAATGTTATCAGAATGTTCTAAAAATGTTGCAACACCTATACTTGCGGTTATGTTTCCTATAGTGTCAAGTTTTTCTTCTTCGAGTGCTTTTCTGATTCTTTCTGCTGCTATCATTGCACCTTCTGACTCAACTCCGGGCAATATAACATTGAACTCTTCGCCACCCATACGTGCAGCGGTATCTATTGCACGGGCGTTATGCTTAAGTACATTTGCTACAGTCTTTATGGCCAAATCTCCATAGGCATGTCCATATTTGTCGTTGATTTCTTTTAAATGGTCAAGATCCAGCCCTATTATGCTAAAAGGCTGTTTTTGACGAAGAGCACGTCTGACTTCTTTTTTCAAATACTCTTCAAAATACCTTCTGTTGTACAATCCAGTCAGAGAGTCAGTCACTGCCTGAGCTTTAACCTCTTCAAACAAACCGGCAATTGTTATTGCCATTTCAATTTGTTGTGCAAAGATTGTTAGAAAATCGGTTTCTCCCTCTGTTAAGTCTTTTCGAGATGAAAATACGTTGAACCAGCCAAAAAGCGAGTTTCTGTTATAAAGCGGAACGGTTATTATAGATTTACTGGGACTGCCTTGGACTATTTCATTTATAACTTTGTCATCCGTTTCAGGAATAACTGATTTTAAAGTTCCGCCAATATCCAATGTCTGTACAATTTTTTTTAGATTTGCGGCTTTTGCGTATACCCCTTCTGAATTATAGACAAGTTTTCTTGTCTGAATGGGGATTTTTAAAATTCTATTAACTCTTTTAATTGAAGGATCATCGGATTGAGCAAGTACGGACAAATATGCTCCCTTTTCATCTTCACATTTTTTTATTATGTTGCAGTGAAGATAACCGAGTTCGCCTTGAATATTATTTACAATAGTTTCAAGAACGCTTTGTAATGGACGGGATGCATTCATCATATCCCAAATATGTTGCAAAGTAAGCATTCTTTTATTTGCAATATTTAGCTCTCTTGTCCGTTCTTCTATTTCTTTTTCAAGCTGAATGTTGCGTTCATAAACTTCCAGATAATCCTGTTTGTTATGATAAACGATACTTTCTACTTCTGAAACCTTTTTATAAATGTCTTTTAAATTTTCGAAAAAATTCATAAACTTATTATACACTATGTTTTCAGTTTTGTAATATTTTGTTTACAATATTTATAATTTCTTGCGGAGATGGTTTTGTTCTGCAGAGTCCTTTTGAAGGTCCTGTTAATGGACAATTCCTTCTGTGGCAAGGTTTGCAATCAAGTTCTCCCCTTATTGAACAGTATTTTTCGGGGTCTCCCAAAGGCCCGTACATTTTTGGCGGAGTGCAACAAAAAATTGTAATTATTGCAGGGACTTCTGTTGCACGAGCAAGGTGGGCACTGCCTGAATCAGGTGATATTACAAGTGATGCCCGTGAAAATAATTCTATTAATTCTTTTACTTGAGTTTTTCCGGCAAGGTTAGTAAAATTCCCCCCACTTATGTAAGAGATTAAATCATTATCTTTTTCTGTTCCGGAAAATACAAGTGAACATTTGTCTTTAATAGCTTCGACAACTTGTTTCCAATTATCTTTTTTCCAATGTTTCATTTTCCACGTTGTCGCAGGACAAATAACAACCATTGGTTTTGATTTGTCAACATCTTTTAAAAGTTCATCAATCTTTTCTTTGGTTTTCTCGTCAGACGGCGGCAATGTGAATTTAATATCATCAGTCCCTTCAAGATTCATATACTTAGCAAATTGCATGTATTGAATAATAATGTTTGTAGAACAATCAGGATTTGGTGCTCTTTTGACCACTTCGTTACCGGCGTATGTTGAAAATTCTCTGCTGTGTTCAAATACAAGTTTTCTCTTTGCACGACAGAGAAGCATCCATTGCATACTCTTAAACATTCCTTGAGAATCTATTGCAACATCATAAAATTCCTTACGGACTTCCTTTGCAATTTGTATAAATTCGATTATGTTTTTAAAAGAAAAACCTCTTTTTTTCCATCTTTGAATAGGTACAAGTATAGCTTTTTCTACCGCAGGGTTGCCGTTTATAACATCATAACCTTTTTCTGAAACAAGCCAAGTAATTTCATACCCGTTTTTTTTCAGTACATTCGCCAGCGGAATGTTAAAAATTATATCCCCCAGTGATGAAAGTTTTATAAGTAGAAGTTTTTTCATAATACACGCTCCTCTAGAAATGCTGCCCCTGTGACGCCTGAATAATCTCCCAACATAGCTTTGGTAAATTTAATTTTTTCTGCAGGTACAGGTAAGGACTTTGATCTGGCTTTTTTTATTGTTTTTTGGTAAAAATAGTCAACTGCCTCTATCAAACCTCCTCCAAGAATTACTAATTCAGGATTAACAAAGTTTATAATGCTTGCAATGCCACCGGAAAGATATTCAGAAGCCTCTGTTACGCATTGAAGAACAAGTTCATCTTCTCTTTCTATGGATTTTTGAATCATACTAGATGTAATTGATTTTCCGGGTTCAAGGTAGTCTTGGATACAAGATTTTCTCCCCTTTTTTAATGCACCTTCAATTCTTGTTTCAATCGCTGAACGTGATGCGTAAGCCTCTAAACATCCGTGAGCTCCGCAAGCACATTGTCTGCCGTTTAAATCTACAATTATGTGCCCTATTTCTCCTGCTGTACCTGTGGCTCCATAAATTATTGCTCCGTTTTTTACAATGCAAGAACCAACACCGGTGCCGACAAAAATACATACAAAATCTTTACAGCCTTTGCCTGAACCAAATTTCATTTCACCTATTGCAGCTATTTCTACGTCATTGCCAAGGTATACAGTGAGGTTGAAGTGTTTTTCAAGTATATTTTTTATGTTTAAGTTAAAACAGTCTAGATTTGGGGCACCTATTAATATCCCGTTTTTTCTGTCAATTTGCCCTGCGGCACCAACGCCTATTGAACTTATTTCTTCAACAGAAATTCTACTTTCTTCCAAAAGTTCTTCAATCCCTTCTATCATCTTTTTCATGATGTTTTCGGGACCCTTTTGTTTTTTTGTCTTCTTTTTTACATGATGCAAAATCTCGCCTGTTTGTTTATCAACAAGTGCAATTAAAATCTTTGTTCCACCTAGGTCTATTCCAACAGAATATTTTTTCATATATTTGAGATTATATATTAAAAACTACAAATTTGCAAAATGATTGATTATCTGTTAGCATGTATTTTAATAACAAGGGGATAGCTTATGAAATACATTAAAATGTTTTTTATTACTCTGGTTTTACTTATGTTCACTTGTCAGAGCTCGTTTTGTGCTGAGGTATGGGTGAATGATTTAAGAAATCTGTTTTTGAATAATTCGGCTATAATTTATGAGATAAATTTGAGAACATTTGCTGCTCAGGATACTAATAAAAACGGAATAATAGATTTTGATGATGCTGAGGAAAGCGGAAACTTTTTAAATGCTGTTGCAAAACTTGATGAGTTGAGCCAAAAGGGTATTAATACAATTCATGTTATGCCTGTTACTCCTGTAGGAAAAACCAAAGCTTTGGGAACTGCGGGATCTTTATATGCAGCATTGAGCTTTGATTCTTTAAATCCCCAATTAGAAAGTAAACAAAGTGCTTTATCACTTGAAGAGCAGGCAAAAAAATTCATCGCAGAAGCTCATAAGCGTAACATAAGAGTAATAATAGATTTACCTTCTTGCGGTTCTTATGATTTGTATATGCAGCGTCCCGAACTTTTTGTTAAAGATAAATCCGGACAGCCGGTTATCCCAAATGATTGGACAGATGTCAGGCTTTTGAACGCAGGTTCCGAAACTGCCGTTAACAAAGATGTATATAATCTTTTCAAAAATTTTGTTGATATGGTTATATCTTTAGGTGCTGACGGGATTAGGGCCGATGTAGCAACTAATAAACCTGCAAAATTTTGGAAAGATTTAATAACATATTCAAGAAACAAAGATCCTCAGTTTTTGTGGCTTGCTGAGGCTTCTGAAAGCTGGACAGATCCGGTTTCTTCCTACGCTGTTTTTACACCGTATGATAAGTTGTTGGAAGCAGGATTTGATGGTTACTATGGAAGTTATTTCAATTTGAAAAATTTTAAAAATGGAAAAGATCTTATTGATTTAATTCAAAAAACAAATCAAAATCTCTTAAATTATCCCGAAAATAAAGCTGTTATAGGGAGCTTTTCAACTCATGATGAGTTAAGTCCAATTCTTACAAATGGTAAAAGATTTTCGGAAATGATTATATGGCTCAGTGCTACATTGCCGCTTAATTCTTATTTTGTAGACGGTTTTGATACTGGTGACAATTACATTTACATGTGGGCAAATAAAAAAGCTTTAAAATCCTATACTGATGACGATTATTATTTTGTTCATCGCGGGAAAATGGATATATTTAATTTCTCAAGACCTTTAGGCGGAAATGATAAGTCTTTGCAGTCCGCTTTTGTTACTGCTAATAATCTAAAAAAACAATTTATGCCGGTAATTATGAACGGGGAATTTATCCCTTTAAAAACTTCTAATCCTTCGGTATTTGCTTATTCAATGAGTTACAAGAAACAAAATATCGTTGTGATTGGAAATCTTAATTATAGAAATGAAGTGGATGTAACGGTTAAAATTCCGCATTTTTCAAATAGCAACAGTGTAATTCCTCTTAAAATAGAGGGAATTCCAATTGTTAAAAATAATACGTTTAAAATTCCGCTAAACCCGGGAGAAACTCAAGTTCTTATTATTAATGATTTGGAAATAAAATAGAGTTATTATGATTAAGCGTAGTAACGTCTTAATGCTTCAATACGTTTTCTGCGTTTTTTCATAATTTCTTGAGTTCTTTGATCAAGTTCCCAAGCAGGGACAACTTTTCTTTTTGTATCTTCATCAGTTTCTTCATTGTTTGTCATGAGATTTGCTGCCATACTGCCAACTTGTCCCAGAAGTTCCATGTAAGGTTTTGCTTTTTCCATTAGATTTGGAGAAGATGTTTGAGTAGATACTTTAGGTATTTCTGCAAGTTTAAGATCAGGGTTTGCAACCTCTCCTGTCATTTTATTGATACTTTCTGCAAGTGCAATTTTAGGATCTTTGCTTGCGATTTCAGACATTTGTCTTCTTATTTCTTCATCTCTTGTTTCTTCATAATCAGCTTCTGCCTCTGCTCTTGCCTCAACTTCAGCTTCTGCCTCAGCTTTTTCCTGTGCATTTGATTCAGCTTCAGCTCTTGCTATTGCCTCAGCTTCAGCTTCTGCGCCTGCTTCTGCTTTAGCTTCTGCCTCTGCATTTTGCGTTGCTTCTGTCGTTTCGGTTGCTGTTTCTGTTGCGGCTTCAGCATCGGCTTTTGCTTCGGTTGCTGTTTCTGATGGAGTTTTGTCATTTGCAGCTGTAGGATCTTTGCTGTTGGCTGCTGTTTCGTTGATTTCTTGTACAGCTTCGTCTGTTGCTTGTTGAGTGTCTTGTGAGGCAGCTTGTTTTAAATCTTGTGCTTGTTGTTGTTCTACATCTGTTTGAGCTGCAGTGCTGTCACTTTGAGTGGTAGTTGTATCAGCTGTTTGTGTATCTGTTGTTACATCTGCTTCAGCTGTATTTGTAGCTTGAGTTCCTGTTTGTTGGCTATCTTGTGTTTCTCCTTCGTTTTCTGTTTTGCTATTTTTTGATTTGTCATCGGCTTCAGTACCACTCTTTTTGCTTTTATCTGTGCCTTCTGCCTTTTTATCATTCTTATCACCGGTGGATTCACTTGTACTGTTATTGTTGGATTTTTCTATAAAGTTATTTGCCATTGAACCTGCAGTACCGGCTAAAGACAAGCCCATACCTACCAAGCCCATAACTTTTGTAAGGTCGGTATCTCCTTCTTGTCCGTTCCATTCTCTTACTTGGCTTATTGTCTGTCCGGTTTTTGATATGATATTACCTGTATGAAGTGCTATGGTCGAGATTTTCGATAGATTACTTGTAGTATTTCCAATTGAACTGAAAGCGCCTGCAGCTCCGGTTACAGCTGATGCTGCACCTGCTACTACTGAAATTGAATTAAGTACTCCAGGATCTTCTCCTTGGAATTCTTGTATTGATGCTCCTAAACTTGCGGCTGAACTTACAACATTTAATGACGCAGTAGCAATTTGCATAGCACTGCTTGCTGCAGATCCTGCACCTGTCATTGACATTACAGCATTAACAATTGCCATACCTAATGTTATGAACGCCTGCGTTATCATGCCGTTCGCGGCCATAATACCTGATTTAACCACAGCACAGAATAAAGTTCCGAGTACACCTATGTTTGTTAAAACTCCGCCTAAAGCTGAGGTTACTGGAATTAAACTCAGTAAACTTCCGATTGCTGTTACTACTTGGAATACTTTTTCAAATATGCCGACAAAACCGAGTTGTTTTTCTAATTTCTTTTGTTTTGCTTCTTCAGCTTTAATTCTGTCATTGGATTTTTGTTCTTTTACTTTTGTTACTTCTTGGAATCTCTTGTTAGATGTTTTGATAAATTTTTGAGATGCTGTTATCTTTTTCTGATTTCTAGTAACAACTCTGTCATTTGCATTAAATTGTATGCCTAATTGTGTGATACGTTGGTTGTTAAATTCAATTGAAGATATGTTTTCTGTAACTTTTGGATTTTGAGTTTGACCGGCGTTGAAATTGTTTGAAGCTAGCAAACCGCCATTTTCTCCTTGTTGTTTGTTATTTGGTTGGGCAGGTTGATTTGCAGCTGCGGTCTGTGCTTCTGCTATAAGTTGTTCGTTTTCAAGTGTTATTTGTTCAAATTCGGTAAGAATTCTTTGTTGTTCTTTTTGTATTTTTTCTGTTTCTTTTTGAAGCTTTTGCATTTCTTTAGCTTCTTTATTTATTTGTTTTTGAAGATTTTTGCCTTCTCTTTCAAGTTGTTGTTCAGATTTTTCTTCATCTCTGGTGATGTCTTGTGTCTCTTTTTGACCTTTTTCTGTTTCTGATTTGATACCTTTTAAACCACTGTTGGCACTTGCTGCTTGTTCTTTTGCGTTGTCTTTGGATACAGAAGATGTTGCATCTTCTTCTTCTGTAGAGCCGTTGTTTATTGTAACAGTTTTAGCAGCAGCTTGATTGTTTTGATTTTTCTGTCTGACTGCTGATGCTGTTCTTGCAATATCTTGGGCTTGTCTAACTGGAGAAACCGGTATAGCAGAACCTGTAGATCCTTCTTTACCTGTCATTATAGGTGATGTTGCTTCTTGAATATTGTTGTTTGCTGTTGTGTCTGCCTTTGCAGTTTGTTCTTCCTGACTTTCTGAGGAGTTTGCAGCATTTTCTACAGGTTTTTCTGTTGTCTGTTCTGCAGTTTGTTCGCCACTTTGTCCCTCTTGTTGCTCTGTCCCTTCTTCATTTGTTGCTCCTTGAGGAGTGTCTTCTGAAGTGATTGCAACAATTTGGTTGTTCACATTGTTCAAAGATGTTAATGCGTCGTTACCGCTTGTTACGGCAGAGTTTGTAGTTTTTTCGGCAAGTTTAGGTAATATTGGGTTTGCAATTGTTTTGGCTGCAAATCCAATTCCCATGCTTATAGTACCTTTTGCCAAGTTGACAACACCTTTTACATATTGGAATGCAAGGATTTGCATCAACCCTAAAACTCTACGATATTGACCGATTTTAGTTAAGGTGATACCTGTGTTTCTTGTAAATTCCAGTTGCTCTTTAGCTTGTGGTATTATTTCTTCTTTTTGTTCAACGTTGGTTGCAAGTTTTTCGTTTTCTTCCGGAATAGCTTTATCTAAAGTTGCTTTTTCTTTTGCTGTTGCAGCTTTAAATATTTCAACAGAATTTGTGTTTTCTTGTTGAAGATTTGCTATTGATTGGTTATTTGATGAAATTTTGCTCTTGTTGTTTTCAACGGTTTGTTTGTCTTGTTCTTCCATACCGTTGTATTTGTTTGAATCATCTTCTCCATTTTTTACGTTTTCTTCGACTTCGTCTTCCGGTTGACCTGTTATATCAGAAATTTCTTTTTCAAGTTGAGTGTTTTCGCTTTCAAGTTTTTCTGCTTCTTGCTGGCGTTGTTCTTGTTCTTCTTTAAACGCTTTTACTATTGCGGTTACTCTTTCATTTGCAATGGATGCAAATTTTTTGTCTCTTCTTGCAATGTTGATTGATTTTAGTGCGTTTACTGTTTGTGATAGAAGTTCTCCGTTAAGATCTGTTGCTTCTCCTGTTAGGGCTCTTACAGATTCATCCGTTATTTGGAAATCTTCTTCTTGTGTCATTCCCGGAAGTTTTGATTCTTCTTGTGCTTGTGCACTGTTTGGATCGGTTTCCTGAATTGCACCGGTAGTGCTTTCACTTTCTAATTCGTTTGCGTTGGTGGAGGTTACTTGATCTTTTATATCTAACACTGTTGCGATGTCATTTACAGATTTTTGGGTTTCTGATACATATTCTTTTGTATCATTACCAATTTTACTTGCTTCTTTAGATAAGGCTTTACCTGTTACTAAAGCAATAATGTCGCTTATAAAACCTACTGTTTTGGTATCATTTTTTAATGAGTTGTAGTCATTTTTGGATGTGTAATCCGCTAAGGTATCAGCCATTTCAATGGTTTCGTCTGCAAGTTTGTCGCCCAAAGATACATAGATATTAATTTCGTTTAATGATTTTGCTATTTCTCTTTTATCAATGCTAAAATCACTGCTGTCTGAATTTGATTTTTTATCTTCAAACATTCCAGTTAATTCTGCATATCTTGCAGCTTCTTTGTCAGATAGTACTTCGCCATTGTTTACTTTTGTCTGAATTTTGTTCCATTCTCTGATTAAATCTTCGTATTCTTCCAATGACTTTCTTTGTTCTTCCATCGCGTCGGAAAGTTTCATTTCTCTTTCACGTTTTTGAGGTAAAAGTTCATCTATAATGTCACTGATTTTTTCATTATTTTGTTCGCATTTTTCAATTTTTTTAACCGTTTTTGGAATAAGATCCAAGAGCGGTTCTTTTTCGGAAGTAGGTTCTTCCTGTTCATCAGCGTCTGTTGAAATGTAGTTGGAAGCTGATGTTTCATAAATAGTGTGTGCGATGTCTAAAACATCTTGAGGAATATTTACACCATTATTTTCCATTTGGATTATTTCTTCAGCAGAATAACCTGCCCATTGTGGATCAATAACCAAACCGTTTTCTTTGGCGTATGCTTCTAAGGTATATTTAGTTTTTATATCGTTTGTTTTGCTGCCTTTGCTGTGGTTAGAAGGGTCTTTCCAAGAATAACCGTTCGCATCTATAGGTTCATATTCTACACTATCGTTCCCATAAAATTCCTTGCAGTAGTCGTTATAATATTTTACAAAATCTTCTTTTTCTTCCGCATTTAATTGATAATAAAGATTTACGGCCTCATTGTAGGTTATTTCCTTGCCGTTTTCTTCAAGGTAATACTGCTGTAATATTTCGTATTTATTTGGTATACCTGTAATGCGCATAATAATCCTTTTCCTTAACGTATTTGTCGGAATTATTAAGCGGAATCTTTAATAAAATAAAGTATAAAAATCTCTTAAATAGCCAAAAAGCGTACAAAGAGTAAACTTTGTACGCTTTACAATATTTAATATTTTTATCGTTTTTTTACGATTATTATAAATGTTTTTCTATATTAGAAATGATTGTTGATTTAGGCATCAGACCGACAAGTCTTTCAAGAGCTTTCCCGTTTTTGAATACCAACAAACTTGGTAAACCGCTTATAGAGTAGTCTTGAGCTGTTTTTAAGTTTTCATCAGTGTTAATTTTTACAAATTTTACCTTACCGGAAAATTCTGATGCAACTTCATCTAATATAGGCCCTAATTTTCTGCAAGGTCCGCACCAAGGTGCCCAAAAATCAACAACAACAGGTTGTTCGCAGTTTAGAACTTCTTGTTCAAAACTTGCATCGTTGATATCATTAGCATTTGACATTACATATCTCCTTTATTTTCTTTCTTAACTGGTACATTCTATCACAGAAAATTTTTTTGTGCTATTATCTTAATAGAATTCTATAGGATAAGAAAATGGCTAGGAAAAAAGTAATAGAAATTGTTCTCGATACAGAAACAACGGGTTTGGATTATACAAAAGAACGAATAGTTGAATTTGCAGCTGTCAGGCTGGAAAATGGGAAAATAAAAGATGAATTTCAAACACTTATTAATCCCCAACAACATATTAGAAAATCGAGTATAGCAATTCATGGAATTACCGAGGATATGGTTGCCGATGCTCCTACAGAAGCTGAAGCAATGCCCAAAATCCTTGAATTTATCGGAGATTATCCAATTGTTGCTCACAACTGTATTTTTGATTACTCATTTTTGAATGAAGCAAGTTTAAGAACGGTTGGCAGAGAGTTAAATAATCCGAGGATCGACTCTCAACAGATGTTTAAGGAAATTTATCCGGATCTTCCCTCTCATGGTTTGGAAGCTCTTACTGAAAAATTTCATGTTGATTTGAAAAACCATCACAGAGCTATGGCTGATACTATGGGATTGGCGTTGGCGTATCCTAAGTTGAAGAAATTGTATTTACAAAAATATGATTGGGAAATGAAACAGCTGGATAATGTAGAATATTTATTCGAAAGATTCTTAAGAATTCAACAGACCGTGACTACATTGCAGTCTGAGTTGCAGGATTTAAAATCTGTTTTTAAACTTTACTTTGAACAGGGAGGAAAACCTATAGTATCACAATCCGGAGAGACCCTTGTTTATAATTCAAAACAATCATTCGGTTATGATTTGCATCAGATAAAAGATGTTTTGGAAGAAGTCGGAGCTTTTGACAAGGCTGTAAAACTTAATACCGGATTTATAGACAGGCTTGTTTGCGGGTGCAGACTTGATGAAGAAAAACGAGAATTGATAAAAGATGCCCGTCACGAGATTACGGAAACAAGAAATATACAAATTATAAAGGCAGGAAAGTAGGAAAATGTTATCTAACTTAGCACAATTTTTTAAAGAACCGCCGGTAAAAGAGACTATTCAAGATGGCGAAAAAGTTAAAAGCATGTATGCTCACTGGAGATTTAGAATATTTTATGCATGTTTTATAGGATATACGGTATTTTATCTTTGTAAGAAAAATATAGC
This sequence comes from Candidatus Gastranaerophilales bacterium, assembly GCA_944324345.1. Classification (GTDB taxonomy): domain Bacteria; phylum Cyanobacteriota; class Vampirovibrionia; order Gastranaerophilales; family Gastranaerophilaceae; genus Stercorousia. The sequence goes on from CALUVT010000001.1 coordinate 275,593, forward strand.
TGTTGCACTTCCGGGATTAAGCAGTGAATACGGTTATTCAAATACAGAACTTGGTCTTTTAGGAAGTTCTTTGTATTTGACTTATGGAGTCGGAAAATTTATTAACGGAGTTTTGGCAGACGGTTCCGATGTTAGAAAATTTTTGCCTACAGCGTTGATTATGACGGCAATAGCAAATTTGTGTTTTGCTCTTTCAGCTGTCTTTATAACCCCTGGACATGTATCTTTCTTTGGATTACCTACTAATACAATATTGTTATGGTTATTTGTATTTTTCTGGGGTGCTTCTGGTTGGTTCCAATCTGCCGGGTTCCCTGCTGTTGCAAAAAGTTTAACCTATTGGTATTCCAATTCTGAAAGAGGAACTAAGTGGTCTTTGTGGTCTTGTTCTCACCAAACAGGGACTTTCTTAAGTGTAATTATTTCCGGATTTTTGGTTGCTCATTGGGGTTGGAAAATGGCGTTTTTTGTCCCTGGGACATTGGCTATAATTACTGCTGTATGGTTATATGACAGATTACGCGACAGACCTCAGTCTTTGGGATTGCCTGATATTGAAACTTATAATAACGAGCCTGTGGCTAAAAAAGCTGATAATTGTGAGGAAGATAACAGATCTTATGTAGAGATATTTAAGGAAAACATACTCTATAACAAAACAATTTGGCTTTTGGCAATTGCTTATATTTTCGTTTATATCATAAGATTTGGTGCAGAAGATTGGATGATTAAATATTTAAGTGAGGCTAAAAATAATTCACTTGAGATAGCTGCAATGAAATTGAGTTCACTACCGCTTGTTGGGATTGTTGGAACAATTTGTGCAGGATTAATTTCTGATAAAATCTTTAAGGGACAAAGGGCAATTGTTAACTTGATATATTTAACAGGGGTTGTTGTTTGCCTTATTCTTTTAAAATTTAATACTATTAGTGCTATTGATTTTATTCTAATAGGTTTGTTGGGTGCGTTTACGTACGGCCCTCAGATGATGATTGGCGGACTCTGTGCTGTTGAATCAAGCTCTAAAAAAGTAGCTTCTGCTGCAACAGGTTTTACAGGAACTTTTGGTTATGTAGGAGCTGTTTTATCTGCTACAGGAACGGGGTTTATGGTTGACAAATTCGGCTGGAACGGTGCTATTGCATTTTGGGTAATTTCAGCATTAATATGTATTGCAATATGTGTTATATTGATGGTTGATGAGAAAAAACGCAGACACAATTAATTTACTGCGGAATACAAAACCAAAAAGTACTACCACAATGAAGGCGAGATTTTACAAAAATATCGCCTTTATGTGCTTTTGCGATAGTTTTACATACGGCAAGTCCAACTCCTGAACCTTGTTGGCGTTTTAGCTGGTTTCTGTTTACTTGGGTAAAAAATGTGAAAATCTTAGATAAATCTTTTTTGCTTATGCCATCTCCGCTGTCTTTTATTTCAAAGATAAATTCATTATTGGTATTTAAGTATGAAATAATAGATATTATACCGTTTTCTTTGCTGAATTTAATTGCATTGGAAATAAGATTGTATACAAGCTGCTTAAACCTAAGAGGATCTGCTGTGATTGTTACATCCGAAAGAGTGTAATTAAACGTGAGATTTTTTTCTTTACGCATTTCATCAAAGCTCCAGATGATATCACTTATAATTTTTTTAGGTTTACATTTTTCTAAATGAAGTTCAAGTGGTTTGTAGTTGCTTCTTGAAAAATCCAGCACATTCTGTATTAACCCCATAAGAAACAAGGCACTTTGATGAACATTATTTATATGTTTTTCATGTTTTGTCCCTTTGAGATTTTCGGAAAGCAAGTCGGCAAAACCAATTATTGAATTTAATGGGGTTTTAAATTCGTGAGAGACACTTGCTAAAAATTCCATTCGGTTTTTGTGATTGATTTCTCTCTCTTTTATCAGTGAAATAATTTCAAGTTTTGAATTAATATATTCAATTAGAATGTTTACTGTATCAATGTTATCCCTATAAAAATTTTTGTCATTGCCAACAAGTCCAATATAGCCAAGAGTGTTATTCCTGTATATTATTGGCTTAATGATTTTATCGTCTTTAGATAAAAAAATCATGTAATCATATAAATCATTTATTTCTACATTATTATAAAAATCCGACATAATCTGCCGAATTTTCTTTAACTGGGCAATTAGCTCTTTGTCCTTTTTATATAAATCTGTCCCTTTAATACGGTTAATTTCAATTTTATTAGTTTCCCAGTTCGCAAGTCCTATCCAGGCTGCTTTTGCTTGTGTAGTTTCCAACAGCCCCTGATTTATAAGATCTGTTATTTCTTTCTCTGTTTTAGCTGTATTAATTTTTTTCACAAAACTGTAAATTGCTTCTTTGTTCATTGTATAATTATAATATGAACAAAAAATTATTTGTAGTATCAGGGTCATCAGGTGTCGGTAAAGGCACTGTTCTTAAGGAATTTCTTAAAAGAAATCCCGATTTTATGCTTTCAATTTCTTGTACAACAAGAAAACCCAGAGAAGGAGAAGTTGACGGAGTTAATTACTTTTTTATTTCCAAGGATGAATTTAAAAAAGCTGTTCAAAGTGATAAATTCCTTGAATGGGCAGAGTTTGCCGGAAATTTTTACGGCACAAAAAAGAAGTTTATAAATCAATGTCTTGAAGAAGGTAAAAACATTATTCTTGAAATAGATACTCAAGGGGCTTTAAAAGTAAAACAACAGATGCCTGAGGCTATTTTGATATTTATTTGTCCACCGTCTCTCGAGGCTCTTGAAAATCGTTTGAGAGGGCGTCATACAGAAGATGAGGAAACTATTCAAAAGCGTCTTATGGAAGTTCAGGAAGAGATAAAACGAGCTGAAAGTTTTGATTATAAAATAGTAAATGATAATTTAGACAATGCGGTTTTGGAGTTAGAAAAAATTTTATCCGGAGAACAAGAAAATGCTTAGCGGAAAGACAGTTCTGATAGGGATAACAGGCGGAATAGCCGCATATAAAATCTGTGAACTTATAAGGATGTATAAACGGGCAAATGCAGATGTTCTTGTTGTTTGTACTCCAAATGCTTTGAATTTTGTAACTAAATTGACACTTCAGAATTTAAGTAAAAACCCCGTTGCGGTGGAAGAATTTGAGGTAAACAATTTTAATCCTGAACACATATCTTATGCAGATAGAGCTGATATTATGGTTATAGCTCCGGCAACAGCCAATACGATTTCAAAGATTGCAACAGGTGTATGTGACAATCTTTTAACATCAATTGCTTGTGCTTTTACAAAACCTGTTATCATAGCCCCTGCGATGAATTGTAATATGTGGGATAACCCTCTTATATCTGAGAATTTGGGGAAATTACATTATGAAATTTTAGAGCCCGAAAGTGGTTATTTAGCTTGCGGGTATGAAGGTAAGGGGCGTTTGTGTTCTTTGGACAAGATTTTTGATAAGACTGTTGAAATTTTAAAGTGTAAACCTTTAAATGGCAAAAAAATTGTTATTACTTGTGGTGGTACGATAGAAGATATTGACCCTGTTAGATATATTTCAAATTATTCTTCCGGCAAAATGGGGCTTGCTCTTGCTGATGTTGCTAAAAATCTGGGTGCGGATGTAACTTTAGTTACAACAAAAGATGTTTCTCGCAAATACAATGTCGTTGAAGTTAAATCGGCACTTGAGATGAAAAATGCTGTTGAACAAGAATTTGAAAATTCAGACTGCATTATTATGGCTGCAGCTGTGGCGGATTATAGAGTAAAAGAAATTTCAGAACAAAAAATAAAGAAAACTAAAGATGATGAAATTACTCTAACACTTGTTAAAAACCCGGATATATTGAAAGAAATTTCAATGAAGAAAACATCTCAAATTGTTGTCGGTTTTTGTGCTGAAAGTGAGAATTTAATTGAAAATGCAAAAGAAAAAATTTCTAAAAAAGGTTGTGACTATTTGATTGCAAATGATATTTCACGTAAGGATATAGGTTTTTCAAGTGATTATAATGAAGTGACTATTTTGGATAAAAATGGTGGTATGAAAAAATTAGAACGTGCAGACAAAAGAACAATTGCACGCAAAATTTTTGAGGAAATCTATGGATAAATACCAACTAGTGAAAAAAATTGAAGATTTTGCACCACTAGAAACAGCCGAGGATTGGGATTGTTCGGGTTGGGTTGTCGAAACTTCATCCCGTGAAATAAAAAGAATTATGCTTGCATTGACTATAACTTGTGATGTCATAAAACAAGCTAAAAAACAAAATTGTGATATGGTTATATCACATCATCCTTTATTTAGTGTTCCATTATCTTACAAAGATATAGATTTATATTGTGCTCACACAAATATGGACAAGGCAAAAGGCGGGACAACTGACAGGTTAATAGAAAGTTTGGGCTTTTCTGGTATTGTGTCAAGTGGAGAATTCTTGAGAATTGTTGAATGTGACACTACTGTTGAAAAATTTGCTGTTAAGCTTTTAAAAATTTCTCCTAATATGCGTTTTGTAAACAATCGGAATGCAGTTGGTTTAAAAAGAATTGCTTTTTGTTCAGGCAGCGGCTCGGAATTTATTCCGGAGGCTTTTGAAATGGGTTGTGATGCAATGGTCACAGGAGATTTAAAATTTCATACAGCACTTGAAAGCCCTATTGTACTGTTTGATATAGGACATTTTGAAAGTGAAATAAATGTTTTGGATGTGTTCGAAACTCTGATTTCTGAAGGGGTGGAGGTAATTAGGGCATTTGAGAACAGTCCTTTCAGACAAATAAAATCTTGACATTGAAATTTTAGCAAATAGAATAGATAACGTAGCTTGTTGGGGCGTCGCCAAGTGGTAAGGCACCTGGTTTTGGTCCAGGCATTCGGAGGTTCGAATCCTTCCGCCCCAGAACTTTTAAAGACACACATTAATGTGTGTCTTTTTATTTTTCTTTAAATTAATTTAATCAAAATTGCTATATGTCTTTACTTTACAATATATTAGTGGTAGTATATCGTCAGTTAGTATTTTATTTTGTTAAGTGTGGTAATTTATATTCTTAATTCAGATGTTATTGTTTGAGCTTTAATGTTTGGATTGCAAATGGCGGTACATATTTAGTGCCGAGGATATCGAGATGAATAATGTTTTGTTGGAAGATAGAATTTATGTAACTCAACCCCTGTTGCCAGAGCTGTCGGAATTCAATGAACATTTGAAAGATATATGGGATTCGAAATGCCTCACCAATATGGGAAGCAAACATAATGAGCTTGAAAGTAAGTTGAGAGAAGTGTTAAAAGTTCCTTATGTTTCTTTGTTTAACAATGGTACTATAGCTCTTTTGACTGCTATAAAAGCTATGGATTTACCTTACGGGAGTGAAGTTATAACAACTCCTTTTACTTTTGCTGCAACTCCGCATTGCATTTCTTGGAATGGTTTAAAACCTGTATTTTGCGATATTGAACCCGAGACGATGACTATTGATGCAAACAAGATTGAAGATTTAATTACTCCGAATACTTCTGCCATTTTGGGTGTTCACGTATATGGTTTTCCTTGTGATGTTTATAAAATTGAAAAGATTGCAAAAAAGTACAATTTGAAAGTTATATATGACGCTGCTCACGCTTTTTCAACAGAAATTGACGGGAAGGGTATAGGAACATTTGGTGATATTTCAATGTTTTCATTTCATGCAACGAAGTTGTTCAATACAGTTGAGGGTGGATGTTTAACATATAACAATCCTGATTTGGTAAACAAAATTTATAATTTAAGGAACTTTGGCATAAGATCTGAAGAACTTGTTGAAGATGTCGGTATAAATGGCAAACTTGATGAAATTCGCTCCGTTATAGGACTTTTGAACTTGAAATTATATAGTGATGAGCAGGAAAAGCGTGCGATTATCAAGGATTACTACGATTCGAAACTTTCGAGGATAAAAGGGATAAAAATACCCAAAATGCCTGAAAATACCACAGATTCTTATCAATACTATCCGATTATAATAGAAGAAGAGTTTCCTATTTCGAGAAATGAATTGTATGAAAAATTCAAAGCTTTTAACATATTTACAAGAAAATATTTTTATCCGATATGCACGGATTATGAGTGTTATAAGAATAATCCTTCCGTAAAGCCTTTCGATTTGCCTGTTGTGAATGATTATAAAAATAAAGTTTTATGTCTTCCGTATTACGGTACGCTAAAATTAGATGAGTTAGATTTTATTTGTGGAATTATTGAAGATGTATAATAATTGCAAACTATTTTCAAAAGAAGTAAACGACAAACATATTATTTATAGATTTCTTGGATTAAGAGTAACTTTTCAAAATCCGAATTTTGAATGCGAATACAAAACAGAAACTAAAAAGGCTTTGAAAATTCAAAATGGTTATGACCTGACGCCATTAAAATCGGCAAAGAAAATGATTTTGTTTTTAACTCCTTCTCAAATGAAAATCAGCGGCGGAGTTATGTCAATTTATTCTTTGTGTGAAGTGAGCAGGGAACTTAATCCTGATTTTTGTTGTATTTTGTCCACATATCCAAATGATAAATATACCTACGCAAGTAATGACTATTTCTATAATAACGAAAAAATATACCGTTTTTCACAGATAGTTGATAATTGCAAAAATTTAGAAAGTTTAATGATACATATTCCTGATTATTACGCAAAATATTTTTATGGAGATTTAAAAAATAAAGAAAAAAGATTTCTAAGTTCGGTTAAAAACTTACATATAAACATATTAAATCAAAATATAGATTTAATGGCTGAGCCGCAAGATTTGGAAAGTTTATTTAAACTAACAACCAATGTTACCCAGACAACAGCCCATGGTAGGTATGCTACTCAAGAAGTTTGTAACAAATGGCAAATTCCGACTCATTTGTTTTTAGCCATGTGGGATATGTCAAAATATAAAAAACGCTTTTTTGAAGAGAAAGAAAAGATAATTGTTTTATCTCCCGATGAGAATGAAAATAAAGAGGCAATTGTAAGTAATCTAAAAGAAAAGCTTGCTGACTGGCAGTTTGTAACAGTCGAAAATATGACATTTGCGGAATATATGGATTTGATCTCCAAGGCATTTTTTACTGTCACATTTGGAGAAGGTTTTGACGGGTATTTTACTCAGCCTCTGTATGTTGGAAGTATTGGAATTTCGGTCTACAATGATAAGTTCTTCCCAGAAGAAAATTGGGCAAAATTAGATAATGTGTTTTCTTCGTATGAAGAAATGGAGGAAAATTGTGCAAAGTTTATTTTAGATTTGTCGGATAATTGCGTAAAATATAATAATTTATTGTCTTTAAATAAAGACATGTTTGATAGTATATATAATTTTGAAGAGTATAGGGACAATATAAAACGTTTTTATGAAGGGAAATATGATTATCTTCCTCAAAAAAAGGAGAACGAATGAAACTCGGAATAATGCAGCCTTATTTTTTTCCCTATATTGGCTATTGGCAATTGATTAACGCTGTCGACAAGTACGTAGTATACGATGATGTTAATTTCATAAAAGGCGGTTGGATAAATCGTAATAATATTCTTTTGAACGGAGGCAAACATCTAATTACCATACCTTTAGAAAAAGCTTCCCCGTTCAAACTAATTAATGAAATATCAGTAACAGGCAATGAAGTTCTAAAAAATAAATTAATAAAAACGATTAAATCAGCATACATAAAAGCTCCATTTTACGAGCAGGTGATGCCACAAATTGAAAAGCTTATATTTGAAAGTTCAAGTATTTCAGAGCTTAATTTTAATATAATTCTTACAATACAAAAATATTTGGATATACAAACAGAGATATTTCTGTCATCACAAATCAAAAAAAATAATGAGTTAAAAGGGCAAGATAAAGTGATTGATATTGTCCATATTATGGGTGCAGAAGAATATATTAATGCTATGGGCGGGCAAGAATTGTACAGCAAAGATAATTTTGCAAAAGAGAAAATAAAGCTGAGCTTCTTAAAACCCAATGAAATAAGATATAAACAATTTAAAAATATATTCGTCCCAAATTTATCAATAATAGATGTTATGATGTTTAATTCCCCGGAACAAATAAAGGATATGTTAGATGACTACACTCTCGTATAAGGAAATTGGCGGGTATTTCGGCTTAGATTTAGTTCTGAGATATGATAATGTAAAAGATAGTATAGCTCTAAACAGTGCAAGGAATTGTCTGAGGTACGTTATCAAAGCCTTTAGTATAAGTGAAATATATATTCCGTTTTATACCTGTCCTGTAGTTTGGCAGGCTATAAAAAAAGAGAATTGTAAAATTCATTTTTATCATATTGATGAAAATTTTATGCCGGTTTCAGATTTTTCGGAAAATGCTTATATCCTTTACAACAACTATTTTGGGATTTGTGCAGGTAATGTAAAATCTTTGGCATCAAAATATAAAAATTTGATAGTTGATAATGCACAAGCCTTTTATATGCCCCAATATGGTATTGCATCTTTTAATTCAATTAGAAAGTTTTTTGGTGTACCGGATGGAGCATTGTTACAATCAGATAAGATATGTGATTGTGAATTTGAACGCGACAATTCTTATCAGAGATTTTCACATCTGTTAAAAAGAGCAGATGTTTCTGTCAAGTTTGGTTATCAGGATTTTTTAGTTAATGAAGACTCTTTAGATGATTGTGAAATTAAAACAATGTCGAATTTGACCCAAAAGTTGTTTCAGACTATAGATATTGAAGCTGCAAAAGAAAAAAGACTTGAAAATTTTGTATACTTAAACAAATATTTGTCCAAATCGAATGAATTAAATATCTGTTTAGATAAAGACGATGTTCCGATGGTATACCCTTATTTAACGATGAGAGAAAATCTTAGAGCAGAATTAATTAAAAACAAAATTTTTGTAGCAACATATTGGAACCCGCAGCCTGAAAATACACAGGAAGGAGTTTTCCAAAAATATTTGCTTCCTTTACCTATTGATCAAAGGTATGACCGTAAAGATTTATCACGAATTTTGGAGGTTATTGGTGCCTAAGATTAATGTTTTAGTATTTCCGGCAGGAGAAATGGCGATATTTATAGACAACGCTTATAAAGAAAGAGAAATTGTTCAGCAAAAATATAAAATTCCCGTTTTTGATGTTGAAGGTATTGAAGTTTTGCTGAATTGGTGAAATTAGTCTTGAAAAATTAGGGATATATACCTAATTTTTTAACTCTTTTTTCCATTGTCTGTAAAAATAGATTGCAAGTATAAAATAAACTCCCCACATAACAACTGTTGAATATGCTTTTGTGCCGTTAATAACTAGGCTTAGCCACATAAAAAACGAAAGTCCGTTAACAACCATCCAAACAATCCACTGCTCAATTGCTCGTTTTACGGTTAAATACATCCCAAGTATTGATAAAAATGTTGTAATTCCGTCGATAATTGGACTTTTATCATGGAAATAATTCAGTAATACAATAGTTCCAATACAGCCTATTATACCAATAAGAAAAAGAATTAAGTTTTGTTTTTGTGTTAATTTAATTTTGACAATTTCGCCAGATTCTTTTTTCAAGTGTTTTTGCCATCTGAAAATCCCCAAAACTTGCATAGGAATGTAATATAAAAGATATAGCAGCATATTTCCCCATAATGCATTTTCAAATGAGAGAAATATATAGCATCCTGAGCCCATGAGCCCGAAAAAATAACATGAAATTTTACCCTTCCCCGCGATTATGGTATACAAAATTCCGCATATAGCGTTAATAACTGCTGCAGGACTATCTTTTAAGATAAATATATTAGTTAAAATCATCACAAGTACTACTGCTAACCCTATTATTTCAAAAGGTTGCCAGCCGCTTAATTCTTTTTTAATAAATTCTGTGATTTTCATTATTAGCATTGTATAATGAATTCACATGAAAGTACAGGCGATATATAATAGCAAAATTTTAAAAAAAGGATTAGAGTTTGCGGCAGATAATGGTTCATTATTTGTGGCAACAGCTTCTTTGGCTCTTTCTACTGTAGCTCGTCCTATTGCGATTATGGCAACTCCAAAAACAGATAAGGAAAATAAAAAATATGCCTGTGCAAAATCTCTCGCATCAAGTGCTGTCGGTTACCTTTTAATGTTTGCGGCATCTTCTCCTGTTGCAAGGGCGGTAAAAAATATTGATACAAGACCGTATGAATATTTAAAAAAGACAACAGTAGAAAACCTAAAATCTGGTGAGAAGAGTTTAAAATCTTCAGGGAAATATAAATTTGCAACTCAATTATTTAAGCTAGGAATAGGTTTTGTGATTGCTGTCCCAAAGTCCATAATGACTTGCTCTTTGATTCCACCGTTTATGTCCCTGTTGTTTCGCAGAAAAAAGAATAAGGAACAGGCAAAAAAAACGGTAACTTTTACTGGTTTATACAACAACGGAACTAAAAAACTTTCAAAGTTTTTTGGAAAAATAATTGATACCTCATTTGTTCAAAAAATGTCTGAAAAATTCCACAAAACAAATTTTGAACAGCATATAATCTCTTTAACAGATGCCCTTACAACAACTGCATTTATCGCACAAACAGCTCACAGTAAAAAGATTGAACAGTCAAGAAAAAAGGCTTTGATGTACAATTCTGCTATCTCTACAGGGTTGTGTATCGCAGGAGGATATGCTATTAACGGTATGCTGGAAAAGCCGACAGAAAAATTTATTAAAAATTTCATACAAGCAAATAAAGATTCCAAAAATTTAGGGAAATACATTGAAGGTATAAAAGTTGCTAAACCGGCCCTTATACTTGGAGGAATTTATTATATTGTTATCCCAATAATATCAACATTTTTTGCAGACAGATTTGATAAACATTCAAAAAATCCAGCAAATCAACCGGTACAATAACTATTTTATAGATTTCCCCAAACTTTCAACGGTTTTAATATCTTCATCAGGTGATTTTCCCGTTGTTGTGAGGTAATCTCCTACCATAATCCCTTCAACACAAGTTTTCAGTGCAATTTTTTGGTTTTCATCTGAAAGTCGAATTCTACCACCACAAAAACGAATTATAGAATTTGGGTTTGCAATTTTGAAAATGGCAAGTGTCCTTAATATATTTTCTTCATCTATTTTGTCATGGTAATTTTCAAATGGAGTGTGGGGTATTGGCATTAGAATATTTATAGGGATAGAATCAGGTTCAATTTCTGCAAGCTCTAAAGCCATTTCAACTCGCTGTTCGATGCTCTCTCCCATCCCTAAAATTACTCCGCAGCATAATTCCATTCCGTATTTTTTTACAAGTTTGCAGGTATTAATTCTGTCCTCAAAAGTGTGCGTTGTACAAATTTCCGGATAATATGATTTTGAAGTGTTGATGTTGTGATGAAAGCGTTTTAGCCCGCTCTTACTTAATTTCTCGGCCTGCTTCTCATTTAATATCCCAATTGATGCACAACTTTTTATCCCATCAATTTTATTAACTTCTTTTATCATCTCAAGAATTTTGTCAAAATCACTTTCATCAGGAGTTTTTCCTGAAGTTACAACGGCGAATCTGGATGCTCTGTTTTTTCGTGCTTTAATTGCAGCTTTTCTAACCTCATCAAGCTCTATAAGCGGGAAAGAGTTTATATCTGTGCGGTAGTGAGAGCTCTGTGCACAGTATTTGCAATTTTGAGAGCATTTCCCGTTTCTTGCGTTTACAAGAGAACAAAATTCGACCTCATTTTTCACACATTTTGATGATATTTCTAAAAGTCTATCAAGTTCTAAATTATATAATTTTAACAACTCTTGTTTTGAAATCATAACTATTATGGTATACCGCTGATTGACTAAAGTCAAATGATATGCTAGAATTAGCAGAAAGGTGGAAAAATGTTTTGTTCAAATTGCGGAAAACAAATTAAAGAAAACGATAATTTTTGCAGATATTGCGGGTATGACTTAAGAGTTGATGCCGTAATAGACAAGCAGCCCCGAGAAGATGTGTTTCACGAAGATGAATTGGGTAAAAATATAAATGATTCCGAGATTGTGAATGAAGATTACAAACTCCCACCGGATGATGCGGAAGAATTTGTTTTGTATGATATTAAAAAACATTGGATGGCCCTTTTTTGGCCCGTTGTTTTGACTCCTGTGTTTTTTATCTATTTTTGGAATATTTTCTTAAATACCCACAGTATATTTAGTTGGCTTGTAGTTTTGGGACTTTTAGCCGGAATTATATATCCTGTATTAAGGTATGTTTATGACAAAATAATTATTACAACGAAGTTTGCTCACATTAAGATGGGAGTTTTAAACTCGGTTGAAATAGATGTACCTTTGAAGGAAATAGATAAACTCGATATTACCCAAACCGCTATGGGAAGATTGTGTGATTATGGTACGATTTCCTTTGTGGCGGATTCTCAAAGGTTTGAATATAGATATATAAAAGCTCCGCAAGATTTGCAATACATAATTGACAATCCTGCAAGATTTGTAAAAGAAGCCTTAAGCGATGACTAGAAATATTAAAAAAACTTGACTTGATGTTTTATATGTTTTCGAATTTTAAATTATTTCTGTAAAGGTTATCAATAAGTTGGGCTATGCTTTCTTTATCTTTGTCGTCCATGACTTTAATGTTGTCATAGCATCTTGTATTTACGGAAGGTTTCGACAATTCAGCAGGTTTGACTTTTGTATTTGAATTATTAACCCAGTTTGTAACTTTCTCTGTTACAGGGTCAATTCTTTTTATTATACTGACTGTTCTTCCGTCACTTTTGTATATTGAAATCGTAACAATTTTTCCTGTTTCAAGATCATATTCTTGTATAGAAGAAATTTTGTTTTCGTCTTTTACGTTAAAGTTTATTGTACGCAATTTTTTCCCTGTTTCAGGGTCAAATTCATCAATTGACTTATATAGAACGTAATTTATTGTCCGTAATTTTTTCCCGGTTTTTCGGTCAAATTCGTCAATTGAACGGATTTTTTTGTCATTGAAATAATCATAATGTGTTGTCTTAATTCTTGAATTCGTATTAACATCAAATTCTATAATTCTGTCTACAGACTTTCCATTTCGGCGGTAGATAACCTCTTCTCTTGTTTCGGGATGCAAATTAGAATAAAGAAGTTTCAGATGTGCACTATCAAGGTTTTTCTTTTCAGGTATAGCCTTTTGGATTGCTGTTAATAATTTCATCTTAAATTTCTCCTACATATATAATACATAATAAAATATTTTTTGCTATTTTATGTAAAGTATTATATATAATTCAAAGTAAAATAATAAATTCCCCTACAGGGTTAATTACAATAATATATTAACCTCTTTTTTTAAGGAGTTTCAAGAAAACCTTGTAATCAGTTCCCCAGCTTGCCATGGCATTTAAAACAGGAGCCAAACTATAACCGACATCAGTCAAGGTATATTCAACTCTTGGAGGTACTTGCGGGTAGGCTTTTCTCTCAATAAGTCCGTCATCCTCCATTGTTCTCAGGTTGGTTGTAAGAACTTTTTGTGAAATACCCGAGCAAACTTTTTTCAGCTCATTGAAACGCCTTGTACCGTTTAGCAAATCCCTGATAATAAGGATTTTCCATTTGTTGCCTATCAGTTTAAGTGTTGTTTCAACTGGACACTTTGGAAGGTCTTTTATCTCCATAAAATCTCCTATAGTATCTTTTGGTAATCATACTACAAGGCTATAGTATAAAATTTATCTATATTTGTCAAACAGGTAAAGTGATTCAAAAATTATTATTAGATAATTTTATAAATCAAGTAATAAATTATAGATGAAATTATCATACAAGCCGGAATTGTCAGTACCCAGGCAATTACGATATTTCCAACAATTCTCCACTTAACGGCGTGTGCATGGAACGTGGAGCCTACACCCATAATGGCAGTTGAAATAACGTGAGTTGTGCTCAATGGAATCCCGAAATGTGAGGCTGTTAAAATCAACCCTGCAGCAGATGTTTCGGCCGCAAAACCGTGAATAGGTTTAAGTTTTATAATTTTATGCCCCATTGTTTTAATAATTTTCCACCCGCCATTCATAGTTCCGGCAGCCATTGTAAGAGCACAGGCAATAATTACATATATAGGAATCTCAAAATCTCCTGAAGGATTTGTATGCAAAACTCCACCTGCAAGGAGAGCAAGAGTTATTATACCCATTGTTTTTTGAGCATCATTAGAACCATGGCTAAGTGCCATTAAACCAGATGATATTAATTGCAGTTTTCGAAATTGTTTATTGACTGTTTGCGGGTTTTCTCTTAGAACAAGAATTACCCAAGCAATCAATAGCATTAGAGCAAAACCTACACAAAAACCTAAGATCGGTGATGTAAACATCGGAATTATAACTTTATCAATAAGGGTATGAAAATGTACAACGTCTACTCCCGCCTTCACAATAGCAGCTCCCAAAAGCCCTCCAATAAGTGCATGTGAAGAACTTGAAGGAAGCCCAAGCCACCAGGTGAACAAGTTCCAAATTACAGCTGCTAATAAAGCACAGAATATTACAGTTAATGTAATCAAATCAGAATTTACAATTCCTGAACCTATTGTTTTTGCAACGTGGGTTCCTGTTAATGCTCCAACAAATTCTAAACTTGCACCAAATAATACAGCTTGTTTTGGGGATAAAACCTTTGTAGATACGACAGTTGCAATTGCATTCGCACAATCGTGAAATCCGTTTATAAATTCAAACGCAAGAGCTACAAGCACTACAGCTATTAAAAGTAAAATTGTTATTGACATAATTTTCTATCCCTATGCCTGCTTCAAAACAACGTTCAAAATTGTATCTGATACAAAAAAGCAAGCATCAAATGCATTTTCAATTTCTTTGTACATATCTCTTAATTTGATAACATCAAGAGCTTCATACTTCCCAGAAAATAAATTTGCCATTGCACGACGGTGAATTTCATCACCGTGAGATTCAATCTCTTTCATCTCGATATTAAGTTCAGTGATTTCTTCAACATCAGAAACTTTTTTGAACTGTTTTGTAATTTCTCCCAATTTCTCGGTAGCTTGAACTAAAGTCAAAGCCTGTTCTTTCATTTCATCAGTGTAGTTGTTTAATCTGTACACTTCTAAATTTAAACAGGCTTTTACAATTTTTTTTGTTATTTTATTAAGTTGCACTGCAATTGTTTGAATATCTTCTCTTTCTATTGGAGTAATAAAGCTTTTGTTAAGTTGTTTAAGGCATGCCTTATAAGATAATTTACCTTTTCTTTTGTATTTTAAAGCTTTTTCTTTATATTCATCATTTAAATGATTGTGCATAATTTCATCATATAATCTGGCTGTTTTTTGACATATTTCTGCACTATCCTGAAAATATGTAAAAAACATTTTATCTTCAGGCGGCATAATGTATGACATTAAATTAAATTTTGGCATAACTTTTCTCCTTAACTGAGGTGTGAAATTTTATTCACACACGCCAAGCATACTTAAAAAACACTTGTTTGAAAAGAGTATCGTTACAAATTTTAATTAACTTTTACAACTACATTTTTCACAGCCTTCAGGTTCAGCGTGAATAGAAATAATACAGTTCCCAAGTGTTTTATTAATTTCGATTTCAATGTTATCACAGATTTTATGGCATTCTTCTATTGTCATTTGTTTTGGAAAAAGAAGAGTCATGTCAAGCTGTTTTTCGGGACCTACATTTCTCCCTTTGAGAGTTCTGTAGCCATGCACCCCTTTATCTTTGAATTCTTTAATAATTTTTTGTACAGCTTCAATGTCACTCTGGGGCAATGAACCGTCCAGAAGATTATTTAAAGTTTCTTTTGAAATTGAAAACCCTGCTCTAAATATAAATATTGCAACAATAATTGCTATTATAGGGTCTAAAATATGAATTCCGGTGAGTTTGATTAAGACAAGACCAACCATTACACCTAAAGAGGAATAAATATCAGTTCTCAAATGTTCTCCATCGGCAAAAAGAGAAATTGAATTTGATTTCTTTGCTACTTTGAATAGAATGCTACTGACAATATAGTTCGCAACAACAGCAAAAAGCATTACTCCAATACCTAGAGTAGTATCAACTTCTATGTTTTGGGGAAATAGAAGTTTTTTACCAGCTTCATAAATAATGAAAAGTCCTGCAAAAATTATTAACCCGCCTTCTATAAACCCT
The DNA here is from genome assembly GCA_944324345.1 of Candidatus Gastranaerophilales bacterium. GTDB lineage: Bacteria > Cyanobacteriota > Vampirovibrionia > Gastranaerophilales > Gastranaerophilaceae > Stercorousia. The sequence continues at coordinate 291,793 of CALUVT010000001.1, forward strand.
GATATATCTTCATATTTCCCATGCCCAAAAGGGTGATCGCTATCTGCGGGCTCTGATGATTTCATTACTGCAAAAAATGTCAAAACAGATGCTAAACAATCACTTAGAGAGTGAATAGCTTCTGATATAATACTGATTGAGCCTGAAATAATTCCTGCTATAAATTTTAAGATAATTATAATTGCGTTTGAGGTTATCGAAAGTCCTGCTGCAAATTTTTTTTCGGTTACGATATTCGTCATTTTTATCTCCGCTTTAGACACTTTAACATGGTTTTGGTATCTTTATCAACCCTTAAAGATTCGCAAATTTTTGAAATACCTTTGTTAAAAGTCCAATCATCTAGTCTTGAAATCCTCAAATATTTTAAAGTTTTTTGCGGGTATTTAATGAAACATATTGAAAGAGCCCATGAAACCGCCATTTGTGCATAATATCTTTCATCTTTAAATTTATCTATAAGTTTCAAAACCTCGTCTAAATAGTCGTCAGTTATAAAATATTCAAGCAGCATAACGTAGCCGAAACGTTTGTCATATTCATTTTCTGACGTAAAATATGGCTGGATAAAATCCCATACAAGTTTCTTGTTTTGTTTTGTAAATTTCAGACTGTTGCAAAAACTGTCACAGACTGCCCAGTTATCAATTTTAGGTATGAAATTTTTTATATATTTAAGAATTTCTTCCGGATTTTGTTTTATAAGTCCTATAACCATTCCTTGAAGCATAATTTCTTCCATGTATTCAAATTTATTTTGAATTAAAAATTTCTGCCAATCACTGCTTTTATAAATCTCATTTGCGATTTTCCTGAGTTTAGGTAAACGAACACCCAAAACATTATCTATATTTGGGATTAGAGATGCAGAGAATTTTTGAAAATCACTTTCTGATTCTTTTAAAAGTCTTTCTTTAATATTCATATAGAAATTTCTCTCGATATTTTTGATTAAAACGTGTTACCTGATAATTTTACCTAGTTAAACTTTTTTTAATAAAACTACAGAGTGAGCTTCAATTGCAAGTTCTTGTCCGACAGCATCCATTTTTTCGTTTGTTTTTGCTTTAATAGAAATTCTTTCGGGTTCAACTTCAAGAATACGACATAAGACTTCTTTCATTTTGGGAATATATGGCATCATTTTGGGTTGCTGAGCTACGATATTGCTATCAAGATTTTCTATTACATATTTTTTCTCTTTTACAAGTTTATAAACATCTTTTAAAAGCATAGTACTGTCTGCATCTTTGTAAAGTTCATCATTGTCGGGGAAAAGAGTCCCAATATCCGACAATGCAAGTGCTCCAAGCATTGCATCTATTATCGCATGGATTAGAACATCCGCATCCGAATGTCCTAAAAGCCCTTTTTCATGAGTGATTTTTACTCCTCCTATTACAAGGTCTCTTCCTTCAATAAGTTTATGGATATCATAACCTATTCCTATCCTATACATTATTACCTCATATTACAAAATTTGTGAATTGCTTTTACAAAACCATTATTATTAACATCATCGGTTACAAAGTCTGCACAAGCTTTTAATTCAGGGGTTCCATTACCCATTGCAACTTTTACGCCGCCTGATTTTAAAAGTTCTATATCGTTGTTTTGGTCACCTATTGTCAACACTTCATCTTTTTCTATACCCCATTTTTTACACAAATACTCTACAGCACAAGATTTTCTGGCATCTTTGTTTGAAATTTCACAAAAATAAGGTGTGGATTTCACGATGTATAAATTAGGATATTTTTTACTCAAATATTCTACCCAACTTGTTACAGTATCAGCATCCCCGTACTTTATGGCCAAAATTTTGTTGACATTTTTGATTTCTAAATTTTCAAAAGGGCATACAGTGTATTCTATATATCTTGCATCTGTATATTTTCTTATAATTTCATCGTCTTTCTCTACATAAAGGATATCATCCATATAAAGATTGATGTGAACGTTATTGTCTTTAGCCCATTTGATAATTTCTTTTGCCCGATTAGGGTCTAGGTCTTTGCGGTAGAAGACTTTTCCGTTTTCTTTATTTTCTTTTATCATACCGCCCTGATAGGAAACAATTGGGGTATCAAGTCCCAATTCATCTGCCAAAAATGTTGTTGCTTTGTGCATTCTTCCTGTTACAAGTACAACTTTTACATTGCTTGCTGTTAATTTTTTTATGCAATCTTTTACTTCAGGAGTAAATCCAAAATCCCATTTGAGAATTGTTCCGTCTATATCTGTTGCAACCATTTTAATTTTATGTTCAGACATAATTTATTTCCTTATTCCTCCCCTTAGCAATGCACATAAAGTTTTGGCATCATTTATTTCGCCGGTATAAATCATATCCATTACCTTGTCAATTTCATATTCAAAAGCCTGAATTATTTCACCTTCATCAGGATGACAGCGGGTAAAGTGCAAATCTTCAGCTTTGTAAAGGTATAATTTTTCATCACTATAACCGGGTGATGTATATACATAACCCAAATTAGTCCATTTTTCAGCACAATATCCTGTTTCTTCCTCAAGTTCACGTTTTGCTGCTTCAAATGGGTCTTCTCCATATTCAAGTTTACCTGCAGGAAGTTCAAACATAACCTCTTTTATAGGGTATCTGAATTGTTTAACGAGGAGTATTTTGTTATCTTTCAGGGCCAGAATAACTACGCCTCCGGAGTGTTTGACAACTTCTCTGAAAGATTTTTTACCGGTTGAAAGTTCAACACCGTCTTTTAAAACTTTTACAACTTTCCCTTCATATATAAGCTGTGAATCCAATGTTTTTTCTGCAAATTCCATATTTGAATATTAACATGAAAAATTTTATAACGCACGAATAATTGCTTTAATATTTATGTCTGTAACTTTCAATAATGCAACGGTTTTTGCTGTTTCGTCGAATGAATTCAAAGATTTTAGGACTTCTGCAGTTTTTAATATAAGTGTTTGGCTGTTTGATTTTAAAAGTTCCTTAACAGCCATAACATCTGTTGCAAAGTCAAGTGCAGTGTAGACAAAAGGACTATTTTCGTTGAGTTCAAGGTTTACATATTTTTCTAAATCTTTTTTATTTACTCCGTTTAAAAGCCTTTTTATATCCTGTACTTCGTTTTTAGTTTCTTTGTCTTCATCAAATAAATATTCATCATTTTCCGTAAGAATTTCAAATTTCTCCTTAGCATTAAGTATAACTACGGCTCCTTGGCTGTCATTAAAATTATGAATTAATCTTTCAAAAACATCGAACAATTCGTAATCAAAAACAGTTGATAGAGGGAATATTTCACCTAACCCGTTTATAATATTGTTCAAAACGATAAGTCCGTCAGTATAATTTTTATCAAGAAGTTCAAAAATTGATACAAGATAAGGAATTTCGCCGGCAATATTTTCTGACATCGCAGAATTTTTCATAGCACAAAGAATTTCGTTTACAGCATCCTTTTCTCCGTATGCAGTCAAAAATTTTACAGCTGCAAGTTTTTCAAAATCGTCATTACTTTTTAGCTTTTCTATTGCCTCAAAATATGCTTCTCTGTCATTACAAGCCGCCAGAGCAGATGCACAGTTGTGTGACAAAAACTCATTATCGGAGTATGCGTATTTTTTTAAATATTCAAAAGAGAGCGGATCATGAACGTAGCTGAAATATTTTGACGCATATATTTTTTCTTCATCCGTCCCGTTTTCAAGTTTTTCTAGCATTGTATCCGTTACATCTTCATCAGAATATCTTACGAGAGAATTTATTATTGCATCTTCGTAAGAAGGGGAATAATATTTGAGAAATTTTAAAAGATTTTTATAATTAGTTTCGTTTACGGCATTTTCAATTCTCTGAGCTGTATTCTGTTTTACAAAATCAAATAGGAAACCGTCATTTTCGACAAGTTCCTTAAAAAGTTCAACATCAGGTAAGTTGACCAAATTTTTAGCTGCAGTTTCGTAGTCATTTTTATTCTTGCCTGTAAGTTTTTTTAAATCTTCATTCATAATAAATATTCCATTAAGTAGCTAATATATATTTTAACATAAATACATGTTTTGTAAAAACAACTGTATAGGATACATTTTTCTTAGTTGCGAAAATCTAAAAACCCGCTTGAAAAAGTGTTCCAAGACAAAATATTTCTTCTGATGTTATACAAAGGACAACAAGTCAGAATTTAAATCCCAATATTTGCTTAAATATCGAGAAAATTTGTCTAATCTAAGTAAAAAACGGTAATAACTTTATGTCCTTCTTCTGCATATTGAACTGCATTATGCAAAGTTTTACTTGTATGAGATAAGAAACATATTAATTGATTGCAGTCATCTATTATTTCTCTGTTACAAACACGAGAAGCGTCAGCTAAAGTCATCATGGCTCTGTCCGGATGCTCAACTATATTCGGAACCCCGATAAGTTGATTTTGAACATCCGACGGCTGCTGCCCGATTGTTTGTGGCAAAATTACTTTTAACTTATCAGGATTTGACTTCATTGCTCCGCGAATTGCAGCAGCATTTGTCCCTGAAGAACCACCTGATGTAATTATGGTATTTCCTTGCATAACAAGAGCTGTTGTCAAGGTTTCAATCATTTGTTGGTGCGTGATTGGAAGATTTCTACTTCCAATTATTGCGATTCTTTTTGCAGACTGCTGAATGGTAGCAAGTTCCATAGCCAATTCGTCAACGGTATCAGGTGAAGAAGAAGACACTTTGTCCATATCATCGTCAATTGGTACCACAATTGAATTTTGTTTTTCTTTTGCATCATCTTCATTACTCATTAACACTTCATTCATATCAATTTCTACCATTTTTCTCACTTTCTAATTGCAATCTACACATTTTTAGTTTATGCTGATTATATCACAAAAATTTTATTTTGGGAAGGGATATGGAAAATATACTTGATAATCTTAATGCGGAACAGAGAGAGGCCGTACAAACCGTTGAAGGGCCATTGCTTGTATTAGCAGGTGCGGGAAGCGGAAAAACTAAATTACTTACCTCGAGAATAGCTTATTTAATACAAAATTGTCACGTACGCCCAAGGAATATACTGGCCGTTACATTTACCAATAAAGCTGCAAAGGAGATGAAAGAACGGTTAGGCAATATTTTAGGTGAAAATACCGTAAAATACATGTGGGTTGGAACTTTTCACGGGATTTGCGGAAGGATTTTGAGAGAAAATATAGAAAATTACAGTTTCCAGTCTGGGAAAAGATTAGATAAAAATTTTACTATTTATGACGAGGCTGATTCAAACGCGGTTATTAAACAAGCAGTTAAAAAGCTAAACCTTGACGATAAAGTTTATGCCCCAAAACTTGTTAAGGCAGTAATCTCAAATGCAAAAAATAAAATGCAGGATGCATATACTTTTGCTACTTTTGCAAGAGACTTCAAATCTCAAAAAATAGCGGCAATTTATGAAGAATATGAAAATTCCTTAAATAACAACAATGCAATAGATTTTGATGACATGTTGCTTTTGACGGTAAAGCTTTTGGAACAGTGTAAAGAAGTCCGCCAGCTTTACTACGACAGATTTCAACATATTTTAGTTGATGAATTTCAAGATACCAATATGGCACAGTACAAGCTTATTAATATGCTTTATACAAATTTACATTCTGAAATTCCAAAAGAACGCTCACTCTGTGTGGTCGGGGATGTCGATCAATCTATATATAGCTGGCGTGGAGCAGATTATACGATTATTTTGAATTTCCAAAAGGACTTTAAAAATACAAAGCTTATAAAACTTGAACAAAATTACAGGTCAACTGCCAATATTCTTAATGTTGCAAACGCAATCATTGAAAATAACACTGAACGTGTTGATAAAGTTCTGTATTCAAATAAAGGTGAAGGTGAGCTTATAGATTACTTTGAGGCACAAGATGAAGCTGATGAGGCGAATTTTATTGCAAGTCGTATTAAACAAGATTCCGGAGGGGATTACAATCGTTATGCGGTCCTATATCGTACAAACTCCCAGTCACGTGCTATAGAAGAAGCTTGTATGGCTGCTGGTATTCCCTATAAAATTTATGGGGGGCTAAAATTCTATGACCGTAAGGAAATTAAGGATATTATTGCTTACTTAAGATTGATATATAATCCCGATGATTCCCAAAGTTTTAGAAGGATAGTTAACGTTCCCAAACGTGCAATCGGTGAAACTACAATAAAAAATCTTGCTGATTTCGCAGATAAAGAGGACATAAGCCTTTTTGCCGCCTGTCAAAGAATCGAAGAAGCCGGCGAAATTCCTCCCAGAACAAGGGCAAAATTAAAGGATTTTTCAGAGCTTATTTTGAAATTTAAAGATGCACAAAACTCTTATTCATTACAGGAATTTGTAACCCTTGTTATCGAAAAAACAGGTTACTTGGCAGAATTACAGATGCAGAATACCCCTGAAAGTGAAGCAGATATTGAAAACTTGCAGGAATTAGTCAACGTTGCGGGTGAATTTATTCCTGAAGAACTTGATAATGTTTTGGGAGAATTTTTGCAGCAGGTTGCTTTGGTTTCCGATACCGATGCATTAGAAAATATTAGTAATAACGTAACTTTGATGACATTACATTCGGCAAAGGGCCTGGAATTTCCTGTCGTATTTCTTGCCGGTTGTGATGAGGGAGTTTTTCCTCACCAGAGAACTTTCAACAATCCTTCAGAATTAGAAGAAGAAAGACGTTTGATGTATGTTGGGGTAACTCGTGCTGAGGAAAAATTGTACCTTACATCTGCAAAAAGGCGTCAAATGTGGGGAGAATATAAGTATTACAATCCATCAAGATTTATTGATGAAATTCCTCACCAATTGTTAAATTCAATAGGTTTTGAAGGTTCTACAAGCGGAACTTCGACATTCCAAAATGCTGTTTCAAAGGCAAAAACTGGTAAGTCAGATTTTTCATATTCTGCAGCTCAAGCAGACAGTTACGGGTTTATAAAACCTTCAACAGGCTTTGGGAAAGGGTTTGTTGCCCCAACTCGCGGTCTGGCTATAGGAAATTCCAAATCTGACAGAGAACGTCAAAATTCGAGTTATTATGACAAACCTCAAAGGACTCCTTCCCGTACAATTCTTGTTAAATCAAAAGAAAACAAACAGCGTGATGAAGAAAAGGTAAGAGAATTTTTTAAAGATAACGCAATAAAAAGAATGTTGGAAGAAAAAAGACAGAAAGAACGCCAACAGCAGCAATTTGAAGAAGAAAGACAAAAGAGAATGGAAATGTCTGCTCCTATTGAATATGTTTTTAACGAGGGGGAAAGAGTTTTCCATGATAAATTGGGTATAGGGCACATAAAAGAAGTTACTCAAATAGGTGATAGTATGATGTATACCATAGATTTTGGCAGACAGGGGATAAAAGCTATGGATGCAGCGTATGCAAAATTAAAAAAGTTTTAAAGAAATATGAAAAAAAGAATTTTGATTGTGGATGATTCAAGCAGGTGGGTTCTTTACCATAAAGATGCAGTGAGAGAGATTTTTGGAGGAGAAGCTGAAATAGATACTGCTTCATCTGCCAAGGAAGGTGTAGAAAGGTTGATGTCTTCAATTGATTGCCCTTATGATTTTATTTTTACTGATATGCAGATGGAATCTGATTTTTTACCTTTTTATGCCGGAGAATGGTTTATAAAGCAAATAAAATTTTTTAACGAATACAAAAATACAAAAATTATAATTATCTCTGCAACCTCTAATATAAGACAAATTGCGGAAAAATATTCCGTTGATTACATCCCAAAATATAGGTGTAATGATTTAAAAGAATATTGTAACAAATTATTAAATTCTTAATTGAATTTTTAAAGTTTAGGCTAAAAGTTTCCGATACATAAATTGTTGAAAGGTTAGATAAGAATTCAAGTTATAGTCAAAAAAAGGAGGCGTAAGAATTTATGTACGGATATATATCTTGGCCCGGAGTATACAGTTTTAAAGAAGAAATCGGAATGTTTATGGAGTATCTAAGAGAACAGATTGATGAAATTATGAAAAAGATTGAAGAGACAGAAGATGCAATTGCAAAATAGCAATTGTGAAGCATAGAAGTTGATTAGGATTTGTAAAGCCGGTATTATATATACCGGCTTTTTGTTTTTTTAAATTTTTTTAAATGTAAGTTTGTTGTTTTCACAATCTATTTTGATTTTGTCATCTTTTTTAAATTCTCCTTCAAGAATTTTCATAGAAAGAGGAATTTCAACGAGTTGTCTTATGACGCGTTTTAATGGTCTTGCTCCAAAAAGCGGTTCATAACCCTCGTTTGCAAGATAATTTTTTGCATCATCGGACAATTCAAGTTCAATATTTTGTTCTAGTAAGCGTTTTTGTAACGAACTTATTTGGATATTGACAATGCTTTTTAATTCTTCCAAAGTCAAAGGTTTGAACATTATAATTTCATCAATTCTGTTAAGAAATTCAGGTTTGAATTTTTCTCTAAGAGATTTGTTCAATCTTTCTTTTTTTTCTTCTTCAGAAAGACTTTCATCAAGAATAATTTCGCTGCCAAGGTTGCTTGTCATAATTATGACTGTATTTTTAAAGTCAACAAGTCTGCCCTGTCCATCTGTCAAACGCCCGTCATCAAACATTTGAAGCATAAGATTAAAAATATCCGGATGTGCTTTTTCAACTTCATCAAAAAGTATTACCGAATACGGTTTTCGTCGGACAGCTTCTGTTAACTGCCCGCCTTCTTCATATCCGATGTAGCCTGCAGTTGTTCCGACAAGACGTGAGGTTGCAGATTTTTCCATAAATTCAGACATATCAATTCTGACAAGAGCATCTTCATCATCAAATAAGATATCGGCAAGAGTTTTACCAAGTTCAGTCTTCCCGACTCCGGTAGGACCAAGGAAGAAGAATGTACCTATAGGACGTTTTGGATCTCTTAGCCCCGAACGTGAGAGGCGAATTGCATTGGCAATTTTTGTTACGGCTTCATCTTGACCTACAACACGCTTGTGCATAACTTCTTCCATGCCGATTAATTTTTTTGACTCGTCTTCCATTAACTTGTTTACAGGTATGCCTGTCCATTTTGCAACGATTGATGCAATATCATCCTCATCAACTTCTTCTTTTATCAGCCTTTTTTTGCCTGCTTGGCTTTGTATTGTCTTAAGCTTCTTTTCCATATCAAGCATTTGGCTGTATTTTAATTCTAAAGAAGCGGTCATTGTCGGATTTTTCTTCGACATTTCGATTTGTGATTTTAGTTTTTCGATATTACGTTTTACTGCTGCTGTTGAATCTATTACCTTTTTTTCATTTAGCCACTGCTCTTTTAGTTTATTTATTTTGGCATCTATGTCAGATATTTTTTTGCTTATCTTATCTACTTTCTTTAGTGCGTCTTGAGAACCGTCTTTTTCCAAAGCTTTTTTGTTCATCTCAAGTTGCATTTTTTCTCGAATAAATACATCTATTTCTTCCGGCATGGTGTCAATTTCTATTCTTAATGCAGATGCCGCTTCATCCAGCAAGTCAATTGCCTTATCCGGAAGATGTCTGTCTGTGATGTATCTGTGAGAAAGTTTGACAGCCGCAATTATTGCACTATCCATAATTTTTATGCCATGATAACCCTCATATTTATCTTTTAACCCTCTTAGAATACTTATCGTGGTTTCTACTGAAGGCTCATCAGCTACAACCGGTTGAAAACGCCGTTCCATAGCTTTGTCTTTTTCTATGTATTTTCTGTATTCATCTATGGTGGTGGCTCCAATTACCCTTATTCCGCCTCTTGCTAACATGGGTTTTAGCAAATTCCCGGCATCTGCTCCACCCTCTGATGATCCGGCTCCCATGATTGTGTGGATTTCATCTATAAAAAGAATTAAGTCAGCTGATTTATCTTCAATTGCTTTCAAAACGGATTTCAAGCGTTCTTCAAATTCTCCTCTATATGAAGCACCGGCAAGCATTGCACCTAAGTCAAGTGCAAGAATTTTATCGTTTTTTAGGCTTTCTGGGACATCGCCTGATACTATTCTTTGTGCCAAACCTTCAATAATAGCGGTTTTGCCCACGCCTGGTTCTCCGATTATGACGGGGTTATTTTTTGAACGCCTGTTTAAAATCTGTATTGTACGTCGAATTTCATCATCTCGACCTATAACAGGGTCCAGTTTGTTGTTTTTGGCACATTCGGTTAAGTCTGTTGTGTATTTTTCTAATGCGTCATTGGTTTTACTGTTTTTTATATCTGATTTTATACCTTTGTTTGAAGTATTTGATGAATTTTCGGATGGTGAGGATTCTGTAGTTTGTGTTTCTTCGAGATTTACTATATTATTTACCTCTTCCGTCATCTTTTCATAAAGTTCAAGTCTGTTTATACCACTTTGTTCCCACAGATAATTTAGAGTTTTGTTATCCATTCTAAACAAGGCTAGAAACAGGTGCTCTATACTTATTTGTTCGTCGCTTCTTTTTTCGGCTTCTTCATTTGCCAAATTCATCATTGCTACTGTTTCCGGAGCAAATCGTACATCAGAAAATTTCCCTCTGGCATAGTATGAACGTTTGGAAAGGTAGTTGTTTAGTCTTTCTACAATTTGCGGATTGTCAACTCCTACACGCTCAAGCAGAATTTTGGGTAATTCATTTTGATCCAGCATTAAAGCAAGCATTATGTGCTCGGGTGAAAGTTCTGCAAAATTTCTGGCTACAACAATAGATTTTGCGGATTTGATAATTGCTTGAACATGGTCTGTAAGTAACATTTTTATATCCCTTCTCGTACGTGATTGAACGTTTCAAAACCTCTTTACTAACCAATTATACAATTGCTTATATTTAAAATCAAAATGTTTAGATAAATTAAAATGAAAAAGTAAACAGTTCTCTAATTTCTACTCCCAGGGCTCCAGCTATTGCAAGTAGTTTTTCTAAAGTCGGATTTGCTTCGCCTCTTTCGATTTGCCCCATATAGATCTCGCTTATGTCTATTTTTTCTGCGAATTTTTCTTGAGAATAGCGTTTACTTTTTCTCAGGTACGCAATTTTGGCACCAAGTTTTTTGTAAGCGTTGTTATTCATCACATTTTATTATAAATTCTTGACTAAATATTTACTAAATGATACTAATATGGTTATATATGTTCACAGTATATTTTTATTAGCTAAAAGGAAGTAATTTATGGCTTACAGTAAAAGTATAAAATTCAAAGATATTGAAAAAGAGATTATTGAGTTGCTCAAGTATGGTTACACGAATGCTAAGATTGCCGAAACTTTACATGTAAGTAGTCATACTGTTAAATATTATGTAGCATCTATTATTAATAAATTGGGTGCTGTGAATCGAATAAATGCTGTCTTTTTACTTGCAGCAGGAGGGTATTTTAAAGAGATTGAATAAGGCTTTTGGCAATATTTACAGCTTCATTAAAAATGTATTGATTTCTTAAAAAATCTTCTCTTTCCAAATATCTGCTGACTATTTTTCTTGCAAAACTGCCTATTGCTATTCCGTTGTAGTTAATATTACACATTTTTGCAAGTTCTGCTGTTTTGGAATTTGTTCCGCCGGATAGCATAATATAGACGGGTAATTTTGCATTTTGAACAATTTCTGCCGTTGCAACTGCTTGCAATGTCGTTTTGTAATCGTCTTTCCCACCGCTCATTGGAAAACCGTCAGCTTGGACAATTGTCGTATATGGTTCACGATTTTTTGTCATTTGTATTATAAGCTCAAGCATCTTCTCTTCACTTAAATGACCTCTTGCAGTGCAAATACTTAGCATGCCATTATAGTTGTTAGTTATAAATGCCCATTTTTGAAGTGCTTCGTCAATATCTTCACTCATACAGTGGAGCTCTATACAATCTATCCCTTTTGAAAATAAGGGGGGTAAAACTTCATTCAAATCCTTACTTTCTTCCGTGAATGAGATTGCGTTATGTTTGCAAACTGAGTAACACTTTCCACAACCAATACATCTCGATTGTTTTACTTTACAATGTTTTATTGTTTTTTGAGGACAAATTTCTTCACATTTATGGCAGGAAATACATTTTTCATAGTTTATTCCGGCTTTTCTAATGTGAGGATCGCCTTTAATCCCAACACTTACGCACAAATAACCTTCATTGCTGCCTAATCCCCTTTTTGCAGCATCTATAATTTCAGGTTTTGCAGACAAATCAAAAAATTTACAACCTGCAGCAGAATAAAGTGCAACAAGCTTTTCAACTTCTGTGGCGTCTTCATTACCTGCTCCACAGACCAGCTTAAAGCATTTGCGGTTTTCGAGGAGTTCTTTTAACATTAATACACCATGTTATTGTAAATAATTTCTGATGCTTTAACAATAAAATCTTTGCCTAAAGGCGAATTGTGCGGTCTATTCGCAAAAATTACGACAATGTATTTTTTGCCGTTTGGAGCAAAAACAATTCCGGCATCACCAAGCATTTTACCTATATCGCCTGTTTTATGAAGGAAAGTAGCTCCACTTGGCAAACCTGCAGCAATCAGGCGGTTGTTATGTACGTGTCCCATATAATCAAAAATCTTTTCACGGGATGATGTACTCAAGAAATTCGGGTTATCAATATTATAAAGTATTTGGGCCATATCGCGTGCTGTTGAATGATTTGTGCCTCCAAGGTCCGGAAGCCAAGTTTGAATATATGTATGCTTTAGTCCCCATTCTCTAATTCCGGAATTTATATCTGTCATTGAACCCAATTCTGCCATAATCATATTTGTTGCAGAATTATCGGATTCTGTTATCATCATTCTTGCAAGTGTGTCTATTTTGTATTTAGAATTTGCTGCTTTAAATTGTAAGCTGCCTGAACCTTCTGTTCTGTAATATTCTGTCAAAGGCATTTCATCATATATAGTGAGTTGATTTTTTTCTATTGAGCGGAATAACTGAACCAAAACAGGAAGTTTTATGATACTTGCTGTTGGGAAGATTTCATCTGCGTTTATATCGACATAATTGCCTGTTTCGTAATCCCAAACGTATATTGACGGATGAATTGACAGATATGTTGATGCAAGATTTTTTAACTGATTTTCAAGCCCTGCAAGTTCTGTCCCTTCCTTTAAAGCTGCCATCTCAGGTCTTTTAACTTCTGCACCTTCAAGAGATCTTTGCCCCAAAAACCAATGGTTTGAGATATAGTTAGAGGTTGGGAAAAGCAGTTGCTGAAAATCCGCTTTAACTTCTTTATAAGGAGTTGGGTTCAACATGAATTTTGATACCCTGTTAAATCCGTATGGCAAAACAGTAAATCCGAGCAAAGCAACAAACGCAACTGATACAACTCTATGAATAAAATAATTCCGTTGAATTTTCTTTTGATTGGCTTTATGTTTAATCTGCAATGGCTGTACATGTGTTTGAGAACGCCCATACGAATACTGACTTTGACGCGGGTAAGTGTATTCCTGATACCGATTATTGTATTGTTGACGTGCTAATTCCGGCATAAATATTCAATTCCTCCCCAAGGGATTTTCTCCCAGTAGTATTCATTTTACTTTACATAAAATAAAATGGCAAGTCAGTTTACATTTTTTTAAGTTATAATAAACATAAAATTAGTAAGGAGAGTAGCAAATGAGTAACGATTGCGTATTTTGTAAAATTGTTAACGGAGAATTTAACACAGAGTTTGTGTATGAAAATGAATATGTTGTAGTGTTTAAAGATATTAATCCGAAAGCTCCTATTCATTTACTTGTAGTTCCAAGATTGCATGTAGAATCTTTGAACGAATTGGAAGACAAGAATTTGATGGCGGAGTTATTGATGGCTGTTAAGGAAACAACCAAAAAAATCGGACTTAAGTCATATAAAACATTGATTAATACAGGAAAAGATGCAGGACAGGAAGTTTTTCATCTTCATATTCATATATTAGGGAAATAATTTTATAATTTGTATACATTGATTGAAAGGAAAAAATAATGAAAAACGGAATAGAAAACGGATATTACCATGAAATTACTCCATCTGGATTTGGAATAGCAATAAAGGCCGGAAAGGTTTTATTTTCAAAACAATCTGATTTCCAAAAGGTAGAAGTTTTTGAAACAGATTCAGAATTAGGAAGAGTATTGACTCTTGATGATTTAATGATGACTACTGAAGGTGATGAGTATCATTATCACGAAATGATTGCACATATCCCAATGATGCACCACAAAAATCCTGAAAATGTTTTGGTAATCGGCGGCGGTGATGGCGGTACAGTTAGAGAAGTTTTAAAACACAAGTCTGTAAAAAAAGTTGTTTTAGCAGAAATTGATGGAATGGTAATTGATGCTTGTAAAGAATTTTTGCCTACGATTTCTTGTGGTCTTTCAGATTCACGTGTAGAAATAGAAGTAGTAGATGCAATTGAATTCATCAAAGACAAAAAGAATGAATATGATATAGTCCTAATAGATTCAACTGACCCTATGGGGCCTGGTGAGGGCTTATTTACTGAAGAATTTTATACAAACGTAAAAAATTCATTGAAAAAAGGCGGAATTGTTGCTGCTCAATCAGAAAGCCCATTTGTGAATAAAGAAGAAATCAAAAAGATGTATAATTTGTTGAAGAAGGTATTTCCAGTATGTTCAACTTATACATCAAATATCCCTACATATCCCGGCGGTTATTGGGCTTGGGCATTTTGCTCAGTTGATGTAGAACCTTTATCATATTTTGCAGATGACAGATATGAAGATATCGTGAAAACTTGCAAAATTTATAATAGAGATTACCATAATGCAAGATTTGCATTGCCAAATTATCTTAAAAATCTGTTATAAGAATTTATATAATTATAAAAAGACATAGTGTTTTATATCTGTGTAACGGATTAAAATTACTATGTTTTTTTATATATTTTATACTTAGAGATTTTTATGCTAATATACTTTTGCGATTTGTATTTTGAGAGGGATAATTAATGTCAGTTATCATAATGATTTTACTTATAGGATTATTAATTCTTGTTCATGAATTAGGTCATCTTGGTGCAGCTTTGCTTTTTAAAGTTAAAGTTGACAAGTTTGGTATTGGTTTGCCTATCGGACCTACTTTGTGGGAGAAGAAAGTTAAAGGTATAACACTTGTTGTTCATGCTTTTTTATTCGGGGGTTATGTTTCATTCCCGGATGATGACAAGGATTCTGATCTCCCTCAAAATTCTCCGGAACGTTTGATGAACAAACCCGTTTGGCAGCGTGCAATAATTTTTTCAGCAGGAGTTGTTGCAAATGTTATTTGTGCATATGTTTTAGTTCTTTTAACTGCTTTTATGTGGGGAAATTTACCGTCAGGAAAGTTTGATACTTACGTGAATGAAATTGTTGCTGAAAAAACTCAATCTGTATGGCAATCAGGTATGCAAAAAGGAGATAAGATTATTGAAATTAATTCTACCCCGATAAATACAAAATATGCAGTAAACCTTTATGCTCTTTATAGTGCGGGGTATGACGGCAAAGTTAATCAGGTGAATGCGGAACAAAATTATGAAAAATTAAAAAATCTAAATCCGGCATTTAGCGATGACGAAATTATACCTTCAGGTTTGGTAGTCAAACTTATTTCTATTCCTTATGAAACGAAAATTATTCTAAGTCAGAATGTTTTAAATGCAGTAGAACTTTTTAAACCTGTTGAGGTAAATCTTTCAGATACTCAATTAAAATTAAGGGATGAGTTGATTGGCAAGAAGTTCTTAGAAACTACAGGCAACTATACTCTTAAAGATGTGGCTTATGCATTGACAGATGGTGTAAAACCTCTTGATATTACTGTCTTGCGAAATGGGAAAGAAGTAAAGCTTAAGACGATATATCCTGACAGGGAAGGTCTTATTGGAATTACTCTTGACAGAAAAGAGATTTTAGTGCCGATTACCGGTATAAAGTCCGCTTTTAGTACGAGTTACAGATATCTTTATAACGAAACAAAATCTATGCTCATTGTCTTGAAGCAACTGTTTACAGGTAAAATCCCGTTGAAAAATATGCATGGTGTTGTTTTGATTACAAAAATGGGCGGCGACATAATAAATTCTGAAGGTATATTTTACGGTATTCTTTTGACAGCTGTTATATCTATGAACCTTGCAATATTAAATATTCTTCCGATACCTGCCCTTGATGGCGGGTATCTGCTGTTTTTGCTGATTGAAAAAATTCAGGGGAAACCAGTTGATGAAGAAATAATGAATAAGGTTATGACAGTATTTTTTGCACTGTTAATCCTTTTACTTGTATTTGTATTGTTCAATGATATATATGTGTTAGTCAAACCCTTATTTGTAAAGTAAATAATTAAGACAGGGTAAAATATTTTATTCGCTAACGCTGTCCAAAATTTGTAACAGGATAGTTCTTGGTAGTCCAGTTGTTTTCTACCAAAATTTTTAAGCAATTTGGCATATTAGAACCTCCACCATCAGGTCTATAGCCTGTATTTTGGTTAAAATCTGTTCTTCTACATTCTGTTGTTCCCATAGATATACCATACGGAAACTTTTCCTGATCAAGAACCGGAGAGGTATTGAGATATAGTGAGAATATATCCACACCAATTGCATTAGGGCCTTCTACACCGTTAACATCAAAAATTATATAAGTGAGATGAGGTCTGTATGTAGACATATTGGCAAATATTAGTATTGATGAATTTTGGAGTTGGTATGCGGTACCTACAAAATAACTTCCAGCTTCAGAGTAAAAGTCTTGTATAGAATTTGTTTTTTTTACGTAAGCAATTCTATTATCTATATATTTATCGGCAAATTCTTTATCAACATATCCCCAACTTTCATATGGTCCAAGCTCTGATTGAATAGAACGTAAAATTTTTTCCACGTCATAATATGTCGTTCTTGCAGCGGTGATATACCTGTGTGATAAATAATTTTTCAACATAGGCATAGTTAGTGCAACTGCAATTCCGATGACTGTCAATGTGATTAAAACTTCAGCTAAACTAAAACCTTTTTTTGTCATTAGTATTATCCTCTTTTTCATAAAACAAGATATATTATATCTGCATGCATGATATATTATATCCTATTTATTGTCAACATGATTTATTCCATCATTTTATGGCAGAGGATATTGTATAAAATATAAACAAGAGGGAATATGTCTGATATAAGAAAAAAATTTGGAAGACGTTTAGTAGAGTTGAGGAAAACTCAAAATTTTAATCAAGAGCGTTTTGCTGAAGCTATTGATATATCCCCGAGGAATTTAAGCAATATTGAAAATGGCTATACTTTTCCTACCCCTGAGAGAATAGAAAAAATTGCACAAGTATTGAATTGTCCTATAAAAAGCTTATTTGATTTTGAACATCATAAGAACAATCCGGATATACTGTCGGAAATAAACAAATACGCAAAATCAGCTGATAGAAATCGTTTGCAAGATATTTATAAAGTTGTTAAAGCTCTGCTTGAAATATAGAAATCTTATTGACTTAGGTTTATTCTTGAGTGCGACTTAATGTGTTTTTTGATAGTGAATTATTTATTCTTCTATTCATTAATTTCTTTTTTCACGTCCGGAGTTTTTACCTTTTGAACTATTTTATCTATTACAGATAGTTTTGCAAAGTCATCTCTGATTTCTTGAGCTTTTCTTTCAAGTTTGTTATAAACTTGGGAATTTATCTCTCCCCCGATTAAAATTAGTACTGACGTATAATAAAGCCATACCATCAAAACAGCAAAAGCTCCGATTGTACCATAAACCATGTTATAAGTTTTTAAATTGTTCACGTAAATGGAAAATCCCCATGAGCCGATTAACCAGAATGTTGTAAAAAACCAAGTCCCTGGGATTGCACTTTTTCTTTTAAATCTTTCATTTCCTCTTAAATCCGGAAGAATATAGTAGCTTAAGAACGCCATCAAAAATAATGCTGCAAATGCAACCGGCCAACGCAGAGTAAGAAGTGTTATAGCAGTTCCTTTCGCCATATGAAAGTGATTAACCATCAAATTTATTATAGCTTTTCCAAATACAATAAGGTTAATACTCAAAAACATAACCATTGTGTCTACAAATACCATTAGTAGTGATAATGCACGCGTGTAGATAAAATTTCTTGTTTCGTTCACCTTATAAGCTCTGTTTAAACCCTTTAAAACAACTGCAATAGCGTTTGTAGACAAAACAAGTGTTACGCAAAAGCCTATTATTGCCATTAATTTTCCGTGAGAAAAAATCATAGCCTCCGACAGAACCGTCAAAATTAAATCCATAGCCTGCTCAGGCATAAACGTTGCAAGGAATCTTAATATAGGAGTCATAAGAGCTTTATTTCCCATCCATCCGAAAATAGATGTTAATAAAAGCATAAACGGGAAAATCCCGATAACCATCATAAATCCCATTTCTGCGGCCATTCCGTAGAAATCATTTTTGATGATTGATATAATTAATCTTTTTATACCTCTTACAAACCCTTTAAAACTCACTTTTAAATCTCTCTTGTTTTAATCTCTGCAAGAACTCTTTTGACAGCATCCTCAACAGGAGCCTTAATAGTACAGCCGGAAGCGAACTTGTGTCCACCGCCGCCAAAGACCTCACAAATTTTAGCGACGTCCGCAAATTTACTTCTCATAGAAATTTTGGTTGCACCGGATTTCATTTCTTTAGCGACAAATGCGACTCTTGTCGTCACTATCGCCCGAAGTTTTTCGGTCAAGCCTTCCATACACTCGTCATTTGCCGAGTATTTTTCCATATCTTTTTTATAAACTACTGTGTAAGCTATTTTATCATCCTCAAGAAATTTTGCTTTACTTATGCAATATGCTTGGAACATTACAAGCGTTTTTGAATCTGATTCATATACTTTTTTATATATTTCAGAAGGTTTTACCCCAATTTCAACGAGTTTTGAAGCACATTCAAAAGTTTTTTCTTTTGTATTGTCAAAGCGGAATGACCCTGTATCTGTGAGAATTGCAGTGTAAAGACAAGTTGCACAGTCGATATCAATATTTAAATCCATTTTTCTGAAACAGTCAAATAATACTTCCCCTGTTGAACTTGCATCAGGATTGATGATATTTAAATTAGCGTATGCATTATTTGTTTTATGATGATCAATGTTAACTGTATTTTTAGCTTTATCAAAAAGAATTTTCCCGTCACAAATCCTTTCAATTGAAGCCACATCTACATTAATTACCAAATCATATTCTCTTGATTTATCAATCTCATCGATGTTTTTTACTTCCGATATATGGGGTAAAAATGAGTATATATCAGGGATTTTTGAGATTGCAGCCATATCACATTTTTTCTTGTAATTTTTTAAAACAGCAGAATACAATGCACACATAGACCCTAAAGTATCCCCGTCAGGGTTGATATGGGAAAATATTAATATGTTTTTAGATGATTTTATGATATCATTCAAATTAGAACATTCCATTTCTAAATGGTATCACAAAAAAAAAGGGGTGCAAAACTTCAAAAAAGTTAAGGTGCTGTTATAAGGTTTCAAGAGGAAAGATGAAGAAGATTCTTTATACGGATTTTGTGACAACCGAGTCGCTTGTCGAGGAATTGCTTGAAAAAAAGGAAATAAAAAAAGCCATTACTCGCAGTAATCTATACAAATTTTGGGAAAAAATTGCAGGCACAAAGTTCGGGAAAAAATCAAAACCATATTCGATGTTGCCCGGGAGCATAATGTTAATAGCTTGTGAAAATGCGATTGTTGCTCAGGAATTGACTTTGAGAAAAACTCAGCTTTTGGTAAAATTTGAACCCTATTTAAAATCTTTAAAGATAACAGTAAAAGATTTACGCTTTGATCCTAAAAAATGGGATGATAATAATGTTTAATGTATAATACTTTCAAAAAGGATAAATTATGAAGACTGTAAAAATTACTAAAATGCAAGGATGCGGTAATGATTTTGTAATAATGGATTATTCGGAATATGAAAAGACCGGTATGAAAATGGAAGTACTTGCTAAAAAGATTTGTGACAGACACTTTGGAGTCGGAGCGGATGGTTTGATAATACCGGATTGCTCTCATGAAAATTCTGATGCTGACATAAGTTGGTATTTTTATAATTCAGATGGTTCAACGGCACAGATGTGCGGTAACGGGATGAGATGTTTTGCAAAATACGTTTACGATAACAAGCTGGTAGATAAGAAAGCATTTAGTGTTAAAACCCTTGCCGGTATAATAAAGCCAGAATTGTTGGACAATGGTTTAATAAGAGTAAATATGGGCAAACCCATTTTAGAGGATAAAAAAATTCCATTTTGGGGCGAGAGAAAGATTAATGTGATTGACCGAGAATTTGATATAACTCCCGTTTCTATGGGTAATCCTCATTGCGTAATTATAACGGATGATGATCCTATGAAGCTGGCGGAAAAATACGGACCGAAAATAGAAACTCACGAGTATTTTCCGGAAAAGACGAATACTGAATTTGTAAAAATTAAATCCCGTATGGAAATTGATATGCGTGTTTACGAACGCGGATGCGGAATTACTTTAGCTTGTGGAACAGGAGCTTGTGCAAGTGTAGTTGTCTGTGTTTTAAATAACTTAACAGAAAATAAGGTTAAAGTGAATCTTCTTGGAGGCCCTGTATTTATTGAATGGCAAGGCTCTAAGGATAATCCAAATCAGGATATATTTTTGATAGGTTCTGCAAATTATAGCTTTTTTGCAGAGTATGTATTGTAAAATATTGTATTTCCATGGTATTATTATCCCATACACTAAAAACGAAGGAGAATAGTAATGAAAACTTATGAATTATTAACTGTATTTAAGCCGAATTTAGATGCAGAAGAAGTAGATAAAGCTCTTGACAAATTAAACGCATTTGTAAAAGAAGTTGGCGGAAAAGTTGAATCTACAGACAAATCAGGCAGAAAAAAATTGGCTTATGATATCCAAAATTTCAGAGACGGATTTTTTGTAACTACATTGGTTAGTCTTCCAGCTGAAAAAGTTGCAGAATTTAGACGTCAATTAAGATTAAGCGATAATATTTTGAGAACAATGTTTTTAGAAGCTTCAAAAGCTTCTGTATAAAAAGAAAGAAGCGAAAATGAGTTTAGCAAAAGCAGTAGTAACAGGGACAGTTTACAGAACACCGGAAAAGCGTTTTACACAAAATAACGTTGCAGTTTCTGCATTTGTTATGAATATCGGTGAAAGAGAGGAAACACTTATTAGAGTTATTTCTAAACGTAATGCTCTTGATGAAATTGTTTCGTCTTTAAATCGCGGTGAAAGAGTCCTTGTTGAAGGCAGACTTCAAATTGCAACTGTCAAGACAGATGACGGAGCCGAAAGAAAAATTTATGAAATTGACGCAAATACTATTGAAAAAATGGGTGAAGCGTCAGCATCAAATTCTGATTTTGGTACTGAAGAAATTGTTAAATTTGAATCTGATGATATTTCAAATGAATTGATTAATGAGGATGAGATTCCTTTTTAGGTTTCTGTCTTTTGTTCAATCGTTTGATTTTCGCAAAGAACAATATAAATATGTAGTATATAATGGCTAGAAAGGCTAAATAAAAAATGGCAAGACAAAACAACGACGAAAAGAAAAAACGTAAAAATTGCGGTCTTTGTGCAGACAAAGTTGAAGCAATTGATTACAAAGATGCTGCTAAGTTAAAAAGATACTTAACAGAAGCCGGAAAAATTATTCCAAGAAGAATTACCGGTAACTGTGCAAAGCATCAGAGAATGGTAGCAAAAGCAATTAAACGTGCTAGAGAAGCTGCTATTATTGATTACGTTTTTGATTAATTAAGAAAACAAATAAGCAGACCGAGAATGAAATTCTCGGTCTGTTGTTTTATGATTTTTAAATAATTTTAGTTTTTTATTGCATCTAATCTTTTTTGAGTTGAGGGGTGTGTTGAAAAATATTGTAAAAATTCAGGGAATTTTTCTTTTTCCTTAAGCATTTGGAAAAACTCAACTGCCCCATCATTATTCCCGTAAAGTTTGTAAACAATTTTATTTGCAAACAGGTCAGCTTCAAGTTCTTGTTTTCTGGAATATGATAGTCCGTTCAGGTCTGCAATACTTTCAATAGTTAAATTTATGTTATTGTTTTGGGACATGAATATTGAAGTTATAAATCCTATAATTATTTGTCTGCTAATACTTTTCAAATGATCCCTATGTGCATAGTGTCCGAGTTCATGAGCCAATACAAAGGTTAGTATTTCTTCGTCTTTAACTTCTTTTAAAAGACCTTGTGTAAAAAATATTGTTCCGTTCGGAAGTACAAAAGCATTAATCTCTTTGCCGGAAATTTCATATATAGGGAATTTGGATTTTCCTTGAAGTCTTTTATCCAATGGGATAATTTTGTCTCTTATTGTTTCAAGTTGTTTAGTATTACTTGTTGTTTCATACATGTTTTTATTTATCATGAATGAAAAAGCATTTTCAATTTGCATTTGTGTCTTATTTGACATTCTGTCTATAAAAAAACAACCTATTGAATCCGCAAAAATATACAACAACACAAATATTCCGACAATTCCTGCAATCAGAATAAAAAATTCCACAACCGCGTTAGAATTCCCTACATTTACATTGTCTTCTATCACGCTTAAATATTTTTCTTCGAGGTCTTTATTCATAAGTTACTGCTGTACCGTACGCTATAATTGCACATTGAGGAACACTTTCTTTAGTGTAGTTATCATTAATCATAATAGATTCTATGCGAGTGTTGATAATGAAATTTGCTCCTTTTGCTTTTTCTCTCATTCTAAGTACTGCTTCACGTCTGCCTCTGTCCAAGACAGATTCAAATGTTGTTAATCTGCCGCCAAACAAGTTTTTTAATCCGGCAACAAAATTTTTAAAATAATCACCGCTTATAACGCATTCCCCGGTTACAAGTTCAATTTTTTTTATCTTTTTATTTGTATTCCAGGTTTTTGCTCCAAAGTTTATAATGGGTTTTTTAATGAGTGCAATTTCTCTTTTTTTAATACTTTCAAAATGCCTCTTTTCAATAATTGTGCCGGTTGCATAAGTTACTCCAAGTAGGATTAATAGAAATATTATATCTTCCATTACAGAAATTATCCTTTCGGTTCTACTTTTACTGCTGTTCCGTATGCATATACTTCTGCTGCTCCAACAGTAACTGATGATGTTGCTAACCTGACGTTGATAACGGCGTTTGCTCCCATTCTAAATGCTTGTTGTTCCATACGGGCAATTGCCTCTTTACGAGCTTCTGTCAAAAGTTCCGTATAGCTTTTCAATTCTCCGCCAACCATGTTTTTTAAGCCCGCACCAATGTCTTTTATCGCATTCTTTGCTCTTACCGTGCTTCCGGTAACAAGACCAAATTGTGCAGTAATAGTCATTCCGGGTACTGATTCAATATTTGTTAAAATCATTTCATAACCTCCGTTGAGATACTAGCATCAAATGGAGATTTTGAAATCATATACTTAAATTATTTATTTAATTACTTCCACGGTATCGTAATCTACAAGATATGGTAAATGTTCTTCTGTTATCAATTCCCCCGGAAGCAAAACGGCTATTCCCGGAGGACATTCTGCAATTACTTCTGCACAAATTCTGCCGATTGCTTGCTCTTTAGGAACAGTTTCCTTATGAGAATAAAATGCTTCCCTTAAAGTCATTTTAATAATCGGAGTGAGCATAGGCATATGCTTTTTCTTTTCAAGATAGTAAATATCTGTGTAGTTTGTTTTATCAATTTTTTGCAGACATTTGGCAAGATACTGCATATCAGATCTTGTGTTACCTATGTTAGAAAGTATCAAAAGCCCGGCATCTGAAGCACTTTCCACTTCTATATTAAAATCAATTTCTAAAATTGATTCAAGACGTTTGCCTGATAGCCTATCATCTTTTATAAATATTTTCGTGATATCTGTTTTATATCCAAAATCAGGTTGAAGATGATGTATATGTTCAAGTTTATCAATTTCTCTTCGAAGATATTTTGCATTTTGTACAGCTCGTTCAAGTTGTTTTCTTCCTCTCGGACTGTCTAAGTTTGCACGAGCGGCATCCAAACTTGCCAGAAGCATTAAAGATGGGCTTGTTGTATGTAAAAGTTTCAGGGCTTTTTCTACTGAATCCTCATCAATAATTGAATTTTCTGAAATATGTAACATAGAGCTTTGGCTCATACTTCCGCCTGTTTTATGCAAAGAATGTACTACAGCATCTGCCCCAAGTTTTAAGGCTGATGTTGGCAGGTGATTGTTAAAGTTCCAAAGACAAGCGTGTGCCTCATCAACAATCAATGGTACATTATGTTTTTTGCAAATTTCTGCGATAGACTTAACGTCTGATACAACACCTTCATAAGTCGGATTTGTAATCCATACCATTCCTGCATCAGGATTTTTTTCAAGCATCTCTTCGACGCTTTCAGGAGTGACATTTCCCCAGATTCCCCACTCTTCAAATTTTTTAGGAATGAGCCATAAAGGTTCGGCTCCAGAAATTATCATTCCGGTTAGAATAGAACGGTGACAATTCCTGTTAGTGATAACTTTCTGCCCTTTCCGTGTCAGTGACATCGCAAGTGCAAGGTTTCCAGCGGTTGAACCGTTTATAAGAAAAAATGTTTTTTTAGCTCCAAAGGCTTTTGCAGCAAGTTCTTGAGCTTCTTTTATAGGACCTGTTGCCGGATGTAATGTTCCAAGTCCGTCAAATTCGTCTGTTGTGTCAATACATAAAGCTTTCTTGCCTATTAATTTTTTAAATTCCGGCAAAGAACCGTTGCCTCTTGTATGACCAGGGATATGAAATTGGTAGGATGGGGTTTCATAAGCCTGTTTTAATGCTTCTACAATCGGGGCTTTAATTCTAGTATATTTATTTTCTTGTAATTTGTTCATTGCTTTTTTTGTTACATTTGTCATAATAATTAATATACACTAAAAAAAATTTTTTTTGCACATATTTTGTGTTACATTAATATTTGTGAACTATTTTTTAAGAACAGCTTTAATATATTTGCTGCTTTTATGTGCCCCGCCTGTTTTTGCGTTTGGGAAGGCTAAACGTAGTGTAAATAAGCCTGTTGAAAATCAGGAAGTTATTCATCTTGATGTAACAAAAAATGATTCTGAACAATCTGCTTCAGGACAGGCTGCAAAGACAAATGATTGGGTTCAAAAAGATATTATCAGAGACAATGTGGACACGGAGTTCTCTATTTTTGATAATTTGATTGATACGGATAAAACTGCTGATCATCCTTTTAAAATTGAGGAAGAGTCACTTTTTGGAAGAATTTATAAAAAGAAATTGGAAAGAACTTCAATACCATCTTTCCTTTTAAAAGATGAGTTGACGTTTAAATATGAAAAGGGGCCTATAGATAGAGTTCAATTTTATGGAGCTTATCAGGGGAATTTAGGGTTTGATTTCGCAGGAGCTGATTATGATACTGATTATGGTTTCGGGTTTATGGAAGCAGGTGTTGTAGGAGATTTCAAAGACAAGAACACCGATTTTAAGTTGCAATTTAATTTTAAAAATGGTGAGAATAGAACTTTCCTTCAGGGATTAGTTACAGATGCTTATATTATGAACACAAGGATTCCTCATCATAAAATTATTGTAGGTAATTCAAGAAACCAGGTCGGTTTTGAAGGAGGTATGGGGTCATACGTACTTCCGTTTGTCATGCGTTCACAAATATCAAGAACTTTTGGTAATACCAGAGCCTTAGGTGTAAGGGTTGTAGGGAATTATGATTTGGTTGACTATAGTTTGGCGTTGAACAGTTCAGATAGATTTTTCAAAGAATTTTTCCCTGGAGCTGAATTCACAGGGTGGCTTAACTTTAAACCTTTAGGAAAAACTGACGGGAAATATGGTACTCTCGTTTTGGGCGGAGGGTTGAATGCTGGACATAATGATACGGATTACACTGTAGGTGGTGCTTATGCAAGTTACCGCTACAAAAAATTTATGGCAAATTTTGAATATGCAATAGCAGACGGTTATAACGGAACCTACAGAAGCACAGACAAAGCTACAGGGTTTTATTCCACTATAGCTTACAGAATTACTCAAAAACTTCATATCTTAGCAAGATATGACCAATTTGACCCTAATAGAGATATATCTGATGACTTGCGAAGAGAATATTCTGTTGGGCTAAACTATTTCATCAAAGGTCAGGCTCTTCGACTAATCTTGAATTATGTCTTTTGCGATAACGAAGATATGGAAGACAGTCACAGAATTATTCTTGGAACACAGATTGTTCTATAAATTATTCTTTTGTGTGTTTTACATCTTCTTTTATTACAATGAGATTGTTTATAATTTTCATCGCACAAGTCGGAAGTACAACGTCATTTAAGCCGGTTGCTATGCTTATAATTTTTCCGGCACCCAAAACTACTTCGTCACCTTTGTAATAAAATTTGTAATCATCTTTTCTGTCTGAGCGGATTGTTACTTTTTCCATCTGCAATTCTCCTTTTTATTTCAAATTTGTTTTTTCCCGTTTTTGTCAAAAAATATACCGTGTTCCATTACTTCCTCGTATATTTCTTCATCTTTTTTGAAGCTTTCTTGCGTATATGGGTAAAAATCTATACAAACATTCATTTCTGTTTCAATTTTACCTATAATTGGCCATATCTGTTCTCTTTTTGATTTGTCTTCTATGTCAAAAAGTCCTGCAAGTTCAATATCTTCATCTTCATGTATTTCACCGTCAGTATGTATTCCGAACAAATACATTCCCTTAAAATCGTTAAATATACGATTAAATGCTGTAGATAATTTTAAAATAACTTCATCAACCGAATTCGCCATAGTAATTATCCTATATTATTTAATACATCATTTCTGTCAACGGTGATTTGTTCAGATGTTGCCAAATTTTTAACAGCTACTTTGTTTGTTTTAATTTCGTCTTCGCCCAAAATTAAAGCATATTTTGCAACTTTTGAGGCTTTTTCAAGTTGTTTGGTAAACTTTTTATTAGATAGATCAAATTCAACCTTAGATCCTTTTTCTCTTAATTCTTGTGCAAGTTCAAAAGCGTCGGCAGGTGAGTTGCAAACTATATATGCGTCTAATTTGTCGGGTTCAATTTCAGGAAGTAAAGAATTTAATCTTTCCATTCCCATTGCCCAACCGACAGCAGGAGTATCTTCCCCGCCGAGATTTCTTACTAAACTGTCATATCTGCCGCCTCCGCAAACTGCGTTTTGAGATCCCAGATTGTTTGATTTGATCTCAAATACTGTTCTGTTATAGTAATCCAATCCTCTTACAAGAAGTTTGTTTTCTACGTATGGAACTTGAAGCTTGTCGAGATATAATTTTAAATCGTGATAATGTTTTGCACATTCTTCGCAGATGAAATCAGATTGAATAACCTTTTGAATTTCAGGTTTTTCAAAGATTTCTTTGCAGCTTTCAACTTTGCAGTCCAAAAGTCTTAAAGGATTTTTTTCATATCTGTTTTGGCAGTCTTCGCAAAGGTTGTTAAATTCTGGTTTCAAGACTTCTTTTATTTTTTGCTTATATTCTTCTCTACATTTTGGGCATCCGAGAGAATTAATCTCGACTTCCAAGTCGTTTAGCCCTAGAGATTTTAAATAGTCAACAGCAAGAAGAATAACTTCGGCATCAGCTGTTGGTTCCTTAATTCCAAACATTTCAACCCCGACTTGGTGAAATTGTCTTTGTCTACCCGCTTGAGGCCTTTCATATCTGAACATAGGCCCTTTATACCATAGCTTTACGGGAGCTGACAGTCTGGACATATTATTTTCGATGAAAGAGCGGACAACACCTGCTGTATTTTCAGGACGCAAAGTTATGGAACGGTCACTTTTTTCAAAAGTGTACATTTCTTTATTCACAATATCTGTGGTATCACCAACTCCGCGTGCAAAGAGTTCTGTTGCCTCAAAAATTGGGGTTCTTATTTCCTTATATCCGTATCTGCTGAAGACATTGAGAGCATTTTGTTCAAGTCTTTGCCATTGGAGAGATTCTTGAGGTAAAATGTCTTTTGTCCCTTTAAGTACTTTAATCATTTTAGTCATAAAGTTATTATATAAATTTGTTGTCCAATTGTCAAATGCAATTGATTTTTGACTTAGATTTAGCTGTTTTAAAATTATGTTTTTTGTGTATGTAAAATTATACTAAAATTTTAAGCATTTTATTAAATTTATTCTGAATTATGTCGATATTAAAACTGTGTGGCAAATTACGGAATAATATGTTTGAACCCATTAATAATTCAAAAAATGTAGATAAGAGAGCTCAAGATTTAATATCGATAAGACATTGTCCTTAAACAAAAGATTAATTATCTTATTGCAATTTCTCTTTTCAAATCCTCAATAAATTCAGGTTTGTACATAAACCCAAGATGTGCACCGTTACTTAATAGTAAAGTCTTTTTACCGGTATAAATTTTAAGCTTTTTCAGTTGAGCTTGATTAACCAAATAGTCATCCAAGGAATGGTATATTTTATAATTATTGTTGTTTTGAAGGTAATCATGTAGAGATAAAAGACTTGTATCATTTTCTAAGTCTTCAAAATTTTTATATTTTCCCCCAAGAAGATATTTTTGTGCATAGCCTTTATAATTAATATTATTGATTGTTTCGTAAATATTTGTCTTTTTATTTAATGGGGTTTTCTCAATAGTAAATACAAGATCTGATAATTTTTGATGCATTACAAAACCTGTAATTATTTTACCTTCTTCTTCGCTAAAAGGTAAAAGTTCAATATTTATGTTTTGGTTATTATTTTTCATCTCCAATAGTTGAACAATTTTGGCCGCGGTGATTGCAACACGTTCTTTTATATTATCTGTATTCTTGTTCCATTCCTCACTATTTTTGTCCACTTGTTCCATTGCGTACAAAAGTTCTATCGGAGGACACACGGATATATATTTGCTTATATTAAGAGTGTTGTTTTTGTATTCTTTATTTGCAAGAAAAAGTGTAGTTAAAGCTCCAAATGATGTTCCGAAAAGAGTTTTGCTTTTGAATTTACAGGAATACTTATTTTCAAGTTTGTCGATAATTTTTGCTGTTGTAAGTTTCAGATAATCCGCATCTTGAGTTGGGATGCCGGGTTTGTAGGCGTCAGGCATGCTCTTTACAAATTCCCACTGGAAGTGGCTGCCCTGAATTACAACAGAGTAGCCTGAATCGTAGAAAATTTTTGCAAGAATTTCTGAGTGTTCAGACATTATCCCTTCTCCTATGGAGGGATAAATTATTGCTAAGGGAGAATTTTTATCCTTTTGCATTATGTACCTGAATTTGTAATTCTCTTTTTCAGGTGTAATGTTTACTGATGAAGTTTTTATTCTCTTTGCAAAACTTCTGTTCCATATAGAAAGATCGTTCCATATTGATTTGTGAATTTCAGGCATTGAAAATAGTGCAGTTCTCATCGAATCTACAATAGGATTTTGAGGGTTGTAATCAAATAAAATTACATCTGCCATAAGTTTCGAGTTATTTATTTTATAACTGTTTATAACAAGGTCATCAACGTTGTTTTTACAGTTCACTATTTCTGTTAGGGAAAGTTTATCGGTTTGGTTCTCCAAGTTTTTTTGTGCTTCTATTAAATTATTTTTGTTCTCCACAAATTCAGGGGATTTGTTATTTGGTATAAGTTCTTTTTTCGTATCTTCAAAAGCCTTTTCAAGGATTTCTTTCCTGTCGTAATTTTTGCATTTTATGTAATTATCAATCCCATAGGCTTTTTTAGTTATGTCGTATGGGTCAGCGTATGTCGATTCAACCATTTTGATGAAGGGTTGAATGTAAGACGTTCTGTTGACGGTCAGACCTGCCTTTACCATTGCAAGAACAGGTGTTGCAACATAGGTTGTAGGGTTGAGTGATATATCAAGAATTTTTCCGGCAGCTCCTCTTGGGGTTGTTCCGGAAATTACCGGTAATACTATGTAAGAACCTGAATTACATTTACATTTTGTAAGAGCTTGTTCCATATCTTCTGTTGAGGGTTCTACCTTGAAGTACCTTTTTGCAGGATCAAACATTCCTCCAAGCCCTATGGTTGTATTTGTCAAAAATCTCACAGTTTCTGTGCCGCAAGTTTTGAAATCTTTTTGAATAAGACTGCTTACAAGTCTTTTTGGGTATTCGACATTTTTGTAAGCATATTGAATCCTTTCCATTCCATATTCGGGCAGTATTGATGACCATAGAATATGTACGGGTCTGATTGCATACTTATTCAAACCTAAGTTGAATGCGAAAACTTTCCTGTTAATATGCTCAAATTTGTCAGGGCCAAGATATTCGTAGGAATAATCCGGATATTTATAGTGCTGTTTTGGAATTTCCTTTGTGAATGCACAATTAAAACTTGCTACAAAGCATAGTAAAATTAAAATCAATTTGCGATATTTTGACATTTGCTCCTCTGAACTTTTTTCAAATTTTTATATTTATATTCTTTAAAGTTAAAGCTAAAAGTTCATTGCTCGTCAGGGTAGTTTTTTGTGAGAATAAACACACAAAAAAGGCTTTCTTTAAGAAAGCCTTTACGCAAAAATGTTTCAGTATTTCTGAAATGTTGATAACTACAAGCCCAAAGCGTATTTGTTGCTTACAGAAATCATATTCATTGCATTAAAAATATTCTGTTGTGTGTTTGTGATAGAGTTTGCTTGATCTGAAATGCTTGCAAGTTGAGTTTGATATTCCTGTGCCATTTTTACTTTTGATGGATCATTTGAGTTCATCATAGCCTGAATTTGTTCGGCGATATTGCCGGTGATATCATCCAAAGTATCATTTGTTGATACTGTAACCCCAACTTTTGCTGCAAGTTCTTTTGCTTCAGATATTAGCTCTCGTTCTGATGAATTACCTCCTTGCTGCTGTTGTTGTGAATTTTGTTGATGTTTGGTCGCTTCTGCTTGTGCAATAAGTTGTTGTGCTTGTGCTTCAGAAGTTACAGAGGAAGGGTCTATCCCGAGTGCTTCCAACTTCATTTTTGTGGAAGAACTTAACTCCTCACTTTTGTATGCTGACACCGCCATTGACTGTGTACTGCATATAGAACTGATTGACGACATACCCACGTCCTTTCTGTTTTTTTACTTTCTTTTAATGTTTTTTATGAAAAAGTCAATCAATTTTTCATATAATTTTTGTCGGAATTTTTTGTAGAAACTTTATGATATTGAAGTCTTTTTTTACATTTCTTAAATAACAATTTGATTGCAGGTGTAAATTGGCATTAATTGTATATTTGTGGTACAATGTGAGAAGGAGTTATATTATGAGAAAGATATTTTTGTTGTTTTCTATAATGCTTTTATTGGCTTCACCGTCATTTGCATCTAAGTACGTTAAAATTGAGCCGGAATTTCTTACTGCAGCACAAAGCAAAAATTATGAGACGGTAAATCAAACAATTGCCATAATTTTTAGTAAAATTAAACCAGTGGTCAAAACCGATAAATATCCGAAATATTACCACGATTTTACTTTGGTAAAGGATGACGGTACGCAAAATAAAGCTTATCATTACGTGAAATCCGGCGGAGCTGAATTGATTTATACCTTAGATTCCAACGAATTAAAATATGTATCTTTCAGAAGGCCGGAACTTCAAAAATGCAGAATAATTTATGATTACCCGTCAGGAAATCTTCATGCCGTTCAGGTTTTCATATCTGAAACGGAGTCTTATGCTTTCAGTGCCGATGGGAAATATGTTGATTATTCCCCATATGTAAAAGAAGTCAAAGAAAAAGTTATAAAGAGTTGGAAGGTTCCGCCAAGAAAACAGATTGATGTTCTTGCAAAAGGTCAGAAAGATTTGCTTGTTCAGATTGCTGTAACTGTCGATAAAACAGGAAAAGTTAAAAAATGCAGAATCTTAAAATCCTCAAAAATAAAGCAGCTTGACGATAATGCAGGTTCTGCGATACGAGCAGCAGCTCCTTTTAAACCATTCCCTTCAAATTTTTTCAATGAAGAAATAGTTATTATATTAAATTTCAATTTTAGTTTATAGTAATTTCATAGCTGCCATTATCAATTACAAACTTCATTTTAATTGTTTGTCCGCTGTACTCACTTGGCGGAGGCAGGTATTTGGGAACACTCATAAGCATATAATAGACTACATCATTAAGAGTTTTGTTATCTGATTCATGTGTAAATTTACGATTTATAAGTTTCCCAGTGCTATCTACCGAAAACGAAATTTCGCAGGTGCCGGAACCTGGTATACTGCCGGCTGCAAATTTTGAAAACAACGCGGCTCTAAGGTCTCCCTTGTATTTTAACATAGCAGAGCTGTTGGGGTTATAAGTCGGCCTGGAGGGTTTTGCAAGGTTACGTCGTTGCGTAACTTCTTTTTTTTTAGGGGTTGGGGGAGGGTTGTAAACTATTTCATACTCAGCAGGTTTTGACACTGTTGTGTGTGAAGAGTTTTTTTTTACGGTTTTGCTTTTATTCACATTATTATTTAAAGTAATATTCTGAGTCGGATTATAATCTGAAGCTGTAGAAATGGGTTCTGTTATATTTATTTTTTCCGTAGACATGTTATTGACAGGATTATCTTTCCATATCTTTTCTATGTCGGGAATTTGCTTTGTAACCGCAGGTTTTGGCTTTGTTTGATTTGGGAATTTCTTTGTCGTTGCAGGCTTGATAGGTATAAGCCAAACTATTATAGAAATTATAATACACAAAGTAAAAAACAATTTTGATATAAGTTCAGATTTTTCATCCAGTGTCATATTTTTTATGTGTTTTTGTTTACTTGCAACCGGAGAATCCTCAATATAATCAAAGGTATTGTTTCCGCAATCACAATATTCCACTTTGTTTTTATATTCTGCTTTACATTCTTTGCATCTGTACATAATTTTATCCTATCATAAACAATCCGATTTTATAAATAACAAATACTATAAATAAAATTATAAGCATAATGATTATTATAGCTGTCTGTTTTATTATATCAAAATCTTTTCTTGCCTTAATAAATTTTGCGACAAATGGAAATTCCATAATGAGTAATAGTATCAGACAAGCAATTTTAAACATTATTTACTCCTCACAAAAATTATATTTTCTAGCAGAATTGTTTTGTGCATTTGAGGTTTAAAGCTCACAATCAACACCGTAGAAATTCCGATTATGCATATTGCAGAGATTAAGATAATTAAAATTTTTTGTATGCTCATTAGTAAGTTATCCTTTCATAATCCGAGAACTGTTCCGGAGTTGAATATCTTTCTTCAGTTCTCATAATAAATCCTCCAATCACAACGGTTGAGGTTCTTTGTGAACCAAGAGGAAATTTTAAAATAGGTTTTCGTTGAAGATTTGCTATGGCAGGTTTAACTTTAGTTCTGGCATCTTCCATGTAATTCGGGTTAGAACAAAGAACTTTTATATTTGAAATATTACCAAACTTGTCAACAACAAATGTAAATGAAAATAATGTACCTAAAGGTGCATAGTCTATCTTAGCATCTCTCATGATTTGATTTTGAAGGTTACTACGCCATTTATTCCAGGCAATGATTTCTTCTTGTTCTGTCATGTAAGGGTTTTTCTTCGTTTCAACTTGGTGCGGTTTTGTTACCGCTTTATCTACCGGCTTTTCAAGTTCAATAGGCTTTTCTTGTTCGGTTTGCTTTATTATTCTCTGCAAAAGCTCAAGTTGAGAAGTGTCCTGAGACGGGATATTTTGGTGTGTTATTTTATTTTCTGTTCTTTTAATTCTTTGCGGTTCTTGTTGAATATATTTTGTTTCAGAAGCTACAGGTATTTGTTGTTTAACCTCTACTGTTTTCTCTTGAATATTTTCATTATTTACAATTTTTGTTTTCGTTGTTGGTGCAACTGAAAGATCTTTTGTTGAAATGGTATCGCTAATTCTTGTCAGCTGAAAATTTTCATCTTCAATAATCATGGGCTGATGCATTTCAGGATGAATTCTTATTGTGAAGATGGTAAGAAATATAAATAAGATAATTGTTATAACTTTAAGAAAATCCATAACTAATCTTTATCTACTTTTGCGAGCAACTCGTCGCAGGCGTATATATCAAATTTTGTCTGACTCAGCATCATAGTTTCTGCAATCAGCAGTGCGGTCGGAACTAATGCTGCAACCAAACTTAAAAATATACCTTGCATATCTCCACCGATTTCAGTCATAAAGTATGAAACGTTCATTGCAAATTCAATAAATATGATTGCACAAGCAATTGCGAGAGATCTGTTTTTTTCAAAATTAAGCCTTCTAACACCCTCAAGCCCGTAAATTGTAACCCCGTGGTGTTGATAATCTGAAAATCCGTCCTGTTTAATAACCTGGGATCCTTGAACTTTTTTAGTACAGAAAAACGCATTAACAAAAGAAAAAAATGCAAATATAATCAAGAATGTTGCGAGTACTAAAAATACAGGGCTTATTCTCAAACCCGAAATTCTCACCCATCCTGCAGCTTCAGGGAAGCACATAGCAAGAGTGTTTGAAACTCCATAAGCCAAAAATGGTGCTGTTAATATTCCAACAACAGTTTCTCCGACTGATTTTAGTTGAAGATTAAACATTTTATCTCTAATATATTGGAGTCTTGAGTTGCTCAAACTGTTTATATATCTTTCAATCCATTGTCTGTAAGATTTAATAACACTTTCGAAATCCTCTCTGTATTCGTATTTGTCAAGTGTCATAGTCCATTCGGTGCCGTTGCACTTGAAATACCCGCAGCTTATTGCAAGTACTGCCATGATGCCGGCAAAGAAGAATGAAATAAATATCGCAAATGTCATGAAATCATTTAAATTCATATAATAAACAAGGTTTACTACATAAATTCCAAGCACAAAGATAAGTGAAAAAATTAACATAAAACTTTGAGCAAGTTTTGATGATTTTGACAATTCTTTTTGAATATTGCTTTGAAGATATAAATATATTCCCTGTTTCAAAAGCAGGCAAATACCGTAAATTAATATTGTATAAACTCCCCAAACTTTGATATTTGTCGGGAGGTGAAGGAAGTTTGCGGATTCTTTTATTTCAAGTCCCATTAGGTAATTAGAAACTCCAAATGCACAAACCATGGCACTTAAAAACATTGCTACATGAAGAAACACGCTTGTTTTCGCGTTTGTTGAAAGTTTGTTTTTTAAATCGTTTATATGGAACGCAACCTGTTTAATTATTGCAACACGTGCATTTTCCAAGTCTTCTTTTTGTTTTTCAAGTTTAACTTTGGTAACTGCGTTAACATCTTTCCCGTACAGACCTTTAATATCTTCTTCTGTTAAATCCTCTTTCCCGATTGATGTTATAGTTTTTGAGCCTGTATTTTGGTGTTCTTCAAGTAATCTTATGCTAACAAATTCTTCTGAACCTGCGAACATAAGTTTGCAAACATTTTTTACTTCAACTTTTTTTATCGGTTGTCCTTTAAAAAGTACTTTGTCACTCTGGAATGTGTTCATTATGACGCATTTGTTTTCCGTTGAGTTGTATTGAACAGTTAATAAAACGTCATATCCCGGAT
Source organism: Candidatus Gastranaerophilales bacterium (assembly GCA_944324345.1). Taxonomy (GTDB): domain Bacteria; phylum Cyanobacteriota; class Vampirovibrionia; order Gastranaerophilales; family Gastranaerophilaceae; genus Stercorousia. Next base: position 327,443 of record CALUVT010000001.1, read on the forward strand.
TTATAACTATGTCGCATCCGGGGTTTGTGCCAATGTTTACAACATCTTTCTTAAACACTTTTTCTCCGGATAAAGTTGATATTATTACAGCCATTAATTTACCTCTTTTTTGTTACTTATTAAGAGTTTGTTTTAGTTTTTATCTTCCTAATGCGTGAAGAAATCGTCTTATCGACTTATCAATATTCTGTTCGGGAGAGACAATCAAATGATTTTCTCCTAAAACAGGAGTTAATTTTTCTTTAACAAGATCAAGTTTTTCGGGATGAGCATCCAAAAACATCATTGATATATCGGGTGCATATTTTTTTACATTTTGAACATTACTTGGTAATATGTCCCAATTAATTTGTTTTTCAACTGCCCCTTCGTTTTCAAGATCCCCAATTACTACAACAGCAGGGACATAACCATTTTTTTTCATGTTAAGAGCGTGAGAAAATGCTTTTTTCATTCCTACGCCATAAGCGGTTCCATAATCTGTTTCATCATATTTTGTAAAAGCATCCATTGATTTGGTTATTGTGCTTCCATTCATTGGAGAACCTTCATATATAAGATATGCATCCTCTGAAACCCTTAGAATTTTTATTTGATCTTCAGGATCTAAAAGGTTGCAAATTTGTCTTAAAGTTTTTTTCTGTTGAGGCAGACGTTTTTGGTTTGATGCAGATGAATCTACAACAAATATAACAGCTGCCGGATGAAAATCATCAACCTTAATTTGTTTTAGTCCTGCCCATATAAATTTCAAGGTAACAGAAAGTATAAGAATTATTAAACCTAATGTAATTAGTTTTTTATTTAACTTCATTATTCCGCCTAAACTAAATTAATTCTAAGAGTAATATAGCATATATTTGCCAAAAAGTGAAGAATTTTTTACTGACAACTACACAATAAAGTAATTTTGGGGTTTTTATAAGAATAAAGATGGCAGATAAATTCTTTATCTGCCATCCAATTTTATATATGATTGTTATATTTTTTTAATGCTTTGAATTCATTAAGCATTTATAGATTTTAGCTTTTTTGCAACTTCATCAAGATTTGCCGCGTCCATAACTCCGAGTTTACCAGTTTTTGGATGGAAATACACCTGAACTCCATTCTTGCTTAATTCTTCTTTTAATTTTGTAAATGCAACTTTGTCTGTTTTATTAAGTTGCTCTAGTTCGGTGATTAATTTTTTATCAACTTTTGCTACAGTGTGGGAATTATTCGGTACAGCTCTTGTTGCAGTAGCAGCAGGATTGCCCCTAAGAACATTTCGAATATCTACCATAAGTCTGTCAAGTGAAGATTGCAAGCGTCTGTTGCTTTGAGTATATTCCATAAGAAATCCATCTCCTCCGGTAAGTTTAGCTAAATCAACAAGATCCTGTTCTCTGAATTGTATTTCATGTCCGGTTGTTTCTCCGATTTTTAATTTACCTCCCATCATTCCGTTCTGACGAGACATTGCCATTGCAACATTTTGTGTATCTACGGGTTTACCTGCATCTAAGAAACCTCTGGTAAAAAGTCTTTCTCCATTTTGTGCTGACACATGATACTTAATGACACCATCTGCTGCCCCAGGGTTTGTCAAAGAAACAGCCCCTTGACCTACAACTTTGTTACCGTCTCTTAATCTTATCCCCGCAATTGCATAGTTTGATTTTGCTTTATATGCTACATCTATTTTAGGATTATTGACCCCTTTTAGTACTTCTTGTAATATTTTCCCAGCCTCTTTATCTCTTGCAGTAAGCAAATTAAGCTGCGTTTTGTTCAATGTAATTCTTGCGGCTGAACCCTCTGTTTTAGGTATAAATTTAACAATTTTGCTTAATACACTTGGTATTGACATGATTTTTCCCCTTTCCATTTCCTTTTAATATTGACTTTTTGTGAAATATAGTTAAGTGATAAGTGATTCCTTTTTGTATTTTTGAAAATCGATTTCCCCTTACTCTTTTATAAAAACTTTAACCATGAAAAAATTGCTAAATTTTACGAAGTTTAAAGTATAAATTAGTCAAATATAGAATTTACAATACATTACAGGTTTACAAAACTTAATGTACAATACTTTAAAGTACTAAATTAGACAATTTAAGAAGTGATTTGTAATGGGTGTAAAACAAGAATTTGGTAAAAAAATTAAGAGAATGCGTTTAAATCGCGGTCTTACACAAGAAGAACTTGCAGAAGCGGTTGATTTATCGCAGCGAGCAATGAGTGGGATAGAAACAGGTGAAAATTTTGCCTCAGCAGAAACAATAGATAAACTCGTATCTGCTCTTGATACAACGCTTGAGGAACTTTTTTCAACAAATCATTTGAAAGTGCAAGAAGACTTGCGGCAAGAAATTGACGAAAAATTAAATTCAATAAATGACGACAGTGAAAAACTAATTATAGTTTACAATGTTATACAGAGTTTGTTAAAAGAATAATTTACGGTTTAATTGCTGTATGGGATTGCGTTTATTGGTTCAACAAGTTTAAGTTCAAAAGTTGTTCCATCAGGAATATTTACGTCTTTACCTCTTTGCATTGTCCCTCGTAATCCTCCACCTAAAGCTCCAATGCCTCCATATATTAACATATTTCTTCCCCAATTGTCGCTGCCCCCAAGTGCAGTAAAGGCTGCTCCAATTAGCATTGAACCTAAAGCTCCTATAACAACATCCCTTGTCATTTTTTTTGCACGTTCACTTTGTTCTTCAATATAAATTTTTTCTGTGGAAATTTGTATGATATTTCCGTTAGGCGTTAATATTTCATTGAAGCTAAATTCTACAGCTCCGCTTCCGTACGCGTAACCGGCATTTTGAGCATCAGTTGCTGTCCCATATACAAGACTTCCTGCCGGTGCAATTAAAATACCATTATAAACAAGGTTTTCTGAAAGAGTAGCAGTAAGTCTGTCATCTTTTTCCAAACTCCCAGAATTAATGCCAGAATCGAAAGTTACATGAAAAGTGGTTCCTGCAGGTATATATACAACATTTCCCAAAAGAGGTTTTGGTTGCGGCTCGTAGGTGTTATTTATGACTTCTTCCAGAATAATAGGGGGTGTATAATTTGTTCTATCCTCGTTATGATTTCTTTTTTTTGTAAAATCATTATCAACAGGTGCTGATTGGACAGGTTGAAATTTCTTTCTGTCAAATTCAGCCTGAGCTTCATCACTAAAATCGTAAGATGCTATAGCCGGAAGAGTTATTATTTGAAAACATATAAAGAGAGACAAAATCTTTTTCATTATAATTATATTATAATAATTCTTGAATTATTACAATATCCTTGTTATAATTCTTGAACAAGGAGAGATTATGGAAAAGTTTTTTGAAATACTGGCAGTAGTTGTTAGTGCTTATATTATAGGATCAATTCCTACAGGTTATATTATAGTTAAAATTTTTACGGGACAAGATATAAGAACAATAGGTTCAGGATCAACCGGAGCTACAAATGTAAAAAGAGTTATGGGTAAAAAATGGTTCTTTATAACCATGATACTTGATGCTATAAAAGGAGCGTTGCCTGTTGTCCTTGCTGCTTTGTTTGCAAAAACTTATACAGAAATAGGCCTTTTACCTGTTTTAGCAGCTGTTGCAGTTATTTTAGGACATAGTAAGTCTGTATTTCTCAAATTTACAGGCGGGAAATCGGTAGCATCGGGAGTTGGAACAATTCTTGCCTTGAACTGGCAGGTTGGTCTTATTATTGCAATAATTTGGGCGGTTATAACATTTTTTACCAGATACGTTTCTGTTGGTTCAATGATCGCACTTATTTTGTCACCTTTTATAATGTATGCTTTTAATGCTCCTGTTGCTTATGTTTGGTATTGTGCTTTAGGAGCTCTTTACATAGTTTATTTACACCGCTCAAATATTCAAAGACTATTAAAAGGCGAAGAAAACAAGGTGAGATAAAATGGATTTTACAATTATTTTAATAGGTTTAGCAGTAATTATTGCTCTGTTTATAGTAGGAAAAGTATTTGCAATATTGACAAAAATTTTTATTGTAATTCTTGTTGTTGCAGCTTTAACTGTCGGTTTTTTTATTTGGAAAAATAACAACGGTGAAGTCTCACAAAAACAAGTGGGATACCATGTTGTGACCGAGCTTTTTTAATCTGTAAAAAATCTATAAATTAACCTTTAACCATTTTTCTTAGTACGCTTCTGTTGGTAAAGTTTATATCCTGTACAGGAGTTTCTTCCTTTTGGATTTGGTTTCTTGGTTCTACTTCGTACGTTTTAATAGGACGTTTACCTGTTAAGCGTTTCATAAAGTTGTAGTAAGATTTTTTTATACCTGTAGCACTATTTTGTTTATTTTCAAGGTCAATAAGCTGGTCTCGTGTGTGTGTTCCGATAGGAACTCCGACTGATGCCCTTGTTAACCATTCACCGAGTGTCGTATTTGTTAGTGTAATCCAGCTCATTCCAAAAAGTGATCCGTTGTATTGACGTCTGAATGTGCTGTTGAATAAATCAATCAAAAGCGTTTGGTAGAAAAGTCTTGAACCTTCTTGTACAAATCTTTCTTTAAATTTTGTTTGAGCACCTTCAACATCGTTTCCGTTTGACTTTAACATAACCATGTTGTAATTATCTGTCATAAGGAACCATATTGTCGCCGCAAGTGCAGCTGTTTTAGCGAGATTTGATAATTCGCTGTTTGAAACATTTGACATAGTATCAACATTAAATGCCTTTAAAATGTTGTCACTGACGTAATCTCTAAAGGCTTTTTGAGAAATTTTGCCATTAGAATATTTTTCGGCTTCACGTCCGATATTTTGCACACTTTTTGCTAACGCTGAAATGTCTTCGACTTTTTTAGGAGGTTTTTTAGCTCCTTTTGAAAATATCGATTTTACCGCATCATCTACAAACTTGTATGGCATAGTACCGTATTTCCAGATAAATCTAAATGGTGCAAGGAAGAAATCTATTGCAGGTTTGATTTTTTTCTCTTTTGCTCCCAAACTTATTGTTCCATCAGGATTTAGTGCCTTAGAAGCTATATTTTTGTATTGGTGAGCAAGTTCTGTAAACCCGTTTTCTTCCAATACGTTTGTTATGTTATCAAATTTTTCTTTAGAAATTTTAAAATCTTTTATTTCTGTTGCGTCTTTGTATATCTTTTTGAAAAATCCTGAAAAATCTTTCCAAGCGTTGTCAATTGTATTTATTTTTCGCAAACCTTTGATTGCAAAACCACCAGCAATGATTACACCTATGGCTTTTGCTACCGTATTTAGTGATAATAACGGTTTTTGAGGAGCATCTTTATTCTCTTTGTTCCCTGAAGATTTGAATGACATATCAGGTTTAATTTCAGCTTCAGGAGCGTGGTTTCTTTCATTTTCTGCTCTGGCTTGTTCAGGGGTTAATCTTGTGATGTGTTTCCCGTTTATTACACGAGAGAAAGCTTCCGTAGTTAATGTAGTCAAAGCTGTCATCAACATTATACCCATTTTGGAATTGTTAATATATTTGTTTAAGGCCCCAAGAGTTACAAGTGTAATATAAGCATTAAACCCTATTCTTGCCATTTCCTGTTTAAATCTGATTTTTTGTTCTTCAGTAGCTGCTTTAGGATCATCATCCATCATTCTTGATAAGTTGTAAGCATCATTTGCAAGAAAGATAGCAGGAGGAATTCCTGATACAATTCTGTTTAATGATCTTTCGTGTTTGGTATCGTAGTTTCCTGTTTTGGGATCAAACATTTTTACTGAACGTTGGAAGATAGCTGAAGTTATTTCACTTTCAGGTTTCCCTTTAAGTTTATCAGCTGTTTCAAAAAGCCCGCGTAAAGAATTAACTTGAGCATCAATTTTAGAACGTTGTCTGATTTTTTTGAACATCGGTCTGTTTAAAGTTTTAGCAGACCAATCTTTTAAAGGCTTAATTTTCCCCAACAGTTCCACAGTTCCGTTCAGGATGTCTGCCGGAAGTATCTTAAACGGGTAAACCAATCCGTCCCATATCAGTTGAGGGACTGTTTTTTTAATAAAAGTTATTTTGTCACCGTCAGTCTGAACCATTTTCTTAGCTAATTCAGATTTTGTCAGGTGTTCTAAAAGTTCTTCACCAATTGACGTTTTAATTTCTTGCCCATCAACCTTTCTTGTGATTCCCATATACTTTTGGGCGAATTTTTTGAACTCATTGATACTGTATGTTCCAGCCTTTTTATATCCGGGAGCCAAACGTAAAGCAACCCCGACAGCTGCCAAAGTACCAACCATTGCCAAGGTTGGAGCAAGTGATGACGGTTTTTTCTTTTCGTCATTTTTTCCGCTAAAAGAAAGACCTTTAAAAGATAAATCCTGGTGTTTATTTTTTAAAGGTCTCTCGTTTAAATTATTTTTTAAAGACATGAACTCGGAAGAAAGAGGAACATGTTTTGGAGATAGTTCTCCTTTCGGCTTTTTTCGCTGTTTCACTGTATCATAAGTTAATTTACCAACAAGCATTTCTTTTCCTTCCCGTCATGTATTCTTACGTGAACAAAAATTTTTGACAAGTGGAAGTATATACAAAATTTACAATATTTTATAATTCGTGAAAAAAGCCTCATTATAAACGTTTTAGGTAGTATTTCTATCTCAAAATCTGTGTCATTAGATATTTAAATTTATAAATATGTACCGCATTATACATTTTATTTAGTTGAGTTCATAGTCAAATGTTCTTATAAATTAAGTTCTTTTAAGATTTCTAAAATCAATGATTTAAATTTTATTTTTGCATTTGACGCTGCTTCAATTACCTCTTCATGAGATAATTTTGATCCGTTTGTTGAGCTTGCAGTATTTGTTATACAGCTTATGCCAAGAACATTCAAACCACAATAATTTGCGACTATGGCCTCAGGAACGGTTGACATGCCAACGGCATCTCCACCAAGCATTCTTATCATATTTATCTCTGCTGGAGTTTCGTATGATGGACCTGAATTGGCCCAGTATACACCTTTTTTTACATCTATTCCCAAATCTTTTGCACATTTTTCGGCAATTTCAATAAGATCTTTTTTGTATACTTCTGACATGTCTGGAAATCTTTCTCCCATAGAGTTATCATTTTTCCCTATAAGAGGATTGGAGCCCATAAAGTTAATATGATCCGTTATAATCATCAAATCAGACGGTCTGAAGCTTTCATTTACAGCCCCTGCAGCATTAGTTAAAATAAGAGTTTTTACTCCAAGTAACTTCATAACTTTGATCGGAAAGGTTATTTCCTCCATTGAATGCCCTTCATAAAAATGATTTCGACCTTGCATCATTACAACTTTTTTACCGCAAATATCGGCAAAAACCAGTCTGCCTTTATGTCCTTCAACTGTTGATTTTACAAAGTGCGGGATGTCTGTGTAAGAGATGGCATAATCGCAGTATTCATCAGCAAGTTCCCCTAGTCCCGACCCCAAAATAATTCCAATTTCCGGAACGAAGTTGTTTGTTTTTTCTTTTATGAAATTCACGGTTTCTTGCATTATAAACTCCCTATTTAGCTAAAAAAGTTAGAGTACTCTCTAACTTTTTCGTACAAACTTAATCCGGTTAGTACTTAAAATTAACCAACCAACCTGTCATCATCAGCTTCTGCTGCTTTTACCATTATAGCATGTTCAACAGGATTTTCTTTTTTATATGTTGTGTCAAAATTTTCTTCAAAATTGAATTCGTCATGGGCTTTTTTAGCTTGATTTTCATCTACTAACTTTTTTGCAAGTTCTGCTATTTCGTATACAAGCTGGTATCTGTTATCTGTATTTTCGTTTAAGTCCCAAGCAACTCTTATTATTTGATCCATCATAAATTAAAAACCTCACTTTTTGTTTCTGTAGATATATAGTATAATACAAAAACTTTTTTGGCAAGTAGCAAAAAATTGTGTGTTGTTGTATAATCGTTTTATGAAAATTTTTGAGGGTATGCATAAATATATTTGGGTAGAACTGATTATATGGTTTTTTATTTTATGCATTACTGTCGCTTGCGTTAGAATTCATTATTACAACAAACAGAAAAAACTTGTGACTTATCAAATTTTTATGCCGGATGTTGACGGTATTGTTGTTGGTTCGCCAGTAAAATTTATGGGTGTCCAGGTAGGATATATTGATAAGGTTAAAATCGTCTCTAACGATGTTTATTTGAAACTTGTTATAACAGAAGATGGTATGGAATTGCCTAAGGGGTCAATTGCTACAGTTGAATTTAACGGTATGGGAGGTTCAAAATCCCTTGAGATATATCCTCCAACTCAAGAAAGTCTTGCTTCAAAGAAGATTATTGTCGTTCAAAATCCTAAAAGACTTCATGATTCATTAGGTTTGCTTAACGATATGTTTGATAAAATCGGTTCAATATCAAGCAGGTTATCATTTTTTGCAAAAGAGACAAATGGAACTGACTTGAGTAAGGGAATTCAGACTGTTGGTATAGAAAATAACTTAAATGTTCTGAATAAATGGATAGAAGAATTTAGTGTAAAAAAAGAGCACAAAGGAGTTGGAAATTATGAACAGAGATAAAGTCCGAGTAATTAACAATCCGGTTATTTTACTCAATCTATGTACAATGCGTGATAAAAATACGGATAGTCAAGGGGTTAGAATTGCAACTAGAAAGATAACAAGATGTTTGCTTTATGAAGCTGCTAAAAACTTGCCGCTTGTAGATAAAGAAATTACAACGCCTTTAACGACTTTTACAACCAAGACTGTTGATTCTGATATTAACATAATTATTTCTCCTATTCTTCGAGCAGGATTGATTTTTACAGATGAAGCCATTGATATATTACCTCAGGCTTGCATAAGACATATCGGTATGTACAGAGATGAAAAAACTTTGAAACCAGTTTGGTATTACAATAAAGTCCCTATGGAAGCTCCAAATCCTGAGAAATTTTACATTTACATAACAGATCCGATGCTGGCCACGGGAAATTCTTTATTAGAGGCTATCAAATTGTATGCTGATAAAGGTATACCAATTGATAATATTAAGGTAATATGTATAATTGCTGCTCCTCAGGGTATTGAAAATATCCAAAAACATTATCCTGATATTGAAATTATTACTGCTGCAGTTGATGACCATTTAAATGAAAAAGGTTATATTGTCCCAGGCATGGGTGATGCAGGAGATAGAATTTTTAACACATAACCTTTAATTTGGTAATTTTCTCCAGTAATCTTTATCGGTCAGAGCCATATATGTGCAACCTACACCATTTTCGGAGCTGGAACTTTTATTGTCGCAAAGGCTTGATCTCGTACCTTCAGCTCCCATAGGTACAAGTTTGCCGTTATCCATAATTTGAAAAGTAAATAAATCGTGTCCCCATCTGTTTGGTTTTTTATCTTTTCCGTTTACATCGACAGTTAGTTCTAATCTGTTGTCACCGTTTTCAATTATGACAAAGGTTCCGTCTTGTAATATAAAATTTCCATCATCAAATCTGTATGTAAATAGTTCTTTGCCAGTATAAGTTTTATATTCTGTTGGACGTGTATTGTTTGAAAGGCAAGTTTTTGTTTCGCTCGTGCTGCAGTCATAAGCGTTTGCAAATTGTTTTATTAAAGTATTTTTGAAGGTAGTGCTTCCATGTGTACTGTTGTAGTTGATTGTATACCCTCCCATCTCTTCTTGGGTTTTGCTTAATCCTTGAGCTAAAATAGAGTAGCTCCTTTCAAGCTGTGCTTTCAACTTCCTTCCTTTAATATCAGAAATTACACTGGGTAAAGTGATTGCTGCTACAACACCAATTATTCCCAATGTTATGAGTGTTTCTGAAAGAGTAAATCCCTTTTTATACATAATTTGTCCTTATTTTATAATTATATAATACTTATATTATAAAAGTATAACAATTTAAAATGATTTTGTAAAGTGTTTGTATATACAAAATCATGGAGAAGTAAGGATGAAGAAGAAATTATCTCGTTCAGGAAGCGGTTGGGCATTGTTTATGCCAAAGACTTTACTTGAATTAATAGATGTTAATCCTGAAGAAGATTTACTTGAAGTCAAGGTTGAGAATAATGTTGTTAAAATAACTAAAGCAGAAGGTTCTAAATTGAAACCTTAATTTCGCCAACTTTCTCTCCGTGAAGAGTTTTTATTTCGTTTTCATAATTGATTTCAGCCCAGTGAAGATTTTTTAATACCTGTAAAACCACTATTTTTCGTGCTTGCATATCGCAGTCTGCAATTTTTACAACAAATGCCTCTTCACTTTTTGTGTTAACAACGATGCAAAGGCCACCTGCTCCCACTTTTGCTACTATTCCATCAGAGTTTTCAATAATTTTTGTATCAGTTCTATTTTCTCCGCCAATTATGTACGGGTGATTTAAAAATGCATTTTTAATTTTTTCATATTTAGGGTTGCAGAAAATGTTCAAGTACCCTTGAAGCATGTTTGTTAGAGGCATAGACATTATCGGAACACCACAGCCGTCGGTTGTTGTCGGGTATTCTTTGTTCTGACGGCATAATTCTGTAATCTTGGATTTTATTGCCTGCTGAAGCGGGTGCTCGGGACTGTCATATGTTTTTAAATCCCAATCTTTCATTTTGCTCAAGCCAAGCATCATGATGTGTTTGCCGGAACAATTGTTTTGCAATACATTTTCGGTTTTGCCATCTATTATCATACGTGTTTGTTCTGTTTTTGACAGGGGTTTATGAAGACCGCATTTTAAAAATTTTTCGTCCAACCCGATTTTTTCCAAAAGCGACTTTGCTGTTTTTACATGTATTTCCTCTCCGGCATGAGAAGCACAGCAGATGGCAATTTCTTCTTCCGTCATGTTGTAGAACTTGTCCATTCCGTAGTCAATAATTAAGCTTGCTTGTAACGGTTTTGCACAGGAACGTAGATAAAACGGATAATTTTTTGAATCTCCGGTAAAATCAATTGCACGTTCTTTGTTCGAAAGAACAATGAATCCATAGTGTTCTTCGTCTACAAGCTTACCTCTTAAGTGTTCAACCAAAAGCTCAGGTTCTGTATTATTGTTGGTCATTACGTTTTACAAGCTCCAAAAGTTGCAACATCTTGCGTTTTAATTTGATATTTTCATCCTTTAAAACTGCAATCTCTTCTTCATATTTTTGATTATCACTGCTAAATTGTGTCTCCGGTTTGGGAACAGTGTTGTAATCAAGTATAAACCTCTTCTTTGACTCGTCTTTTAAAATCAGAATTGCTTTTAAATCTTCTTCTGTAACAAGGCCCAATTCTATCATAACTTCACCAAATCTTTTTGGATTACCGCTTTCTTGGGCAGCTTTGTGGGCAAGTATTGCTTGTTGAAGTTGATCTACATCTATCACGCCTTTTTGTTTAAAGTATTCTCCTGTTCTGAATTTCCCTGCAATGTATCCGGCCATTGCGTGTATTTCAAGCGATTCAGGTTTTTTAATAAAGTTTTGTTCAAGACAAAGTTCGTAATATTTTGCGATTTCTTCCATAGAAAGGAAAGTGTTTACTGAAATCTCAAGCATACTGTATTCATTCAGGCAGCATTGCAAAAAATTGTAGATGTTGTTATCAAGACCATATTTTCTTTCGCTTAATTCTGTTTTTCCTTTGAATGTAATTGTAGGGACAAATGTTGCAAATATTTCATCTCTGTTGTTTTGCAGCATATTTTCAAAGGCTTGCTCTTTCATTTCATCAGCCAGTTTAAGATACATAACTATCTTGACCCAAAAAGGTACATTGAAAACTTTATCCAGAAACAATTCGAAAATATTTTTTTTCAAATCAACCTCTCATCAGAATGTCCTCTATTTTCCCATTATAACACAACTTACAAATAATATCAAGACACATTATCCAAACGGGGAATTGAATTCTTCTTCTTTGTGCTATTGATTTATGAAAATGAAAATTGTATTATATAATTTATATAATAGGAGATTATGTATGGAAAGAGATATGAAAAAAAGTATTATAATTGCGGTAATTGCAATTATAGGGATTATTACAACGATAAAGCTTGCTGTGATTTATTATAATGCTAATTTTAACCCTTATGCACTTTCAAGCTTTTGTTCTATTAATGATTTTATTGATTGTGACGGTATTGCACAGACTGCTGAAGCTCAGTTTTTGGGAATTCCGCTTGCGTATTGGGGGTTGTTTTTCTATGCATTTGTATTTTGGATGTTGTTTGCTAAAAAACTAAAAAATTATAAGTTATTCAAGTTTATGGAAGTTTTTAAGAATCCGTTTGATTATCTTGCTTCTTTAGGGCTTTTTGCATTTATTGTTTCAATGATTTTATTGTGTTTAAGTTTGTTTGAAATAAAAAAATTGTGCGTGTTATGTGCGTTTACATATTTATTGAACTTGTTGATTGGTTGTGTCGCAACTGATTTCAAAAATGGTGGTTTTGTCCATTCAATCAAGCAGAGTGTGTTAGACTTTTTAGATGCAATAAAAATAAGAAAATATTTGGTTGCATTTGTTATAGTAATGTTGGCAGCAGCCGGTTTTCTTACTTATACAAGAGTATCTTTTGTGTTTGCTCCTCAGGTAAAGAACCAGCTTGAATTTAGAGAATTTACAAAGGCAAAACATAATAAATATGCTGTTAAAGGAAATATTTTGGGCGATAAAGATGCCAAAATTCTTATATATGTTTATTCAGATTATCAATGCCCGATTTGTCCTGCACAGAATATTATGATGCACAAACTCGTAAAAGAAATGAAGGGTGTTCAAATTATCCATAGAAATCTTCCTTTGGATACTGATTGTAATGCATATTTACAAGCTCCATTCCATCAGGGTTCCTGCATAGATGCAAAGTATGCGATTGCTGCCGAGAAACAAGGAAAGTTCTGGGAGATGAACAATATATTGTTTGAAAAGAAACCCCAAACAGAAGAGGCAATATTGGAGCTTGTAAAGGATATGGACTTCGATATTGAAAAACTTAAAGAGGATGCAAATAGTCCTGAAACTTCAAAAGAAATCAAAAAGCAAATTGATTATGCATATAGTAACGGTATAAACGGGACTCCTTCAACTGTTATTGACGGTAAGGTAGAAGTTGGTATAAAAAAATACAGTTCATATAAGGAGATGGTAAAAAATCTTGGAGCAGAAGAAAGATAGAATATTAATTCATACATGTTGTGCAATATGTTCAGGGTATCCCATATCTTATTTAAAGGATATGGGTTATCTTGTCAGTGCTTATTTTTACAATCCGAATATATACCCCGATACAGAATATCAAAGACGTCTTGAAGCTGAAAGGACTCTTTGTAAATACCTTGAATGTGATTTAGTGGAAGCACCTTATTCTCCGGATGAGTTTTTCCAAGCGGCAAGGGGTCTAGAATTAGAGCCGGAAAAGGGTAAAAGATGTGATAAATGTTTTGAATTGAGGCTAAGAAAGACTGCTGAATATGCAAAACAAAACGGGATAAAAAAAATTACGACATCAATTGTAATTAGTCCTCACAAAAATTATCAGAAAATTTGCCAAATAGGAGAAGCTGTTGCAAAGGAATACGATCTTGAGTATGTTGCAATAGATTTTAAGAAAAAAGACGGTTTTTTGAAAACAAACAAATTGTCAAAAGAACTCGGTTTATACAGACAGAATTATTGCGGATGTAAATTTAGTTTGAGATAAATCATATATTTACATTATGATTATTCTGCAAAATGTTATATAATGAAATAAACTTGATTTATATAAATTTTTCATTAAAAACATCATAAAGAAGGATTTAGTCGTATGAATAAAAATTTTGTTTGGTTAATATCAGCTTTTTTATTGTTAACTTACGTGCAAGCAGATGCAGCCGGAGTTGACAAACTTGAACCCATAGGTAAAAATATCAATTATTCATCGAGAACTGACAGAAGTTCAAGTACTTCTTCACGTTCTGCCGCAAAAAATAAAGTGAAAACCTATAAGAATAATTCTAATGTTGTTCTTGATAAAGATACTGTATATTATCCAAATGCAAATATTAACAGTGCTGTTAAAAAGTATAAATCAGGAAACTATACAGGGTGTTTGCAAGAGTTATTTTCCCTAACCCAAAAAGATCCTTCAAATGCTTTGGCTTATTATTATATGGCAATGGCCTATACCCATGTTGATATGGAAGCCGATGCAATTGAGGCTTATGAAAAGGTATTGGCATTAAATCCGAATAAATTCTTAGCGGAATATGCATTGAAAGGTAGAGATTGCTTGACCGGCGGCCCTGCTTGTCAAGCCCCGGAAGAAGAGGAAATGTCCGATTTGGATAAATTTGTTAATTCTCCTTACGGTAATGGCTTATCTCCAGAGTTGAACCAGCAGGTTAAGCAAAAACAATTAACAAATATAAAAGAAACTATTAACAAAAAAGAACATCTTGAAGATAAAGATATCAACAAAATCAAGAAGTTTGATGAAAAGTACCAATCTGAAGCTCAAGAAACTATAAAGATAGCACAGGTAAGTGATGAAGAAGTTCTGCAAGCTATAAAAACTCTAAAAGATGCAGGTTTAAACCTAACAGTCCAAAAAGATGATGTGTATTCTCAAATGTCGCAATATCAGGACCCCAAACTTGCAGAGATGAGCCTTTTGTTGGGTGGAAATAACAACAACAATAACAACAACATGATGAATATGATTCCTATGTTGATGAGCCAATCTCAAAAAGGTGAAAATATTGATCCCAGAGTTATGCAAGCACTGATGATGAATTCTATGATGTCTGATTTTGGGTATATGAACAACAATAACAATAATAACTACTAAGCTTTATGGATTTAAATTACGAAACAGCCAAAAAAAAATTGTTGACAAATAAAGATAAAGATTGTCAGCGATTTTTTGTTGAAAATGGTTATATTTTGGAAAATGCCTATTATGAATTATTGTCCGAGAATTTGGAAAAAGCCAAAAATCTTTTTAGAGCTATCAAAAATAACGATATTCGTGCACATTGGGCAGATTTTATGATTTCTCTCATTGAAGAGAATATCAAGGAGTATCCTTCTTATTTTGAATTAAGAAATTTCCTAGAAATTGATTTGAATATATTGTTAACATACTTTAAAGGTAATTATGTTGAAAAGATAATCAGATATTGTGATTTTTTGTTTACTATAAACCCGGAAGTTCATAAGTACATTGGGAGAGTGTTTTATAATAACGGTTACTTTGAGCAGGGAATGTTTTTTTTAGACAGAGCAAAGAATTATTTTTATCATGATCCTGAATTACATTATCTTTTAGCTTACATTTATTACAATAATAATGATTTTGCACAGGCCAAAAAAGCTCTTGATGACTGCCTTAGTATATTGCCCAAATATTTTCCGGCAGAAAATTTGTTAAAGCAAATTCAGGAAAAAATAATATAGTTTGCGGGTTTCGCTTGTTCGTGTTACCCTTTCAGTTACCCGATAATTTTAAAGGAGAAATAATAGATATGATAATTATAATGGAGCGTAATGCTACAAAAGTTCAAGTACAGCGTGTAATTGATTTTCTGAAAGACAATGGTTTTGATATCAGATACAATCAGGGCCAAGTACATACAGTAATAGATGCAATCGGAGACAAAACAACCGTTACTCCAGGCAGAGTTTCCGCATTTGATGGTGTGAAAGAAGTTAAGATAATAAGAGAACCTTTCAGACTTGCTTCAAGAGATAGAAAACCGGATGATACGGTTATAGAATTTCCAAACGGCGTGAAAATAGGTGGAGGGAACAAACCTGTTTCAATTATTGGTCCCTGTTCTGTAGAGGAGGATTTTGAAGGCCTTTTAAAGGTTGCAATTGCCGGCAAAGAAATGGGATGTGAATTTTTAAGAGGTGGAGCTTTTAAGCCGAGAACTTCTCCTTATGATTTTCAAGGTTATGGAGAAAAAGCCTTGAAATACTTAAAAAGAGCCAGTGAAGAAACAGGGCTTCTTGTAGTTTCTGAGGTGATGGATGCTTCTGATTTGAGTATGATGTGTGATTATGTTGATGTATTACAAATAGGTGCAAGAAATGTACAGAATTTCAAATTACTTCATGCCGTTGGCCGATGCCAAAAACCTGTAATCTTAAAGCGAGGTCTGGCAAGTACTATAAGAGAATTTTTACTTGCAGCGGAACATATAATGTTTAGCGGCAATCCGAATGTAATTTTGTGTGAACGAGGGATAAGAAGTTTTGATAGTGCATTTACTCGTAATGTTATGGATATAGCGTCAATACCTGTTATTAAAAAATATTCTCACCTTCCTATAATAGTTGATCCAAGCCATGGTACAGGACAGAGATATTTAATAGAGCCTATGGCAAAAGCAGGACTTGTTGTTGGAGCCGACGGGATTATGATAGAAGTCCATCACGACCCTGAAAATGCCCTTTCAGACGGTAAACAAAGTTTACCTATACCTATGTTTAAAGAGGTTATGAAAAGGATTAACAGCTTCAATGAACATTTACGATATGAAAAAACTTGCTTGTCTGCGAATGTTGAATAAGTAAAGGTAGAATTCAATAAACGAAAAATAACTCCCCACTTGCATGAACAGGTAAATTATGTTATAATGTACGATGAGGATTATAAATAAGGAGCTGTATATGATTGGATTTTTGCGTTCTGGGGATAGTTGCGAGATGCTTTTTTGTGAAAAAAATAGAAAATATTCTGCTTTCACATTGGCGGAAGTTTTAATAACTCTTGGGGTAATTGGTATTGTTGCTGCCTTAACGTTACCCGGAGTAATTGCAAAGTACCAGGAAAAACGTGTTGCAACACAGTTGAAGGTTGCAGTTTCTACTTTAGAACAAGGGTTTAAAAAGATGCTTGCTGATGAAGGGGTCGATTCATTAGTGGATACACCGTTTTTCCAACATTATGTAGAAGGCTCCAATTATCCGTATGAGATTCCGGAATCGGTAGCTGTATTAAAAAAATATTTCCCGGGAGTAAAAGTTTACTCTACTCAGGAAGAGATAAATCAACTTGGAGATGCAAAATATAAAGACAATCCTTTCATATCCACATCTCCTTGGCGTTGGACAGTTTATGAGTTTCCGAAAGGTTTTAGTACAAATTTTGGTGCTTTTGCTCCAAAAGGTAAAGAATCTCCTGTTGGTTGTGATGCTGTAAAAGCTGCTGGTGGTGCGTATTGCAGATTAATGGTTAATGAATGGTTAAACTTTCCTATTGATGTAAATGGTAATGAACCACCGAACAGAAACGGGTATGATAGATTTTACTTTGTTTTAACGGATGATGGACGTATTTTCCCTTCATTTGATGCAAACTATTCAATATATTCTACGGGGCGTCCTGATAGTGCTTACTATATTTACGATAATCCTTCTTTTCGTTGTCCTACAACTGCTGCTATTGCTGCTGGAGCAAGCGGTTCTTTTGACAACTATTCCGGCTGTGCCGCAAAGATAATAGCTGACGGTTGGGAAATAAAGTACTATTGGAGAGGTGCAAATAAATAGTTTTACTTTTGAACAACAATTTGGTATAGCAAGCTTTTGTCAAATGTTAGAATATTTACATATTTCTTTGAAAGAAGCTTGCTATTTCTTTGTGTGAGAAAAACTTTACAATAGTACGTCCGTGAGGACAGGTATATGGCATTTTTGTTGTACGCCATTTTTTGACTATTTCTTGCATTTGCCATGTAGAAAGCTTTTGTCCAGCTTTTACAGATGCCTTACAGGCTGTTGTTATTAGTATTTTTTCTTCCAGTCTGTCTATATTGCCATCAATATTTTCCAAAATATCAGATAAAATTTCCTTTGGATTTACTTTCGCAATCATTTGAGGAACTTTTCTAAAAATTAATTCATTTTCTTTTAAAAATTCTATTCCAAAACCGAATTTTTCAAATTTTTCAATATTTTCTTTTATTAATTCTGCCTCAGTACTCGAAACTTGGATTACATCAGATACAAATAGCATTTGAGAAACAATATTTTTCTCTGACATTAGCTTTTCGTAAATATATCTTTCTTCTGCAATGTGCTGGTCAATAATTTCCATTCCATCATCTTTTTCTACCAGAATGTATGTGTTTTTGTACTGCCCTATAATATTTTCTTCAGGTTCCTGAGATTTTTCTACAGGGACAAACAATTGTCTTTGATCAGTTTTTTCACTTTTTGTTTGTTCAAGATTTTGGGTTTCTTCCGCCATAATATTATCGGAAACGTACATTGTATCATTTTCTTTGTCAAAGAAAATTTCTCCTGTACTCTCAAGTTTAGACTGTGTAAAA
This sequence comes from Candidatus Gastranaerophilales bacterium, assembly GCA_944324345.1. GTDB lineage: Bacteria > Cyanobacteriota > Vampirovibrionia > Gastranaerophilales > Gastranaerophilaceae > Stercorousia. The sequence continues at coordinate 345,750 of CALUVT010000001.1, forward strand.
TTAATAATATTTTCATTTGCATTGCCGACTGGATCGTAGTTTTGGCTTAGTTGTGGTTGTTTTTCAATGTAGTTCATCAAACCTGCTTGGATTGATGTATATATAAAATTAAACACCTGATTAGGGTTTTTATACCTTACTTCTTTTTTGGTAGGGTGTACATTTACATCAACATCAGATGGCGGAATTTCCAAATTTAACACAACAAAAGGATATTTCCCGTTTGCAATGAGACTTTTATATGCTGTGTCAATTGCCTTTTGAAATACTGGGCATTTAACTGTTCTTGAATTGATGTAAATATGGTAACTCTTCTTACTTGAGCGGGTATAATCAGGAGTGCTCACATAACCGCTGATTTTTAGACCCGAAAGATTATCTGTTTTCAAGACTTCTTTAAGATTTGAAATTACATCTGAAGAATAAACCTCTTTTATAGTTTGGAGTAGGTTGTTTTGGCCTGTTGTTTTGAGTGTCTGTTTACTGTTCTTTTTTAATTCTATTGAACATTCTGGATGTGCCAGTGCAAGAGATTGAAGTAATTCTTGTATGTATGAAAATTCAGTATTAGAGCTTTTTAAAAACTTAAGGCGTGCGGGCAGGTTGTAAAATAAATCTTTTATATCCATAATTGTTCCGATGGCACAGCCTGTTTTCACTTGAGAAACTTTGGAGTTTTCGCATTTTACTTTTGTTCCTGTCTCAAAATCAGCAGTTCTTGTTGTACAAGTGAGTTTTGAGATTGAAATAATACTTGATAGTGCTTCTCCTCTGAAACCGAGAGTATGAATGTCAAACAAATCTTCATCGGTTTCTATTTTGCTTGTTGCGTGTTTGGAAAAAGCCAGCATTATATCATCTGGATGAATTCCACAGCCATTGTCAGCAACTCTTATGTCTCTACAGTCGTTGTTGATTTCAATACTAATTTTTGAGGCTCCGGCATCAATTGAATTTTCTACCAATTCTTTAACTACAGATGCAGGACGTTCGATTACTTCTCCAGCAGCGATTTGATTTATCAGATGTTTAGATAGTTGTTTAATCCTTGCCATGTTAAAGCCCTCAATCCTTATCTCAATCTACATCAAAAACAAATTCATCTAAATGTTTGATTACAAATTTGAAACATTTCTATAAGATGCAATAAAGAGAATTTTTATAGGGAGATAAAGACTTGGTAAGAGCTAGAATTAATACAAAATTAAAACCGTCTAAAAAGGCAGATTTGCAGGTTGTAAAACCGGTAAAAACAACAAAATACAGTGATATTGATTTAAATAACTGGAAGGCTTATGACCATGTTAAAACGGATACTTTGTGGGAATTTCCGACTCGTTTAAGAGAAGGCGGTCATTCAAACGAATATCACGGGAATTATATCCCTCAGATTGCTCAGCAGTTATATGAAAGATTTACTAAGAAAAATGACGTTGTGCTTGACTTATTTTTCGGATCTGGAACATCAGGGATAGAAGCTATAAATATGGGAAGACGCTGTATTGGTGTTGAGTTGAAGGATGAACTTGCTGAGAGTGTTTCTCAAAAATTCACGCCCAAACAGCTTGTAACTGATGTAAGGATAATTTGTGGAGATTCAGCATCAGAAGGTGTTAGAGATAAAATTCAGGCAGGACTTGATATTTTGGGTGAAGAAAAAGCACAATTTTTAATCCTTCATCCGCCTTATGACGATATTATAAAGTTTTCCGACAAAAAGGAAGATCTTTCAAATTGTGACACTACGGAAGAATTTTACGATTTGTTTGAAAAAGTTGCTAAAAACGGTTACGATATGCTTGAAAAAGGCCGTTTTGCAGCGTTGATAATAGGAGATAGTTACAAGAATTCTGAAGTTCAGCCTCTTGGCTTTGAATGTATGGCCAGAATGATGAAATTAGGCTTTAGATTAAAAGGTATTATTGTTAAAGATATTCAAGGAAATGAGCGTGCAAAAGGTAAGACTGCAAATTTATGGAGATATAGAGCTTTAGCAGGCGGATTCTTTATCTTTAAACACGAATATGTAATGGTTTTCCAAAAAAACTAGGTTAATGTAAGACATTTATTCTAAAGATATTCTTACCGACCGTAGATTTAGAGAGGTTTTTAACAAATTTTATAAAATCTTTCGCGTATTTACCGTCTAAAATATCAAATTTTACAATTTTGTTTTTATTTGTCTTAATAAAATTCAGAGTACCTTGTACAATGTCTTCATGAGGAATTTTATGTCCGCGTTCCAACCCAAGAGATATTTTGTTTCTTAGCAGATAGGTATAAAAGTATTCAACCGAATTTGTCATTTTTTTTCTTAAAATTGACAATGTTAAATCTCTTTCATTTGGGCGTACAGCTAATTTGTCTAAGAATTTGTTTTCTTCTATGTATTTTAAAATTTCATATTTTTTTATAAAATCCTTTTCACATATACTTAGAGTTGTAGGTTGTCTTAAAAATGTTTCTAAGATATCTGAAGTTGGGATATTAAGTTTTTTTGAGATTGTGTATATTTTTTTCTTTATGGTTTCGGCTTTTGTAATATAAATTGTAGGGTTATACGAAGCACTATGGAGATATTCTTCTGTTGTAATACCGTAACTGCCGAATAATTTGACCGCAGATCTTATATTTTTTTCTATAGTTTCAGGAGAACAAGAAAACAATACGGGATAACTCATTGCGGATTTTAAATACTTGGCTGTTGTAAGCCCTTCTTTGTTAAATCTTTTTGCGGTTTCTCGGATATTAAATTCTAATGTTTCAGGCTTTTGAACAAGCAAGTATGGATGTTTTTTCGCAGCTTTAAGGCATTGTTGATATGTAAGTCCTTCTTGGGAAAACCTTTCTGCAAGGCCTTGTAAATTTGCTGTATTTACTTCTGTAAGTCTGTTTTCATCAAGGCGTTTTGAATAATTTTTCCTTAACTGTGAACTTTTTCCACTGAAATTAACATTGTAAGTATAAAATTTTACCTGCATACCTGAGTAAAACTCGTGAAAAAATTTTTTGTCATAAGTTTAAATTTTTTATAATTCTTATCATTAATTCATCCCAAGTTTCAGTTTCTCCGAGTCTGAACAATTTAACACTGTCATACCAGTCGCAATGTGTTAAATCTGTATGCCAACGCCAGTTGTAATTGTAGGGTAAAAGTACAATACAAGGTTTTCCCATAGCACCAGCAAGGTGTGCTAAAGATGTATCACTGCAGATTACAAGATCAACATTTTCTAATGCCCCTGCTGTATATGAAAAATCTTTAAAACTCCCGGATAAATCTGTTATGTCATATTTTGATGCCAGCTTCTCAAATTCTTCGGAACCTTCAAATGTTTGTGCAGAATATATCTTTGCATTTTTAATTTCAAATAACGGTGCAAATGCTTCGACATTTATTACTCTATCTGTTTCGTAGTAGGTATTTCCCTGCCATTTTATAGCTATTTTCAATTTGTTGTTGTTGAAAAACTTTTCTTTGAAATAAGCCGTTTTTTCAGGATTTGCACTCAGATATTTTTTATGCCCAATAAAAATATCTTCATTTTTTAATCCCAAAACGTATGGTATACTTAAGAATGGAATATGAAAATCAAAATTAAAGTCACTTTCCTCATAAAACAAATCCATAACTTCAATTTGAGGGAAGTTATCTCTGAAAAGTTGAGATAGAGCTTTTTGGGGTTTCAAGATAATTTTTTTACAGCGTTTTTGAAGAAGTGTTAGGTATCTTGCAAACATTATCATATCCCCAAAACCAGCTTCGTAGTATGTGTAAAGTGTTTTATCTGAGATGTCTTCTCCCTGCCATAATTTTGCTTTTTTCATTATATGAGGATAAGTTACATTTTGAGATGTTATTGCAGTGCTTCTACACAATCTGTTTTCAAAGAATTTTAGACCTGTTTCGTAATTTTTAATTCTGAGATATGCGAGTGATAGAAAATACAGAACTTCTTTATCTGCAGGGTTTATTTCAAGACATTTGTTAAAAAATTCTATAGCTTTCTCAGGCTTGTTTAAAAACAAATATAAACTTGCAAGATTATACAGTGCTTTTTCTGATTTTGGATTAATTTTAATTGCTTGCAAGTACATACCTTCAGCTTTTTGATATTCTATATTGTTTTTGTAAGCTAGTGCAAGAATAAAATAAATTTCAAAACTGGTAAAACCTTTATTTACAGCTTTTTTAAGAGTGTTGATTGCAGACTGGTAATCATTTTTTTTCATATAGACTCTTGCAAGATTTTCATAGAAGTAACAGTCCTCCCTTTGCAAAAGAGCATCTTTTATATATTTTTCCGCTTTTGATAATTCCGATTTTGCGAGCATCACAAGCCCCAGCAAATTTAATACGTTATAATTGTTTGGGGATGATTTTAAAATTTCCAAATAAATGCTTTCAGCTTTTTCCAACTCCCCGGCACTATGATATTTTAAGGCAGTTTCAAGATTTTCTTTCTCGCTAATATTCATAAGTTATTATATACAAATTTTTTTAAAAAAATCAAAAAATTCATGCATTTATAGGATAAAATCTTCAAAAATATAGTTTACTGTATAAATGTACGTCGCAGGCATGCCAAAAAATATAAAAGGCATGGTCTAAAAGGGACAATATTACAAAATATTAACCAAACTTGAAGAAATGTTAAATATCCTGAAACCATGATGAAATCATGGTTTTCACGAAAAAAAAACAATGGAGGAAGGGTTAGAAATAAAAAAGTTGTCCGCTGCAGATGTATAGAGTACAATTAATACTATATTCAACTTCTTGTAGAGGTAGGATGATTATTGATGCAGTATAAAGTTAGACAAAATCTTTTACAGATACAGGAAGACATCGCACCTTATAAACCAAATATTATTGCAGTTACGAAGTATTTTGATGAAAGTGCCATAATTGATGCATATAATGCAGGGTTAAGGGACTTCGCAGAATCAAGGGTAGTTGAAGCTGTCAAAAAGATTGACAATCTTCCGTCTGATATAAAGGATAATTCACGTTTTCATTTTATCGGGCATCTTCAAACCAACAAGGTTAGAAAAGTTGTCGGGAAATTTGATTATATCCATTCAGTTGACTCACTCAGACTTGCAGAAGTTATATCTGAAGAAGCTCAGAATGTAGGAAAAATCCAACAAGTTCTTCTTGAAGTTAATATTGCTGAAGAAGATCAAAAATACGGTTTTTCTGAAGACGAAATTATTCGCGAGTTTGCCTCTTTAAGAAAACTTCCAGGTATAAACATTGCGGGTTTGATGTGTATGACCCCTTTGGGAGCATCTGAAAAAACTCAGGATGAAGTTTTTAAAAAGATTGTTAGTTTGAAAGAGAGTTTGGAGAATATGTTTGACTGTGAGCTTAAGGAGCTGTCTATGGGAATGAGTCAGGATTATAAAGAGGCAGCTAAATTTGGGGCAACGATGTTAAGGATTGGTAGAAAATTATTTAATTAAGTAAGATAAACGGAGGAAAAACGGTGGCAGCAGTAACAGACAAAATTAAATCAGTAGTGGATTTTTTAGTAAAAGGATTTGAACCAAGAGAAACAATTTTTGATGAAATGGCTCAGGAAGTAGAAGAAGATTATCCTGTTCAAGATAATTTAGCTATAGATCCTGCTTATTCTTATCAACCGACTATGGATAGAACAAATGAGCTTAAAGTTGTTAATCACCCGAGTTTTAAAGGTTATGAAGTAAAGGTTATGGAACCGAGATCATTTGAAGATGCTGCAACTATTGTTCAACACCTTAGAAACAGAAAGACCATCGTTTTAAACCTTCATCTTTTAGATAAGGAACAGTCACAAAGAACAATTGACTTTGTTTGTGGTGCAGCTCATGCTCTTGATGGCAAACCACAAAAGGTTGGTGATTTAGTTTTCGTATTTACACCAAGCAACGTTACATTGTCTGTTGATGTTTCTGTAAATCAAAATAAGTTTAATGACTCATTGTGGAGAGCTCCTTTGCAGTAGTTGCAAGTCTTTACATAGAGTCTGATATTATGAGAAAGAGAGAGATAGTTGAATATGAGGTGCTTTGCACCTCTTTTTTTTATTGTTGTAGAGTTTTTTATATTATGGTATAGTCTTTTTGTTATGGAAACGAAAAATTTTGCTGTATGTTTTAATCCGAATATTGATAATTCTGTCGAGGTGAAAGATAAGCTTCTGGCTATATTAAAACGCAGGAATTTAAACGCGGAAGCTTTGGATGTTGATGTTTTAAAAGATGGATTTGACTTTGTTTTTGTTGTTGGCGGAGACGGAACAATCTTAAAAACAGCCAGGTTTTATGCAAGATTTCAAACACCTGTTTTTGGTATTAATTTAGGAAGATTAGGGTTTTTATCCCAGTCTTCGCGGGAAGATATAGAACAGTCTGTTGATAAAATTATAAAAGGCCAATTCATTATAGAAGATAGAATTATGCTCCAGTGTGGAAATTACACTGCATTAAATGATTTTGTTTTAAAATGTTCTTCCTTAGGCAGAACATCAAAATTTATCTTAAAAATTAATGGAAAGCCGGTTTGTGATTACTTAGCAGATGGTATAATAATTTCAACTCCAACAGGCTCGACAGCTTATGGCTTATCCGCCGGAGGCCCTGTTCTAACTCCTTCATTAAATGCGTTTGTAATCGTTCCAATCTGCCCTCATACCTTGACAGCACGCCCTTTGGTTATTGCGGATACTGAAAAAATTACTGTTTGTGTTGACGAAGATAAAGAGCACTATTTGTACGCTGATGGGCAGGAAAATGTTTTGTTTAACAGAGAAATCCACATAGAAAAATCAAATTTTAAAGTAAAACTTGCCCTTTTAGAAAATTCAGATTTCTACTCTGTTTTAAGCGACAAACTCCATTGGGGTGTTTCTTTTAAATATAATTATTAATTTTTGTTCATAATTTCAGATAATTTCTTGTACTTTTTTTCTATTTAAAATAGTATGTTATTATACTATTGTAGATGTCTAATTATACAATTATATAAAGAGGTAAAAAAGTGGAAAATTTCGTATCAGATATCTTTGCTAAAAAAGATGAAACAACAAGCAATGATCAAGCTCAAAGGTCTCCTGTTAACCCAACAAAAATAAAAGTAATAGGTGTTGGCGGCGGCGGTGGAAATGCCGTTAATCGAATGATAAAAGCAGGACTTTCAGGTGTAGAGTTCTGGTTAATGAATACAGATTTGCAAGTTTTGGAATATGGCCAGACAAAAAACAGAATTCAATTGGGTGCCAAATCAACAAATGGTTTGGGAGCCGGTGGTGATCCTTCAGTAGGAGAAAAAGCCGCTGAAGAAGCTCAGCAAGAAATTACAGAGGCACTTGATGGCGCAGATATGGTATTTATTACAGCCGGAATGGGCGGTGGTACTGGTACCGGTGCTGCTCCTGTAGTTGCTAAAATTGCTAAAGAATTAGGAATTTTGACAATTGCTGTTGTAACTAAACCTTTCACTTGGGAAGGAAGAAAAAGACAAAATCAAGCTAACCAAGGTTTGGAAAAACTAAGAGAAGCTGTTGATGCTGTTATTGTTGTTCCAAATGATAAGTTGTTACAAGTTGTTGACAGACAAGTATCTTTGACAGAATCTTTCATTATCGTTGATGAAGTTCTTTTAAGAGGTGTTCAAGGTATTTCTGATATCATAACTGTTCCCGGACTTATTAACGTTGATTTTGCAGATGTTAAGTGTGTTATGCAAGCTTCCGGTTCTGCTCTTATGGGTATTGGCCGCGGCCAAGGTGAAGGAAGAGCTATCAAAGCTGCAGAAATCGCTATTAATTCACAGCTTTTGGAATCTTCAATTAACGGTGCAACCGGCGTAATTGTTAATATCACAGGTGGTCCTGATATGACATTGCATGAAATTTCAGATGCAGCAAACATTATTCACGATGCTGTTAATGACGATGCAACAGTTATTATTGGTACCGCAGTTAATGAAAATATTCAGGGCGAAATTCAAATTACTGTTATTGCGACAGGTTTTGAATTAAAAAATTCAATGAAGCCTGATCAAAAAACTGACGTAAAACAGTTGAGTGCATCTGATTTCTTTGCAGGGACTTTTAATAATTCATCAATGTCCTCTGCTCAACAGACTTCTACAAGAAGATCTTCAATGCCGGATGTTTCTCCAAGTTTTACAAACATAGAAATTCCTGACTTTTTGAAAAAGTAATTTTAAAAACTTATCACACTAACAAGCTGGAATATGAGAAAGATGAAAAGGGAACCGACTGTAAAAATCGGTTCCCTTTCGTATTTATGTGATAAATATTACGTATTGTAACGGACTGTAAAAATAAATTTAATATAGTCTAAAACTCAGATATACTCTTTCCTATGATAGGATGTGGTCCGAAGTCTTTAGTCAATTTTTTCTTCAAAAAATTTTTATTAAAAGCATAGGGGAAATCGATTTCACGGGGAAATTTTTTAAATTTTAAAGAAAAAGGAGAAAAGTTATGTCAGCAATTGGGAAAGTTATTGTTACGCTTGCAAAAGGATTTAAAAAACCTACATCTAAAGCCATTACGAAACAGTTTGGGCAGGAAGCTTCAAAATTTGCTAGTACATGGAGACTGCATCCACAGACTGCTCAAGTTCTCGGACAAACAGTTAAAAAAACTGCAGAAGAAGCAATTGGACAAGCCTATTCGGCCGGAGCAAGAAGTGCGGCAGTTATTACAGGAGGTATAGGAACAGTTACTACATTATCGGCTGTCGGGTATGGTTTACACGAAAAAAATAGAGCAGATAATGCAGAAATTGCAAATGAAAACCTTCAAAATGTAGAACAAGAGTTAGTTGCTGCTAATGAAGAACTTAGAAAAAGACAAGAGGAATTGGAAAAAGTTAAACAAGAAGCTCAGGAAGCTAAAAATAAACTTAAAGAGCAGGAAGAAGCTAAAAAAGAACCTGTAGAATACACTGTTAAGAAAGGTGATTGTTTTTGGAATATTGCTAAAAACTTTCTGATAGATGAGGTTCATAAAAATGAACAGGATTACAAGCCTTCAGATAAAGAAATTCTTGAATTAGCTAAGAAGTTTATGAAAGACAATAATTATCATCTGGGTGCAGATAGTTACGATTCAGAACCGCCTCTATATCCCGGTGACAAATTAAATTTGGCAGCATAAATTTGACTTGATAATAAAAAGACCGCTTTTTAAAAGCGGTCTTTTGGTCTTTATTAGGTATTTGCCCTTAAACGCTAATCAAGTTTTTACCTATAACTTGATTGGGGTTAAGGTAGTTGGAGCATTTCCTAACCTAGTCTTTAGCGTGGCCAGCTGTTCCTAAAACGTCACGCATTTTGTGCATAACCATTTCTTTTACAGCAGTTCTGCCTGGTCCCATGTATTCTCTTGGGTCGAATTTTTCAGGATGTTCAACAAAGAATTCTCTAATTGTTGAAGTCATTGCTAATCTTAAGTCTGTATCAATGTTAATCTTAGCTACACCGTGTTTAGACGCGTAGTTAAGCATTTCTTCAGGAACACCCTGTGCATCAGGTAATTGGCCGCCAAATTTATTACATTTAGCAACAAATTCTGCAGGTACTGATGATGAACCGTGAAGAACTAGAGGATAATCATATCCTACAACTGCATTAACTGCCTTTTTAATTTCAGCAAGTCTTTCAAAGTCTAATTTAGCTTCGCCTTTGAATTTGTATGCACCGTGAGATGTTCCGATTGCAACAGCTAAAGAATCACAACCTGTTTCTTTTACAAATCTTGCTGCTTCTTCAGGGTCTGTGTATGTAGAATCTTTTGCATGTACTTTTACATCATCTTCTACACCTGCAAGTTTTCCGAGTTCTGCTTCAACTGAAACTCCACGAGCGTGAGCGTAATCAACAACTTGTTTTGTTAATTTTATATTTTCTTCTAATGGGAATCTTGAACCATCAATCATAACTGATGAAAAACCACCATCGATACAAGCTTTACAAATTTCAAAATCAGCACCGTGATCTAAGTGTAAAGCGATAGGTACTGTAGTAGTTGCAAGAGCAGCTTCAACAAGTTTGATTAGGTATGTTTGGTTAGCATATTTTCTTGCACCTGCAGAAACTTGTAAAATAATAGGTGATTGAGTTTCTTCAGCAGCTTCTGCAATACCTTGTAAAATTTCCATGTTGTTAACATTGTAAGCACCAATAGCATAACCGCCTGCTAGTGCTTTTTTGAACATTTCTCCTGTTCCAACTAATTTTCTTTCACTCATTTGAGTTCTCCTTCTTTTATACTAATTCCTGACATTTGTCAGATACAATACAAAATTTTACATGAGTAGGGTATAACAAACAAACAATGGGTGCAAGTGTAAAGAAATATTAATATAGTATATACTATTTTACAAATTGCTAAATGACTTGCTATAATACGCTTATAGGGGAATTAATGAAAAAACAAGTTGTCAAAAAATATTTTGACTGGTTTTAAAAAAAATAAAAATAAGTGTTAAATTAGATAAAGTGGGGTAAAACTATGACAATCAGACCAATTACGTCAGTATCATTTAATGGAAACTACAACAGATTATCATTTGAAGGAAGGAAAAATAATAGTGGAAGTAGCAGAATGTCTTCTATTTCTTCTACATTAAAGGCTATTCCTGTTGCGACTTTAATAGCTATGAGTCCGCTAAACACAAGTGTTAATCTTTATGCACAGGCTCCTGTTGAAGAAAAACTTATAATGACAGGAAACGTTAATAATGCAACTATTCCTGATGGCCTTGGAAAGATGAAAGAATGCGGTATAGATTTTATCAGTACTGATGGAAACGATAACAATATAGAAAAAGTACGTTTGCGTTTTGTTGACTGGCATAAAGGCAAAGAAATTATTAACGGTAAAAGTATATCCGGTAAATATGCTTTTACTACAATGATTGATGTTAAAAATCTTGAACTTTGTAAAGAGATAAGAAAATATTCCGGATCTCCTGATCAAGTAAAAGAACGTTATTATGTATCAGGCCCTGGGGATTACTCAAGATCACTTTTCTTTGACGAAGAAGACAATTCTTATAGAAAAGGTGTATTTTCCAGAAAGTCAGACAATTTGAAAGAAGAAATTTCAAAAGAATTTTATGATTATCTGGTAGATTTATTCAAGGATGCAGATATGGTTGAAAATAAGACAACAACAAAAATAATTGACGGTGATGCAGAAACTGACGCTTTGTATGAAAGCATTTTTGGAATCTTCTAATCATCCTCAAGTTTTTGAACAAATAAATGAAAACATGCTAAATATAACGTTTTAGCATGTTTTTACTTATTTTAATCAAACTGGTCTAAATGATATGTTATAAATATTAAGAAATATTAATATAGTATATACTATTTTACAAATTACTAAACGGGTTGTTATAATGAATTTGTAAGGGAATTAATGAATAAACTGACCGCTAAATACTATTTAGCGTGCATTAAAAATACAAAAACAAACGGTGATAATGTTGAACATCCAGTGAGGTTCGAGGAAATTGATGATTCGTATGATATGTTTTAGTAATAAAAATAAGAATGTAAAATTTTGTAAACAACTTGAGACATGCTGAAATCCATGGTTTTGGGATGTTTTTATATTGTTAAAAAGAAGTTAAGAGAACAGTATTATGACATTAGAAGTTAATAATCCAAGTAATATATCTCCAATTCAATCCAGCTCAAACGTATCGCAAACATCGGCGAATACATCTGCTTCGCATGGTTCTTCTAACATTCCTTTGGTAGATATTGAAAAACAAAAGCTTTTAGAACGTTTAAATATAACTTCAGATCAATATGCCTTAATTCTGAAAGATAATCCTAATTTTGGAACATATAGTATTACAAAGCAGTTAGAAGTAGTAAAATTATTTAAAATTACTCAATCCTTTGCTGTAACTGAATCTGCTGATGTTGAAGAAAAATCTGATATTTCATCCGAATTCAACAGAACAGAGTATAATTCTATGAATAAGGATGCAAAGTTAGATAAAATAAGGTACGAATTTGCAAAAAACATATTTATTTACGGTATAAAAAACAAACAAGGTGAAACTGTCGGGAATTTAGTTCCTCACTCTCCAGAAGTTTGGGACAAAATGACCAATGAACAAAGACAGGAGGTCGTAGATAAATTATTAACCGAAATGAAGAATTTCCCTGGTCTCAAGAAATTAGATGATTCAATTATGAGTCTTAGCAAAGGGAACTTGAGTGAAGAGAGACAAATCGGATTAATTGACTCTACAATGCGTGCTATACAAGTCGCAAATTCAAAAGGCATATCCATTTTAGAATTCTTTAGTTTGAATGAATTTGAAAAAATTGATGCTACTGAAGCTTATTTAAGTACACATAAAGACAATTTATCTGCTTCTGAAGAGACTTACTTGGCAATAAATGGTGCTAAGAAGAATGCAATGAAAGAAGCTTTAGCTTCTCGTGGTGTTGGTGTAAGTCCGGATATGTCAATTTCTAAAATAGCAGAGTTGGCAAAATACTGTAATATTGACCCTACAGAAGAGGCATTGCGTAAGTTAAAGTCTAAAAAGGAAGAATCAGGTCTATCCAAGAGAGAAGAACAATGGCTGCAAGAGTTAAGTAAGTTTGATAATGGTAACGGTAAAAATATTATAGACAAATATAAGGCAGTAAATCTTCAAGATTTGGAAAAAGAGTTTGACCAGTTAAATAAAAAACTTGATGCCGGGGAACTTTTAACATCTGAAGAACAGAAGCACTACAATTTGATTTTAAAATACTTGGAAACTGATGAGGCAAAATACTTGAAAAAAGAAATTGTCCCTAATTTAAGTAAGCCGGAAACTGAGTATGAAAAATCTGTAGCTGCTGATATTTCAGATTATAAAGAAAAAATAAGTGGTTATTTAAATGATGACAGATTAAGAGATATTGCAACAGTAAAATATCTTGAAAATAAAACTGCAAATATGAGCAAAGAAGAAAAGGAAAAGTATGTAAAGACATTCCTTGACTTCAATAATGACAGAACTTCTGTAGCTGTTTTCAGACATTATGCAAAAGAAATGGATAGCTTATGGAGTAGTAAATCTACATTATCCGAAGCTGCCATAAACATGGATGTGGCAAACAAAGAACAAGCTAGATATCATTATGAAACTAGAAATTCAGCTGCAACAGAAAATCCATATTGGAAGAAATGTGCATTAGATGCGGCAAATTGTGCAAACGCTGTTTTAGAAAATTCTGAAGGCAATGATTCCGTAAAACTTTTAAATGCGGAATATGCAGTTAAATTAGCGGATTTAGATTATTCTAAAGATGAAATTATTAATCTTTTTAATGGCACAACCGATGTAAACGCTACTATTGATGACGCTAAAGTAGCAATTGAAGCGCAAAATAAAATTTATGAATCTGAAAATGCTACTGATGAAGTTTTTGTTCATGCAACCAATAAAGGTAAAGATTTTGCTGATGCAGCACAAGAAGCTATTGTCACTGGAGCTATGGACAGAAGTGCAGCAGCTACTGCAAATGTTACCGATAATGATATAATATCAGGTTTAGCAAAAGTTGCACAATCCGGTGTATTTAAGTCAGCTCATCGTAATACCGAAAAATATTTTGAAGGACAAGAAGCTATTAATCATTTGAATAACTTGGCTGATCAAATTCAAAACTGTGATAAAGATAATCAGCTTTCTATGCACAATGATATTATGAGTTCTAGATATACTGAGGTTCAAGAACATGCAGCAGGTAATATTGGAAATTATGATCCGAGTGTTCAAAGCGATGCATTAAACACAGTTTATTCTACCGGAAATCAGTCTGCAATTGATGCTGCTGTTGAAAGTGTTGCAAATTCATCTTCTGTTGATGTTGTAGAACAAGTTAGTCCAATAGTTATAGCTGATGCAGCAATAAAAACTCTTGAATCTGATGAACATGCATTTGATGATTTGAGTGCAATTTCAACAGAGCAAACTATCTTTGAAAAAATAGCTTCAGGAGCAAAACTTACATCTCAGGAATATGCTTCACTTTCCCCCGCAGAAAAACGAGAATATTTTATAAAATTTTTCAAATCATTGTCACCAAATGAAAAAATAAAATTAATCAAGTCAATTTCAAGTGGTGTACAAAAAAGAAATATATACAAAATGATAGCTCGTACTAATAATGATATGTTTGATAGATTAATTCAAGACGCAGGTATTGCAAAGACTATTTATGATATGCATATCTCAGGTGATATTGATTATAAGATAGAGAGTCTTGCCAACAAGAAATATTTGTCAAATAATGCTTTTGCAGAGCTTGCGACAGAAACAGAAAATAAAAACATTGATCCAACTCATTTGAATGAGAGAAAAACTCTTGAGTTATGGAAAAAAACTGATGACGGTATTCTCTTGGGGTAATATAATTCTTTTGCTTGATTTTTAGTAATTTTTATATTTTAATTGTCTTACAGCGGTTTTGACTGCGAGTTCACTTGAAAGAAGACAATTATAAATTGCCCGATAAAATAGCAAAAGATATAAAATTAGCCAAATATGCAGGTTTTTGTTACGGAGTAAAAAGAGCCGTTGAAACAGTAAAAAAGTTGAAGTGCGAAAACCCTGACAAAAAAGTTTTTGTCCTGGGTGAATTAATTCATAATGCTCATGTAATTCGTGATCTTGAAAAACTTGGGATAAAGACTTTAAATGAAATTCCTGAAAAAGGAGAGGGAATTTGCGTTATAAGAAGCCATGGGGAAAGTCCTGAAATTATTGAAAAAATTAAACAGGTAGGATTTGAACCTGTTGATTTGACCTGCCCTGATGTTAAAAAAGTTCAACAAAAGGCAGTAGAGCTTGCCAAAGAAGGCTATTTTGTTGTTATTGTCGGAAAAGAAGAACACCCTGAAGTTATTGCAATAAAAGCTAATGCAAAACTTTGGTCGGATAAAGTAATTGTCGCAGCAAACCCTGAACAGCTAGAACCCTACAAAGAACAAATAAAGAGTCACAAACGTGTTGGAGTAGTAGTTCAGACAACACAAAGGATTACAACATTAAACTCAATTGTAGAATATTTGACGTCTATTGCAAAAGAGATTCATATCGCAAATACAATTTGTCAAAGTACGGCGATGCGTCAGGCGGAGGCAAGAGAACTTGCTCAGGAAAGTGATCTTGTTATAGTTGTGGGTTCCAAAAAAAGTGCAAATACAACACATTTGGCAGAGATTTTAAAAGATATTACAAGTACTATTCACATTGAAAATGCTGATGAACTTGCGAATTACAAGGATATAATAGACAGAGCAGTTAAAATTTCAATAACAGCCGGAGCATCGACTCCTCAAGATGTTATTGAAGATGTTATCAAAACTTTGAATTAAATTTATAAAGAAAGGAAAAATAAAATAATGACAACAATGGAAAAAACAAATTTAGATGAATTTGAAAGATTATTAGAAGAATCTTTTTCAAAATCTTTTTCTGTAGCTGATATCGTAGAAGGTACAGTTATGAAAAAAGAAAATGATGGTTACTTAATCAGCGTAAAAGGTGCGAAAACAGAAGCATTTTTGCCTGAAAAAGAAATTTCATCTTCAGAAGGCTCTGAATCATTAGAGATTGGTGATGAAAAAGAATTTTATGTATTAAAAGAAGAAAATGACGAAGAAGGTATGGTTCTTTCGTTAAAAAGACTTGCTAATGCTCAGGCTTGGGCTCAGCTTAATGATGCTAAAATACAAGGTGATACAATTTTGGCAAAAGTTGTTTCAATCGTTAAAGGCGGTGTTCTTGTTGACGTTGCTGATTTAAAAGGTTTTATCCCATCTTCTCAACTTAGAACGGGCACTCCTTTTGATGGTTTGATTGATACAAAAATTGAAGTAAAAGTTTTAGAAGCTGATCCAAAGAAAAATAAACTTATTTTATCTCAGAGACAAGCTGTTGCAGAACAACGTGATCAGGTTGTTGATAATATTTTGTCACAACTTGAAGAGGAACAAATTGTAAAAGGTGAAGTTGTAAGAATTGCTGATTTTGGTGCTTTTGTTGATATTAACGGCATTGATGGATTACTTCCTATTTCAGAAATTTCTTGGTCAAGAATTAAACATCCTTCAGATGTAATTTCGCTTGGAGAAACAATTGAAGTAAAAATTATAAAAATTGATAATGAATTAAAAAGAATTTCATTATCATTAAAGAGAATGGGTGAAGATCCTTGGCATCAAATCGAAGGCCAGTTTGAAGAAGGACAAGTTATAACTGGAACTGTCAATAAAGTAACAGGTTTTGGAGCATTTATTAACATATTCCCCGGAGTAGAAGCTTTGTTACCTGTTTCTGAAATGGCAGAAGAAAATGTTAATCCTTTCAATGCATTCAAAGTTGGTGACAGTGTAGAGGTTATGATAAAGAAATTTACACCTCAAGAACACAGAATTGCTTTGAGTATTAAAGATATTAACAAAGATGCTGAGTAGCTAGCAGGTTTATATAAACAATAAATTAAAATAAGGTCAGTTCAGATTTTTGAACCGGCCTTATTTTTTTTATTTTTCTCGATAAGAATAATTACTCTCCAAAGTAATTTTTTAAGCCAACTGCTAATTTTTTATTTTTACAAAGTTTTTTAAGTTTTGCAATCGCTCTATTTTCAATTTGTCTGATACGTTCTCTTGATACACCGTATTGAGAACCTATTTCATCAAGAGTTTTCTTTGCACCATTATTGTCAAGCCCGTACCGAAGAATTAGTACATCCCGTTCTTTTGGGCTCAACTGGTTAAGCATTTTTCTTATATCTTCAAATAAATTTTCCTGAGAAACTCTGCTGTCAGGAGTTATAGAATCTTCATCAACTATAAAATCGGCAATTTTAGATGAGTCTTCAGAAGAATTTGCAGGTGTTTCCATACTTATAGTTGATTGAGCTGATTTTATTATTTGAGTTAATTTATTGACGGGAACCCCCAGTCTGTATGCAATTTCCTGCTTTGTTGGAGAGTGCCCCAGTTCTGTCGTTAAATCAATTGTAGCACGGCGAATTTTTCCTAAAGATTCAATCATGTGAATTGGCAGTCTTATTATTCTGGCTTTGTCTGCGATAGCTCTTGTTATTGACTGTTGAATCCACCAAGTTGCGTAAGTAGAAAATTTATAACCTTTTGTATAGTCAAACCTGCTTGCTGCTTTCATTAGTCCCATATTGCCTTCTTGAATAAGGTCAAGAAAAGATAAACCTCTTCCTATGTATTTTTTTGCGATACTGACTACAAGTCTAAGGTTTGCATTTACCAGTAAATTTTTTGAAAAATCATCATGTTCTTCATATATTTTTTTTGCTAAATCAAGTTCTTGTTCGGATGATAAAAGCGGGATTTTCCCAATTTGTTGTAGATAAATTCTGACACTGTCATCTGAATTTACACTCGAAAGATTTTCCTGGACTTTTGGATCTTCAACTGATTCCAACACGTCGTCATCTTCATCCGGAATTTCAATTGAATGAAAATCTACATTTTCATCGGATATGTCTTCTGTTAATAGCCCATATTTTTCTAATTCTTTTTTCATTGATAAACTCTCTTTTCTAATTTTATAATACTTATTATAATAGAATTTTGCAATCAAATATTTGGACTATATTTTTCTTGTAAGTTTTTGTCTTACTGTTTCAAATATAATTGCAGCCAGAGCATTAGAAACATTAAGGGAATTAAAATCTTTAAGCATAGGTATTTTAACCGTAAAATCAGCCAGTTTAAGAAGAGATTTTGAAACTCCTGCGTGTTCTGCCCCCATGATGATTGCAAAGTTCATATCATTATAATTAACATCATAATAATTATCTTTTGCGGAGGCATCAGTGGCAACTACCCACCAGTCTGAATTTTTTAAAGCTTGGACAGCACTGACAAGACTATTAACTTTTATAATTGGTATATGATTAATTGCTCCTGCACTGGTTTTTTCAACGATTGCGTTTACTTGAACATTTCTTCTTGATGGTATGATTATTCCGGAAACTCCTGCACATACACAAGTCCTTATAATTGCTCCAAGATTATGAGAATCTTCTATCCCGTCAAGAATTACAATAGATGACTCTTTATGAGGTTTTTCTAAAAATTCATCCAAATCTTCATACTTAACAGGTGATATTTGTGCAATTATGCCCTGATGGTTAAACTCCGCGTAAGGAAGGAATTTTTCTTTTGCTACAAATTGGAAAACAACACCTCTGGATTTTGCAAGTTCTTTAATTTTATTCAGTTTGCTATCGGAATGGATATTTTTTGAAATTAATATTTTATTTATTTCTCTTTCGTTTGAAAGTAGAGCCTCCATTACCGAATTTTTACCAAAGATTATCTCATCCATTAGTTTGCAGCTCCGTTTTTTGAAATATCAAGCATTCTCTCAATGCATTTTAGTGCTTTTTGTGAAATTTCTCTATTTACTTCTATTTCATAGGTTTCGTTATTTAAAGAATTGTAGATATCTTGAAGAGAGTTCAGTTTCATACTCCTGCAGACAAGGTTTTCTTTTATTATAACAAATTCCTTTTGCGGGTAATCGCGTCTTAGTCTGTCAACAACCCCTTTTTCTGTGGCAATTATGAATTTTTTATCAGAACTGTTTTTTACAAAATTCATAATTCCTGTGGTGCTTCCGACAAAATCAGCCTGAGAAGTAATTACTTCTTGACATTCAGGATGTGCAAGAAGTTTGATATTAGGATTTGCTCGTTTTACATTCAATACATCTTCGATCGTTATGTTATGGTGTATTGGACAATATCCGTCATAAGTAATGACAGTTGTGTTTGCAAGATGTTTTTCAACCCATCTGCCAAGGTTTTTGTCAGGTAAAAACAAAACTTTTTCAGATTTTAGGCTGTCAACTATTTTTATTGCATTTGAACTTGTGCAGCAAATATCGCATTCTGATTTAACTTCAGCGGTTGAATTTATATAGCAAACTGTAGGTATATTCGGATATTTGTGTTTAAAATCTTTAAGTTGCTCCAAATTTATCATATCAGCCATTTCACATCCTGCATTAATATTTGGGAGTAAAACTTTTTTGTCAGGGCAAAGAATTTTTGCTGTTTGGGCCATAAAATATACACCGGCGAACAGTATAATTTTTGCATTCGTTTTTGATGCCATTTGGCTTAAATAAAGAGAATCCCCGACAAAATCAGCCACTTCATCTATTTCAGCATTCTGATAACAGTGTGCTAGTATTACCGCGTTTTTGTCTTTTTTAAGTTTAATAATCTTGTCAACAAGCTCTTTCATACGGGGAAATTCTCCTACATTTAGTGTAAATTTATGTTAAATTTGCATACTTTGTAAAATATATTGTATAATAAAAATACTGGAGAGCAAATAACAAAAAAATTATTATGGATTTAAATAGTATACTGTCACAATTAGGAATGGGTGGAGGTAAGGAAGTTGTTTATTTGTCCGTTACCCCAGGTGTTGGTTTGGAACTTATTCAAGTCGATGCTTCTGCTCGTTCTGTCAAAAACTATTCTTACCGTCCGTTAGAATACAATGAATCGCTTAGAGAAATTGCTAGTATTGACGAATTTAAAAATGCTGCAGAAGAATTGTTTTCGGAGTTAAAAATTGCTCCGAAGAGTAATGTCGTTGTGAATTTGCCTATGGTTCTCTTTGGTAGCAAAGATTTACCAATATTACTTGCTGATGACGCGGTAACTGAAGCATTAACATCAGAAGTTGAACAGTCTTATATCTTTAAAAGATTTGAGCCTGCAGTAAGCTGGTGTGATTCTGCGATGGGACAATCCGGTGACACCAGAAAATTGTATTATTCGGCTATTCAGAAAAATGTTGTAGATGATATCAAAAATGCTTTGACAGAACTAGGAGTAAATCTTGTTGGCGTTGAGATGTCATTGACTTCTATATTAAAGGCTTTGGCATTTACCGGTCTTGCTGAAGAACAGATGAAGGAAAATGTTTCCTGGAATTTGATGTTGATAAATCAAAACGGTTATTCTATTTGTTCTTTGGTCGGAAAAAATATTGTTGAATATTATGAAGAACCTCTTGCTATAAAGTCTTTTGAAGGTGATGAAATTTATAATGCAATCAATGCTTCCGCTCAAATTACTCTGATGAGTTATCCGGCAAGTTTCCTTTACATTATATCTACTACAGATATGGTTAGTGCTGAGCTTTTGTCTAAGCGTATGCATGTCGATGGTATTGTAAAATATTATGATAATAACGATTTTAAAAGAGATAATCCTTTACCTGTAAGTCTTGAGGTTATTGAAGAGACTTCGCATAAAATAAGTTTAGAAGCAATTGGTGTTGGGGCTGGTTCGTCTGTCAATATGCCAATAAAATTTAATTTTTTAGCTTCCTCTTCAGAGACAGGTATTGATGACCCTGATGAACCTTTCCATGTTGAACTTGGTTCTTATGAGTTTGATATATCTCCAAATGCAGCTAGAAATATCTCTTTGGTTGTTTCAGTATTGGCATTGATACCAGTTCTTGCAGTTTTTTTAATAGTGCCTATGATTGCCAAACAAAAACAAACTCAATTGGATTCTGTTAATTCAAAACTAGAGCAGACAAATGCAGAAATAAAAAGAATTCAAGAGGAGCAAAATAAATTAAATGATTTTGATGCAAATGCTGAGATTAAAAAAGTTTTGGGATATAATCGTTCAAAGCTTTTGTCGTATATTGCACTGGGAGAATCTGTTCCAAAGAGTTTGTGGGTAACTTATTTTACTGCACAAGATGATGGCAAGATTGATATAAAGGGAGATTCGGAGAATGTTGAGGATATATATACATTTTTCAAAAACATGAAGGATTCTCTAATCAATACCAAATTAAGACTTCATAAATTGGAGATGAAGACAAATTCAATTGATGAGGCTGTGACTATTGATCCTAACCAACCAACGGATTATGAATTTGAAATAACAAATATGACGGATTCTGAGGTTAATTCTTTGACAAGTGGTTCAGATAAGAAAACTGATGATAAAAAGAGTGATGCAAAGCAAACTCAAGCACCCAAAGCGAAAACAAAGTAAGTAAAAATTACAACAGATAGGAACGTATCGGTGGAAAAGTATAATATATATTTTAAAAAGTTTCAAATAGCAATATTAATTCTTGCAGCAGCAGTTTTTGCTATTATTTTTCTTATATATAAAACAGTTCCTGAAGTTCAAAAGATTATCGATATTCAAGAGCAGCAAAAAACTCAATCTACGGCATTGGCTGATGCAGAAAGAAAACTAGCAGGTTTGCGTGCAGACACTGAAAGAAGAAAAATCGAAAACGAGAATTTGCCGAAGCAGTTCTTCAAACCCGTTAACATGGGTTTGGATACTGAGGCTGCTATTTCTGAAGAATTTGGGGAAATTTTACAGTTAATAAGAGAAAATAAGATAAAGACACGTTCTATTGTTTATGAATATGATCCGAAGGATGATAATTTCGTAAAAAATGTTCCGGAAAAATACCAAGTTTGCCGTATTACAGCGGAAATGATTGCTAATTACGGCAATTTTGAAAATTTTTTAAGAGATTTGTATAAGCATGATCACTATTTGGAAATTGAAAAAATTGAAGTATTGCCTTACGAAAAAAATAAGAAAATATTGCTTATCAATCTGAAGCTCAAATTGTATGCACAAAGAGATCCTTCAACATATATTCCTCCGGCAGCTCCTGCTGATGATTCCGCTAAAGATGGTGCTGCAGCAGGTAAGGGACAGAAAGTTCCTTCTCCTCAAAAGGTTGATACAACAGGAGGGGTTTCTCCTGAGGCTGCTCAATAGCTTTTATTGAAACAGGTTGTAATTTATCCCGAATAATTTGTCTTTGTTTTTAATACATGTTGCACAAAATGGAGTTTCCAGTGAATTGTGCTTTGCGAAATCTTTGAAATCGGAGCCGCATCTTCCTCTGTGGTCGTTTGCCAAAAACGGACAGCTGTAAACCCCTTTTGAAGTCAAAATTCTGCCATATTCACAATCAAGACTGTTCCAATGTTCTGTTGGTAAATCTTCAAATGGCGAATTTTTGTCATAGAATAAATTTATTGTAAAATTACTGTCTTTGGCGTTAAATCCTGCTTTAAGGCATATTTGTTTAAATTCATTAAGTAAAACTTTTCTATCTTCATTGTAATAGTTTGTTATGCATATTATTGGGTTAAATCCGTATTTTACCAAACTTTTTATGGCATGAATGCTCTGTCTGTAAGAGGCTCGACCTCTTATGTCGTCATTTTTAATTTCATTGTAGTGGTCTATGCTTAGTTTAAAAATTATTTCAAAGGAACTCTCTTCTTCAACGCGTTTTAAAAAGCGAACTTTTTTCTCATTTATAAATGTACCGTTTGTAAAAATACAAACGTTTGAACGTTTTAGGCAGGATCTTAATATTGTATTAAAGTCCGGATGAGTCATTGGTTCTGCCCCTGTCAGGTAGATGCATTCAATGTTTTCATTTTTTGTATCGGACAGGGCATCTTTAATTACATCCAAAGAAATAAAGTCTTTTATATTTTTGCTTAGCGGAAAGTCTATGTAGCAATGTTTACAGTGTTGATTACAATTTTTTTCAGTTAACTCTATAAAAAGATTGTTAAGCTCTTTAAGTTTGCAGGCTGGTGTTTGGAAAATAGCATTTTTCATATAATATCAACTCCTCTATGATTTATTGATATTTTATGGTTGTAAATATTAAAAAGAAATTCTCCTGTAGGGTAATTATTTTTGAAAATCTTCGGGCTTTTTGTCTTCCAGCCACTTACTCATTATATAGTGCTCGTAGCTTTGAGCATAATTGTATAGAGCTTTTAGTAATATTCTGCCACTTTCAGATTTGCCGACAATCAAAAAGTCGCCAGAATTATTTTTGGCCAACATAATTTCTTTGTGCACAATTTTATCAACGTGATTTTTAGGATTTTTGTTTATGACAATGTCTATCCATTCACATAAAAGTTTTGTTGAAGTGGTTTTGTTATTTATTATTTCATCTGTTTTAGACTGAATATATTTTGAAAATTCTTTTAATATCATTTTAACTCTCAAACGGTGTGGTTGCTGCAAGACAGATAATATTATTTATTCCGTGCTTGTTGAATTCTTTTATCATTTCTTCAAACGTAGAACCCGTTGTACAAATATCATCTATAAGTAAAATAGTTTTTCCTCCGTAGTTTTCTTTATGAACTTTAAATGCATTTGATAGATTTTTTATTCTTTCGTTGCGTTTAAGTTTGTATTGAGGTTTGGTATCTTTAATTCTTTCTATAAGGTTTTTATTAAAAGTGTTTGAAGTTAGTTTACAAAATTCTTCTCCGACTAAATTCATGTGATTGTACTTTCTTTTCTTCTCTCTTTTTATATATATCGGAACCGGAACGACTTCAAAAGTTTCTTTATCATTAATTTTTTCAAAATATTCTGCCATGAATTTTGCAAGAAAAAAGGCTAAATCCCTTTGATTGTGGTATTTTAACCCTCTTATAAGTTTTTGTAATTCTTTTGAATAAACTCCTGCACAATAAACATTTTTACCCTCAACAATTCGGTTTACTTTTACAGGTAAATGTTCAAGTTTCTCGTAGCATTTGGAGCACATTCTCACTGCTTCTTTAGAGCTTTTACAAAAATAACACTTCTTTTTATAAATCCAATCAAGAATATTCTCAAAAAATTTCTGCATAACAAGATTATATAACAAATATGATAAAAGCTTCCTACATTGGTAATTTTACGCAGAATTCAGTTCGGACATTTTCTTCGCTTTCAACAATAATTTCTCCTCCGTGGGATTTTATTATTTGTTGTGAAAGATAAAGCCCCAAGCCTGTTCCAATTTTTCGGAATTTTTTTGCTGCCGAATAATATTTATTAAAAATTAGTTTTATTTCTTCTGCGGGTATGCCCTGACCGTAATCTATTATTGATATCGTTATATAACCTGGAATTTCACCTGTTGTAATATCTATTCTATCTTTTGTGTTGCTATGTGAAATTGCATTTGATATAAGATTTTTTATAACTCGTTCAAGTTGCATAGGGTCTGCAGTTACTTTTATATCTCTTGATGGGGTAAAGTATATTGTTATACCGGAATTGTTAGCAATAGGTTGTGTACTGTCAACAATATCTGATATGAATTTGTTTAGCATAATGTTTTCTTTTAAAAGCTTTATGCCGGTTTCTTTTATCTTGTATGTTTCAAGAATAATTTGTACAAGTTCCACAAGTTCCTGATTGGAATTTTTCATATTATGCAGGGCAACTCTCTGTTTTTCTGTAATTTCTCCAAACGTTCCGTTAAGGAGAAAGTTTATTATATTCGATTCTGCAACTATCGGGACTTTCAAATCGTGGGTTAATGTTGCTACAAAATCCTCTTTTAGAGTTTCTATTTCTCTTTCTTTTGTAACATCTTTGATTAAGATTACGTAACGCTTTTTATCGTCGTCTAATGAAAGTTTTATAACATTCATAACAAAATTGTTTGTTGGAGTGTGTTTTATAAATACATCTTTATTTCTTACTCTCTCAATTGGCGTATCATCGCTTATTTGAATATATTCAAAGATATTTGTTCCAACAATTTCCTGCCCTTTAAAGCCAAACCAAGTCCCGATTTTTGGGGTTACACGTAAGATGTTGTATTTGTCATTGATAATCAATATCCCGTCAGATAAAGAATTAATAACAGACTCCAAAAGCTTGTTCTGTCTCATTAATTCTGTTTGATATTCTACAATCATCTTTTCTCTGTCATTAAGAGTTTCTACCATTCTGTTAATACTGTCTGTTACATTTTGGTATGTCGGATGATTTATTTCTTCAATTTTAGTTGACAAATTCCCGTAACGAACTGAATTTACGGTATTTGTTACCATGCCCAGGTAATCATTTATCTTTGACCACCTTTTATTTGTCTGTCTTGCAAACAAAAATAAAACCAAAAATATAAGAATTATACTTAAATTTAAAATATACCAGAGCATTTTGTGTTTCCCTCTCTTTATGTTAAAATTATAGCAGATAAGGGATATTTTGTACATGGATAAATTGAGATTACCGCACACTATAAAAATGGTTATTACAGACTTTGATGGTGTAGTTACCGATAATTGTGTCTATATAAAAGATGATTTTACAATGAGCCGAAGATTGAACTTCAAAGATATCATGGCTTTTTCTATACTGAAAAAGAACGGGTATAAAATAGGTATAATTTCCGGAGAGGGAAACGCAGCAATAGAAACTATGGCTAAGAAGTTTAGTATAGATGAAGTTCATCAAAATATAAGAATAAAGATAGATGTTCTCAAACAAATTGTTGATAAGTATAATCTTTCTCAAGACGAATTTGTATATATCGGCGATGATATTAATGATATAGAGTGCTTGAATTTTGCTAAATATAAAATTACAGTCCCTCATGCCGTGGAAAAAGTTAAGAGTGTAGCGGGTATTCAAGTTACAAAAAGTGAAGCTGGAGAAGGTGCATTTAGAGAGGTAGTAGATTGTTTAATTGGTTAATTCAAGCTGTAAATAAGGTTAAAGAAATCAGCGGGTCAATCGATAAATATAAAGAAGATTCGGTAATCCAATCTTTGCCGTCTTATTCCTGTGTAAGCAGAGCCAAAAAACTCATTGAACAAAATAAATTTGAAGATGCAAAGCTAATTTTGGAACGAGCTCTTTCTCTTCCGCAGAAAGATGCTCTGGTATACAAATATCTGGGCGTTGTGAATGAAAGATTAGGTAATAGTGATTTGGCTGTTGAAAACTACCAGACCTCTGCTGATATAGAACCTCATGACAAAACTATATGGCAAAAACTCGGATTTGCATTAATTTCTGTAGGAAAGTTTGAGCAGGCCGAAAAATCATTTGAAAATGCGGATAAAGTTCAGGGTAACAACACAGATACCTTTACCGGCTGGGGTATGGCACTAATGAAACAGAAAAAATACAGCCAAGCCCGTGAAAAATTTATGAACGCTTCGAAAATCAACAAATACAACTTTTCTGCAGTTTTTCTTTGTGCTGTGATGGAAATAAAGTTGGAAATGTATGACAAGGCAGAAATGAAGTTGACATTTCTTGCTAATGTTTGTCCGAATGAGAGTAATACATTTGAATTTGCAAGATTAAAAGCCATAAAAAATGATATCTCGAGTGCAATTCATTACGCTAAAAAATCATTGGAATACAACCCTGAGATGCTTCCTGCGTATATTTTGTTGGGTCAGCTCTATGCAAGTAATTACGACAGGGAAAAATCTATTGAGTATTTTGAAAAAGCAGAAGAAAGAAATCTTTTTTCCGTAAATTTGTACCTGGAATGGGCAAAGGTATTGGAAAGATTTGGAGATTATAATGCAGCAAAAGCAAAACTATTAAAAGCTTTTGAATTAGATAAAGATAATTTAGATGTAATGGCAAATTTAGGCTTGTGCTGTGCTGCAAGAAACGAGTATGATGAAGCTCGTCCGCTTCTTGAAAAAGTTTTTGCTGCAGATAGTGAAAATTCCGTTGTAAAGCAGGCTTTAGGTATTATAGATTATCAAAACGGCGACATAGACAGTGCAATAACATTATTCAAAAATAACGATGAGGATTGTGTAAATTGTTATTATCTTGCGAAATGTTACGAAAAGAAAAATAATGATACAAAAGTTAAAGATTTTTACGAATCCGCACTAACACGTAATCCCAAATATTTAAGTGCATACATAGATTATGCCGAATATCTTATGTCGAAAAATGAATATGACGAAGCTCGTCGGAAACTTCGCAAGGCAATCAAAGTTGATGAAAACAATTTGACAGTTTTGAACTTGCTGTTTTATGTCAACTACGTACTTGTCAAAGATGAAGTTTATGAATATAATGTAAAAGAAACAATAAAAATAGCCCAGAAAATAGAAGAAATTAATCCGGACTTGTTTGAGTACCCTGAGCAAAAAGCTGAATTGGAAAGGCTTTTGCAGAATATTTCAGAAAGAGAATAGATTTTGAGAAAGATAATAGTTCAAAAATTTGGCGGGACTTCGGTAGCCGATACGGAAAAGATAAAAAATGTTGCAAAAATAGTTATCAAAGAAAAAGAAAATGGAAATGATGTTGTTGTTGTCGTTTCAGCGATGGGGCATACTACCGATTATCTTGTAAAAATGGCAAAAGATTTGACTCCAAACCCTTCTGAAAGAGAGATGGATATGCTTCTTTCTACTGGTGAAGGTGTTTCAATAGCTCTGCTGGCTATGGCAATTCAAGCACAAGGATATGATGCAGTAAGTTATAATGCGATGCAAATAGGCATAATGACTGAAAACAAACATTCAAAGGCAAGAATTGTAGATATAAAAACAGATAAACTCAGACAAAATTTAAAAGAGGGTAAAATTATTGTAATTGCAGGTTTTCAGGGAGTAACTGAAGATGGAGAGATTACAACACTAGGCCGCGGTGGGTCTGATACTTCAGCTGTTGCATTGGCTGCAGCATTAAACGCTGAAAGATGTGATATTTACACAGATGTTGAGGGAGTTTACACTACAGATCCTAGAGTTGTTCCAAATGCTTCTAAGTTGAAAGAAATTTCCTATGAAGAAATGTTGGAGCTTGCTCATGCGGGAGCCAATGTTTTGCACCCAAGAAGTGTTGAAACCGCAAAATTAAATAATGTACCGCTCCGCGTAAGAAGTAGTTTTAAAATAAATAATTTAGGCACGTTAATATTAGGAGTTGATAAAATGGAATTAAATAACCCTGTAGCAGGTGTCGCTCAAGATTTATCACAGGCAAGAATAGTTGTATGTGATGTTCCGGATAAACCGGGTGTGGCAGCAAAACTTTTTAGTAAATTAGCGAATGAAAATATTTCTGTAGATATGATTATTCAATCTTATGCAAGAAAAGTTTCTAATACTAATGATATTGCATTTACCGTAGACAAAACAGACGTTGCTAAAACCGTTTCCGCATTGAATTTGTTAAAAGAAGAAATAGGTGCAACAGGCCAAATAGAAGTGGATGAAAATATATCAAAAGTTTCAATAGTTGGAGCAGGGATGATTGACAGGCCCGGTGTCGCATCTTTGATGTTTGAAACTCTTGCTCAACAAAATGTTAACATAAGAATGATATCAACCAGTGAAATAAAAATAAGCTGTTTGGTAGATAAGGATCAATCTTTGAAAGCTGTAAAAGCTTTGCACGAAGCATTTCATTTAGATTCAAATGAAATTGCGGATGTAAAAGGTGATCTTCCAAATTTGTAAATAAAAGTTAGAAAGTTTGAAAAAAGCACCGTTTAAAAGGTGCTTTTTTTGTTGCAAATTCCAAAAAGATATGATAGAGTAGGGGTGGAAAGCAAAAGAGGAGCTGATTTATGAAAAAAGAGAATTTTGAAAACTTCGGGGGGGGGGCACTCAGGGCTTAACCAACCAACCTAAACTATGTAAAAAAGTAAACGGATTTCATATTGGTGTTATGGAATACCGATATTTTGAAAGGAAAGGATTTACCTTCTCTGAAGTGTTGATAACACTGGGCATAATAGGGGTTGTTGCAGTATTAACACTAACAACGGTAATCCCTGAAATACAAAATAAACAAAACATTGCCAAGTGGAAAAAAGAGTATTCTGTTATTAATAATGCATTTAATGAAGTTTTAGCAGATGGTGTAACAATATGTGAGCCTTACAATGCTTCTGGGGATTGTAAAAATAGAAATTATACTGATGAATTTTTAAAATCTTTGGCAGAAAAATTGAGGGTTGTTGATTATTGCGGAGATAATTCTTATGTATTGCCTGATAAAGTTTGTGATAACTACTATGATGATAAAAATGTAAAATATAAGTGGGTTGGTATAGGTAATAATGATTCTCGATTCAGGGCATTAGGTGTAAAGTCGAAGTCAAATCCGAACTCTGCTAGTCCTTATGGAATAAGTGCAATCAATTTTAATAAACTTGCTTTATTGCTTAATGATGGTGCAGTTGTATATTTCGGAGAAATTCACGGCGGTCCTTGGATAGTTGTTGATGTAAATAATTACAGGAAAGGTCCTAATGAATTTGGGAAAGACGTATTTGTAATAAAATTATTGTCTGATATCAAACGAAATCAACATTCATTAAAGGCTATGGGAGTTGAAGGGACTTTTAATAAGGAAAAAAATGGCAATGTTTGTGAATGTTCACCTAATGTAGGGGTCAAAACAGGAACTTATTTAGCCGGAGGTAATGGCGGTGAAGGTGAAGTTATATCCGGGGTATGTTGTTCTGCAAAATATTTGATGGAATAGTGTTATTCTGCAAACTATAAAGTTCGTAAAAAAAAGGGAGCGAAAGCTCCCTGTTGGAATTAAGAATAGCTGGAAGTATGAAAAAGATTTATTACCCATTATTAAAAGGAATAAGTGTTATTTATACAATTACCCATTTGGACTATTCATAAAGACTACTAAAAAATAATAAAATTCTTTAAAAAGCATGCTGTTTGATATCAAAAAGAACACAAAAAATATTTCATAGTCAAATAAGTGTAAATTATGCACTTATTTTAAAATCCTTTAATAACAATAGTTTTAGCTATCTTAATAAAACTTTATAACAGGGGTTGACAAAATGTTTTTTATAGTTTATATTAAAAGTGTTAAATGAAGTGTTAAATGAACACTTAATAAACCTCACGAGAGGAGGAAAATGATGATAACAATTAATCCAGTAAAATTTAATTCAGTAAAAACAATTACTTTTGGCGAAGGTAATATGAATAATATAACGCCAAGCTTGGCAATCCTATCATTGCAAAACCCAAATGCTAAAATTAACTTTGAAAACGATTTAAATCGTACACAAAAAGCGGATATGGTTCAAAATCCGAATATGCTTAACGCCCTAGGTGCTAAGCTCCGCAAGACTTATAATATACTATTTTCACCCAGTTACGACAGAGCAAGCAAAAATCCTAAACATATTTCTTTCTTAGGATAGTCTCTGTCTACTTTACCCCAATGAATTTAATGCATTGATTATATACATGTTGCTAAGTTATATTTTAATAAATTGATTTATCCTTTCTGTGGAAACATAGAAAGGATATTCATTTATGAACGAAAAAATCAAAGAAATGCGTTTTGATCCTGAAAAAGCTCGTTGTTTTTTCTCAAAAGTGCTTGCTTTTACTCTTGGTCCTGTCGAGTTAAAGGAGCTAATGGAGGAAGGTAAGGTTAAATTGTTGGATGTGAGACGTAAAGAAGACTACGAAATCTCTCATATCCCTTCTGCTATATCAATCCCAAAAGATGAATTAGAAAATAACACTGACAAACTCTCAAAAGAAGAGGTAACTGTTGTGTATTGTTACAATCAACAATGCCATTTAGGCGTAGAGGCTTGTTTAATTTTAGCAGATTATGGTTATCCGGTAATGCTTTTGGATGGAGGTTTTAAAACTTGGAGTGAAGATTTTCGTTTTACAACAACTTAAGGGCGGCAAAAGCTGCCCTTTTTATACGTTTGCTCCACCGTCATTTTTCATCTTATCAAGAACTTTTTTGCTGCCTTCTTTAGATTTTGCAATTTCAAGTGCAAAATTTGTTGCTTCTTGATCCCTGTTGATTGCTTCTTTCAAACCTACCATTTCATCTAGGTTTAAGTTTGAAAGTATTGGTTCGTCAGAGTTTAGGTAAATTTTAAAAAGTTTTTGTGATATAAAGTCAAATCCCGGTAAATTCATCTTCATTGCATACCATTTGTAAAATTGGTGTGCCATATAGTATTTATCAATATCTCCGTTACGCATTATAAACATGGGTTCTGACTTGAAAGAAAAGCCTGAATTCGTAATTATATTAATATAAAGAGCCTCAAGTCCCTTGAGTTCTGTTACCAATCCTTCTTCTTCTTTAATTGCATAAAGAAGTTTGTCTGCATTATCAAGTTTTATAACTTTTGTCCCTTTACTTTCCACATAGGCCAAAAGTTTGTCAGAATCATTATTACAGCCTTTTACTATATCTGTTACATTCTTTTTTACGAGTTCTTTGTTTTTTTCTGTTTCTGCTTGCAAAGTCATAGTTACGCCGGTTGACATTACTGTTTTTGACGTAGAATTTGAGCTGTATGTTTTAAGATGCTTATTAAGCTTTTTTGTTAAAGCTTTTTCCTGTATTTGTAAGAAAAAATAAAAAACTCTCTGCAATAAATTCATAATAAGGACATGATATATTATTATATGAATATTGTAAATACCAATAGACAAATATTTTTCAAAATATTAAATTTGTATAAAGATTGTAAAAAATACACTTGCTTTTTAAATACCATTGTTTTATAATGTAATTGTGAAATAAATCACGAATAAAAATAATTTTATAAAATGTGCTGAGCACAAGGAGATACTAAATTATGACTACAAAAAGTAAGAAAACTGTAGAAAACTTGGAAAAGACTTTAAACAAGTCTAACCTTGTTGACAATGCAGAGCAATTGGAATTGCTTATTGAAAGAGTAAAGAAGGCTCAAAAAATTTATTCAACATTTTCGCAAGAACAAGTTGATAAAATCTTTAAAGCTGCAGCAACAGCTGCTGATAAAGCTCGTATTCCTTTGGCAAGAATGGCTGTTGAAGAAACAGGAATGGGAGTTTTGGAAGACAAAATTATTAAAAACCATTTTGCTTCAGAATACATTTATAACAAACACAAAAATGCCAAGACTTGTGGCATAATAAAAGAAGATGCTGCAAACGGTATTAAAATCGTTGCAGAACCTTTGGGTGTTATAGCAGGCATTATTCCTACAACAAACCCTACATCAACAGCTATATTTAAGTCATTGATTGCTTTAAAAACAAGAAACGCTATAATCTTTTCACCACACCCAAGAGCAACAAAATGTACAATAGCTGCTGCAAAGTTGGTTTTGGAAGCTGCTGTTAAGGCTGGTGCTCCTGAAGACATTATTGGTTGGATTGACAAGCCGGCTATTGAATTAACAAGCCAATTAATCAAACATGATTCAATTTCTTGTATTTTAGCAACAGGCGGTCCTGGAATGGTTAAGGCTGCATATTCATCAGGCAACCCTGCATTGGGTGTTGGCCCTGGTAACGCTGCTGCTGTTATAGATGAAACTGCTGATATAAAAATGGCTGTATCTTCAATTATGATGTCAAAAACATTCGATAACGGTATGATTTGTGCTTCAGAACAGTCTGTTATCGTTGTTGACGAAGTTTATGAAGAAGTTAAGAAGGAATTTTTATACAGAGGAGCTTATTTATTGAGCCCATCTGATGAAAAGAAAATGATAGATCTTCCATTCATAGATCCTAAACGTGGTACTGCTCACCCTGACATTGTAGGTCAACCTGCTCATAGGATTGCAGAACTTGCAGGATTCAAGGTTCCTCAAACAGCAAAAATCTTGCTTGCTGAAAGACCATCTGTAGATTGGGAAGATCCTTTCTCAAGAGAAAAATTATCACCGATTTTGACTATGTACAGAGCTAAAGATTTTGATGAAGCTACTGAAATGACTTACGAATTAGTTTCAAAAGGTGGTGCAGGCCACTCCGCAGACCTTTATACAGATACCCGCAGTCAGGAAAGAGTTGACAAATTCGCAGAAAAAATGCCTGCTTGCCGTGTATTGATTAACTCACCATCAGCACAAGGCGGTATTGGTGATTTGTACAACTTCAAACTAGAACCATCACTTTCATTAGGTTGCGGTTCTTGGGGTAAGAACGCTATATCAGGTAATATCGGTGTTGAAAACTTATTAAACTATAAAACGGTTGCAGAAAGGAGAGAAAACATGCTTTGGTTTAAAGTTCCGCCAAAAGTTTACTTCAAAAGAGGTGCAGTTGATTTGGCACTTCGCGAACTTCAAGGCAAAAAACGTGCCTTTATTGTAACTGACAGATTCTTATTCAATTCAGGTGCTGTTGACAGTATCGTTAATGTATTGGATGAAATCGGTATCGATCACCAAATTTTCTTTGATGTAAAACCTGATCCTACATTATCAACAATTAATCAAGCAATGGAAATCATAAGACCTTATGAACCTGATGTAATTATTTCATTGGGTGGCGGTTCTCCAATGGATGCTGCAAAAATTATGTGGTTAATGTATGAACAGCCTGATACAGTATTTGAAGATATCTCAATGAGATTTATGGATATCAGAAAGAGAATTTGTAGAATTCCTGATTTAGGTAAGAAAGCTACAATGGTTGCTATACCTACAACTTCAGGTACAGGTTCTGAAGTTACACCGTTTGCAATTATTACAGACGATGAAACTCACGTAAAATACGCTATTGCAGATTATGCATTAACACCTAATATGGCAATAATCGATCCAAACTTTGTTGACGGTATGCCAAAAGGATTAACAGCAGCATCAGGTATTGACGCTTTAGTTCACGCAATTGAAGCTTATGTATCAGCTATGGCTACAAACTTTACAAATTCAAATGCTCTAGAAGCTGCAAAATTGGTATTCAGATATTTGGAAAGATCTTGGAAGGAAGGTGCAAATGATCCTATCGCAAGAGAAAAAATGCACTATGCAGCAACAATCGCGGGTATGGCATTTGCAAACGCATTCTTAGGATTGTGCCACTCTATGGCTCACAAATTAGGTGCTATGTTTAACGTACCTCACGGTGTTGCAAACGCTTTGTTAATCAGGCAGGTAATTAAATACAACGCAGTTGATTGTCCTAAAAAACAATGTATCTTCCCACAATACAAATTCCCTAATGCAAAAGCAAAATATGCTCAAATTGCTGATGAATTAGGACTTGGCGGAAAGAATGATGATGAAAAAGTTCAATTGTTAATAGACGCAATCGACAAGTTGATGAAGGCTGTAAATCTTCCAAATTCAATCAAAGACTTTGGTGTTAAAGAAGCAGACTTTAATGCTAAGTTAGATGAAATGGTAGAATTAGCATTTGACGATCAATGTACAGGTGCTAACCCAGCTTATCCGTTGATGGAAGATATTAAAGCTATATACAAAGATGCTTATGAAGGTATCGTAAGAGATTATTACGAAACTAAGTAAGTCTCTGATAGGTAATAACTAGAGAAAGGAACTGTCAATTGTGGCAGTTCCTTTTTTTGTTAAATATATTATTATCAAATACGATTTTTAAAATTTTATTGGATAATCTTTTGGAAATTCCCATCCGTTACGTTCGAGTAAGTGCACGCATGCAGAACCTTGCCAGACAACTCCTGGAACGGTTTTTGTACAGTTCTCCCTAAGATATTCATTAGCATAATTTTCTGACTGAGCTTCTGCTGTGCCAGATTTAATTCTGTTTTTTATCCCTCTATAGTTGCATATCGAAAAAGCAAATACATCCTGTCCCATAACAGTTTTTCCTCTCGGGCCGTTAACATCTACAAATATGGTTATAGATTTTCCTGGAGTTGCCCAATCTGAATAATATGTGGTATAAACCCCAAAAACTCTTCCATCAGGTAAAATATATTTTGGCATGTGTTGGTCTGCAGCTTCTAATTCCCCAGGAGCAGAAGTTTCTGTTGGTTTGTACCAAGTCCTAAAAGCACCATTTTTAGCCATACAATATTTAGTGTTTGAATTGCACGATGTTAAATTAAAGTACGGAAATAAGTATTTCTGAGCTACTATTCCTGAATTATTGCTAGAATCCCAACTGTCAAAAGGGCCAAAATCTTCTTCTGCTCGTCTAATCCAATTTTCTAATTCTGCGTAAGTTTTTTTTAGCCCTGCTTCAATTGTTCTTTTTTCATACCTGGAAACAATTGAAGGAATTGTTAAGGCCGCAACCACACCTATTATGCCTAAAGTGATAAGGACTTCTGCAAGGGTGAAAGCTCTTATATTACAAAGGTTTCGCGGGAGGGGGCACTCTGAAAGCTTCTTGTCTAATCATTTTTCATCCTCCTAACTCCATTTAATCACACATTATTTTCTACTAATTTCCATTATTTGTCAATAACTTACCTTGACTTTTTATTATGTCTTTTTTATTATAAAGAAACGGATACGGCGACATGGCCAAGTGGTAAGGCAGGAGCCTGCAAAGCTCTTATCCCCAGTTCGAATCTGGGTGTCGCCTTTTTTTATTGCTTATTTTTTGTTATTAACTGTTGACATAATTTTTATATACTGTTACAATTCAAATATGTTTAAGAAATGTTGGTTGTTTATATTATGTTTTTTGGTGTTTTCTTCAACGCAGGTTAATGCGGATATTACACTGAAATTTAACGGTTTTGTCGCTGATGAGGCGAATTTGTTGCCTGAAAATGTTGAAAATGACTTGAATATGACGCTTTGGGATTTGCAAAAAAAATCAGGAGCGGATTTGGTTGTTGTGACATTACCTTCATTGAATGGACGTACTGTTGAAGACGTTGCTTTGGATATAGGACGTTCTTACAAATTGGGGGCTGTCGGTAAAAATAACGGTATGGTTTATTTGACGGCGTTAAATGAGAGAAGAATGCGTATCGAACAAGGCATTGGACTTGAAGACAAAATTAGCGTTAAGAAGTTGGAAAATATTATGAATAATGATATTTTGCCATACTATAAGCAAAATGATTATGAAAAAGGTATCAGAAGGGGAACTTATGTTCTTGCTGAAACTATCGCTCAAGCAGAAGGGGTAACTATAAAACAGCAGGGAGTTTGTCCTGCACCTTCTAATAGTTCTTCAAGTGAGACTCCTATTCCATGGTGGTTTTGGCCTTTCATAATAATTATGGGAATATTTTCACCAAGAAGCCGAAGATTCTCCTCATCCAGTTTCGGTGGTTTCGGCGGCGGTGGCGGCTTCGGCGGAAGCGGTTGCTCAGGAAGTTGGTAAAAAGTTTTTAGATTTTTTTAAAGGTATGAGATTCAAATATCAGAGAGGGTAAAAATGAAAAATTTAGATAAATTTTTGGAAGATTTAAAATTGAACTTAGGTGACAATTTATTATCCGTGTTTGCGTTCGGATCTCAGGCTAATGTCGAAGATGCAAAAAATAATCTTAACCTGATGATTATTACAAATCAGTTAAGTGCAGAAAATTTGTATTCAATATCAAAACCGGTAAAAAAATGGGTTAAGGCTAAAAATCCCATTCCCGTTATTATGAACAAGGATGAATGGTATTCATCTTTCGATGTTTATACAATTGAATATGCTGATATTAAGTCTAATTACAGGCTGATATATGGCGAGGATTTAGTCCCTTCTATCAATGTAAACAAGTATTTTTTACGCTTGGAGTGTGAATCGGAACTCAAGAACCTTTTGTTAAAGTATAAAAATCATTTTCTTTTGAATGTAAATTCTGATAGAGAAATGAAAAAGGTTTTAAATAATGTAATAAAAACTCTTGTCGTGATTTTCCGTTCAGTTTTAAGGCTCTACGATAGAGAGGTACCTTATAGGGCAGTTGATATTATTGAACATTGTTCTCAATTTTTATCTTTTAACAAGATAGTTATGACTAAGCTTGCTAAAATAAAATACGAGAATGATGATTGTAATAAACAAGAATTGCTGTTTATGGAAAGTGAAATTTTAAAAGATATTCAAGCTATTTTGAAACAAGTTGATGCTATGCATTTTTAGATTTTTATGCTACAATAGTCTTAACAAAAGTGAACTTCGGGCGATTAGCGCAGTTGGTAGCGCACCACATTGACGTTGTGGGGGGCACGTGTTCGAGTCACGTATCGCCCAGTTTTTCTAAACAATTTGTACAAAATTTAAAATTAATTTGATAAATAGGGGTTGCTATATGCAAGAAGCTACGATAACAGAATTGGATTCAAATTTGTCATTTGAGGTTAAGATTGATAATCCTCCGGAGATTAAGCAAAATTTTGCAACGGTTTATATAGATGACAAAGAAGTTAAAAGACCAAATGTTATTCAATCAATTGGCTTAATAGAAGTCAAAGCTGTTAGCCCTAGCAGTGAAGTTAATGATTTTTTACTAAAGTGGAAAGATTCAAAAAAGAGAATTGATTTAATGCTTGAAACAGGCGAAACAATGTACTTTATGAAAGGATGTTCCATAAAGAAATTTGAGAGCCCTAAGAAAGCTTTTTCAGTATTTTATAATTCATTTAAACAGGCTTAAATACAAGCTAAATATCTTTCAATATCTTCTTCTGTAATCATTTCTGTTGCAGCTATGAGTATTCTTTTCTCATCAAGCTTTAACCCGCCTATAATGTTGTTTGATTTAAGTTCAGAAAGAAATTTTTCAGCATCATCAACTTCTATTACAAACTCATTATAGAATTGTTTATTTAGAGTCCTGATCCCTTTTTGGGATAGTTTTGTTGAAAGGTTATGTGCCATTTTTGCTGACAGATACGATGCCTGTTTAAAACCTTTTTCTCCCATTACAGTGAGATATAGTGTTGCACACAAACCCATTAGAGCTTGGTTAGAACATATATTACTTGTTGCTTTTTCTCTTTTAATATGCTGCTCTCTTGTCTGAATTGTCAAACAGTATGCAGAATTCCCATCAGCATCAACAGTCCTGCCTGCAAGTCTCCCGGGGATTTGTCTTAAATATTTTTCCTTGCAAGCAATGAAACCTGCATAAGGACCTCCAAAAGACATAGGAAGCCCAAGAGTTTGTATATCTCCGACAACGATATCAGCATTTTTAGGAGGTTCTATTAATGCAAGGGAAGAAATATCCGTACAAACTACTAAAAGCGTATTTACAGTAGGTATTGTGGTAATTTCACCGTAAAAATCCGGATTTTGAATCAACACACAAGCAAAGTCTGAATTATTTTCCGGAAGCTTGTCAAACATTTGGACTTCAATATTTCCGGCCCAGCAATATGTTTTAACAACTTTGATATACTCAGGATTAAGATTTTCAGAAACAAGAACTTTATCTTTTTTAGAAATTCTTACTGCCATCAAAACAGCTTCTGCACAAGCTGTTGCTCCGTCATATACAGTGGCATTTGAAACATCCATACCTGTCAAACGGCATATCATTGTTTGAAATTCGTACATAACTTGTAGTGTACCCTGAGAAATTTCCGGTTGATACGGGGTGTATGCTGTTAAAAATTCAAATCTGCTTGCAACTTGTGAAATACAAGCAGGAATAAATTTGTTGTACACTCCTGCTCCCAAGAATGTTGTGTATTCTATATTATTTTTCTTTGCTAAAGATTTAACCCGTTTTTGAGTTTCCATTTCGCTCAAAGGGTTTTCAAGTTCAAGACTAGCAGCACGTGCAATTGATGGGATTTGTTTAAACAAATCCTCAATATCTGAAACACCCACACTATCAAGCATTTCTTTTTTTACTTCATCATTATGTACTAAAAAGTTTTTCATTTATTATTCCAATTCTTCTTTATAATCTTCGTATTCTAATAAATCTGCTTGTTCGGATTCAACATCTCCTGTGGGTTCAATTTTTACAAGCCATCCTTTTTCAAAACTGTCTTCATTTAATATTTCAGGGCTTTCTACCGCAGAATTGTTAATATCAATTATTTTACCGCTTATTGGCATGTATATTTCGGATGCTGCTTTCACAGATTCGATAGTTGCAAAAGTATCACCTTTTTTGAACTCCGAACCTTCTTCCGGAAGTTCTAAGAATACAATATCTCCAAGCTGTTCTACTGCATAGTCCGTCAAACCTACTGTAAAAGTATTATCACCATTGTCTGACAAATACTCATGTGACTTTGAACATAATAAATTTTCAGGCATAGTCATCTAATTCTCCATTTCTTTTATTATAATAACTTAACTTTATTTCTTTTTTGGATGAAAGGTCTTTTGACAACCTCTGCATCGTGCAATTTTTCTCTTATCATAACTTGAACAATAGTTCCTGTGCAAATTTCTTTATTATTTTTTACATAGGCAAGTGCAATATTTGCTCCCAATGTCGGGGAAGGAGCTCCACTTGTGATTACACCGACTTTGTCGCCATTATAGTAAACTTCATATTCGTGGCGTGCAATTGATTTGTCAAGCATTCTAAGCCCTACAAGTTTTTTTGTTGTTCCGTTGTGTAGTTGGTCTTCTATTACCGATTTACCGTTGTAGTCATCTTTTTTATCTTTAGGTATAGACCAAGAAAGCCCTGCTTCAACAGGTGTCGTATTCTCATCAAGATCATTCCCGTATAAATGAAGTGCTGCTTCCAATCGCAAAGTGTCACGAGCTCCAAGCCCTATCGGTTTTATATCGAATTCTTTACCTTCATCAAGAATTTTGTCCCATAAGTATTCCGAATTCTTATTTTCTACAAGAATTTCGTACCCATCTTCTCCTGTGTATCCTGTCCTTGAGACTAAAAGTTTTATTCCGGCTATCGTTTCCGGTTTGATAGTAAATGATTCCTGATAATCGCTTAATCCAAGTTTTCTCATTAAAACATCAGCTTTTGGCCCTTGAACAGCCAAAAGTGAGTAATTATGAGATTGATTATCTATTTTTACATCAAAACCTTTGCTGTTCCTGACCATCCAGTTTAAATCTTCATCAATTCTTGATGCATTGCAAATTACAAGGTATTCTAATATCCCTAATTTATAAATGATTAAATCATCAATCAGACCACCTTGTTTGTTGGTTAATTGGCAGTAAACAGCTTTTTCGTAACTTAATTTCGAAATATCTTGAGGAACAATCGAATTCAAAAAATCAACGGAATCTTTTCCTCTTACAAAAACTTCTCCCATGTGAGAAACATCAAATAAACCTACATTTTCTCTTACATTTTTATGTTCTTCTATTATAGACGAGTATTGAACAGGCATTTCCCATCCCGCAAAATCAACCATTTTTGCCCCAAGTGCAATGTGTTTATCGTGTAAGAATGTTTCTTTCGTCATAAAAATATCCCCCAAGTTTGTATAAGTATATTTTCTATACATTGGGGGATATTGTCAATGCTTTTGTTTAGTTTATTGAAGTTTAGTTGTAAATGTGTTATGATAATTAAAATTGTTTTTCTAAAAAAAATAAGAACATGAAAGGGTAAATAAATGCAAAAGTATGGAAGAATTAGAAATGTCGGGGGGGGGGCAACTCTAAGGTTTTAATGGGTAATGAGCCCGCTTTTACTCTTGCTGAAACCTTAATTACTTTAGGAATAGTAGGTATTGTTGCTGCAATGACGATGCCAAGTTTGGTGTCAAATTATAGGAAAAAATTGACCGAAACAAAGTTAAAGTCAACTTATTCAATTTTATTAAATGCTATTTCCAGTGTTAGTTCAGAATCAAATATTCCCTTTAGTAGATATTATGCAGCGACAATGCACCCTGATGAGTGCCCTATGGATACATTCCCTTTATATGATTGTGCAAATGTTTTGTTTAAGGATTTTATAAAAAACAATAATGTTAAAATATTAAAAGAATTTGATAATAATTTAAGCGGCTGGTTTAACAACTATATTAGCAATGTAAATGATGATGGTGAAATTATTTCTGCTGTTTATCATGGGAAATGGTTTATTTTGGCAAATGGATGTCCTGTGGGAATATATAATGGAGTTTTTTATGTGATAACTGATAATTTTTCGTCGCATAGAAAAATAAAATTAATTGGCGGAAAAAACTTTTTTCAATTTGGGACTGTTGTAACAACCTATGAAGATATCAAAAAAATGCCATCAGGGTTGGTTCCGCTGACTCAAGCAGAGCTAGGCAGATATTCTACAAGAGAAAAATTAAGAAGTGCATGTAAATCACATGAAATTCAAGATTCTGTGAACAAAGCTTGTACACAATTATTTATAAATGATGGGCTAAAGTTTGCGGATGATTACCCCATAAAATTTTAGCCCATTGCATTTTATAACTCTGAAATTTTTTTGTAAAGTTCTATTTGTTTGTCAGACAAGTTTTTCGGAATAATGATTTTTATTTTTGCATTTAAATTTCCGTACCCACCTTCTTTTTTAGGTAGTCCAAGTCCTTTTAATCTTAAAGCTTGTCCAGAAGATGTTTGAGGTGGAATTTTAATTCCAATTTTGCCATGAAGGGTTTCAATATCTTTTTTACACCCTAAAACGGCTTCAGGAGGAGTAATTTCTATTTCTTTTGTTAAATCAGAGCCATTAACTTCATATTCTTTGTCTTTTATGTTAATGACAAGGTACAAATCACCCTTTCTGCCATAAGAATCAGACTTACCCTCGCCTTTTATTCTTACTTTTTGTCCTTCGGTAATGTTTGGAGGCAGTTTAACTTTGATTGATTTCGGCTCGGATTTAAAGCCTGTCCCACCGCATTCACTGCAATATCCGCCGTTACCTGAGCATTTTGTGCAGCGTTCAATATTATTAAATTTAACGGTAATAGGTTTTTGTGCAAATATATCTTTTATCGTTATATTTAAATTCATTGTGATATCAAGGTTTTCAGGTTTGGGCTGCTGAGTTTTCCTGCGTGAGGTTGTTCTCTGTTGTGCTCCGGCATCTGCAAAGTCGAAGCCTCCAAAGTTCATTCTTTGTGTTCTGGCACCGCCGCCCATCATATCGCCAAATAGAGAACTGAAAAAGTCAGAAAAACCTCCTAAATCTTCTCCATTGAAGCTGAAACTTTGATAATTTCCACCTTGAGTACCGCCAAAACCATATTGCTCAAATCCCGGAGGTGGTGTCCAACTTTGACCACCTTGCCAATTAGAGCCTAAACTGTCATATCTTGAACGTTTTTGTTTGTCCCCTAAGACTTCATAAGCTTCATTGATATCCTTAAATTTACTTTCTGCCTCTTTGGTTTTATTAACATCCGGGTGATATTTACGAGCAAGTTTCCTATATGCTGATTTTATTTCAGCCTCTGTTGCATCACGTTTTACACCCAATATCTCATAATAATCTTTGTATTCCATATTAGTTTCTCCTACTATATATGATAATATAAAAAATAGGAAAATCCTGAATAATTAATTATTTTTTAAGCATTAAAAAAGACAGAATTATCAAATTCTGTCTTTCCATTTTTTACTGCTGTTAAGTGCAGATTTTATAAAAACTACAAGTTTATGTATTTTTATTAGAACATCAAACCTGCTTCTCTTGCAGCGTCAGCTAAAGCCGCAACACGACCGTGATATAAAAATCCTCCACGATCGAATACTACGCATTCAATCCCTGCTTTTTTAGCTTTTTGAGCAATAGCTTCGCCTACAACTTTAGCTGCTTCAATATTACCACCGTGTGATAATTTTGATTTTAAATCTTTGTCGTTAGAAGAAGCTGATGCTAATGTTACGTGATTTACGTCATCGATTAACTGTGCATAGATGTGCTTTGTACTTCTGTATACAGCTAATCTTGGGAATTCTGCAGTCCCTGACACTTTAACTCTTATTGTTCTATGTCTTTTTTGAACTTTTGGTTTTCTGGCTTCTTGTTTAATCATCTTATAATTTCCTTTCTTAATTACCCAAACCTTCTTGAAAAACCACTTCAAGGGTTTATATGGGCTATATTCTACAAAATTTTAACAGCCATAAAATTAGGCAGTTAATTTAAGTTTATTTCTTACCAGCTTTACCGGCTTTACGTCTGATGTGTTCGCCTTCATATCTAACACCTTTTCCTTTATAAACTTCAGGTGGTCTTTTTGATCTTATGAAAGCTGCAACATCACCAACAGTTTGTTTGTTTGAACCTTTTACTGAAATTTTAGTGTTAGCTTCTACTGAAATTGTTATTCCTTCTGGTGGTTCAACGATAACTGGGTGAGAGTATCCCAATGAAAGGTTCAGATTTTTACCTTCCATATTAGCACGATAACCTACACCTTGGATTTCCAATTTCTTCTCAAATTGTTCTTTAACACCGTGAACAGCATTTGCAACTAAAGTTCTTGAAAGCCCGTATAAAGCATCTGTTTCTCTTGAATTTCCAATTTTTGAAAGAACAA
Source organism: Candidatus Gastranaerophilales bacterium (assembly GCA_944324345.1). Taxonomy (GTDB): domain Bacteria; phylum Cyanobacteriota; class Vampirovibrionia; order Gastranaerophilales; family Gastranaerophilaceae; genus Stercorousia. The sequence continues at coordinate 388,811 of CALUVT010000001.1, forward strand.
CATGGTTATCTTCAAGTTTAACTTCAATTTCAGGACGAACTTCAACTACTTCAGTACCGTGAGGTCCTTTTACCGTAACTGTATGACCTTCAATTTTTACTTCAACTCCTTGCGGAATTTCTATAGGTTTTTTACCAATACGTGACATTTTAATTTCTCCTTTGGGTATATTTTTTACAAAGTTTAAGCTTTTCTACCAATTGCACTTAAACATACAATTTACCAAAACTTATGGCTCTTTTTTAGTTTTACCGCAATAAGTTTCATACAAAACCTAATCCGGCGTGTTGAGCGGTACGCTCCTTATTGGGTTCGCCAAAACAAGCTTTAATTCAAAACCTGATTCTGGCCTGTTGAGCGGCTACGCTCCTAGTATACGTAGCAAAGAACTTCACCACCAAGGTTTTCTTTGCGAGCTTTTCTGTCTGTCAAAAGTCCTTTGCTTGTTGAAACGATAGCAATACCCATACCGCCTAATACTTTAGGAAGGTTTTTAGCTTTGCTGTAGTTTCTCAAGCCCGGTTTAGAAATTCTTTCTAATTTAGTGATGATAGGTTTGTTTTTAGCATCATATTTCAAAACGATTTCTAAAACTTTAAATTTGCCTTCATCTTTTACATTGTAGTCAGTAATATAACCTTCTTCTTTTAAAAGTTTTGCTAACTCAACTTTCAATTTAGAAGCCGGCATAGAAACTGACGGATGTAAAACCTGATTAGCGTTTCTGATTCTTGTTAGCATATCTGCTATAGGATCTGTCATTGACATTTAAAATACCTCCGGACTTACCTCACAGTTACAAGGCAGTATCCTTAATTAACTATTACACCACTTACTGAACTAATTGTTGCTTCATTCCGAAACGTACTTCAGCAGTCTGGAACTGTATAAGAAGTTTATCATGAAAAGTTATAATTTACAAGCCAATCTTTAAAATATGTAAATATAAAATTGTTTGGTAAATAAGCTTAAAAAACCAAAAAAGACCGCATCCCTCGGTCCTTTGGTTTTTATATTATATACTACACCTCAGAAAGTCTTAAGCAGTAACTACTTTCGTTACTTAAAATCTCCCAAATGTAAGATCTTTAAGCATAGATTGAGTTGTAACTTACTACCAGCTTGCTTTAGTAACGCCCGGAAGTAATCCTTCGTGAGCCATTTTTCTTAAACAAATTCTGCAAAGACCGAAATCTCTGTGGTAACCGTGAGGTCTTCCACAAATGCTGCATCTGTTATGAAGTCTTACTGCAGGATATTTACCTGCTGCAACAAGTTTTTCACGTCTTAATTCTTTGTTTATCATCGCTTTTTTAGCCATGAATTTCTCCTTTTTTTATTTTGCTTGTTTTAAACCCAATTGTTGGGCGGAGCGATTAAGCTCCTAATCCAGTTTTACTTAATTTATCGGGTGAGCTTACGCTCTTATTTGTTCATTCCTTTGAAAGGCATTCCCAATAGTTTCAACAACTCACGAGCTTCATCATCTGTTTCAGCTGTTGTGATTATTGAAACATTCATACCCTTAACCAAATCAACTTCTTCATAAGTAATTTCAGGGAACAATGCTTGTTCTTTTAAACCTAATGTGTAGTTGCCGCGGCCGTCAAAACTTTTTGGGCTTACACCTCTGAAGTCACGAATACGAGGAAGAACTACGCAAATAAGTTTTTGTAAGAAATCATACATTCTTTCGCCACGCAATGTAACCATTGCTCCAACAGGCATTCCTTCTCTTAACTTGTATGATGCTATTGATTTTTTAGCTTTTGTAACTACGCACTTTTGACCAGCTATTTTAGTCAATTGTGCTTCGATTGCTTCTGCAATTTTAGAGTTGTGAGAAGCTTCTCCAACGCCCATATTCAAAACAATCTTGTGAAGTTTAGGCACTTGGTTAATATTTTTGTACCCAAATTTTTCCTTTAATGCAGGAATTATTTCTTCTTGATATTTTGATTTTAAACTTTTAGTTTTAGTTGTCATTTTCGTATTTCCTTAATTCTGTGATACTAAAATTATAACACGAATTATAATTTAGCATCTAATTGTTCACCACATTTTTTACAAACACGAACTTTTTTGCCGTCAACGACTTCATGTTTGATCCTTGTCGGTTTATCGCAAGCAGGACAGATAACCATAACGTTTGAAGCATCTACAGGAGCTTCTATTTTGATTAGTCCACCTTGAATTCCTGCCATCGGCTGAGGTTTTTGTGCTTTTGTTACCATGTTCAAACCTTCAACTGTAACAGTGCCTTCTGAAACATTAATTTTTTTGATATTTCCGGCTTTTCCTTTATCCTTGCCTGCAATAATCATTACTCTATCAGTATTTTTTACATGCAATTTTTTCTTTGTCATTTTTGTATTCCTTTATATTTTTTTGGATTATCTTGCTTGCACTAGATAACTTCCGGTGCAAGAGAAACGATTTTCATATAACCTTTATCTCTTAATTCACGAGCTACAGGTCCGAAAACACGTGTTCCACGAGGGTTACCGTCTTTGTTGATAATTACTGCTGCGTTTTCATCAAATCTGATTACTGATCCGTCTGCACGTTTTATATCAGCTTTTGTTCTAACTACAACAGCTCTAACAACTTCAGACTTTTTTACAGGCATATTTGGATTTGCATCCTTTACTGCAGCTACGATTTCATCGCCTACAGCAGCAAACTTTTTATTTGAACTTCCCATTACACGTATGCATAAAAGTTCTTTTGCACCTGTATTATCTGCTACTTCTAGTCTTGTTTCTTGTTGTATCATTGTTCTTTTCCTTTATTTTTTTAAAGAATGTTTTACTTAATTGACAGCGCATTATTTAATAATGATGTCTAGCTTTTATCCTTGAAAGTTAAGTTATTAAAAACTTAGCTTCCTTTTCTGTTTTGCAAGAACTATCTTGCTTTTTCTACTACTTCTGCCAAAGTCCAGCGTTTGCCGCCTGAAATAGGTCTTGATTCAACGATTCTTACGACATCGCCTTCTCCACAAACGTTACCTTCATCATGTGCTTTGTAGTGTTTATTTGATTCTATAATTTTTTTGTATTTTGGGTGTGGTTCATAGTCAGCTACTTTTACTACAATTGTTTTGTCCATTTTGTTGCTGATTACAACACCTTGTTTTTCTTTCTTAGGCATGTTGTACCTCTTTTTCTTTTATTACAGTTTTTGCTTGAGCTATAAGTCTTTTTGTCTTAGAAATTAATGCAGTGTCTTCTAATTTGTGTGTTGATAGTTGTAATTTGTAGTTGAACAAATCCTTTTTCCAATCAACTATTGCACTTTGTAACTCTTCAACTGTTTTTTCGCGCATTTCACTTAATTTCATTGTTATTTTCCTTATTAGTTTTTAGCGTTATTACGCTTCTAACTTAGCTTTTTCTACTACTTTTACTTTAATAGGCAGTTTTTGAGCAGCTAATTCTAATGCATGAACTGCAACATTTCTGTCGAAATAATCCAGTTCAAAAAGAATTCTGTTTGGCTTAACAACTGCTACCCAGTATTCCAAGTTACCTTTACCTGAACCCATACGAGTTTCTGCAGGTTTTGCTGTAATTGGTTTATCAGGGAATATCTTTATCCAAACGTTACCGCCACGTTTGATTTCACGAGTCATTGCACGACGTGCTGCCTCGATTTGTCTGCTGGTAATCCAGCCCGGTTCAACAGCCTGAAGTGCATAGCCACCAAATTCTAATTTTGTTCCTCTGGTTTCTGTACCTTTCATTCTGCCTTTCATCATTTTGCGGTATTTTGTTTTTTTAGGCTGTAACATTTTTATTTACTCCATTTACTTTATTTTTATTACTATTCGGCTTCAATTGCTCTACGTCTTGGACGTCTGCCGCCTTTGTCTGACAATTCTTTACCGTTTTTAGCTTTGATGTTTTGATCCGCTTTTTCTCCAGGCATTAAATCACCTTTGAATATCCAAACCTTAACACCAATTTTACCCATAATTGTGTCAGCTTCTGTGAAACCGTAATCTACATCTGCTCTAAGTGTTTGAAGAGGAATTCTTCCTTCTTTTGCCCACTCAGAACGGGCAATTTCTGCACCACCTAAACGGCCTGATACCATAACTTTAATACCTTGAGCTCCTGCTCTCATTGTACGCTGCATGGCTTGTTTCATTGCTCGTCTAAATGCTACACGTTTTTCAAGCTGCTGAGCAATTGATTCTGCTACCAACTGTGCATCTGCATCAATTCTTGCAACTTCTACAACATTTATTACAACAGGTTTGCCAATATGGTTTGAAACTTCTTTTTTCAAATCTTCAATACCCTGTCCGCCTCTGCCTACTACAATACCAGGTTTTGCAGTTACCACTGTTACTGTTGTATTTTGAGCTTTTCTTGAGATTAAGATCTTAGAAATTCCTGCTGTATAAAGTTTTTTCTTAATAAATTTTCTGATTTTTGCATCTTCTGCAACGAATTCACCATAATCTTTTACCTTGGCAAACCATGTGCTTACCCAGGGTTGGATTATACCGATTCTAAATCCTTTTGGATGTGTTTTCTGTCCCATTTTATTTACCTTTTGTTATTACTACTACTTTTTAGTGATGTCACTTACTTTTAAAGTCAAATGAGAAGTGCGTTTTAGTCTTTTGTACATACGACCTTGCGCTCTTGTTCTTGCCCTTTTGTATGTAACGCTTTCATCTGCAAAGATTTCTGAAACTTTTAATGATTCAGCACCTATGCCGTATTTTTCCTGTGCATTTGCAACAGCAGCTTTTAAGTTCTTTTCTACTACTCTTGCTGCAAAATAAGGCATAAAACGCAACATATCTTGAGCTTCAACGACAGATTTACCGCGAACTTCGTTGATTACTCTGCGAAGTTTTCTGGCTGTCATTTTGATATCTGTTTGTCTTGCTTTAGCTTCCATTTTTATTTTCCTTATTTTTCTTTGTTATCTCTTTGGTGAGATCCCGTTTATTTTCGGGACGACAATGCTATTGTGATTGTCTTACTTACGTTTAGCGGTTTTATCAGAACCTGCATGACCTTTGAATAATCTTGTAGGTGCAAACTCGCCTAATTTGTGACCAATCATCTGTTCTGTTACATATACAGGAACGTGAGTTTTCCCGTTGTGAACAGCGATGGTGTGTCCTAACATGTCAGGTACAATCATAGATGCTCTAGACCAAGTCTTAATTACTTTCTTTTCTGAGTTTGCATTCATTTTTGTAATTTTATTTTGTAGAGCTTCTTCTACGTATGGACCTTTTTTTAATGAACGTGCCATTAATATTTTCTCCTTATTGGTTCAAGGCCTCAGGGGTTTTCACCCCATTGCCTATTGATTAGTTATTGCTTATTTTTTTCTTCTTCTAACTATTAATTTATCAGAAGCTTTTCCAAGCTTTCTTGTCTTATAGCCAAGAGCTGGTTTGCCCCAAGGTGTTTTTGGATGTCCACCAGGACCTGTTTTTCCTTCACCACCACCGTGTGGGTGATCGCAAGGGTTCATTGTAACACCACGAACTGTAGGTCTGATACCTAAATAACGCTTTCTTCCGGCTTTACCGATTGAAAGGTTTTTAAATTCTGAATTGCCTAAAGTTCCGATTGTGGCCATACATTCTTTTCTTACCATTCTCATTTCTGATGATGGAAGTTTGATGGTTACATAATTGCCTTCTTTAGCCATTACTTGAGCTGCATTACCTGCAGATCTAACCATTACACCTCCACGACCAGGAGTCAATTCGATGTTGTGAACGATTGTACCTAATGGAATTAGTTCAAGCGGTAATGCGTTACCTGTTTGTACAGGTGCATCCGGACCTGATACAATTACGTCTCCAACATTCAATCCTTCAGGTGTCAAAATATATCTTTTTTCACCATCTGCATAATAAACTAAAGAAATTCTTACATTTCTATTCGGATCATATTCAATAGTTTTTACTGTTGCAGGTACTCCGAATTTTTCACGTTTAAAATCTATTATACGGTAAGTTCTTTTTACCCCACCACCTTTGTGACGGCAGGTAATTCTTCCTGTATTATTTCTCCCTGCTGTTTTTTTCAATGATTTTAACAATGACTTTTCAGGAGTTGTACAAGTGATTTCTTGATAATCACTCTTTGTCATCCCTCTTTGGCCTGGAGATGTAGGATTTATTTTTCTGATTGCCATTTTTATTTTTCTCCTTTGATTGGCTTTGTAACGTTTGTCAGGACATACGCCTTACGCCCTGTTTTTACTATGCTCCGATTAATTCTTCTATCGGATCGCCTTCGATTGTAACGATGGCTTTTTTAGATGAATCAGTTCTGCCAAATTTGTATCCCATTCTTTTTTCATGAGATGGCATATAAACTGTTCTTACTTTTTTTACTTTTCTTCCAGGAAAAGCTAATTCAACTGCTTGAGCTATTTCAACTTTTGTTGCATCTTTTACTACTTCAAAAGTATATTGACCCAAAGCTGTTGCACCTACAGACTTTTCAGTTATTATAGGTTTTTTGATTACATCATATAATTTTTCAGTATTTGTTCTTGCTTTACTCATTATTGTAGCCTTTCTGTTATATCTTTAACAGCAGATTCGGTAATTACAACAGAATCAGCTTCCAGTAAATCTTTCACATTTAAGTTTGATGGTAAAATAATTTTTACGCTTGGGATGTTTCTTGCAGAAAGCTCTAGATTTTTGTTTTCTTCTGCTTTTACATCTGCAACGATTAAAATTTTACCTGTTACTTTTAATGATTTTAATGCGTTAACCATTAATTTTGTTTTTGGTTCTGTAATTGTAGAGAAATCTTTTACGACAACCATTTGTTCACTTCTTGCTGACAAGGCTGATTTGATAGCCAATTGTCTTGCTTTTTGAGGCATATTGAAAGCATAGCTTCTTGGTTTTGGTCCAAAGATTACGCCACCGCCTGCAAACAATGGTGAACGAAGAGATCCTGCTCTTGCTCTACCTGTACCTTTTTGTTTCCAAGGTTTTTTACCGCCTCCGGAAACTTCTGCTCTTGTTTTAGCACAAGCTGAACCCTGACGAGCATTGTTTAATTGTCTTCTTAATGCTAAGTGCATTACATGTAAATTAGGTTCTACACCAAACACATTTTCGTTTAATGTGATTTCGCCTAATTTTTCGCCTGTTGTACTTAATATTTCTTTTGACATTTTCGTTTTTCCTTTTGCTGTCCGCTTACCCCTTTCGGTTTCCCGTTTTATATGGCAAGAGCGGGTTAATTTATTACTTATCTTTTGAAATCTATCCTATAGTTAAATCCTGTCGGATTGATTTTTTGGTTAGTTCCATTTTGTTCTTGTTGGAACGATTGTTACAAGTCTGCCTTCGCATCCAGGTACTGAACCTTTAACCAATACTAAACTGTTAGCTGCATCAACTTTTACTAACTTTAATTTGGTGATGGTAACTCTTTCATTACCCATATTGCCGGCCATTCTCTTTCCTTTGATTACACGTGAAGGAGTTGTACCTGCACCGATTGAACCAGGTTCTCTGTGGTTTTTAGAACCGTGTCCCATTGGTCCTCTTGAAAAATTCCATCTCTTCACTGTACCTTGGAAGCCTTTACCTATTGATCTTCCTGTTACATCAACTTTTTCTACGTTGTCGAGAACAGATAATTCAATTTTGTCACCTACTTTGTATGCTTCAGGATTGTCTACTCTGAACTCCTGAAGGTGTCTGAAGTTTTCAAGATTATTTTTCTTAAAATGACCGATTTCAGCTTTTGTTAAATGTTTTTCTTTTGCTGAAACAGTACCTACTTGAATTGCATTGTAACCGTCTGTTTCGATTGTTTTTACCTGTGTAACTACAATCGGGTCTACTTTAATTACAGTTACGGGAATTGCCAAACCTTGTTCATCAAAGATTTGTGTCATTCCAAGTTTCTTTCCTATTACACCTAGTGTCATATTCTTACCTTTCTTTTTTTGGATAGTTCGCAAACTCAAAATTGCTGTTTTATAATTCTATTAAAATTACTAAATCACACAATCATGCTACCTTAACAGGCTCCGACCTGCCGGTCTTACATTCTGCGAAATCCGTTTCTCTTGCGAGCGCTACTTCTTTACCTAATTTTTGAGGGTTCTCACCTCTACAGCCTTTTAGGACTGTCCCGACCAAAATATCTTAAGATTACTGACTTAATTTAATCCGGCCGGATGTAGTTCACATTACATGCATAATGCTTATTTAGTTTTCAAGTTTTACCTGACAGGGTCGAGATTAAAGTTTTACTTCAATATCTACGCCGGCAGGAAGGTCTAATCTTCCCAACTCTTCAACTGTTTGTTGAGTAGGTTCGTATATATCAATTATACGTTTATGAGTTCTCATTTCAAAATGTTCACGGGATTTTTTATCTACGTGGGGTGAACGCAAAACGCAATATATACGTCTTTTTGTAGGTAAAGGAATAGGGCCTGCTACTTTAGCATCTGTTCTTTTTGCTGTTTCTACGATTTTGTCTGAAGATACATCAATTAGTTTGTGATCGTAAGCTTTCAAACAAACTCTGATTCTTTGTCTCTTTGTAGTTGCCATTTGTATTCCTTTTTCTTTTTTTGTTTGTAATACACTGCTTGAAACTGCTATTCTACAAATATTTCGGATATAGGTAAATACATTATTCCAAGCATACCAATGTTAGAACAAACAAATCCTGCTGTCAACACTGATATTTAAAAAATGTATAGATTTGTAAATCTGAATTTTTATTCATAAAAAAACGGCTCCCATTTATGGAAACCGCTTTTTTATAATTATAAAAATTATTTGTCTGTTTCATCCGAAGAAGATTTCTTTTTCTTAGTTGTATTCTCTGATTCTGATTTTTCATTTGATGAGCTTTCAGTATCTTCTGTATGGTTTTCAAGATCTTCTTTCTCATTGTTAGGTTCTGAATTTTCAATATCATCTGTGTTTTCTTCAGACTCATCTTCTTTTGTCGATTCGACTTCTTCGTCTTCTTTATCTTCTTCATTGTTGTCTGAATCATCTTCTGCTGAATCTTCTTTTGATAAGGCTTCTTTTATTTCTTCTTCATCTTTTGCTCTGATTACAGGAATAGAAAGCATCAAAGCAACTTGATCGCCATCTTGTTCCAAATTTAATTCAAGAGCATCTTTGTCCATTTCTACGTACTTTGACAAAAGTTCTACAAGTTCTTTTCTCATACGTTCCATAAGTTCAGGAGTTAAATTCGTTCTGTCCTGCATCAATACAACTCGTAACCTGTTACGGGCAGTATCTTTTGAAGATTCCGTTACTTCCGGTTCTGTTTGTCTGAAAAAGCCAAGTACTTTGTTATATAAATTAGCTAAAATCATCCTACTTCTCCTTTCCTGTTAAACCGGAGAAGAATTTCTTTAGTTTAGCCATTACGCCTTTTGGTTCTTCCAAATCTAAAAATGGAACATCTTCACCAATAATTCTTCTTGCTACATTGTTGTATGCTTTTCCTGCTAATGATTTCTCATCATTTACAATAGGTTCACCCTTGTTGGTAGATGTAATTATACCTGTATCTTCGGGAATTATACCTATTAAATCCGCTGAAAGTATTTCTACAACATCATCAACGCTCATCATGTCATTTGATTTGATAAGATTTGGACGGACTCTGTTTAGTAACAATTTGTATGATTTAATTTCTTCTTTTGACTCCAAAAGTCCTATAATTCTATCAGCGTCACGAACAGCTGACATTTCTGGAGTTGTAACAACTATGGCTTCCGATGCTCCTGCAACTGCGTTTTGGAAACCCTGTTCAATACCTGCAGGACAATCTACCAATATAAAATCAAAATCTTTTTTTAGCTTTTCGCAAATATCTTTTAGCTGTTCTTCTGTTACAGCAGATTTATCACGCGTCTGAGCCGCTGCAAGTAAACATAAATTTGGGTTTTTCTTATCTTTTACCAAGGCTTGTTTTAGTTTGCATCGTTCTTCAACAACATCTACTATTGTATATACAATTCTGTTTTCTAATCCGAGTAAAAGGTCAAGATTCCTTAAACCGAGGTCTGTATCTATCATTACAACCTTTTTGCCGGCTTTTGCAAGAGCCGTACCTATGTTGGCATTAGTTGTAGTTTTTCCAACCCCGCCTTTCCCGGATGTGATTACGATAACTCTACCGCTCATTATTTCTCCTTTTTATGATTCATGTATTTTGTGTATTATAATTTGTTTTTTTCTTATGCAGGCTTCTTCAGGAACAAAAGTGTCTGTTTTTTGGATGTATGGAATGTTTATGTTATCAGGGCGTCTCGCAAAAACATCTGCTATTCTTAATTGGATTGCATTCATTTTTAGTGCTCTGATTCTTGCATATTGATTGCCGGCTGAACCTGCATGAGCTATGCCGCCCAAAATCCCCCATACTGTAATATCTCCCTTGGCAATTATTTCTGAACCGGGATTTACGTCTCCTATAATAACAATGTTTCCGTCTGATGTTATGCTTTGTCCAGAACGCAATGTCCTTTGAATATAGAGAGTCGGAAGTTTTTCGGTTTCTCTTAAGGATTTTCTCAAATCATCAAGATTGAAGTCTACATCTTCTAAATCTTCACCTTCAATTTTATTTGCATTTTCCAGTTGGCTATTGAAGTTTTCTAACTCTTCCTTTATTTCATCTGAAGTGTTAGCTGAAATATTTTCAACTTTTTCGGAGGTTTCAACTTCAGCATTATCAATAGTTTCCATCTGATGTTCAGGGGTAATTGCTTCAGGTTTGATGTTAGCAACTTTTTCGACATCTTCTGAAGGAAGTTCTTCTTTCAATTTTTTTAAGTCTTCTTCTTGGGCAAAAGTTTTGATATCACTGCTTTCATCCCCAAAAATCTTATCCAACGCTTTTTCAAGTTCTCGGTTAACTTTTTCCTGATCTGCATTGAATTCCGGAGTTGGAACTTTGTTTTCCAAGAATGAAACTTTTATGTTTAAATCTTCTGCTGATTTTACTGTCTCATCAGAACTTGTGCTGATAAATTCAATTTCTGAATTCATTGATTCAACAAGAGCTTTGATACTTGTTAATTCAGTTGAGGTCAAATTAACCGAGCCTAATTTCAAGCATACCTTTTTGCTTTGAGCATCAGGAAGATCAAGGATCCTGCTCAATTCATATATTATTTCAGAAGTCTTGTTAGCGTTAGAAACGTCTACAATAAAACCGTTCTCAATATATCCCTTATCCATTTTTGAACCTTTCCGCAAATCTTTTATATAATTCATGAACATACATGAAACATTTTGGAACATCAATGGATTATTTAGTTTGTTTAAGAAATGATATAATTTTTGTAATTATTGTAGATATCGTTTACGTAATTTTGAGTTTCTTTAAATGGAGGAATTCCGTTGTATTTGTCGACATTTCCCGGCCCTGCATTGTATGCTGCAAGTGCAAGTTTTATATCTCCATTGTATCTTTCAAGCATTTGTTTAATGAATCTTACACCGCCATCCAAGTTTTGTTCCGGATCAAAAGGATCTTTGACTCTAAGTGATTTTGCTGTAGCAGGCATAAGCTGCATTAGTCCCTTTGCTCCGGCTTGTGAAACGGCATTCGGATTAAAACCGGATTCTTTATCAATCATTGCCAGTATCAAACGTTTATCAACCCCATATTGCTCTGCTTTTTTGCAAGCAAGTTTAACTATTTTTGTCCTTGAAATAACTTTTTTCTCTTTATTATTTGTTGTCGGATTGCTATTATTTGAATTTTTCGGATTAATATCAAAATTGAAAATTTTGTTTGAGTCAAACAAATTTAATTTTGGTAAATTGTTCAAACTAGGCATTAAATTGAGTGGCATTTGCGGTAATGTATAATTGAAATTTTGAGGAGTAAATGTCATCTTTGTAAGAAGCGTGGTATTCAAGAGATTATTTGCAATAGTATTATTAAATAAGAAATTATTGTACATAAGGTGAGCATAAGGATTCTGAGCGAATGCTTGTGCTTGTAAAAATGCAAGTGCATTATTATAGTTTGGCATAGGAAATCTGAATAAGGATGTTAACATTCCAAATCCAAGTGCAGCATTAAACGAATTCCAACCCCAGCCCGGACGGTGCATAGGTGAAAAATGACAAGGTCTGTGGCTATCTTTAATAAATATATTATTGTTTATATAATTGTGTACTCCCATTTTTCCCCGCCTAATTTTATCCCTTAATTATATAAAGTGTTTTATAAGCGAATATTTGTTCTAAAATCGCCTCATGTTAAAAATTGTTAATAAAAATCTACCGTTAACTAATGTAAAATTTTATTTTTATTATATCATTATCCTAAGGGTAGAGATAATATGATTTTTAACGAAACTAAAACACATGAAATTACGGTTGACGTAGTCATTGTGACTATGAAAAACAACGCACTCCATGTTTTGCTTGTGAAAAGGACAAATGAACCGTTTAAAGATAAGTGGGCAATCCCCGGTGGATATGTTAGATTATCTGAAAACCTTGATCAAGCTGCATTGAGGATTTTGAAAGAACGTACAAATGTCGATAATATCTATCTTGAACAGCTCTACACATTTGGAGATCCTTTGCGTCACCCAAATGCTAGAGTTATTACTTGTGCGTATTTTGCCCTTGTGCGTGCCGAAGATATAAAGGTTGTTACAACTCCTGAACTCGGTTGGCACAAAATTTCCGATCTTCCGCCTTTAGCATTTGACCACAAGGAAATTATTGAGTATTCTTTGAAAAGAACGCGTGAAAGATTGGAACTTTGCCCTGTTGCGTATCAGCTTTTGAATGAAAAATTTACACTTACTGAAATGCAAAAAGCTTATGAGCTTATAATGGGTAAGAAACTTGATAAAAGAAACTTCAGAAAGAAAGCTCTTTCTACGGAAGGTTTGATTGAACTTGATGAATATACAAAATCTTCATCCAAAAGACCTGCAAGGCTCTACACTTTTGAAAATATTAAGTTAAATTCTAAAAGAGCCCATTTCATTTCTAAGAAAAAGGAGAAAAAATAGATGTTAGTTAATATAGTATGGGCTGTACAAATAATTTCAGCTTTATTGTTAATAGTATTGATATTATTGCATTCCCCTAAAGGTGACGGAATTGCAGGGATGGGCGGTGCGTCTCATGTTTTTGCATCTCAAAAGAGTGCAGAAAAAGGTTTAAATAAACTTACTGCAATAGTTTCAGCAATATTTTTAATCTGTACATTCCTAATCGGGTTTGGAATTATAAAGTAGCGAGGCTGTTGCTGTGGAAGACGATGAAATCTTTTCCCGTAACGAACTTTTTTGGGGAAAGGAGTGTCAAAATCTTTTGCTGTCTAAACATGTCAGTGTTTTTGGTCTGGGCGGTGTCGGGGGCTTTTGTGTTGAGGCACTTGCAAGGGCTGGAGTCGGTGAGTTAACTATTGTTGACTTTGATGATGTTTCTCTTTCGAATATAAATAGACAGATTGTTGCATTGCATTCTACTGTAGGACAAAGTAAAGCTGAGCTTTTTAAGGAAAGACTTTGTGATATAAATCCTGAAATTAAAATCAATGTAGTCAATGACTTTTACACCGGGAATTTAGATTTGAGTAAAGTTGATTATATAGCAGATGCAATTGATACTATGCGTTCTAAGGTTGAGTTGTTACAATACAGTGTTAATAAAAATATTCCTGTTATAAGTTCAATGGGAGCAGGGAATAGGATTGATCCTACACAGTTATATATATGCGATATTTCTGAAATAGAGGATAAGAAGGCTCCTTTCGTATCAAATATAATTTATCAGCTCAAAAAATTAGGTATCAATAATGGAATAAAGGTTGTTGTCAGCAGAGAGAAACCTTTTGTTATGGAGAAGGTGACATCAGTCGAAAAAATTACTACAAAAAGTGGTGAAAATATTGAATTTACAAAGATTACTCCATCATCAACCCCATTTGTAGCTAGTTGTGCCGGAATATTTATGGCATCTTATATTGTTCAAAGTTTTTTAAAGGAGCATGAATAATGAATATACTTGTTACGGGAGCATCTAAAGGTATTGGAAATACTATCGCAAAAGAACTTCAAAGTATTGGAGAAGTTTTTGTAACAGGTCGTAATGAGCAAGCTCTTTCGGCTTGTAATGTAAAAGGTTTTTGTGTTTGTGATTTATCGAAAGATATTAATGATTTGGTTAAATTTATTGAAGACAAAAACATTGATGTACTTGTAAATAATGCAGGTGAGTATATTTATAGTGAACTTGAAAGTATGAATATAGCTGATATTCAAAGACTTTACCAAACAAATTTGATAGCTCCTGCATATTTAATATCCAAGGCTATTCCGTATATGAAATCTCAAAAATGGGGAAGAATTATTAATATAGGATCAATATCAGGTGTTATGGGGGAAGCTTATGCAAGTATTTATTCATCCTCAAAAGCTGGATTGTTAGGATTAACAAAAGCTTTGGCATTGGAACTTGCGGAATATAATATTACTGTTAACACAATTAATCCAGGCTGGGTTGAAACTGAACTTGGTATGAAATCTATAGAAGATAGTGAATTTTCAAAAGATGAAATACTTGATACTATTCCTCAAAAAAGGTTTGTGAGACCGGAAGAAGTTGCTAAACTTTGTAAATACTTGATATCAGAAGATGCAAAAAGTATAACGGGCCAATCTATAAATATTTGTGCAGGTTTGAGTGTAGGAATTTAATAATTGAGTAATTTAAAACATTATGTTATAATATAACGGTTAAACATAAAAGAGGAGCTGATTTATGAAAAAAGAGAATTTTAGAAACTTCGGGGGGGGGGCACTCAGGGCTTAACCAACCAACCTAAACTATGTAAAAAAGTAAACGGATTTCATATTGGTGTTATGGAATACCGATATTTTGAAAGGAAAGGATTTACCTTCTCTGAAGTGTTGATAACACTGGGCATAATAGGGGTTGTTGCAGTATTAACACTAACAACGGTAATCCCTGAAATACAAAATAAACAAAACATTGCCAAGTGGAAAAAAGAGTATTCTGTTATTAATAATGCATTTAATGAAGTTTTAGCAGATGATGTTCCTATATGTGAGTATAACCAATTTAAAAACTGTGTAGGACAATCATACACATATGAATTTTTGGATGCTATACAGACAAAATTAAGAGTTGTCGATTATTGCAGCACAGGTTCATACGCTTCTGGTGAACATAGGTGTGATTATTCGGATAATGACTACTGGAACAAACATGCAAAATACAAGTGGGCAGGTATTGTTGACACTTTATCCAGATACAAAGCTTTAGGAAATTCGTCTGATAATAATTCTCTTGTTTATGGTTACAATTTTAACAGTCTCGCGGTGCTTTTACCTGATGGTGCTTCTGTTTATTTTGGTGGTTTATGGCTTGGCCCTTGGATAGTCGTTGATGTGAATAATTTTCAGAAGGGCCCAAATGAATTTGGCCGTGATGTATTTGTGATTCATGTTTATTCTAACATTGGCACTAATTTGCATTTTATGAGTCCGGCTGGTTCAAAAAGTGTTTATGTTGATGTCCATACAAACCCTTTAAATAATCCTGATTACGGAATAACAGCTTGTTCAAAGGATATTGGCTTAACTACTTCAACTTCGATTTATCCAATTGCAGGTGTTGGATGTTCCGCAAAGTATCTTTTGGAATAGAACTTTATTGCAATACCTGATTTACAATATCTTCTGGTGAAATCTCAAGGCATTTGAGTTCATTACAAGTTGTCTGTCTATGTTCCCATAGACATGGCTTTATCGGACAATTATCATTCGCTTTTATTGGGGTTACCATATCCGATTGTGGAATTAATTTTTTATCATCTGTTGGCCCAAAAATTGCGTATGTCTTAGTCCCCATAGCTACTGCGACATGAAGCGGTGCAGAATCAGAACAGATAAATTTTTCTGATTTACCAATTAGTATCGCTAAATCTTTCAGATTTTTTGTTTTGCCATATAAGTCTTCAAAATTCTTATTTTCTGTCTTATTTCTTATGGTTTCAATTACTTCTTTATCATCAGGGCCTCCGGCTAAAATTACGTGTTTTCCTTTTTCTAAGAGTAAATCTACAGTTTTAGCCCAAATTTCTGCTGTTACGGTTTTAACCATACCTTTTTGAATACTCATTTTGCTTACTCCCGGATGAATAAGAACAGAGTTTGGTATTTTTTCCTGCTTTTCAACGTTTATTTCAGGAAGATCCGTTTTTTGACTTGTAATCGGAGAAATCAAATCATGATACATTGCACAGGCATATTGGTTTTTATTCAATTTTACTGCTTTTGTAAGTAAGATTTCGCTCAATTTTCCTGTATTGTAGCCATATCTCTTTTTTATTCCTGTTAGTATCAAAAGGATACTGATTAATTTATTCCCACCTGACGAAATAACCATATCAAAATGACCTCTCCAAGCGGAATATACAAGTTTTAAAAGCTCTATATATTTGTTTTTCCCTTTTACATCAACCAAAATTAAATCGTCTATTACGTTGGTCAAATCTTTAACACTTTTGCTTCTTGGTTCAAGAGCCAATGTAATTTGAGAATTTGGAAATTCTTTTTTTAGTGATATAAGCGTAGGTAGAAAAAATATTTCATCTCCTATACCGCCAAAGTTTATTGCTAGGATTTTCATATTCCGATTATACAATAAAAATATTTGTAGTAATATTGATTTATGGTAAATAAAGTTACGACTGCAACTGTAATAGGACTTAATGCATATAAGGTTTCTGTGGAAACTGATGTATTAAACGGTCTTCCCGGTTTTACTATTGTTGGTCTTCCTGATACTTCTATCAATGAGGCTCGTGATAGAGTCCGTTCTGCTATAAAAAATTCAGGTTACACTTTTCCTGCTAAAAAAGTTGTCATTAATCTTGCGCCGGCTGATTTGAAAAAAGAAGGTTCAAATTTTGATTTGCCAGTAGCTGTTGGCCTTTTGGCAGAAGAAGGGGTTTTGGATGAAGATAATATAAAAGATTATGCTTTTGTCGGGGAACTTTCTTTAGATGGAAGTGTTAGAGGGGTTTCAGGGGTTTTGCCTTTAGTAACAGGTTTGAAAGATTCCGGATGCAGAAAAATTATTGTACCTGCTGTCAATGCTTGTGAGGCAGCACTTGCAGGGGAGGATGTTGAGATTTATGGAGCCGAACACTTAACAGATGTGGTAAATCATTTTACTGATAATCCTATAAAACCTACGGTTGTTGATTTGGAAAACTATTTAGCGGAATTTGGCGACGAGGATTACCCTTATGATTTTAAGGATGTAAAAGGCCAACAAAAAGCTAAAAAGGCACTAGAGATTGCGGCAGCAGGGGCTCATAATATATTAATGACAGGTTCTCCAGGTTCAGGGAAAACTCTTATGGCAAAATGTTTTGCTTCAATTTTACCTCCGTTAGATTTAAAGGAGGCTTTAGAACTTACGAAAATTTACAGTGTATCAAATCTTTTGTCCTCTGATGAACCATTGATGACAAAAAGACCATTTAGAGCGGTTCACCATACAGCTTCTGCAAGCGGAATAATCGGGGGCGGATCATCGCCAAAACCTGGAGAAATCACATTGGCTCATAGAGGAGTTTTGTTTCTTGATGAAATGGTGGAGTTCCCGAGAAATGTTTTAGAAACACTTCGTCAACCTCTTGAAGATGGCGAAATTGTAATTGCAAGGGCGAAGCATTCTGTAAAATATCCTGCAAAATTTATACTTTTGGGAGCGATGAACCCTTGCCCCTGTGGATATTTAGGGGATAAAGAAAAACAATGTACATGTTCCGATTTTCAAATAAACCGTTACAAATCAAGATTATCTGGCCCCTTACTTGATAGAATTGATTTGCAAATTGATGTTCCAAGACTAACATCGGAAGAATTATTGAACATAAAGCCCTCGCAAGAAACCTCAAAAGATATAAGAGCAAGGGTTGTAAGGGCAAGAAAAATTCAAGCAGCCCGCTACGAGAATGAAGGAATTTTAACAAATTCTGAATTGACCCCAAAATTAATAAAAAAATATTGCAAACTTGATGATGAATGTGTTCAGTTGTTAAAACTTGCTGCGGTAAAATATCAGCTTTCTGGAAGATTGTATGACAGAACTCTCAAACTAGCAAGGACAATAGCCGATTTAGAAAATTCTCAAGATATAAAGCAAAATCATATAATGCAAGCGTTACAATACCGTATGTTTAACCCGTCAAATTAAAAAAGCCTGCAATAAGCCCTACAAGTGCAGATACTCCCAAATAAAACAAGGGATCCCTTTTTTCTGTCAAACTTGCGAAAAATAGGCCTGCAAGAAGAATCATTCCTGGAATATTTATGTTGTTTATAAACATATCAACCCCGACAGCTGCCAACAATCCGCATCCTGCGGGTTTTAGTGTATAAATTACTGATCTGACATATTTGTTATGCTTAAATTGTTCCAGAACTTTAGAGATTAAAACAACGATTATAAATGAAGGTAATATAACAGATGTGGTTGCAATGAGGGAGCCAAGAATTCCAGCAGTTTTAAATCCGGCAAATGTAGCAACATTAACTCCGATAGGCCCCGGTGTTATAGATGATATTGCAATCATATCTGCCAGTTGTTTTGTTGTATACCATTTTTGAACATCTGCAATGTGGTACAAAAACGGAAGTGTTGCATACCCTCCGCCAAATGAAAATAAACCTATATGGAAAAATTCTAAAAATAATTTTAAGTATATCATTCTTGACTTTCTCCATGTTCAATTTTTTTCTGGTATTCAATCCATATTCCAATGAATATGGAAAGTATTATTAATACTGCCGGAGGAGCTTTAAAGCATGCTGACAGTGTGAATATTAAAAAGAATATCCAACAGGTAAACTTGTCTACTACACTTTTCTTCCACATTTCCTTAATGGCAAGAAATACCAAAAGAACAACTCCAATACCGACACCCCAGAATATACTTTGTATAAATTTTAATTTAATAATTTCCTCAATCAACTTTGCAATAATAATTATTGCAATAAATGAAGGCATCGTTACTCCTAATGTTGCAGCAAATGCACCTGCAGTTTTTTTAAGTTTGTACCCGACAAAAATAGCAGTATTAGCAGCAATAATACCCGGAACACTCTGCCCTAAAGCATAGAATTCACAAAGTTCATCACCGTTAATCCACTTTTTTTTGTCAACGAGTTCTGACTCTAACAAAGGCAAAATTACGTATCCTCCGCCTAATAAGAGAGTTCCAACTTTGAAAAAAGTTTTAAAAATTTGGTACAAAGTCTTTTCCATAAAATATATTATATATCAAGAACCAAATTTTAGACAGTTGTTGAAAAATTTGTAAAAATGCACTATAATATGCCTAGGTTTAAGTGAATGAGGAGCTGATTTATGAAAAAAGAGAATTTTAGAGACTTCGGGGGGGGGGCACTCAGAGCTTAACCAACCTGTTTAAGGCTTGTAAAAAAGATTACAGACGCTATAATAGTGACATGAATTATCACAAAAGATTTTTTGGCTTTACTTTAGCAGAGGTATTAATAACATTAGGAATAGTTGGAGTTGTTGCAGCTTTAACAATTCCCGTTTTGGTTAGTAAGTATAACGAATATGTAACAATTGTTGCTTTACGTAAAACTTATGCGGAATTGGTGCAGGCTATAAAAATGTCTGAGACCGTTAATGGTGACATCCGAGATTGGGATTATGATTTTGCATCAAGAGTTTTTGCAGAGCAGTATATAATGCCTTATTTATCAAAAGATTATAAAAGATGTGAGCAAAATTCGTGTTATTTACAAAATAATTGCTGGAAAAAACCTGATGGGACAATGTCAACAGATGTTAGTTGTATGCTTAGAAATAGTTACAAATATAACGGAAAAACAATTTAATTTCGTGTATATAATGTTTCTTGTACAAGTGAAGGGATTAAATTTTGCACGCCTATATAATATGTGGAAATGGTTGTTGATGTTGATGGAGACAGAGGCCCTTCTATGATGGGGCGTGATGTATTTGGATTTACGTTGTTTAATTACACTTATAGAACCGGAGCTTGGTCTACATCTTCTATATGTCCGAAGGGTGAACATTATGGACTTCATTTAGGAGGCACAGCAGGATACTGGGGAGGTTATTGTCGTCCCATTGAGGAGATTTTTAACGGAAATCCTGGGAATTGCAAAATTAACGGATCCGGCTATGATTGCGGGCTTGCTATAGAAAAAAACGATTGGAAAATCCCAAGAGAATATCCGATTAAATTTTAATTATTTTCTAATTGTTCAAGGTTGCTTTTAATCTTGCCATAGCTCTTGCAACAGCTGCTTCAGCACGTTTTGCATCAATTTCCGCATCACGGTTAGCCAATCTTTCTTTAGCTCTTTTCAATGCTTCTTGTGCACGAGTTACGTCAATTTCATCTCCGCACTCGGCAGTTGATGTTAATATTAAAGCTTCATCATCTTTGAATTGCAAAACACCACCCATTGTAGTGAAAAATTTAGAGTCATTATTTTTTACGGCTTTAGTAACACCAATATCTAAAGCGGCCATGACAGGTACGTGATTTTTTAAGATACCTATTTCACCGTCTGTAGTTTTTGTGTATACTTCGTCGACGTCTTCGTCAAATACAATTCTTTCCTGCGTAATTATTTTTAAATGCATAAATACCTCTTAACAAAAGCCGGAAGATTCAGAGGAAGGAAGGTAAGATATTTATTAATAACCTGCCTTTCCTCTTATTCCCTTATTACTTTAATGTTTTTGCTTTTTCAACAGCTTCTTCAATTGTTCCTACCATGTAGAAAGCTTGTTCAGGAAGGTCGTCGTGCTTTCCTTCAATAATTTCTTTAAAGCCTCTGATTGTATCTTCAAGTTTTACGTATTTCCCTGGGATGCCTGAGAACTGTTCAGCAACAAAGAAAGGTTGAGATAAGAATCTTTGGATTTTTCTAGCTCTGTTAACAGTTTCTTTATCTTCTTCCGAAAGCTCATCCATACCAAGAATTGCAATGATATCTTGAAGTTCTTTATATTTTTGAAGTATTTCAAGAACTTTTCTGGTTGTATTATAGTGTTCTTCACCAATAATGTTCGGATCAAGAACTCTTGAAGAAGATTCAAGAGGATCTACAGCCGGATAAATACCCAAAGATGCAATTTGTCTTGACAATACTGTTGAAGCATCAAGGTGAGAGAATGTTGTAGCCGGAGCAGGGTCAGTCAAGTCATCTGCAGGTACATAAATTGCTTGAACAGATGTAATAGACCCGTCCTTAGTAGATGTAATTCTTTCTTGAAGTTCACCCATTTCATTTGCCAAAGTCGGCTGATATCCAACAGCAGAAGGCATACGGCCAAGCAGAGCAGAAACTTCTGAACCGGCCTGAGTAAATCTGAATATGTTATCTACGAACAAAAGTACATCCTGTTTTGAAAAGTCTCTGAAATATTCAGCAGCTGTCAAAGCTGAAAGTCCGACTCTCATTCTTGCTCCCGGTGGTTCATTCATCTGTCCGTATATAAGAGCAACTTTGTCGATAACTCCAGATTCTTTCATTTCGTTCCAAAGGTCATTACCTTCACGAGTTCTTTCTCCAACACCGCCAAATACAGATACACCTGAGTGCTCCATCGCAATGTTATGGATTAATTCCATGATAAGAACTGTTTTACCAACACCGGCACCACCAAACAACCCGATTTTTCCACCTTTTTGATAAGGTTGTAAAAGGTCAATAGCTTTAATACCGGTTTCAAGAATTTCGATATTTGTATTCTGGTCTACCAACTTTGGAGATTCTCTATGAATTGGTAAATATGTATCTGTTTCGATAGGGCCCATTTTATCAACAGGATCACCTGTTACGTTTAAAATTCTTCCCAATATAGATTTCCCGACAGGGATTTTGATAGGCTCGTTTGTGTTTAAAACTTTCATGCCTCTTTTAAGACCATCAGTGGATGACATTGCAACTGTTCTAACTCTATTAGAACCAAGCATTTGCTGTACTTCCGCAACGACATAAGAACCATCTTCTTTTTCAATATGTAACGCTGTGTATATTTCAGGAAGTTCGCCCTGCTGAAATTCAACGTCAATAACAGGTCCGATAATCTTTGTTATCAATCCTTCATTTTTAGTTAATGTATCCATTTCCTCTCTCCTTTAATAATAAATTTATTATAATACAAAAAAAAAAATAACAAATATGTAAAATTTATTTATATTAATCTAGCAAAAAAAATTTTTCTTGTGTATTATATTTTCCATAACTTTTTATGGAAGATATAATGCAATTATTAATTGAAAAAGAATTAAATTCTGATGACAAGATATTGAAACCCGATTTCAATTCTAAAACCGGAAGAGAATTTCTTGCGTTTTATCTGCAGACGAAATTTAAACAAATTCTTGCCTACGACAAACGATGTGAAACCCCGGTATTTAAAGAAGTTAATCCGACATTTATTACACGGTTTACCAAAAGGTTGATCAACAACCCTTCAAAACGTCTTTTGATTGGAATTTCTGGAGAGTCGGCCTCGGGCAAATCTACTATTTGTAAGGAAATAAAAAATACAATAGAACAACTTTCCATGCCGGTTTCTGTTTTGAGTACGGACAATTATTTCAATGATATATCAAAGTTAATTGAACAGTATGGGAGTTTTGATAATTTAAGGGATAACGGGTACGATATAGATGCTCCCGAAAGTTTCCAGCTGGATTTGTTGAAGTCTGATTTGGAATCCCTTGCAAGCGGAGTCGATATAAAGGCTCCAAGATATGTTCCAAACGGGACAGGGGTTTCAATCCCAAAATCTTTGGATATCCGCTCCGACAAGATTATTGTTGTAGAGGGTATTGCTACGATGTATGATAATGTTAAAGATGTTTTTGATGTCAAGATATACATTGAGACGGAAAATAGTATAAGAAGAGAACGAATAATCAAGCGTGCCGTCACCGAAAGAAATCAGGATGAAGAAAATGCACTGAAACATTGGGAATATTTACAGCATGCAGGTGACAAATACGTAAAGCCTTGCAGACAGTATGCAGATTTTGTGCTTGATGGAAATTCGAATTTACATTATTTGGACCAGATTTTGGAGTATATTTACGCTTTTACAAACAATTTCAGATAATTTTTTCTTAATACTTTTATCTTTTTTGCCCTAATCTGAAAAATATGTTAAAATGACAATTAGTTATTATTTTGTATTTTTTTTGAACTAAATACACTAAATAATTGATACGATATTGATTATATTAAACTATAATTAAATCGTTTATAATAGAGATAGGTGGCAAGTGGGTAATAATTTTGTAGAAAGATTTCATAAAGAACTGGTATCCGATAGTTTTTGGGATGTCAACAAAAAAGTCGGAATACTTCTGATTATAGTATTTCTGGCGGTAATAATGTTCAATACCACAGGATGTTCTCAAGGCGGATCGGATGAAGATATAAGTGTTATTCCTCCGTCGGAAGAAATACAAAAAGGTGATATAAAAGTGGGAAATGACGGCGTAAATGCAGCAATTGCGGGCGATGATGACGGCGTTACCATAGTCTCAAATCAGGAAGCAGTCAAAGAAAACAATTCTATGGTTGCTATGTCTATTGAAGATATGGGGCGTTCGGATCCTTTTCTTCCGGAGTCGGAAAAGGTTGTGCCAAAACCTAAAAACTTTGATTTATTGCCTCCTCCGGAATCAATAGTTGTTGACAGCACTGCCACAGATATCATAACAACAAAAGTTTCCGGCATTATGTTTGATAATATTAACCCTTCTGCAATACTCAATATAAGCGGTTCTGATTATTTGGTCAGATCAGGGGATATTATTAACGGTTATAAAATTTTATCTATAGGCAAAAATAGTGTTACTGTTCAATTTGGCAGCAACGTTTATAAAGCAGGTGTAGGCGAATTGTTCACCGGAGATGGTATAAACTTCAATACCGTTTCCAACCTGGAAACAAAATTTGGAGGAATTAAAAATTCTGTTAACAAACATTAAAAATTGTAAAAACAACAATCAGGAGCAGATATGAAAAATAATATTTTAAAGAAAATTATTACGAGCTTTATGTTAACATCCTTTTTATTTTCGAACGGGATGTTAGCTTCTTACTCGATGGAAGATGCCGGAGTAAGACAGTATGGCGATACAAGCAAACCAGTCCTTCGCTCTGACGGGAATAACTTGGAATCGTTAAAATTGAAGGGCGATGTAAGTTTTACTAAAAAGAATATCCCAATAAGTATAAGTTTAAGGGATTCTGACGTAAAACAAGTTTTGAGAATGTTTGCGGACAAGGCAGGCATGAATATTATTTTCCATAGCTCTGTATCAGGTAATGTAACGTTAGATCTTGTTGATGTTCCATTAAATGATGCTTTTGATATGGTAATGGAAATAAGCAACTTAAATTATGTTGTTGAGGGTAAGACAATAATTGTTGCCCAAAACGGTGCAAGCGGATTTAATCTTGCAAAGCAAAATATGACTTTAATTCCTGTTAAGTACATAAGTGCTTCTGCATTAGCAGATTTCCTAAACCAAAATATCTACTCTATGAATAAATCTGGGCTTTCTACAACACAAATTGTTACGACTAACCCTGTTACAAACGAGTTAATCGTGTTTGGCGGAAAAAATGACGTTGCAATTGCCCAAAAGATTGTTGAAAAATTTGATAAAAAACCACAAACAACAACTTTTAAAGTAAACCATACAACTCCTGCCGAGATGGCAGATATGATCTGTAATATGCTAATGCCTGCAGCAGGAGCAAATTCCGGAGGTTCAGGCGGAGGCGGAGCAAGTTCCGGAGGCGGAGGAGCTTCAGGAGCTACAGCAGCCCCGGCAGCAGGTGCTGGTGCGTCCACCGGCGGAGCTGCAGGGATTATAACTGGTGCAGCAGCTTCATCTGGCGGTAGCGGAGGCTCAGGCGGAGGCTCGAGTGCTATGTCTCTTAATGCAGGGACTGTTGCTTGTACAATAGATGGCAAAGCTTCAGGTGATATGGCTGCATTAGGTATGCAGAACTTGTCGATAGCTTATTATTCCCAGCTTGGAACAATAAATGTTATCGGAGGTTCTGAACAGCAAATTGAAATGATAAGAGATTTTATTACAAAAACTGATAAAAAACAGCCGCAGGCATATCTTGAAGTTTCTATTATAGAACTCAACGAAGAAGGTCAAAAAGAATTCCAAAACAGTTGGACTTTCTTAAGCAGCGGTTTTTCTGCAACGTTTAGCGGTAATACAACAAGCACTCATCCTATGTACCCAATATTTTTAAAAGGTGATGGATATGATGTTTTTGATACTACAGCAACACCTCCTACTGTTTCAAATACTCTTAAACCGTATAATGGACCTGTTAATATTTCATACGCTATCAATTATTTGATAAGTAACCAGAAGGGGCGTATTGTAGCAAATCCTAAAATTCTTATAACTAATGGTGAAGAGGCTACAATTGATATTACTCAAGATTATATCGAAACTACGGAAACGGAACAAAGTGCATACACAGGTGGTGTAATCGCAACAAGAACATATAATATTGGCGAAGATGCAGGTATTAAAGTTGGAATTACTCCGTTTATAAGCCCGGATGGTTATGTAACTTTAAATATTAAACCGGAATATTCAACGATATTGTCACAAATTCCGGGAGAAGATGAAAACGGAACATATACTGCAGCTACTTTATTATCAAGAAGAAATCTTGATTTGAAAAATGTAAGAATAAAAGACGGTGAAACTCTTGTAATTGGCGGTTTAATCCAAGAAGAAGAACAAAAAACCGTAGGTAAAGTTCCGGTTTTGGGTGATATTCCTTTAATAGGTTTCTTCTTCAGGTCAACGACTTCAAGAAAAGTTAAAAACGAAATGATAATAATGATAACACCGAAAATTGTCACAGATACGGAGGATGCTGTTGGCAACACAGACACTTTGTAAGTACAATATTGATATAAGATGAATGAACTACTAAGCAGGCTAAAAAACAGTATCAACTCACAGATACTGCATAAAGTAAACAGTGAACTATTGGAACAATATAAATTTGTTCCAATTAGTGTTAAAGATAATTTCCTGTTTGTTGCCATAAATTCCAAGTCTGATAAAGAAGTTATAAATCTTAAATTAAAAGAGTTTTATCCCCAGCAGATTAAATTTATTCAAGTGCCTGACCAAGACCTGTCTGATTTAATTGACAGCTTGAAAGATGAATTTGCGAAAGAAAAACCTGATGATGGAACTTCAAAACAAGTAAGATTGGGTGAACTTCTTGTTCAGAAAGGTTATATCAATGACGTTCAGCTTTTACAGGCTCTTGCAGAAAGTAAGCGTCAAAAAATTCCAATTGGTTCAACCTTATTTAAGTTAGGATTCATCACTCTTGATCAACTAAAAGAAATTCTTCATTTACAAACGGGGTATGATTTAGTTACTCCCGAGCAGCTTGCTTCGCAGGAAAAATTCATCAAAATTTTGCCTGAAGATTTTATCAAGACAAACAAGATTATTCCTATATCTTCTGATGGCAAAACATTAATATTGGGTGTTGTTACTCCCGTAAAGCCTGATGTCTTAAAAGAAATTATTTATTTGACGGGGCAAAACCCAAAACAACTTTTGATGACTCACTATGAGTTTGAGAACTCATTGAATACTTTCTTTAGTGAACAGAAGAAGGAAACTGAAAGAGTAATCAAACAAATTGAAAGTGAAGCTGAGGAATTCGAAGTTGAAGAATCTCTTGCTGATATGGTTGACAAGCAGTTGAAAGATTCTACAGGTTCAGTTGCCAAATTTGTTAACCAAATTATAACAAACGCTATTGACAGCAAAGTTTCAGATATTCACATAGAGCCAAGACTTTCTGGATATATTGTCCGTTACAGAAAAGATGGTATGCTGCAAAAGGTTTTGGATATCCCGCCAAAAGTAGAAACCTCGGTTATTGCACGTTTTAAGGTTTTGTCAAGAATGAACATTGCCGAACACAGAAGACCTCAAGACGGTACCTTTTCAATTAAATATAAAAACGGTTCTTATGATTTCCGTATAAATACTTTACCTGTTTCCGGCAAGGAGAAGGTTTGTATCCGTATATTAGCTCCTGCCGTAAGCTTAAATGCTGATGATAAGGATATTAAGCTTATTGGTGGAACTGATGAGGATATTGCAAAAATTAAAAACATGGTAAGTTGTCCAAATGGTATTATATTAACGTCAGGGCCTACTGGTTCAGGTAAAACCACAACATTGTACTCTGTTTTAAAAAGTTTAAATGATGAAGATGTAAATATTACAACTATTGAGGACCCTATAGAAATTAAACTTGAGGGTATTAACCAATCTCAAATAAACCCAAAAGCAGGGATAACTTTTGCATCCTGTATGCGTGCAATCTTAAGACAAGACCCTGACATCATTCTTGTTGGTGAAATTCGTGACTATGAAACGTTAGAGATTGCTATATCAGCTGCTTTAACAGGTCACCTTGTATTAAGTACAGTCCACACAAATTCGGCAGCAGCAACTGTTACCCGTTTGATAGAAATGGGAGCTAAAGATTATCTAGTTTCTTCAACTCTATCCGGCGTTATCGCTCAACGTCTGGTAAGAAGATTATGTGATGATTGTAAGGAACAGTATTTTGCATCCCATGATGAAGCAAGACAAATTATTGCGAATGAAGACGAAATTCAGGATTTTATGAAAAAACCTATATACCGTGCGAAAGGCTGTGCAAAATGTGATTTTACAGGGTATAAAGGCCGACTTGGCGTATACGAAATTATGTCCATTACCAAAGAAATCAAAAAATTGATAGCAAGAGGAGCTCATGATTTGGAAATAGAAGAATCTGCCGTGAAAAACGGTATGAGAACACTTAACCAGTCTTGTATAAATCATATACTTAACGGTCAAACAACGATAAGTGAATTTATAAGAGTTCTTGGGGTTGTCAATGAATAGGAGATAACATGACAATATATAATTATATAGCTTTAAAAAATAATAAAGATATTGTTAAAGGGAAGGTTGATGCCGCAGACCAAAGAGAAGCAAGAGAAGCTATCAGAAAACTCGGATTTATCCCAACTAAGGTATATGAAGAAAAGGCAAAAGAAGAAGAAAAAGATACAAAAACCAATGTGAAAGGTGGAAAAGTCCACAAACTTGGTCTTCAAGATCGTATTGACTTTACATCTACTCTTCAAATCCTTGCTCAAGCAGGTATTCCGATTATTGAATCTTTAATGTTTATCGAAAATGATGCCGCAAAATTAAGGGTTAGAGAGGTTGCAAAAGAATTAAGACGACAAATTATGGCCGGTGCAACTTTTGCAGACACTATTGCCAAATACCCCGAACAATTTGGACAAGTTTATATCGGTCTTGTAAAAGCCGGTGAAGATTCAGGTGAATTGGAAAAAACTTTACAGCGTCTTTTAGAATTACAAACAAAAGAGGCTAATATCAGGGGTAAGGTTATAGGAACTCTTATGTATCCTATGTTTGTTATACTTTTGGCAATAATCATCGTACTTGTAATGTTAATGTTCGTATTCCCCGTATTTAAAGAAATGTTTGACGGTATGGGAAAAGAATTACCATGGATTACTGCAACTTTGATGAGTGCCGGAGTGTTTTTAAAAACATATTGGTTTTTTGCCCCAATAATTGTCGGTTCTATTGTCGGTTTTTGTACTTTTATTATGAAGTGGCAGCCTTCTAAAAGGAAAGTTGATGAATATTCTTTAAAAATTCCTCTACTTTCTTCTTTGATAGAATATTCAAATTTTGCGAACTTTATTGCCGTAATGCAAGTTGCTTATGATGCAGGTGTTCCTATTATCGAGTGTCTGTATTTGGCTAATATGACGCTTACAAATCATACATTGAAAACAAAGATTGAAACCGCTACGTTGAAAGTTCAGCAAGGACAACATTTGTCTATAGCTTTGCGTTCTACAAGAGTTATGCCAAAGATGATTCTGTTTATGATTGCAACAGGTGAACAATCAGGTAGTTTGGGCGATATGTTATTGCAGGCAACCTCATATATTGACAAGATGCTTGATGGGATTATTGATACCATGACAAAAATGATTGAACCTATAATGCTTATTGTTATCGGTAGTATCGTATTAACATTGGCATTAGCATTATACTTACCTTTGTTCAACTCTTATATGACAGATTAATTTTTAGGAAAGGTCAAATGAAAAAAACTTATGTTATAACAGGCACAACTTCCGGTATCGGGAAGGTATTGTTAGAAAGCTTTGCAAAGGACAATATTGTATTTGCTGGTTACAGAAATGAAAAATATGTTAACGATTTACAATCGGTGTCTGAGAATGTAATTCCTTTTTTTATTGATATGGAGAGGAAGGATTCTATTGCTCAGGCTGCTGCGTTTATAAAATCTAAAACAAATAAAATTGATACAATTATAAACGTTGCAGGATGCGTAATTGCAGGTTTGGTTGACAGAATTGATGTTGATGATATCAGAAAACAGTTTGAAGTAAATACGTTTTCTCATTTGGATTTTTCACAAAGGCTTTTAACTCTTTTGGATAGTGGGAAAATAATTAATATAAGTTCAATGGCAAGTTACGGGATTTTCCCTTTCGTAGCTCCTTATTGTGCTTCAAAACGTGCTTTGGATATCCTTTTTAATTCGTTATCTGTCGAATCTAATATCAAGGTAATTTCCGTAAAACCGGGGGTTATTGCAACTCCACTTTGGGGTAAGGCTGTAGAATTGAACAAAAAATCTATTGAAAAATGTCAGGAGTACCAAAAAGAAATGGAGTATATGGTTAAAAATGCAAAGAAAAATGAAGTAAAAGGATTGGATGTTCATAAGGTTTGCGATTTGATAGTGAAGATTGATAAGATGTCTGATCCAAAGTCTTCTTACACCGTTGGGAAAGATGCATTTTTTGCCAATTTAGTTTCCAGATTGCCTCAAGATTGGATTAACAAATTTATTCGATTTGGGATTAAGGCAAAAGTTGCTTCTGTAAAATAGTCTTTACCACTCACGCTAAATTATCCTAGATAATAATTACAAAATAGTATATTCATGTTAAAGTTGTTTCAAAGAGGTATATTATGAAAGTAGCTTTGTTAAATCATGGATGTGCAAAAAATCTTGTAGATAGTGAACTTATGTTAGGTCTCCTTGCCAAAAGGGGGTATGAGGTCACTTTGGATGAAAATGATGCAGATATTGTAGTTATAAATACTTGTTCATTTATTCATGATGCAGAAAAAGAGTCTGTACAGGCAATATTACAAATGGCCCAGGATGGGAAAAAAATCGTTGTAACCGGTTGTCTTCCTCAAAAATATAAAGGTGAATTGAAGAAAGCTATTCCTGAAATTGCGGGAATGGTTGGTACATCTGATATTAATGAGATAGTTGGAGTTGTTGATCAGGTTGCAAATAACAAAAAATATGTTGCAAAAGTTTCCGACAAGCCAGAATATATTTATCCTGAAAATATTGAAAGACAGCAGATTACGGTTGGTGCAAGTTCGTATATAAAAATTGCAGACGGCTGTAATTATCATTGCGGGTATTGTATTATTCCCCAATTAAGAGGCGAATATCATTCAAGAACTATAGAAAATGTTGTTAAGGAAGCTAAGGAGCTTGTTGCAAAAGGTGTGACGGAAATCGTTCTTATTGCTCAGGACACTACAAGTTATGGGATTGATTTGTATGGAAAACAAGCTTTGCCAAAATTGCTTGAAGAACTAAACAAGATAGAAGGTTTAGGGTGGATAAGAATTATGTACGCTTATCCGTCACAAATTACTGATGAGTTAATAGATGCTATTGCAAATTTGGACAAAGTTGTGAAGTATATTGACCTGCCTTTACAGCATTGTAATGCAGAAATTTTGCGTGCAATGCGTCGGCCTGTGATGGATTATGAAAAACTGATTACAAAAATAAGGGATAGAATTCCCGATGTTACAATAAGAACAGCTTTTATAGTCGGTTATCCGGGAGAAACAGATGAACAGTTTGATGAGCTGTATGAATTTGTAAAACGTACAAGATTTGAGAAAATGGGTGTTTTTGAATACTCCAGAGAAAAAAATACAGTATCATATTCTATGACTGAGCAGGTTCCGGCTAAGATAAAAAAACAGCGTCATAAAAAATTGATGACACTGCAGCAGAAAATATCTGATGAGATAAACAGATCATATGTAGGGAAAATTCTTCCCTGTATGGTTGAAGGTTATACTGATGATGGGGTTGTTTTGTTAAGGTCTCAGCATGATGCACCTGAAATTGATGGAATGGTTTATGCATCTTCAGATGCTCCTGTTGTGCCAGGGGATATTGAATCTGTAATGATTGAAAGATCAGATGAGTATGATTTGTTCGGCACCATATTGGCACAATAGCAAAGTTATGATATAATTGCTTCGGAACGGGTTAAATGGAATTTATAGAAAATAAAGAAGTAGAAAAAGAACAGTTAAAAGCTATTTTTCGGGATATGCTGAAGTATTCGCCTTCAAAGATAATAGGCATGATTGGGAATGCAATTATTGTTCCTGTTTATACAAGTCTTTTATCTCCTGATCAATATGGGCTTTATTCTTTGTCTATCGCACTACTTTCTTTTTTGTGTATTATTTTTTCTGATTGGGTTGGTCTTTCGGGCTTGAGATTTTTTAAACATCATCAAATGATGCAGGATATGCCTAAATATTTGACTACACTTGTGACAATGCTTATTACAAACATATTTTTAATGTTTGTACTTGCATTAACTTTCAGGCAAAATTTTTATGATTTTTTCCATATTCCGGTAAAATATTTTTTGGCAATTCTTGTTTTAATAATTCCTGTTGCTATCAGGGCTTTGCTTTTTCAACTTTTAAGAGCTCAGTTAAAATCAATGTCTTTTACATTTTCGACAATTATAAATCAGTTTTTAACAATTTTGTTGTCAATATTCTTTGTAAGATTCTTCCATCTTGGAGCTATAGCTTTGCTTTTAGGCATGGGAGTTTCAATATCGTTGATTGATTTGTTACTCATATATCAAAGTAATATTTTGTCTTGGTTTAAACTGCAAAAGATTGAATGGAATTCTGTTTTTCCTATTGTAAAATATGGAATACCTATTGCCGCAACTTCTTTGAGTGCTTGGATAATCAATCAAAGTAATAAGTTTATTATGAACAGTATTCATGGCTTTTCACAAGTTGGAATTGTTGGAGTTGCTTATGGCCTGACGCTTCCTTTATTAATGACAATTTTCTCTATAATAACTGTTGCTGCAATTCCGAGAATAATTAATATGTATGAAGAAAGAATTGATGTAAGACCGATAATATCAAGATTTACCGGCTATTTTATTCTTATTGCATTGCCTATAATAACTGTAATTTCTTTGTATGCAACAGATTATGTAAGTATGTTATCATCGAATGATAAGTTTCTGGATGCGTTTAAATTGATTCCTTATTTTGCTTTCGGAACATTTTTTATGGCAATAACTGATTACACAACTTTGCAGTATCATTTGGCAAATAAGACATATATTGATTTTATTATAAAATTAACTTCAGGGATTGTAGGTGTTGTTTTAAATATTTTATTGATTCCAAAATATGGGTTAGTAGGTGTCGGTATTGCAACATTAGGTGCAAATTTCTTATATTTCTTGTTAAGTGTAATTATTGTTTTACCGGGTTTAAAACTTATTTATCCATCTTCTGTTATAAGAAGAATGGTTATTTCTGCAATACCTTTTGTCATTGTTTATTGCATTTTTAATAAATATTTCCATATTTCTGCTTTAGCAGAGATGATTCTTTTAATGTGTATATTTTACTTTAGTTACTGGTTACTTTCACGAAAACAAGTCAGCTAGAATTTGTATTTACAATTATTAACAATCTAGCAAGAAAATTTATTTACGTATTTTTCCTACTTGATAGCATGTGTGCAAATATATTAAGTATTTGTAATAAAAAATGGAAAAAGAACTTTTCTCTTGATAAAATTATAAAACTAAAGATTGAATTTATTTTAAATTAGGGAACAACTCGAAAGGAATATAGACATGATTCAGGTTAAATCCGCTAAAAGAAAGGCAGTTGCATCAGCATTAACATTTTGTTTCTTTTTGCAGCAATCATTTTGTTTGCAGGTAGCTGCTACCCAAATTACAGGTGTAACCGGAAATGATGGAATTTTTAATATTGACCCGACAGCAGTTAATGGTGATGTGGGATTCAGAAAATACAATAATTTTAACCTTAGTGAAGGCGATATTGCCAATTTGATATTCAACATGGAAGGTAAGGATGTATCAACTTTTGTTAATATGGTTGATAATACGATAAATATCAATGGTATTGTAAATTCTGTAAATAAAGACGGAGCATTTAATGACGGGCGAGTTATGTTTGTATCTCCTAACGGCATGGTTGTTGGTGCCTCAGGAGTTTTGAATGTTGGTTCCTTATCTGTTTTGACACCTGATCAAGGAACTTATGACAAATTTAAGGGAAGTGTTAATAACCCGACTTTAGCAGAAGATTATGAAAATATATTGAGTGCTCCGGGAACAGGTACTGTAAAAATTGATGGTAAAGTTCTTGCTCGTGACTTTGTCAATATAAATGCTGCTAATATTGATATAGCAAATAATGCTCAGATTTTGGCCGGTGTTAATGACGCAACGAAAATACTTTCAAATAAACAAGCAGAGAATCTGTTTAATCAGCTGGTAAACAGTGATGTTGTCTCGGGCAGCTCTTTTGCAAATGATAGCGGGAATATTGTTATTACTTCTTACGGGCAAAACGGTGGGACAAGCATCGGGGGAACTGTAAAAAATATTGCTAAAAATGGTGATATTGAAATTACAAATAGCGGTTCTAACGGAGTAAATATCACCGGAATTGTTTCTAATGCCGGCGGAAGTACGACAATTAATAATACAAATGGTGCTGTAAATATTTCAGGTTCTGTTATAAATCGCGGAAATGATGAGCTTGAAGGATTGTTTATTAACAACCGAGGCTCAGGAGTAACGATTGATTCAATAGGTATTATAGACAACAACAATAGGTTGGAGATAACTAACAGCGGTAAAGACGGTATAACAATTGCAGGAAACGTAACAAACAAGGGTAATGTGAATATCAAAAATACCGCAGGAGGAATTGTTATTTCCGGCAATTTGGACAATACTGAATATGATTCTAACGGCTTGTTAGCTATAACAAATACTGGTGATAACGGAATACTTATATCAGGAACAGTTTCTAATAAGGCAAACGGTCTCACACAAGAAACATCTATTGTTAACAATAATAGTAATTCCGGTATAGAAATTACAAATACTGGTAAAATTACTACAAACGACCGTCTTTATATAAATAATTCAGGCGAGAAGGGTATAAAAATTGATGGCAATATCCATAATGTAAATCGTTATGCAGGTGGTGAATATACGCCGAATATAGTTATTTCAAATACTGACGGCGGTGTGAATATAAAAGGTTCGGTATATTCAGAAAAAGCCGGTTTATATATTAATAACTCAGGTTCTAAAGGTGTAGATATAGAAAGTACAGGCAGAGTTAGTGCTGATAGAAATGTTAATATCAACAATGAAAGTACTTCCGGCATAAATGTTAAAGGGATTGTAAATGCCAATGACATTAATATATATAACGAAAATTCAGATGTTGTAATAGGCTACAATTCCGGAAAAGACTATTTGAATTCAAAAAATAATGTAAATATTGAAATTTTAAACGGTGACCTTTTAAATTATGGTACAACTGCAAATTTAATAAAAGCAGGTAACAATTTAAATATAAATGTTGAAAATGGTTCTGTTGGAAAAGAAGTTGGCCCTTGTGACGGTGGAGTATGCACGGGTATAGGAACAGATTCTCGTGATTTGACAAAATCTGTCAATATTTCAGTAGATGGTAAGGTTAATGTTGTTAGCACAAGAGGCTCAAATGATTCTTTGGTTAACCTTGCAAGCATAGATAAAAACATGAATGTTGACAGAATAAAAGCAGATGGCAGAGTTATTTTGCTTGCAGATAGCTCCGTTAAAGGTTCAAAGGCCTACGATATAATCAATGCTTCATCAGATGCAACAAAACCAAATGTAGAAGGTGCTGGAATTTCAATCATTGCAAGCGGTGATATTGGTAAGGCTGATAATGCTTTAACCTTTAGGCAAACTCAAGGAAAATTTGGCAATATAGATTCAAATTTGAATTATTCTTCTGATGCAAAATATGGTGTTGATATGCTTGCAATTAATAATATCAATGTTAAAGGTTTGGATTCTGAAGATGGCCAAAAACTTGATACAAATGTATGCGGCTTAATATCAAGAAATGGCAGCATAAATGCTGAATTTTCGGGTAACACATATGTAAGAGAAACAACCGCTGCAAATGAAATTAATTTGACAACTCGTGGTAAGAATATTTATATTGAAAATCTTGGAGAAGTTCCAACATATTCTCAAGATTATTATGGACCAAATAAAAATATTCACCCGAAAAAAGTTAAAATTACATCCCTAGATCTTGGAACAGATTGGGATAATCGTGCAGATTCAACAATAATCG
Source organism: Candidatus Gastranaerophilales bacterium (assembly GCA_944324345.1). Taxonomy (GTDB): domain Bacteria; phylum Cyanobacteriota; class Vampirovibrionia; order Gastranaerophilales; family Gastranaerophilaceae; genus Stercorousia. The sequence goes on from CALUVT010000001.1 coordinate 424,567, forward strand.
TTAAAAATGGTACGATAGATGGTCTTGGAGAAGGAAGACCATCCTCAGAGCAAGATTTGACGCTTGTCGCCGATAATGCATACGCAGGTGGTTATTACTTCAACATGGGTAATAACAGAGGTGAAATTCCAAATGAAAACCCTTCAAATTCAACAGGACATAAATTTAATCCTTCAACTGTTGTTAAAGATGACAGAACCGGCGAAATTACTACATCAGAAGGGGAAACAGTTTCAATAAGAACAAAAGCCGTTCGTCCTGATGATGTAACCGCTATTGGTAGAAATGAAGAGGAACGTAATTACTATTATGGTGGCAGTTCTCAAGGTGGTGACGAAGGGTATGACGGTGTTAATGGTTCTAATGACAGTGACAAACAAGGTACAGAAGAAGATGATGATAACTTGGTAGTTCCGAAAGATGATGAACCTGATGTACCGTTAGATACTGACACCGATACAGATACCGACACCGATACTGATACAGATACCGACACAGACACCGACATAGATACAGATACGGACACTGATATTGACAACGATAGTGATAATGACGACGATACCGATAGTGACAATGATACAGACAATGATGATGATACCGACACCGATATTGATACCGATACCGATACTGATACTGATGTTGACACCGATACAGATATTGATACGGACACTGATATTGATACCGATACAGACACAGATACCGATGTAGATACAGATACAGATACGGATGTCGATAATGATACTGATAATGACAATGATAGTGATAGTGACGATGACACCGATACCGATGTAGACACAGATACAGATACTGATACTGACGTTGATAATGATACAGACACTGATATTGACAATGATACAGACACTGACACTGATACAGACGTAGATGCTGATACAGATACAGATACCGACGTAGATACAGACACCGATACAGATGTTGATAATGACAGTGATAATGATAATGACAGTGACAGTGATGCTGATACGGATACTGATAACGACACAGATACGGATACTGATACTGATGTTGACAGTGATTCAGACAGTGATTCAGACATAACTGGTGAAGATATGGGTAAATATACCTATAAACAGCGAGTTGTTGATTACAATGTAAACTCTATTGATAAACGTCAGTATATGCGTTTTAGCGTAAGAGATAACAGAAATCCTGTTCAACTCGCACAAAACAATCAAATTGATTCACTTCTTGATATTTCAAGAGGAGGTATTGCTGTTACACACCATAATGATTTAAAAGTTGGTGATGTAGTTCCTGTTCAAATTTCTTACGGAAACTTAAATATATCAGCTGATGTTAAGATTGTTTCTGCAAACAGCAGACGTGCGGGAGCGGAATTTATAAATCTTGACCAGGCAACAGCAAATAAGATTCTGTATATGAATATTATGCTGGAAGAAGAAGCTACAGCAAGAGCTAAGGGTAATGATTTATCTTGGATTAAATAAGTAAAAATAAATTAAAATAAATAAAAAAAGAAGCTATAAATATTTGAATTTGTAGCTTCTTTTATCTATATAACCCGCTTAAAGCCATTCTCCTTCGTTGACTACTTTGCATAATATCAAGAGTTCTTTGATCAAGGTAGAAATTTGAATTTGTAGCCGTTTGGTAATTGTTGTAAGCGTTTTGATTTCCGTATGCTCCGAACATTGCAGCCATACTTTGAAGTGAAGAACCCCATTGTGACATTTTATTTAAGAATGATGTTGACGATTTTTTAGAGTTGGAGCTTACATTCCTGTAACTTGATGCAATCTGGTTATTAAGTTGTTTTCTTGTTTTTTTGTTAATTTCACTGCCTGCACTGTCAAGAATTTTTCCTGTTGCCTTATCGTATGTTAGTCCTTGACTGCTAAGTGTGTTGCTGAAGTTTTCTTGAACATTATTAAATGATTGGTTAAGAATGTCAGAACCGCTATCTCCTGCTGCGTTTGTTGCTTTATCAGTGAAATTAGTTATTCTGGATCTCAGGCTTGATCCTTCTTCAAATGTTATTTCGCCGTTTGCCATTTTTTGTTGTAAGTCGCTACTTACGGCTTTTCTGGCTTGTTTTTCTGTCAGACCACCAAGATCTTCTCCATTTTCAATCTTTTCGTTAACAATGTCAATTGCAGCTCTATTTGCAGCTGCTTCTTGCGTAACTCTACTTGCTTCGGCATCAATAGCCGCAAAATTCTTTTTCATTCCTGTTGTGCCTTGTACAGCTGCCATTCCTGATTGTAATGCTGCTGCTGCACTTTGGAAGGCACCTGCAAGATTACCATCTGTTGCGTAGGCTACTGTTTTTGTTAAATTTGCGGCTGCTTGTCCGTAGTTTCCGACAACTTCCACTACGTTACCGACTTTCTGCATAACTGACCCGACTGATATAAGTGCTCCTGCAACGGCTGCCCCTACACAAGGTACACCCGCTAAGGCTTCCCCAAGTATAACCAATCCTTTTCCTGCGTAGTTAATTAATTGGCCACCTTGTGCTGTCAATGCAGATATTTGCTCTACTGTGGTTGCTACTTCAATAACCTTGTCGGTTGTTGATTGATTTTCTTTGATTGCACTTTGGTTTACATTTTGAGTTCTTACGTAGGCATTGTTTGTTGAATTCATTTGTTTCAAAGTTCTTGAGGAACTTCTTTGAAGTGAATATATTACTCTTCCGTTAGATTGAACTACTGACATTCTTGAGCCTATAATTGTTTGTAGTTCTTTTACACGGTCATTATCAACGCTTGAGCTTCCGTCTTCGCCGCCACCCATTGTAAATGAGTTTGAGCCAAGTATTGTTTCAAGCTCATCTTGAGCATCATTAATATCTTTTTGAGCATCTTCTGATTCTTTTACGAGCTTTTGAAGTTCTTTGGTATTTTCTTTTATTTCTTTTTCTTGAGCTTTAAATTCTTGTTCAAATTTTTTATTATCTTTTACAAGTTTAGCATTAAGTTTAGTTGCTTCTGTGCCAAGATTACTAACTTTGTCAGCGTCTTTTTGAGTGTCTGAAGTTAAGCCGCGGACATTTTCTGCATTTGCTTCAGCATCAGCTATTGCGGCTTTGCCTTCCGCAGCACTGCTTATATTTTGAAGGTTAGTAGTAGAAGATGTTTGTGAACTGCTTGAACTTGTATTTCCATCAAGATCTTCAAGACTTCTTTCTGCATTAAGTGATGCTAATGTTTTTTCTGTTTTTGTTGTGTCTTTTACACCAGGAGCGTTAAAAATTGAACCTGTCATTTGCATGTATTCAGGTTTTGCGATAGTCTTTTTGGCTGCTTTTGATATCGAGCCTTTAATCGCACTTATTTTATTTGAGTTGTATACGTTGTTAACGCTCATAGTTCTCTTCTCGTGTTAAACTCTCTCAAATATATAAAAAAGTTCTTTTACGCCTGATTTCAGCATGTTTGCAACTTGTTACATTTGTTAATATTTAATAAGCTTTTTATTTTCTGTTTTTTACAAAAGTGGAGATTATTTGCCTAAAATTTCTGTTTATGCTAAAATATTTGAGTATTTTAGTTCGGTATGTTTTAAGAAGGAGAGTATAAATTATGAAACTAATGGAAGGTAAAAAGGGTGTAATTTTTGGCGTATCTAATACTCACGGAATTGCTTATGCTATTGCCCGCCAACTTTATGAAGCCGGTGCTGACATAGCTTTCACATATGCCGGTGAAGCTATGGAAAAACGTGTAAGACCTCTTGCTGAAGAGATGGGTGCAAAAATAATTATGAGCTGCGATGTTACAAAAGAAGATGAAGTTGCAGCTGTATTTAAAGAATGTGAAAAAGTTTACGGTAAATTAGATTTTGTTGTTCACGCTGTTGCATTCGCTGCAAAAGAAGATTTACAAGGTAGATTCATTGATACTTCTCGTGCAGGTTGGGATTTAGCAATGGGAGTTAGTGCATATTCTTTGATTACACTTTGTAAATATGCAGAACCTATTTTGAATGAAGGTGCTTCTGTATTTGCTCTTACATATTTGGGTTCTGAATACGTTGTTGCAAATTACAACGTAATGGGTGTTGCGAAAGCAGCGTTAGAATCTTCTATGAGATATTTGGCAGCTGATTTAGGTAAGAAAGGTGTTAGAGTTAATTGTATTTCTGCGGGTGCAGTTAAAACTCTTGCTGCTAAAGGTATTTCAGGCTTTGATAAAATGCTTAAGGCAGCTGTTGCAAAATCTCCGCTTAACCGTAATGTTGCTTTGGAAGATGTTGGTAAAGCAGGTTTGTATTTAGCATCAGATCTTTCAACAGGTACAACAGGCCAGATATTGTATGTTGACTGTGGATGTCATGCAGTTTATGCTTCATTGGAAGAAATGGAAATTATTGCAAATTCTATTCCTAAGGTATAAGCAAATAAAATTATTTGTATTAAGTAAAAAAGAACAGATTTTATCTGTTCTTTTTTTTATGCTATTATAATCGTGGAAGAAAAAATAGAAGGAGCAGATTTATGAAAAAAGAGATTTTAAAAAACATCGGGGGGGGGGCACTCAGAGCTTAACCAACCAATCTAAGTCTTATAAAAAAGATAACAAATGCTATAATGGTGATATGAAACATCACAATTATAAAAGATTTGCATTTACTCTTTCTGAAGTTTTAATAACACTTGGAATTATAGGTATTGTTGCGGCTATTGTTACTCCTGTTTTAATTCAAAATTATGAAAAACAAGAGACAGCTGCAAAAGTGAAAGCTGCATATTCTATTTTAAGTCAGGCTATAAATGATTCGATAAGTGAAAACGGAGATATTGACAGTTGGGATTTTTCTCTTCTATACAAGGATTTTGCAAACAAATATTTAGTGCCGTATTTAAAAATATCAGAAATATGTGATAGTGTGGCATGTATAAGAAGTAAGATGGAAGATGGCAGGTATTTTCGAGGCTATTATGAATTAAACGGAGAAAAAAATGCCGGCATAATGTATAGTTTTATACTGAATAATGGTATGATTGTAATGATGAACCAAACGACTTTAAACTTGGTTGTGATTACGGTAGATATAAACGGCAATAGCGGTAAAAATACTTTGGGGCGTGATATATTTGCTTTTTATTTGTTGAATCATTCTTCTCCAACGGCACTAAATTGGACCAAAAAGTATAGTGCGGGTTTATATCCAGGAGGTGTCGGAGAATCAGGAACTCCTCATGCTGGGAAAACTCGCGATGAATTATTAAGTGCAAGTTCTCACAGAGCCTGTAACAAAGAAACAACTTCAGGTGGACACGGCGGAGTTGGAACAGCTTGTGCTGCAGTTATTGCAAAAGACGGTTGGCGAATTACTAAGGGGTATCCTTGGTAAGATTTTTATTGGCTGATTATATTTATGTACATTTGATTTAAGATTTTTCTCAAATCTTTTTTATTGAAATGCTTTTTGTCAATTTGGTAAAATGTTTGAGTTTTCGGGTTTATGACAACCATTACAGGAAGTCTTTCATCAATTTTAAAAGCGTTAAAAAGTTCTTCATTTTCTTGCATTTTGGTATTTAAAATACAAAAATTATACTTGCCTTTAAATTCGTCATAAACCATTTCACCAATCGGAAGTAGTTTCATAATAGAAAAAACGTCTTTAGAATTAGCAAAAACTAAAATAAATGGAATTTCTTGAGTCAATCCTTTTTCATAAGATATTCCAATGTATGGTTTGTTAAGGTATTCCCCAACATTTATTGCCTCACATTTATGTGGTAGAGTAAGTAATATTAGTATTAGCAAAAGTTTTTTCATGGTATTACTTATACCATAATATATTTGTTTATGCTATTTTAATATTATAATTATATTAATAAGAAGGATTTTTTTATGGCAGCAACGAAAATTGAAGATTTACCCACGGTTTATGATCCCAAAGAAACAGAGGAAAAAATATATAAGTTTTGGGAAGATGGAGAGTATTTTAAGGCCGATGCAGAAAGCAAAAAACCTGCATATTCTATAGTAATTCCACCTCCAAATGTAACCGGAGTTCTTCATATGGGGCATGCTCTGGATGAGACATTACAGGATATTTTAGTTCGTTATCACAGAATGTCTGGTTATGAGACTTTGTGGCTTCCCGGAACTGACCATGCAGGAATTGCAACTCAAAATGTTGTTGAGAAAAAATTAAGAGAAAAAGGTTTATCAAGATATGATTTAGGACGTGAAAAGTTCCTTGAAGAAACTTGGAAATGGGCAAATGAGCATAAATCAGCCATTCTTGATCAATGCAAACGTTTGGGAGCCTCTTTCGATCGTTCAAGAGAACGTTTCACATTTGATAAGGGGTGTTCTGAAGCTGTTAAAGAAGTATTTGTAAGGTTGTATGAAAAGGGACTTATCTATAAAGGAAAATATATCGTAAATTGGTGTCCTCGTTGCAATAGTGCAATTTCTGATGTTGAAACGGAATATGCAACAGAACAAGGGCATATGTGGGAAATTTCTTATCCTTTAAAAGGTGAAAGCGGTGCAATCATTGTTGCAACAACAAGACCTGAAACTATTTTCGGAGATGTTGCAATTGCCGTTCATCCATCTGATCATAAATATTCTGAATTAATCGGAAAGACAGTTATTATTCCGTTGTCAGGAAGAGAAATTCCTATTATTGCTGATGAATATGTTGACAAAAATTTTGGAACCGGTGCTGTAAAAATTACTCCTGCACACGATCCAAACGATTTTGAGGTTGGAAAACGCCATGGATTCAATCCTATTTGGGTAATAAATAATGATGGAACAATGAAAGCTTGTAAGGAAGTTCCACCGGAATTGCACGGATTGGATAGATATGAGGCAAGAGAAAAGATAATCGGAATGCTCTCTTACAACAATTTCTTGTTAAGAACAAGAGAACATGAACACAATGTAGGAAAGTGTCAGCGTTGCGGAACAACAATTGAACCGTTATTATCAGAACAGTGGTTTGTCAAAATGGCACCGTTGGCAAAAGAGGCAATCGCCGCGGTTAAAGATGGAAGAATAAAATTTGTACCTGACAGATGGGAAAAGAATTATCTTGGCTGGATGGAAAATATTCGCGATTGGTGTATTTCTCGTCAATTGTGGTGGGGACATCAAATCCCTGCTTATTACCATAATGAAACCGGTGAGATGGTTGTTGCAAAAGAAAATCCGGATCCGAAAAATTATACTCAGGACAGCGATGTTCTTGATACTTGGTTTTCATCAGGCTTGTGGCCATTTTCAACTATGGGTTGGCCGAATACAGAATCACCTGATTTTAAAAAGTTTTATCCGACAACAACCTTGGTAACAGGTTTTGATATTATATTTTTCTGGGTTGCAAGGATGATTACGATGGGATTAGAATTTACGGGTAAAGCACCGTTTTCTACCGTCTATATCCATGGACTTATTCGTGACGAAAAAGGCCAGAAAATGTCTAAATCTAAAGGCAACACGATTGATCCTGTTAAAATTATTGATAAATATGGTTGTGATGCTTTGCGTTTTACAATGACATCTTTATGTACTTATGGCGGTCAGGATATCAAAATGAGCGAAGAAAGATTTGAGTATGGCAGAAATTTTGCCAATAAAATCTGGAATGCTTCAAGGTTTGTGTTGATGAACCTTGATGGCGTTGATAATAAAGAGATTGATTTTGATAATTTGACAATTGCTGATAAGTGGATTTTAGATAAGCTGAATAAAACTGCAAAAGAGGTCAACGATAATATAAAAGAATTTAGAATAGGAGAGGTTGCTCATGTATTATATGACTTCTTCTGGAATTCTTATTGCGATTGGTATGTAGAAATTGCAAAAATCCAATTGCAGGATAATGCATTAAAAGCTAATACTCAAAGAGTTTTAAGATATGTTCTTGATATGTCTTTGAGAATGCTTCATCCTATAATGCCTCATATTACAGAGAGAGTATGGCAGTTAATTCCAAAAGAAACTGATGCGAAAGCTCTAATTGTTGCAGAATTTCCAACATTTAAGGAAAAATTTGAATTTCCTAAAGAAGCTCAAGAAATGGAACTTGTTTTTGAAACAATTACATCATTACGTAATGTTCGTCAAAGTTTCAATATTTCACCTTCAATCAAATGTGATATTGAAATAAGAGCAGAAAAGGATGAAAAACCTATTTTTGAGGAAATAGAAGCATACATAAAACGTTTGGCACGTGTAGAAAATATTTCTTATGCAAATATGGATGCACCTGTTCCACCAAAAAGTGCAACAGCAGTAGTTTCTGCGTCAAAAATTATTTTACCTCTTGCAGATTTGATTGATTTGGATGCAGAAATTGCGAGACAGCAAAAGAAATTAGATAAACTCACGAGTGAAAAGAAGTCTATGCTCGGCAGAGTAAACAATCCTAAGTTTGTAGCCAATGCCCCGCAAGACTTGATAGAACAAACTAAAGCAAGAATTGCGGAGATTGAAATTCAAGAAAAAACAATTATTGACTTAATAAATTCATTGAAAGCATAATTGTAAATAAATATTACATTAAATTCGCTCTGAAAGTAAAAAAAGAAAGCAGCGGAATGTATTTTATATCATTCTGTTGCTTTTTTGTTTCTGTGTGCTTAATATCTGTAAAAGAAATTTACAAAAACTTTACAAATATTTAAACATTTGTTACAATAGTCGCAAGGTTAGAATAATAGTGTCTTATGACAATGGAGTAAAAATGACATCAAAAGAATTGAGTTTTGAAGAATTATTAGAAAAATATGATTACAAGTTCCAGAAAGGTGATTTGGTCAAGGGTATAGTCTGTGGATACGATAGCCAGGGAGTTATGGTGGATATAGGTGCCAAGACTATAGCTGTTGTTCCAACTCGTGAAGCTGTTGATAAAGATGAAAATATTGAACAAAAATATGAAAAAGGTAAAGAATATGAGTTTTTGATTATCAGAGAAGAAGATGAAGATGGAAAATTCCTTCTTTCTCGTAAAAAAGTTGACCTTGCTTATGCTTGGAAAGAACTTGAAAAAGCTAAAGAAGCAGATGAAACAATTCTTGGAACAATTGTTGGTATAGTTAAGGGCGGTGTTCTCGTTGAGGTTTCCGGAGTCAGAGGTTTTGTGCCTTCTTCTCAATTAAGAGCTAAGGAAAGTGATTTGGAAGTAGGTTCGAAAATTGAGTTGAAAATTCTTACGTTAGAACCACAACAAAATAACTTTATTCTCTCTAACAAAAAAGTTTATGATGATTCGGTAGTAGAGGCAAGAAAAAACGTATTTTCTCAAATTGAACCCGGGCAAGTTGTAAAAGGTGACGTTGTAAGGATTACTGACTTCGGTGCTTTTGTTGATTTAGGCGGTATAGATGGTTTACTTCCTCTGTCTCAGCTTTCTTGGCGTTGGATTGATCACCCAACAGATATTTTAAGTGTTGGAGATAAAATTGATGTTGAAGTTATAGCTGTAGATCACGATAAACAAAGAGTTTCTTTAAGTTTAAAAAATCTTGAACCTGATCCATGGGTCGAAGCCGAGAAACAAATTAATGAAGGTGACAAAGTTGAAGGAACGATTACCAGAATTAAACATTTTGGGGCGTTCGTGGAGGTTTTCCCTGGAGTAGAAGCTTTGTTACCGCATGCTGAAGTTGTTGAACTTCAAAACCAAAAGGATTGTATTCTTCAAGTCGGAGATAAGATTGATACATTTATTTTAAAATTTAATCCGGCAGACAAGCGTATTGCTTTGACTGTAAACCCTGATAGGTTTGAGTCAAAAGATTCAGAGGTAGAAGATTCTGAAGCTGATGAATAAGTAAAAATTTCAGATATAAAATGGGGGGAAGTTTTCCCCCCATTTTTTTTATGAAATTTTTTAAAATTACTCATTCAAATGAATGATTTTTCAAGTAAAAGCATATATTTATTTTAATTAATACCGTATAATTTTTTTAGAAATATTGACTTTCATAAAAATGTCATTATAAAAAAACTGTAAGGTAGAATTATAACATGAAGGAGAATGACCATTATGGGTATGGCAGCTTCGCAGGCAAGGTATTTAGGCTTAACAGCAAGAAAAACAAATGTAGAATATGAAGGACAACAGATAAATCAAGCTCGTACGGCTCTAGCAAATCAAAGTGCCAATGCATTTAACGAGTTACTTGCTTTAGAGGTTCCAACATCTCCAAGTACTCAGGATTATACAACTGTTCAATATTCATATCAAGATGGAACATATGGTGAAACTATTACCAGTATGACTCCAATAAGTGATGACCCTGATTATAATTATTTAGTTACTCACTATCATAATGCTGATGTATACACAGGGATTCAGACAAAACGTTCAAATCCTCAAGTTGTTTTGGGAACTTCCGTTGCGGAAAATACTTTGGCTCAAGGGGATATTACTTATGATCCTGCTCAAGGAACTTACAGTGTAAATGGTACTGTTCTTGAGACTTACGATCCCATGTCAGAAGAACAGAGAAATAATTTTGAGAGAATTTGTCAAGATTATGCTGATTTAGCAAATGAAGATCCTGCTAACATTTTTACATATACTGATGCAAATGGTGTAATGAATTTTACTACGAAAGATCAGTTGGATAACGCTATTGCAGGAACAGCTGATGCAACAACTTATTCTGTGAACTCAGGTGTACCAACTTACGTAGGTAACTGCGAATTGTCTGCTTATGATGAAACTGATCCAGAGCAAAAACTGGCTTATGACAAGATATGTGAGCAATTCCCTGATGAAAATTTTGCATCATCTGACAGTATTTACACTTGGGAATATCAAGGTAGAAGATATTTTGCAAGTTTGGAAGATTTAACGGCGTCAGCAATATCAGGACCTGATCCGACCCAGCCTACAGAAAATCAAAATAAATTAATATCTTATTATGCCGAGAATGTTGAGACAAAGATTGAAAGAACTCAAAAAGCATTTGTAGATTTTGATGAATCAGGAAGAGCTCAAAGTATAAGGTTTGAAGATTCTACTGCGACATTTGCGGTTAATACTGAAACTGTTACTGATGATAATGCTTATCAAGATGCAATGAATCAGTATAATTATGATATGCAAGTTTATGAAAAGAAGATAGCAGATATTAATGCAAAAACTGAAAAAATTCAGGAAGAAGATAGAACTCTGGAATTGCGTTTGAGACAGCTTGACACCGAACAGGAAGCTTTACAAACTGAAATGGAAGCTGTAAAGAAAGTAATTGATAAAAATATTGAGTCTACCTTCAAAACTTTTGAATAGTATAATTAAAGCGATAAGAGGTTCAGATGTCTTATAAAAATGACAGTTATTTAGTGATAGCAAATAAATTTAGTTCAGCAAGTGGAGATGCAAAGGCTCAGTTGTGGGAAACTTATGATCAACTTCGAGACTTGACTGTTTCTGGTAATGGTTTGGGTTCGGGATTTGGTATGACGGGAGGTTTCTTGTACAACCTTGCAAGCTTACTTGCTCCATCATCATTTGCGACGGTATTTGGTGCGTCGGATGCAATGAATATACCTGGAACTTCTTATGCATCGAGTTTTAGCGGTGGTTCTTCTTACGGGATTGACTCGCTTTATAATTACTCGGGTTTTCCAAACGGTGCTGCTCCTATATCTTGGGGTTTAAGCGGTTATGCAACTGGCGGTGCATCTTCAATTGTCAGCGGTTGGGGAACTGATACCGGTGTTGCCACAGGTTATGCTTCCGGTATTGGTGGAATTGCCGATGTTGCAAGTGCCGCAGGTTATGGACTTGGTGCTGTTAACGGTTACGGATTTTCTATGAAGAATTTAGTTCTTCCCGTTGCAGGTGTTATTTCCGGATGGGGTGGAATTATGCAGGCTGCTGCTCCGTATTTAGGTGAATACGGTTTACCTGCACTTGTAATGGGTAATTTGATGCAAGGTACTTCATCTGCTGCTCTTGCAGCCTATCAAAATGTTACTGGAAACATTACGGCGAATGCTGATACAATTCTTTCTAATAAGGTTAGAAATATTGAAACTGTTTGCAAAATGCTTGATACCCAAGGGGATGTTGTTAAAAAGATGTTGAAAGAATCCATTGAAGGTGACAGCAAAGCTATTCAAAACTTGTAAAATTATTTTACAAGTTTTTTATTTCATTAAAGTTTTTATTAAAATATCCGTAATAAAGAAGGTGAATAAAAATACTTTAGGCTGCAAATAGTTAAGACATGTTAAGCAAATATTTACAAACATGGCAATATTTGTCCTTAAATTGTTTTAGTATACATGTAGGTCTAAAGTGTAAGGAGAAAAATGCTTCGTGATACTTTAGAGATGAATATAAAAAGACTCTTTGATTTCTTGATATATTCAAAAAACTTTCTAATAAGAAAGAACCCTATAAAAGCAATGACGAATTCATTTGTCGAAAGTTTGAAAGAATTCTTGACAATGAATAAGAAACGAAAGATGGCACAGTATAGATTAAATTACCACCGCCATCAGTTTCAAAAAATGGAACAGTTGATTGCCGAAAATAATCAACACATGTTTTTAAGGGGTAGTCACCTCAACGAAACAAGATAAGGGAAAAAAAATGGGATTAGTCAACTCACAGATTAGGTTATTATTTCTTCAACAGACCAGATTGGATCTGGAGTATAAGATAATGTTGATTACCCAGGCTAAGATGGGTTTGTCAAAAGCGTCCAGTGATTTGATGGAAGTTGGAAATGATTTTGATCCTGATTCTCCAACAACAAAAATGCTTCAACAACGACAGGCCAAATTAAAAGTTCTTGAACAGAAATTAGATGCTCAAATGCTTCAATATCAATCACGACTTAAGATGGTTGATGCTGAATATCAATCTTGTCAGGGTATGATAGACAAAAATATTCAAACATCTTTTACATATAGATAAAAAAATCGGTTAGAAATAACCGATTTTTTTTAACATTTTCACTAAAATAATTTAACTATATATTTGTTTGAATGAAAAGACTAATTATATCATTTAGTGCTGCGTATTGTTTTTGGAATTTTTGTGATTGTCTTTCAAGCAAGCCAATTTGTTTTTTATATTCCATAATAGAAGCCTGACACTCTCTTGAAGAGTTATTCAAACTTTCTTGCACTTGTTGAGCTTCTTGAAGTACATTCTTCATTGAAATTCCTAATGCTTCCATTGTTTGTCTAATAATTTGTGCTCCGGTTTGTTTTGACACACCTGCCGGAAGTTGAGTTATCAACTGCTTTAAAACTGCTATATTGGTCGGAATTTCAAAATTGTCCAGATCCGAATCTCCAATCGTAGAAGAAGGTGTAAATGTCATGGTATCATTTACATTATATTGAGCTTGGTTCTCGATTCCATTATCGAAGTGTAAATTCAAGTCCTCTTGGTTATTATATTCGGAAGAATTGTTATCTTGGTCTTCATGTACAAATTCAATATCAGAACTGTTGTTTGGAAGACTATCTTCATCAGCAGGATTTTCGACTACACTTTGAATTTCAATATCAGATTGCTGTTTGAGAGCTTCCACAATCTTTTTGCCCACGCCTTCTGTAATTCTGTTGCTTACCATTATCTACCTCTTTCAGAATTGATTATAATATAGCAAAAAAATTATTTCAAGAAATTCACAAAATAGTTACGAAATGCTAAGAAAACATCAAATTTGAATTAAGATGCTATAATAAGAAAATAGTAGAATAAGAAAGGGGCTTATTATCTGATAAGTTTGGGTAAAAATGAAAAGACGTGCGTTTATTAGTGTGTATGACAAAGTAGGATTAATAGATTTTGCAAAAAATTTGGTCGAAAAATTTGATTATGAAATTGTTGCACCGGGAGAAACTCTTGAGGTTCTGAAAAATGCAGGAATCGAAGTTATTGATGCTGCTGAATTCTCTAATACATCGGGGCTTTTGACGGCAGATTACAACGCCTTAAGTGAAACATTGTTAGCTGCAGTTCTTGCAAACAGTAATGATTCAAGGCTTTTAAGTGATTTGGAAAGAGTTGCGATAAAACCTTTTGATATGGTAGTTGTAAATTTATGCCCTTTTGAAAAATTAGCACTGGAATCAAGTGATACAGAAGAAGTTATATCGAAAATTGATATTGCAGGGATTACTCTTTTGAGGGCTGGGGCAAAAAATTATAAGAATGTTACTGTAATAACTGATAAAATAGACTATTATGTAGCTTTGAATGCTAATGAGTTTGGGAGATTGAAACTTGCGACAAAAGCTTTTTATACAACTTCCAACTATGATAGGGCTGTTTCTTTAATGTTCGCAGAACAATCCGGAGATCAACCTTTTAAGACATTTAGTCTTGAGAAATTAAGAGATTTGCAATATGGTGAAAATCCTCACCAAAAAGGTGCGGTCTATAAGACTGGCAGGATGGTTGATTATGAAGTAGTCAATGAAAAGGAACTAACTTTTAATAACATATTAAATATTACTGAAGCTGTAAATGTTGTCAGTGAGTTTTATGATGTAAACTGTGTAGCAATTATCAGACATACCAAACCATGCGGTGTTGCTCTCGGGCGTTCCTTATATGAAGCTTACACAAAAGCTTTTGATTGTGATCCGGTTAGCTCTTTTTATGGGGTGGTTGGTTTTTCCAAACCTGTTGATGAAGAGGTGGCAAAACATATTAATTCAATGGCTGTCGAAGTTGTTGTGGCTCCGGATTATGACGAAAAAGCTTTGGAACTTTTCAAAGACAATCCTGATATAAAACTTGTTAAACTGAAAACATCTTTGAAAGAATATAGACGTTTAACAGTTGAAGAAATTATTCTAACTCCATTTGGAGCACTGGTTCAAGACAGTAATAACAGTGAATTGGATAAAGATAAATTCAAAGTAGTAACAAGAGAAAAACCTACAGCAGAACAAATTGAAGATGCGGTTTTTGCTTGGAAAGTAGTAAAACATGCTAAGACAAATTCCGTAGTAATTGCAAGAGATTTTAAAGCGGTGGCCATAGCTCAGGGGCAAACTAACGCAATTTCTGCGGTAGAAAATGCTTTAAACTACGCCTGCGACGGGGCAAAAGAGGCTGTATTGGCATCGGATTCTGTGCTAACAGCAGAAGATTGTATCTATTCAGCTGTTCAATCAAGAATTAGTTTGATTATACAACCGGGAGGCTCAATTAAAGACCAAAGCCTAATTGATGTTTGTGATAAATACGGTATTGCAATGATTACTACAGGTATAAGAAATTACAGGCAGTAATTATTTCATATCGGCTTTAATTTTTTCTTCAAGACCTTGGTAGTGATTTAGAACACTTTCAAGGTCTTTGTAAAATAGTTTCTGACCGTGATCATTGATTTTTGTCAAACAAGGCCCGTCAATAGTTTCGTCTATTTCCGCCGGTTGCGGGATATTATGTTTTACAACTTTAACTTTTGTTCCTTGCAAAACTGCCATAAGCCAAAACCAGATGTCATCGTTTGTAGGGCAAAGAGTTTTAAATAGGTTTTCGTCTGTAATATCCTTATAAAGAGAGTTCGGAGGATAAATTACACCACCCATGCCGCAGAGTTTGTTTGCAAATGACGGATAGTTATAATATTTCTTTCCACCTGCTTTAGCCTTAATTTTACCGTTTTTGTAATATATTTTTGTACATCTGTGACAATGGATGTACTGTGGTTCTTTAAGGTAAGATTTGTATAAAATTTCAAGCATGTTTCTGTCATAGTATATGTCATCATCAACGGTTACTATCAAATCGTTTGGAAATTCTTTATAGGCTGGGATAAATTTTTTGAATGATTTTATATCTTTGCACCATTTTATAGTAAGTCCGTATTCTTTCAATCGGAGCAACTCTTTTGGTAAATCTTCTTCTTTATTAGGAAATTCCTCATTGCCCAGCCATAGAATAACCATGTCAGGTTTTAAAGTTTGATCAAGCAGTGAACTGATTGTTTTGCTTATGTATTTTATTCTTGCAGGAAAAGATGTTAGAGATACTATAACTTTTTGTTCTCTTTTTGTTTCTGTTACGCCTGAAGATTTAATTTCAGCGAGCTTATAACTTTTACCGGCTCTGTATTCAAATTTTATCCCCAGAATTTTTATAATTCTTCTTTTGCCGATTTTTTCTTTTTCAAAGAATTTCATGATTATCCTTTCTTTTCAGGTAAAGTTAGCATATTACCAAGCTCAAGGTCATATTTTTCCGGTTCAAATTTATCAGTACCACTCATTGATGTAAATGTCATTTCGCCAAAGTAAATTTTTCCATCGACATTATAAAAATCAACTCTGACAAATGCGAAATCTTTGCACAATATTTTTGCAAGTTCAATCATTTTATCAAGATTTTCCGGACGTGCTATTGGAGTTTTTGATATAGGATAAGTCATCTTGAACGGTTGAAGATTCCAATCCAGGTCATAAATATTTTTTGTGTGATTTGAATATCTCCCGCAATCAACCCAAACAAATTTTGGTTCTCCGTTAAAGCACATTATTTTATAGTCATTGAGTTCCCCGTTAGTGTCTTCAATAAATTTTTCAGCTATAATTTTGGGCTTTATCCCTTTGTATTGAAGTTCAAGTCCTGCTTTAAATGCGTAATCTCTTGCCATCCACTTGTCAAATTTCTTTTTGGCTTTTGATTTGTCCAGTTTAGATTTGTCTTTAACAATTATATTCCAATGTGAGCCGTGGTTTGCCTTTAGTACAAATTTTTCGGGAAGTTTGTCGAAGTCTATTTCATCAAAATTATTCCAAGCTCCAAGCAAAGGTATTAAATATTCACTGCCTATTTGTTCTTCTATCCATTCTCTAACCAAGTATTTATCCGCGAGTTTAGTTTTTAGGGGAGAATTGTCATAGAGTTTTAGCCACTGAATTTTTTCATTAAAAGT
Source organism: Candidatus Gastranaerophilales bacterium (assembly GCA_944324345.1). Lineage (GTDB taxonomy): Bacteria > Cyanobacteriota > Vampirovibrionia > Gastranaerophilales > Gastranaerophilaceae > Stercorousia. The sequence continues at coordinate 441,446 of CALUVT010000001.1, forward strand.
TTTAGGATTTTCCAGATTTAAATTTTTACCTGTCCTCTTCTTATACCATTGCTTCAAAATTTTGGGGAAATCTTTTTCATTACGATTTCTTTCAAGTGATAATACATAACCGCCAAATTTAATTCTTAACCCTTCTTTGTATTTTATTCTTTCAATAATGTCAAACATCTCTCACCTGCTTAGTTATGCAATTATAGATTGTCAAAAATTCAGTGTCAAGCAAACTTAAAAAAGATTAGACCTAATGTTGCAAGTGAAAATTTTTGAATGTATTATGTATTTAAGAATTAAGATTTCAAAGAAAGAGGCAGGATATGGAAATAAAATCATGGGAAGATTACTTTTTAGACTTGGCTAAGACCTGTGCAAGCAGATCGAATTGTATAAGAGCACAAGTTGGGGCAGTCATTGTAGGCGAAGATAAGAAAATAAAGGCTACAGGTTATAATGGAACACCTTCAAAAGTTGAATCTTGCTATGAAAGAGGCGAATGTTACAGGATAAAAAATAAAATTCCATCAGGTACAAGATATGAAACTTGCCGTTCAATCCATGCTGAGCAGAATGCTATTATCCAAGCAGGTCAAGACAGATGTAAGGGCGCTACAATGTATATTTGGGGACATAATTTTATATGTATTTTGTGTAAGCGTTTTATTGTCCAATCAGGTATAACAAATGTGGTTTTGCGTAAGGATGAAAATTCTCCGATATTGCATGTTACTGTGGAAGATATCAGACGCGAGCTTGAACAGGATTAGATACTAAAAAATTGTTAACAGAGTACAAAAGCAAAAGGAGCAATTTATGAAAAAAGAGAATTTTAGAAACTTCGGGGGGGGGGCACTCAGGGCTTAACCAACCAGTCTGGGGCTTGTAAAAAAGGTAGCAAATGCTATAATAGTGATATGAAACATCACTATTATAAAAAACAAGGATTTACCCTTGCAGAAGTTTTAATAACTCTTGGAATTATAGGAGTTGTTGCTGCTTTGGTTATACCTGCCAAAATAGAAAGTTATCAAAAAAAACGTGTAGAGGTAAAATTAGAAAAATTTTATTCAACATTTAATCAAGCACTGCGAAGGTCTGTTGAAGAGAATGGTAGTATGCAGGGTTGGGTATATAATGGATGGTATGATTCAGAAGGCTCAAAAATATTTTGGCAAAAATATTTAGAACCATATTTTTCTTATGTGGAAACAAAAGAAAATTCCTGGGCAGTATGGCCCACAACCGGTTATGAGGTGCTTTTACAAGATGGAAGTTCATTTAATATCTCAGGAACTTGGATAACATTTTATCCGAATGCAAAAGATTCAGGAAATCGTGAAAAGACTTGGCGTACCACTTTTTTATTTTCAGTGCATAAGGATAAAAATGCAATTTTACCTTATGGTATCACTAATAATAGGGCTAATTTATATATAGAGTGTAATAAGAATAATCCTTATCAATCCGCAAGTAAGTCTTGTGCTGCTGTAATAATGAAAAATGGTTGGAAAATTCCTGAAAATTATCCTTGGTAATGTTTAAATCCTTGTTATGTAAATTTTGCTTTTTTACCAAAAATCATTAAATTAATGCTGTCAGGTAGTAAATTTGCTTTAAATTCTCTGTTTTATCTACTGAATTTGGAGGATTTTTATCTTTTACCTGTATAAAATCAACAAATATAATGTATTATAAATATAGAAAGGCAGGTAAATTTAATGGACAGTTTTTATCCTCAGTATGATTTGGCGGGCAGAATACAACATACTAAACTTGATACTGGTATGCCCCCTTCTGTTAGAATGTCAAGGGTAGAAGATAACGCTTCCCCTGATTTTAAGCAGGTTATGTCAGGATTGGTGGAAAATCTGAATACAGAATTAAATGCACCTGACAACTTATTAAAAGATGTAATGTCTGGAAATGGTAATGTTGATATTCATGATGTTATGACTGCAATGGCAAAATCTGAAATAAGTATCAATGTTGCAACTCAAATTACGGGAAAAGTCATACAAGCGTATGACAAAGTTATGCAAATTCAGGTGTAAAATAGGTTAAGATTAGGAAATTAAAAAACAGACAAGGGTAAAATTTCAAAATTTGTAAAAAATTTACAAATGCTTGCAAAGAGGACAAAGAATGGATTTTCAAAAGATACTGGAGAATAAACCTTTATTATACGGCTTGATAGGCGGTATAGTTTTGTTGCTTGCTTTATTTATTACTTTAGGTATGGTGAGTTCGTCAAATAAAACTTCAGGAGGAACCGAGGTTACCGGTGAGCCTTTGAAGGAGAATGTTGACCTTTTAACAACTGATAATGCAGGTAAAGCAATTGAAATCCAGGCTCTTTTGGCAAAATATGATATAGCAGTGAGCAGAAGACTTGATGGTACAAAATCTATTTTGTACCTTAAAAAAGGCGATTGCAAAACAGGTAGAAAAGCTTGTTACACAACAGATAGAGATTTAGCTTTAATTCAGATAGTTCAAAGTGGACTTATGGATCAAAATGTCGGGCTGGAAATTTTTGATAAAGGGGATTTTACATCAACTAAAGAAGATAAGAAAATAAGATTATCACGTGCAATAAATGGAGAGCTTTCAAGACTAATAAGAAGAATAGACGGTGTTGATAATGCTTCTGTATTTATTTCAATTCCTGAACAAACAATGTTTACTTCTATGCAGAAACCTGTAACTGCGACAGTTCAAATAACGCTTGCAAAAGGAGCTTCAAAGCTTGATCAGTTAAAGGTTAAGGCAATATCTAATCTTTTACTTGGCAGTGTTACGGGGCTTACTGCTGAAAACATTGCTATAACAGATACTAACGGGAATACTTATCACAGCATAATGAATGCAGAAGATGAAATGCTTCAGCGTCTTGAAGAAAACGACAAATACATGACGACAAAAGTTAACCAACAATTGGACAGACTAATCGGTCAAGGTAACTATGTTGCTACGGTAAGTACATTCTTACGTCAAGCACCCGTTGAAAAATATACTATAGATTATGACCCGAACAGAAAAGCATCGGTTACTGAACAAACTTTTTCTGAAGGTTTGGGCGACAGAACAAATGATACAAACAGAAATGTTAATGCAGTGAGTGTTTATCTGCCGAATGGTTTACCAAACGGTTCGTCAGATTCAAGCCAGAATAGGAATTATTCAAGAACAGCAACTGAAACTCAATACGGCGTTACAAAAACACAAACTAATGAATACATAAAACCCGGTGTAGTTGAAGATATTTCAATAGCTGTTACTCTTGATAAGAACGCATTGCCAGCAAACACTACTTTGGAAGAGTTAAAAGAATTAATCGCAACAGCAGCCAGCCCAAAAGCTAATCCTGAAAATGTATCAATTGCATTTTCTGATTCAACTGACCCTTATTTAGCGTCAGACAGACCTGCAAATCTTCCAAAACCGGATGAGACAGGAAATCCATGGTGGCTTGCTATAGCATTAAGTGCAATTGGTTTAGTTATAGTCTTCAAGGCAGTATCGAATAAGGTTCAGCAGATTCAAGATGCAAACAGACGTGAAGTTGAACAATTAAGACAAAAAACTGCTCAACAAGAAAAACAATTAATGGATATCAATCAGCGTGCAGCACAGTTAACGGAAAGACAATCGGAACTCGCTCAAGGCCTTGTAGAACAACAACAAAGAGGTTATATCCCTCAACAAAGTTCAGATCAATTAGTTGATACATTATCAAATCTTTCTGCCGAATTGTCTGACACTGATGATGATGAAGCGGGCGAAAAAATAAAGAGCTGGATAGAGCAAGGTAATTAAGATATCAGAAAATGTTAGACTAAAAGTGGTATAGAAAATGGCGATAGAAGGATTTGATTACAAAGGTTTTGCACAAAATTTAGCTCAGCAGTCTCTGGAGTTAATCCCAAAGGACTTTAACGATAACCAGAGAAATTATGTTGCGAATACTCTTTTAAACTTTTCAACTATTGCCGGTCAAGCTCTAAATGATGATACTCAGCTTAATTTTAATTTAGATCAGGCGATGATGATTACACAAATCATTGCCGAATGGTCTTTTCACAAATCAGTAGACTTGATACGTTCAGGCATCCCTCAGCAATATTGGGATCCGATAATGCAGAAGATTGCTTTTACGATATTTGAAATTGCAAAAAATGCTTATCATCAAGGTTTGCCTCAGGACCAGTGTCTACAATTAATAGAACATCATGTAAAAAAGACTTACTTGGATTGTATCGCGGAATTGAAAGATAAAAATCTTATTGATGAAGGTTTAATGGAAAAAGCCGCAAGTCAGTCAAATATTGATGCAATGATGCAGGAACAAATGCAGGCTCAACAAGAAGCACAACAAGCTCAGGCCCAGATGTCTGAAGGCCCTCAACAGGCTGAACATTCTCCCCAGAAGGCTCCTTCTTCGCCCGCCCAAGATCCTTTGTCAGGGGATTCAAAGGTCTTTAAGCTTGCAACACTTGCACTTCTGTTCCAGAAGATGAAGCAGGAAAAAGTTCAAACAATTCTTAACAAGTTTAATCCTGATGATGCAAATTCAGTTATAAAATTCATGGGAATGCCTGATTTGGGAGAAAAAATAGATCCGAGTATTACAATGCGTTGTCTGGAAGAGATAAAAACTTCTATACCGACAGCACATCAAGATTTAACTCCTTCCAAAATAGTTAACAAAATTCAAAATGTTTCGCAATATTTAGATAAATCACAATTAGAACGAGTCCTCAGAGCAGAACGAGTAAAGGTGAAACGGTTTGTATTTACGGCTTTAGAGGGTGAGTATTTAGAAATGCCACCAAAAGTTGCAAATATTATTGCCACACATATTGAAGATAGTGTATAATACAATTAATCATGATTATAAAGAAAAAATCAACTAAACCTGTTCAGGAGGTTGTTGAAGAACAGACTGGGAAAGAACCTGAAGTTAAGGTTGAAGAAGATAAAATTGACTTGTTTGACCTTGACAATATAGATTTCAAACAGCGTCAAGAGCGAAGACGCGGGGATAGGCGAAGAGGTTTCCGAAGAGTAGATGACAGAAACCTTATTTCTCGTGCCCGTGAAGAGGCTCAGAGTATAAAAGAAGCTGCTGCAAAAGAAGGATATCAGGAAGGATTGGATCAGGCAAAAACAGATATAGCTGAAGTTCGAGATGCTATTTCTTCATTTATGTCTGCAAAACAGGAGGTTTTTGATTATATTGCCCCAAGCATTCTTGAGATAAGTCTTGATATTGCAAAAAAAATTATTAAAAAAGAAATAAAACAAGATTCTTCAATAATGTTGGAAAATCTTTACGGAATACTAAAAGGTCTTTCCAGAGAAGAGTCGAAAATTACATTGAATGTAAATCCGTTGCAGGTTTCCATGTTGAAATCAGAAATTCCGGAATTATTAAATACTGCAGGTTTGGAAGTAAAAGTATTAATAGTTCCTGACGAGACGATAATGGAGGGTGGTTGTATTCTTTCAACTACAAACGGAGTTATAGATGCTACAATTGAAACTCAATTGTCAGTAATAAGTGAAGCATTGAAGGGAATTTGATGGCACAAGAACAGGCCGCACAGGGCGGAGGAACAAATTTAAGTGAAGTTTTTATGGCAATATTTGTGTTATTGCTTATTGTTCTGTTGCTTGTAGAACTTCCAAACTGGGTTGTTAACTTTTGTATAAGTTTAAATATTGCCTTGGGTGTTGTGCTTTTGATGATTTCTTTGTATGTAAAGAAAACCCTTGAACTGGCATCATTCCCGTCAATTATTCTTATCGGAACAATGTTTAGGCTGGTTCTTTCTATTGCATCAACCAGATTGATTTTGTCAAAGGGTGAAGCCGGAGAAGTAATCCACGCTTTCGGAACATTCGTAACCGGTGGTAATATGATTGTTGGGGGTGTAATCTTCCTTATTATAACAGTTGTTCAGTTTATGGTAATCACAAAAGGTGCTGAACGTATTGCTGAAGTTGCTGCAAGATTTGCGTTGGATGCGATGCCCGGAAAACAGATGACGATTGATGCAGACTTTAACGCCGGTTTGATTTCCCCTGAAGAGGCAACTAAAAAACGTGAAGATTTACAAAGAGAGTCAAACTTGTTTGGTAGCATGGACGGTGCTATGAAGTTTGTAAAAGGTGATACTATTGCGGGTATTATTATTGTTTTGATTAATATTATCGGCGGTTTATGTATCGGTTGCTTAATGAACCAAATGCCTATAGCAGATGCTGTTTCAAAATATACAGTTTTAACAATAGGTGACGGTTTGGCATCACAGCTTCCCTCTTTGCTTATGTCCATTGCAGCCGGTGTGTTTATGACGCGTTCATCTGCCGCAAGTTCATTAGGTACTGATGTTACTGCCCAAATTGTAAGCAAGCCTAATGCTTTGTTTTTGGCTTCGCTATTTTTATTCTTCTTAGCGATTACAGGACATACTTGGTTCTGGGCAGGTACAGGACTTCCGTTTTTGCCATTCTTCTTATTTGCTGTCGGATTGTTCATTGCAGGATTTTCAACCCTTATTAATGCTGATGTTCAGTCGCAGTTGGGACAATTGGAAAATGTTCGTCAGAATATGCAGGATCTTGTTAACCCGAACAGAATGTACGAGCGTTTAGGTGTTGATGTTTTGAGCTTGCAGGTTGGTTCCAATCTTTTAGTTATTGCTGATCCTGATCAGGAAGGTCAATTGCTGGCGAAAATAGCAGCTTTACGTCAAAGAGTTACGGATGAACTCGGATATATTTTACCTAACATAAGAATTATGGATTCATCTGCTTTGGATGCAAATGAATATATGATATCAATTCGTGGAAATACAGTTGCAACAGGGTATGTTTATCCCGGCAAATTAATGGTAATTGCTGATCAGTGGGATGCTATGAAAAAGGATGTTCCGCAAGATGCAATAATCGGTATTGACCCTACATACCAAACTCAGGCGTATTGGATTTCTCCTGAAGAAGCTAAAACAGCCCGTTCAGTTACTGCCGTAGATTCAACAGATGTTATTGTTACTCACCTTCAAGAATGTGTGAGAAAACATGTTGATGAAGTTATGACAAAAACTGATGTTCTTAAACTTATGGAACTTGTTCGTTCTCAAGACCCTACTCTTGTTAACGACCTCGTACCGACTATCATTTCTACAAGTGATTTGAGGAAAATTTTTGTCAACCTTATCAGAGAAAAGGTTTCTATCAAAGATATTATATTTGTGTTTGAAAGACTTTGCGATTATGCAAGGTTCTCAAAAGAACCTGATATATTATCAGAACGTTTAAGAGCCGCTTTGGGACGTCAAATTTGTCTTGCAAATGTAGGTGATGACAAAGTTTTGTATGCACTGACTCTTTCTCCGGAATGGGAAAAAATTCTGGATGACAGCTGTCAAAGAACAGAACTTGGTACAATGTTCCTGCTAAATCCAATGCAGGTACAAGAACTTATTGAAACTACAGCGACTACATTGATGCGGGCACATCAGGCATGCGGCCAACAACCTGTAATTTTGTGCTCTCCAAGAATAAGATTACCTCTTTACCAGCTTTTGGAACGTCATATCCCAACGATTGTAGTAATTTCTTATTCGGAATTGATTACGGATATCAAAGTTGAGGCAATAGACACCATAGGTGAATCTTACGCTGTTGAATAAAATTTTTGTGTTCAAAAGGGTTAAAAAAGTCACATGAAAAAAATTGTTTTATTTCTAATATCTGTTTATCAAAAAATTTCCAAACATACTCCTGCTGTTTGCAGGTTTTACCCCACATGCTCTGAATACACGCGTCAGGCAATAGAAAAATATGGGGTTTTAAAAGGTGGTTGGCTTGGCTTGAAAAGAATTTCTAAATGTCATCCGTTGAATGAAGGCGGATATGATCCTGTCCCTTAGGCTTGAAAAAAATTATAAAATATTTTATAATAAGTCCGTAGAGTAAGTAGAGGAGCTGATTTATGAAAAAAGAGGATTTTGAAAACTTCGGGGGGGGGGCACTCAGAGCTTAACCACCGGATTTAAGGCTTGTAAAAAAACAAACAAATGTTATAATAGTGATATGAAACATCACTATTATAAAAGACATGGATTTACATTAGCAGAAGTATTGATAACCCTAGGTGTGATAGGAGTTGTAGCAGTATTAACACTAACAACAGTAATCCCGGAAATCCAAAATAAACAAAACATTGCTAAGTGGAAAAAAGAGTATTCTGTAATAAATACTGCATTTAATGAAGTTTTAGCGGATGGGGTGACTATATGCAATTACACTCAAGATGGTAATTGTAACGGGCAATCTTATACAGATGAATTTGTTGATGCACTACAAACAAAGTTGAAAGTCACTGATTATTGTGGTATTAGTACAAGTTATGTTCCGTCTAATAAACTATGTGACAATTATCCAACTTGGTCCAGAAAGGATGTTAAGTTTAAATGGGTAGGTGCAGCAAATGGATCTTGCAGTTATAGGCCTTTAGGAGTAAATAGCAAGTCTCAGCCGGATTCTTATTATCCATATGGGATTGGGTGTTATAATTTATTAGGTCGACTTTCAATTTTGTTGAATGATGGTACAGTTGTTTATTTAGGAGAAAGCCATGGAGGTCCTTGGATAGTTGTAGATGTGAATAATTTTCAGAAAGGTCCAAATCAATTTGGCCGTGATGTTTTTGCAATAAAAGTAACGTCAAATATCAAAACAGATCAACATTATCTAAAGGCTATGGGAGCGGTAGGAACTTTTAATAAAGCTCAAAATGGGGATACTTGTGAGTGCTCACCCGATAAGGGAACAAAATCTGGAGTTTATCTTGCAGGGCAGGCCGGTGAAGGAGAAGTTATGTCCGGTGTATGTTGTTCTGCAAAGTATCTTTTGGAATAGGTTTGTATTTATAACTTAATATTTTTAAACATAAATTTGCAATTTTGCTATGTTAGTCGTAGGATGAAAAAAGCACGTGTGAGGCTATGTTATTGTGTCCGCACGAATGAGTGTAAATAGTACAATATATTGGAAATTGGTATGGCTTTGAACTTTCAGGAATTGGTTTTTAATTTACAAAAATTTTGGTCTGACTACGGTTGTATAATTCAGCAGCCTTATGATATTGAAAAGGGTGCATCTACAATGAACCCTGCTACGTTTTTGCGTGCATTAGGCCCTGAACCTTGGAATACTGCAATGATTGAACCTTGCAGAAGACCTACTGATGCCAGATACGGCGAAAACCCAAATCGTCTTGGTCATTATTTCCAATTTCAGGTAATATTGAAACCTTCTCCCGATAATGCTCAAGAGCTTTATTTGAAAAGTTTGGAAGCTATGGGAATTGATTTAAAAGAACATGATGTAAGGTTTGTGGAAGATAATTGGGAATCTCCGACTTTAGGTGCAGCAGGTGTAGGCTGGGAAGTTTGGCTGGATGGTATGGAAATTACTCAGTTTACTTATTTTCAACAGGTTGGCGGAGTTGAGGTTAAACCTGTAGCTCTTGAACTTACCTATGGTTTGGAAAGAATTGCAATGTATCTTCAAAATAAGGAATCTGTATATGACATTATGTGGAATGATACATTAAAATATGGCGACATTTACCTGCAAAATGAAATTGAACAGTCTAAATATAACTTTGAAGTCAGTGATTCTAAGGCTTTATTTACAATGTTTGATTTATATCAAAAAGAAGTTGATAATTGTGTTAGTGCAAAGCTTGTTTTGCCGGCTTATGATTATGTTTTAAAATGTTCACATACATTTAACCTCCTTGATGCAAGAGGCGTAATCAGTAAGGATGAAAGAATTAATTTTATAAACAGAGTCAGGACAATGGCTTCTGCTGTTGCAAGACTATATGTAGCACAAAGAGAAGAAATGGGATTCCCTCTTTGTAAATAATAATATAAGGAAAATAGATGGCAGAAAAATTTCACCGTGCGACATTTACTCGCAATTTTTTAAGGACTATCACAAGGATTAAAAATCCTGATGAGATGCTTGCTGAAGCAAAGGCAGAAGGTTTAGAAAAAACTTTAGGCGTTTGGGATTTAATTATTTTAGGTGTAGGTGCAATCATAGGTTCAGGAATTTTCGCAGTTGTTGGTATTGCTGCTGCAGGAAGTTCTGACGGGTCAATAATTGGTGCAGGGCCGGGACTTGTGGTTTCTATGATTATAGCTGCAGTTGCTTGTATATTTTCGGCTCTTTGTTATTCTGAATTTGCAACTATGATTCCTGTTGCAGGGGGTGCTTATACGTATACCTTTGCAACTTTGGGTGAGTTTGCGGCTTGGATGGTCGGATGGGTTTTGATGCTTGAGTACGCAATTGGTTTTATTGCCGTTGCTTGTGCTTGGTCAAACCATTTCATACAATTTTTAAGCGGTTTTGAAAAGGTTTTGCCTTCTTGGCTTTCAAACCCGCCTGTTTGGCTTGTAAATGATGTTTTTTCGGCAACAAAATTAGCTGCTGACAATTCTAATATCCATCTTCCAATGTTGTTTGGGATGCCTGTAAGTATTAATTTACCTGCTATTGTTATTGTGCTTCTTATTACAATGATACTTGTTAGAGGTACAAAAGATTCTACTAAAATGGCAGGGCTGATGGTATTTATAAAAATTGCCGTGATAGCTTTGTTTGTTGTTGCAGGTGCCTTCTTTGTAAAACCTGAAAATTGGACTCCTTTTGCACCAAACGGTGCTGCGGGAATTTTTGCGGGTGCTTTTTTGATATTTTTTGCTTACATCGGATTTGATGCTCTGGCTACTGCTGCAGAAGAATGCAAAAATCCGCAAAAAGATTTACCTATCGGAATTATCGGATCTTTAATAATTACAACGATTGTATATGTATCTGTTGCTCTTGTTTTGACAGGATTGCAGGATACGAGTTCTGCTGTACCTTTAGCATTTTTAAAGGCTCCAATGGCATATTGTATGTCGGTTCTAAATATGAATTGGGCTGCCGGATTGATTTCTTTGGGTTCTTTGGCCGGATTGACATCAGTGCTTTTGGTTTTGGAGATGGCTGCTACAAGAATTTTGTATGCAATGAGCAGAGATCACTTTATTTCCCAAAGGTTCCAAAAGTTACATCCAAAGTTTAAGACTCCGGCTCTTTTGACTTGGACTGTAGGGATACTTGCTATTGTCGGAATTCTTACATTAAATTTGGATGTCGCTGCTGAACTTTGTAATTATGGGACATTTACGTCTTTCATAATTGTATGTGTTGCAGTTTTGATATTACGTAAAACAGATCCAGAAAGACCGAGACCATTTAAGGTGCCGTTTTCACCTGTTACTCCTTCTTTAGGAATAATTATTTGCGGAGGTTTGATGGTTTACAAATCAATGCAGCCATCAGGTTCTGCTCTTTTATTCCCTGTTTGGCTGGGTATTGGTGCAATAATTTATTTGTTGTATGGTTTTGTTAGAAACAGACAAAATGAAAACAAAATTCATAATGAAAAAGTAGAACTTAAAAAACAAGAAATGATGAAATAATGGAATTAAAGTCGATATTATATAATGCATTTAAGAAAAAAAGCCCCGATGAATTGATTGCTGTAAGCAAAAAGTCAGAACTGAAAAAGACATTGAATGTCTTTGATTTAATAGTTCTGGGTATTGGAGCGGTGGTTGGTACGGGAATTTTTACTATTATCGGCTCTGCAATTCAGGGTGGACCTGAAAGTGTTGGAGCAGGACCTGCTATTGTTGTTTCAATGGTTTTGGCAGTTATAGCTTGCGTTTTTTCTGCGTTATGTTACAGTGAAATTGCTGCTATGATGCCTGTTGCCGGAAGTGCTTATACTTACACTTATGCAACGATGGGCGAATTTATGGCTTGGATGGTCGGATGGATTTTGATGCTAGAATACGCGATTGGTAATATTACTGTTGCCTGTGCGTGGACAGGGTATTTTGTCCAGTTTTTAAAAGGTTTTAAACACATTCTTCCTGATTTTGTCGTAAATTTCCCTATGTGGCTAAGAAATGATTACAGATTTATGTTTTCATATTGTGATAAGTATGGACTTGATCCGCATACGCAGATGCCGTTTATTTTTGACAAAATCCCTTTTGCAATAAACCTTCCGGCAATGGTTATAGTTTTACTTTTGACTATTTTGCTTGTAAAGGGGGTTAAGGAATCAACGAGATTTGCCAGCGTTATGGTTGGTGTGAATATGTTTATGATAATTTCATTTATTATCGTCGGTTCATTTTATGTAAAGCCTGAAAATTGGACGCCGTTTGCTCCAAACGGGTTTGAAGGAATTTTTATGGGTGCGTTTTTGATATTCTTTGCGTACATCGGGTTTGATGCTATTTCAACAACTGCTGAAGAAACCGAAAACCCTCAAAGAGATTTGCCTATAGCTATATTAGGAACTCTTGTTATCTGTACAATTTTATATATATGTGTGGCACTTGTTTTAACAGGGAATGTGCCTCTTGGCCAGATTGATATTCAGGCTCCTATTGCTCATGCTATGCGTGCAATAGGAAAGGATTGGTTTGCGGGATTGATTTCAATTGGGGCGTTGTGTGCTTTGACTTCTGTAATTTTAATTTATCAGCTTGGAACAACCAGAATATTATACGCTATGAGCCGTGATAGATTTTTACCTAAGTCTTTGAGATTAATCCACAAAAAATACAGAACTCCTCATGTTTTGACTTGGATTTCAGGTATAATTGTTATTTTATGTACGTTTTTTATGGATTTGAGTATATCTGCTGAACTTTGTAATTTTGGGACATTTACATCTTTCATTATAATTTGTATTGCCGTATTAATATTAAGAAAGACTGATCCTGATAGACCAAGGCCTTTTAGGGTCCCATTCTCGCCATTATTCCCTATTTTAGGAATCTTGACATGTGGCGGGCTGATGGTTTATTCTATGAAATTCTTAACTACATCTTCTCTTTATTTCCCTCTATGGCTGCTTATGGGATTTGCAATATATGCTGGATATGGCTATAAACAAAAAAGACTGGAAGAAAAATTGAAATGTCAAAGACGCTTAAAACCCAACGCTGAAATTCAAGTAAAATAGATATGTTGTTTGAGTTGTCTATGAGGGACTTTTCTTTATTTCTGTTTCTTGTCGTGTAGTAAATAATTATTAAAAAATCTTTAAGGCACTTGTTTAAATTCCTTTACTCCGTATAATAAGTGTATAAGGTGTACTTATTCTGATTAAGGTTATTTTGAAAAGGAGTACAGATGATAGCTTTAGACTACCGAAATATTGATGAAAGCGTTATTGGGAGCGAGAACGGGTTAAATATCAGAGAGGAATTTACAAATTACAAAGACAGAATTACCTCTATTATTGCAAATTTAAACAAACGCAAGGATAAACCCGGTCAATGGCTTCAATGGATGAATTTGGGTTACAGCGAAGAAACTCTTTGGTATGTTAAAGAATATGCTTCTATGGTTGAAGGCCGATTTGAAAATATTTTGGTACTCGGGATAGGCGGTTCTGCACTCGGAGGTTTGGCTGTTACGGAAGCTCTTTTGAAACCTTATTGGAACTTGTTGACACCTGAACAAAGAAATAATTTACCAAGAATTTTCTTTCTGGATAATATTGATCCTGATACAATGACCGGTTTGTTAGATATGCTGGATCTTAAAAAAACTCTTGTAAATGTTATAACAAAATCCGGATCTACTGCTGAAACCATGTCGCAGTTTATGATTGTAAAAGATCGCTTGGAAAAAGAACTTGGTGACAATTATCGTTATAATGTTGTTGCTACAACGGATAAGAAAACCGGGATTTTAAGACAGATTGCCGAACAGGAAGGTTACAAGACATTTGTTGTACCTGACGATGTAGGCGGAAGATTTTCTGTATTTTCAGCAGTTGGTTTATTGCCTTTCGCTCTTGTCGGAATTGATATTGATGAGATTACAAATGGTATAAAGGACATGGATCTTGCCTTAAAAAATACTGACATAAACGAAAATATCGCAGCTCAAAATGCTTTAATTCATTATCTTATGGATGTCAGAAAAGGCAAGAATTTATCTGTTATGATGCCTTATTCAAGCAGATTAAAATATGTTTCTGATTGGTATGTTCAATTATGGGCAGAATCATTAGGGAAAAATAAGGACAAAAACGGTAATGATGTGTGTGTTGGGCCTACTCCAATAAAAGCTTTGGGTGCAACAGATCAACATTCACAGATTCAGCTTTACAACGAAGGGCCAAACAACAAGGTTATTAACTTTATACGTGTGAAGGAATTTGATAATAATTTAGAAATTCCTCCGATTTTTGAATATACGGGTATCGGTTATTTAGGCGGAAAAACTATAAATCAGCTTATAAATGCGGAGGCGGATTCTACCAAAGTTGTTCTTTCTGATTTTCAAAGGCCGAATGTAACCATTACACTTGAAAAAGTTGACGGATATAATGTCGCACAGTTGCTTTACATGCTAGAGGTTCAAACAGCAATAGCAGGAGAACTTTATAATATAGATGCCTTTAATCAGCCGGGGGTTGAGCAGGCGAAAAATTATACTTATGCTTTAATGGGAAGGGCAGGTTACGAAGAATCTGCTCAGGCTATTAAAGAAAAAATGGCTTTGGCCTAGGATTTATATGAGTATTTTTAAAAATTTAGTTGTATTATTGTTGTTAATTTTAGGGACAAGTGCTTTTGGCCAGACATTGAAAGCCGGGATTTCTATTGACAAAGTTCCTAATGCGTTTTATGGAACCTGGCGAGTTGTCGCAAAAATTGATAAACAGAGCGGAAATAGAATTAATTTTCGTCCTCGCACGGTAGAAGTTTGGAACCTATCAAGGCAAGGTGACGTCATAAATTTAAGTAATCCGTTTACAGGGGCAGATGCTTCTGTTACAGTTGATTATGTTGATGGAAATATTATCAGGTTTACGAAAAAGGGAAACTATGATAACAAAACTCTTACAGATACTGTTGATTTAAAACTTGACGGTAATACTTTCACAGGGATAAATACATTAGTTTTTGAAACTTTTTCTACTTACGATAATTCATTAATTCAAAAAGATACTGCCTTATACATATTAAAGGGCGAAAAAATATCAGGAACGAGTATTACAGGGAAATGAGGAATAATATGGAGCAATTAAAGTTTGACACTATTATACTGGGTGGCGGCCCTGCAGGGCTTTCGGCAGCCATATATGCAGCAAGAGGAGCTGTTTCAACTGCTATAGTTGATATAAATATGCTTGGAGGGCAGCCTTCAAATTATTTGGAGTTAGAAAATTATCCCGGGTTTCAAATTGTCGGCGGGTATGATTTGATGGAAAAATTTGAGGAGCATGCCGATAAGTTTGGGGTTAAAAAATTCCCTATGCAAGAAATAGAAAGTGTTGATTTAATTTCTAAAACTATCATAACTAAAGAATATGAATTTAAAGCAAGTACAATAATTATTGCAACCGGTGCTCAGCCAATGAAGCTTGGGGTTGCTGGCGAAAATGAATTTGTTGGTAGAGGAGTCAGTTATTGTGCTGTTTGTGATGGAGCTTTTTATAAAAATAAAGTTGTTGCTGTTGTCGGAGGCGGAAACGCTGCTGTTGAAGAGGCTATGTATCTAACAAAATTTGCCGATAAGGTTTACGTAATTCACAGACGTGATGAACTTAGGGCTGATAAAATTGTACAGGAAAGAGCTTTTAAAAATGATAAAATCGAATTTGTATGGAATTCTGTTGTAAAAGAAATTAAGGGTGAAAATCTTGTCAGTACCGTCGTGTTAGAAAATGTAAAAAGCAAAGAAGTTTCAAATTTAGCTGTTAATGGGGTATTTCCATATATTGGAATGACACCAAATGTAGAGTTATTCTCAGGTCAATTGCAGCAGGATTCCAGAGGTTTTGTTATAACAGATGAAACTATGGCAACTTCCGTTGAAGGAGTATTTGCGATAGGGGATGTTAGAACAACTCCTTTACGTCAGGTTATAACAGCTGCCGCTGATGGAGCTGTGGGAGCAGTTTATGCGGTAAAATATTTAGAATCTCACAAGGAAGCTACTACAGTTTAAAATAATTAAATTATACAAAGAAAGATACACATTTTTGTGTATCTTTCTTGTCTTTAAAAAGTAATTTTTCTTTGAAAGTCCTTTTATAATAAGCAAAAAAAAGTTGCCTTATTGAGGCAACATTAAATAAACACGAGGATATTAAGAGAGAGAGTATAAAATAAAACCTTTTCCTTTTCTTCCCGTTCAAACTAACTGAAGAAACTTTTTAATTATTTAATATCCAATTATTAATCTTTTAATTTTTAGATTTCCCTTACATTTATATAAAGTATTCTTTCATATAAAAATTTCCTTTTTTTAAGTTTATTGTTACAGTTTTGTTACATTAAATATGTTATTGTCATAAAGGCTAAAAAATGTTATAATCTATGTTATTAAGAGGGCTTTTATCGTGGAAAATTATTCAAATAGCAAGTTTAATATTATCGCATTTTTAAAGAAGGCTGTTGCAATAGGTGCTTCAGATATTCATCTTCAGGTTGATGAGCATCCTGTTATTCGTATTGACGGCAAGATAACAAAGGTTGATATGCCGCTTTTGACAGAAAATGATATTGCTATAGCTTATGATATATTGCTTCCGAATCACTTTAAAGGGAAAGTGAATGCGGTCTTTGATTTGGACTTTGCGTATGAAATTAAGGGAGTATCACGTTTCAGGGTAAATTTAAGCAGACAACTTGGTAAGAGTGCTCTTGTAATAAGAACTATTCCTTACAATATAAAGCGTATTGCTGATTTAATGCTGCCCGAGTCAATCGAACAGTTCGCAACTTTGAATAACGGACTTGTTTTGATTACAGGTCCTACGGGTTCGGGAAAATCTACTACGATAGCGTCTTTAATTGATTATGTGAATATAAATTACCCTAAACACATAATTACTATTGAAGACCCTGTTGAATTTATTTTCACCAATAAAAAGTCAATTGTATCTCAAAGACAGGTTTTGATTGATACTCCGTCATTCCCTGATGGTATCAAATATGCTTTAAGACAGGATCCGGATGTTATATTCATAGGTGAAATAAGAGATAAAGAAACGGTTGTTGCCGCCTTGAAGGCAGCTGAAACAGGCCACCTTGTTTTTGCAACAATTCACACAAATGACGCTATTCAGACTGTCAACAGAATTGTAAATATGTATGAGCCTTCAGATAGGGATTTTGTCAGATCACAGCTAGCTCAGGTTCTTCGAGGAACTGTTTCACAAAAATTGATTCCGATATCTAACGGTGCAGGAAGACGTCCTGCATGTGAAGTTCTGGTTGTAACTCCTACGGTTAAAGATTTTATTGAAAAAGATAAACTTGGAGATATATATGAGCTTGTTAAAAAAGGCTCTTTCAATAACATGATTACTATGAATGCTTCGTTATACAGATTATACGAACAGGAATTGGTTACTGAGGAAGTTGCTATGGCATATTCCGATAACAAAAATGAACTTCAACAGATGTTTAGGGGAGTATTCCATGGTACATTTGGGCCTTCAGGGAAATAATTAAGTTAGAGATAGTTGTTTATGAATAATTTTGTAACTGATGCAATAAACTTAAAAGCTTACAATTTGAGTGAGGCTGACAAAATTATTGTTATGTATTCAAAGGATAAAGGGCTTATAAGGGGAGTTGCTAAAGGTGTTAAAAAACCGAAGAGTAAGCTTGGAGCAAGGATGGATTTGCTTGTTGCTAATAAGCTTATGCTATATAAAGGCAAAAATCTGGACAGAATCTGTCAGGCAGAAGCTCTAAACACCTTTCAAAAAACTCGTCAAAATATGGATAAGATTTTTTATTCAATGTACATAACAGAGGTTGTTAATAATTTTGGAGTAGAAGATGATCCTTGTTCAAAAGAGATATATGATCTACTTTACAAAGCTCTAGATAAAATTTCAAATGCTTCGACAAATGTTGAAATAATGATTGCTGTTATAAAATTTCAATTGAAAATGATGCAGATATCCGGATTTGGGATAGAACTTGATACTTGTTTGTGTTGTGGAGAACCTATAAAGGATGTTAATATGTATTTCTCTCCCGGCATGGGCGGGATAGTTTGCAGTGAATGTAACGAAATGCATAAGCTTAGTATTGTAATGCATCACAAGTTGAGAGATTTTCTAAATGCTTGTTTACAGTTTGATTTTGAGTACGAATCCGAATATGATAAAAGGGCTAATGATAAAGTTTGCAGTGTATGTTTTGAACTTTTGAAGAATTATATTGATATTCATTCTTCAAAAAAGTTTAAATCAACTGATATCTTGCAGGAAATAAAATAGGTTGTTTATGTTTAAAAATTTATTTAATTTATCATTGAAACGTACGGGAGCGGAAATTTTTGGGTTTTACTTGTTTTATTCAATAGCTGGTTCTATAGTCGCAGGGTTTATATGTGGCATTTTAATTTATTTGATTTACCCTCAGGCTGTAGTTTCTAATGATATTCAAAAACTTGCATTATCATTTGGAACTGTAGCTTCAATTTTGTACGGTGTCGGTCTTTCGTTGGCAATTATAAACGCGAAGAAAATTTTTAATTCTTTTAAAGCCGTACTTTTTACAATAATCTCTGTTATACTTTTATATTATTTTGGGGCCCTAATTGGTATGATACCTGTGGCTTTTTTAACTTCTTTTGATGAAAACTCCGTTTAATATTTTTATTTTTTAAATCATTAATTAAACATTAATTTCAATGACTTTTTGAAAATTAACGTTAAAATGATAATATAGAATATTTTTGTAAAGGAGTTAACGTGTATGCCAAATTTTGAGAAGTTTACTAATTATTCTCAGGAACTTTTAAATTCTGCAGGTGCAATAATGCAGGAGCACAAGAATTCGGAGATGCAGCCTGAGCATATAATGCTTGCAATGATAAAGGATAATGGAGCAATAAAAGATTATTTGACTGAATTGAAATTATTAGAACAGGGTTTTGTTAACAAAATTGTTTCGATAATAAATTCATTCCCAACAATTTCAGGCCCTCCTTCTGGACAGATTTTTCTTTCAACTCAAACCTATCGGTTATTAGACCTTGCAGGGCAACAATCAGAGGAATTTAAGGATGAATTTATCAGTGCAGAATCAATATTGCTTGCGATGACGAGATTGGAAAACAGTCCTATTCAATTGTTGTTAAAAAATTATAATGTCGATGCAAACAAAATTTTGAATGTAATGAAAAAAATACGAGGTAATAAAAAAGTGGATAATAAAAATGCAGAAGAAAATATGAAGGCTTTGGAAAAGTATTCAACCGACTTAACTGCCCTGGCAAGAAAAGGAAAGTTAGATCCTGTTATCGGTAGGGATGAGGAAGTTAGGAGAATTATTCAGGTATTAAACAGAAGAACCAAAAACAACCCTGTATTGATAGGGGAACCAGGTGTTGGTAAAACAGCTATAGTAGAAGGACTTGCTCAACGTATAGTAAGAGGAGACGTGCCTGAAAGTTTGAAAGATGTAAAGCTTGTTTCTCTTGATATGGGAGCTTTGGTCGCAGGAGCAAAGTACAGAGGCGAATTTGAAGAACGTTTGAAGGCAGTATTAAAAGAGGTAGAAGATTCAAACGGCGAAATTGTTATGTTTATTGATGAACTTCACACTGTTGTTGGAGCAGGAGCAACTGAAGGTTCTATGGATGCAGGAAACCTTTTAAAACCTATGCTTGCTCGTGGAGTATTAAGAACTATTGGTGCTACTACAATAAATGAATACCGAAAATATATTGAAAAAGACCCTGCTTTAGAAAGACGTTTTCAACCTGTGTTGGTTGGAGAACCTTCTGTTGAGGATACTATTTCAATTTTGCGTGGGTTAAAAGAAAAGTATGAGGTGCACCATGGAATTCGAATCTTAGATAGTGCATTAATAGCAGCTGCAAAATTATCTGACAGATATATAACAGACAGATTTCTTCCTGATAAGGCAATTGATTTAATAGATGAAGCAGCTTCTTCTTTGCGAATAGAAATAGATTCTATGCCTGAAGAGATTGATAAGATGATGCGTCAAAAAATTCAATTTGAAATAGAACGTGAAGCCTTGAAAAAAGAGGATGATGAAGATGCAAAAGCCAAAGTTGCAGATTTAACAAAACAGATAGAGGAACTTGAAGGCAAAATTTCAAAACTAAAAGCCCAATGGGAGCAAGAAAAGGCATCTATTACAGGAGAAGCCGGTATAAAAGAAGAAATTGAACAAGTAAAAAATAAAATTGATGAAGCTGAGCGAAACACAGATTTGCAAACAGCTGCTGAGCTTAAATATGGCAAACTTCTTGAACTTGAGAAACAATTAAAAGCTGTTCAAAATAAAGAAAAATCAGATAATAAGTTGTTAAAAGAAGAAATAGATGACGAAGATATAGCAAATGTTGTAAGCAAGTGGACAGGTATTCCTGTTAATAAACTTGTTGAAAGTGAAAAACAAAAGCTCTTGAATATGGAAGAAATACTGCACAAACGTCTTGTTGGACAAGAAGAAGCTGTAGATACAGTTTCTGATGCAATAAGAAGGGCTCGTTCAGGGTTGAAAGATCCAAAACGTCCGATTGGTACATTTCTATTCTTAGGGCCAACAGGAGTCGGAAAAACTGAGCTTGCAAAGTCTTTGGCAGAATTTATGTTTAACGATGAGGATGCACTTATTCGTATTGATATGTCAGAATATATGGAAAAACATAATGTATCAAGACTTGTTGGAGCTCCTCCGGGATATGTCGGATATGATGAAGGCGGTCAATTAACTGAAGCTGTTAGACGTAAACCGTATTCTGTTGTTCTTTTCGATGAAATTGAAAAGGCTCATCCGGATGTGTTTAATATAATGTTGCAAATTTTTGATGACGGACGTTTAACGGATTCCAAGGGTAGAACTGTTGATTTTAAAAACACGTTGATTATTATGACTTCCAACATCGGAAGTGATATTATTCTTGAAAATACTTTAAATTCTTTGGGTTCAGGTTCTAATTTCGAAGAAACAAAGGAAAAAGTATTGGAAGTTTTAAGGAGCAGGTTTAAACCGGAATTTCTAAACAGAATAGATGAAACAATATTCTTCAGAGCACTGAACATGCGTGACTTAACCCAAATTGTAGATATTCAAATGGATTATTTGAGAAGATTGTTGAAGGATCAGGAAATCGATTTTGAAATAACTGATGATGCAAAAGAGTTCTTGGCAACCCGCGGATTCAATCCTGTTTACGGGGCTCGTCCGTTAAAAAGAGTAATTCGACAGTTAATTGAAAACCCGTTATCAAAACAAATCCTTTCACAAAAATTTCTGCGAGGGGATAAGGTTATAATAGACGTCGATAATGATGAAATTGTTTTTAAGAAAGCATGAAAAAAGCTCCCGTTAAGGGAGCTTTTTTTAGGTCTTTTAATTATTTTGCTGGATAAAGCCAGATATTAAACTCTATTTTATCCTGCTTAGGGATAATCTCTACCTCTTTCCCTCTGAATAGTACACCACAGTAGTTAAAAACTTGAGCAACTTTTTTACCCTTGTATTTGATAATATCAAACCCATTTATTGAAACAGGGCTGTTTATTACAATTTTTTGCCCGTCAATAGTTTTTGTGTAGAATTTTTTAAAATCTATTTGAGCATTATCGTAAGCCCATCCGTTTTCACTAACGTAGTCCACAAGCCCATATACCGTAGTACCCTTTTTTATATATAATTTTCCGTTTTTGTAAACATCCTTAACTGTTTGGAATTTAATTTTGTCTCCGACTTCAATTTCATCATAACTTGTTGAGATTTTTTGTGCCGGAGTTATTTTGACAGGGGTATTTTCAGAGTTTATATAATCACTGAAAAATACAACCAGTTGAGTCTTTTCGGGCTTTAGTATAACTTCACCGCCTCTTATAACATAAGTGGCAGGAAGAATACCATAATTTGTTACTTCTTGATATTTTAAGTGTTCATTTCCCTTGATATAAATTTCTCCGTTCAGTTTTTTGTCGGAATTTTTGTACTTAAAATTGTTTATCAATATGGAAGCTTGTTGCCCTGCAAAACCGTTTGGTGTCAATTCTTTTACAAGCCCTGTAATTATTTCGCCGGTTTTAACATCTTTAAAATCAACGGCATCCCCTTCAAGAAGGTTTTTATCCGCAGTTGTAATTTTTACGACAGGTGTTATTACAACAGGAACCTCCTCTGCCATAGAAACAAGCCCCGTGAGCAAAATTGAGACTAAAATCAGTTTCTTTAACATTATAAATCCCCATTTTCTTGTTGTTTTAACTTACGTTTTTTCTGTTTTTGTTGAAATTCCAAAATATCTTTTCTCATGCTGTACTCAAAGTTTTTGTACGATGCAGTACGTGTTAAAGGAGAATTTAGATATTGAGGATATTTTACGTAAATGTACTTATACATATCAATTAATCTTTTAGAACCCTTTGGATGAAGATATGTGCAACCCCAGTCCCATACAGGTTCTCCAAAGATTTTATTCCCCATTGTAATTGCAGCAATTGGGTCATAGCCAGATTTAACCATATAATCTATAGCATTTAAATCTGCTTTTTGTTCATATTTTTTAGAATTTGCATTCATTGCCATGTACTTAATCATTCCGCCATAAGCTTCGACAGAATGTGCAATCTCATGTGATAAAACATAAGCCAGCTCATCATCATTATCTATATATAAAAACATTCCTGCATATATTGTTACTGTTTTGTCATATAAGTTAGAATTTGCATTAACCGTTTTTGAACTGCTGTTTACAAAAATTGGAACCCTTTTGGGAATTTTATTGTCAATCATAATTTTTTGACCGACCTTAAGAACTTTTTCTTCGTCAATTCCCTTTTTTCTCCAGAAATTACTGAAATTTACTCCGTGAATAACTGTAATTTCGTCAGCAAACGAACAACCTCCAATGAGAAGGATGCCTAATAAAATCAAAATCTTTTTCATAATACTTCCTCTTAATCAATATCCCAGTTTATGGTACTATACAGTTTTGCAATTTGCAAGTTTAATGTAAAACTTTTATAAGGATATGTAAATTTGAATGTTTCAATGTTATAATACTTTTATTCGGATAAATAATTATTGAGAGGAAATATATGTGCGGAATAGTAGGATATGTAGGAAATAAATCAGTTGTTGATATTTTGCTCGACGGTTTAGAGCAGTTGGAATACAGGGGATATGATTCTTCTGGAATTGCTGTTATGTGCGAAAATGAAATAAAGGTTTATAAGGCGATTGGGAAACTCCAAAATTTGCGTGATGAACTTCGCGGTCATGAGCATGAATACAACAGCTCAACTATGGGAATCGGACACATTAGATGGGCAACGCACGGAGCTCCTACACTATTGAATGCACATCCGCAAACTTGCAATTGCGGAAATTTGGTTGTAGTTCACAATGGTATAATTGAGAATTACAAAGAGCTTAGAGATGAATTGTCAAAATTAGGTTGTGTATTTAAGTCCCAAACAGATACGGAAGCTGTAGCTCATTTGGTTGCACGTAAGTATTTCGAATGCAAAGATTTAACAGAAGCTGTAAGGCTTGCATCTCAAGAAATAGAAGGGGCTTATGCTCTTTGTGTAATGCACAATGACTGTAAAGATAAACTTGTTATCACAAAAAGGAATGCTCCGCTTCTTATTGGTGTTGGAGAAGGCGAATACTTTGCTGCATCAGATGTTCCGGCAATAATTAAACATACTAAAAAAGCGGTTTATCTTGCAGATAATCAAATTGCAACTTTAACATCAAATTCAATGCAGATTATTGATGAAGAAGGAGCAAAAGTTGAACCAAAAATTGAACTTTTACCTTGGGAACCTGTAGCATTGAGTAAAATGGGTTACAAGCATTTTATGCTCAAAGAAATTCATGAACAGCCAGATGTAATCAGAAATATATTGGTAGGCAGACTTCATGCTCCCGATGAACATATTATATTGAATGAAGTTAAATTAGACAAGGAAACTTTGAAAAAGTTAAACAGAATTCAAATTATCGCTTGTGGAACATCCCTGCATGCCGCAATGATAGGCAAATATATTATAGAAAGTTTTTGCGGGATTGCTGTTGATGTTGAAGCATCAAGTGAATATATATATAGAAAAACGGTAACTGATGAACATACTCTTGTTATAGGTGTTTCGCAGTCCGGAGAAACTGCAGACACTTTAACGGCAATAAAGCAGGCTAAGGCTAAAGGTTCTCATATTTTAATAATTACAAACAGACCTGATAGTTCTATGGCTCGTGAAGCTGACAGTTTAATCCCTGTTAATGCTGGTATTGAAGTTTCTGTTGCAGCTACAAAATCTTATATCGCACAATTGATGGCATTTTATTTGTTGGCCTTGTATATGTCTGAAATTAAAGATAGCATAGCAGCATCTACATTGACTTCATTGAAAGCCGAATTGATGGTTTTACCTCAAAAAATTGAACAAATTCTTGCACGTAAAGATGACATTCAAAAAGTTGCAAGAGCTTATGCAAACACTAAAGATTTTATCTACATTGCGAGAGGTATAAATTTCCCAACAGCATTAGAAGGTGCTTTAAAGCTTAAGGAAATCAGTTACATAAACGCAACAGGTTATCCTGCAGGGGAATTAAAACACGGGCCTATTGCAATGCTGGATGAAACTATGCCTGTAATGTCAATTTTGATGAATGGTTCGGTTTATGACAAATTGTTGTCGAATAGCGAAGAGGCAAAAGCCAGAAATGCAAGAATGGTCGCTTTGACTAATTCAAAAGATGAAAAGCTTAACGATTTGTTTGAACATATAATCCATGTTCCTGATGTTCAGGAATTATTCTCCCCAATTATTGCAATTATACCGTTGCAATTAATGGCATATTATATAGCAGAATTCCTGGGCAAAGATGTCGACCAGCCAAGAAACCTTGCAAAATCAGTAACAGTAGAATAAAAATTTCAAAATATAAAAAGCCGATATAGCTCAGTTGGTAGAGCAACTCATTCGTAATGAGTAGGTCTGGAGTTCGAGCCTCCATATCGGCTTTTTTGTGTCAAATTATATTTGTAAAATAATGAAAATTTTATTTTACCAAGGGTAATAGTCTTTTATTTCCCAGCCGTCCATCTCTATTATTGCCCCACAGTATTGTCCGGTTCCGCCTGTTTTATTACAATTCCTGTCTAATATCTGTTGTCTGCTGTAGTTATTGTAGTTATACATCTGGAGTTTATAAAAATTATTTTCTTCGTTGTTGTATCCATAAGTTGCGACAAAAATATCTCGTCCAATTATATTTTTTCCACTGATACCATTGACATCAATATTCACTAGAAAAACTCTTCTCTCTGGAGCATCATAATAAGAAATTCCATAAATATACCCTTGAGGCACTTGAAAAAAATAATAACCTGAAGTGGTATCCGACCCATCCATAAGTTTTGGTGGATTTTTGTAGCCTGCTTTAGACCAGTCACCGAATTTTTTAATATTTGTATCTTTAAAAAACGGAATAATATATTTATCTGCAAATTCTTCTGGGCTTATACTCCCTTTTACAAAGCAGTCCCAGGTTTCCATATCGCCGTATTCCACTTGTGCAAGGGAAGCTGTTTGTTGCAAAAGGTTGTATGCTTGTTGAAGTCGTTTTGCGGTTTCTTTTTTCTGGTAATTTGTTATTAATGCAGGCATTGTAATTGCTGCCACGATACCAATAATTCCCAGCGTAATTAAAACTTCAGCCAGAGTGAAAGCTTTTATTTTGTGATTTTGCATATCATAATTATAATTGATAATTTCTTTTTTGTAAATATAGAAAGGTGAAAACCCCTTTATTTTAAGGTTTTCGGGGGGGGGGCAATTTCAAAGCTTCTTTTCCATACCATACGCAATCCTCCAAATTTTCTTTATTTTATTATCTATATAATTTTACATTTTGTCAATTTGTTATATTATTTAGGTATGGTAGTTTCAGAAGTTTTAAAGTTTGACAGGATAAATAATTTTGATAACCTTTATATTGAAAAACAGTTTACAAAATTAGGGATTATCCCAGTTCGTTGGGCAATTGTAGATATTGATGATTTATATATATTTGTTAGTGTTTCTTATGAAAAATAATTAATATATATTCATACAATATTTGCTTTTCAATATTTTTGGTTGTACACTGTTTCTTAATGACATTGCCGGGTCGGAATTAAAAACCTTACCGGCGGGTTGACGGTGATAAGGTTCGCCGGACCAAAATACAAATTAAGGAGAATGTAAAATGACACCAAAAAACTTTTTATTTACTTCCGAATCTGTTACGGAAGGACACCCCGACAAGGTTTGCGATCAGATTTCTGATGCAATTCTGGATGAATTTTTAACAAAATACCCTCAAGCTCGTGTCGCTGCAGAAACTACTGTTACTACAGGCATGGCACTTGTTTGTGGCGAAATTACAGCTGATTGTTATGTTGATATTCCGTCAGTTGTTAGAAGTACAATTAAAAATATAGGATATTCAGGTGCTTCTGGTGGAGGGTTTGATGCTGATACTTGTGCGGTTTTGACAAGTATTGATGAGCAATCTTGTGACATCGCAGGCGGTGTAAATAAAGCTTTTGAAACGAGAGATGACAACGCTGATACATCTAATTCTGAAACAGAAAATATAGGTGCCGGTGATCAAGGAATTATGTTTGGTTTCGCTTGTAATGAGACTCCTGAATTGATGCCTTTGCCTATCAGCTTAGCTCATAAGTTGTCATATAGATTGGCTCAGGTTAGAAAACAAGGAATTTTAAATTACCTCAGACCGGATGGAAAATCTCAGGTGACTGTTGAATATGTTAATGGTAAACCTTCAAGAATCCACACGGTTTTGATATCAACTCAACATGATCCGGAAATTAATGGTGAATCTGATAACCATAAAGTTCAAGAAATCATAAAAAGAGATATTACAGCTTATGTAATTGATGAAGTATTTGCTCATGAAGCAATAAAACTTGATAGCGAAACAAAAATTCTTGTAAATCCTTCAGGAAGATTTGTTGTTGGAGGCCCTCAAGGTGATGCAGGTTTGACAGGCCGTAAGATTATTGTTGATACATACGGCGGTTATTCAAGACATGGCGGTGGAGCTTTCTCCGGAAAAGATCCTACAAAAGTTGACAGATCCGCTGCTTATGCTGCTAGATGGGTTGCCAAAAATATTGTTGCCGCAGGTTTAGCAGAAAAATGCGAAATTGAACTTGCTTATGCAATTGGTGTTGCAGAACCTATTTCAATTATGGTTGATACTTTTGGTACAGGTAAGATTTCAGATGATGAAATTTCTGCTTTGGTATCAAAAAACTTTGACTTAAGACCGGCATCAATCATTAGTCAGTTTGATCTTCGCGGATTGCCTGCTAAAAATGGCGGTAAGTTCTACCAGTTGCTTGCAGCTTATGGTCATATGGGAAGATCAGATATTGATGTTCCTTGGGAAAGAACCGATAAAGCTGATGCTTTAAAATCTCAGCTTTGCGGTTGCTGTTCATCCTGCAAGTAAACAAGTTATTTTAAAATACCGGCAAGCTTTAAAAGTTGGCCGGTATTTTTTCCGCAAAAAATATTTTCTTTAAATTTTAGTAATATTGTAAATAATTCATAAGGAGAAAATTTATGTTACCTGTTTTACCTCAAGTTTATTCAAAAAATATTATGCCAAATCCTATTACAAGTTTTACTCCGAACAGGTACATCCCTTTTATAACCCCTAATGATGCAATTCATCCTCAGGCAAGTGTAATAGGTGATGTTATAATAGGAGCTGATGTTAATATTGCTCCTTTTGCTTCAATCAGAGGTGATGAGGGTACTCCAATTTATATAGGTCAAGGCTCTAACGTTCAGGATGGAGTTGTTATCCACGGATTGAAAAACGGACGTGTAAAAAAGGATGGACAGGATTATTCTGTTTATATAGGTAAAGATGTAAGTTTAGCTCATCAATCGCAGATACATGGCCCTGCAAAAGTTGGTGATAACGTATTTGTTGGGATGCAATCTTTTGTGTACAAATCTGAAATTGGGAATAACGTGGTAATTGAACCAACTGCTAAGGTAATTGGTGTTAAGGTTGCTGATAACAGATATGTACCGGCAGGAGAGATTATAAAAACACAAGAACAAGCCGATAAATTGCCTGTAATTACCCCAGAATATTCAAATAAGGATATGAACCATGAGGTTGTTGAAGTTAATAAAGAACTGGCTTATTCATATCCGGCAAATTATTATATGACAAATTTAGCTTAAATTAGTTGATATCAATTCTTTTTAAGTCAAATTCTTCTTTATTAGTATTTTTTCTTTTAATCAAGATAGCAGCAATAATTGCTGTAATTGGCACGCATATAAGAATTGCGATACTTCCTGTAAGTGCAGACAAAATTTCTGTTGCGACCTGGTTTAGATTGAAGAATTTGTTCATATCAATGTTACTTGATAGAAGAACAAGAGGGAGTGAACTCCCTAAATATACTAATATTAATGTGTTTGACATTGTGCCTATAATATCTCTTCCGACGTTCATCCCTGATTTAAAAAGTTGTCTTACTGATAGTGAGTTGTCTGTTTCATGAATTTCGTTAATTGTACTTGCAATAGAAACAGATGTATCCATAAGTGCTCCAAGTGCAGCGATTACCATTGACGCAGATAATATTCCAGTAAAACTTAAATCAGGTCTTGCCGTGTATAAAAACATGGGTTCTTCTCCGGCAAATCCTGTCAGGTGGGCGAAATATATTGTGAGCATAGAAAGTCCCCCTGCAAAAATAAGACTTGTTGAAGTGCCGATAATCGCTGATGAACTTTTTGAATTAAACCCTCCGACAAGGTAAATGGTAATTATAGTTGATAGAATTCCAACCAAAACTGATGAAGCAATAGGGCAGAAACCGTTTAATATCATAGGCATTAAAAGGAAAAATATAAGAGCAACAGTTGAAACAATTGATATTATACTCGTTAATCCTTTTTTTTGTCCTATAAGCAGAAGCATTGCAAAAAATAAAGCCCCAAAAATTAGGATTTGGTTGTCCCTTTTTATATCTGCAATGAAAAAATCTACATCATCCGGAGTTGAAACGACATCAGAAACAGGTTCAACGTGTAAAACGATTTTGTCTCCTTTATTAAGGTTAATGTCATAGGCAGGATTTCCTGTCAGCATGTTTTCAACAATACGTTCAGTTCCTTTGAAAGTTCCTGTTAAAACCTTTATTGTTACTAATTGCTTAGTTGTTTCCTGATTAGGCCCTTCAGTATCTTCGTATTTAATATTTTCAACTACACCTGTTTCCGATGGCAAAACTTGTTTTACTTCGTCTGCAAATGCCAGAGAAAATACCCCTGTTATTATAAATATTGCTATAATAATAAATTTTTTCATAAATTACTCCTGCAAAGTTTGAGTTTTTATTTTACCCATTTAAAACTCCTTACATAATTTTCACCATTGATATCACCATTAATATCTACAGCAAAAATTCTATATATATCTGTGACATTTTTGATGTCAGGAATTTTACTGATTTCATTTTGTAGCAAAAGTTTTTCTGTTTGATTGTTAATCCCCGGGATAGTGTTGAAAAGGGTATTAAGCGAGGCATTTTTAATCTTCCCAAAAACGGTGGTAATATTTTTAGTAAGGCTTCCGTATATCTTCATATCTGCAATTGACGTTGTCAGATTGTATGAACCTGTCATGTACATATTTAAATCGTTTCCGTTCGAGAAGATATTTATGTTATCAGCAACCCCGTTAGAAATATGAATATTTCCGGATATACTGTCAAAATCGCCCGTTTTAAGCGGAGTGACAAGGTCAATAAGACTGTTTATAGAAAGTCCAGTAAAACCACCCTTTATAAGATTTCCGGCTTTTAGAAGATATTCAAGAGAACCGAGCTTTGGCATTCTGCCATTTGCGACTTCAAATGTTCCTTGCCCTGAAAGAGTTTTGAAACATTCTTCTTGGGCATCTCCGATACAGTTTAAACTAAAGTTTCCATTGACGGATCCATATACTTGACCCTTCAAATCAAAAAGTGCCTCTGACATAATTGCAGCATTCGCTCTGTCAAGATTTATCTCTAATTCGGTTTTGTGGTTATTTATGTTGTGTTTGAAATTCCCGTTTACAGAACCTTGAGCAATTTCAAATTTGAAATTTTTAACATCTGCAATTCCATTTTTATTAAGACTAATATCAGCAACGAAATTATCCGCATTAATGTTTCTAACTTTGATTTTGTCCGCTTCTATGTCAGCTTTGTTTATGATTAGTTGTTTTATATCAAAAGGGGGAAGAGTGTTTGCCGGTAATGACGAATTTTTGACAGCTTCTGCTTCATTATCACGAAGTGTTTCCGTTATCTTGTTAACGTCAAGGTCTGCCAGTCGAAGTTTTGCGTAGTCTATTATGTAAGGTTGTGTCAGACTATTTTTCATAACCGCGTTTAAAAATACTTCGTTAGTTATTACGGTTCCTTTACTTGTTATATATATCTTATCGTTCTTAAAATCCAGTTTTACATCTCTTATGGTTGAATCAAAAAATGGAATGTCGATACTTGTAATTTCAAAATCCCCCTTTATCTTAGGGTTTAGGGACGTTCCGTTAAGTGTAAGATCAGATGTGAAAACTCCCTGTTTCATGAAAGGTTTTCTAAATATTATGTTGAATATTTTAGCATCTGTCGGAGCTTGGGTTTTGATTTTAAAATTATTAAAATTTGCTATATTGTTTGCAAGAAGTGAAACTGTACCTGATGCATTTAGCTGAGGTGCAGTATAGGGCTTATTATTTTGTGATGTAAGAATTTTGTCATATTGTAAGTTATTAATTTTTATTCTATTTGGGGTATAGTTACTATCAAGATTAATTCTTACAGGATTTTCGACATCTCCGATTGATGCTCCCATGTAATAAATATTTGAGTTTGAATCAATGTTTAGTGTTGAATTTGTGTGAAGATTTGCGTTTGTTCCGTTTGCCCTTGCAGTTAGAATTATATCCCCTTTAAGTTTTATCGGATAGACTGCTTTATTGTTGAAATATTGATCAAAGAATTCTTGTGTTAATTTTGTGTTTAAATATATATTTAAGTCAGGATTCTTATATATATTAGAGACTTTACCGTTGATAAAAACAGGCATAGTGCCAAATTGTGCATTTAATTTGTTTAAATTAATCGTATTATTATTTAGCAGAACGGCACCGCTGTTAAAAATAAGCTTTAGATTTTTGGGTTTGTAAAGCATTTCGACATTATTTAAGGGGGTGTAAGCCGTAATATTATTTGACCTTGCACGTGCTTTCAGGTTAATTTTGCCATTTATGAATTCTATATCATTAATTTGTTTTGCAAGATTTGAGGGTAAAAATTCCTTCAAATTTTTGTCATTTATTGTGTTCAGATCAAAAGAGTTTAGCTCGCATTTGCCGTTTATAATTCTTTTTGGGCTGAAGAAGTTTGATATATTTAATGAAATGTCAAATGGGCTATTATTAAATGACCCTTTCAATTGTGGAATTTTAAATGTAGAATTGTGCAGTTCAAAATTGGTTCCATTTGTTATAATGACTGATTTTGAATTTTTGTTTGGGAAAATTTTACCCTTAACGGAAAGTCTGTCGTAATTTATTTTGTTAATGTCCCCTTTGTATTTGACATTAAAGCTTGTGTTGATAGTTGATAAATCTTTTTTATATGGGATTTTGTAAGGTAGTGTAGAAATTCCGTCGGCCAGATTAAATTTTGAGGATGAAATTTCTAAATTTGAATTAGTACCTTCAATTTTTCCTTTAGCTGATATTTTTGATTTGTTAACTGATGATTCAAGATTAAAGTCTGCGTTAAGATTGTCAAAATTTATTATCCCTGATGTATTTGAAATTCCAATAGGAAGTCCTTTGAGTTTTAACAGCGCAGAATTGAGTTTCAAATTCCCTTTTGCAAAAAGATTTTTATTAAAGACAATATCTTTCGGATCTTTTACTTTCCCTGTGAGATTTAAGTAAAAATCAGAGATTCCAGACGCATAATCAATATTTTCTACCATTTTTTGAATATCAATCAGCATAGGCGAAGTTTTAATGATTTTCATTAAACTTGAAAGCTCTTGCCCTGAAGTTTTTACTGTAAAATCAAGGACTCCAGTCAATGAACATGTCCCTTTTACAGAAATAGGTTTTCCGTTAAAACTTGCTGTTTTGGTTTGAAACAAGGTATTTTGATCATTAAAGTCAAGAGTTCCGGAACCGTTTGTTAGCAGCATATTATGTATGTCAAGAAATGATACGGTAGCATTCTTAAATCTAAATTGCCCCCATCCGTGAGGGTTTTCTCTTGTTCCGACGACATGAAGATTAATCCCGCCTTTCCCTTTAATGTCCATGATGGGCACAGGGCCTAGTTCAAAATTTAGTATTTCATGTAAAGGATTAAGGACTATTTGTGCTGTTTTTAGATCAACATTTTCAGTACTTGTAATCATTAAATCGGCATATTTATCGTTATAAAGATTTATAGGCCCTTTTACAAAAACAGTTTCAACAGGGCTAGTCGGGACTTTCACATCTAAGTTCATTTTTTGCCCGTTAAATGCAAGTTTGATTATTGCTTTATCTGCATTTTTAATCGGCTTTACCATATAAGCATTCCAAACCAGAACATTGCCGAAAATATCAGGAAAGTCAGCTTTCCCCTTGATTTCTAAGTTTCCTGCTACATCGCCCCAAAAGCCAGCTTTTTTTAAAGTAAAGAAGTCTATATCCGGACATAAATTACGCTCTGCGGGTAAAAGATTTATAATATTTGCCGCTTTAGATTGGTTGATGGTTACCTTTAAGTCAAGATTCGGAATTCTGTTATTAAGATTGGACACCGTGCCTGTCACAAATGATTTTATCCCATCTGCGGTTATTTTCATTTCGTTTACATCTACACCGTTTTTGATAGTAGTAATGTCCGTTTTTATTTCCATTTTACCGTTTAGGTAAGCAGATGTTGACAGATCTTTTTTAAATATCCCAAAATTATTTATGTATAGTGCTGTTTTTACCCTCTTATGTTTGTCTTGTGTGGTAATTGTTTGGGCTGTAAAATTTACAAGACCGGAGATTGAGTTTATTTGATTTTTGGAGAGGGATTTTGCGTACACCGAAAAATCTGAAAGATCAAGATTTGTCAGGTGCCCTGATATTTCAAGCTGATCATCTGAGATATTATTTAGCGGTAATTTTAAGTCCAAGTCAGTTTTTAGGTAAGAATTTTTCAAACCTGTTTTAAGCACTGCACTTGTCGATAAATCTACATGTTTATCGTTTTTGAAATCCCTGATATCAAGGTAGTCTCCTTTTAGTTTTATTTGTTTGTTTTGTAGTTTATCATCAAGATTAACTTCGTAGCCGTCAAGATTTATTGCTGCGTGCTTAATTTTAAAAGGATTATCTATTTTCGAAGATAAGCTGTAGTCTCCAAGTTTAAGTTCTGAATTTTTTGTAAAAACAAAATTTGCATTAATTTCATCAGCTGAGAAATATTTAATATCAACGTTTTTGAAAATCAGGGGTATTAACTTTAAATTAATGTAAGGATTTTTAAGTTCAAGTGCTTTTGAATTATCCTTGTTTAGAACAGAAAAATTTTCCGCACTAACCTTAATTGATGGAGTATAACCCATTTTTAACGAAGGATTTTCTATAGAAATTTTGTATCCAGATTCTTGAAATACGGTGTTCTCAATAAATTCTACTCTCTCAGGCAAATTTACAAGAGCAGGTATTCCCCAATAATACGCTCCATAAAGAATGGTTAATGAAAATATTGTTATTAAAACTTTTAAATTCCTGCCCATATCCTGTTAAGATTATACGATTAATATTGCTAAAATAAAAGGATTTTGGCAAAATGTTACAATTTAATATCTTGGAAGTTAAAATTAACAAAACAGAAGGGAAAGTTTGTATATTTTTCTCTTCTGTCTTGTTGATTGTTTATCTAGTAATTTTCGCACAAAACTTGAAAATACGCCTGTTCATGGTGACAGTTAGGACATTTTTGGGGAGCAGATTTCCCCTTATGTACGTAACCGCATTCTCTGCACATCCAATTGACTTCTGTATCTTTTTTAAAAACAGTTTTATTTTTAACGTTTTCCAGAAGTTTTAAAAATCTTTCTTCATGATGTTTTTCAGCATGAATTACGTGTTTAAAAGTGTTTGCTACATCTTCAAAACCTTCTTCTCTTGCTATTTTCTCCCCATTTGCGTACAAACTTGTCCACTCTTCTTTTTCTCCTGCCGCTGCACTTTCAAGATTTTCTTCGGTCGTTCCCATCTCAAATGGATATTCAGAATTAACATGGCCCTTGATGTTACCAAGGTACTCGTAAAATAATTTTGCATGTTCCTTCTCATTGTCAGCTGTCATGCAGAAAATTTCTGCTATTTGTTCGTAGCCTTCTTCTTTGGCTTTTTTGGCAAAGTACGTATATCTGTTTCTTGCCTGAGATTCACCTGCAAATGCATTTATCAAGTTTTGTTCTGTTTTCGTTCCGCTTAGTTTTTTTTCACTCATAAATTTACCTCCGCAGACATTTTAAGCTCTTTGATTAATAATTGGTATTAGACCGCTGGGCAATAAAAACATCCGAAATATAATACTTTATCGGGATTATAAATGGTAATTAAAAATCAATAATGTATTATGTAAAGTTAGGTAATTGAATTATGAAATTGTTAGATTATACTAAAAAAATATCTGAAAAAATAAAATTTTACGACTCTATAGCCCAAAATCCTTTTTGCTCGGTTAGTATGTCTAATCCATTTGCAAAACCCGTTAACATAACAATTATATGGGTAGATGAAGATTGCGAAGAATAGCTTGTTATTAAAATTAAATTCTTACTCCTGTTTCCTTATCGAAAAAGTATAAGTCCTCTGAATTAATGCTAAGTTCAAGTTCCCCTTCAGTATTAAAGTCTGCTGGCAGCTTTGCAGAACATTTTTTGTTCCCGATATTGAAATAAGCTATCTTTTCGCTCCCTAAAAGTTCTGTAATATCAATTTTTACCGATAATTTGATATTCCCATCAGGGTTATACATTTTTTCAGGTCGAATCCCAATTATTACATTTTCTTTAGTAGTATAGGGGAAATCTTCAGAATTTATAAAGTTCATTTGAGGAGAACCTATAAAGCCTGCTACGAAGGTATTTGCCGGATTGTTATAAATCTCTTCGGGGTTTGCGACCTGCTGAATTTTTCCTTTGTCCAAAACCACAATCCTGTCACCCATTGTTAGGGCCTCTGTTTGATCATGGGTTACGTAAATAAATGTTGTTTGAAGTTTTTCATGCAGTTTCTTTATTTCGGAACGCATCTGCACACGCAATTTTGCATCAAGGTTAGAAAGTGGTTCATCCATCAAAAAGACTTTTGGATTTCTAACTATAGCACGGCCAAGTGCAACACGCTGACGCTGACCTCCCGAAAGTTGTTTAGGCTTCCTATCCAAATATTCCCCAAGATCAAGGATTTGAGCTGCTTCTTGAACCTTTTTCTCAATCTCGGCTTTGTCAACTTTTCTCATTTTAAGTCCGAATGCAATATTTTCTCTTACTGTCATATGCGGATAAAGAGCATAACTTTGAAAAACAAAAGCGATATCGCGATCTTTAGGTTGTACGTTGTTTACCTTTTTGTCGCCTATAAATATTTCACCTTCCGTAATCTCTTCAAGACCCGCAATCATTCTCAAAAGTGTAGACTTCCCGCATCCTGAAGCTCCGACAAGAACAATAAACTCTTTGTCATTGATAGTTAAATCCACCCCATCAATAACCTTTTTCTTGTCGTAAATCTTGGTTACGTTTTTTAATACAACATTACTCATATTGTCCCCATTAAAATCTAACTAGCAGGTTTTTCTATCGGCAAAACTATATAGAATGAAGAACCTTTCATTACTTCAGAATTTACCCACATAGCTCCACCCATTCTCTTAACCATTGTATAGGCTGTTCCAAGAGTCAGTGATCTTACTATAGTTTTCTTATGAATTTTATCTAATTGCGTGTAAGGCTCAAAAAGTCCCTCCATCTCTATCTCTGAAAGTCCTATACCTGTGTCTGATATCGTAATTCTTATATAAGAATCACTCGTATCATTTTTTGTATGTTTAACACCGCTTTTTTCAATAACATCAGCTTCGGGATAATCAACCTTGATTGTAATAGAGCCTGCATCAGTTAATTTGATGGATGTCTCAAGAACATTTTGCAAAATAATTTTAACGTCATTTTCATCATTGTATATTGTTTTTTTCAGTAACTCATCAAAATCGTAACTGACTATTAAATTCTTTGAACTCAAAACACTTTCATTATTTCTGACAACTGATTGAATTGCGTTGATTATGTCAAAAGGTTGAACATCACAGCTGAATAAAGAAGATTCCGCTTTAGCAAACTCTAGAAACTTCTCCATAAAATAAAGAAGTTCAGTTGAATTTTTGTTAATAATTCTGACATACTTGTTTTGCTTATCAGAGATTTCCCCTCCAAGTCCATCCAGAAGAGCCTGTGAAAAACCTATTATTGACTGAATAGGAGACTTAATTTCGTTAGACAATTTTACAAGCATAAGATTCTTTTCTTTGTTCAAACGTCCTGTTTTTTCTGCAATAGCAAGGACGTTTGTCATTGCAGTAACATCTCTTATGGTAATAAAATACTGATCCACATATTTTTTAGAATTCATTTCAATGAAAAATTCTTTACCCTCAACGGTAAAAGCTCCCGTTACAACTGAACTTCTTTTAGAATAGGATTTTTCAGCCATTTCAAGTCCATTTGCAACCAACTCATCAAAATTTAGTCCCTTTAAATCTTTTGTATTGCTTTCGAAAATTACCGCAGCCTTGTTGTTAACCCATATAACCTGCCCGTCAAAATCTACTACCAGAACTGCATCAGGCAAATTTTTTATAACTTCTCTCGGATTTATGTTGCTAAATAAGTTGGTAAAATTCATTGTTGCATTACTTCCTTTAATGTTGTATACTTTATATAATAATTATATATTTGTATATCGTACACTGTACTTTTAATATAGCATAAAAAGTTTGTAAGAAATGATTATATATTAATTTTTGTAATTTTTTTTTTACAAACTAGCAAAAAAAAATCTTCCTGTGTTTTGAAGCATAAAACGAGAATACAGAGATATACATAAAAGTTATGGCAAAGTGCCGTAACCCCTTAGAAAAGAAAGAGGATGTGACTATGAACGAAATTCCTAAAAACCCTCAAGGTTCAAGCATTCCACAGCAACCGCAAACATCAAAAATAGAACAAGTAAAAACGGAAGCTGTTCAAGACACTACTCAACCTTCGACTTCGGAAGTTCAAACAAAAGAGATTAAAGAAATTCCGGAAAACCCTGCTGATCGCTCTACTGTCAAAGTGGATAACCTCGAAAATGATATTAAAGTTTTCGTTTCTAATCCTGAATTGGCAGCAAAAGCTTTAGAAATAGCAGAACTTGCAGAGAAGAGATACGAGGATGCAGGCGTAAAAGATCCTGAACTTAAGGCTCTCGCTGTAGGCAAGGCTTTTGTTGAAGAGTTCCAAAAGTAGAAGATTAAAGTAAACAATCTTGTTTTAATCTGTCTTAGAAAACTAAAGTATATTTTTATTGTCATTATTTAAATAATCGACAATCGCTTTTAGCCCCAATTTATAACTGTTTATCCCAAATCCGCATATCTGCCCTACGCATACATCACTTAGGTACGAGTGGTGTCTGAATTCCTCTCTTTTGTAGATGTTTGTCATATGAACTTCAACCGTGGGGATGTTTACAGAGCTTATGGCATCTCTTATAGCAATACTTGTGTGTGTGTATGCACCTGCATTAATCACAATTCCTGTGTAATTCCCATATGCATTTTGTATTTTTTCTACGATTTCACCTTCAAAGTTGCTTTGAAAGGTCTCTAAATCAATTCCAAGACCAAATGAATATGCATATAATTCTTTTTCTAAGTCTTTCAATGTCATGGTTCCATATTTTTCCGGTTCCCGAATCCCAAGCATATTCATATTTACGCCGTTAATAACAAGTATTTTCATAAATTTTCTCCAACCACTATTGTATTATAAAATCAAGGAATTGTAAATTTTTATTAACTTTTTAGTTACTAATGTAA
The DNA here is from genome assembly GCA_944324345.1 of Candidatus Gastranaerophilales bacterium. Classification (GTDB taxonomy): domain Bacteria; phylum Cyanobacteriota; class Vampirovibrionia; order Gastranaerophilales; family Gastranaerophilaceae; genus Stercorousia. Next base: position 479,828 of record CALUVT010000001.1, read on the forward strand.
CAAAAAACGCATGCTTGAATTATCATGCATGTACAACTATCCCCAAATCTCCTCCCAAGATTATTGTTCAAAAGCTGTACAAGATGTGTGCAGCTTCTTTTTTTGTGAATATTGACTTATTAAAATAAATGACTAAAATATATATGTGTAATACATTTACGGGGATGTAGGATGAGATTAGTCGAAAAACTTAAAGAATATGAAAATCATTATATGTTCATAAAATGGGCAACCGGTGGTGAATATGGAAAGCTTGTTTATGCAGGCGAAGATTTTATTGAGTTTAACGTTATAAATGTAGACACAATGGAATATTCAGAAACCGTGCTAATTCACAGCCCTCTGATTTTAGAAGTTGCAATCGGCGGTGCAGATATCCAAAGGATTGTAGCAGAGGTATCATCAAAAATATCTATTGACGAAGCTTAAATATTAAAGCTCTTTCTTGCACCCTCTTCGTGGTAAAATCCTCCGCCACATATAGTTTCAACAACTTTCAGTACAAATTCTCTGGGTGCATCAACCTGATTAAGGTAGAATTCTCTATTTGGAATATGGCGAATTTTCATAATTGAGTTTTGAGTTGATTCAGGGGGTATGAAAAGTGAGGCGACTTCGTTATCCAAAAGTTTTCCCATTTCTTCATCGTGATCTGTTACCCCTTTCATAAGCTCATAGTAGTTCCCTTTAATAGCCATAATTCTACTTGAAAAAAGATGTTGACCATCTTCCCTGTACAGAGCTTGGGGTTGGTAATTACATCTTGTTGTAAAGCTCATTTTATGCCATAGAATGTTTACGATTACAACTGATTTTTGGGGGTCGGTATCGACGTAAATATTTTGTGTTGTAACATTTCTGGATGAAAATGCATCTTTTAGTGTATCTACAACTATCTGAAGATTGTCAAGCATCCGCAAAAAAATTTCATTGGTATTAACATTTGCGTGCTGATAGTCCAAAAATTGTTTGTACATATGTGTAGAAACGAGTCCTATTCTTTCTTGAATTAGAGCTGATTTCCTTGCAGATGTTTCAGAATTGTCAAAACTTTCAAAATTATTTAGCAATTTTACCGTTCCTTATATCGACATGAAATAATAAACATGAAATTATGTAAATATTATATGTTTTTTTTTTACAAAGTAGAATACATAAATAGGTTTATTTATCTTTTTTTATATTTAAATTCCTTTTAGGATTTCTTTTTGCAAATAATAATAATTGGAGAGTAGGTTAATGTGAGGTTTGGATACTTTTCTTTATAATTATCGCAGAATTTTTTAATTTCTTTAAACGTCCATTGTTTTGTTGTTAGAGAATTTACTCCTGTATGTTTCATGTGGGCTAAAATTTCAAGCGGATTTGAAAACTGCATAACATAATCGAATTCTTCAGTTACAAGGATTTCAAAATTTTCTGAAAAAATTGCTAATAGCTCCTCAAGATTTTTGTAGTCAAGAGATAGACCTATTAAGTCTTTTATTTCTTGGTAATTTTTTTTAGAAAACGTTGAGAAAGCCAATATTCCGTTCTTATTCATCAGGCTGTTTAAGTGTATATTCAGCTTGCTCAGATTTTCGAACCATTGAAAAACGGCATTAGAAATTATTAAATCCATCTTTTTAGTCGTAGAAATTTTCTGAGCATTACCACATATAAAGTTTAATTCAGGTATAATTTTTAAAACATATTGCTTTGACTTCTCTGTCAAATCATTTGCGTAATAATTTTTGTATTTTATATTCCCGACAATTTCTTGAGTCAAAAGCCCTGTTCCGCTTCCGAGTTCCAATATGTTTTCAAAATTAGTTTCGATATCAACAAGTTTTTTTACAAGTTTCTGTGCGACAATTTTCTGTACAATTGCATTTTCATTGTACTTATCCATACTTTTTTCAAATTGTTGTTTTATAAATTTAGGGTTTATGTGCATTTCAAAATATCATCCCAGCAAGAAAAATTATAAAACGGGAAATGTCCGCTTTCAAGCATCTTGTAATTATCAATGTTGTTAGCCCAAAAATTGATTTGATTTTTCACAGGTATAATTTTGTCGTCTTGGCTTATTAGAGCTTGGTTGTAATATTTATCATACTTTAGTTCTGTATTTTGTATAATTGAGTACAAATTTTTCAGCTCATTTACTCTATTTTCAATTGAACGTTTTACAGGATTTTTCAAATAGATTTCAAATTCTTCAGGGCTATTAAAAATATTTTGATAAAATTTGCCCTGCAAGCCTTGTTGTGCGTGCTTTAACGTTAAAAGAAACGGCTTAATTGGAATTCCGTTAAAATTATCAACGGGATATGGTGTTCCGTTTATTGCGATTTTTTTCGAAAATTTTGGTAATTCATCTTTTAAAAGATATGCTGTAAAAACTCCCATTGACCAAGTTATCAGGTAATAGTCTTCATACTCGGGAATTTCAGGGATATTAAGGTTGTTGTAGTCAAATAGGATTAAAATATCATAATCATTTGGCTTTAGGAATTGAAAAGGATTCTGATCAAAACTCCATCCTGCAAAAAATATTATAAGTCGTTTATTATTTGCTCTGTTTAACCAGTGATATTGCATCGAAAAGCTCCTTTTCATCAATTTCTGTAGTTAAAGATATTCTAATCCTTGAAGTGCCAGTTGGGACGGTAGGAGGTCTTATAGGCAGTGTAAAATACCCGTTTTCGTATAGAATTTTGCAGGAGTTAACGGTATCTTCATTATTGCCTATTATTATTGGGATAATATGACTCTGGCTACCAGCTTTTTCCCCTATTTTCAACATTTTCATTCTTTTGTCGAATGTTTGCGGAAGTTTGTTTTCTATTATCCATTTTGAAAAAGCTACATCAATGGGCGGCAGTGATGTTGAAAATATGAAAGAACGTGCTTTGTTGATTAAATAATCTATCAGTATTTTATCCCCTGTAACAAATGCCCCCATGGAACCAATTGCTTTGCCAAATGTTCCGATTATCAAATCGATTTTGTCTGTAACTCCTAAAACCTCAGTAATTCCAAGACCATTTTTCCCAAAAACTCCAAAAGCATGTGCTTCATCAAGAATTAATATGCAATTATATTTTTCTTTTAGTTCAACAAGTTTTACAATATCTGCAATATCGCCATCCATTGAAAACACGCTTTCGGAAATAATAATCGCATTTTTAAAATTTTTTCTTTCTCTAATAAGCAGCTTTTCAAGTGCTTGAATGTTGTTGTGCGTGTATCTGAAAAATTTACCTTCTGAAAGCCTCATTCCGTCAATAATACTTGCGTGGTTGAGTTTGTCAGAAAAAATTGCATCACCTTTTGAGGCTATAGAGCTTGTTATTCCTACATTCGCGTGATAACCGCTATTGAAAAGCAAAGCTGCATCTTTATTGAATAACTGAGAAAGCAGCAATTCTGTTTCTTTATTTATCGGCAACGTTCCGGTAAGAAGTCTTGAAGACGCACTTCCAAAAGGGTATTTACTTCCTGCATAATTTAAAAATTCTTCCGTAATTCTTTCGTTATCAGCAAATCCCAGATAATTATTTGAAGATAGATTTATAAGTTTTTTCTTACCGAAGTAAATGTATTTTTCATCTTTTGCAGTGATATTTTTGATATCTCGAAAGTGTGAATTCTCTTTTAAATAATTAAGACTTGCAAAATATGAGTTAAACATAGGTGTAATTTATAATAAAAATTAAAAAAAGTCCAATTATTATTGATATATTTAGGAAAAAATGTTAAAATAATAATATGCATAGTAAAAAAGCTTTTACTCTGGCAGAGGTATTAATTACTTTAGGAATTATAGGGGTCGTTGCAGCACTAACATTACCGGTGTTGAATCAGAAACTTTCTGATCAGAAGAATATGTCCATGTTAAAAAAGACGTATTCAATTTTGCAGCAGGCGACTAATTTGGTTATATCTGAACATGAAACTCCTGAGTATTGGGGGATGGTTGACGATAATAATCCTGTTGTAACGCAAATATATAATTATTATAAACCGTATTTTAATATGATGAGAGAATGCCAAAATTCTGCAGGATGTTGGTCTTATCCAACAAAGAATCTTGATGAATCAGTTTATTGGTCAGGTCACGACGCTTCTTGGTGTCAGTTTGCCTTTACGCTTGTTACAGGAGTTAATGTTTTGATGGATATTTATCCTGCAGGGACTATTAGTACGAGTTCAACGGCTGAATCTTTTGGAATGGGCGACATTGATTACGATTGCCTTGTCTTTTGGGTTGACATAAATGCTGAGAGATTACCAAACACTATTGGAAGAGATATTTTCGCTTTTGTTGTTACGCATAGAGGTTTACAGCCGGCAGGTTTGGGGCTCCAGGGTGATGATAACGGAGACTGTGAATCTGGGAAACGTGGTTGGATGTGTACTTCAAGAATTATCAGAGATGGGTGGTCTATAAAATATTTAAAATAATTCTTAATTCTTAATCTTTCTTTATAATTGCGTTAAATCCTTGCTAATGTTGGGTATATAAGTAGTATATATGTATTGATTAAATTTAAATAACAAAAAAGATACGAGGCCGCTTATGAATTATAGAGATTTATGCAAAAAGCGTTCGGGTCTTACCCTGTCAGAAGCACTGTTTACTATTGCTATAATCGGAGTTATAGCATCCTTGACCGTTTTTGGTCTCATGGCAAAGTTTAATGATTCAAAGAATATTGCGGCTTTAAAGAAGTTTTACAATTCAATTAATCAGGTTACAATGTACGTAATCTTAGATAGGTCTTCTCCGAAATATTGGGATTTGGATCAGTATTCACAAGATTCTTCTGCATTAGCTTTTTCTTACTTTAAACCGTACTTCAGAGTTATCAGAGAATGTTCTAATTCGACAGGTTGCTGGCAGTATCCTACCAAATTCTTGAGTGGGAAAGTTTACTTGCAGCGAGCTCAAATGTATCAGTATATGTTTACGCTTATTGACGGAATGAATGTTCTTATAAATGTTTATCCTAAGGAAATTGTTAAATCAGAGTTCGGGGTTGACGTTCAAAATGATTCTGTTGTTTTTATAATTGATGTCAACGGGAATTCTCATCCTAATCAATTAGGTCGTGATATATTCGCTTTCGTTCTTAATGGCAAAGATATTGTTGCTGCAGGAAATGATAATACATATAACTGCAACAAGGCTGCATCAGGTTTAACTTGTGCTGCCAGGGTTATAAACGATGGGTGGAAAATAACTTATTATTGATAAATTTCAGCTCCTTTCATCTTTCATAAAAAAAGACCGGTGGGGACCGGTCTTTTCTTTTTGTTATTTTTTGTCATTATTATTTTTATTCTTTTGTTCTCATTGTAGGGAAAGCAATTACATCTCTGATAGATGGAGAATTTGTAAGCAACATGACAAGTCTGTCGATGCCCATTCCCATACCGCCTGTAGGTGGCATACCATATTCAAGAGCGGTGATAAAATCTTCATCAATTTCCATAGCCTCTTCATCACCGGCAGCCTTTGCTTGAGCCTGTGCTTCAAATCGCATTCTTTGATCTATAGGATCTGTTAATTCTGAAAATGCATTTGCAATTTCCCAGCCGTTTACTCTTGTTTCAAATCTTTCTGTCAATCTGTCATTGTCTCTGTGAACTTTCGCAAGAGGTGATATTTCTCTAGGATAATCAATGATGTGACACGGTTGGATTAATGAAGGTTCAATTTTAGCTTCAAAAACAGTTTCTACAACTTGGCCCCAGTTCATAGTATCGTCTACCTGAACATTTAGGCTTCTTGCAGTTTCTATAGCTTGCTGCGGAGTATAAATTTCCATAAAATCTATACCTGTAGCTTCCTTAATTGAACCTAACATAGTTTTTCTATCCCAAGGAGGAGTAAGATCTATTTCGTGTTCTCCATACTTGATTTTCAATGTCCCTAGAACTTCTTGTGCCACGTATGCAACCATATTTTCCGTCAATGTCATCATATCATTGTAATCAGCATAAGCTTGGTAAAGTTCTATCATTGTGAATTCGGGATTGTGTCGGGTATCAATACCTTCATTTCTGAAACATTTTCCTATTTCATAGACACGTTCTGAAATCCCGCCTACTATCAATCTTTTTAGATATAATTCCAGAGCAATTCTCAAGGTTAAATCCATTTCCAGTGCGTTATGGTGAGTTGTGAAAGGTCTGGCATTTGCACCTGATGCCATAGTTTGTAAAATTGGTGTTTCAACTTCCAAATAACCTTGTTTTGCAAGATACTCTCTAATTTTTTGTATAATAAGACTTCTTTTGCGGAAGGTGTCTCTGCTGTCTTCGTTAACTATTAAATCTACATATCTTTGACGATATTTAAGTTCCACATCAGTAAGGCCGTGATAATGTGTTAATTCTTCCATTTTTTCTTTGCTTATTTGTTTGTTTGGCAATGGTAATAAAGCTTTAGAAAGAAGTTTTAATGAAGTCGATTTGATAGAGAGTTCTCCTCTCGGGGTTCTTCTGATAGTTCCTGTAAACCCTACTATGTCTCCAATATCTATCAATTTTAATATTTTCATTTGGTCTTCTGACAAATTTTCTTTATGAGAAAAAATTTGGATTTTACCGGTAGCGTCCATTAAATCAATAAACATTCCTGTATTACGAATAGCCATAACACGTCCTGCTACAGAATATTTATCTTCTGTTTCTACGCCAGCTTCCAAATCTTTGTATTTATCCTGCAAATATGCAGCATCAGCGTCTTTGTCAAAAGAATAGGGGTATGGATTAACTCCCTTGTCTGCCAAATCTGCAAGTTTTTGAATTCTTGTTTGTCTTATTTGTTCTTTTGTAGAACTAGGTTCATGTGTTGTTTGTTGTGCCATTTTCTAATTCCTTTTCAATTATACATTCTTTATATTTAAATTTTAGCATAAACAAAACTAAATAAAAAAAAGACCGAAAAACTAATCTTTCGGTCTTTTTGACTATAAAAATTATAATTTATCCTTAGTTTGCACCAAGCTGACGTTTCAGCTCATCAGGTCTTGATGAACGTTGCAGTGCATCTTCTATTGTAATAAGGTTTTGTTTATATAAATTAGCCAGAGCCATTTCCAGCGTTTGCATACCCATACCGGAATTCATTTGAATTGTTGAATATATCTGAGCAGCTTTTGCTTCACGAATAAGGTTCGCAATGGCCGGAGTAACAAGCATAATTTCTTGAGCCATAACACGACCTTTTTTTGTCCCGTCGGGTTGAAGTTTTTGTAATAGGGTTTGTGAAAATACCGCAACTAGAGAGTTTGCGAGCTGAACACGAATCTGTTGCTGCTGACCTTCAGGGAAAACGTCTATAATACGGTCAATTGTCTGAGCAGCTGAAGATGTGTGCAATGTTCCGAAAACCAAGTGGCCTGTTTCTGCTGCTGTTAATGCTAATGCGATAGTTTCATGGTCACGCATCTCACCTACCAGAATAATATCCGGGTCTTCACGAAGAGCTGATTTCAATGCGTTTGCAAATGATCTTGTATCCATGCCCAACTCACGCTGGTGGATGATACTTTGCTTTGATGTATGAACAAATTCGATTGGGTCTTCAATCGTAAGGATATGTTCTGCCCTGTTAGTGTTTATATAATCGATCATAGCAGCAAGTGTTGTAGATTTACCGGAACCTGTAGGACCTGTTACAAGAATAAGTCCACGGGGTTTATCTGACATCTTTCTGACAACTTCAGGCAACCCAAGCTTGTCAAATGAAGGTACGATTGAGGTAATCGTTCTGAATGCTGCGGCGTAGTTTCCCTTGTCTTTATAAAAATTAACCCTGAAACGGCTCAATCCTTCAATTCCGTAAGAAAAGTCGAGTTCCCAAGTTTGTTCCAGCGTTCTTCTCTGTTCATTGGAAAGCATCGGGAACAAAAGAGTTTCTACGTCATCCGGACTGAGGGGCGGGTAGTCATATCTTATAAGATTACCGTCAATACGGGCAACAGGAGGCAATCCGCTTGAAATATGTAAGTCTGAACCGCCATCTGATACGAGTTTTTCTAAAAGTTCTTCTATTAGCATGTATTTATCCTTCCTGGAAGTTGATTAAAGCATCATTCTCTTTCATAGCCATTTCAATTAATATATATGTCATGTATGCTCCAAGGGCTACGGCTTTTGGGTCTAAGTCTGTTTTGTTGGAAGCTTCTATAATAGCAGTGTTTATTTCAGGATTTTCATCTTTGATGTAATGTATCATTTTTTTTCGCCAAGCAGGCATATCTTTAAAAATTTCGCTAAAAGCCTCTGCTGCATTCTCTTCTGAAATAATTGGTAACATAACACTTCCTTATAATAGACATTTATAGATTTATTATATAAAAAATTTTTACATTAGTCTATACAAAATTAAGAAATCATATATTTGAGGTATAATTCTTTTATGCGATTGAGGGATTTAAAGCTTACAAATTACAGAAACTGTAAGGATTTAGAATTAGATTTAGATTTCAATAAAGTTTTGATTATTGGGAAGAATGCACAGGGTAAGACAAATATTTTAGAAAGTATTTACTTACTCTCGACTTTAAAGAGCCCAAGAACCTCAAATAATATTGAGCTTGTTAATTTTGATGCTCAAGCTGCTGATGTTAATGCAAATTTGTTTAAGTCGAACACCGATATAGAAATTGATTATTCGTATTCAAGGGAAAAGAAAAGGGAGCTAAGGCTTAACAAAGTTAAAACGACTCCGAGAAATTTTAAATCAGTTTTAAAAACGGTACTTTTTTCTACTGCTGATTTATTATTGTTAAGGGGGAATCCATCAGACAGACGTGATTGGCTGGATAGAGCTATTTCTCAAATATATCCGGCGTATGATGATAGGCTTTCAAAGTATGATAAAATTCGTGTTCAAAAAAATAACTTGTTGAAAGAATATATAAAAACAGGCAAGTCAAACGATACTCTGTTAGATGTTTATAATGAACAGCTTGTTATAGCAGGAAGTAATATAATATACTTGCGTAGAAAATTTTTAAAAGAGATAGAGCGTGTAGCAAGGGAAAAACATAGGATTATAAGTGAAACGGAGTTTTTAACGATAGATTATGACTGTAGTTTTTTAGACGGAGAAGTTGAGCTTGAGCAAATAGCATCAAAATTTAAAGATTCACTGGAAGAGCGAAGAATGGAAGAACTTCGCCGCGGACAATCTTGTGTTGGCCCACACAGAGATGATGTCGTTTTTTATATAAATGCAAATGAGGCTACCAAATACGCTTCTCAAGGTCAACAAAGGACAATAGTTTTGGCCTTAAAACTTTCTGAACTTGATATTATAGCATCAAAAACGGGTGATGAACCTATATTGTTACTTGATGATGTTTTGGCAGAACTTGATGATATAAGACAAAACTATCTTTTAAAATCAATTAATTCTAATACACAAACAATTATAACTTCTGTTGACACAATTCTGTTTGAAGATGAATTTTTAAAGGATGTTAAAATTTACAAAATAGAGAACGGCAATATAATAAAAGAGAATTCTGATAGCTATAAATAAATGTTTTTTAAATGTTCAATTTTTATTTCAGGTTTGAGGGTAATCCCTATTACATCTATCCTAAAATCTTTTACTTTGTTTTCTGCTAAATAAAATTTGACCCCCTTTTTTATGTTCTCAAACTTTGTTTTTGTTATAGCTTCTAAAGGAGTTCCAAAATCATCTGTTTTACGGGTTTTGACCTCTACAAAAACTGTTGTATTTTTGTGCAGAGCAATAATATCGAGTTCACAAAATCTTGAATACTGTTTGTTTCTCTCTAAAATTTTATACCCTTGTTTTTCCAAATACCGGCATGCAAGGTCTTCTCCTGCATTCCCAAATACTCTGTTATTCATTACTGCTTAATGCTTCCTCTTGCAAATTTGTTCAAATCAATAAGTTCCATCATATCCTCAATTGTTTGACAATTGGTCCTGACAGGGGATATGTCGATTCCCCCTCTGCGGGTATATAGTGCACAAATGAATAATTCATCGTTTTTATCCAACAAATCCGTTAATCTCTTGTATATCATTTCACAGCACTCTTCATGAAAATGAAATTCTTTACGAAATGAAATCAAATATTTAATAAGACTACCTTCTAAAATGTGCTTTTTCGATTTGTAATACAAAAATAAGTCTCCAAAGTCCGGCTGATGTGTGACTCTACAGTTAGAACGCAATGAATCAAATTGCAGGTAATAACTTGTAAGTTCTTTTTCTTCTGTTTCTAAAAGCTCCGGAGCTTCTTTAAATTTTTCTATCGTTAAATCTTTTTCGTCAACAAAGTCCATTATGTTTTTGAAATTCTTAAATATTTGAACGCGTTCAACATTGTTGTCAAAAAAGTTTACGCTGACTTCCGTTTTAAGTTCACTGCTCAAATCTTTTTCTATAGTGTTTTTGCAAATTTCAAGACACTCTGTTGTTGTGTTTCCAAATCTTGTCATATTAAAAGAGTTTAAGTACAATTTTAAGGACTTTGACTCTACAAGGAATTCACTTTCACAGCTATATTTCATTTTCATTAATCTTGTAACCGGAATTCCGTTTGTTGTCATGGCGGAAAATTCATATGCGTGCCACACGTCAAAGCCTTTAAAAGGTAGATTATTCTTTTCAATTTGGTATTGCTTGCGGTTTTCAATTCTAGGTATTGGAACTATTAAATTCGGATTATATGTTTCACTGCCTGAAACTTTCTTTCCTAGATGAATTGAAGCTATCTCATCTGTTTGATTTTTCATACTTAGATTTTAGCATAAACACCATTGCTTTTAACATGATATTTTTATCCCCCCTCCGTTATTGCGGGAGAATGCTTCTCAATTTTATTTATGTAAAGAAAAAGCCCTCATTAATTTTGAGGACTTTTCCCTTGATAAAATAATTGATTAGAAATTATTTTTTGTAAATCGTATTTCCGTGTTTCTGTGTCGTACAACAAATCGTCAAACCATTGTTGCTTTTCTGTACAAGTTTTAATGTCTTTTTTACACAGATTACGCCAAGTGCTTTTCATTCGTTTTGTTTGTAGTTTTATAGATTGTTTTTTTATGTACTCAATCTGCTCCTCTGTTGATGCATTTCTACTAATCGCTGAGCAGGAAACTGCAAGAATATTGAGTAATAAAATTGTAATGAGTATTTTTGTTTTCATTTTCATTTTTTTATCCCTATGCGATATCTTCATAAGCTGCAGGATTGTTTAACAGATCATAATTGATTTCATTTTCGTTATCTGCAATAGCCGCAACTACAACAGCATCCGATGCCACGTTTACGAGAGTTCTCATCATATCTGTAATTCTTTCTATTGTGAATAAGAATGCAAATCCAGCAACCAGCTGTTCCGGACTCAATCCCATTCCGTTTAGAATAAGAGCAATTGTAATTAATCCTGCTCCGGGAATTCCAGCACAAGTAGAAGATGCAATCATTGCAAGTAAACAAATTTCAATTATTAAAAATGGAGTTAAAGCCACACCGTATGCTTGAGCTAAAAATATAACAGCGACGGTTTGAAGTAACGCTGTACCATCCATATTTAATGTTGCGCCCAATGGAAGGACAAAACTTGAAATTTTATGAGAAATTCCTCTTTTTTCACAGCAAGCAATTGTTAAAGGCAGTGTTGCTGAAGAACTTGCTGTTCCGAATGCTACCATCAAAGCTTCTGCTACAGCAGAATATAACATTACGATGTTTACCTTTGAGAAGAATTTTAAGAACAAAGGATATACAACACAAAGTTGCAACATAAAACCAACAAATAAAACCATTAAGTATTTGGATATGCTGGCAAAAATATCTATTCCAAAGCTTGATACAGCACTCGCAGTAAGAGCAAATACACCGGGGGCTGCAAAGTACATAATCCAATCTGTTATTTTCATGGTGGCTGCAAATACTGATTCAAAGAAAGAAACAATAGGTCTGTTTACATCTCCCACTTTAGCAAGAGCTACCGCAAATATTACCATAAATACAATAATTGGAACCATATCTCCCGAAGCGAGAGAGTGAATAGGGTTATTAGGGACAAATCCCAAAAATATATTTAAAATATTCCCTTGTTGTTGCTGTACTGCATTTTCAACAGCTACTTGAACTTCACTGGCTGTGTTTGCGGCAATATAATGTGCAGCACCAACTCCAGGTTTAAATATCAAAGCCAGAGCAGCTCCGATTGAAACTGCTAACGCTGTTATAATCCCATAGTAAGCAATCATTTTTGTTCCAAATTTTCCAAGCTGCCTGTTGTCTCCAACACTAGTAATTCCTATGATAATTGCGGATACAACAAGAGGAATAACAACCATTTGGATTAATCTGATGAATACCTGACCTATAAATGTTAATATGGTAGATACCAAAGGATATTGATGACCGTGTAAGAATATTCCGATCAAAATACCTAAAATTATACCAAAAAAGATATGCCAGTTTCTTTTAATTCCAAGACCTAATGCAATAAGTATCTGCATGTGTAATTTCATATAATAACCTCTTTTTTAAATTATGTCACTTGAGAATTATACAACTTTTTAGGAAAAATTTCAAACATTTTAAATAAAATCATAGACTTGAGGGAGATTGAAAGTTTCAATAACAAGATTAAAAAAGTATTTAAGCTAAAGTTTAACTTTTGAAAGGATGACTAAAAACAAAATCGGGATGACAAGATTCGAACTTGCGACCCCCGCGACCCGAACACGGTGCGCTACCAGACTGCGCTACATCCCGATATTTGATTGAACTATGAAATCTTTTAGATTGAAAAAATCGGAACGACAGGATTTGAACCTGCGACCTCTACCACCCCAAGGTAGCACGCTACCAAGCTGCGCCACGTCCCGATATTTGGTTTTCAATGTACCCCTTGCAATAAATTCGGTACCTTCCTATTATATCACTTAAAAATTTTTTGCAAGTTTAATTGCATTTTGGCTCAAAAAATGGTAACATTATCTCTATGAATAATGTAAAAAACTTTAGAAAAAAAATATTTTTAAATTCGCAATATTGCACATATTATTTTGAAGGTAAAACTACTATTCTTGCAGGAATAATGAGAAGTTTCGGGTACAAGTATTCAATTGAGCTCCCAGAGGAAAAGTTGAAACAGGTTAATACAACTTATCGGAAGTTTAATGCAATTATGAATGTGTGCGTGGCTTTTGAAATTATCTTGTACCTATATTTATTTGTTTTCCCTAATTTCACGTCTTTTATTAAGTTGCCTTTTGCAGCATCTGTGTTAACATTGGCATTAATACCACTGGTTCTTCTTTATTTTACATACTTCGGTGTTAATTATTTATACGAGAATTATTTACAGCGTTATATAGGAACTTTCCAAAAAACAAGATTTAAACCACAACCGGAAAACGTTGATGAAAAGGCTTTTGAAAACTACGAAAAGACTTCTCCGAAGAGTGCTTATATTCTTGGGTTGATATTGGTTCTTTTCTTTTTGTATGTTTTTGTCCCTGTTTGGGTTGAAAATTTGAATATCAAAAAGCAATTTAATAAAGTTGTAAATCTTTCAAATATATATTTGACTTTTGTACCAATTTCAGCTGAGGTTTACGCAAACAGAGCTTACGCCAAATTTAGTTTGAAGCAATATAAAGCGGCAGTTACTGACTATGAAAGGGCAAATAAGTATAGTTCGCCTGATAATTTCGCAGATGATATTGTCGGGGTAAAAACGTATTATTTGCCTAAAGAAGAGATGTTAAAAGAATTTGATAAAGCAATCGCTTCTGAGAAAGAAGAGCCTGCAAAGTATCTTTTAAAGTATGAAAAAGCTACTTATCTTCTCAAAAATAAAGACTTCAATTCAGCTTTGAATATTTATAATGAAATCCTTCAAGCGTATAAAAATAAGAAAAAAGTATTTTTCTCTCCGGCGAGGGCTTATTACAACAGAGGTGTTTTAAAAATGTCACTTGGGGATTCTCATGGCGGGAAAATAGATTTTATGATTGCTAAGCGTATGTGCCCCGAATGTAAATTTAACATGGAAACAACACTCGTAAGAAGACCTTAGTAATATTAATCTGTTATGGTATTGAGTTTTAAATTATTTTAATATATTTTAAGATTTGAGAGAGGGAGAAATTAATGCTTGTTTTAGAAGACTTAAAAGAAATTAACGATGTAATAAAAGAATTAGCCGAGTTTATACAAAACGACGAAGCTGTAAAACCCGATTTTGAAGAATACATCAAGACAATCGGGCAAAATACAATGAATTTACAGTCAGCTTGTTTTACGTACATTTTTGAGAGGAACTTAAACAATAAGAGTATCTTGCAATTGTATTTGGAAAATAATAAGAAGCTTTCTGCATCTGTAAAAAAGATTGTAAAATCGCTAATGAAATCAATTTCTTCTATATTTGAGATAAAGCGTGTTTTGCAGAATGGTTTTGAGCTTAATAATATAATTAATGAAAAGACTTATAATGCTGTTTCACTTGTCAAAATGACAACTTTCAGAGGTATGGGTGCAGGGCAATATGTAGTAGCGAGAATTTTTAAGTTTGAAGATGCATATTATCTTTTGGAAATTTCAGGGGTTTTACCTGCTACAAGGAAAGATGATGCTCTAAGATATTCTGTTGCAAAAATTATCCAAAATCCTGAGCTTGTTTACCTTGACAATCCTCAAAAACAAAAGGAAATAGAAAAAGAGATTAAAGTAATTTACGATAAATATATAGAATTTTTCGGTACTGATGAAATTGTTACAACAAATAAATTTGCTGATGATTTAATAGGTTCGTTTAACGATTTTGCTGAAGGTGGCGAAAAGATTGATATTCAAGACAAAATACAATCGCTTGATACTTATAAATTTTTTGATGTTTCCGAATTTAACAATTCATATGAAAATTTTCTTGAGAATTCTCTTGGCGGATTTTCTTCTCACAAGGAAACCTATGATGTTGGTATAATATTTGACAAAGAACTGGGTTTGTATGCAGTTCCATTTTACGAAACGTTTAATAAAATTTTTGACAATCCGGAAGCTGTCGAAAATGCAAAAGAATGTGTAGAATTTTTCTTAAATAATGATAAATTTTCTGCAAATATCATAAGACGTGTTGCAGAAAAACATCCAAATTTTATAGAAGTTGTTAACAAATTATTAGGGACTGATTATACATTTGAAGAATTGTTGGAGAATTATAAATCCAGATATTTAGAAAACAAAATATTTTCATCAACAACTGTTCTATATAAGTCAAAAGCATTTTCAAAGACTTTGGGTATAATTGAAGAGGACATTGAAAAACCTGATCTTGAAGGTGTTGATTTGAGTAAGGTAGGTCGTAACGATCCTTGTCCTTGCGGAAGCGGTAAAAAATTTAAAAAATGCTGCGGAGCAAATTTATAACAATTCCAGCAATGATTTAGAACTCATTCCGATTATGTTTTCGAGATCGCCTGTGTAGGATTTTATGTATCCCTCAGGCATCTCTTGAATTCCGTATGAGCCGGCTTTGTCAAAAGGCTTAAATTTGTCTATGTATGTTCTAATCCGTTCATCCGTGAGATTTTCAAATGTAACATAACTTGTTGTAGAATTTTTTTTATACTCTTGAGTTTGCGAATTCATAACGACGATACTTGTAACTACAGAGTGAGTTTTCGCTGAGAGTCGTTTTAACATTTCAAAAGCCCCTTCATAACCGTTTGGTTTTCCGAGTATTTCTCCGTCTAAAACAACTACAGTGTCAGCTCCGACGATTGTTGCAGGTTCTTTTAATATTGGGATGACTGCTTTAGCTTTGTTATATGCCAAATTTTCAATAAATTCATAAGAAAAAACCGTCGTCGTATGATCTTCGATATACGGGGACGGTATAATTTCAAATTTAACTTTAGCTTTTGTCATAATAGCGGCTCTTCTGGGAGAAGAAGATGCCAAGACGATTTTTCCCACCATTTGTTCTCACTTTCTTTTTTTTGTCATTATAACCTAAAAAAGTGAGAACTCAAAACTGTTCATCAGTATCGCGATGTTTTATTATATCTGGCATTTCTTGCATTTACTGCATAACAGGCAATGTTTAATCGTTGTTTAAGATTCATCATATTCCTGTACATACTTGCGTAATCATTCATCGCACTCATCATTTTTTGCGGATCAATCATAGATTCCATGTTGTCGTGATTATCAACTTTTTCTTCCGCGTATTTCTTGACCAAAAGCTGGTCAATATAGTCCTCAGCACCTATTGCCATTGCTGTCCTCCCTAAATTTAATTGTTATCCTATTGACGTGTTGGTGAGAAAGTTTATAAAATATCCTATATATTTCCTATATATATACTAAGTATTTCTTTCCCAAAAAATTGCTTATTTTTACAAAAATAGTTAACATTTGTTAATATATTTTTTTCTAAACCTTAATTTTGTTCGATAATAAATTAAAATTTTTGTAATTTTTTTAAATATGCTATAATAAACCTATGGGAAGTATAAAAATAGTTTCACCGGTCAAAAAACCTGAAGATATTGACGTTTTCTCAAAAGAAACATCTTGCAGGGATTATTATGTTTATTATAAAAAGTTTTTGAATAACAATTTTGAATATGTAAATGAGTTTGTAGAAGCGGCAAAACGCAATAAGTGTGCTATTTATATAAATTTTAAGCACGATATAACAGAAGAAAATTTACCGGAAATAAAAAGAATGCTTAAATTTCTGAAGACTGCCGGTATAAACGGAATATTTATAAACAGTTTTGCAATTTTAGAGGCTATAAAGGTTTTTAATTTGCCGTTCAAAGTCATAGCTGATTCATATTTTGATATACACAATTTAGCGGGAATTGATTTTATAAATAATTTCCACAAAGTTAGCGAAATTATTATCACAGAAGAAATATATATGAAAAATATTTCCAAAATAAAGCAGTATACAAAATTGCCGCTGGCTATAGACAGCGACAATCTTCCCTATTGTGCCGAAGATATAAAGAAATTAAAGGCCATAGACAGCGTTGTAATAAAAGGTAAGTTTAATAATTCTGAAGAAATTCTTGAAGCAATTGAACTTATCCAAAAAATTCTTGATAAACCGAAGTTATTCAAGCATCAAAAACTTCCTTTTAAACATGTAAGGAAAAGTATTTACAGCACAAATCATTTTTTAGGCGTTGTTGTTAGTGCAGAAGGAAAGGATTTCAAATTTAGCCGTAATATTAAAAACTTTGATTGGGATATAAAAAGTGCCAGAATAAAAAAAGATATTGATTATTCAAAAAAAGATATATATAGAATTAACCTGCGTCTTTCTGAGCTGGCTCAACTTAAGGAACTTGAAAAATACATAAAAAAAATTGGCACAAATCCTATTTATTCTATAGAATATGGCGAAATTCTTGCAACAAGAGATCTTGCGACAAGTAGTTTTAAAGATATTATAACGAAGGTTAAAAAGTTTTGTACAAAATATGGAATAAAATTCCAGCTTTCAACACCGAGAATTCTTATCGAAAGAGATTTTGACAGGGTTTATGAGTATGAGAAACAAATCTTATTGCAAAATCCTGCACCTGATAGCCTGATTATAAATAATATAGGATACTTTTGGACCGCAATTAATGACCCTGAAATAAATCATATTCCGATAGAAATAGGTCAGGGGATAAATTTGCTCAACAGTCTTTCAATAAAGTGCTTGAATAATTTGTCTCAAATTGATACTATAGATTTTACATCTTTTTCCGACATCGAAAGCACCATAAAAACTATAAAAAAAATCAAAAATGACATCCCAAATCGAAAATATACGATTGCAGGGAATGTAAGAGTCCCAAGTTTGGGTCTGTGTCCGTTGAATAACGATAGTGCGATAATATCGAGACTTTCCTGTCAGGCTCCTTGTCATAGAGGAGGTTATGCACTCTTAGATCCGTCTTTAGGAAAACTTTTCCCGTTTACGTGCGATGGTTTCTGCAGAATGCATATGTTTGAAGATAGAATTCTTGAACAGTTTGACAAAGTTGATGAATTATACAAGGCCGGCGTTAATGAGTTTGTATTTGATTTTAGTGCCCTTAATGCAAAATTTATACCCGTGCTGTTAAACAAGTTTTTTATAGAAGTAGTTTAAAAATTTTTTTTATTTGCAAAACAAAACGACCTGTGATTTCTCACAGGTCGTTTTGAAATATTTTCTTGAGCTATTGAGCTCATTTATCCTACTTACCGTACAATACAGCTTTAGCAGCAGCAGTTGAAGGTAATACAGAAGAATCAAAGAATTCTACAGGGTAAATATCTGTAGGATTTGTAACTGTACAAGGAGTAGTTCCAGTATTAGTACCAGCATCACAAGCTATAACCTTGTTAGGACCTTTTGTACCGTTAACATCGATAAAACCAGAGCAGTTTTTTCTCTTAGTATCAGTCCAACCAGCAGTGTTGATAGTTCGATCTTTTGTACAATCAACAGCATTTGTTGGATTATAACTAAACATAATACCATCGTTCATAAATAATGTTACGTTAGTTGCTGCAGGAGTTGTTATATCAGCAGTTACTCCGCCGATACCTGCGTTAACAGTATATTCACCAGCTCCCAATGGATCTTCACCAGTTGTAGCAACTCTAACAACGTTCATACGAGATCTCAACATACTCAAAATAGAAGTAGTGCTAGTTGCGTTGATGTCACCGAAGTCAACTTCGTCTAATGCAACGTTCAAAGTAACAGCTTGAGACAAAGCTGATAAAGCTTTTTTGTAAGCTGCTTTGTACTGAGCACCTTGAGTTGAGTTCATCAATGTAGGCATAGTCATTGCAGCTACAACCCCGATAATACCTAAAGTAATCAACACTTCTGCAAGTGTGAAGCCGAATCTTTTTGTCATAATCTTTTCACCTTTCTTTTTTGTAAAACTTTCTGACTTCCCAAAATGTTTTACGCTTTTATCTCTCTATCCTAAATTACTATTCATCTTATCTCTGTTATTGCGGATACGCATAAAAAACTTTTGAAAAATCTTTTTGTACTTTCATTTTAAATTATGTTTCAAAAAATGTCAATAGCTTTACAAAAATTATTAATTAATTTTAACTAATTCTAAAGGATTAGAAAATGAAAAATCATCCAAAAGTAGTAGATTTTTTAGTGTTGCAAAAAAAACGGCGGGGTGAAAACTCCGCCGACAAAAAGATTCGAACTTTTTTGAGCGTTTGACTTCTCCGGCCTATGTGGGCTGACGTGAAGTTGCACGCATTTTTTTGCTTATTTGCTTAAAACTGCATTTATGCATTTTGTCTTACGCGATATTATCACTCTGCCAAAATTGCTACAGTTTCAGCTCACTCGCATTATTTACCATACAATACAGCTTTAGCAGCTTGAGAGTTTGGTAGGATTGTTTGATCGTAAAAAATAACAGGATAAATATCTGTTGGATTCTTTACTTCACAATTTGCTGTGTGTTGTGCTGCCCCTGCATCATCATCTGTTGCAGCACCATTACTGCATGTAACGACTTTATTAGGTCCTTTCAATCCATTAACATCAATAAAGCCTTTACATTTTTCTCCGTTGCTTATCCCGTTATCTGTATCAGGATCTGAACAAACTTTATTTGTAGAAGGGCCTGCAAAGCTAAATATAATACCGTCACTGAAATATAACGAGTAATTAGCATTAGTTTGTGTTAATAGATCTGGAGCAGTCTCATAAGGTACAGTTCCTGTTGCATCTGCGCCATTAACAACATTCATTCTTGCTTTTAAGATATCTTTTATCCCTTCAGCATCTTCTACATCAGCGAAGCTTGCACCATCTAAAGCAACGTTTAATGTAACCCCTTGAGCAATAGCCGACAAAGCTTTTTTGTAAGCTGCTTTATACTGAGCACCTTGAGTTGAATTCATCAATGTAGGCATAGTCATTGCAGCTACAACCCCGATAATACCTAAAGTAATCAACACTTCCGCAAGTGTGAAGCCAAAACTTTTTTTCATAATCTTTTCACCTTTCTTTTTTTGTAATAAAACTTACTCTCTTTAACTACTCTATGTTATTGTTCAATACTATGCGTGTAAGTAATATTTTTTACAAAACTAATTGTTGTACACTTATTTTAAATTATTTTTCAGTGATTGTCAAGGGGTATTGAGTATTTATTACGTAATTTAAATTAAATAACGTGTTTACATAACTTATTTTTATAGGCAAAAGAGGTTATTATTATTATTTATGGACAATAAAAAATTACTTGGTAAAAGAATTAAAGAAATAAGAAAATATAAAGGGTTAACTCAGGAGCAATTGTCGGAAATGATTGATATTGAAACATCTTCATTGTCAGGGATTGAATCCGGTAGGTTCTTCCCATCTTTGCATGTGCTTGATAAAATAGCCTCTGTGCTTGAGGTTGAACTTATTGAATTTTTTAGGTTTTCGTCTATTGATGTTCCTAAAGATCTTGAAAAAGAAATTTTTACCATAGTTAGCAAGCTTAATGACAAGGATAAACAAGTTGTTTATAAATTTTTGATTGCAGCTTTTGCGGTGATTAGAGAGCCATAGATGTCAGCCGTGTATAAGTTGTGTATTGAAAATTTAATTATCTCATGATATCATCTGTTTTGTTGATATATAAGAAGAAGGGGTAATTATGACTTGTGTATTAGAAAATAAATCTAATCTTTTGGATGAAAAAGCGAAAAAAACTATTCGTAAAGCTTTAAAAGTTTTGGGGAAGAAAAATCTTGCATTTATTATGCATAGCGGAAGTTTCCCTTCTGCTGAAAACCAAAACACAGGCTTTGGCTCTATTAACAGTGATGGAGGTAAAGAATTTATTGAATACGCTTCCGGACTTTTTGATGCTATTCAGCTCGGACCGGCTGGAAAGACAAAATCTTGCGATTCTTCTCCGTACACAGGAACGATATTTTCAGGCAACCCCTTGTTCATTGATTTAAAAGAACTTACAACAAAAGAGTGGGGCAAAATTCTTTCTGATGAAACTTATAACAGAATTGTTGCCGAAAATCCAAACAAAAATGTTAACAGAACGGCATATTCATATATTTATAAGCGTCAAGACGAGGCTTTGCAGGAAGCTTGGAACAATTTTAAGGCAAATCCTGTTAAAAAGCTTGAAAAAGAGTTTAAGCACTTCAAATCAGAAAACAGTTTTTGGCTTGATAAAGATAGTTTATATGAAGCTTTGTCTATAGAGCATGGTAATGATTATTGGCCTTTGTGGAATTCTGAGGTGGATAAAAATTTATTCAACCCTGATTCTATCGAACAGAAAATTCAATTTGGCAACCGAATCAAAGAGCTTGAGGGCAAATATGCTGATGAAATTGACAGGTATAAATTTATTCAGTTTATTATTGCAAAACAGAATGAAGAAACAAGAAAATTTGCACAAAAGCATGATGTGAAGATGATTGCTGACAGACAGGTTGCATTTTCTGACCGTGATACTTGGGCTTATCAATCTTTATTTTTAAAAGGTTGGTGTTTGGGATGCCCTCCTGATTATTTCTCAAAAGACGGTCAGGCTTGGGGATTCCCTGTCATGGATCCTGAAAGGTTGTATAATGCTGACGGATCATTAGATGATGGCGGAATTTTACTTAAAAATCTTTATAAAAAAATGTTTAAAGAAAATCCCGGTGGTGTAAGAATAGACCATATTGTCGGGCTTATTGATCCTTGGGTTTATAAAGCGGGTAAAAAACCAAAAATTGAAGAGGGAGCAGGAAGGCTTTATTCATCTCCTGAGCATCCGGAGCTTGCCAAGTATGCGATTGCAAAACTTGAAGATTTGGATACGGAATTAACTGCTGATAAAGAAAAGAGGGTTAAGAGTCTTACAAAACAGCAGATAAAAGATTATGGCAGACTGATTGAAAAAATTGTTATTGCGGCTGCTAAAGAAGAAGGACTTGATAAAGATGCAATAGTTTGTGAGGATTTGGGAACTCTAACAAATCCTGTAGCTTCTGTTATGAGTACTTATGGACTTCAGGGAATGAAGTTGACTCAGTTTGTTGAAGCTGACAAACCTGAAGATCCTTATCGTTGTTGTAATATATCTAAAAGATGCTGGGCAATGGTTGGAACACATGATAATGAACCTATTAAAATGTGGGCTGATCAAAATATTCACACTCATGTCGGATATCTTCATGCAAAAAATCTTGTTGATGACCTTTTTACAGAGGCAGAAAACAAGGATGATATTATTGTAAGATTGACAAATGATGCTGAATTTCTGGCTCAGACAAAATTGGTGGAAATTTTTGCGTCTGCTGCTGAAAATATTC
This sequence comes from Candidatus Gastranaerophilales bacterium, assembly GCA_944324345.1. Classification (GTDB taxonomy): domain Bacteria; phylum Cyanobacteriota; class Vampirovibrionia; order Gastranaerophilales; family Gastranaerophilaceae; genus Stercorousia. Next base: position 502,187 of record CALUVT010000001.1, read on the forward strand.
AGATTTTCTTCACTGATTATTTCAATGTTTATGATGTTTATAACAGACCGGGAACTTCCGGTGATGCTAATTGGAGCTTAAGACTCCCTGACAACTATAAGGAACTTAATGCTATTAATTTGGCAAATATTCTTAAGTTGGCAATTTTGGCAAGAGGCCATGAATTTGCTGAAAAAAATCACAAAGTTATTGAAAAATTAGAGGAAATAATATAAAAATTATAGGGCTAATTCTCTTTAAAGGAAGAGAGTTAGCTCTTTTTTTATTTTAGAAGGGGTTTTAATGAAAAAGTTTTTAGTAGCGTTATTGTTGGCTTTGAATGTAGGTGTTTTGTTTGCGGCAGAAGTCCCTTATGAGCCTTCTGTAGAAGCAAAACTTGAATATAATCGTGGAGTTGATTATTATAAAATTGCTCAGTATGATCAAGCAATTAGTGCTTTCAGGCAGGCTATTAATCTTGATCCGAATTACATTGATGCTTATTATAACTTAGGCTCTATCCTTGAATATTTAAGGCAGGATGAGGCTGCTCTTGCTGTATTTAAACAGGTTATCGTTCGTAAGCCTGATGATTACGAATCGGTGTATAAGGCTGCAAATTTAAGTTATAAATTAGGCTTTGCAGATAAAGCTAAAACTTATCTTTCATTGATACCTCCCGAAAGTTCTGCTTATGCTTCGGCCCAAGCTCTTGCAAATAAATTAAATACCGATATGCAAACAATAAAGGCAGAAAAAACTAAAGAACTTTCCCTGCAAAAAATTGAACAAACAAACGGTATGTACAACGATATTCCAAGTCCAACCGGCATAACAACGGACAATGAAGGAAATGTTTTTGTTGCTTGTTTTTCAGATAACATGATTTACAAAATTTCTCCCGACGGTAAAAAGATTATATTTATCAAAACCCCAAAATTAAACGGACCTATTGCAATGGTAAGTGATTCTGACGGGAATATTTATGTATCAAATTATAATGCTGATAACGTTATTAAAATTTCGCCATCAGGGGTTATAACAACTTTAATCTCAAATGTTCAAAAACCTTATGGAATACATATAAAAGGGAATTTGTTGTTTGTGTCTTCTCAGGGATCAAACTCTGTTTTGAGATATAAATTATAATTCTTCTTTTATAGACGTTTTATTCTTTAACTCCGCCTTGCAAAATGTCGGAGATAAAATATTTTTTGCCCAACAAAAATACTCCTATAACGGGAATTGAACAAATTACAGAACATGCCAAAAGTTCTCCCCACAAGGTTATTTCCCTAAAGCTTCCCTTGTAGATTGCCAGTCCGACAGGTAGAGTTCGCATCCCCTCGCTGTTTGTAACAATTAACGGCCACATAAAGCTGTTCCATGTAGTGACAAATGTAAAAATCGCAAGTGTGGCAACAGTTGGAAGTGCAAGTGGTAACGCGATTTTGAAAAATGTGGTGAAAAGGTTACAGCCATCAATTTTAGCAGATTCTTCCAAATCTTTTGGTAAGCCTAGAAAATATTGACGCATTAAAAAGATTCCAAAACCACCAAAAAGTGCAGGTAAAATTAGTGCTTGATAAGTGTCTATCAAATGCATTTCTCTCATTAAAAAGAAAAGTGGAATTATGTTTACCTGAGGAGGAATTAGCATTGTTATCAATATTATAAGAAACAAAGCATCCCTATATTTAAACCTCATTCTCGCAAAGGCGTATCCTGCAAGTGATGAAAAAATAACCTGCCCAATAGTCGCAATCAGTGCAACAACAAGACTATTAAAGAAATATAAGCTCAGCGGTATATCTTTAAATACGTTTCTGTAATTATCAAGAGTTAAATTTGTCGGGAAAATTTTCCCAACATTTGAGAAAATTTCGCTATTGTCGGCTAAAGATAAACTTACCATAGCAAAAAAAGGATACAACATGCTAAAGGCTATAAGAACAAGAATAGAGTAACCGAAAATAATCCTTAACTTTCTCATAAACCTATTATAGCAGAATTGAAAAATTTTGATTACTTAGCGGTATTGAAATAAATTTAAAAATGTGTTAAACTTGAGCCTGAAAGGAGCTTTTTATGGAAGTATTAAGATTTATTAAAAACCTCGGGGGGGGGGCGTTCTAAGCTCTTTCAACCAACATCAAAAACATTTCGGTTCTATATTGTGTTATAATAGTGATATGGAAAGTCATGTTGAAGATAATATTATAGGAAAACATAGTTATGCTACCCCTCATACAGGTTTCACATTGGCTGAAGTGTTGATTACACTTGGAATTATTGGTGTGGTTGCTGCAATAACTATGCCTGCTCTGGTTACAAAATATCAGCATAAAGCAAGAGAAACAGAATTCAAAAAAGCTTATTCCGCACTTCAACAGGCTCTTTATTCCATTGATCCTGATTTTATTTCTGCTTGGACAAGTAATCCGGGAGATAGGGATACAGAATTTTATACAGAGTTATATAGCAAATACAGAGTTATAACAGATAAAGATGTTACTAACTTATATAAAAAGAATAATAAAATTCTAATAAAAAACTATAATAAGAAAACTGGTAGTCAAAACCTTTGTGCACAACTCCCCACAAGGGTCGCACAGGATGGATCGGCAATTAGCGGCTGTTATAATTGCTTTGCCAGCTGGCTTGTAATAGATACAAACGGACCTAAGAGAGGCCCTAATGCTTTAGGACATGATATTTTTTATTTTTCGTTTAATAAAAATAAACTTATTCCTGTAGGATCTCCTGAGTATTCACACTGGGAAATGAAGCCTAATTCAACATATTGTTCAAAGAATTCTACTAATGCAAGTAATGGGGCATCATGTGCATATTTTGCAATTACGGATATATGTCCGGACGATCCGTCAAAAACTTATTGGGAATGTCTCCCTTAAATAACGAAGTACAACAAGGCAAACATAACACACAACGATAGTGAACTTAAAACAAACCAAGTATGCATAACGGGGTGTTGGTAGTCCCAGATTTCTTTTAATGTGGTTGCAGCATTTTCAATTGTTTGCATAATTTCTCATCTCCAATAACATATAAAATCTTTATATTTATATCTTATTTATTAATCATTTTTAGGCATCACCTAATTGGTTGATTATTTCTAATCTTTGGGATAATATACACTTATGCAAGATGTAGAACTTTTAATGCCTGCAGGCAATTTGGAAAAACTTGAATACGCCGTCAGATATGGTGCAAACGCCGTTTACTTGGGTGTGGTAGATTTTAGCCTTCGTGCGATGAGGAAGGGTAGCCTTATAACTATGGATAATTTGAAACAGGCTATAGATTTGGCACATTCCCTAGGGGCAAAGGCATATGTTACAATTAATATATTTGCTTTTAACAGTGATATAAAAGCTTTAGAAGCAAGTATGGACAGGTTTAAGGATGCTAAACCTGATGCATTTATTATTAGTGATTATGGTATTTTGAACTTAATAAAACGTAATATTCCGGATGTGCCAATTCACATAAGTACACAAACTAACACTTTGAATTACGAAAGTGTAAAGTTTTGGCGTGATTTAGGTGCAAGCCGTGCAATTTTGGCAAGAGAACTCCCAATTGCTGATATAGCTGAAATAAGACGACAGGTGCCGGATATAGAGCTTGAATGTTTTGTGCATGGAGCTCAGTGTGTGTCTTTTTCCGGTAGATGTTTGTTGAGTGATTATTTCTCAAAAGGTGAAAGGAAAGCAAACCATGGGAATTGTACTCAACCTTGCAGGTGGAGTTACAAACTTGTTGAAGAAACTCGTCCAGGAGAATATTTGGAGATTAACCAGGATGATAGGGGCTCTCATATCTTAAGTCCAAAGGATTTGTGCCTCGTAAAACAGCTCCCTCAGTTGATTGAAGCTGGAGTCGATTCTTTGAAAGTTGAGGGAAGAACAAAAAGTCTTTATTATGTATCTGCTGTTGCAAAAGCTTACAGAGGTGCAATTGATGATGTATTAAAAAATCCTACAGCTGATTTGGAAAAATATTTTATAGAACTTCAAAAAGTTGGAAATCGCGGATACACAACGGGCTTTGCCCTCGGAGATAACAGTGGCGAAAGTTACAGTTATAATATTTCAAAAGGTTTGGCTGGGGCAGATTTTTTGTGTGAATTTAAATCTTCGGATGAAGCTTCTGTGAATTTTGATAATTCTCAACAGAATGGTGAAAAATATTTCCCGGTAAAAATAAAAAATAAGATGCTTGTTGGAGATGAAGTTGAGGTTATTACCCCAAATGAACAGTTTACTGCTAAAGTTGAGGGTATTAAAAATGAGGATGGGGAAGATTTACCGCTTGGTAATACCAATGATGATGTTTATGTAAAATTTTCTCAGTCGCCTAAGGAGCCTAAATATGCTTTGGTGCGTACTATTGGAGTAAAAAATGTTCATTAAACCTGATTATAATTTAAAAAGTATTTATGACATTGATTTAGAAGATTTGAAAAATAAGGGCATAAAGGCTTTATTGTTTGATTTAGACAGTACTTTAATGGGTTCTAAGACCGGATTTTATACTGATAAAACATTAGCTTGGCTTGATAAGGCAAAGGAACTTTTTTTTGTAGGAGTTGTGTCAAATAATAATAACCCTTTATATATTGAAAAAGTTAAGTCTTGTTCTAGTTTCCCTGTGGTTTTCTGTGCTCACAAGCCTGATACGAAAGTTACAGAAAAATTTATGCAGCAAAATGGATTGACTCCTGAGAGTACCTGTTTTATTGGGGATAGACCGTTGACAGATATATTGTGTGGTAAAAATCTCGGCTGTAAAACAATTTTAGTTGATTCAATTACGGCAGATATAGAAAAACCAATCGTAAGATTTGTCAGGTGGCTGGAACGACTTAGTATTAAGAATTTTTGAATTTGTTTATCTAAGCAAGCAAAAAATTTTTTGTTTGTTTTTTATTTCATGCAGTTTGGATATTAAAAATGAGATAAAATATGACAAAGATTACAACAGACAATGGGGCAACATATGTAACACCTGGGCTTACGACAACGGTTGGGGCTATAGTTGTAGGCCGTTTAGTAGGTAATTACATAGAACGTACAAGTAGACAGAAATTTAGATCTTATTTTTATAATGTTAGAAATAATTCTCAAATTTCAGACAACGCTTTATTAAGGACTGCTATTAGTGATGCATTCACAAATTCTGGGCTTGAAAAAAATGGTGTAAAAATTATTGATGTAAAACCGAAAAGTTGCCCACCTGTAACTCGAATGGACTATTTTTACGAGACAAAGAATGCTAAAGAAGCTTTAATTGGACTTCCTAAAGCGAATATGAAGTTACATGAGATTATACATAAATCTTTGCCAAAATATGTTAGAGATAGCTTTATTGGTAAGTATGATAATGAAATGCTGAGGCGTGTATATGAACACGGTTATAATGCCTCTTATTTCCCTAAAGCAAAAGTTATTGGTTTAAATATCGACAAAATGGGCATTACAATATTTCATGAAATGGGCCATGCAATTAATCATAATCAAAGCAAAATTTGGGCTTCGGTTCAAAAATTAAAACATTATTCTTTAGTTGCAGCATCATTATTTGGTATTGCAGCATTGTTAAAACGTAAAAAAGTTGAAGGAGAACAGCCCAAGAATAAGTTTGATAAAGCCACAACGTTTATCAAAGACAATGTTGGTAAGCTTACTCTTCTGATGTTTGTCCCTCAAGTTGCAGAAGAATATATGGCATCGCACAGAGGTAACAAGCTGGCTAAAAAAGTTTTACCTCCTGAAATGTTGCAAAAGGTCAAACATATGAATAAGTTAAGTGTTATTTCATATATTTTAGGAGCTTTTTCAGCATCTTTGGGAGCGTACTTTGCGTCAAAGACTCGCGATGCTATAGCAGAACCTAAAAAGATAAATGGTTAATTTAGGATTTTTGTAATAAAATTTAATAATTTATCAATGGGTAGAGGTTTTGTCGTAAAATAGGTTCAGGTCTCTGAGGTTTTAAATGAAAGTTTATTCTGTTCAAAGTAAGTATAGAAATGATGTTTGTTTTACAAATGACAAACTTAAACTAAAAGCAACACTACAAGATAATAAAAAAAGTATTTTAATTTCTGCCGGTGCTGTTTTAGGAGTTTTGGTATCTTCTGTTGCTGTTTATAAATTCCATAGACCGACAGGCAATAATTATTCAGAGTTTGTTAAAAATCTTGCTGTAGGTGTTTCTGCTATTACAGGAAGGAAGGTCAATCCGTTTTCATTGTCTTGTGTGATGGATAAAACAGAGTTTGTTAAAGAAGTTTCAAAACTAAGAGGCGAAAATTACGTTTATTCCCCTGAAAATATAAGAAAATTTGGTTTTCTGGCAGACTTCCATATGCACACTAATCATTCAGACGGCAACATAAGTGTAGGAAAACTGCTTGATGAAATTTCTCAATATTCACAAAACCTTTTCAAACGTACAGGTAAGAAATTTATGTTTTCCATAACAGATCATGATTCTGTCGAGGGTGTTAAAGAGGCTCTTGTGATAATTTCAAAAAATCCCGAAAAGTTCAGGTTTGTAAAATTTATTCCAGGTGTTGAGTTAAGTTTTGCTCATAGCTCTCCGAAGAGTAAAAATCCGTTTGAAATTTCAGAAGTTCTTGCCTATGGCATAGATCCATTTAAATTCGAAAGTTTTTGTAAAAAACTTCAGGCCAAACGTACAAATATGATTGACAAAATGCTTCAGGATATTCAACAAGCTTTGCCGCTGACAAAGTTTGATAAAGATGAGCTTTTTAAATATTTCGGATTAAACCCGAAAATTCTAATAATGAATTCTCACTGGCCTGTTTCCCATTATGCACAAACAAAACACGCATTGACAATTCAAGCTTCAAGAAAAGGTGTTGCTCCTGATATTTTATACAAGGATGTAATGGGAAATATTGGAAGTGATCATAAAAATGTTTGGCATTTGAGACAAAATAAGATTCTTGACGAAGATATTGACGAAAGTTATTTGATAGAGGATGTTAGAAAATCTTATGCTCCGCACCTTGAGGATAATGAGTTTGTATCATTTGGAGAAAATCAATTTGAAGATTTAATATCAGAATTATCTGATTATGATGCTGTTTTATCATTCGCACACCCTTATTTTACGGCTGAAAAGTTTCACAATTCAAAAGAAATTTTGAACGGTTTTGTAGAAAGTTCTGAAGGTCTGTTGCAGCTTTCCGAGGGTTTTCACCAGGCATATCCTTCTCATGTAAATATGGATGAAGTAGATAAGGTTAATGCATATTTGGACAACCTTATTCAAATAGGTGGTTCTGATAATCATAGGCCTGTTTATATAGAGGTTGAAAAATGAAGGTAGATAGAATTAATTTATATAGAGTAAATAATAGAAATACAAGTTTTGAAGGTATTACTCAAAGAATGCCGCAGTATGCAATGAGTTCTTTTGACAATTTAAAAGCTCAATATGAATTGTGCCGCTATGCAAAATTTTATGAAGCTTTAGATGACAAAATTTTCCCGCAGAATAAATATATAAGGACTGAAAATTTTTCATTTTTAGACAAAATTCCTGTTTATTTAAGAGGTAAATTTGTGGAATTATTCAAGTCAATTACATCATTTCCCAACTTAAAATTTTCATCTGCAAGAATTGAAAATGAATTTATACAACAGATTAGAATTGCAGATAATCCTCAGGTAAAAGCTGTTATGGCAGGGTATGATCCGGTATGTTCTGTAGGATTGAATAAAGCTTTTCCCGGAAGTGATATAGATAAGGCTTATATTGTTTTGGATAAAAGGTATAATTCAGGAGTGCCTGATTCAGAATTAGTCGCTCGTTATAAGGGGTCTTTGTGGGATAATACCGATCAGAGAATTTTGAGTTTGAATAATGAAAATACGTTTCCGGAAGTTTATACAACTGATCAAATGTTTGGGATCCTTGATTTGTTAGACAGACTAACGGTGAGATTTCAATTGGACAAAAATCGTGATTATTTCCTTGCAAAACGTGAGTATGACATTAATCCTGTTACTGCCGGAGAATTTAATATAAAATTTGCTCAGCATAATGATGAGAGCGAAATTTCAAAAGTTCTTGCAAAGAATTTTGCTTATTTTATTGAATCGGTAAGAGATGGCAAAATGATATATTCTGCAGATGATAAATTAAAAAGGTTGATAGAACAGCGAATCTATCTATCTCCTTTTGCACAAATGTCAAATGTAACTCAGATGGGTGCCCATACAAGACTTATTAATAAAGGAATAAAACCTATAAAAGAAAAGTTGAGAAACAGAGAAAAATTATCTGCCGAATTTAATTTCCGTGATGTTGAAACTCAGTTTGATTTCATAAAAGATTTGGTAAAGTCTGTGTCAAAAGATCAAAGCGGAAAGTATAACAAATTTTTCCAAAACGATGATGATATAGGGGCACGTTTTGACAGATTAAATGTACTTTTAGTCTAAAAATTTATAATTTAGAAAAACTGTATTACCAACCCTGAGAATACGCTAATAGCTAATAATATAGCTACAATTTTCATTGAGTCCTTAAGATTTTCTTTATGCCTGAACAATACAAGAATTCCAAGTCCGGCATTAGATAGTAACCCTGCCATTACTGCTCCAAAGCTTAAAGAACCTTTAATTAAAAGCATGGTTAGAGCAATTGAGACTGCACAATTCGGGACAAGCCCTATAATCGCAGTAAACACTGGTGCAAGAATTCTAATTTCCCCTAATATGTTTTGTAATAGAGCATATTTACTATATTCAAAAATAGCAAAATTAAGAATAATTGTAATTACAAGAATAAACGCAAAAATATTGAATGTGTGTTTTATCGGATGGATTATTAATTCTTTCTTTCTTGTTTGAGAAATGCTATGTCTGCAACAACCTTCTTCGTGTATTTCATTTGCACTAGTATCTGCCTCTTGAATAAAAGGAATATACTTGTTATCTTTTAAAACAAAATCAATTAAATATCCTGCACAGATGCCTATAATAAGTTTAATCCCTATTATGGGTAAAACAAAATGTGTCTGCTCAGGAGCTGCCAAAAGAATTGGGATAGCTTCATCAGATGTCGCTAAATATATAGCTATAAGTGTCCCTTTTGTAATAAATCTTCTTATGTATAGGGTACTTGCAATAACAGAAAATCCGCATTGAGGGATAATTGCGGCTAAGCTTCCTATAATTGGAGATGCTTTTTCGGTACTTTTCATAAAAGAGTTGATTTTTTCGGAATAAAAGTACTCGATAAATTCTATCATAAGAAATACAATGAATAGTAACGGGAGAACATGAATACTGTCTATAATAGCATCACAAAGCCAGTCAGGCATTCCAAAACCTTCTATAAAAGAATCCAACCCCGAAAAAAAAGTTTCGTTAATTGTATTTATTTTATTAAGAATATCAATAATCATATTTTAATAATAATACAAACAAGCTCATTATAGGTTTTGTTGTTTGTTTAATTTTTTATTTTTTTGTTTAGTTTCTTTTTCGTCGCAGCCCAGTACTCTGTTAAGATGTTGAATAAGTTCATCCGAATGATATTGCATAGCATGTTCCGAACGGTGGTGTATATCAACAAGATGGTAGTGCATAGCCATTTCTACTTGAATAAGAGCAAGATTGTAGTTGTATAAAGAATTTATATATTCTGTTAGGGCTTGAATGTATTCTTTTCTTGCATTTTGTAACGCAACGTAGTTAAGTTTGTCTGATTTATACTGTTCTTCTACAAGTTTTAAATTTTCAAGAGATTGTTCGGTTTCCATTCGTGCTGTGGGAATTTGGTCTTGAGCCTTTTCAACGTTATTAAGCGCTCTTTTTACTTCAAAATATAAGTCTTTTTTGAATAGTAAAATTTCGTTATCTGCCAGACTTACTTGAGCATCTGCACCTTTAATACTATGTCTTAATTCCATAGGATTAACTGTTGATACAAGATTTACTCCAACGTGAAAGCTATTGTTATTTGTTTGATTTGTATGATTAAGTCCATATCCGGCATCTGCAGTCAAATCGGGAAGGTAGGTTTTTTTTATATATAACAAGGATTGTTCCATAGCTTTTTTTGTTGACATTAAAACATTTAAGTCGGGGCTGTTATCATAGGCAATTTGTACCGCTCTTTCTACAGGGAATGTGAATGTCTCCGGAATAAATGGGTTTGATTTTCCTAGCTTTTCACCGTAAGCAAAGTCGTTTTCATAAGCAAATGTATAGGTGTTTTTAACATCATAATTAGGTTGATTATCAAGGTACATGGAATTATTCAAATCTATTTTTGCATTCTTACAATTATTCTTTGCTTCAATGTATTTAACCTTTGCGTTGCTAAGATTTAATTCTGCAGTTGTTTGATCAGTTTTACTTTTACTTTTAGCGAGTTTTACAAAATTTTCATTAATTTTTACGTTATTTTGAGCAACTTCAAGCATCGCTTTAGATTTTAGAAAATTGTAATATTTTTGTTTTACATCAAACAGGGTTGAGCATAGGCTGTCCATAAATTCATATTCCGCACCTATTTTGTAAAATTCTTCCATTTTTATGTAAGCAGTTGTTTTTCCAAAATTCCAGATGAGTTTGTTAACTGTTACACCTATTGTAGGGAATTCTCTATAGTGCGAGTAATAATATGTATTGTCGGAGTTGTTTTCATTATAAAACCCTGCACCGGCACTTATTACTGGGAAATATTGGGATTTTGCTATGCCCACATTACTTTTAGCAATATCAAGGTTATATTTTTGCCTTCTTATTCTGGGACTGTTTTGAAATGCCGCGGATACGCAATCTGCAATCGAAAGAACCATGCCATCTTTGATTTCTATCGGTTTAAATAAGTCATCTTCATCTTCTATCCCGAATGAGCAGGCGTTAGAATAAATTAGTACAATAAAGCTTAAAAGCCCTACACTTAAAAATTTCCTGATATTCATACTTTAATTATACAATATTTGTCAAGTATATATTTTCTAAAATCTTGTAATTACTTAATTGAGGCAACAAAAAACTGGGACCGGAGGGATTCGAACCCACGACCAAGGGATTATGAGTCCCCTGCGCTACCGCTGCGCCACAGTCCCAGACAGTATAATCAATTTAGCATTAAAAAGTTTAAAAATCAAGTACAAATTTTTAGATTTTCACAGTTTACGGATTCATCAGATCCAACAATTTGAGAATTTAAATTTGTCCTTATATCACAACCTGAAGCGATAACAGAATCCTTAATATAAAGATTTGAACCTATGTTTACGTTATCCCAGATTATACTGTTTTCAATTACGGTGTTTGCTCCTATATTAACATCCCTGCCGATTGTTGAATATCCGACAAAACTAACGGTAGAGTCTATATTTTCTGTTTCGCTTATGTAATCCCCTTTTGCGGTTTTGATAATGTCTCCATGCTCAAATGAACACATATCTTCAAACAAATCTTTTGTTGATTGTTTATATTGTTCGATTGTCCCTATATCACTCCAGTACTCTTCCACAGGGAAAGTATTTATCAAACGCTTTTCCAAAAGTTGAGGAAATACATTTTTGGCAAAATCATAGAAAGTATTTTCTGGAATATAATCAAAAATTTCATAGTCAAAAATATATATACCAGTATTTATATAGGTGCTCTTTGCGTCTTCTATAGCAGGTTTTTCCTGAAACTCTGTTATAAACCCATTGTTATCAGTTACAACAACTCCAAAGTGCGAAACTTCTTCCAATGATATTTGTTTTATACCAATGGTTGCAATTGCATTAGATTTTTGATGAATTTCTATTCCCTTTTTTAAGTCGGCATTTGAAAGTCCGTCTGCTGAAAGTACCAAAAAAGGTTTACCTTTTTCAAAAAAGAATTGACACTTTTTTACTCCGCCTGCTGTACCTGAAAGAGTTTCTTCCTTTATGTAGTTAAAGTTTATCCCGATATTGTTGTTACGGTATCTCTCAATAATTTTATCAGCAAGGTAATAAGTGTTGCATATTACATCTTTTATACCAATTGATACAAGCTTTTCAAATAAAATATCCATAACCGGTTTGTTTGCGATAGGTACAAGCGGTTTTGGGACAGCTTTTGTTAAAGGGTCAAGTCTTGAGCCGACCCCTGCTGACATAACCATAGCTTTAATATCACTACTCATAGTTACTTTTGATTTTAACCTGAAAAATAATTTATTGCAAATAAAAAATCAGGTTGTATAATATTCATGTGGATATAAAAGGGCTTATAGCTCAGTTGGTAGAGCAGTTGACTCTTAATCAATTGGTCGAGGGTTCGAGCCCCTCTGAGCCCAAAATAAAGCAACAGGTTGTAGTTCCTGTTGCTTTATTTTTTTTCTAAGTATTTTATGCATATTGGTTACCACCGCCAAATAAACTTCCAAGTACAAGACCTGCACCTGCGACTATTGTACCCCATTTGCCGGCAGTTTTCCATTTGAAGTTTTTTAGACCTTTAGTGCATGCTTGTGTAATATCTTCTGTAGCACCTTTAGTAAATACTTTTTTATCTTTGTCCCAAAGGCTTAATACATCATCAAGGACTTTAGCGACTCTGTTTACGGCTGTTTCTTGATTAGTGATTTTCCCTTGGATAATAGTCTTAACATTAGCGTATGCCTTTTTGTCTTTCATAATGTTATCAATATTTGCTTTTGTTGCTGCATCATCTACCCCTTTTAGACCGAGTGCTTCGGCATTATTTTCAAGAAAACCGCGAAGTGTTGCTTTTTTCTTGTCCGGTAAGCCTTTTAAGCCTTCTTCAAGTTTTTTATATTGTGCAAGCTTTTTATTTTGATAATTTATATCTGTTTCTCTAATTTCGTCACCGACTGTTCTTACAAAATCAGTAATCCCTTCATCTGTTTTGGCAATACCATGTTTGGTTAAATATGTTTTTGCGTTTTTTGATAATTTTGAAATATCATCTCCTTCTTTGAAAGCTAAAAGTTCTTTAAACACTTCAGGTTTTAAATTTCTTGCTTTTAGGATATTTGCTGTTTGAATTTTTGTATATTCTTTACCGAATTCTTTTACAAACCCTTGTTTTAGTGCATCTTCTCCTACAGGATTTGTTCCTAAGAAATACATTCCTACTCCGGTGCCAATACCTCCAAGTAAACCCAATTTTTGTCCGTTCGAAAGTGACGGAGTAGACCTTTCAAATGTATCAGTCTGAGGATTTCCTTGGAAAGAAAGACTGTCAGCTTGTTCTTGGTTTTGATTGTAATAATTAGCAAGTTGCTGTGCCATAACATCATCACTCATTGCGAATGAATTATTTGGACTGTATAAGCCGTAAGGATTGCCATAAGCTCCTAAACTATTGATTTGTGTAGACATAAAAATACCTTAACCTTCCTTAAAAAATTTAATAACCTAACCTTATTTATATAAACAATTTTTAAGTTTAGGATTTGCTTTTTATGTGAGGTTAGTTTAATATTTCTTTACAAAGACAACAAGCTAAATAGTTCATCAAATTCCGGGAATGATATATTTACCCATTCAAAATCTTTTATACAAAGAGGTTTTTTGCATACTAAACCGGCAATATATAAACTCATTGCTAGTCTATGATCGTGGTATGTTTCGATTTCTGCTCCGCCTTGTATGGATTTTTTGCCGTTTATTATGAAGCCGTCAGGGGTTTCTTCTATATCTGCTCCGATTTTACTTAATTCTGTTACTATTGCTTTAATTCTATCGGATTCTTTGTTCCGCAAGTCTTGAGCATCTTTAATTACTGTTGTCCCTTTTGCTTGAGTTGCCATAACAGCAATAACCGGTAATTCATCAATGAGTTTTGGGATAATTTCTCCTTCTATTATGCAGCTTTTTAAATTGGAATAAGATACTTGAATATCTCCAACTATTTCACTGTTTATTTCCCGTTTATCAAGAATTTCTATATTCCCTCCCATTTTTTCTGCTATGGTAAGAATTCCTGTTCTTGTAGGGTTGAGACCAACATTTTTCAATATAATTTTTGAATTTGGAACAATTAGCCCTGCTGCTATAAAATATGCTGCTGATGAGATGTCTCCGGGGATTTCCATTTCAATTGGTTCTAGTTCAGATTTGCAAATTGTTACCGTGTTCTGTTCAGTTTTAATATTTGCTCCCATTTGCTTTAACATAATTTCTGTATGATTTCTTGATACAAAAGGTTCTGTAAAAGAGGTAGTCCCATCTGCGAACAAACCGGCAAGTAATACACAGGATTTTACTTGGGCAGATGATAATTTTGATATATAATTAATTCCCTTTAGTTTTTGGCCTGTTATGTTTAGAGGGGCTTTATATTCGTTTGATGAAATTTTAGCTCCCATAAGAGTTAAGGGTTCAATTATTCTTTTCATCGGCCTTTTAGAAAGACTTTCATCTCCGATTAGGGTTGAATTAAAATTCTGTCCTGCCAGAATACCGGACATTAAGCGGATAGTTGTACCCGAATTACCACAGTCAAGCTCGAATAGAGGCTTTTGGAAATTTCCTGTAGAGCGGATTATTAATGAATTTTTACTAAATTCTGCACTAACTCCCAAAGTCTTGCAAACATTTAATGATGAAATCGGGTCTTTGCCGTTAGAAAAATTTTTGATAACGGAGGTTCCTTTAGCAAGTGATGAAAAAATTACTGCTCTGTGAGAAATAGATTTGTCTGACGGAATTGTAATTGTCCCTTTTAAACCGTTATTAATTTTTTCAACAATTTTCTGCATAAAAAAATTTTAGCATGAAGAAAATGTTTGTGTTATTATTTAATAAAGCTTATAAAAAACCTTTTAGAGGGGTGTCCGAGCGGTTTAAGGTGCAATCTTGGAAAGGTTGTGTGGGAGCAATTCCACCGTGGGTTCGAATCCCATCCCCTCTGTTTTTTTAGTTTAAATGTGTTTAAGGATTCGTTTTTTATAAATGTTGAAGATATCCGTTGTTATTCCGACTTTACAGAAGAATTTGTTATTTTTAGAAAACCTTTTGGCTTCTCTCGATAAAGATACCTGTGTCGATGAAATAATAGTTATTGATAATTCCTGCAAAGGTTTGGACTATAAAAGTGATAAATTAAGAGTTGTAATCCCGAATGAAAATTTGTTTGTTAATCCTAGTTGGAATTTGGGAGTAAAAGAGGCAAAAAATGAAATTGTTGCATTATTAAATGATGATATCATAATTCCTGACGGTTTTTGTTCAAGTGTTGCCGAAAAAATGGCGGCAGAACCACGTGAAAAAGTAGGTTGTATTGGTTTTTGTGCTGATAATATTCTTGAAACAAAAGATTTGGAACAAAATCCTGAAAAAACAAATTTAACGTTGAAAAAAGTTAATGGCAGGAGTTTATATTGGGGGATAGCAATTTTCTTTTATAAAAATTCTTATCATCAAATCCCTGAAGAGTTGAAAATATACTGCGGAGATGATTGGATTTTTGTTCAGAATCAAAAATGTAAAAAACAAAATTACAATATTTGCGGACAAAATATATATCATTACCAAAGTTTGTCCTCAGGAGAGAAAGTCTTAAATCATATATGCAAGAATGATATAAAGTTATATCGTAAATTGATTTATAAATGGTGGCAATGGATATTTAATTTTGAATTTGTATATAAAGGATTTAGGGTTACCATATTTGGAATTAAATTTATGTTTCATTATGGAAAAAAGCATTGATCTTCTTTTTAAGTCGAAAAATATGTGAAAAAGAATAAAAATACGATGCTTTAACAAGCCGGTGAGAGAGTATTTTATATTTATATTTGTGTTATTATTTTCGATATGGATAAAGTTTTTTCTAACGAGATGAATGTTTTGAAAGCTCTGGCTATTTTGCTTGTTGTGTCAGGTCATTTGGAGTTTTCTTTGTTGGGAATTTTTCCCCCGTATTCTTTTCAGCTTGCGTTGTTTTTCTTTATATCAGGATGCCTTTTTAAGGACAAGTATTTGAATGATGTTGCGACATTTGTTGAAAGAAGAATTAAGAGCCTTTTAGTCCCTTATTTTTGGTACAATTTGTTTTATATGCTTGTTACAATTTTGATTGCAAAGCTTACCGGAAAATTTTGGGGATTGCCTTTGAGTTTCAAGAACTTTTTTATAACTCCATTTTTAAACGGACATCAATTTGATTTGTCTTGCCCTTTGTGGTTTGTAACTCAGTTATTTATGACAATGATTACTTTCTTATTTTTGTTTAGAGTATTGAATGCTGTATCAAAAAATAAGTTTGTACATTTGATATTTTTTACAATTTTAGGGATATTTGCAATTCCTTTTTCTAAATGGTTTGCTCTTACCCCTTTGATGCTTATTGTTATAAGAACTATGTTTTCTTTGTTTTTTGTGTATTTAGGGTACTTTTACGTTCATTATATAAAAGATAATTACAATATGTTTACGCCAAAGTGGTTTGGTTTTGTATTTGTTTTACAATCCATACTTTGGATGTTTAATAGAGATTATGACCCTGAGCATGGTATAGGTTTGAGTTATGTACTTGTTTGGGCAAGATTTGACGATCAGCTTTTTGTCCCAATAATTACTGCTCTGACAGGGATTTGGGCTTCTTTATTTACTGTGAAGATACTCTATCCGTTCGTAAAAGATATTCAATTCGTAAAAGATATGGGAAATGTTACTTACCATATTATGGCCAATCATTTGCTGGTTATGTATATTATGACTGCAATATTTATGTGGGTGCATGGAATCCCTGTAAGCGAGCGTGCAAATCACGATATTTATTGGATTTATAACCCTGTTCAGACAACTTATTTGTATTTTGTAGTGACAATGGTTGTGACAACTTACGTCGGGGTGGGATTAAAAAAGTTACATAGGATATTGTTTGAAAAATAAAATCAAAGTTTAGCTATTTCGTCTCCAAGTTCGAGAATCTGTGTGTGTAAATTCTTGAGTTTTAAATTTATTTTTTTATAGTCTTCGGTGTATTGGTTCTTATTATCATTTATTTTTATCATAGTATAATTGCTAAATTCAAACATGTTTGTGAATGAACCCATAAAGTTAAAATAGTTCAATTTAAGAATTTGAATTTGTTCTTTTAGTATTTCTAAACAAGTGTCCACAGTTTCACCTTCTATAATGTGCCAATTGGCTGTCGACTATAGTCATATAATTGCATACATTATTTTTATTATGTCAAGTGATATTAAAGAGAGATTTGCTAAAAAATTGGCTTCTATGCGTAAAGAAAGAGGGCTTTCGCAAGAGGAGTTAGCTCTTCTTTGCGGGATTGATAGAACCTATGTTGGCAGAATCGAGAGAATGGAAAGAACGCCCAGTCTAGTTGTATTGCAAAAATTGGCTGATGGTTTTGAAGTATCGCTTACCGAATTGTTAACCTTTGACTAGCTATATTCAATAAATTCAAAAGCTAAAAGATTACATCTTCAGCCAAAGTGCATCGTAACCGTTAAGGCGGACAGTCAGCTCTTTGTTTTCTACATTAACACGGACCATTTTGTCTGTTAGAAGGTTTTTTAAGTAGATATCTTTTCCCTTTTTCCCAAAGTTGTCGTCTGTAAATATTACTGTAGCTTTTATTTTGTTGTCTGATAAATTATTTATCACCACAACCCTATCGGTTTCGTTTGAACGTACGTATGCAAAAACCTCAGGAGATTTGGTTTTTAATTCTACAAAGGAGCCTCGAGTCATTACAGGATATTGTTTCCGAACTTTAATAAGTTGTTTTACGCGTTCGTATACTCTGTTATTGTATGTTCCTTTGTGATTTACTGCATCTTCAAATGTTTTTTGGGTAATTGGCCCTCTGTTTATGTCCCGGCTGTCAAAATAGCTCAGCATTTTTACTTTATTTTTTACATCTTTATTCTTTTTTTGTTTTGCCTCACGCATTTTGGCACTCTTATTTGCGTTTGCAAAATTATTCTGAATACCTATTTCATCTCCGTAATATATTATAGGAATTCCTGGTAGTGACATTAGAATGGAAAATGCCATACCTATTCTATCAGGATTTTTGTCTAAAAAGTTTGCCATCCTGCCTGATATACCAAATCCTTTCCTAAATGCAGCACCTTTAGGTGCAAGGTCTTCAAATAGGAGCTCTCTCGTTTTTTCGTTTACCATTTCAAGTGTAAGTTCGTCATGAACCCTTAAAAATATTGCCCACGATGCTGATTGCGGGATTTGGGGAGTTTGTTTATATGCCTTCCAAAAGTAGCTGTTGTCAGCAGTTACTAAAGATGCCCAAATTGCAGGCATGTATGGAAAGTGATATGCAATTTGAACTTCGTCTGTTCTTGTTATTTCTTTTTCTTGGCCGTTAATTGTTTCTTTGTACTTTTGTTCAGATCCGAAATATGGTAAAATTTTATTCGGCATTTGGCAAGCTTCGGCTTGAATAACTGAACGTGGTGCTACTGCTTGAATAAATGCACTGAGAATTTTTATAATTCTGTGGGTATCTTCCAGATTTTCAGCATTTGTGCCGTCTTCTTTGATTAAATATGGTATGGCATCCATTCTGAAAATATCTATTCCCTGGTTTGCCCAGAATGCTATTGTTTCCAAATTATAGTAAAGAACTTCAGGATTTTTCCAGTTTATATCAAGTTGGAAGGGATAAAATGTGTGATAAAAATAGTAATCTTTATTCTTTATTGTAACTTTTCTGTAGTTATTATCTGTTATTTCCGGAAAAATAATTCTTCTTTTGGAAATTTTGCCGTTTGGTTCTTTGTATTCTGCAACCCAGCCGAGTTTTTCGTCTTTGTATCTTGTGTATTCAGGCATTTGCTCTCTTACAACAAAGTAATCTAGTTTTGAAGTATCGCCTTTCAGGGCTTGTTGAAACCATTCGTGCTGATCTGAAAAATGGTTGAGAACCAGGTCTGCTTTTATCTTAAATCCCTTTTGCTTTGCAGCTGATATGAATTTTTGAAATTCAAACATACCGCCCAAATCTTGTCTTATACCTCTAGGGTTTCTGATATCAAAGCCCGCATCTTCCATTGGAGAATCAACAAAAGGCAGGATATAAATTGTCGTAACCCCTAAGTTTTTTAGATAATCAAGCATGTGTATATCATCTTTAAATGTATTGTTTTGGTCAGGATTTTTAACGCCGAAGTGGTTTGCGTAAAACATGTATATAACTTCATCTTTATACCAGTCGGAAGGCCTTGATAAGTCTTCCGCAACAAGGTTAGAAGGCCTTTTCTCCTTTGTCTCTTTTGCTATCTTTAATATATTTGAATAAATAATATCTACATTATCAGAACCGTAAACCTTCGCAAGTGACGTTTTTATTTCTTTTTCAAGTTTAGTCGGGATAATTTGAGTTTCTTCCGCTTTACTTATCTGCGAAGCAACAACGGGGGTAATTGCGTATACTGCAGGTGTAAAATTAAACACAAATAAGAATGTAAGTATACTTGCTATAAGCTTTTTCATTATTTTACCTTTCTGTTTTATTTGTCAATTGTAACATTCAATTTTTATGACACAATTAACAATTCAGGCAATGTATGCAAAATTTCTATAAATTCATATCCTTTTTGATAATGTAATTATATTATAAAGTACAATACCCTGTAAGTTAATTTAATTTTATTTATAATTTTGTTACAAAATCTTTATGAGCATTTTATTTAAGATATATTTTTACTTATTATTTCTGCTGCATCCCGGATTATGCCCTCACATGGACGGTCTTTGTAATATTGTTCTGTCCTTTTTTCAGGTTTAGGGGCATCATGTTCTACATTAAGTCCTAAAAGTTCGCGGCAAATAATTGTACCATGTTTGTTTTCAAATTCTTTGGCAAGTTGCTGAATCCTTGCGTAGTGTTTTCCCTTGATCTCATCATTATTCGGAGTGGTATATCCGTATTTGAGCCCCGCTATCATGAACATTGCACTGACAGCTCCGCAGACTTCTCTTAATCTTCCCATTCCTCCTCCAAATGATGAAGAAAGTTTCAGAGCTGTTTCAGTGTCAATACCTAAATCATCAGAAAATGCACAAAATACTGATTGTGCACAGTTATAACCTTCCTTAAATAATTTTACTGCTTTCTTTGAGTATTTATTTTCCATAGACATATTGTACTATAAAATTAACCTGCTCGGGAATGTGTTTTTATTTTATAAGAAATATCATTTCAAATATGAACAATTTATTTAAATCAATAGCGGTATTATCAATTTTAGTATTTATAGGTGTATCTTATTATATATACAGAACTCGGACTTATGTCACGGCAGAGTTTAAAAATTTGCGTCCTTTTCATGATAGAGCTCCAATTTATTATAACGGCTTTAAAATAGGAAAAGTTGTAAAAGTTCGCCCAAATAAAACTTACACGGCTACAATTGTAACTTTGAGACTTCACCCTCAAGACTTAAGGTTGCCTGTAAATATTACGGCTTGTCTTAAACGGGAAAAAAATAAACATAATGATAAGTTCGATTATATAGATATAATTTATCCGAAAGATCCTTCTTTATTTTTGATAAAAGACGGTGACAGAATTGCCGGAAAATCAAGTGTAGAATTGGATTCTTATTTATCAAATCAAGACCCTGAGTCTTTGGATGATATAAAAGAAGATTTTGCTCAAACTGTGAAAAATCTTAATATAACAGTTCAGGCTTTAGGACAGTTATTTGACACTGCAAATTCTATAGCAACAGATGTGAAACCAAATGTTGTAAAGGCGTCTTCAGAACTCAGTCAGAGTGGAGAAAATTTCGTCAAAATATCTGAACATGTCAACAATATTACAGGAAATATTGACGGGACATTCGACAAAGATGCGATGAATTCTACTGGAGATGATGTTTTGGCTGTAGGTGATAATATTAAAAATATTACGGGTGAACTGAATAAGACTGTTCCGCAAATCAGTTGTACTATATCTGAATTAAATAAGATTTTGTGTAACCTTGATGAGATGACTTCAGGAATAAATTGTACTATGAAAAAGTCATTTGGAGGGTTAAGACTGATTTTTGGCAGCCCGATTAGTAAGAAAAAATGTAATTGTGATTAAATATAATTGCACATGTGGGTAATGTTTTTTTCTGTTTCTTAATTTAGTATTTATATACTAATTAAGAAATAGGGGAAAGTATGCCGAAATTTCCAAAAGATTACATTTATTGTTTTATTATATCTTCTACGATATGTACATCTTTGTGTTTTATTTTAAATTTCCAAAGCTCTTTTCATCTGATTTGTTTAATCTTATCCAGTTCGCTGATTAATACTTTTATAATTAAAGAAATATCAAAAAAACAAATAACAAAAGAAAATGAAGAGCGTGAAAATAAGTTAATAAAGCAGATAGAACACAGCTCAAAGCATCTTGCAACTATAATAAGTAACTTGCCACTTGTTGCTTATATAACTGATGTTGAATGCAGGTTTATTACCGGGAATTTGGAAGCAATGAGATTTTTTGATGCAGAAGATAATATTTCTAAACTCAGAAATCCGGAAATGCTTTATGCTCAGGACACTTTGGAAATGATAAGAGAAGAAAACAATTTCATAATTCAAACAAAAGAACCATTTGTCACAGATAAAATTGTAAAATTAAAATCAGGTAAACAGAATTGGTTTAATGTTAGAAAAGTTCCTATCTTAAATGAACGGGATGAAGTAAGCGGTTTTGTTATATTTGGCAGGAATATAGATATTGAAAAAGCTGCACAAAAACAAAGAGAAACATATATCTCAACACTTAGCCATGATTTAAAAATTCCTACCCTTGCCCAAATAAGAGCTCTAGAATTGTTGGTAAACGGGAATTTGGGGAAAGTTAATAAGATGCAAAAAGAAGTTCTAAATTTGACATTGGATTCTTGCAGTTATATGTACGAGATGCTTTCAACTCTTTTATCTACGTACAAGTATGAAAATAAGGACATATCACTTAATTTTGAAAAAATACAAGTCTTAAAACTTATGGATGAATGTTTTCACAAGTTTGTTAAGGCAATGCATCATAAAAATATCCGTATAAAAGTTAGGGCTAAGGAAAAATTCTTTACTATTTACGCTGATAGAACGCAAATGAAAAAAGCGTTCGAAAATCTTATAGATCACTGTGTATCAAGTGCTTATGAAAATACTGAAATAATATGTGATATAAAAAGGACAAATAATGGTAAAAATATATTTCTGTCTGTTGGATTTAAAAGCCCTTTTATATCTTCAGAACAGATTGAAAATTTGTTTAAACGCTACACAACACCTACTGAAAAATTAGGTAAGGTGGGATGTGGATTGGGACTTTATCTCGCGAAACAAATTATAAACGCTCATAACGGAGAAATTTACGCCGAAAGCAAGGAGTCCAATTACAATACATACAATATAGAAATTCCTTGTATTAACGAATGTAAAATTCCTGCCTTAGTTTGTTAATTCTTATAAAATATTCGTATTATGAAAAAGTTATTTTTATTGTTTATTTTTATGTGTTTCGCATGTTCTGCTTATGCAATCAGCAATCCTGAAAAAAAACAGGCTTATGATAACATGATTAGCAGCCAGAAATATCACAATGAAGTTTGTCAGAGAGTGGCTGATAATTTCCGAGGGGACAGCAAATTTGTCGGGTATATCAGGTCAACTTGTCTTCTTTATCAATCAGAAAGACAAAGGCTTGTTGATGCGGTTTTCCCGAGTGCAAATAATGTAGAAGACGAAAATTACAAAGACCAATACCCGCTTTTGGTATCAAACTTTGTTATAAATATGAATAACAGAGAATTAGAGACTTACAAAACGGTAATAAATGAGTATTGTAAGTATAATGCTGCAAGATTTGCTAAAAAAGACCCTCAAGTTTGTTCTGCAGCAAGGATCCAGAGTTTATTTACTCAGTATTAGAATTTTATACGATGCCTTGTGAAATCATCGCGTTTGAAAGTTTTTTGAATGCCGCAATGTTTGCTGCAGCAGAATAGTTGTTGCCTAAATTGTATTCTTCTGCGGCGTTTTTACACGTGTTAAAGATATTTGTCATAATTTCGCCAAGCTTTTTGTCAACTTCTTCAAAAGACAGGTAGTACCGCATACTGTTTTGGCTCATTTCAACTGCAGAAATAGCTACTCCACCGGCATTAGCTGCTTTGGCAGGAGCAAGCAGCACTTTGTTATTTATGAAGTATTCCGTAGCTTCTTTCATACAAGGCATATTTGCACCTTCACCTACTGCTATAACCCCGTTTGCTACAAGCTTTTTTGCAGAATTAAGTGTTACTTCGTTTTGTGTTGCACACGGGAGTGCAATATCTGTTTTAATTTCCCAAATAGGAGAATCCTCTCCTTTACATTCAATATATTTTGCTTGAGGATGCTTTCTTAAGTATTCTGATATTCTTCCGCGTTCAACTTCTTTAATTTGTTTGATAAGCTCTAAATCTATACCATTTTCATCATAAACGCAGCCTTTAGAATCACTCATCGCAACAACATTTGCTCCATATTCCAAAGCCTTTTGACAAGCATATATTGCAACGTTGCCGGCTCCTGATATTGTGACTGTTTTACCTTTTAATGTTTGATTATTATTCTCAAGCATTTCTTTCATAAAGTATATAAGTCCAAAGCCTGTAGCTTCTTTTCTGACAAGTGAACCTCCGTAAGATAGTCCTTTCCCTGTTAAAACACCGCCTTCATATACATCTCTTATCCTTTTGTATTGACCAAATAAGTAGCCTATTTCTCTTTCTCCAACTCCAATATCTCCTGCAGGGACATCAATATCAGCTCCAATATGTCTTTGAAGCTCTGTCATAAAACTTTGGCAAAAACGCATAATTTCTCCATCAGATTTCCCTTTGGGATCAAAATCACTTCCTCCTTTACCTCCGCCTATGGGAAGACCGGTTAAAGCATTTTTGAAAATTTGTTCAAAACCCAAAAATTTTATAATACTTTGGTTTACGCTTGGATGAAACCTCAAACCACCCTTATAAGGGCCAATGAGACTATTGTATTGAACTCGATAACCTCTATGTACTTCTGTTTTACCGTTATCTCTCACATAAGGTACTCTGAATGTAATAATCCTTTCAGGCTCAATCAGCCTTTCTAAAAGTGCAATCCTCTCAAATTCAGGGTGACTTGCTACTACAGGCTCAATTGATGTTAACACTTCTTCGACGGCTTGAAGATATTCTGTTTCGTACATATTTTTATTTTTCGTGTTATTCAAAACTTTTTTTAAATATTCATTCATAAACCACCTGCTCTATGTAAAAAAATTGTAACATATTATTTGGGTTCATGCAATTGATTTTTAATTTAAATCGTTTATAATATTCCATATAGTTTTTGAAGGGGGTTTAAATATGTTTGAAAAATTTGAAAAATTTCAGTTAGTATTATTGGCTGTAATTTTAGCGTTGGGGCTCGTGGTAGCGGTGAAAGTCGGAATGTCTGGAGTATCAAAGGATACAATTATGGTTACGGGTTCGGCATACCAAGTTGTCAAATCTGATTCCGGCCGACTTGAATTTGATATAAACGCTCGAAAACCGGATAAACAAAGTGCATATAATACAGTTAAGACCCAGTTGCCAATTGTTATGAAATATCTTAACGATAAGGGTATAAATGATATTGAAGTGAAGGCAGCAAGCGGTTATTATTCGTATAAATATAATCCAAACGGAAGTATGACAAATGAGATCGCATACTTTAATCTTTCGCAAATTGTTGTGATAAAGTCTGACGATGTTCAAAAAATAAAGGAAATTTCTACAGATATTCAACAGTTGCTGGCAAAAGGAATTGATATAGATGTTCGCTCTCCTGAGTATTTTTATTCAAAATTGGGGGATTTAAAAATTACTCTGCTTCAAGATGCAACAACAGATGCTAAAGACAGGGCTACAGCTATGTTAAAAGCTACTCACAATAAACCCGGGAAAATTCAGTCTGTGAGAATGGGAGTTTTTCAAATTACTCCTGTAGATTCAACGAATGTTTCTGACATGGGAATTAATGACACAACCACTATTGATAAGAAGGTTACTGCGGTTGCTAATGTTGTGTTTAGAATAAAATAATAGGAGGGTTAAAGTTATGAAAAAGCTGTTATTTTTATCTTTGTTATTTGTTTCATTACCTGTCAGTGCAATGGCTCCTCCTGATGCTGCTGTTATTCAAGTTCACGATATGCAAATGATTAATCAACAAAGATTTCGCCAAGAAGTTTTGAATGATTATAATGACGTGCAGACGGAAAAAGAGAGATATGAGAAAAAAGTTGCACCGAAAGAACCACTAATTAATAGGCTTTTTGGTAAAAAGAAGTTTGTCGAGCAAGATGGTGAGATAAGAATAGAAAGCGATCAAGAATACAATTAGTTACTCATTCCGGCTCTATAACCGCACCAGCTAAATATTACCGGCAGAATTTTTTCAATATGCAATTTTTCTACAATAGGGACTTTTGCAAGAACAAGAACACCTATTGCATCGTCTATATTAGCGATAGAATCCTTGATTGTAAGTTTTCTGTCAGGAACTTTATCTTGTGGGTCGTTTATTTTGTTTGACATAGCAGCTGCAATGTGCATACCAGCTACAAGACCGACAATTGTACCTCCAATTTTGAATGGCAGGTTGTCTAACTTTTTGAATTTATCCCCTAATTTTAGCACTCCTCCACATATAACAGTAGGTACAGCTGCATTCATAAATTGGAATATTCCTTCATTAAGTTTTTGCTTGCTGTGTTCTTTTTCAGCAAGCATTCCTGCTGCAGTACCTCCGATTATACCGCAGGTACTCAGAAGAAGGAGTTCTTTGATTCCGTATTTTATATTTAAAAGTTTAGCATTCTGTTTCTTTGCAAGAAACATCATAGGTAGTACTGTACCGGCTACAGAACCGGTTATTACTTTTGCTTTCAGAGGAGCCTCAGATTTATCCTTAGGTGTTTTCCTATGGTATCTATATGCTCTAATATCATATTCTATTTTATTACCAGATACACTGCTAATCATTTAAAAAAAATCCTTTTATAAAAATTCTATCATATTAATGTCCGAGAATTAAAATTGTTGCTGAACCTATAAGAATTATTAAGGAACCAAATAATTTTCTTAATAAATTTTTTTCTTTAAACAGTTTATATCCTAAAATTACATTAATAATAATTGAGATTTGAAATAGTGATAGAGCATAACCTACCTGTATGTATTTAAATACGTACGCAGTCGTGAAAGTCATAATTCCAAAACATAGAGCCGTTAATAAATATAATATAGAATTTTTGTAGCAAACTTTTTTTAATGTCGTTTTTGTAAAAGTTTTAAGAATTATATAAGAAAATATTGCCCCTAAAAAGCTTGAAACAACAAATGATGTGGCAATTGAAGACAAGATAATAACTTTTTTTATAAAAACGGCTTCAATTGCAGAAAATACAAGAGCGTAAATTCTGTATTGGATATCTTTTCTCAAAAAAACTTTTGGACTTGCCGTATCAAAGATAAAATAAGAACCGACAATAATTAAAAATACCCCCAAAATACCGTATATATTCGGAATTTCATGTAATATTATAATCCCTGCAATAATTCCTATAATTGCTTTGTAAGAATTTATAGGTCCTAAAACAGAAAGTTCCCCTTTTTCAAGAGCCAAAACAATAAAACAATTACACACAGCTCCAAAGATTCCGCCTAACAATGCATATTTCCAAAATTCAAGGTTTAAATAAGAGTAATCTATGAAAAATAATATCGGTAAAGAAATTACGCTAAGCAGCAAATAATTTATAAAATTGACATAAATAGGGTTTTCTCCATTCATTGCAAGTTTTTTCTGAAAAACATTACTCAAAGAATTAGTTACTACCCTTAATATGATTGCAAAACTGCTTAGTAAGATTTGCATAGAGTTTTTGTACTCCTTACATTTTTAATTCCAGTGCATATAGTGTAAAAGTAAGGATTTACGCTTTTTTAGGATAAATCCTTTTTACGTCGGACTTAGTATACCATAAATTAAATTTTCGTGACTTCATTTCTTAAATTACTTTAGTCTCAGTAAAAAACAAAGTCCAAACAATTTTTTGTTCGGACTTTGTTTCTTTTATTTGCTCTGTTAGTTTTTTATTTTAATCCCAAAAGATTTTTTAATTTTTCTATAAATGTATATTCACCTTCTGGAGCGTTAACAGTACCGTCTATTTGAGCTTCTGTTGTTCCGGTGTTAACGACTTTAACTTCTGTGTCATTTGTGATAGTGCTGTCTTTTGAAATATTCAGCCCTTCACCCTTGTTAGAGATGATGACAGGTGAACCACTGTTTGTGATATTACCTGTAATATTCATATCTCCTTTGTGGTTTACAAGTGCTGATTGAACACCATCAGTATTTTCGATTTCACCGTTGAAATCTAAGCCATCAGAGCCTGTAATGTTTTTGATTAATACATTACCTGAGCCGTCAACTTTGAAGTTTTCGGAAGCTGTCAGGCCTGTTCCGTTTTCTCTTGATGCAGCATATGTGTAATCACCACCATTATTGTGGATTTTTCCGCCAAGGTAGAGGTGATTTGCATTACCAAGAATATTTAATCTGCCTTCATGAGTAATCTCGTTGTTAACTTCCATATCACCGGAACCGTAGTTTTTAATGTTAGTTGTTCCGACTCCTGATTGGTTAACTTTTCCGGCACTTGCAAATGTTGCTTTTCCGCCGCCTTGTCTGTTAATTATTCCAAGGTTACCGTCTGTTACATCAATATTGCCTGATACGTACATATCGCCGCTATAGTTATTGATAGCTGTTTCGCCGTCTACATTTGAGATATTTCCTTGAAGATTCATACCTCGTTCACCGGCAGTTGTTGTACCTTCATGTTTGATTGCGATATTGCCCATTTCGTTTGAAATAGTTGTATCTGTTTGTGTTGTAATACCTGTTGATTTATCTCTTGAGAAAATATACATGTAGCCTTCGTGGTTTTTCAAAGAACCATGTTTAGTTAAATCGCTATTATTGGCAACTGTTAAATGACCATTATCATTGTATATTCTCATGTTTCCGGTATTGTCAACATCTCCGACAACAGTTAAACCGTCAGCACCGGATGAATTAACAATTTTTAAATCGCCTTCGTTAGTTATTTTACCATTTTGGGTAATTATAAGACCTGTTCCATTCTCTTTGTTAATAATACCCATATTGCCTTCATTGTTTATAACGCCATTAACCATTAACTGGCCGTTTGTATTGTTAATAGCTGTTTCTCCAACGTTTGCAATTTCACCTTCAAGTGTCATGCCGTTTGCACCGCTGTTTTTAATTGAAAGGTTACCATTACCTTGGATTTTACCGTTTGATGCAAGAGTAAGCTTGGTAGCATTTTCTTCATTCCAAACGTTCATATCACCGTCTTCAACTCCAACGGTACCATCAATTCTCATTTCTCCGGCTTTATTTTTTAAACCAAAGTTTTCCATAGATGCAAGATTAGCATCTTGTTCAATTTCAAGACCGCCTTCGCCTCTGTTCTCAACTTGAAGAACCTTTCCGGCTTTTACATTGCTGCCACTTGCAAATTTCATTTTACCGTTGTAATTTACAATTCTGACAGTGTTAACTTCGTCATCTCCAATGTTGCCTGATATTTCCATACCACCTGCTCCGTTGTTTGTAATATCAGTTCTTCCAACTGAAGATGTTGTTCCTGCAACTGTTAACTTACCTGTACCTTTATTTAAAATGGCAATTTCATTATCAGTGACAAGGTTTGCATCTTTTCCGATGTTTACATTTGCACCTGTTTCTCTGTTAGTAACAATTAAGGTGTCATTTGTATTTACCAATTTGCCGTTAACGTTTAAATCACCATTGTAGTTATACAATTGTAATTTGCCGTTAGATGCGATTGTTCCTCCTGCAGTAAGTTCTTGAGAACCATCTTTGTTTACAACCACATTGCCGACATTAATACCATTTTCGCCTTCGTTGGTCAAGAAAACACCGCCATTATCAAGATTGGCAATCTTACCTGAAACGTTAATTCCTGCATTTTCTTTATTGTCTGATCTGATTAAAATTAGACTTCCGTTTTCAATGGCGTTGGCAGAAGATGTAATTCCATCAGTATTTACCAAGCTGTTGAACAAGTTGTCTGCATATGATTTGCTTGTGATTTGTTCCATTTCGGAAACACCGTTAACGATTCCTCCTGAAACATTTATCGCAGTTCCTCTTAAATCCACACCGTTTCTGGCAAAAATTTGCCCTGCAATGTTAATAGGAGCGTTGCTGTCTTGTTTCATTTTAGAAATTTGGTTGATGTTGTCGTAAACTTTGTTGCCATAATCAACTTTTAATCCGTCATACTTGTCTTGGGCAGGAGTTACAACTGAAAGTGTTCCAACGTTCAATACCCCGCTGGCACCTACAACCATGCCGTTCGGGGAAATAAATATAGCGTGCCCGTTGTAAAAATTACCGTCACGCATTGTATTAACTATACCTTGAATGTTAATTTGGTTGTCAACTAAATTAACAAAAGTGTCGAGATCTCTGTTCCCATATTTGTATATGAGGTTTGCGATATCCCCGGCACTAAGCTGGAAGTCATCATACTGTCTGTAACCAACGGAGCCATTAACTTGAGATGGATCAATATCAAAAATATTGCCGACCCCTCCGACTCCTGGAACGCCTTCAACCCCTGTGATATTGGAGGCAGAAACCGTTGTTACAGATAAGCATGCTGCAACCACTGCAATCATAAGCTTTTTGTTCATAAATACTCCTTTACAATTATAAGTGTTTGTAATTTTTATCAAAGATAGCTTCACAAAGATATACTTATAGAAAGTATACCTATAAAATGCTCAAAAAAATATTTATTTGCGCATTTGTGAAGAAATATTAATATTTTTCTAGCCCATATTCTATACTCCTTTTTTATTCTCTCAAAAAATAATACATAAAATATTGCACATACCTTTATAAAGTTTTTTACGGCATAAAAATTGCAAAACTTTTGTATATTTTAAGAAATGTAAAGAATTATATAAAACTGACTAGCCCTTAAATGCACCCCAGGCCTTGATTGTACCCTTTTGGTATCTTATTAAATAATATGCCCCTTTACTAACATATTCTAACGTGGCTTGCATAAAAATTTTGTCTTCGTCAGGTTTCATTCCGGCTTTAGCACGTTTTTTATTGGTATCTTCTCGTAATTTTTCAACTTTTTTTTGCTGCTTTTTTACTGTTTTGTTATTTAGTCTGTCTTTTTCAGTGGCATCTTCTTCAATCTTTATAACAGGAATAATGGCTACCGGATTTTTAGATTCCAAAAGTATAAAAAATTCCATTGAGTCAGAAAGTGCGATTTCATAATGACCGGGTTTTATCATCCCTCCAGCATTATTGTATATAGGATCGGGTATTATAATCGTAGGGTATTCGGAATCTTTAAGAGAATACCTGTAGATTGCTTTACTGCCAATGTTGTAGCCTGCAGTTTCTTGTGGTTTTTGCGGGTAGGGACGTATATATTTTTGGGTTAAAACCTTTTCTGCATACATTCCTTCAAACATAATTATAACCTCTTTATAAGATTCATAATTATATTTTGAACTTCATCAAAACTTTTATCAAGAGCGTGTTCACCACCAATAAATATCAAAGACATGTATTTTTGCGAGTTATAAACTTCGTTTGACTTAAGTGCTAAACGATAACTTTCTCGCATAAGACGTTTTAATCTATTTCTTTTAACAGCTCTTTTATGAGTTTTTTTGCTCACTACAAATCCGACTTTTGTAAAAGAAGATTTATCTTTTTTTTCAAGACCAGCAAAAACTGTTATTCCGCCTTTATGGATGGAATTTTTAATTCTATATGTAGCATTGAATGCAGAATTGTTTTTTAATCTATATTGTTTTTTCAGCATATTTTTACCAGAACAACACAGCACGCCCGAAATATTCCGACCTGCTGTGTAAAATTCTTATCTTTAAAACTTTTTGCTATTTATGCACGTTTTTTTGCGGTAATAGCTAATTTGTGACGGCCTTTAGCACGGCGTCTGTTTAATACTTCCTGTCCGCCAGGTGTAGCCATTCTTGCTCTGAAACCGCTTACTCTTTGCCTTTTTACTTTTGTTCCTTCTAGTGTACGTCTCATTTGTTTTATTCCTTTTAATTTATATTTGTCGTATAATCTTAATGTTAAATTAAAAAAAAATATTAGTCAACATAAAAAGAGGGGCAGGTTACGTTATATGAACAAAAAGTGTAAAATAGGATTTATTGGCTGCGGTAAAATGGCCGGTGCAATTATAAAAGGTACAATTTCATCAAAGTTTGTTCCAAAGGAGGATATTAAAGGTTCTGAGGTAAATTGCGAAATCGCAGAATCAGCCCAAAAACGTTTAGGAATTGAAGTTTTAACTGATAATAAATTTCTCACAATTGACAGTGATGTTATTTTTATTGCTACAAAGCCTAATTATGTTGGGGAAGTTTTGGAAGAAATTAAAGACGAATTAACGCCGGAAAAACTTGTTGTGTCAATTGCTGCAGGTGTTTCAACTTCTAAAATTGAAAATATAATAGGGCGTAACAGAGTAATCCGTGTTATGCCAAACACTCCAGCACTTGTATTGGAGGGAATGAGCGGGGTCTGCAAAGGAACTTTTGCAACTGATGAAGATGTTCAATTTGTTATGGAAATGCTATCAAACATCGGGAAATGTATTGAAGTTTCAGAAGACCAGATTGATATAGTAACAGCCATATCAGGTTCAGGGCCTGCATTCTTTTACAAAGTTATAGAAGATATGGCTAGAGCGGGTGAAAAGTTAGGGCTTGAATACGATAAATCTTTGCTGCTTGCAACTCAAACAGCTTTAGGTTCTGCAAAAATGATTACGAATAGAGGAGAAACTTCTGTTCAAACATTGATTGATAATGTCGCAACTAAAGGTGGCTGCACATTTGTCGGAATTTCAGTTATGAATGACGAAAATTCTGACAAATTATTTTACGATGTAATAGATGAAACAGCAAAAAAAGCCCATGAATTAGGAAAATAAAAGCCTAAAAGTGAGCAAAATCAAATTTAATTAATTATCTTGGGTAATTTGAAGGTATCTGCCAACCCGATTTTAAAATAGCGGCAGCACATTTATTGCCATTACGTCCGTTTACGTCGGGTTCTGTATTTCTGCAGGCTCCTTCGCCGATTGTTGTAAAAATCTGTATAGCTTTAGGTGTTGATCTTAATCAAATTTGGAGTAAATAATTTGGGATTTGTTAAGAAACGCCGGTAAGCTGATTACTTTTGGGGCATTTTTCTTACCTATGAGTCCTTGTTTTAGTCCTAGTAAGCATCCCGGGCAAGTTGTGATTACGTAATCTGTTCTTGTTTTAATTACATTTGTAGCTTTTCTTTCAGATATCGCTTTTGATATTTTGTGATTTTTTATTGAAAATTCTCCCCCAAAACCGCAGCAGCTGTCAAAATCATCCATCTCAATATATTCTATGTTTTCACATTTCCTAAGCAGCGGTTTCAGAAAATCTGTGTTGCCCAGATGACATGGCTTGTGAAAGGTTACTTTTAGTGGTTTTGAAAATTTAAATTTTAAGTCAACAAGATTTACAAGTTCTCCTATATTTATAAATTTTGTATTAACATATTTTTTCAAAGTACTTTCGCAGCTTGCACAATCTGTCAAAATATAATCAAATTCACAGTCGAGCATTTTAAGATTGTGGTTTTTTACTTCTTCAAATCGTTCTAAATTTCCACTGGACAAAAATGGCAAACCACAACATTCAAAATCTTTGTTAATTATTTCGATGTTGGAATTTTTAAAGATTTTTGCCAGATAATTGTCTGTTCTTGGACATAAATTATTTACACATCCTTTAAAATAAAGTACTTTAATACATTTTGATGTATTATTTTTGACTTTTTTTCTAAATGGTTTGGTTAAAAGTGTGAAAAATTTTATGAAGTTCCCAAAAATAAGTTTTGATTGAAGAAAAAAGACCAATTTCCCTGACAATGTTTTTTTTGCATATTGATATTTGGCAGTTTCAAATATTTTGCAGACATCTATTCCGCTAGGGCAAAAATCTCTGCATTTGTCACATTTTAAGCATAGATCCAAATATTTGTTTATATTTTTGTTAAGCTTTAAATCCCCTTTCAATACTCCGTCGAGCATAACAAACTTGCCGCGGGATACAGCACAATCATTTCCTGTTTCTTTATAAACAGGACATACTGCTTGGCATATTCCGCATTTGGAGCATTTATTTATATCTTCGGCAAAGTCTTCAAGCTTTTTCATAACATAATCATACCATAGAGAAATTACCATGGATAATCATTTTTTATTTCCCAACCATCCATTTGAAGAAGGGCTCCGCAATTGTATCTTCTGTTTTTTTCTGTATTTTTATTACAAGCATATATAGAATTATTTTTTATTTCTTCCCTTTTAGAACCGCCCCAATTGAAAAATATCAATTTCTTATTTGTTTTTGAAAATTGCATGATAAAATCGCTTCGGGAATAGTCTCTTCGCTCATCTCCCATTGTTGAAACAATTCCTTTTGTTGATCCTATAATGTATAAAGAATTTATAACTTTTGGTTCACAACTGTCTGAAATACAGCCATCTAGAAAAAACATAAATGTTGTTCCATTTTTAATTTGTGCAACCATGTTGTTTCCGTAACTTGAAGTTTCTACAACATTTACGTAAGGCAAAATATAGGTTTCAACCATATGTTTAGTTCCATCAAACGAATAGTTTATGTTATCCCAATCCCATTCTGTCGGGTCTCCATGTTCTTGTTCGGCCATAATAAATGCATTTGAAAAAATAGTATAAGCATATTTTACTTTTGTTGCATATACTCTTTTTTGATATCCATTAATGGCTGAGGGTAAAACCAAGGCTGCAACAACACCAATGATACCTAAAGTAATAAGAACCTCTGCAAGTGTAAATGCAAATTTTTTATATGTAATATGATGTAACATATCACTATAATGCCAGTTTTTTCTAATTTTGTCAATGAGAATTGCTAAAATGACCGCAAATCCTGACTTTTCGGGGGGGGGGCAATTCTAAGCTTCTTTTTCACAATAAAATTCCTCCTTATTTATTGACCAAGTTTACTAATATGTTTATTATTCCCAATTTTCAATAAATTGTCAAGTTTTCCATATTTTACTAAACTATGGCACCATGTGAGGCATCTTGAACATTTTGAGAATATTTATACAGGTATCCTGACTTTATTTTAGGTTCAAAAGGTTTTAGAGCTTTTCTTCTTTTTTCAAGTTCTATTTGATCCACAAGTAAGTCTATTTTACGATTTGGGATATCAATTTTTATTCTGTCTCCATCTTTAACGAGGGCAATATTACCACCATTTGCAGCTTCAGGACATATATGCCCTACGCAAATTCCTCTTGTTGCACCGGAGAAACGACCATCTGTTATTAAAGCA
Source organism: Candidatus Gastranaerophilales bacterium (assembly GCA_944324345.1). GTDB lineage: Bacteria > Cyanobacteriota > Vampirovibrionia > Gastranaerophilales > Gastranaerophilaceae > Stercorousia. Next base: position 536,762 of record CALUVT010000001.1, read on the forward strand.
CATTTTGTCCCAAGACCTTTTCCAACAAGGAGTGAGGTTGGTGCAAGCATTTCTCTCATGCCGGGGCCGCCTTTGGGCCCTTCATATCGAATTACTATGACATCACCCTCTTTTATCAAATCATTTTCAAGAGCACTCATCGCATCCTCTTCGCTGTCAAAAGTTCTTGCATTGCCTTCAAACGTGTAACATTCCGGAGCTACTCCTGATGTTTTAATGACGCATCCGTCACTTGCAAGATTACCGTACAAAATACTCAAACCCGGTTGTGTGTAAGAAGATTGTTCGTATTGTGGAATTATTTTTGTGTCAATCCAAGCATTTTGGCTTATTTCATTTATGCTCAAACCGCAGACTGTTTTGGTGTTTGTTAAAAATTTGTCAAGCGATTTTAAAACAGCAGGAATCCCTCCCGCATTGTGAAAATCTGCCATTGTTAAGGTGGATGAGGGGTTGATTTTTACTATTTGGTGGATATGCTCACTTATTTGTTCAAAATCCTTTAGTGTAACATCAATATTCCCTGCATTTGCTATTGCAAGAAGGTGTAAAAAGGTATTTGTGGAGCCGCCAAGTGCCAAATCTACCGTGATTGCATTTCTTAAGCTGTCTTTTGTGATTATATCCGAAGGCTTTGTATCTTTATTGACAAGTTCTACTATCTGCATTCCGCTTTCAAAGGCTATACGCCGTTTCTTAGATGAAACGGCAGAAGAAGAGGAACAATATGGCAAACTCATTCCCATTACTTCTGCAAGGCAGGCCATTGTATTTGCTGTGTACATCCCCTGACAAGCTCCCGCAGAAGGACACGATTCTTCTTCAAAAGCTAAAAGTTCATCTTCTGAAATTTCTCCTTTTCTAAAGCGCCCAACAGCTTCAAAAGAACCAGTGACCATTGTTAATTTGTTGTGTCCAAGGCATTGTCCGTCAAGCATAGGACCGGCTGTGACAATTATTGCAGGGATATTAAGCCTCAATGCTCCGATAATCATGCCCGGAGTAATTTTGTCACAATTTGAAAGTAATACTAACCCATCCAGCTGATGTGCGGCTGCAACACTTTCAACACAGTCTGCTATTAAATCTCTTGAAGGTAATGAATATCTCATTCCGCTGTGCCCCATTGCGATTCCGTCACAAATTGCAGGAACCCCAAATACAAAAGCTTGTCCGCCAGCTGTATGTATCCCCTTTTCAATTTGGCGTTCCAAATCCCGCATTCCAATATGCCCGGGTACCAGATCTGAAAATGAACTTGCTATACCTATGAAAGGTGCTTTCATATTTTTTTTGCTTACACCGGTTGCCATTAAAAGCCCGCGATGAGGTGTTCTGGCTATTCCTTTTTTTACATTATCACTTTTCATTCTTTATTTACCTTTATTATGTTCCAGTTGTCATCCCACTCAATAGAACCATTTAAGTCTATGTCGTGGTATTTATATGGATTATTTATATATTCCGGATTAAAAAGATTGTGTGTTGCAAGTCTTTTTATAATATCCGGTAGAATTGTTGTACTGCCTGCAATTGTCCCGTCTTTTGATGTCGCTTTTTCCCCGTTATAGAAAACGGGTTCATCTGCAAATATGGTTTCTTTTAAATCGCTCTTAGTTATTGGAAGACTGTCGCTTATCAAAAGAACTTTGTCAATTGGTTTTGTTTTAAATACAAGGCTGAGTGCTTCATCTGATACATGAATACCGTCAGCAATAATTTCTGTATAAATATCATCGTTAGTTAATGCAGAAAGTGAGGTTGAACTTTTTCTGTGATTAATTCCTTCCATAGCGTTAAACAGGTGGGTAACTCCGGAACATTTGCTCAAATCCCCTCCAATACAGTGCCCCGCTTGAATTTTAATATCTTTGTGTGATAAATAATCTAAAAGTCCCTCATCAAGTTCTGGGGCAAGTGTAATAATTTTTATGAAATCATCTTCAACAAGTTTGTAATTTTCTTTGGTAAGTTTCATAAAATGTTTGGGATTATGAATTCCTTTTTTAAGCGGATTTATAAAAATTCCCTCAAGGTGTATCCCCAAAATTTTTGCCATATCCGATGTTTGGTTGGATGCAGCCTTTTTTATTACGTTAATTGCTTTTTTTATGTTTTCCACATTATCAGTAACAAGTGTTGGGAATATTCCTCCAATTCCGTATTTTAAAATTTCCCTGGAAAGATAAAGAACATCATCCACGGATGCCTTATTAAAATCAATTCCGAAACATCCGTGAAAATGCTGTTCTATTAATAATTTACTCTGCATATCTTTTCCCCTTTAATACTTGAAACGGCAAAAGTCCAGAAATACTATATTACACTCACCGCAAATACTTTTCGAGCTTCTTCTCTGTCGTCGAAGTGTATTGTTTTATCTTTTAAAATTTGGTAATCCTCATGTCCTTTCCCTGCAATTACAACAACATCATTGTTGTTTGCAATTGTTTTCAAAAGGGCGATAGCACTTCCGCGATCGGGCTCAACTATTACATTTTCAGTGTTTACAGATTTTAACCCTGCAATAATATCTGTTATTATGACCTGTGGGTCTTCTGAACGTGGATTATCACTAGTTATAACAATTTTATCAGCAAGTTTTTCAGCTATAGCTCCCATTTTAGGCCGTTTGGTTGCATCTCTGTCTCCACCGCATCCGAAAAGGCATATTAATTTTCCATCTTCCGGTGTGATTTCTCTGGCAGATTTCAATACATTTTCTAAACCGTCAGGAGTGTGTGCATAATCAACAATTACTAGAGGTTTTTTTACGACAACTTCAAACCTGCCTGCAACACCTTTAACATTTTGCAGAGCCCTTAAAGCAACTTCAATATCAATTCCCATGGCAAGAGCAGTAGTAACTGCTGCCAATACGTTATAAACACTGAACATCCCGTTCATGTGAAGGTTTACTCTGTATTCTTTTGCGTTTGCAACAAGTGTAAATTCTGCACCGTTTAGTGAAAAATTGATGTTATGTGCCATAACGTCACTCTGCTGTTTAACGCCGTATGTATAAACTTTTACATTTTCAGGAACAACACTGATAAATCTGTCGCCATATTCATCATCAGCATTAATAACCGCAAAATTACCTTCTTTTAAACGTTCAAAAAGAAGTGCTTTTGCTTTGAAATAATTTTCCATTGTAATATGGTAATCAAGATGATCTTGCGTCAAATTTGTTAAAACAGCACCGTTAAATCTGCAGCCACCAACTCGGTTTTGATCCAACGCGTGAGAGCTAACTTCCATTACAACATTATCAATTTTTTCAACATCTTTTATCATTCGAAGAGTTGCCTGCAGTTCAGGTGCTTGTGGTGTTGTATGTTTGGCGTCCCTGTATTCTCCGTTTGAAGACAACTTGTAGCCTAAAGTTCCTATAAGTGCACATTTTTGGCCATTTTCTTCAAAGATTTTTTGAATTAAATGTGTTACAGTTGTTTTTCCATTTGTACCTGTTATGCCTATCAAATTTATACCTTTCGAAGGGCTTGAATAAAATCTGTCTGCGATATCTGCAATTTTATGTCTTGTGCAGGAAACTATTACCTGTGGAACTTTGGACCCTTTAACTTCTCTTTCCGCCAGAATTGCTGCAGCTCCGTTATCAACGGCATCTTTAACAAATTCGTGCCCATCGGTATGTTCTCCGACAAGACAAACAAAAATATCCCCTTTTTTTGTGGTTTTCGAATTGTATGAAATTCCTGTTATATTAACATTTTTGAAGTTTACTAAATCCTTGTAATCTAAGTACTCGATTAATTCATCCAGTTTCATATTTTATCTCCTGTATAACTCTATTTTAATCCTTTTTAACTTGTACCTTATCCGGTTTAATATTTAATATTCTTGCTACCTGAGTAGAAACTTCATGGAATACCGGTCCTGCAACAGTATTTCCCCAAATAGCCCCGACTTTTGCACTGTCCACCATTACATATATTAGTACTTGAGGATCAGATGCCGGGAAGTAACCTATAGTTGATGTGTACATATAGGGGGTATATCCTGCTCCACCTTCTTTCGGTTTTCTGGATGTTCCTGTTTTAGCTGCGACGTTGTATTTATCCATTTTTATTACGGAACGTCCGTTATTAACTGATGCTGCAAGCAACTTTGTAATTGTTTGTGCAGTTGAAGGTTGGATAACCTGAATATGATGAATTTTATTATCATATTCTTCTTGATTGTATTTTATAATATGCGGGGTTATGCGTACTCCGTTGTTCGCTAGGGCTTGAACAGCAGAAATCATTTGAATTGCTGTTACAGATGTTCCGTATCCATAGGCCATTGTAGCATGTATCCCTTGATCCCAATGAGTCCAGTATGGGAGCAAACCGACTGATTCTCCGGGGAGGTCAATACCTGTTTTTTCTCCAAAACCAAACTTTTTCAAAACTCCGTAAAATTCTGCGGGAGACATTGTTCGTGCCACATTTATTGATCCTATATTGCTTGAATGTTCGAATAAATATTCAAGCGATATTTCTCCCGGGTAAGGACGAATATCATAGTCGTAATTTTTTATTTCCCATTTTCCTATCGTTGTTTTTCCGGTATCTAGAATTTTTGTGTGTTCATTGATTTTCCCTAAATCCATTGCACTTGCAACTGTTACGGTTTTGAATGTAGAACCGGGAGGAAATACGTCTGTTAAAGTCCAATTTTTAAGTTGTTGAAAGGTAGCTTTTTTATAGTTGTTAGGGTCAAATGTCGGATAGACGGCGTAGGCAAGAATTTCACCTGTTTTAGGGTTCATAACAATTACTGTACCCCGTTCGGCTTCCTTTTCCTTAACCATCTTTTCTATCTCTTTTTCACAAACGTGTTGTATTGCTGCATCAATGGTTAAAGTAACATTTTCACCTTTTGGATTTGTAGTTGTTGCAACAGGATCTGTTGTAAAATCATATATTATCTTGCCATCACGGGTTCTTTGATATTTAACTGTGTTTATGACGTGTTCAAGTTTGTCTTTTGCTGTGTATTCAACTCCGTTGGCGATGTCAGCATCAAAGTTATAATAACCTAAAACGTGTGCTGCAAGAGTCCCTTGGGGGTATTCACGAGTGTTTTTTTTGCCTAAACTGATTTCTCTCAGATGAAGTTTCGAAATTTCTTTTGCCGCATTTCTGTCTATGTCTTTTTTTAGAGTGATAACAGGTCCGGGCTTTTTGAGCTTTTGTAAAAGAGTATCTTTAGGCATTTTTAATATTGGGGCAAGCATTTTTGCAAGTTCTTCCGGAGAATGATCATAATCTGCAGGGTGTGCATAGACGTCTGAATAAACTTTATCAGTTGCAAGTTTAATCCCGTTTCTGTCAAAAATATCACCTCTCATAGAAAATATTCTGCCAACACGTTGACTTTTCGCTCTTGCTCTATATTTACCGACATCAATTACTTGTATAAAAAACAGGTATATAACAAGCAAAACCATAAAACATATAAAGAATATGTGTAAAAAGCCTACTACCTGATCAAATGTTTTATTGCGTTTTTCTATTTCATTTTCCGGCTCATTTCGCAATTTTCTTCTCAAAACAAATCCCTCTTTATTACTATATTTTATCATAATTAATTTTAAAAGAATTAAATATTAAATAATTTTAACTTTGTTGTATAATCAATTTATGAATAAGTTTGTTTTAGTGATGGGATTGTTGTTACTTGGGTGTAGAGTGTTTGCTTTTGATGTGGTTTACCCTGCAAAAAACGATGCGATAATAAATTCTAAATCAACATTTTTTATAGGTTCCTCAAATAAGCCTTTAAAAATTAACGGAAAAAATATTCCTTTACATCAGACAGGTGCTTTTGCTTATGTAGTTGATTTGAATATTGGAGAGAATACTTTTATTTTGCAATCGGAAGATGAAAGACAAGTATTTGTAATTACTCGCCCCAAAGTAAATCCGGAGCCTTTAAAATCATCTCCTTTTACTCAGTACAACAAACAAAAGTTATTGGTTGTGACAACGGAAGATGCACCTCTTCGATCAAGCCCTGTTGATTCGGGAATAAATAGAATTGCGCATCTTCAAAGAGATGTTGAGCTTATATCTGACGGTGAACAGGGAGGATTTTATAGAATTGTTTTAGGAGATAAGAATTTTGGCTGGATGTCTAAGTCTAATGTAAAAACAGCTGAAAATAATTCTCCTACTCTTGCTCAATTATTTGGTTATGAATTTTTAGACAGTAAAGAATTTTATACATTTGTTTTTCACCTTGATAAGAAAGTCCCTTTTGAAATGGTTGAGGGTGAGAATTTTCAGATAAAACTTTATAATATAAAGGAACAGCCTGCAGGAACTTATGTTATGAATGTTCCTATAAATGACGTTTTGAGTACTCGCAAACTTTTAGGTTATAGTGGCAAGTATAGTGGGAATGACTTTATCCTTAAGATAAGAAAACCATTGTCAACTCATTCTTGGCGTCCACTTCATAATATAAGGATAGCGGTTGATGCAGGCCACGGCGGATATGAAAACGGTGCAACAGGATGTTTGGGCGATAAAGAAAAAGATATAAATTTGAAAATTGCTCAATACCTTCAAGCAGAATTAAAAAAACGCGGGGCTAAAGTTATCATGACCAGAAATGGTGATAATTACGTTAGTCTTAAAGATAGAGTTGAGATTGCAAATTATGGAGATGCTGTTGTATTTTTGAGTATCCACGGGAATGCTCTGCCTGATGGCTCAAATCCAAATGAACACAGAGGTACAAGTATCTATTATTATCACAATCAGGCGAAACCTCTTGCGGATATAATAATGGATACAATTGTATCGGAAATTGGTGTGCCTAATGATAAAGTCCGTCAGGGAAGTTTGGCTGTTGTTCGCAATACAAATGCATTGAGCCTTTTAGTAGAAGTTTCGTATTTGATAAATCCGGAAGATAATGCAAATCTTGTAAACCCAGAATTTCAAAAACAATATGCAAAAGCTATTGCAGACAGTTTAGAAAAATATTTTTCAAATTAATCTTATATTTTTACTTGTAGAAAAATTCCCTCTTCAACTTTTTAGAAGAGGGAATTTTGATTTAAAAATTTAAAACAGCCCTTATTTTTCTGTTATGTAATTTAAAAGAGTTCTGACGCCTACACCGGTTGCACCTGCAATAAATTCTTTTTGAGGTTTTTCAAGATATGCAGTTCCTGCAATATCGATGTGGCACCATTTTGTATCTTTTACAAACTCTTGTAAAAATACGCCTGCAGCAGATGCTCCACCGTAGCGTGAGCCAGTATTTTTCATATCTGCAATGTCAGATTTTAAACTGTTTTTGTATTCACTAAACATAGGTAATTGCCAGTAGGTTTCTCCTGAATCTTTCCCTGTCTTGATTAATCGGGCAATCAGTTCTTCATCATTACCCATGATACCTGATGCTACTGTGCCAAGTGCTACCATACAAGCACCTGTTAATGTTGCAATATCAATTACTTCATCAACATTTAAATCGCAGGCATAGCATAAGGCGTCTGCAAGAGTTAATCTCCCTTCAGCATCTGTATTGTCGACTTCTATAGTTTTTCCGTTTTTTGCAGTTAAAATATCTCCCGGTTTGTATGATGAACCGGATGGCATATTTTCACAAGCTGCAATAATCCCGTGAACTTCCATATCAGGTTGTAATTTTGACAGAGCCTTCATTACACCTAATACGCAAGCCGCACCGGACATATCATCTTTCATCGTAAGCATTGATGAGGCTGGTTTGATATCTAATCCGCCGGAATCAAAGCAGATTCCTTTACCAATAATTGCAACTTTTTTCTTCGCGTTTTTACCTGTGTATTTCATATGAATGAATTTTGGAGGTTGTACGCTTCCTTGTCCTACTGCCAAGTAAGCTCCCATTCCCATTCTTTCGATTTCTTGCTTGTCAAATATTTTTGTTTCAACACCTTCTATACTCTTTGCAATTTCAGCAAGCTTTGCAGGGGTTGCAATTTGAGCTGGGGTGTTGGCAAGATCTCTTGTGAATTTCATTGCTTCTCCAAATATTATTCCTTCATTTACATCTTCTTGAGTAAATCTTGCAAAAGTAATTTCATCAAGGTGATGAGCTTTTTCTGATTTGTATTTGTCGTATGCATAATCGGCAATCATTGCACCAATTGCGGCTGATTTTCCGTAATCCGCATTGACATCAAAATCAAAAACAGCCTTTTTAGCCTTTATTTGTTGTAATTTCTTTACGGCTTTTACAACAGCCTCTCTCATTTTATTATGGTCAAATTCTTCTTTCTTTCCAAAACCTACAACAAGAATTTTGTCGGCAGGAATTTGGCCTAAGGTGTGCATAAGATATGTTTGACCGAATTTCCCTTCAAATTTGTCTTTTTCAACAACATACTTGTTCGCAAGTTCTTGTGAAGTTTTTTCACCTTCAAATTTGTTAATTACAAGAACCTCAACAGGTAGGTTTTTAACGTCTTGTGAAACTTTAATTTCCATTTTGTCTCTCTCCTTTTTTATAGTCGAAGTATAGCACTTTTCAATATATTTGTAAATCGACATATTTTTCATTGATATATGTATCAATTTTTAAAATTGTACTATACAAAAAAACATAATCATGATATCATATTGACAGATGTAGTAGGTAAATATTTTTTGGAAATATATGCAATAAAATTTATTTGAATATTTGAATAATTTGAAGCTCGATAGGATATATGTATCGGGCATTGCGTGTATTATTAAAAAATAGAAAAGGATAAGGTATAAAACTTTATGGACTTTTTATTGATTATTGCGGTTATTGCGGTAATAGCTCTAATCGCTGTGCTTTTTGTCCAGCAAAGCAAAGTTAAATCTGCACTTCTATCGGTAGAAAAAGACAAAAAAGCATTGGAAGAAAAAGAAAAACTGCTCCTAAAAGAGGCACGTATTAAAGCAATCGAAGAATTGCAAGAAGACAGAGAAAAACTTAATGAAGAAGAAAGAGAAAGACGTCAAGAATTAACAAGACAAGAACAAAAGCTCGCAAAGCGTGAAGATGTACTTGAAGATAAAATTCAAGAGTACACGGATAAAGATCTTCAGGTTCAACGGAAAATTGATGAGCTATTGGAAAAAGAAGATTATTTAGCAGAAATCGTCCAAAAACAGACAACAGAACTGGAAAGAATTTCCGGCATGTCTGCAGAAGACGCTAAGAATATGCTTTTAGACCAATTGAAACATGATTTAGCTCAAGAGCAGATGCAATTAATCCGTGAAAATGAAGCGAAAATAAAAGAGACATCTTTGGAAAAAGCAAAAGAAATTCTCTCAACAACAATGCAAAGGTGTATGATAGAGCAAGTTGTTGAGACAACAGTTTCTGTTGTTGCATTACCAAATGATGAGATGAAAGGGCGTATAATTGGTCGTGAAGGTCGTAATATTAGGGCACTAGAAACTCTTACAGGTGTTGATTTGATTATTGATGATACTCCTGAAGCTGTTGTATTATCGAGTTTTGACCCCGTGAGGCGTGAAATTGCCAAGCTTGCTTTGGAAAAATTAATAGTTGACGGCCGAATTCACCCTGTTCGTATTGAGGAAATGGTAGAAAAAGCTCAAGAAGAAATTGATAGAAAAATTTGGGAAGAAGGCGAAAACGCAACTTTAGAAATGGGAGTTATGGGCCTAAACAAGGAACTTATAAAAACTTTAGGTCGTTTATATTTCAGAACGAGTTACGGACAAAATGTTTTAAAACATTCTCTTGAAGTTGGTCATATTGCAGGAATGCTTGCAGCTGAAATAGGTGCAAATGAGAAAATTGCAAAACGTGCAGGGCTTTTGCATGATATTGGTAAAGCTGTCGACCAGACTCAAGAAGGAACCCATATTCAATTGGGTGTAGAACTGGCTTCCCGCTACGGTGAAAGCCCTGAAGTTATTCACGCAATAGAGGCTCACCATGATGATGTTGTCGCAAATACTATAGAGGCTGTTCTTGTCAAGGTTGCCGATGCAATTTCTGCCGGCAGACCGGGAGCAAGACGTGATACTCTGGAAATATATATCAAACGTCTGCAAAAAATAGAAGAAATTGTAAACAGTTATGACGGTATAAAGCAGTCTTTTGCTGTTCAGGCAGGCAGAGAAGTTAGGATTATTGTCGAATCTGAAAGGTTTGATGATTTGGCATCTCAAAAGCTTGCAAGAGACGTTGCAAAACGTATTGAAGATGAACTTGATTATCCGGGACAAATTAGAGTTACGGTTGTAAGAGAGTTCAGAACTACAGAAATAGCAAGATAAAAGGAATGAAATCCAGAAAGACAGGGAGATAAACTGTTTTACGGATAGTGACAAAGCTCCCTGCCTTCTGAAATTTCAAAATATTAAAGATTATGTCAATGAGTGATGATAAAATACTTAAAATAATATTTTTTGGGGATTTAGTAGGCAGACCCGGAAGGTTTGCACTCAGGGATTTCTTGAAAAAAAATAAGGCTGATTATGATTTTGTTATTGCTAATGTTGAGAATGCATCTCATGGTTTTGGGTTAACGGAAAAGAATTATAACGAGATTTCTGAATATGGTGTGGATTGTATGACATCAGGTAACCATATTTGGGATAAAAAGGAAATTATAAACTACATCGATACGGCAGATAAATTGATCCGTCCTTTTAATTATCCTCCGGATACTATAGGCTGCGGCAGCAGAGTGTTTGAGATATCAAATGGTTTAAAAATAGCTGTTGTAAACTTTTTGGGCAGAGTATTTATGTCTCCGGTTGCTTCTCAGTGGGAAAATGCTGTTAGTGAAATAAAACGTTTGAAAGAAATTACACCTATTGTAATTGTTGATTTTCACGCAGAAGCTACGGCAGAAAAAATATGTTTTGGACGTTTTTGCTCGGAACTAGGTGTGAGTGCATTTTTTGGGACTCACACACATGTTCAAACAGCTGATGAAAATATTGTTAATGGTATGGGATATATTACGGATGCAGGCTTTTGCGGAATTTGCGACAGTGTAATAGGGATGGATTACAAAACTTCCTTGAATCGTTTTATTACTTGTATTCCCGAACGTTATGATGTAGCAGACGGTAATGTCGTTCAAATTAATGCTGTTGAGGTTGAAATAAACCAGATTAGCGGACATACTGTTGCTATAAAAAGAGTTTTTTTGTTATCAGATAAGGAAAAGGAAGTGGACAATGAAAAGTGATTTACACATCCATACTCTATATTCGGATGGTGTCTTTTCTCCCGAAAAAATTGTTGACACTGCGATTGATGTGGGACTTCAGGTAATTGCTTTGACGGATCATGACAATGTTTTGTCTTATCCGGTTGCCAAAGAATACCTGAAAAATACGGGTAGAGCCGATAAATTAGAGATTATTCAAGGGATAGAGGTTAACACTCTTTATAAAAATTATGAAGTTCATATTTTAGGTTATTTTATGGATGTAAATAACAGTGATTTCCAAAATATGCTAAAGCTTCAACAGCAGGCTCGTGTTAAACAAACAAAAGAAATAATTAATCTTCTTTCCAAAAAAGAAGGTATAAAGATAAAGTTTGAAGATATCAAAAAGCAGGTAGCAGATGGTGGAAGTATAGGACGTCCGCATATTGCAAAGGCTATTACAACCGCAGGTGGCACATCAAGCGTTATTGAAGCATATTCGAAATATATTCATGATGATTCACCTGTTTATGTCCAAAGGAAAACGGTTTCTCCTCAGGATGCTGTTGAAATAATATATGATGCAGGGGGTATTCCTGTTATTGCCCATCCTCATGATATTGATATTGCAGAAACTCTTATTAGAGAACTTATGCAATACGGACTTCGCGGAATTGAAGCATACCATAGGAAACATTCTCCGGCTTGTGTTGAATATTTTTCTTCTATGGCGGAAGAATTGGGGCTCATTGTAACAGGCGGTTCTGATTTTCATGCTCCAAATATTATGAACGGGCAAATTATATTAGGTAAAAACTTTGTTCCGGAGTGGGTTTATGAGAAGTTGGTCGAAGAAAAGAAACGTATTGATATGGCTTAGGTGAGGTCTTATGGCGGGTAAAAGGTGTTGGAAACTCGAATATTCAATTTTTTTGTTTTTTGTACTCGGGATTTTGCTTTTAATAATGCCTGTATCAATTGAAAGCAGCAGACAGGCAAATTTCATATCCAAATGGAATGAAAAATTTAACCGCGTTGAATACATGTTTTCGGTTATAAATGCTCATATAACAGATGATATGATAAAGAGTATGGCAAAAGCAAAAACTCCCCAGGAGAGAGAATCAATTTTACTTGCAATAGTAAAGCCATATTTAAGGATTGACACATCAACGGTTCCGGTAAGCAGACATTACAGACCTCGTTATATGAACGGTTCAAGAGTTTATGAGGGACAGAGATACTTTTTCGATGATTTTTATTATGCAGAAAACAATACGATTGTTGGGATAAAAGATATAAAAAATGAGGTTTCCAACGATGCTTTGTTTATAATGATGTTTGACATGAATGGATTTTTGCCGCCTAATCGCTGGGGAAAAGATATTTTTGGTGTGAATATCTATGATAATGGAAGAGTTGAACCTTTCGGTTTTGAAAGTAGCATGTCTGAATTAAAAAAAGACTGTTCTGAAAGTGGAACAGGTGTAAGTTGTTCCTATTATTACAAGATAGGTGGAGGTTTTGATGAATAAAATAAAGCGAGTTTGTGTATTTGCTTCTTCTTGTAATTTTTTGGACGAAGATTATTATAAGGATGCTGCTGAATTCGGAGATTTGCTTGGGAAGTCAGGTTTTGATATGGTTTATGGTGGCAGTTCTTTAGGATTGATGTGGGCTTGTGCCGAAAAAGTTAAGGAAAATGGTTCTCAAATCATAGGTGTTATGCCTGAAAAACTCCACGATATGGGTGTGTACACTGATGATTGTGTCGAGCTGTTTGTGACCCCTTGTATGCGTAGCAGAAAAGCCAAAATGGATGAATTGTCGGATGCTGTTGTGGCTTTGCCCGGCGGTTTTGGAACTTTGGAGGAGTTATCAGAAATGATTGTTCAAAAGCAGCTTGGATATAATAATAAACCGATAATTTTGTTAAATACAAATGGATATTATGATAAATTGGTTGACTTTTTTGAGGAGATTATCTCTCAAAATTTTGCACGTGGTAATGCCAGAAAACTTTATTATATAGCTAATACTCCGCAAGAAGCTATTGAATACTTAAAAAATTACACTTTTGAAAATATTTTGGTGACTAAAGAACAAATTTACAAAAGGTAATAATTAGTAAATTTTGTCTCCTATATTGTTTTTATATATATAAGGAGTTTTTTGGAAAAGTTATTATGGCAAATGAATATTACAATAGTACGCTTAATCCCAGATTTGTATCCTATTTTAAATTTTTAGAAGATGCAAATTTCAAATATAAAAATTTACTTAATGAATCATTAAGAAATCCGGAAAAACGGCAAGACCCAATTTTTGAGCAGAGGTTGCATGATGCAGAGGATGCAAGAAGGAAGGCTGAAGGTTTCTTTTACAATGAACCGGGCAGTATAGAAGATGTTGGGACAGGGCAGATAACTAAGGAGGAATCTGAACAATCATCCAAAAGAATAACAAAACAGGTTGAGCGTTATATGGATAAGGTTAAATCTTGGTATGTATAAAAAAAAATCAGGCATTTTGCCTGATTTTTTAATATTTTAGCATTGAAACAGTTCTTGGTGAATCTGTCAATTTTTCTCTTCCGTTTAAATCTGTCAATTCAATTAAGAATGCTATTCCAACTAAGTTTGCTCCTGTTTTTTTTACGAGTTTGCAAGCAGCTTCCGCAGTGCCTCCTGTAGCCAAAAGGTCGTCAACAATTAATACGTTTGCCCCTTGTGGGAAGGCATCTTTATGAACTTCTATTTTATCTGTACCGTATTCAAGAGCATATTCTTGAGAAAAAGTTTCTGCAGGGAGTTTGTTTGGTTTTCTGATTGGGACAAACCCTGCATTAAGTTTGTATGCCATAGGCATCCCAAAAATAAACCCACGACTCTCAATCCCTGCAACATAATCAATTTTTACGTCTTTAAATTGTTCGCATAAATAATCGATCATAACTCTTAATGTTTCAGGGTCTTTTAGTGCAGTGGTTATATCTCTGAAAATTATTCCCTGCTTTGGAAAATCTTTCACATCTCTGATTTTATTCTTAACATCAATAATTGTTTGTGTTGTCATTGTTTTCTCCTTTTTCGGCATAGTTATTAGTGTTTGTGTGACTGTTTACAGATAACATTTCTGTTTTTTCTGCTAAAATTTGTTTTAGTTTTTCTGTATATTTTTCTGTATATTCTCTTGTGTATTGTTTTGTTTTTTCAAGCTCTTTTTTTATAAAAGCTTTTATACTTGCTTCTTCTTCCATAACAAGTCCGTGAGCCGTTTTACCCCAGTTCATATCTTTTTTCATAAAAAGAATTTTAAAGCATATGTATAACACGAGCGGAAACCATATTATAAAGAGGTACACAGAAGTTTCCAAAGCCTCAAATGTTGCATCTAATCTAGGCATGTAATCATAACGTCTCAGAGCATATCTTGCAGCAAAGAAAAAACCAAAACCGATTATACACCCGATGAAAATAGAAGAATAAAGCATATGAGGCGGAGCCTGTTTGGCAAGAACCTTAAACCCTCTTATAAGTATTTCCATCAAAAACCAACCCGGCATAATAAACTGAGTTATATATGCAGTCATATCCAAACTTGCACGCAAAGACATATCTTTAGAGAACAATACATCTCCTGCATATTCAAGATATCTTCTGATCGTTCCCTCAAGCCATCTTCTTCTTTGTCTGTATAACGGCCTTATGTACATAATGCCTTCTTCATAAACGATAGCATCAGGGCAAAATCTGATATCCCAGCCTTTAATGTGTAATCTGGTGGACATATCCAAATCATCCACTATTGTGTAATTATTCCAACCGCCGATATCATCGATTGCTTCTCGTTTTATGAGCTCTCCGTTACCGCGAAGTTCAACGGCACCTTTTATTGAATCTCTTCCAACTTGGAAATGTGTATCCATTGTATATTCGTTATTCTGACATCTTGTTAGAAGGTTTTGATTTTTATTTCTAATAACTTTTCTAGCTTGAACTGCTCCAACATCCTTTGGTTCAAGGTTAGGCATAAGTTTTGAAAGAAAGTCAGGTTCAACTGTCGCATCAGCATCAAATACAAGTATAGCTTCTCCTTTTGCAATTTTATATGCATCGTTTAAAACAGCTGATTTCCCTGGGAATGCTTTTTTGTCTCTAATCAGAGCTTTCACTTTGTCATATTTTTTTTCTAAATCTTTTATAACTGACGCTGTATTGTCTGTACTTCTATCATCAATCACGATTATTTCAAAATTTTGGTAATCCATGTTTAAGATATTTTCTACAGTGGAAGTTATTACACCCTCCTCGTTATGAGCAGGAATTAAAACAGATACAAAGGGCTTATAATCCTGATTGATAACTTGCGGGTATTTTTGAAGTTTTCTTTTCTGGAATTTGTAGGAAAGGTTCAAAAACAAAGCATATATGAACATAAATGTACATAAAAACGCCAATCCCCATACAGTGTTAAAGTAACTTTGAAAGATGTATATAAAAATTCCAAGTCCGAAGACAATCGTGAATAGTAGAATTCTTTCTTTCATTTATTAAATACCTTTATACTCCCTTTTTAATTCCTTCAACATTATATCAAAAACTAAATATAATTGTCCTAAATTCTTGTTTTTCATTACTTTTTGTTAAATAATTTCATCTATTTATATGTTTTTACGGTAAAAATTTGTAAAAAAACGTTAAAACGCTTGCGTTATAAAAAAAATCAGATATAATGATTTATGTACAAAGAAGAAGGAGTTTTAATTATGAACAAAGAAGAATTAGTACAAGAAATCGCAAAAAAATCAAGTGTAACTCAAAAAGAAGCTTCTGAAGTTTTGGGTGCTTTAATTGAAACAATTCAAAAAACAGTTTCAAAAGGTAAAAAAGTTACTTTGGTTGGATTTGGTACATTTGAATCTAGAAAAAGAGCAGCTAGAATCGGTAGAAACCCTCAAACTGGCAAGGAATTAAAAATCCCTGCAACAACAGTTCCTGCATTTTCTGCTGGTAAAAAATTCAAAGAAGCTGTTAACAAAAAATAAGCTTTTTCTTGAGTTTGAAAATTTGAAGACACCCTTAGAAAGGGTGTCTTTTCTATTTATTATTTAGTAAACTTACTGTCAATTCATTAATCTACAGAGAATATTTCCTTAATATCATCCATAGTAAGTGATTTAACAATATTTCTGTCAACAGATATTACGCTGTCCACAAGGTTGCGTTTTACAGTTTTTAATTTTTGAATTTTTTCTTCGACAGTATTTTTTGTAATTAGCCTATATACAAACACTTTTTTGGTTTGTCCGATACGGTAAGCTCTATCGGTAGCTTGATCCTCAACTGCAGGGTTCCACCACGGATCGTAATGGATTACGTAATCTGCCCCTGTTAAATTCAAGCCTGTACCACCAGCTTTTAAGCTTATTAAAAATATAGGTATCGACGGAGTAGAATTGAATCTTTCAACAGCACCCTGTCTGTCTTTGGTTTTACCCGTAAGATATTCATAAGGGATACCTTCTCTTTCAAGCCAAGCCTTTATTATATCAAGCATGTCAACAAATTGGCTGAAAAGAAGTATTCTGTGACCTTCATCAATAATCTCTTCAAGCATTGCTTTGAGCTTTTCAAATTTGCCTGATTTCATGATATTTTTTACGTTATTTTTATCATAAAGTCTTGGATGACAGCATATTTGACGAAGGCGAAGCAGGGCTGAAAATATTGACAAACGACTCTTCTCAAGCCCATTTTGTTCGATAGACTTGAATAATTCTTCCTTAGTACTGTCAAGAACTTGAAGATAAAAGTCTCTTTGTTCATCTGTTAATTCGCAATAAGCAATGTTTTCAACCTTGTCAGGCAAGTCCTTAGCAACATCTCGTTTCATCCTTCGTAAAATAAACGGATAAATCTGTAATTTTAAGCGTTTTTCAACGGTTTTGTCTTGACGTTCCATAATAGGATTGACATATCTGTAATTAAATTCAGATACACTAAACAAAAATCCGGGCATTAAAAAGTCAAATACAGACCATAACTCCTCAAGCTTATTTTCAATAGGAGTCCCTGAAAGTGCAAGCTTATGAACAGCTTGAAGTTTTTTGACAGACTGGGCTGTCTGTGACATAGCGTTTTTAATATTTTGAGATTCGTCTAAAATTACGTATCTAAAATTGTATTCTTTAAGTTTGTTTATATCTCTTCTTACTAATGCATAACTTGTTATGACAACATCATAATTAGGTATTTCTTTGAATAAGTGCTTTCTATCAGCCCCCGAAATTTTTAATGTTGTTAAAGTCGGTGCAAATTTTTGAATTTCTGATTCCCAGTTAAATACAACGGTTGTAGGACATATAACAAGTGTCGGCATTGGCCCGTCTTCTTCTTTGGCTTTTTGGATGGCTGCAAGTGCCTGAAGGGTTTTACCAAGCCCCATATCATCTGCAAGTATTCCATTCAGCCCGTATTTATACATAAACCAGAGCCAGCCAAAACCTTTTATCTGATATTCTCGGAATTCAGCATTAATACCCTTAGGCAGCTCAAGATTTTCAGAAGTGGAAAATGTTGACATTTGTTCCCAGAACTTCTGGAACTTATCGCTTAATACGAGTTCAACATCAAGGTTTTTCAGTTCGTTTATCAAGCCCGCACGATAAGTTTTTACTATGAACTTGTTTTCACTGTTCCTATAAACATCAAAAGAATTAAATGCTCTCATCATGGCATAGATGTTTTGTGCAGGGTACTCTACAAAGCCTAAACTTCTTATCCTACTGTACTTTTCTCCACTTTGAATTGTTTCATATATTTCATCAAAGTTAACAATTTCATCTCCGACTTGTCCATATAAAAATATTTCAAACGAATCTTCAGCTTCTTGTGAAAAATCAATTTTGGCACACAGGCGGAATGGATCTTCCAGAAGCTTGAAAAAGCTCATATCGTCTTTCTCTACAAATTTCCAACCCTCTCCGGCTTGTTTAATATAGTAGTTATAAAAGTCTATTGCATTTTCTTTCTCTAAAGCAAGGTTGTTAGTTTGCATTGGAACAAATCGACAAGCCAGAAGCATTTGATATGCTTCATGTTCGTGTTTCAAATTCCTTTTTATCCAATAAATTAAATCTTCTCCCGGCTTTTTTATCGTTATGTAAGGGGCCTTTTCTGCTGTTGTTTTTGAATAGGGAACAACAACTCCATCGTATTCAAATTCTAAAGATGCCTTTAAAGATTGATCATAATCAATTCCCATTGTGACAATGTTTATCGGGGGGCGTTCTTCAAGCATAAGCTTACTTATGTTATCAGCTATTTCGACGTCCATGATTTCACGGAGTTTAGGTAATTCTTCATAAATAAATTTCCCGCCGTCTGCATCTTTCAAATCTGTAAAAGAAGATTTTAATATATTTTGCGGAATTGAGCTCATTGCAATATTTGTGGGAAATATTATATTTTTGTATCTTCCCCATTTTAAATGCCTTGAAAAGTATCTAACTTCTTCAAGCGGATACACATCATCTTTATCCGGACGTTTCCATTCAAGTGACAGTAATATTGTCCCTTGAGCTCCGCTATTTACATTTAATACGAGTTTCCATTCTTCATCAGTGAACTTCAATCTTTCTTTTGTTTTTTCATCCAAGACTTCGTCTGCTTTTGAAAGCAGTGTAAATACTGGGCCAAATTTAGTGATTGGAATATCGTACCAGCCAGCTTTTTTATCCTGTCTTGAAATTGTTAAAAGCTGTTGGAAAATTGCAACTTCAACCTTTTGAGAATTATTAAGTTCAAAGTTCTTATCCTTTTTCTGAGCCTCAATCAATGCTCTTAAAATAGGTTCAATTTGTCTTACAACTTTTCCGGTTTCTCTGGAGCGAACTAAAATAGAGAAAAAGTTTGCCTTTCTTTTAGAGTTGAAGTGGAAAATATAATTTCCTTGCGGGGGTTCTGTCAATGCAGTATTTTCGTCAGGAAAATCAAATTCCATCCCAAATTTTGTTTCCAACCAGTCTTCATAAGCATGCTCATCAATCGCCTTTAAAGCTACAGCAACAGCATGTTTGCACCATTCTTCCTTTAACGGACAATTACATCTGGCTTCGACCTTATTTTTTTTAAAGATTAAGTCAGTATTATAATGATCCTGGAAATTCCCTTTAACCTTGGCCATGTAGAAGTTTTTTTCAGGATAATTGTCGAACACCATATCTTTGAGATGGTATTCGTAACCTCTTCGCCAGCTTCCCGGACTTGCATTTTCTTTTATGTATTTATAATTAAATTCCTGCGGTTTAACACTCATTCTATTTCAGAGTATCTCTTTCTTTCCCTAAGGGTACAAACTTTCGGATATAGAACAATTCTATAAGCCCTTATCAATAACAAAAACATTATTGCACAAATAACAAAAAAAAACAATACGTTTATCCCAACAAAATATAAAAGTGAAAATAATACGCGAATACTATTCCAAATAAGGCTCCCATAATAACTTCAAAAGGAGTATGTCCCAAAAGCTCCTTAAGTTTGCCTCCTATGGCCTGAACATCATGTTTGTAAAAATCGTCCATCATTCGATTTAAGCATGCTGCAGTCTTCCCTGCTGCACGTCTTACGCCTGCGGCATCATACATCGTAATAAGAGCATAACCTAAAGCGATTGCAAATGCGATTGAATCAAAGCCCTTAATTATTCCAACGGCTGTTGAAAGGCCCATTACACCTGCAGAATGAGAACTTGGCATCCCTCCTGTTGTTGTAAAAATCTTAAAATTAACCTTCCTTGTTTTGATGGTAAATATTATAAATTTTATTAACTGAGCGATGAAAGCCGCCAACATTCCGGCTGCTAAAGCCTCGTAACCAGTATCTAAGATGCTTTTAATCATATATCCTTAAAATTCCTCTCTTACGTTATTCCAGTATAGCATGATAATAATTTTTGTAAATAATGTTTATTTGTGCTTTCAAAGTTTATTATGAGCTATTTTATTCTTATCTTGTTTAAAATTTCTTCAAATATTTCCGATTTGAGATTATTCTTCTGTAAAATATCAAAACATTTATCAATTAATATATTCAAGTCTTTCTTAGATTTTTCAAGTCCATAGAGACTAACGTAAGTTAATTTCCCTTCTTCTTTGTCTTTGCCGAGAGTTTTTCCCATTTGTTCAAAGGTAGATATTTCATCTAAAATATCATCGGCTATTTGGAAAGCAACCCCAAGGTTTTGTGCAAAATCTGTTATTTCAGAAAGCTGATTTTCATCAGCATCTGCTATTATAGCTCCTGTTCTTAAGGCAAGTTTAAATAAATCAGCAGTTTTGTGAGTGTGTATATATTCGAGAGTTTTTTCAAGTTCTTCTCTTTCAATATCTATTTTTCCAGAAAATTCGAAAGATTGCATAAGCTTTTCGCTTTCAATATCAATAACTTGTCCTGCTATCACACCATAAGCACCTGCTGCGTGGAAATATTCTTCCATAATTTTTATGAGCTTGCTCTCTCCTAAATTCTTTGAATATTTTAAAATAATTTGTGGAGCAAAGGTCAACAGTGCATCTCCTGCCAGTACTGCGTGAGCTTCCCCAAAGACCTTATGATTTGTTAGTTTCCCCCGTCTGTAGTCGTCATTATCCATACAGGGTAAATCGTCGTGAATAAGTGTTTGGGCATGAAGCATTTCGATTGCACAGGCTGTTGGTATTGCATCATTATAATTCCCGCCAAATAATCTGCAAGCTTCAAGACACATTACAGGTCGTAACCTTTTGCCCGGGAGCGTTACGGTATATTTCATTGCCTTGAAAATCCTTTGAGGGTAAATTATAGGCATAAATTCATCTATTGACTTGTTTATTATTTCTATGTATTCATTCATTTTCATTCTTTAATCCCTTATAAATCTTTTGTTTTATAGTATTTCTTGCACTTTGACGTTTCTTTTCACTGATTTTTGCAATATGTTTATTGTTTACAAGTTTTTTTAATTTTTCTTCTTTTTTGCCTTCGTATTTAATTCGTTCTTTATATTCTTTTGCTTCTTTTACAAATTCAAGGTAACTTTTGTATCTGTTTTCATCAATTTTATTGATATTTTTAAGAACATTACAACCGTCTTCACAGATATGAAGGCAGTCCGCATATTTACAATCGTTTTTAAATTTATATATGTCGTCAAATAATGAGTCTACATCAGCAGGCAATATAAAATCAAATCTTACGTTACTAAATCCCGGAGTATCAACAATTTTTGATTGATTATTGATTTTTATAATTTCGCAATGTCTTGTAGTGTGAGTTCCTCTTTGAGTTTTTTCACTTACTTGTTTTGTCCTAAGATTTAGTTTTGGGTTGATCGCATTAACCAGGCTTGATTTTCCAACACCTGAGTTCCCGCACAAAACAGTAACTTTCCCTTCAAGAAGTTTTTCAAAATTTTTAATTCCTTTATGTTCTGTTGCTGATGTAAAAACGATTTTATATCCCAAGGGGAGGTAAATGTTTTGGATTTTGTCTTTTAATTTTTTATCCCATTTTAAATCTTCCTTGTTGAAGCACAGCACTGTATCAATGTTATAGTATTTAGCAAGAGCAATGTACCTGTTAAGTTGTATCATATCAAGATCGGGCTCTTTTAATGCAGAGACTATTACAACTTGACTTATATTTGCGACGCTTGGACGTTTTATAAAATTTTTTCTCGGAAGAATTTTTGTAATAACACCATTATCAAATTCTACAAAGTCACCGACAAAGATTTTTTCTTTCTGTTTTTTTAGAATTTCCCTTACCTTACACTCGTGAAATTCTTTCCCGTCGTCAATGTAGTAAAAATCTGAATGAATTTTATAAATTTGTCCTTCAGTCATTGTATAATTATTTTAACATAAAATCTAAAATTTATGTTTGTATATAATTTGTCAAGTTATTATAAATGCTTTAATTTTAAGAAATAGTTGGAAATTGTTACAATTGTTTGAAGTTTTGAATATTTGTGTTATTATCATTTTATAGATAAAATTTACAGTGTATTAAAAGGGGAAATTATATGATTTCAGTAAACGATTTAAAAACAGGCTTAACGCTTCAATTAGACAACGGCTTGTGGTCTGTTGTTGAATTTTTGCACGTAAAACCGGGTAAAGGTGCAGCGTTTGTAAGATCAAAATTAAAAAACGTTGAGACAGGTCAGGTTGTTGAAAAAACATTCCGTGCAGGTGAAAAAGTCGCAAAAGCTATGCTTGACAGACGTGAAATGCAATATTTATATAAAGAAGGTAAAGAATACGTTATGATGGATAACGAAACTTATGAACAACTTCAACTGACAGAAGAGCAAATAGGTTCCGGTTTGAAGTATTTGAAAGAAAATATGATTGTTCAAGTGCTTATGCATGATGGACGTATTATTGGTGTAGACCTTCCTGCACACGTCGTTTTGGAAGTAACGGATACTCCGCCTTCAGAAAAAGGAAACACTGCTCAGGGCGGTACAAAACCTGCTACTCTTGAAACAGGAGCTGTTGTAAATGTCCCGTTCTTCATTTCCAATGGTGATAAGATAAGAGTTGATACCAGAACTAACGAATATCTTGATCGTGCGTAATTAAAAGTTTTTTGAGTGTGAGGGGAAATCTTAATGCTCCTTTTATTTATCCCCTCACTTTTACTCAGTACTTAAAGAAAGGTAAGAAATAATGAAGTTTGATATTGAATATGTGGAAAAATTGGCAAAAGTATTAGCAGATAATTCTTTAACTGAAATTTCTTTAGAGGATGGTGAACAGGCTATTACTTTAAGAAAGGAAGTTATGGGAGTTGCTGCGGCTCCTGTTGCTGTTGCTCAGCAGCCAGTATCTGCTCCTGCACAAACTCAATCAGCACCAGCTGCTGAAGTTAAAAAAGGCAAGCCTTTGACTTCACCTATGGTAGGGACTTTTTATTCTGCTCCGTCGCCTGATGCTGAACCTTTTGTAAAGGTTGGACAGACTGTTAAAGAGGGTGATGTAGTTTGTATTGTAGAAGCTATGAAGCTTATGAACGAAATTGAAGCCGAATTTTCAGGTAAGATTGTTGAAATTTGTGTATCAGACGGTCAGCCTGTAGAATTTGGACAAGTTTTAATGTATATAGAATAGTTTTAAAAGTTAGAAGGGTTGGACAGTGTTGTTCTTCCCTTTCTTTTTTAAGGAAGTATAGGATATGTTTAGAAAAGTTTTAATTGCAAATCGCGGTGAAATAGCGGTAAGAATTATAAGAGCATGTAGAGAAATAGGAATTCCAACAGTTGCAATTTATTCTCAAGCAGATGCAAATTCTCTTCATGTAAGACTTGCAACCGAAGCTTATTGCATCGGACCTGCTCAAAGTTCTAAAAGTTATTTGAGTATTCCTGCAATAATATCTGCTGCAATTGTTTCCGGAGCGGATGCGATTCACCCCGGTTACGGATTTATGTCTGAAAGGGCTGATTTTGCAGAAATTTGTGCAAAGCATGGGATTAAGTTTATTGGCCCGACTGCAGAAGCAATGAGAAAAATGGGTGACAAAGCTACAGCAAGAAAGACTATGATAGAAAATAACGTTCCTGTAACTCCAGGAACCGGTATATTAAAGACACCCGAAGAAGTTAAAGAATTTGCGAACAGAGTAGGGTACCCTATCATTTTAAAAGCTACTGCAGGTGGCGGCGGAAAAGGTATGAGAATTTGCCACAGTGATGACGATGTAGAAACAAATATGAATTTGTGTCAATCAGAAGCACAAAGTTTCTTCGGTAATCCTGATGTTTATGCTGAAAAGTATTTGGAAAACCCTCGTCATATAGAGGTTCAAATTCTTGCTGATCAGTATGGTAATGTTGTTCATTTGGGCGAAAGAGATTGTTCAATCCAAAGACGCCACCAAAAACTTCTTGAAGAGGCACCTTCACCTGCTATTGATGAAGCGACTCGTAAAGAAATGGGTGCTGCAGCTGTTCGTGCTGCAAAGGCTATAAATTACGAAAGTGCAGGAACTTGTGAATTCTTGCTTGACCATGACGGCAAGTGGTATTTTATGGAAATGAATACAAGAATTCAGGTAGAACATTGTGTTACAGAGATGATATCTAATGTTGATTTAGTAAGAGAGCAAATAATGATTGCTGCTGGAGAAAAACTCGATTTTACTCAGGACGATATTATGCTTCGCGGGCATGCTATTGAATGTCGTATAAATGCTGAAAATCCTGAAAAAGATTTTATGCCAAATCCGGGTACTATCACTGGCTATGTTACCCCAGGAGGATTTGGAGTAAGGGTTGATTCTCATGCATATCAGGATTATAAAATCCCTCCTTACTATGATTCAATGATCGGAAAGTTGATATGTTGGGGCAGAACTCGAAATGAAGCAAGACGTAGAATGTATAGAGCTTTGAAAGAGTATGTTATAACAGGCGTTGAAACAACCCTTCCTTTCCATCAGGGCATAATCGAGGATCCTGTATTTATGAGTGGAAACTTTAATACCGGATTTATTGAAGACTATTATAAGAGAATTGGAAAAGACCAAAAATAAAAAAAGGACCGGTTTTAATCGGTCCTTTTTTTTAAAAGTCGAAAAAATCTTTGACTTTGATATTAAGTTTTTCTGCAATATCAATCAAAAGTCCTAAACTTATGCACCTTTTTCCTGTTTCTATTTTTGCTAAATGTTCTCTTGATATGTCCAGAGCCTCGGCAAGTTGGTTTTGCGATAGGCCTTTAGCTCTACGAACCTTAAATATATTTCTTCCTAATTGTAAAATTTTTGTAGTCTTATTGTTCACAATTTAATTTTATGTGTTATATTGTAAAATGTATGTAGCCTAAAAGAGAACAAAAGAGGGATTTATGAATAGAGGGTTTACTTTGGCAGAAGTTTTGATAACTCTTGGAATAATCGGAGTTTTGGCGGCACTTACAGTACCTATATTGACAGCCAAATATAAAAAAGTCCAGACCGAAAATCAATTAAAAAAAATTTATAGTACAGTGCAACAGTCAGTTGAAATGGCTCGTAACGAATATGGTGATATAAGTAGTTGGGATTGGAGCTTAGATTCCAATGCATTTTTTGAGAAATATTTAAGTTCAGCTTTTTCAGTTGTTGAATATTGTTCTAATGGTGAGGGTTGTTGGAATGAGGATGGTGGTTACCTATTGAATGGTATTAAGCATAATGAGGCTCCAACTTATCTTGCAGGTGGACCAGATGCTAAAATAACTTTGGCAGATGGAACTTACCTTGCTTTGAAAAGAAATGATAATAATCATATGCATATTTATGTTGATATAAACGGGAATAAAAAACCTAATACTTATGGCCGCGATATTTTTGTGATGACGTTAACGGCAAAAAATTTTTCTGATTATGCACACAAAATAAAAGTTGATGGTTTATATATGTTTGGACACGGCTTGACAAGAAATAACGTAAAATCAATCGGATGTGCGAAAAATGGTACAGGATTTACTTGTGGGGAGCTCATATTAATTGATAGTTGGAAAATAGAAAGTGATTATCCGTGGTAAATTATATTTAATATAGGGGTTGAAAACCTTGCAAAAATGTGCTACAATAATAGCAGGAAATGTGTGTGAGGTTTTTGTATGGCAGGAATTAATCTTTTTTATAATTTTTCAAATCCTTTTGAAAAACAAAAGGAACAGCAAAAAGCTCATAGAGAGGCTTTGATTAACAAGAATTATAACGAAATCTATAATCATGAGCTTGCTCATAAAGCTGCAGGAGGTTCTCTTGCCGGTAGTATTGTAATTGAAAAAAATGCCGATGGAATTCCGATTGGCGGCCATGTTAATATTAAAATGCCGTCTTTAGACAGAAATAATCCTCAAAAAACCATAGATGATGCAAATACTGTTATCCGTTCTGCTATGGCACCTTTGGACCCTTCTGCTCAGGATTTTAGAGTTAAGGCTCAGGCCGAAAGTATAAAGATGCAAGCTCAGGCTGTTAAAAATAAAGGAGTTGGCGAAAAAATAGATTACTCTGCTTAAATTTTTTTATTGTATAATTAATTCGTATGAGTAATCAATTCAGGTATTACGCAAAAGAGCTTTTGAATATTGCCCTGCCTATAGTTATGGGGAATTTGGGTTTTATTCTAATTGGAGCAGGGGATGTTCTTGTCGCAGGTCATCATTCGACGGATACTCTTGCGGCTATTAGTATTGCTACTGCCATTACAAATTGTATTCAAACATTTGGTGTAGGACTTATTTCGAGTGTATCGCCTTTATTATCAAATTTTAGAGGCGAAAGAAAAAGTGCCAAAAAATATTTTTATCCTACCATTAGATTTTCGATGTTGTTGGCTTTCATAATTATGCTTGCCGTATTGGCATTTATCCCTGTAATTGATTATGTTCATTTTGAACCGAAACTTGTTCCTATGATAAAAGAGTATATGTTTATTACCGCTTTTGCTACGTTTGGTGCATATTTGCATTCTGCGTTGAAAGAATTTTTGCAGGCGTTCGAAATAGTTTTTATACCTAATTTAATTACTGCAATTGCGGTGTTTTTGAATATTGCCTTATGTTTTGCAATGGTTTTTGGGTTCGGGCCTATACCGTCTATGGGGGTTGTGGGTCTTGCTGTTGCAAGTTTTATTATTAGATACTTTATGGGATTTGCTCTTCTGATTTATTGTTTTAAGCTTATGAATTTTAAAGATTATAAGGATTTTGGGTATTACAAAAGTCTTATAAAAATAGGAATCCCGATATCTTGTGCTGTTATGGTGGAATTTATTGCTTTTAACAGTATTGCAATATTTATGGGCAGAGTAGCCGGAGTATATGCTGCTGCTCAAAATTTGGTCTGCACACTGACAACTATATCCTTTATGGTGCCATTTGCTGTTTCTAATGCTATTGCTGTAAAAGTCGGTTTTGCAAATGGGGCAGGCAATGTTATGGATTTAAAAAAATATTCATTTGTTGGTATAGTTATTTGTGTTGGATTCATGATGTTTAGTGCACTTTTATTCTCTTCATTCCCTCATTTCCTTGTAGGGTTGTTCACTAAAGACGCTAATCTTATTAAAATATCTGTTCCTATTTTGTACATTTTGTCGGTATTTCAAGTATTTGACGGGTTACAGGTGTCTCTTGCCGGTATATTTAAAGGGATGAAAAAAACAGGAATTGTACTTTTGGCAAATTTTATAGCCTATTGGTTAATTTCCATCCCTGTCGGGTATACATTAGCTTTCCATTATCAATTGAATTTAAGAGGGTTCTGGTACGGTTTAACATCTGCAGCTGTAATTTTATGCTTGATAATGCTTTTTATGCTCGTAAGGAGTATAAAAAAGATTGAGATTGTTAAATAGTTCATTTTTGTGTTAGTATAAGTTTGAATGGAGGATTTATGCATACAGAAGAAAGAACATTTGTCGCAATTAAACCCGATGGAGTTAAAAGAGGTTGTATTGGAGAGATTATAAGCCGCTTTGAAAAGAAAGGGTATAAGCTTATAGGCATGAAAATGCTTCAAGTTAACGAGGAGATTGCAGCTAAACACTATGCTGAACATATTGGAAAACCTTTTTACCCAAATCTTGTTAAATATATAACAAGTGGCCCTATTATTGCGATGGTATTCCAAGGTTACAAAGCCGTTCAAGGAGTCCGTCACCTTTTGGGAGCAACTGATCCTTGTGAGGCTGATGTTGGATCTATCAGGGCCGATTATGCTCAACTCAAGGAATACAATACAATTCACGGTTCAGACAGTGTTGAAAGTGCTGAAAGAGAAATTAGTATCTATTTTAAACCCGAAGAACTTTGCCCTAATTATAAAAATATGATGGAATTAGTTACTGAGGATGTTGATGAGAGATAATGCTCTTGACAATTTTAAGTATGAATTAGTTCATGAATGTAAACAGACAGGTGCAAGAGCCGGAATTTTAACAACTCCGCATGGAATTATTAAAACTCCGATTTTTATGCCTGTCGGAACTAATTCTGTAGTTAAAGCCCTAACTTGTGATCAGGTATATGATACCGGAGCACAGATTATTCTTGCAAATTCATATCATCTCTATTTAAGAGCAGGAACAAAACTTATAAAAAAATTTGGTGGTATTCATAACTGGATGAATTGGCACAAGCCTGTTTTAACGGATTCCGGCGGATTTCAGGTCTTTTCTTTAAGTCATCTAAACAGAATTACCGAAGATGGAGTTGAATTTAGGGATCCGAAAGATGGGAAAAAACATTTTATTAACCCTGAAGTTTCTATGGAGATTCAACAGGATATTGGTGCTGATATAATTATGGCATTTGACCAGTGTGCACCTTATCCTTGCGATTATGAAACAGCTAAAAAGGCAATGGAACGTACTCATAGATGGCTTGAAAGATGCTTCCAAGCTAAATCAAACCCGCGACAGGCCCTCTTTCCGATTGTTCAGGGTGCATTTTATGATGATTTAAGAAGAGAAAGTGCTGCTGTAATTTCATCTTACGATGCTGTAGGTTATGCAATCGGCGGACTTAGTGTTGGTGAAACAAAAGATATAATGAATCATTTTACGGAATTTACCGCACCGCTTTTACCTAAAGATAAGCCCCGTTACCTTATGGGGGTTGGAACTCCTGAGGACTTATTGGATGGGATTAAGCGTGGTATTGATATGTTTGATTGTGTTCTTCCAACTCGTAATGCAAGACATGGTTCATTTTTTACTTGGAAGGGTAAATCAAACATTAAAACAAAACAATATTATGATGATGCAGGGCCTTTGGTTGAAGGATGTAATTGTTACGCTTGTAAAAATCACTCCAGAGCTTATATAAGACACTTATGGAGATGTTCAGAAGCCACTGCAGCAACTCTTTTATCCATACATAATATTAAGTTCCTTGTAGATTTTTCTCAGAAATGTCGTGAGGCTATATCACAGGATAGGTTTGGGGATTTTTATAGAGAGCACTATAACGATTTTATCTAGACTTTTACTCAAATCTCAAAGAGATTATATTTAAGAATTTATCTTTAGTTAAAAAGATTAAGCTGAGGAACGTCTACTGTTGGGATGTCAGAGTTACGTTTTCTTGTTGCAAGATTGTTAGAAAAATCCTTTTGCATTCTTACCATCAAATCCTCAGATCTTTTTATGACAGCATTTGGAAGTCCTGCCATTTTAGCAACCTGAATTCCGTAGCTTTTGCTTGTTCCACCCTGAACAATTTTGCGTAAAAATTCGATTTCTCCATTCTCCTCAGATACGGTAATTCTGAAGTTTTTGATTTGAGGGTAAGTTTTTGTCATTACGTTGAGTTCGTGGTAGTGGGTTGCAAATATGCATCTGGCCTTAATTTTTGTGGCAATATATTCAGCTACTGCCCAAGCTATTGCTACACCGTCATAAGTACTTGTTCCTCTACCGATTTCGTCAAGTAATATGAGGCTTTTTTCGGTCGCAGAATTTAGAATACAAGCTGTCTCAACCATTTCAACCATAAAAGTTGATTGCCCAAGAGTTAAATCATCCGACGCTCCGACTCTGGTGAAAATTTTGTCGATAACACCAATCTTTGCAAAATCCGCAGGTACCCATGAACCTATCTGTGCAAGTATTGCAATCAATGCATTTTGCCTCATATATGTAGATTTTCCGGCCATATTAGGCCCCGTCAAAATCATGAATTGTGTTGTATCTGAAGAATTACTCTTTAACTCCAAGTCATTAGGAACATATTCTCCTAATGGCAAGATTTTTTCCAAAACGGGGTGACGTCCATTCCTTACGATGAAATCGCCTGATTCGTCAATTACAGGTCTACAATAATTGTTTTCTACTGCACTTTGAGCCAAACCAGTATAAACATCACACAATGATATGCAATCTGCAATTTCTCTTATTTTAGATACAAATTCTTTTGAATACTCTCTAAAATCACAAAATAGCTTGTATTCCAACTCTGTTGATTTAAATTTTGCAGAAAGAACATCATCTTCATGTTTTTTTAGTTCTTCTGTTATAAATCTCTCACCGTTAGTAAGAGTTTGTTTTCTTATATAACCTTCAGGAATTTGGTTTAGATAAGAATTTGATATTTCTATGAAGTATCCAAAAACCTTATTAAATCCGACTTTTAAAGTTTTGATACCGGTTCTGTTTTTTTCCTGTTCCTCAAAATCTTTAAGCCACTTTTCTCCGCCTGTCAAAAGTTCTCGAAAATAATCCAGTTCTCCTGAGACTCCTTCTTTTATTATCCCTCCCTCTTTTATTAGTGCAGGGGCATCATCTGATATAGTTCTTTCTATTAATGAGGCATATTCTGCAATCTCTTCTTTATATTTAACTATTTGCTCAAGGGGGTTATATTCAAGAGGTGAAGACGCCTCTATAAGTTCGGGCAGAAGTTCAAGAGATGTTTTAAGACTGAGAAAATCTTTAGGATTGGCAGAATTATTAGACATTCTTGTTGCAAGCCTTTGAATGTCATAAACTTTTTCTAAGATATTTCCTAAGTTAATTCTTTCGTCATTTTTTTCAACAAGCTCAGAAATATAATTCTGGCGGGCAATAATCGAGTCGATTTTTTTTAACGGTTGGCAAATCCAGTTCTTTAAGAGTCTTGCCCCCATATTTGTTTTTGTTTTATCAATTGCCCAAAGAAGTGAGCCAAATTTATTTTTGTCCCGCAAAGTCTCAGTTAATTCAAGATTTTTTCTAGTGCTTCCATCCAAAATCATAAATTCGGATAATTCGTATGGTTCAATTCTCTCAAATTTTGGGACATTTTCCATCATATTTTCCCAAACGTAAGCTAGTAAAGCACCTGCAGCTCTAAATCCCAGTTTATAGCGGCTATATCCGAATGCTTCAAGACTTTCGGCTTTAAAAACAGCTTTCAAATTGTTTGTCGAAAAGTTTTCATCAAACACTGATGTCGGGATTTTTGAACAGTTGTATAGTTTAACAATCTTTTCCGGAAGGTTAATTTTTTCATCCGGAACGATTTGAAAAGGCATAATTTTAGCTCTGACAGATGGCCCCAAAACTTCTGTAGGGCTAATTCTTGCAAGTTCATCCATTATCAGATCAAGAGGTGCTTGAGTAACTTTAAATTCTCCTGTTGAAATATCAGCGTAAGAAAATCCATATATATCATTTTTTTCATCTTTAAAAAGAGCACAAATGTAATTGTTTGAATTTTGCTTTAAAAAGTCGCTTTCTGTAAGAGTTCCTGATGTTATAATCCTTGTAATACCTCTTTTAACAATGCCCTTTGCAAATTTTGGATCTTCAAGTTGGTCACATATAATTACTTTAAAATTCTTTTGAACAAGTTTTTCTAAATATGAATTTACGGCTTTTGCAGGAATTCCTGCAAGCGGAATCCTCCCAAATTTACCTTGTTCCCTTCCTGTCAGTGTCAGTTCCAATTCCTTTGACATAGTAACAGCGTCTTCAA
The DNA here is from genome assembly GCA_944324345.1 of Candidatus Gastranaerophilales bacterium. Lineage (GTDB taxonomy): Bacteria > Cyanobacteriota > Vampirovibrionia > Gastranaerophilales > Gastranaerophilaceae > Stercorousia. Next base: position 568,444 of record CALUVT010000001.1, read on the forward strand.
AAAATGTTTCGTAAAAATCTCCTAATCTATACAAAAGTATCTTATCCGGATGCTGATGCTTAATCTTCAAATATTCTTGCATCGCCGGAGTAAGCTCCTCTACCTTAATGTCAGCAGTATTGATATAATTGATTTCAGATTTTTTCATAGTTATAATGATATTATAACATGACAAGGATTTCAACATGGGTTGTTTAAAAAATATATTAAGAGCAATAATTTTGACACTTGCTGTTATCGGTTTTATGTCACTTGGTGGCAAGGAACTTGTGACAGGATTAATTCACAATTATATAAATCCTTCAAAGGACACACTTTTGGAAAGAGCTCAAAAAGTTGGTGATTTTTCTAAGATAAATGAAGAATTTGAGATAGAAAAAGCTGCCGGAATTATGGGTTATAATGCTGTTGTTGCCGAACATAAAGCATCGGGTCAAAAGATGTTTGTCGTAGAATCAGGAGATAAAGCAATTTTGACGGCTGATGATATAAAATCTTCGGATGTGGAAGAAAAATTAAAAAAAGCTGTCGGAAAAATCAAATATCAGGCAATATCAGTTGATGATTTAAAGGTTACAAAGCATGGAACAATGAATTCTTATGGTAAAGAAGTTCCTTTTGTAAAATTTGAAGCAAAAGTAAAAAAATTGCCAATAGGAGATGTTGGAGGGATTATATCTGTTGCGGAAACAAAGGATGGACAGCCACGACTTTTGATATCGGCGAATGAAAAGGATAAATATTCCCAGTTGATTTCTGATGAATTTTTTAGGAAAATAAAGTAGTAGAAGCTGGGAAAGGTTTCTAAGATTTGTACTTTTAAAATGGATAAAATGTCGAAGTGGCGGAATTGGTAGACGCGCACGATTCAGGTTCGTGTGGTTAATGCCTTGAGGGTTCGAGTCCCTTCTTCGACATTTTTTTTATTTTAAATATGTTTGTTTTAGTCTAATTTTCATACTCTTGAAATATATCTTAATATTTGATATAATATTTATATGAGCGATTATCACAAGTTAATGAGGATAGTTGACAAAGAAACCATTAGTATGGATGAGTTACGTCAGATTACCAACGATGAGCTCGTTTCTGAGATTAAAGAAACTGCACCTGATAAAAAACGGAAGTTTATGATGAGGTATGAAGTAAGGTTAACTAATGGTGAAATTTACTATGTTTTTGTCAAGAAACCTTGGTATATGATATTGTCTGAGCTTTCTAATAAAAATAAGAAAGAAGCTTAGACATTGCCTGTTGAACTATTTTTATCATCCTCAAGTTGTTTTATATCAATGTTTTCTTGTTCATAATCGTAGCTGTTTATTGTAGGAATGTCAATTTCTACATTGACTTCCGCATCAACCATTTCAATATCTGTTTTTAAGAATTCTTTAACTTTACCATCTTCCATTTTTACGGCGACTTTGCCACTCAAAAACTGGAGATAACAAACTTTCCCCAATCCGTCAGGAGTCATAACTGACGAACCTACCGGAGGCATACCTTTTGCAGCGTCAATATAATGTGAATATTCGTATGTCAAACAACACAAAAGTCTTCCGCAAGTACCGGAAATCTTTCCTGGAGCAATGGGCATTCCCTGATCTTTGGCAAGCTTTACATTGATTGTTGCAAATTTTCTCAGAAAGCTTGAGCAGCAGAAGGGTCTTCCGCAAATGCCTGTTCCTTCAACAATTGAGGTTTCATCTCTTACTCCGATGTGTCTTAAATCAATTCTGACTCGAGTAAATACTTGTGTTAAATCCTTTAATAATGCCCTAAAATCAACTCTTTCCGGTGCCGTATAATAAAATGTTATTTTCCTTCTATCAAATGTAATTCGGCACTGCACAAGGTTCATGTTTAATTTATGCTGTTGTACCAGTGCTTGACATTTGAAGAAAGATTGTACTTCTTCTTTTCTTATTTCATCAAGAGTTTGGAGATCCCTTTGGGAGAGTGTTCTTATAACCTGTAGAGGCTCCGGTTTGTTTTTGCTGTTTTCCCAAATCTTGGCAACCCTAGAATTTACTAAGAATGCTTTTAAAGCCTCTTCTCCTTTTTCAGTTCTTACAAGAACCATCTGACCGTCTTCCAGTTTTATTGTCTCGGGAACTTCAAGCGGGTAAAAAGTATTTTTTAAATATTTTACGGCAAATTTCATTATACGTATCTTTCTTCTTCCTTCAGTTTTCTGTTCATTAATTTTTCTAAAAGTGCCTGAGGGGTAATATCTGTATAAACAGCTTCATAAATAGCATTTGACACCGGAACTTCAATGTTTAATTTTTTTGCAAGTTCGCAGATTGCTTTTGATGTTTTTACACCCTCTGCAACAGATCCGAGTTCTTTTAATATATCATCAATTTTTTTCCCTTTAGCAAGCATTGAGCCGACTGTATAATTTCTGGACATGGGGCTTGAACAAGTTGCAATTAAATCCCCCATTCCTGAAAGCCCGTATAAAGTCGACGGGTTTGCACCAAGATTTACACTTACTCTAACAATTTCGGCCATCCCTCTTGTCAAAAGTGTTCCGGAGCAATTATCTCCCAGTCCCATAGTATGGGCAAAACCTGAAGCTATAGCTATTACATTCTTTAATGAACCGCCAAGTTCTACTCCGATAACATCTGTATTAGTATATAATCTGAATTTGTTTGGTACATTGAGAGCTTTCTGAACGAATTCTGCCGTTTGTATGTCTTCGCAAGCAACAGTTGCCGCTGTCGGTAAACCTTGTAGGACTTCTTTTGCAAGAGTCGGGCCTGATAAAATTGCAAGCTTTTGTCCTGGTAAAACGTCTTTTATAACCTCAGACATTCTCATAAGAGAAGGAAGTTCTATCCCTTTTGAAGCATTTACCAAAATTTGTTCAGGTCTAATTCCTGCTTCTTTTAAATGTTCACATACATCACGAGTTCCAGATGTTGCTACGACAGATAAGATTATATCAGCATTTGATATCGCATCAGAAAGGTTTGAAGTAACCTCTACTTTATTATCCAATTGAACTTCTAATGGTTTAACACAATGTCTGTTTATTTTTAAGTCATCAGACAAATCCTGTTCTCTTCCCCATACAGTAATTTCATCAAAGTTATTTGTCAATAGCCAGCAAAGTGTTAGTCCCCAACATCCTGCTCCAAGTACTGTTAATTTCATATCTTCTCCTTATACAGGCTGCCCTGCATTTAACAATTTTCTAAGTACACCACCGTGTTTTCTTAGTTCTACTCTTGCTTTTTCCACATCAAGTTTCATAATTAATGATACAATGGCTGTTTTAATTTCCCAGCCCGATTTCAACAAAGCTGCAAGAGCTTCACTGTGTGTTACATCTGCTATTTGTGCAACAATTCTTATCGCTCTGTCTTTCAACTTTTCATTTACAGGTTGCAAGTCTATCATAAAATTCTCGTAGGTTTTTCCAATTTTAATCATAGCACCTGTAGAAAGCATGTTTAATATCATTTTTTGTGCTGTTCCGGCTTTTAATCTTGAAGATCCTGCAATAACTTCAGGCCCTACTTCTGGACATATTACAAGACCTGCCTCTTCTGCAATTCGCCCTTTAGGGTTACAAGTAACACCTATTGTTTTACAGTTAATTTCTTCAGCTCTTTTCAAAACTCCAAGTAAATATTTAGGGTTGCCACTGGCAGATATAACAACTGCAACATCCTTATCAGTCAGAACTTTTGCATCTTCATAGCCGAAGTCTGCATTATCTTCCGCTCCCTCAACGGAATGTCTTATAGCTTTATCGCCTCCGCAGATAAAACCCTGAACCATATCTTGCGAAACGCTAAAGGTTGGAGGGCATTCAGAAGCATCCAAAATTCCAAGCCTTCCTGATGTTCCGGCCCCAAAGTAATAAAGTCTGCCACCTTTCAAAAACTGTTTTGCAATAACGTCAATCGCGGATGCAATATTTTCACTTTCTTCTTCTACGGCAAGTGCAACAAGTTTGTCTTCTTCATTCATTTTTCTAACGATTTCAATTGTAGGCAGAATATCAATATTTTTGGTATTCTCGTTTCGGTATTCAGTAATTATGTCGCTCATGTTTGCCCCAACTTTCTAATCGGAAATGTCCGATTAACCTTAAACTATAAACACTAAATTAATTTTAATAAATTTACCATTTCAATAGCTGATTTAGCAGCATCAGAACCTTTATTTCCAGCTTTGGTTCCAGCTCTTTCTATTGCTTGTTCAATATTGTCAGTTGTCAAAACACCGAATATAACAGGCACACCGGTTTGAAGGCTAACTTGTGCAATTCCCTTAGAAACTTCTGCACTTACATAATCAAAATGTGCGGTGGCTCCTCTTATAACAGCTCCAAGTGTGATTATTGCTCCATATTTTCCTGATTGAGCGAATTTTTGTGCAGTGACAGGAATTTCAAAAGCTCCGGGAACTTTGACAACTTCAATATTGCTATCTTCAACTCCGTGACGTTTTAATTCATCAATTGCACCTGCCAGAAGTTTCGATCCTATAAAATCGTTAAATCTTGACAATATTATACAAAATTTCTCATTCCCTGCAACTAACTGACCTTCATATGTTTTCATTTTCTACTCTCCGTTGTCTATAGATACAATAATTTTAACGCATTTATATCTATTTTACAATAAGAGGAGCGAAAATCTTATAAAAAATATATATTGAGGCAAGTACGAGCAATCCTCCACTTATTTTCAAAAGCATATCGGAAAAATTGTAAAATCCTTTCCAATTTTTTAAGTGTGAAGTCATAAAGCCTGCCAAAATAAGTATTAAGCCCTGTCCCAAAGAAAATAAGAAAAGCATAATGATTGCATGTGAAATACTTGCGGATAAAGACGCGAAAGCCATTATTCCCGCTAAAATTGGTGTAGAACATGGTGTTCCTGCAAGTGCAAAAATTCCACCCAAAATAATTGGATACAAATATGTATTTGTATGTTCATTTTTTGGCATTTCTTTTACAAGTACGGGTAATTCAAAATCAAGGATTCCCAGCAATTTAAGCCCCATCACAAGAATTATACCGGCAAGAATAATCCCAAAATATCCGCCGGCAAATGATATAAATACCTTCCCTGTAATTGCACAGATTATGCCTATTATAGAGAATACAATAGCTGTACCAAATACAAAAAAGAGCATTTGTATAAATGTTTTTATGGGTTTTGCATCCGAATATCCTCCGACATACCCTACGATAATTGGAAGCATTGCCAAAGAACAAGGCGATATTGATGCTATAAGTCCGCCAAGAAAAGATAGTACAAATAATATCGGTAAGCTGCCCTGTTGTGAAAATAAGCTAATATATTGTTCCATTACTATTTAAGTCCCTTTAAACAATCGTCCATTTCTTTTTCAGGTATAGCACCTTCAATCCTTTTTACCTGTTGTCCCTGAGAGTTTAAAAGAATTATTGTAGGGACTAAAGTAACATTATATTTTTTGATTTGTTCATCATTAAATGAATTTTTGTCCTGAACTTGAATTTCTGTTAAAATAATTTTTCCTTCGTACTTAGGGAAAATGTTTTTAAATATTTTATTCATGGTTTGGCAATCCAGACACATTGCAGACGTGAATTTAATAACTTGCGGCTTGCCTGTTTGAGTAGTTTGTGCCGTTGTTTGATTAGAGTTTGTGAGAAGCATATAAGCAAATAAAGGGATTAAAAATATAAGGGTAATAATTATAGCATTTTTTTTCATTACAAGAACTCCTTTCTGTTTAATTCTAGCATAAACCAAAAAGGATTTTTGAAAAACCACAGTCGGGTAATTTCTTATAACTACGTAAGTTATGCTATAAGTAAGTTGATTTTATGTTGCGTAATTTATGTTTATAAATCTTCTGGGATATAAAAGTCAGCCTTGGACAAAAGCTCTCTTGTATGTTCATAACAGCATGATTTATGACAAATCTTTTGGTATTCTCTTACTATATTTAAAATATCATCTACAGACATTTTTATGATTCGTCTTTCGCCTTCAATAATTCTAGCCATTTTTACCTCCAAAGCAGATATCGGAATATGAATAAAAAAACTTTTATAAAATAAAGCAAAAGGTTTAGAAATACTCTTTCATATTATATTTATTTTTTTATTTAGAATAGTTAATTATTTAACAAAAAGACCTCTTTTAAAAGAGGTCTTTTTTATTATGTTATGAAGCTTTTATTCTTCGTCTTCGTTGCCTAATTGGAAATCAGGTGCTCCAAACATTCCCTCAATTTCTTCCAAAATTGCGGAAGGCTTTCTTGCTTGATTTCTTTGAGCAACTGCACGTTTTCTTTCTTCACGTTCCTTTTCTTCGTTAGCATTTGAAAGATGATGGAAGCCTGTACCGGCAGGTATCAAACGTCCGATGATAACGTTTTCTTTCAGACCTCTTAGCATATCTTTCTTACCTTCAACGGCTGCTTCTGTAAGAATTCTTGTTGTTTCTTGGAATGAAGCTGCAGAAATGAAGCTTTCTGTATTCAACGACGCTTTTGTTATACCTAACAACATGTATTCACAAGTTGCAGGGGTGCCGCCTTTTTCTTCAACTTCTTTGTTTTCCTTTTCAAATGTTTGCATTTCAACAAGTTCTCCAGGCAACAACGTTGTATCTCCTGCTTCGACAACTTTAACCTTTTTAGTCATTTGTCTTACGATGATTTCAACGTGCTTATCTGCAATTTCAACACCTTGAGAACGATATACTCTTTGTACTTCGTCTACAAGATATTGTTGAGCTGCTTCCGGTCCGCAAAGTCTTATTACATCGTGCGGGTTCAAAGGTCCGCTTGTTAAAGGTTGGCCTTTTGTTATTTTTTGTTTGTTCTGAACGATAATGTTTGCATCAATTGCGTACTTAATTTCAGTTCTTCCATTATCATTAACGATATATAGTCTTGGAAGATCTTCGTCTGTTACAATTTCTGCAACTCCGTCTTCTTCTGCTAAAATAGCACAATCTTTAGGTTTACGACCTTCAAGAAGTTCTTCAACCCTTGGAAGACCTTGTACGATATCGCCTGTTTTTTGTCTTTCAAATACCAATGTCGCAATATTATCTCCGCGAAGAACAAGTGCTCCGGATTCTACCTGTAACATTGTACCTGGGCTGATAAGATATGGTCTACCGTTTCTGATAGCAATTTCTCCCTTGTTAACGGAAGTAACCATACCTGATACTGTAGATTTTTCCCCATTATCTGTAATAATGGAATCTAATCTTACAAAATCGCCTTTCTTAACTGTTGCTTTACCCTTTACAGATATAACGGTTTCGTATTTATCGCTTGTCAAAAGAAGTCTTCTTGTATCTTCTTTATCTGCTTTGATTGATGCTACACCGTCATTTATTGCAAGCACTTGAGTTTTTGCAACAGGAGTTTTCGGCTCAATTATTTCTCCGTCTTTGACTAACAATTCAGTCTGTAATGAAGACATAGCTTTGGCATTGCCTTCAAATTCACGACGGACAATCAAGTTTTCAAGAACAACAATTCTTAAATTTGACTTATCATCCAACTCTACCATACCTTTCAAGTGTGATAGATAACCTTGCATTTGAAGAACAAGACTTGTTCTTGTTATTGTTGAACCATCTAAATTCCTTACTCTTGCACCGTCTTTGTATTGCAATTGAGTTACAGGAACAATATCAATCAAACTGTCTGATGTGTTGAATTTGATTGATACATCTTTTTGCTCAACATTTAATACTTGAACCGGTCTTACAAGGATTTGAATTGGTTGATTAGAGATGTTATCTTCATCAAGTGATAAGGATGTATCCAACTCTTCATCCAAATCATCTATATCCAAGTCGTCCATAGAAGAGTCCATAATTGTAACGATAGAAGTTTCTTTTGCTTTTATGCCATCTGCAATTACTGTACCTTTCTTAACAACTTCGCCTTCATCAACTTTCAACTCTGATACGCTTGAAAGCTGGTGAATTTCTCCAGGACGAATAGTTATTTCGTGGATAGTATCGTTATATTCCTTGAATTCAACAATACCATCAATGTGGCAGTATACATCTTTTACAACTTCTGTTCCGGCTGTGACGTGTGTTCCGTTTTCAACCATTTTTAAAGAAGCATCTTTATTTATCTGATGAATTTCTTCCGGAATAAACACAACAGAACCAGGTTTTGTAATAATTTGATTTTCGTCTACTTCAACGTCTACGTATCTGATTTCTCCGGATGAAGATACTGCACATTCATCGTCTATAAGCTCTGCGATTATCATACCATTTTCAACGGTTGTATCTACAGGAGCTTTAACAATATATTTTTCACCGGTTTTGTTAACTGTCCAGATTTGTTCTTTTTTGGTTTGTTCAAATGTAGCATTTTCAGGCATTAAGGAAGCAATTACAATTGTCAACTCTTTACCTTGAACAATTTTCTTAATCTTTTTACCTTCAAATTTTACATCTTCAATAACTAAGTCGTCGCTGAAACGAACTTCACCACCGTGTTCAGATATCATCAAAGTTTCGGCAAGTTTTTCACCTTCCTGTATTTTTTGTCCGTCTTTTACAAGAACCTTAGAACCGCCGGGAAGATTGTAAACATCTCCGCCCAAAACCCAAATTATACCTTGTTTATTTGTCGTTCTTGAGATATTTCCTTGTCTGTCTTTCTTTTCGTCAGCTACAAAATCTTCATATAAAACTTCACCTGAAAGATCAGATGTAATATCTTTAGTAGCCTTTTCTGTCAAACGAGAACCTGAACCTTGAGCTGCAGGCTCAAATTGGGCAAGTTTAAATCCTTTTTTAACTTGCATTCCATTTGTGAAGAATACTGTAGAACCTGCCGGAATATGATATTTTTCGGTTCTTTTTGCACCCTTAACTTCAATATCTGTTTCATAGTTAGAAATATTAACTACATCACCGTGGCGAGTTCTTAATTCTCTGGTCTTAACGCTTGAAACTACTTCACCATCTTGTTTAGCAATAATTTCTTTTATAGCGTCTTTAACACCAACGGCACCACCTGTGTGGAAGGTTCTCATTGTAAGCTGTGTTCCAGGTTCACCAATTGATTGAGCGGCGATAATACCTATAGCTTCACCAATATCAACCAATTTTTGAGTTGTCATTGCCCAGCCGTAGCATTTTTGGCATATACCATATTCTAAACCGCAAGTAAGTCCTGAACGAACCTTTAATTCTTGTAAGTTCAGATGAGCAATCTTTTTGATATCGTCTCTGTTCATAGTGGTTCCTGATTTTACAAGAACTGTACCATCTGTATCAACGATGTCTTGAGCGACTGTTCTTCCAAGTAATCTATCAATTAGCGGAACAATTACATTGTCGCCGTCAGTGATAGGTTTCATATTTATTGACTTTGTTGTGTGGCAATCGTCTGCTCTGATAATAACATCTTGAGCTACGTCTACCAATCTTCTTGTCAAATAACCCGAGTCAGCTGTTTTCAATGCTGTGTCTACAAGACCTTTTCTGGCACCGTAAGAAGAGATGATGTACTCGGTTACGGATAAACCTTCTTTAAAGTTTGACTTAATAGGCAAGTCGATGATTTGACCTTGTGCGTCTGCCATCAAACCTCTCATACCTACCAACTGTGATACCTGAGATAAGTTACCTCTGGCTCCGGAGAATGCCATCATATATACCGGATTTAATTTATCAAAGTTTTCAACAACCTGTGAAGTCAATTTTGCTGTTGTTTCTGACCAAGTGTCGATAACTTTGGTATATCTTTCAACCTCTGTAATTTCTCCCTTTAGGTATCTGTTTGTAGATTTTTCAATTTCTTTTTCAGCTTCTTTAAGCAGCTCTTTTTTTACTTCCGGAACCTGCAAGTCAGCAATAGAAATTGTAGTACCGGATTTTGTAGCATACTTGTAGCCAAGGTTTTTAAGGCTGTTAGCCAATTCTGCGGTTTTTGCACCGCCAAACTCTAGATACATTTGTGAAAGCAAATTGTTTAATCCTTTTTTATCCATTTGCTTGTTAATGAAATCTATTGTCTTTTTACCATGTGTGTATGTTGTTTCCATTATTTTCTATTTCCTTATATTAATTAATTTCGATTAACTGTTTGACTTAAAAATCTTAAGCCAATGCATTTCTTACTGCTTCGTTAAAGATAATTCTTCCTGCAGTTGTTTCAATTCTTTCGCCGTGTTCATCTCTTACGACTATCTTATCGTGAAGATCTATTACACCGACTTCTAGAGCTGAAATTGCATCTTGGAAGTTATAGAAATATCCTTTTGGATCCATTTCAGGATTTTTTAGAATTGTCAAGTAATACATACCCAATACCATATCCTGAGTTGGTGTAATAATTGGTTTACCGGTTGCAGGTGCCAAAATATTGTTTGTAGCTAACATTAACATTCTGGCTTCCGTTTGAGCTTCGATTGACAACGGTACGTGAACTGCCATCTGGTCACCGTCGAAGTCAGCGTTGAATGCTGTACATACAAGCGGATGTAGTTGAATTGCACGACCTTCTACCAATTTTGGTTCAAATGCCTGAATACCTAATCTGTGAAGGGTTGGGGCACGGTTCAATAATACAGGGTGTCCATCAATTACCTCTTCTAGAATATCCCAGACAACGGCTTCTGATCTTTCAATTTTCTTCTTAGCGGATTTAATGTTTTGTACATATCCTCTTTCAATCAATTTGTTTACAACAAAAGGTTTGAAAAGTTCAATCGCCATTTCTTTTGGTAAACCGCATTGATTTAATTTTAATTGAGGACCTACAACGATTACTGAACGACCTGAGTAGTCTACACGTTTACCTAATAAGTTTTGACGGAAACGACCTTGTTTACCTTCAATTATATTAGATAATGATTTCAATGCTCTGTTGTTAGGGCCTACAACTGTTCTTCCGCGTCTGCCGTTGTCAATAAGAGCATCTACTGCCTCTTGTAACATACGTTTTTCGTTTCTTACGATGATTTCAGGTGCTCCCATTTCTAACAATCTTTGCAAACGGTTGTTTCTGTTAATTACACGTCTGTATAAGTCATTTAAGTCAGAAGTTGCAAAACGTCCGCCGTCTAACTGTACCATTGGTCTCAAATCCGGAGGAGTAACAGGAAGTACATCCATAATCATCCATGTCGGATCTGTCTCTGATGAAATCAATGAATCAAGTAATCTCAAACGTTTAATAAGTTTACTTTTCTTTTGTACAGATGTTACAGAGCCTGCAAGTTCAGATCTTATTTCTTCTGCAAGTTCTTTTGTATTGATTTCTGACAAAAGTTCTTTTATAGCTTCAGCACCGATTCCTACTTTCAATTCGGAATCTTCATGTTCTGCCATATAATCTTCATATTCTTCTTCAGACAATAACTGTAATTTCTTAAACTCACTGTCTGCAGGATCAAGAACTACATAATTATTAAAGTAAATAACTTGTTCCAAATCCTTCAAAGTCATATCAAGGAGTAAGCCTAAATATGAAGGTATACCTTTTAGGAACCAAATATGAGAAACAGGAGCCGCAAGTTTTATGTGTCCCATTCTCTGACGTCTTACTTTACTGTCTGTAACTTCAACGCCGCAACGTTCGCAAATAATACCTTTATGTCTTACTCTTTTATATTTACCGCAATAACATTCCCAGTCTTTAGATGGTCCAAAAATTCTTTCACAGAACAAACCATCTCTTTCCGGCTTTAATGTACGGTAGTTAATAGTTTCCGGTTTAGTAACTTCTCCGTAAGACCACTTAAGTATTCTTTCCGGTGAAGCGATACTAATTCGTATATAGTCAAAATAATCTATGCTTGTTGACATTATTATAATTCTCCTTTTATTGGCGGGGATATATTTATCCCCGCTATATTATGCTTATTATAAATCTCCGAATGTAGTCGGTGTTTCAAAGAAATTGATGTTTAACAACTCAGAATCCATATCTGAAAGAACTCTTCTTGGAGCTGATTTTCTCAAATCATCCATATCAGTCATTAAGTCAACTTCTTGACCGTCTTTTTTCGCTACCGTAATATCCAAACCAATACTTTGTAATTCTCTTACAAGTACCTTAAATGATTCAGGAATACCCGGTCTTGGAATGTTGTCGCCTTTTACGATTGCTTCATAAGCTCTGTTACGTCCGTTAACATCATCTGATTTAATTGTTAACATTTCTTGCAGAGTATAAGCAGCACCATAAGCTTCCAATGCCCAAACTTCCATTTCACCGAATCTTTGTCCGCCGAATTGAGCTTTACCACCCAAAGGTTGTTGAGTAACAAGTGAATATGGTCCGGTAGAACGAGCGTGAATCTTGTCATCTACCAAGTGGACAAGTTTAAGTATATATGAAAGACCTACTGCTACAGGTTCATCAAAAGGTTCACCTGTTCTTCCGTCGATAAGTCTTACTTTACCGTCTTCATTTACCCAATCGCAACCGGATTCTTTTATACCTTTAAGCAATTCTGCTTTAGTTGCGATTTCTGATTGGTTATCACCATATCTTTCATCAAAAGATGGTGTTTCATAGTAGTTTCCTGTCAAGTATGCTGCCAAACCTAGAAGCAATTCGTAAGTTTGACCGACGTTCATACGAGAAGGTACACCAAGTGGGTTCAAAACGATATCTACAGGAGTTCCGTCAGGCAAGAATGGCATGTCTTCTTTTGGAAGTATTCTTGATACGATACCTTTGTTACCGTGACGACCTGAAAGTTTATCACCTACTGATACTTTACGTTTTTGAGCAATGTATACTCTGATAACCGTATTTGCTCCTGGTGGTAATTCATCACCTTTTTCTCTGTCAAATACCTTGACGTCAAGTACTCTTCCGCCTTCGCCGTGTGGAACTCTTAGTGAATTATCCTTTACATCTCTTGCTTTTTCAGCAAAGATTGCTCGAAGAAGTTTTTCTTCCGGCGGATGTTCTGATTCACCTTTCGGTGTAACTTTACCTACCAATATATCGTCAGCGTATACTCTTGCACCGATACGAACAATTCCGCGTTCATCCAAGTGTCTTAACGCATCTTCTGATACGTTTGGAATTTCTCTTGTAATTTCTTCCGGTCCAAGTTTTGTCTGACGAGCGTCTATTTCAAGTTTTTCGATGTGAACTGATGTGAAGATATCATCGTGTACGCATCTTTCTGACAATAGAATAGCATCTTCGTAGTTATAACCTTCCCAAGGCATGTAAGCAACAATTACGTTTTTACCTAAAGAAAGTTCTCCGCAATTTGTAGAAGCACCGTCAGCTATCACGTCTCCTGCACTAACTTTATCACCTTCGTGAACTAAAGGTTTTTGGTTAATACAAGTATCTTGGTTACTTCTTACATATTTCATTAGTGTATATACGTGAGGTTTATTTTGTAAATCTCTGATTACAATTTCTTCACCTACAACTCTTTCAACAACACCGTCAACATCTGATACGATTACCATACCTGAGTCTCTAGCGGCTCTTTTTTCCATCCCTGTTCCAACAACCGGTCTTTGGGTTATTAAAAGAGGTACAGACTGACGTTGCATGTTTGATCCCATCAATGCACGGTTAGCGTCATCGTGTTCGATGAATGGAATCAATGATGTAGCAACAGAGATGATTTGGATAGGTGAAACACCCACAAAGTCAACTCTCTTTGACTGATCCATTGTAAATTCTGATCTGTAACGTACAGGAACATATTCGTCCTTAAATGTTTTGTCAGGATTTAGTTGAACATCAGCCGGTGCACATCTGAATTCTTCGTCTTCATCAGCTGTCATATATACAACTTCATCAGTTACCTTACCGTCTTTTACGACAAAGAAAGGTGCTTCGATGAATCCGTAGTCATTAACTTTTGCGTGTGTAGCTAATGAACCGATCAAACCTGCGTTAGGTCCTTCCGGTGTTTCTATAGGACAAATACGTCCGTAGTGAGATGGGTGGATGTCACGAACAGCAAATCCTGCACGCTCTCTCATCAAACCGCCTGGTCCTAATGCTGAAATACGTCTTTTGTGTGTTAATTCAGCCAACGGGTTAATCTGGTCCATAAACTGTGATAATTGTGAACTTCCGAAAAATTCTTTTAATGAAGCAACTAAAGGTTTAGTGTTCAATAAGTTTAACGGAGTTAAAGTTTCAGAATCTTGTAAAGTCATTCTTTCTTTTACAATTCTTTCAATCCTTGAAAGACCAACTCTGAATTGGTTTTGTAAAAGTTCTCCAACAGATCTGATTCTTCTGTTTCCTAAGTGGTCGATATCATCAACTGTTCCTTCATCGTATGTCAAATTAATCAAATATTCGATTGATGCGACAATATCTTGAACAGTTAATGTTCTTTGGTTTTTAGGAATGTTCAAATTTAATTTTTTATTTAATTTATAACGACCTACACGTCCGATATCATATTTCTTTTCGTCAAAGAAACGTGCTTCCAATATTGAACGTCCGCCTGCTGCTGATGCAGGATCGCCAGGTCTTAACTTTTTATAAACTTCAATTAATGCATCATCTGTTGTTTCTGTTGTATCTTTATCAAGAGTTTTCTTCAAAAATTCGAAGTGTGTAAATAAAGATTCCATTTCAGAAACTGTGATACCCATAGCTTTCAATAATGTTGTAGCTAAGATTTTTCTGTTTTTATCTATTTTTACATAAATGATGTCGTTAGCATCTGTTTCTATTTTTAACCATGCACCACGGTTAGGAATCATTGTAGCGTTGTACAATCTTTTCCCTGCAGGTGATACTTCACGTTTGAAGTATACGCCGGGAGAACGAACAATTTGAGATACGATTACACGTTCCGCACCATTTACAATGAAAGTACCTTTGTCGGTCATTGTTGGAATATCACCGATGTATACTTCCTGTTCCTTGATTTCCCCGCTGTCACGGTTAACCAGTCTTACCATAACGCGTAATTGTTTTGCGTATGTTGCATCATGGATTCTTGCTTCTTCAATTGTATACTTTGCATTATCAAAAGTATAGTTTGGTAAGAAATGCAATTCTAATCTGCCGGTATAGTCTTTGATAGGAGAGAATGAAAGTAATTCTTCTTTCAAACCTTCTTTTAAAAACCATTCAAAAGATTTTTTCTGCACTTCAATAAGGTCCGGTAAATCATCCAAACGAGTATGTGGTATACCCATTGGAGTTACTCTTTCTGCATATTTTGTGTTAGACATTAATTCACCTCGTCTATGTGTACGTACTATATAAAAAATTTTTTTAATTTTGAATTTATATCATGCTGTTTTTAGCATCTCTAAATGATTATCTAACTTGAGGCTGTAAACCTTTCATTTTACTGAATTTCAGCTTAATGAACAATTTTGTAAAAATTCAATTTGGGCATAGTACACCTAACTTAAATTTTACATGTTCTTAAATCATAATACATCAATTTTTCTCGTCAAGAAAATATACCTAATTTTAAAAAAATATGTTAAATTTTTGTTACAAAGTGTTAATATGTTGATTCTGTTGGGTTAAAAGCTTGAATATATCTGACTTAAAGTGTCAAGACTATACATCCGTGGTTTTCATTGTATCATTAATTTATTATATGGGGGTTATATGAAAAAATTTACGATTTTATTGCTTATATTATTCCTTGGAAAAGTTTCACTAGCAGCGGATATTCAGCCTATTGAACAAGATAAAATTATTCAGGAAAATGTTCCTCCTTCTATCGTGTTAACAGGAAATCTTGTTTTTGACTGGCTTGATATTTCTCAGGTACAAAGAGATGCTGTAATTGAAAAGTATGAAAAAGAACTTTTCACTGAAGATACGGTTTATAAGTTTAAGAAAAAAGAATTCAAAGCAGAGTATAAAGATTTTCTAAAAGACAAAGATTATAAAAGACATTACAAATTGGTCAGCGAAGGCGTAAAGGAAACAAATGATGAAAACCTTTGTGGTTTCTACTATAAAGATAATTTGCTGATAAGTTACGCTGTGCAATACAAAAACGATTTGAGAACGGTTTATTACTATGATGCTCTGGGCAAATTAAGATATATTGATAAGTTTTCACAAAATTATCCTAATTTCCCTTATATGTCAAAGCAGTACAGAGCAAATGGAACTTTAGTAAGTGCAATATATTTTATATCTCATGACATGCAGTATATGTATGAAGCTGACAAAAAGTTTAAAGGTGCTTGGTATAAAGATAAAATGTATGACAGACATGCAAAACAGGTTTTGACAAGAACAAATTGGTAATAATTGTTTCGCTGTAAAAACAATAAAATACATTCTTCTAAATGCACTGCACTTATTGTAATGTCTTGTAAGCGAATTATTCTAATTCGACCAAAGGTGCAAAAATAGAGTAACTTGTAAAAAAGTTAAAAGATTTGTACGTTTAATTTTCGGTGTAAGTAAAATATTTACAAAGTTCTACAGTAAAGCCTGATTGATTAATCAGGCTTTACTATTGATAGAACGTAATTGTTATTGAAATATTTATTTGCAACTTCTATAATGTCAGATTCAGTGACAGAATTTACAAGTTCTATGTATTCTTTGTCAAATTGATAACCTCTACCGGATGCTTCAAACCATCCTATTGTGGATGCTTTGTCCAGGTTGGTTTCTTGTCCTATTATGTAATGTCCCAAAAGTTTGTCTTTGGCATCTTGTAGTTCTTTTGTTCCCACAAATTCTGTTTTGAGCCTGAAAACTTCTTCTTGCAGTCTTTTTACTGCATAATCAAGGTTTTGCGGGTTTGTTCCGATGTAAACAATAGAAGCTCCTTTCAAAACATTTGGAGAATATTGAGAACCAAGTTGATATGCAAGACCGTCTTTGTCTCTTAAGTTTTTAAAAAGACGCGAGCTCATACCAGAACCAAGTAGAGAGTCTATCACTTCTAAAGTTGCATATTCTTTTTTGTCTAAAACTCCTGACGTTTGCCAACCCATAATAATCCAGTCGGTTTTTAGATTTTTGATTGATGTTGTGATTTTTTTTCCTTCTTTTAAAGAGGGGATTGAATATTTTGAATAATCAAATTTTTCACCTTTTTTATTGTTAAATATTTCGGTAAATTTTTCAATTGTCATATCCTTATTTATATTTCCATTTATTGAGATAACGACATTTTCCGGGGCAAAAGCCTTTTGATAATAATTTTTTACATCTTCAAATTGGATTTGAGGTAATGTTTTTTCCAGTTTTGCATTAGATATTGAATATGGAGTATTTTCAAATATTAAATTTTTATAGTTGTCGATTGCTATGTTAAGAGGTATATCTTTACTCTTTTTTATAGCATTAAGTTTGTCAGTCCTTGATTTTTCAATTTCGTAATCATCAAGAGTTGCATTATTTATGACTTCGTTCAAAAGTTCAAGGGTCTTTTCATATTCATTTTTTGTTGTTAAAACAGTTATCATAAAGCTGTCAGCCTTGACAGATGGTACAATTTTGATTCCGTTATCTTCCAGAATTTGGGCAAATTCCAGTGAGGAATATTTTTTCGTACCTTTAGTCATCGCCGAAGCTGTCAAGTCTGCAGTTCCTGGAATTGGTTCTATAAATTCTCCTCCTTTAGAAAATATTGATATTGCTATAATATCGTTTACTTGGTTTGGAGAAAGGAGTAGTGTCGCTCCATTTGAAAGTTTGTATTTTTGAGTGTTTGTATTTTCGTTTATTAATTTGGCAGGTAAGTTTTGTGCAGTTATGTTTGATATTTTTACTTCTTTGCTGGAATTCGGTAAAAGTATTGAGACTGCACTTTTTTCAGACCCTAAATATTTTTGTGCTACTCGTTTTACATCAGATACTGTGACTTTTTTTATGTTCTCAATATATGTTTCATAGTACTTTGTATCATCGGTTGTAACGTATGTGTATCCGAGTTCTCCTGCGATATTGGATATTGATTCTCTGGCATAGTATGTGTCTCTTTCTATAATATTTTGAGCCAGTGTCAATTGTTCTTGATTTACCCCATTTTTTTGAATATTTTTTATTTCATCAAATATTGTTTGTTCAAGTTTTGAACATTTGTCTGGGATAAATGTTGCTGATATATAAAAAATACCATCATCTCTGAAACCAGCATTGGATGCACTGATAGATGTTGCAAGTTGTTTTTGTTCTTTTATTGTTCTGTAGAAAACAGATGAACGCCCGTCCCCAAGTATAGTTGCAAGGACATCAAGAGCGTATGAATCCTTGTTATCTACTTCAGTACCTCTAAAACCTATAAGCATATAGCCTGTTTGGGTATCAGCATAAGCTGTTTTTCTGGCTTGTGAAGTTAATATTTTTTCTTTTGGAAATGAATTTTTTATAGGTTTTTTGTATTCAGAGGTGAAATTTTGTTTTACCTTCTCAATTACCGATGCAGAATCTACGTCTCCAACAATAATTGTAATCATATTTGATGGATTATAGAATTTGTTGTAATAATCAAGAATTTGATCTCTGTGTATTGTACTTATGATATCGGCTTTTCCTATAACTTTTCTCTTATAAGGATGTTGTGTGTATAGTAAATCTATCAGATTGTCATAAACAATCGTATTTGGAGAATTTGCATCCTTCATAATTTCTTCTATTACAACTTTTCTTTCTTTTTCCAGCTCCTTTCTTGGAATAAGAGGGTGAAGAAGCATATCAGAATGCATTTCCAAAGCGAGGTCAAAGTCTTTAGAAGGGATTGTTATGTAATAGTGTGTGAAATCTTTACTTGTTGCAGCGTTTGTTATAGCTCCCTTGGTTTCAAGAATTTTATCAAATTCTCCCGGAGCATGATTGGTTGAACCTTTGAAAAATAAATGTTCTAAAAAATGAGAAACCCCGTTATTATCATCATTTTCATTAATAGAACCGGTTTTAATCCAAGTATCAACAGTAACAATAGGATTTGTTCTAACTTCTTTAATTACAACGGTTTGTCCGTTATCAAGTTTGTATACGTTAAAATCTCCTGCAAAAGCACAGTTTGCAATTAATAATAAAGCTAAAGATATTATAAATTTTCTCATTTTATCCCCTTCTCTTTAAACACCTAATTTAATAAAACCATAATACAATAAATTTTTAAATAGGAAAACAGATTATCTTTTAATAAGTTTTCTGACTTTTGGGAAGCAGAATGCTAAAGCCGCAAGGCAGAGAAGAACAAAAATTGATTTAGGAGTCTTCTTTTTGTTAATTCTTTCGGATTTTTGAACAGATTGATAGACATCTTGATTTATAGCGCCCAATTCCCTTTCGGCTTGTGCTGTAGAGTACAAAGTAGGTTTATAATACCTGTCAGGCGGATTGATAATCCCGACGTTGAGAGGCGGATTTTTCATATTCTGATTTACACTAACACTACCTGTCATATTTCTATAAAAACGGAGACTAAAAATAAATTGCGTTATGTATGTATTTATATTAAGTATAAATATTGACAAAAAACAGAATAAAATATAAAATAAGAATTGTTATCATTTTTGGAAGAATTATGAATTATTCAAGGCAAAGAGAAGTTATTTTACAAACGTTACAATCAAATGTGGTTCACCCGACTGCAGAGTATCTTTATGCAATTTTAAAAGAAAAAGAGCCGAATATTAGTTTGGCAACTTTGTATAGAAACTTGAATCAATTGGCTGAAAATGATATAATAAAAAAAATAGACGGTTTGGAATCATCTTCTCATTTTGATCATAACACTAATGAGCATTACCACTTTATATGTGAAAGATGTAAAAAGGTTTATGATATAAAAGATGATGTGGCTCCGGATGTCGTAAAAAAGGCAGAACAGGAAACCGGCTTTTTGATAAAAAAGCATGATATTGTTTTTAGCGGGTTGTGTAGTGATTGTCTGAAAGAGATAAAAGAGAGTAATTAGGTAAAAAAGGAGACTTAAGATGGAAAAATATGTATGCACTGTATGCGGTTATGTTTATGATCCGGAAGAAAATGATGGCGTAAAATTTGAGGATTTACCGGATGATTATGTTTGCCCTCTTTGCGGAGTTGGTAAGGATTTGTTTGAAAAACAATAGGGTAGCAGTTTTTAAATATTGAAAGGATTTTTTATGCCTGAATTAAAAGGAACAAAAACAGAACAAAATTTATGGTCAGCCTTTGCCGGAGAATCTCAGGCAAGAAATAAGTACACATATTATGCATCACAGGCTAAAAAGGAAGGTTTTGTTCAAATAAGCAGAATCTTTGAGGAAACAGCAAACAACGAAAAAGAACATGCAAAAATATGGTTTAAAGCTTTGCATGAGGATAAAATTCCTGAAACTTTGGCTAATCTTGAAGATGCAGCAGCCGGTGAACATTATGAGTGGACTGATATGTATGCCACTTTTGCCAAAGAAGCAAGAGAAGAAGGTTTTGAAAAGCTTGCTATTCTTTTTGAGATGGTTGGCAGAATTGAAAAAGAACATGAAGAAAGATACAAAGCTTTGTTAGAGGCTGTGAAAAATAATACGGTTTTTGAAAAGTCTGACAAAGTTGTTTGGGAATGCGGAAACTGCGGGCATGTTTTCGAGGGAGAAAAGGCTCCTATGATTTGCCCTGTTTGTCAGCATCCTCGAGCTTATTTCTTTATGAAGGCAAAAAATTATTAAAAAACTTTTAAGGCTTTACCTCGTGATTGGTAAAGCCTTAATTTTCATGATATGATGTTTATAAAGGGAGAAGTGTATTGAAATTAAATGAACCAGATACAGTAAAAAACTTACAAAAAGCCTTTGAAATAACATCAAAGCGTCGTATGGAGTACGATATTTATGCACTTATTGCAGAAAAACAGGGCTATCAGGATGTGAGCCGACTTTTGAAACGTTTTTCGGAACACGAAAAGGAACATTCAAAACTTTGGTATAAATGGGTAAAATCAGGTAGCGGTAATTTGCCTAATTTGCTCGATTGCATCAAGGATGCTCTTCAGAATGAAAAATGCGAAATTGAAGGGATTTATAGAAATTTCGCAAAAAGAGCAAAAGAAGAAGGCTTTGAGCATATTGCAGGGCTTTTAGAAAATATTGAAAACATTGAAAATATCCACTATGACAGATTGCAAAAGTTAATATGTAAACTTGAAAATAACACTCCCCCTAATTCGGATGGGACGTATAATTGGGTTTGCAGTACTTGCGGTGCAATTTTGGTCCAGGAAGATGAACCCCAATATTGCCCTCTTTGTTTGAAAGAAGATGTATTTTTTTACAAAAAGCCAAATTAAGTAGTAAAGGAGAAATAAAATATGAAATTTCAAGAGATTAAAAACAATATTTTCTATTGCGGCTTGAACGACTGCGACAGAAGAATATTTGATGAACTCATTCCATTGGAGCATGGTACAAGTTATAATTCTTATTTGGTTAAAGGTTCTGAGAAAACGGCCATAATTGATACAATGTACCCTCCTAAAACAAAAGAATATTTAAAAAGACTTGCTGACAATCAGGTTGGCAAAGTTGATTATATTGTTGCAAACCATGGAGAACAGGATCATTCTGGTTCTATCCCTGCTCTGTTGGAAAAGTTCCCAAATGCTGTTGTTTTAACTAATCCAAAATGTGCAGAAAATGTTAAATCAATGCTCCACGTTTCGGATGAAAAAATTAGAGTGATTTCTGACGGAGAAGAGGTTTCGCTCGGCGATAAAACATTGAAATTTATTTTTGCCCCCGGAGTTCATTGGCCTGATACAATGTTTACTTATATAAAAGAAGATAATGTAATTTGTACATGCGACTTTTTAGGTGCACATTATACATTCTCTGATGTTTTTGCCGTCGAAAGCCAAGAACTTGAAAAAAGTGCAAAACGCTATTATGCGGAAATTATGATGCCTTTCAGGACAATGTGTAAAAAATATACCCAAATGATTAAAGATATGAAGGTCGATATGATTTTGCCAAGTCATGGACCTGTTTATACAAGGCCTGATTTTATACTTGATTTGTACACGGATTGGACTTCTGATTTGCCTAAAAATCTTGTTGCTTTACCTTACGTTTCTATGTATGAAAGCACAAAAGAAATGGTTGATTATTTAAGTTCTAAATTAAATGAGAAAGGTATAGAAACTTTCAAATTTGATATAGTAGATGATGATTTGGGAGATTTAGCTATGGCCTTGGTTGATGCCGCAACTATAGTAATGGGAACATCAATGGTTTTGGCAGGACCTCACCCAATGGCTGTTAATGTAGCATATTTGGCTGCAGTTCTTAGACCAAAGGCAAAATTTGCCTCCTTATTGGGTTCTTATGGCTGGGGTGGAAAATTATTTGATTTAATTGTTCAAATACTTTCTCCATTGAGGCTGGATTTACTTGAACCGGTTTTGGTTAAGGGTAAGCCAAAAAGTGAAGATTTTGAGAAATTAGATGTTCTGGCAAATGAGATATACGAAAAACATAAATCTATAAATTTATTATAAATGTTTAAAGGTGGTCTTTTTAGACCGCCTTTATATTAATATTTGTAAAACAAATTATTAAATTAGACAATTTTCGGGATTTAGGATTTTTGCAGGAATTATGATAAGTAGTGTGAAAATGATAAATCTTAATCCAAATTATCTGGGGTTAAAGCCTGCCGGTTTAAATTGTCAAAAGCCGGATTGCAAAAGTGTTGAAACTTCAATATACAACACAAAGTCTTCAAATGTTTGGTTTGGAGGGGCTTTAAGGTTTAAAAATCCTCTGGAAGAGGAGTGTGCTCAGTTTTTAAGAAAAGTGAGAGAAAAACGTTGCAGAAAATTTACGGATTTTGATATCTCAGAAATGCTGAATTCTCTGCAAAAGGAAAATGAGCCTTCAAATAGAAAAACTTTGCTGGAGGAGATTTTTTATATTAAGCCTGATCAAAGCGGGAATGTCCCTGATAGTGCGTTTTACAAACGCTTATTAAATATGATATCCGGTAGGCCGGAAGATGAAAGATATTCTATTCTTGAGTTTGCACAGTACGAATTTGACCGTGTAAAGAATCCTATTTTATCGCTATCGAAATTACCGGAGGATAAACAGAATAAACTTGTAAAAATTTTAAAGAAGATTAATGATGTTGATTATATGTATTGTGAAAATTCCGGTAAATGCAAACGTTATAATCCTGAAGTACTGTATGATATTTTTAGAACTCTTGTCTCTGCGGAAGAAGATCTTGTAAAACTTGGTAAGCAGGAAGCTGATTCTTACAAAATTGAAACATTTCATATCCTTAAATCAGATAGAGAGTATCTAAAAAAAATTCCTTGTAGTGATGCTAATGTAAAACAAAAGGAAAAAATAGCTTTTGATAGTATGATGGAATATCTGCTAGAAAATATTCTTTAAAAAAAGTCTCCCGTTATTGTTTTATTAACGGAAGACTTTTTTATTTGTTTAATATCCTTAAGCTTTTACAAGGTCTTTAGCAAAAGATTCAGAGCTTCGTGAGTGGATTTCATTTTCAATTTTTGAAATAAACTCATCAACGCTTAAAGTTCCGACTTGTCCGATACCTCTTGCACGAACGGCAACTGAATTCGCTTCAATTTCTTTATCTCCTATTACGCATACATAAGGTATTTTTTTATCTTGCAGACTTTCTCTGATTTTGTAATTCATGCTTTCAGATCTGTCATCAAGTTTTACTCTGATACCTGCTGCACGCATTTTCTTGTAAACCTGCTCAGCAAAGTCAGTGTGTTTTTCGTTTGAAATAGGAACTATGGCAACTTGTGTCGGAGCAAGCCAAGTTGGGAAAGCACCTGCGTAATGTTCTATTAGTATTCCGTGGAAGCGTTCCATTGAACCGAAAATTACTCTGTGAAGCATAACAGGAGTTTTCATTTGTCCATCTTTATCCTGATATTTAATATCAAATCTTTCAGGAAGGTTAAAGTCAAGCTGGATGGTTGCACATTGCCAAGTTCTGCCTATAGCATCTTTAACCTTGAAGTCAATTTTTGGTCCGTAAAATGCTCCATCCCCTTCATTGATATCATACTTCATTCCGCGTCTG
Source organism: Candidatus Gastranaerophilales bacterium (assembly GCA_944324345.1). Lineage (GTDB taxonomy): Bacteria > Cyanobacteriota > Vampirovibrionia > Gastranaerophilales > Gastranaerophilaceae > Stercorousia. The sequence continues at coordinate 592,447 of CALUVT010000001.1, forward strand.
TCCATAGCTTCTTTAAGACCGGCTTCTGCTCTGTTCCAGTTTTCAATTTCACCGACATAACTTTCGGGACGTGTAGACAATTCAACTTCAAACTTCATATTGAAAATTTCCATTGTATCAGCTACAAAATCGATAATTTCGTTGATTTCATCGACCAACTGTTCAGGTGTACAGAAAATGTGGGCATCGTCTTGAGTGAATCCTTGTACACGAGTTAGGCCAGATAGTGCTCCTGATTTTTCTTTTCTGTAAACTGTTCCAAGCTCCGCCATTCTAAGCGGTAAAGAACGATATGAATATCTGTTTGCTTGATAAATCAAAATATGGAACGGACAGTTCATAGGTTTTAGAATAAACTGATCGTCACTGTCTTCATCTTTTTGGATAAAGAACATGTTTTCTCTGTAGTGATCGGCATGTCCTGAAATTTCCCATAATTTAGATTTCGCAATGTGAGGTGTATTTACAATTACGTAACCTCTTTTTCTGTGTTCCGTTCTCCAATAATTTTCAATTTCTTCTCTTACAATTGCTAAATTAGGGTGCCAAAGAACAAGACCACCGCCAAGTTCTTCTCTTGTCGAGAATAAATCAAGTTTTGCTCCTAACTTTCTATGGTCACGTTTTTCGGCTTCTTCCAAGAAATTTAGATACGCAGCTAAATCTTCTTTTGTCCAGAATGCTGTTGCGTAAATTCTTTGGAGCATTTTATTTTTTTCATTTCCTCTCCAATATGCACCTGCAACTTTTAACAATTTGAAGGCATTAGCTTTAATATATGAAGTGTTTGGAAGGTGCGGGCCTGCACACAAATCGTTAAATAAAATGTTCCCGTCCTTATCCTTTGTATAATACAAGGTTGGGTTGTCGTTTTTGTGTTCTTCTAAAAGTTCGGCTTTGTAAATTTCACCTTCATCTTTAAATTCTTTAATTTGTTTTTCAACATCAGGTATTACGTGTTTTTCAAATGTCAGGTTTTGTTTTACTATGTTTTTCATTTCCTCTTCGATTCGAGTCAAATCTTCTTGAGTAAAAGCATGACCATCTGTCAAATCGAAGTCATAATAAAAACCATTTTCAACAGCCGGTCCGATTGCCAACTTTGCAGACGGAAACAGCTTTTGGACTGCTTGAGCCATAATGTGTGATGTCGAGTGCCTTAAAATACTTAAGGTTTCATTGTTCTTTTCCATAATTATCCTTTCGTGCCCTGTTTGGGTTTCGGTAGAATATGGTTTAAATAACAACATTTTATATAAACCTATTTTACCCCCGGGGTGGATCCCCCTAACTACTACAATTAACTTTATAACACTATAAAACTCTAATTACAAGCACATTTATATTTTATGTACGTTATGTTTTGTGAAAAACTATTTTTAACAAAAATTTACACCTCTAAAAGTTTTCTTGGTAAGAATTATTTTTGTTGTAAAATACAAGAATAATAGTAAAGAAATGAGGTAAAAGATGAATACGGCAGTTTTGGTAGGCAGAGTCGGTAGAGATGCTGAGATTAGATATTTTGAATCAGGCAAAGTAAAAGCAAACTTTTCTATTGCAGTTAACCGCTGGGATGCTAAAACAAAGTCAGAAGTTGCGGATTGGTTTAATATTGATGTTTGGGATAAACTTGCAGAATTCGCAGGTGAATATGTGAAAAAAGGAGTTCAAGTCGTAGTTGATGGGAGAATTGGTCAAAATAAATGGACTGATAAAGCTACTGGTAATGATAGAGAAAACTTCTTAATAATTGCAAACAGCATAAGACTATTAGGATCAAAAAGAGACGTTCAAGAAATATGATAATCAATTCTAACATAGTTGGTATAATTGCGGATGATTTGACAGGAGCTAACGATACCGCTTTGCAGTTCCATTTGAAAGGTGCTAATACACAGATTTTGTTGTCTGATGAAATAGAGCCCTTGAATATAAAAGGTACGCAAACTTGGGCGATTTCGACAGAATCAAGAAATGTTGATCCTGAAATTGCGTATGAAAAAGTTGTCCGTGCGGCAAAAATGCTTCAAGAAAAGATTAACCCTGATTTTGTCTACAAAAAAATTGATTCTACCGTAAGAGGTAATATTGCGGTAGAAGTTTTGGGGCTTATGGATGCTATGGGATATGATGCTGCAATTGTTGTCCCAGCTTTCCCGGCAGAAATTAGAACTACAGTTGGCGGTTATCATCTTCTTAAGGGTATACCAATAGAAAGAACAGAAATGGCTAGAGACCCTCATTCACCTATATTTGAGTCTCATCTGCCAACTCTTTTGAAGTCACAGATTTTGCCACAGTACCAAGATTTAATTAGCCAGATAGAATTGAAGACTGTCATGAAGGGTGCAGGTCCTATATTACAGAAAATAAACGAGCTTGTTAATGCTGGTAAAAAGCTTATTGTGGCTGATGCTGTTTCAACTGTTGATATTGAACAGATTGCTCTTGCTATCAAAAAAAGTGAAAACAAAATTCTTCCATCTGGTACAGCTGCATTTGCTCAGGCTTTGAGTGAATTTTGGTTGGCGGATTTGGATAGTCAGCATATAATGAAAACATTCCCAAGACTCCCAAAATTCATCGTGTCAGGCAGTGCTACGCAAATTACAGCAAATCAAATAGATAAACTTGAAAAAAGTGATGAGTTTGAAGATATTTTATCTATTAAATTAGACTTAAAAACAGTTTTACAAGGTGTAAATGATGAGCTTGTAAATCGTATAGTTTCGAACCTCCGTTTTGATAATACCGTAGTAGTTCATACTTCAAATCTGATTAAAGAGTTTGATGGTTTTTCGGATGATTCTTTAAATGCGGAATTGACAAAGGCTAATTTAGCAAATGTTATAACTGATTTTCTTGCTGAATTAACAAAACGCGTAATAAAAGAAAAAGAAACTATATTAATAACACTGGGTGGTGAAACTTCATATAAATGCTGCAATGCTATTGATGCTTGTCAATTGCAGCTTGTTGATGAGGTAGCACCGGCTATTGCCCTTTGTTTGGATCATAACGCACAGTGGATTGTTACAAAGTCAGGGAATTTGGGAAATGCAAATACTTTAGTTGATATTCTCAAATATCTTGATACCCATGGCGGTTTGCAAGATGCGTAAGATAGCCATAACAACAGGTGATCCCAATGGAATAGGGGCTGAAATTACTATAAAAGCTCTTAACCATTTAAATCTAACACCTGATATGGTTGTGTTGGTTTCAAATAGAAAAGTTTTGGACTTTTACGGGGAATTAAATTGTGCCTATGAAGTTATAGAAATTCCTTATGATGCAGAAATTAAGCCAGGAGAGCTCTCAAAAGATGCAGGGGAATTTTCTTTCCAATCAGTAAAAAAAGCATGTGAAATTGGTGCAGCCGCAATTGTTACAGCTCCTGTTGCGAAGAATGCTTTGTATCTTGCCGGACACAAATTCAACGGGCAGACAGAAATTTTACAAAAATATTTAGCACATGATAAGCAGCTTGCAGAAATGCTTTTTGTCGCAGGGAAGTTTAGGGTTCTTCTTTTAACTCGTCATGTCGCTTTGAAAGATATTAATCTTACAAAAGAAATAGTTGTTGAAAAAATTTCTAATTTAAAATACTTTTTTGAAAAAAAATTAGGGATTGTAAATCCAAAATTTGCACTTTGCGGATTTAACCCACATGCAGGTGAAGACGGAATTTTGGGAAGAGAAGAAATAGAAATTTTAATTCCGGCAGTAGAAATTTTGAGAAATAATGGTGTTAATATAACAAATCCATTGCCGGCTGATACTTTGTTTATAAAAGCATTGGATTATGACTGCTGTATTGCAAATTATCACGATCAGGGTTTAATCCCAATAAAAACAGTTGCAGGAGACAAGACTGTAAATATGACGATCGGGCTTGATATTATAAGAACATCTCCGGGACATGGAACTGCTTTTGATATTGCCGGAAAAAACATTGCAAATCCAACAGGCATGATTGAGGCAATTAAAGCTGTTTTGTAAACTTATTTTAATTTTATTTGCAGAACTATTTATCTTTGTGTTATCTCTTGTGTAGTATATTTTTAATAAAAAAATGAAAGGGGTATGAATATGGGTAAAGTAGGTCCTATTTTAGCATCCATTTGTGTTATTTTAGGTGGTGCTGCCTTATATAAAGGGAAGTCTGATATAGCAAAACAAAAAAATGAAATATCAATGTTGGATTCTGCAAGATACGAAAATGCATCTAAAAGGCTCAAGGATGAGTTGATTGTGCCGATTAACCTTGAGGATTTTAGTCATAACCATTCTACAGAAGTTAATTTTTGGGAAAGGGAATACAGAGCTGTGAAAGATTCAATAGCGGCGTTGAATTCAGAATCTGCCAAAAAGGCTTACCTAAAAGGTTCACAAATTGCAAATGATTCAGTGAAAAATGTTTTGAAATCTGTTAAATAAAAAAGAAGACCTCATAAAACGAGGTCTTCTTTTTTTATTCATGAATAATTTAGGCTGCTTTAACCTGTTTTTTATCATTCCAAAAATCAACAAGCATACTGCAGAAGAATATACTTGAATAAGTCCCGATTGCAATCCCTAATATCATTGCAAGAACGAAGTCTTTTGTAGTTACACCTCCAAAGAAGTATAATGCCAACAATGTGATTAATGTTGTTAGTGATGTATTTATACTTCTTGTCAATGTTTGATTTACTGATGCATCTACAATTTCACCAAATGACATTTTCTTAGAGTAATATCTCAAGTTTTCTCTAATTCTGTCAAATACAACAATTGTATCGTGAACTGAGAAACCTATTACAGTAAGGATTGCGGTTATGAATAATCCATCAATTTGGACGTTATATAAAAGTCCCAATATTGAAAATATTCCGCAAACAAATATTACGTCATGCAACACCCCAAGAATGGCTGCCAAGGCATAATCAAACCTAAATCTGAATGATAGATATGCAACAATTCCCAAAAACGCCAAAGTTACGGCAATTAAAGAATTTTTAAATAATTCTTTCCCCATTGTAGGCCCGACCGAACTAACTGAAATTAACTCAGGATTTGTATATTCGGTTTTCAATTGTTCTGTAATTTTGTCTTGGTCTGCTGAATCTTTATCAATAAATTTAGTTCTTATTGAAATTATAGAATTGATGTTTGATTTTGTATTTTTTTGTTGTTCACTGTTTACATTCAGGATTTGAATGTATGGGTTTTCGATTCCTACTTTTTCCAAGCTGTTTCTTGTCTTTGTAACGTCGCTGTTACTTAATTTTTGCTCAAGCCCGTATTGTAAAATTGTTCCGCCGGTATAATCAATTCCTACTTTCATTGGAGCGTGATTTGCATAAGTTACGGATGAATATATCATCGCAATAATCCCAGGAACAAGCAGTATACATGTTAAAGTCATCCACCACCATCTGAATTTTACTATATGAACTAAGTGTTTTCTTCCTGTATTTATCATTTTTTTACCTTTCCTTAAATTAATTAGTCAAGAATTCCGAAACGTGCTTTTTCTCGTTTGGTTTCTGTTGCTTCATAGCTTTGTCCGATTTCATCTTTTCTTAATCCGAACAATGCAGGATGTTTAAGTTCTCCAGTACCAAAGATTAAATGCATAAAGTTTTTAGTAACTGTAATGGCACTGAACATTGAAACAAGAACACCTATAGCAAGTGTTAAAGCAAAGCCTTTAACAACACTTGTTCCGAGAAGATAAAGTATCGTACAGGTAATTATTGTCGTCATATTTGAATCAAAGATACTTGTAAATGCCCTATCGAAACCTGAATTAATAGCAGTAAACAAATTTCTTCCCGCTCTTAATTCTTCCTTAGTTCTTTCAAAAATAAGGATATTTGCATCAACTGCCATACCGATTGACAAAATAAACCCTGCAATACCGGCAAGAGTTAAAGTTACAGGTATTGTCTTAAATAGTGCAAATAAAATAATACTGTATATTATTAACGCAATATCTGCAATTAAACCAGGTATATGATAGAAAGCAATCATGAATATCATAACAACTGACAATCCAATGATACCTGCTTTTTTTGATTTTGCAATACTGTCTGCACCAAGTGTAGGGCCAACTGTATTTTCTTCAACAATTTTGGCAGGGACAGGTAATGCTCCGGCATTTAGTAAGTTAACCATTCTTTCTGCTTCGTCATAAGCAAATCCGCTTTCTCCTCCTGAAATCTGAGCCTTTCCTCCATAAATTGCTTCATTAACACGCGGTGCTGATTGAAGTTCTCCATCAAAGAAGATTGCCATTTGCTGACCGACCAAAGCTTTTGTTAAGTCTGCAAACTTTTTAGCACCTTCTCCATTGAATTCAAGTGATACAACCCATTGGCCAGTTGCATCAGTACTAAGTGTTGATTTTGCAAGGTCACGACCTGTTAAGCCTGTCGAAACCCAAATTGGAGAACCGTCAGGAGCTTTCCCTTCTTTTTTGAATTCCAACTGTGCAGTTTCCCCGATAAAAGCCTTTGCTTCTTTCAAGTCTGTAACGTTTGGAATCTCGATCAACAACCTTTTGTCTCCGACCTGCTGAACAACTGTTTCTGCTACGCCAAGCTTGTTAACACGTTGTTCTATAGCAAACTGCAATCTGCTCATAACATCAGGTGTAATTTTAGCAATGCTGTCGGTAGTTTCTGCCTCAAGTACGAGTCTTGAACCTCCGACAAGATCAAGCCCAAGTTTTGTCGGTTTAACGAAGATAAGCACTGTCGATACTATGACTACTGCTACGATAAACCAGAACATTAAAATTTTGTTTTTCATTTTTTATCCTCTTTATTAACTGTTTTAATTTTCTCTTTGATTTTCTGATTTCTCATATTATTTTATTAAAAACCAGATTTTTTTATAACCCTTTCAGGCTAATCTTCATGAATTTCGTCCAGAACCATAAACAATTCTTTCTTTTCGATTGAAGATAGTTCTACAAGCGGACGTCTTACAAAATCTTGTATTAAACCTTTGTGAGCCAAAGCCGCTTTAACAGGGACAGGGTTTGGAGCCATAAATAGTTTTCTGAATGCAGGATACAACTTTTTGTGCATATTTACGGCAGCTAAGAATTCTCCTGTTTTGTAGTTCCTTATCATAGATTTTATCTCTGAACCAAAAATGTGAGAAGCTACTGATACAACTCCTCTTGCACCCAATGACATCATTGGAAGTGTAAGACTGTCGTCCCCTGAATATATTGAAAAATCAGCAGGACAGCATATTTTCATCTCAGTTATAGCATCCATATCTGAGCAACTCTGCTTAATCCCGACAATATTTGAATATTTTTCAGCGAGTGTGGCAACAGTTTCCGGTAACATATTTACACCGGTTCTTCCCGGAATGTTATAGATAATCACCGGGATATCAACGCTTTCCGCTACAGCTGAAAAATGCTCGATCATACCTTGTTGAGAAGGTTTATTATAGTAAGGTACAACTGAAAGAATTGCGTCGACATTTTCCTTTTGAGCCCATTTTGCAGCCATTACGGCAGTTTCTGTGCAATTAGAACCTGCGTTCATAATAACCTTTGCTTTATTAACTGCAGCTCTTTTTACAGTGCTCAAAAGTTCAAATTCTTCTTCATGAGTTAATGTTGGACCTTCTCCTGTGGTTCCTGCGACCAAAACAGCATCACTTCCATGTGTGACAAGATGTTTTGTTAACTGCTCGGCTTTATCATAATCAATTTCTCTTTTTTCATTAAACGGTGTAACCATTGCGGTAATGACTTCGCCTGCATCGTATCTTAACGCCATATAAACCTCTTTTCCCTTATCTGTCTATCCCTATAAAAAAAATTATAAAACAAACTAAAATAAAATCTATAATATATTAAGTTTATTTATTGTAGTCTTTCAAAATTTGTGTTATAATTAATATACGGAAATAAGAAAGGAGCAAAGTATGAATATATTAAGAAATATTAAGAATTTCGGGGGGGGGGGAGCACTCATAGCTTTGGTTCAAGCTTATTGTCTTGTAAAAAACAAATAATATGCTATAATAGTGATATGAAATATCACTATTGTGAAAAATTTGCTTTTACACTTGCTGAGGTTTTAATTACATTAGGTATTATAGGTGTTGTTGCGGCAATGACTTTACCATCTTTGATTTCAAATCATCAAAAAAATGTTGTTGAAACTTCACTTAAAAAATCTTATTCAATATTATCTCAAATGTTACAACGCTCTGAACTTGAAAACGGTGATGCTGAAAGTTGGACTTTGCCTGATGCATCAAGAGCATCTGCTAATGAATTCTTTATGATGTATTTTTATCCGTATTTAAATATAGTTGAAACACAAGAGCAAGCAAGGGATTATAATAGGATTTTTACATCAGTTGATGCAGCATCAGGCACCCAAAGTTGGTATTATGCAAATAATCATAACTCTTCATGGTATAATCTTGCAGATGGTACTTCTCTTTCGCTGAGACCTATGAACAGTTTTTCAACAGGAATAAATGTTGTATTACCTTGTGCAAAGAATAAGGAAAGATTAATAGTTGGTAAAGATGTTTTTAATTTTACTTTGCGCAACTATGGGAATAAGAGGATAATTTCGGCATTTGACTATCCCCAAATTTGGTCATGTGATATGGTTAATAACACAAATAGAACAGCTTTTCTAAACAGATGTAAGGGGATTGAAAGCGGCGGTGCCGGAGTTTCTACCGGAAGTTATTGTTCCGCATTAATTTACTGTAACGGCTGGAAAATTCCTGATGATTACCCAATAAAATTTTAAGTTTGTGTATTCATATAAATTAAACTTTCTACATACTGATATGTTTTCATGCTAAAATTTTTATATATGGATTTTATAAACAGATTACAAAATCTAAATAATAAACAAAAAGCATATATAGGAGCTTTAGCGGCAATAATAGGATTATTGGTATGGGCTTTTATTTCTGCAGGTGTTATTACGCATAATTTCAACAGAAGCCAGTTGCAGACCGACCAAGACAGGCAGGAGGCCTTGATTCATGGTATTATTTTGACCGAAACAAAGGATGAACAAAAATATTGGGAAATTTATGGTGAAACCGGAAATTATGACAGTAAAAACGGGGTAGCCATGTTAGACAATGTTGTAGGAAATTTTTACGGAGATGATAATCAAGTTTCTATGAGCTTTGAATCTACAAAGGGAACTTATAATGAGGTAAAAAAACAGATTATCCTTTACGAAGATACGTTTATTGTGTTAAAGGATTTGACAACTTTGAGAGCAAATAAGCTTGTCTGGTCTGGTCGTGATATTCCGATAATTGCAGAGGGAAATGTAAGAATTACGCGTGCGGATGAATTTTTGGCAACGGCTTCCAAAGTTGAAATCAGCCCTGATTATGATAAATTTAAAATTACGGGGAAAACTGTTTCCAAGATATATGATAGTAAGGAGAAAAAGTGAAAAAGATTTTTGTTACCATAATGATATTGTTATTTGCGGCAGGTCTTGTTGTTCAGGCTTCTGACTTGATTATTGAATCAAAGACTCAAAGCTACGAAGAGCAGGAAAACAAGATTAAATTCGAAGGGGATGTAAAAGTTTCCATAGATGATTTGAGGATTGTCGGTGACAAGGCTGATGTAAGTATGGATGAAAATCAAAAACTTGATACTGCAACGTTTTATGATAAACCTTATGCTTATGAAGTTAAAAAGAATAAGAAACGTGAAGTCAAAGCAAATATATTAAAGTTTTCTTTGATTACGAAGGTTGTAAAGGCTCAAGGGGATACACAATCTGTTGTGTTTGACGGTAAAGTCCCTATTGTTGTTATTAATGCGGATGAGCAGGAGTATAATACGGAAACCGGTATAATGACAGCGACGGGAGCTGTTACTATAAAGTATAAAGATTTGGATACTTTTTCCAACAAGGCAAAAATTAAAACGGATAAAAACGGTGACTTAAAAAATATTGAGTTGATAGGAGAAGCAAGAATTAAACAGCAAGGAAGTGAATCTTCTGCGGATAATTTTCACTACAGTGCAGATACAAAGGTCTTGACAGCTGTTGGGAATACTACAACAAATGCTTTGATGGAAGATGGTTCAAAACTTGTTTTAAAATCAAACCGCCAGGAATATTATCAGGATAAAAATATCTTTAATGCATCAGGTAATGTTCGTGTATGGTATCAGGATTACTATGCAGCAGGCCCTAAAATTACAATTTATCCTAATAAAGAAGGCAAACCAAATGATGTTAATTTTGTAGGACGTTCAAGTATTACTCAAGGCGTAAGAACCATATATGCAGACAGAATCAGAATGACAATGACTCCAAAGGATTTTCATGCAGAAGGAAATACAAGAACAGTTATTAAGAACATCGGTTCAGGAGATAATGGCGGAGATTCTAAAAGTGGTATAGGATTAGGATTATAGATTATGGAAGAAAAAGAAAAAGTTGATAAAGCGATAGAATTATTTAACAAAGGGAATTATAAAGAAGCTATTGATGTTTTTAGCTCTGTCTTGGAAACTTGTCAGGATAATGCGGAGTTGTACAATAATATTGCACTTTGTTATGCAAACATTGGCGAATATGACAAGGCTGAAAAAAATTATTTGAAGGCCCAGCATTTAAATCCAAAACTTCCTCAGGTATATATAAACCTTGCGGATATTTATTATCGTCGCAAAGATATGGGAAGCGGGATTGAGTTGGTTTCGCAGGGTATATATGAAATCCCTGATAATCTTGTATTAAGACATTACTTGGCAAGATTTTATATGGAAGATGCGAAGTTGGATCTTGCAATTGATGAATTGGAACATATTTTGGAAAAACAACCTGATAATTATGATGTTTATTATGACTTAGGTAAGGTTCATTTTGAACTTGGAAATTATGAGTGTGCTATAGAGAATTTTGAAAATGTTCTCCAGTATAAAAGTGAAAATCCTTGGATATATTATTACTTGGGTGAAGCATATGAAGCAAATGATGAGGTTGATAAAGCTCTTTCAAATTATTTAAAAGCAATCGCTCATAATGATATGTTTTCTCCGGCTTATAAGAAGGCAGGTATATTATTTCTTGCTCGTGGAGATTATGATGATGCGATTGAGTATTTTGAAGATTACATGAAACTTGACATTCCTGATGAAGAGGTTGATAAAATTAAAGAACTGGTAGAAAGAATAAGAAAGAAAAAATGATATCAGACAAGTATTGGGTTGCTTTATCTTCAATAGAAGAAATTGACAGTCGTTTTATATACAGACTATACAGTCATTTTGGCGATATGGAAAAGGCTTTTGTCGCTGATAATTTATCATTTGTTGAAGGTTTAAGCGTAAAAAAAGCGGAAAGGTTCTTACGATTAAGAGACAAAGTTGACCCCGACAAGGCTCTTAAAGCTGTTATAGATCGTGGGATTAATTATTTAACATTGGAAAGTGAAAGTTACCCGTATTTGTTGAAAAATATTGATAATCCTCCGGCTGTTCTTTATTTCAAGGGTGATTTGTTTTCCTGTAACTTGGAGAGGACTCTTGCTGTAGTTGGCTCAAGACGTGCGACTTCTTACGCAAAAGATGCTTTAAAAAAGATTATATCGGAATTAATGAATACAGATATTTGTATTGTTTCCGGTTTGGCTTCAGGAATTGATACAACGGCTCATAATTCAGCCATCGAAAATGGTTTAAAGACAATCGGAGTTATTGCAAGCGGTTTTGATTTTGTTTATCCTGCAGCTAACAAGGATTTATACAAGAAGCTAGAACAAGGTTGCGGTGCTGTAGTGAGTGAGTATTATCCTACTTTCCAGCCGATTAAGTTTAGATTCCCCCAGAGAAACAGAATAGTATCAGGCCTTTCTTTCGGTACTGTTGTTGCAGAAGCTTCTTTAAAAAGCGGTGCTTTGATAACTGCGAATTTAACACTTGAACAGGGCAGAGAGTTGATGTGTATTCCAGGACTTATTACTAATATTAATACCCAAGGGATTTATAAGCTTTTGAAAAATGGAGCGACTCTTATCACTTGTGCAGAAGATATTTTAGAAGCTCTCGGTTGGGAAATGAAGATTGAACAACAAAATTTGTTTGATACAGCAAAATTAGATGAAAATGAACAATTAGTTTATGATGCTTTAGAAATTGAAGAAAAAAGTTTCGATGAACTCCAAAATATAACTAAGTTAAGTGTTGAAAATTTACTAATGTACTTGACAACAATGGAGCTTAAGGGCATAATTAAACAAGTTGACGGGGACAGATACAGGAGAGGTATTTCTGTCATTGGCCCATAATTATTTGGGTATTTTGATAGTACGGATGGTATAAAATGGCGAAAACTGCAGAAAAAAAAGAAAAAGCTTTAGTAATTGTAGAGTCACCTGCAAAATCAAAAACAATAAAGAAGATTTTGGGTGACAGTTATCAGATAGAAGCGAGTTTCGGGCATGTTAGGAATTTGCCGACAAAAGATCCTTCAACAGAGAATTTGGGGTTTGATATAAGTAATCATTTTACCCCGAAGTTCGAAGTAATTCCCGGTAAGCAGGCTGTTGTTAAGAAGTTAAATGAACTTGCCAAAAAGGCTGATAAAATCTATCTTGCATCAGACCCTGATAGGGAAGGGGAAGCGATTGCTTGGCATGTTCGCCAAATTTTGAATGTTCCTGATGACAAAATTATGAGGATTGTATTTAACGAAATTACACCAAAAGCCGTAAAACATTCAGTTGAGAATCCTCGTGCTATAGATATGGATATGGTTCAGGCACAGCAAACAAGACAAATTCTCGATAAGCTTGTGGGTTATAAGCTCAGTCCCGTCTTGTGGAAACAAATCGGGAATAGAAATTTATCTGCAGGGCGTGTTCAATCCGTGGCTCTTAGAATGATTTGTGAAAGAGAAGAGGAAATAGAGGCTTTTGTCCCTCAGGAATACTGGTCAATCCATGCTGATATGGAAAAAGACGGTAAGATCTTTGAAGCAGAACTTTCTAAAATTAAGGATAAAGCTGTTGAAAAAACTATTAAAAACCAAGAAGAAGCTCAAAAGATAGTTGATTACCTTCAAGAACCCTCAAGAGAGTTTGAAGTCGTAAAAGTGAACAAAAAGACTATGAAAAGGAAACCTACAGCTCCTTTTATAACTTCAACCATGCAAAGGGCAGCAAGTTCAAAGTTAGGCTTTGGAGTCCAAAAGACTATGCAGGTGGCCCAAAAACTTTATGAAGGTATAGAAATTGACGGCACTCCTGTCGGTTTGATTACTTACATGAGAACAGATAGTGTAAGGGTTTCTGATGATGCTCAGGAAATGGCAAAGAACTTTATTGTTTCCAACTATGGTGAAAAATATTACCCCGAGTCTCCAAATATTTATGCAAAGGGTAAACAAAACGTTCAAGATGCTCACGAGGCTATCAGACCTTCCTATCCTGAAAGAACCCCTGATAGTATAAAGAAATATTTGGATACTGATCAATATAAACTTTATAAACTTATTTGGGATAAATTTATGTCATCTCAAATGGCAAATGCTGAAATCGCAAATAAATCAATTGAAATAAAGGCAGGAGATTATACTCTCAAGGCCGGAACAAGCAAGATTACGTTTGATGGCTTTTTGAAACTTTACAACGATGCGGATGATGAAGAAAAAAATTCGGATGCAAAAATTCCTGATCTAGAAAAAGGTGACAAAATTAATTGTAAAAAGGTTAACCCAAAACAGCACTTCACTCAGCCTCCGCCAAGATATAATGAAGCTTCTCTGGTTAAGGCGTTGGAAGAATACGGTATTGGTCGTCCATCAACTTATGCAACAATTATTACTGTGATTCAAACAAGAAAATATGTAGAAAAAAAAGATAAAGCTTTACATCCTACACTATTAGGCAGGACAGTTTCAAAACAGCTTGTTGCACAATTTGCAGATATTATGGATTACAAATTTACGGCCGGGATGGAAACTAAGCTAGATAAAATCGCAGAGAAAAAAGCTGTCTGGAATGATGTTTTGCAAGAGTTTTATACACCATTTATTCAGGAGGTAAATAAGGCACTTCAAAATAATGAGCGTGTAAAAATCGAAAGCAAAATAAAATGTCCAAATTGTGGTAAACCGATGGTTTTGAGAATAGGGAAGAATGGATCACAATTTTTGGGCTGCTCAGGTTTCCCAGATTGTAAAACAATGATGTCATTAAATGCACTGTCAGAACAAACAGATGATGAGCAATCTACAGAGCAAGAAGTTTGTGAGGAAAAGTGTGAGAAATGCAATTCTCCTATGGTATTTAAGACAGGCCCCTACGGAAAATATATGGAATGTACCAACGAAAATTGCAAACACAGAAAGCCATACAGGAAATCAACTAATGTCAAATGCCCAAAATGTGGAGAAGGCACTATAGTTGAACGCAAATCAAAACGTGGGACTGTCTTTTACGGCTGCGATCGTTATCCTAATTGTGATTTTACTTTGTGGAATGAACCAACAGGCGAAAAATGTCCTCAGTGCGGAGCATTATTGGTTAAAAAAATTCTAAAAAAAGGTGATGTTATAGCCTGTTCAAATATGAAATGTAATTATAAAAAAGAATTGACTGGAGATGGTGCAGATGAATCCTGAGCTTTATGAAAGATATCTTGCTAAAAAAGCTAAAAAACTTGGAATTTCCGTGGAAGAGTTAAAAGCTCAGGGGAGTCCTTCTCCTGTTAGTGAAGCAAAATCAGAAGACCAAACAACTTTCAAATCTTCTGTTTCTTCCGAGCCTCAATATGTTCAACGTACAATTCAAGAACAAATTGAAGCTACGTCACATTCGGGAGAACCTGCTAATTCTGAAATCGCTAACAGAACTGTAGAACCTGCGGAACCTTTATATAAACCATATTCCGGAATGCAGCCTGAAACAGTTAAAACGGAGGTACCTTCTTATATTTTTGGACCTTCTAGAATAGAAGAGCCAAAAGTTAGTAGTGTTAGTGCGGCCAATGATTTAGGAATGCCTGAAATAAAAGATACAAGGGAGAACAAATTTGGTCTTATCGGTTATCCTCTCGGTCATTCTCTTTCAAAGATTATCCATGAAGCCGGTTTTAAGAGTCTAGGCATAGAGGCAAGTTACGATGTTTTGGAAACACCTCCGGATAGTCTTGTTGATAGGATAAAATGGTTAAAAACGAACGGTTATAGAGGGTTTAATGTTACAATTCCGTTAAAACTCCCTGTTTCTTTGTTTGTAAATGAAGTTGATAAATATGCTGATCTTGCCCGTGCAGTAAATACTGTTTATATAGATTCGGATAAAACTCTAAAGGCCTACAATACAGATGTTATAGGTTTTAGAAGAGCAATCCCTTCAGATATAAATTTAAAAGGGAAAAAGGTCGCAATTTTGGGTACCGGTGGGGCGGCTCATGCGGCTTGTGTTGCTTTAACAGAGTGCAATGTTGAAGAAATTGCATTTTTTACTCGCAATATTCCAAATTCAATAGAATTAATGAATTATGTCAGAAGGAAATTTCCTTCTGTCAATTTTAATGTCTACCAAATTGAGAATATTAGGCATTTAGGCGAGTATTCTATGCTTGTTAATACAACTCCTATCGGGATGCTCGGAAAGTCCGGTGATATGATGCCGGTTGAAGAATTTGCACTTAAAACTTTAAATCCTGATGCTGTTGTTTATGATGTTATATACAATCCAAAAAAGACTGTCCTAATAAGAGCCGCTGAAAGTTTAAATTTAAGGACAATTACTGGATTAGATATGCTTATCTTCCAAGCTGTGGCCGCTCAAGAAATTTGGTTCGGCAAAACTCCTGATTGGAAAGATATGAAAATAGCAGCTTTAGAGGTTTTATAAGATGATACCAAATTTGAAATATGAAAGAAGAGGTAAGATGTATGAAAAGTTTGTTAGTTTTTAAAAGTCGGGGGGGGGGCGTAATCTAAGCTCATATCAAGCTTTTACTCTTGCAGAGGTTTTGATAACTCTTGCAATAGTTGGTATTGTTTTTGCAATAATAACTCCTATTTTAGTTACAAATTATAGGAAAAAACTTGTAGAAGTAAGATTAAAAAATTTTTATTCTACATTTATGAACGCTTTTCAAATTTCGCAAGTTGAAAATGGAGATTTTTCTACTTGGAATTATGTTGGTCAAAGTGTTGGTACTGATCAAGCTTTTAGTGAAAATGATGAATTTTTTAACGTTTATTTTTTTAAATATCTGAAAGGTATAAGAATATGTAAGCCTAAAGAATGTGCAGACATAAGTGTTGATACTAACGTTTCTACAGGTGGCTTAAATTATTCAAGATATGTCTTATCGGATGGTTCATGCTTTGGTCTTTTAACAGGCGGAACAGGAAATTCATATGTTAATATCCATGGCTGGTACGATTATAATTGTTCAGGAAAACCTAATAAAGCCGGTCGTGATCAATTCCTTTTCAGAATGAGATTAGGGGCATCTTCTATGTATATACCGTTACAATTTTCAAAAGAAGATGGAAATTTGGTTAAAAAAAGTAGAGCTCACCTTAAAGAACATTGTAAAGAAAAGCCTGCAGACTGTGGAGCGTTAATTCAGTTTGATGGTTGGGTTGTTTCCAAAGATTATCCTATAAAGCTTTAGCTATTCATATCTTAATGCGTCAATCGGATTAAGCAAAGATGCCTTATATGCAGGGTAATACCCGAATAACACTCCTATTGCTCCGGAAAAACCAAGTGAGAGAATAATTGAAAAAAGGGATATTGAAACATTCATAATCCCGGAAATTTGTACAATTTGTGCCCCAATGATTCCTACACTTACACCTATAAGTCCTCCTATTATTGAAAGTAGGAATGATTCAATTAAAAATTGGATACGAATATCTGATGGTTTTGCTCCAATAGCCATTCTAATCCCTATTTCTTTTGTTCTTTCAGTAACTGATACCAACATAATATTCATAATCCCAATACCTCCAACGAGGAGTGATACAGATGCTATAGAAGCTAAAAGAATTGCAAATGTTTGAACGGTTGATTTCATTTTTTCTTGGAATTCTGCTGAATTTCTTATTTCAAAATCGTTTTCTTGATTTTTTCCTATTCGATGTCTTTCAACCAAGAGCTCTTCAATATCCTGCTGTGCGATAGAAACATCATCCGGATCCGAACCTTTTACAACAATCATTGATACAGTTCCAGGAAAAGCTGTCCCAAAAACTTTCTTTTGAGCTGTGGTTATAGGAATAAATATTAAATCATCCTGATCCATAGGTCCCATACTGCCTTTTGACTTTAAAGTACCTACGACTTTGAATGGAATTCCTCCAACTCTCATAATTCTTCCTATTGGATCTAAATCCCCAAAAAGTTCTGAAGCTACTGTAGAGCCGATGACCGTTACTTTTGCTGAATTTTTTATATCTTCAGGAATAAAACCTCTACCCATATCAATTTCGTAATTCTTTATATAAAAGTATTCCGGATCTGTCCCGTAAACTGTACTTGCCCAGTTTTGGTTTCCGTAAGTAAGTTGTTTTGATTCTGAGCTTACAGATGCAACTGCAGAAACTCCTCTTGCATTTTTTTTGATTGCTTGTGCATCTTTTATTGTCAGTGTTGGGCGTGTACCAAAACCCATTCGAACACCGCCTGATTTTGCCGAGGCTGATCGAATTGTCAAAAGATTGCTTCCCATTGCTTCCATATCTTTTTGGACTTTCTCACTTGCTCCCGTACCGACTGCAAGCATTATAATTACGGCACTTACACCAATAATAATACCCAAACTCGTCAGCATTGAACGCATTTTATTAATCTTTAGTGATACTATAGCCATTTTTACAAGAGATTTAAAATCTATCATGTTTTTCCTTTAAAGTTTTGTGGTTTATAATTGCTGTTACGTAGTTCTATTTTAAAATTCTTAGTAAGGGATTGTTGTATTTTTATTCACTTCATCTGATATAATGTTCCCGTCTTTAAACCTAACAACTCTTTTACAGTATTGTGCGATATCTGGTTCGTGGGTTACAAGGACGATTGTTTTTCCCATTTTTTTGTTAAGGTTAACAAAAAATTCCATTACTTCAATACTTGTTTTTGTATCAAGGTTACCTGTCGGCTCATCTGCAAGTATGAGAGGGGGATCATTTACTATTGCACGTGCAATTGCAACCCTTTGCTGCTGCCCGCCTGACATTTGGTTAGGCATGTGATCTTCGCGTTTTTCGAGTCCGACAATTTGAAGAGCTTTTTTTGCTCTTATAATACGTTCTTCTTCCGGAATACCTTTATAAATCATTGGTAATTCAACGTTTTCAAGTGCGGTTGTCCTTGATATAAGATTAAAACCTTGGAACACAAACCCCATTTTTTCGTTTCTTACTATTGCTAAGTTGTCAGTGTCAAGTGAGAGCATATCTATTCCGTCAAGGTAGTAGCTACCTGAATTTGGTTTATCAAGGGTTCCTAGCATGTTCATAAAAGTTGATTTGCCGGAACCTGAAGCTCCCATAATTGCAACAAATTCACCTTCATCAACTGATAACGAAACGCAGTTAAGTGCATTGAAGCTGTCTTCTCCTGTTTGGTAGGTCTTTATGGCATCTTTTACTTCTATTAAACTCATTATAACCTCGGAACACGCATTCTGGCATTATTTTCTGCTTTTGCGTTTTTGCTTTTTATACCGACAATAACTCGAGTACCTTCTTGTATTTTGTCTGAAATAATCTCGGTTGAGGTATCGTTGTTGGCTCCTGTTTTAATTTCTACACGTTTGGGTTTCCCTTTGTCCATGATCCAAATGCCTTGGTTTTTATATTTGGGCCCGTTTATATCAGGTGTAAATTTTAGAGCCATATTGGGGACACACATTACATTTTCACTTTTGTCGGTAATTATTGAAACGTTTGCAGTCATACCGGGTTTTAGTTTTAAATCTTCGTTATTTACATCAACGATTACTGTGTATGTTACGACATTTGATTCTGTTGTTGGGGAAAGTCTTACTTGTGTAACTTTTCCTGTAAAAGTGCTATCCGGATATCCGTCTAGAGTGTAGGTTACATCTTGACCTTCTGAAACTTTTCCTATATCCGCTTCTGAAACACTAACTTCAATTTGCATGTTTGTTAAATCTTGCGCGATAGTGAATAATTCAGGAGCCTGAAAACTTGCTGCTACAGGAGAGCCAAGGTCAATTTCTCTGGAAATTACTGTTCCATCTACAGGTGCAATAATTTTCGTATAACCTAAGTTTGTAAGGGCTGTTTTCAAAGACGCTTGATATTGATTAATTTGTGCTTTTGCGGCGTTTATTTGTGCGATATCGGATTTGTATGTACTATATTTTTCATCAAGTTCACTTTTAGCAACAAAGTTTTTTTCATAAAGATTTTTGTATCTTATGTATTGCTGTCTGTCGAAATCGGCTATTGCTTGAAGTCTTGCTACATTTGCTTGTGCATTGTTTATCTGAGCTTGATTTTGTTGAACTGTTGCTTCAAAGTTTGCGGGGTCTATTTGTGCAAGTATTTGTCCCTTTTTTACGACATCATTGTAGTCTACATATATTTCTTTAATAAGTCCGGACACTGTCGAACCTACACTGACTGTATTAACAGGATTTATGGTTCCTGAGGCTTCAACCACTTGCGTGATTGTGCACAGCTTGACTTGTCTGGTAGAATATTTTGTCTTTTTACCTTCTACAAAACTTATTATTAGTCCTGTAAATATTAATATTGAAACTGCTCCGATTAAGATATGGCGTTTTCTTATTTGTAATGTTTTAAAGTCTTCAAATTTTATCATTTGTCGTCCTCTATTGTTGTTGTGATACTTTGAGGTAGTGCTATAGCTTTTTCAAGATTTGCTCTTGCCACATTATAATTGTATACCGTTTGAACGTAAGAAACTTGTGCATTATTATAATTCACTTTTGCGTCTTGCAATTCTATGTAGTCTCCCAGTCCGACTGCATACCTGCCATCTGCTAATTCAAAGTTTTCAAGAGTTTGACGGACTTTGACCGCTAGCAAAGGAATTTGCTTCTCTAATTGTATCATGGTTATGTAAAGATCTTGAACTTCAAAATATATATCTTGTTTTGCCTGATCTATTTCTGTTTCGGCGAGTTGTACCTGGAGTTTTGCGTTATCTATTTTATGCTTTTGACCTTTGATGTTAACTGAACTGCTCAGGTTAACCCCAACATTAAAAGAATTCGTGTTATATTGATCCCTATAGCCGTATCCTGCTGTTGCAGAAATTTCCGGTAAATATTCACGTTTAGTATACTTGAGTGCTTCTTTCATTGCATTAAGACTTGCTGTGTAAACTTTAAGATCCGGACGATTTTTGTAAGCAAGTTTTACCGATTCCTCAAAAGTGTATGGAAAGGGGGCAAATTTGTAGTTATCCAAAACATTTATTTTTTCTACTTGTGAAGTCAGGAATGCATCGCTAACACCTTTGGGAGGGGTACTCAAATCTTTTTTTTCATCTATTTTTTCAAGGTTCACGGGGACGTAGTTGCTTTGAAAATTGAAAGTTTCTGTGTTTTCAATTTCATATTCAGGAGCAAATGCTATGTACATTGAGTTGTTGAGTTTTACAAGAGCATTTTTATAGGCTTTTTCTGATTCAACTAATGTGATTTTTGAATCACTCAAATAAACTTCTGCATTAACCAAATCTATTTTAGATCTTATTCCTTCGTCAAAGTATGCTTTTGTTCTTTGGTAGTTTCTTTCATTTATTTGAACGTTTGCCCTATTTACATCAAGAGTTGCTTTGGCTGCCAAAACTCCATAATAATTTGTTTTTACTCCAAAAATGGTTTGTAGAACAATGTCTTCAAATTCATACAAGGAAGCAATTCTATCAAAATTATACATTCTTATATTTGCATTTGTTTTGCCAAAATTCCAAATAAGTTGGTTGATATTTGCCTCAGCGGAGTAAATATTTGTACTTGTATTTCTCCTATTATTATTGTTATCCGTAAGATTGTAGCCTGTACCTATCCCAAGAGTCGGAAAATAATCAGACTTTGCAATCCCTAAATTCCCTTTAGCTATACCGTAATTGTAGCGAGCTTTTTTGATAAGAGGACTGTTTTGAAGGGCTATTGTGATACAATCTTTTATGTTTAAAACTGCATTTTTCTCCACGCTCATTTGCTCTATAGCCGATACCGGTAAAACTATAAAACACAGATAAATTATTAAGGTTAAAACCTTTGTATAAAATTGCAAAACTACATTCCTCGTTACAATATTGTAACGATTAAAACATATATTTTGTTCATTTTAATCATTTATGAAGTTGAATTTTATTTAAATTAATTATCTTTTAATGACCAAAGGTCTTTTTGGAACAAGATTAAAAATGGGATTAATTCAAGTCTTCCAACAAGCATATTTACTATCATAATGACTTTTGATATTCCATGTACCCCTTCAAAAGTTCCCATGGGCCCTGTTGAAACTGTTACACCCGGGCCAATGTTGCCAAGAGAGGTTATCGCATTTGTTATTCCAATAGAACTACTTTGTTCAATGATAGACATTATTATGGCAGTAATACCAAATATAAAAAAGTAGAAGAACACAAATACTATTATTTGTCTTGCAACTTCAGGTTGAATTGTTTTGTTGTCCATTTTTATGTTCACAACGGCATTTGGGTGTAAAATTCTTACAATCTCACTTTTCATGGCTTTAAAGACTACAATCCATCTTGCCATTTTAATACCGCCGCCTGCAGAACTTGCACAAGAGCCCATAAACATGACCAAAAATAACAAAACTTTTGATGTGTAATTCCATTTTTCAAAATCTACACTGGCAGATCCTGTAGATGTTGTGATACTTATAACCTGATAAAGAGCATCTGTAAAATTTTTATTTACATCAAAATTATTATTTAATGTCAGTGATATTGTTATTAAAATAGCCATAATCATTATCATAACAAAGTAAACTCTAAATTCTTCGCTTTTAAACAAGAGTGAAGGTCTTCTCTGTGTTATTACTTTGTATTGCAAATTAAAACTTGCTCCGGCAAAAAACATAAATATCAATACAACCCAAGTTATATAGTTCGAATTGTATCCGGCTATACTTTGCGGGTTTGGAGAAAAGCCCCCGGCAGCCAGAGTTGACAAAGAATTACAAATGGCGTCAAACCCGTTCATTCCACATAGCATTAAAAGAATAATTTCAAATATTGTCAGACCGGCATAAATTTTCCAAAGTGCGGATGCTGTATTCCTGATTCTTGGAGTAAACTTGTCTTCAGTTGGACCGGGAGCTTCCGCAAAGAACATTTGTCTTCCTGCTACAGCAAACTGAGGTAAAATAGCTATAAATAATACTATAATCCCCAATCCTCCGAGCCACTGTGTTAGAGAACGCCAGAAAAAAAATGCCTGAGGATAATTATAGTTACTTAAAATTGTTGCTCCTGTGGTGGTTATACCCGAGACTGATTCAAACAATGCGTTAATGGGTGAAATTCCGTAAAAAAGATAAGGTATAGCAGATACTAACCCGAATATTATCCATGACACAGCCACAATAAAAAGAGCTTCCGCTTTTTTTATGTCATTCAAATTTTCAAGTGTCGTCGCATTTGGAACAATTTTTCTAAAAATATACCCTGCACCCGCAGATATTATTCCGGCAGACAAAAAAGGAAAAATTGATGAAAAATCGTGGTAATACAAAGCTACAATTATAGGTAAAAGAATTACCAAACCTATATATATCATTGTTAAGCCTATTGCGTTTGCTAAGTAATTTAACCGCATTTTACTTTACCTTAAAAAATTCTTTTATTTTTCCAGCATCTTCAGCTTTTGTGAAAATTATTAGAATATCATCAGTTTTAATCTCTGTTTCTCCGTACGGAATAATGATATTGTTTTTTCTTTGAACAACTCCTATAATAGCTCTTTCCGGAAAATTTAATTCCATTATTTTCTTGTTATTAAATTCCGGTAAAACATTAATTTCTAAAACTTCACCTTGTCCCTGCTCAACCGTTGCCAAAATATCAACATCATTTTCAAGCAAATCGTTTCTAACTTCATTAATAGCTGAATTCTTTGGAGAAATTGCTATATCAATTCCAACTTTTTCAAAAAGCGGAATATTAAGAACTTTAGAAACTCTTGCGATAACTCGCTTAATGCCAAGTTGTTTTACAAGAAGTGAGCATAACAAATTCCTCTCATCATTATTTGTTACACTAATTGCAACGTCTGCAGAACCAATTTCTTCTTCATCAAGAAGCTTCAAATCCGTTCCGTCACCGTTGATAACCAAAGTGCTGGAAAGTTCTTCTGCTAGGAATGTACAGCGATCATAATCTTTTTCGATAACTTTCGTCTTGATTTTTAGTTTTTCTAAAGTTTTTGCTAACATCATACCGACGTTACCACCACCTATAATCGCAACAGATTTGACAATTTCTTTTTTATGAAAGAAAGTTCCTGCAAGAATATCTAAAGAGTGTGATGTGCCCATAAATATTAATTTGTCACCCTCTAGAATTTCTGTGTCACCGTTGGGTATAAATAATTGAGAGTTTCTGGTTAATCCGACCATAAGAGTGTCTTTTGTAAAACCGCATTCTTTTACCTTCTTGCCAATAATGTCCAAGTAAGGCTGAACTTTGTATTCTAACAACCTTGCCCTTCCGTCCGCAAAATTTTCAACATCTAAAGCGTGTGCTACGGTTACAATTCTAAAAATTTCTTGTGTCAGAAGCTCTTCAGGCCATATTATATAGTCGATAAAAAAGTCACAGAATTTTTCACTGCTCTTTTCAAAACTTAAAGTGTTTTTGTATTCTTGTTTGCTTACAAAGCATATAGTTCTCACTCCACCATAACGTTTTGCGGAAAGACAAGCAACTATATTAGCCTCATCTATATTAGTACACGCTATGAATATGTCTGCGTTTTTTATATCTGCGTTTTTCAATACATCTATATTAGAGGCATTTCCTTGAACAAAACTTATATCCAGCTTATTTAATTCATCTGTACGATTTTCTTCTTTATCTATAATTGTTATGTCATGGTCTTCAAAAAACTCGGTCGCCAAGAGGCAGCCTATTTCTGTTGCACCGTATATTACAATTTTCATAATGTGAATTATATATTAAGTTAAAATTTTTTACAAGTATTTAAGATTCAGGCAATTTTTATTTTTACGCTACTTATAAAAGTTATGTTAGGTAATGTAAATTTAACTCAGTATGAAAGATGTTATCCTTCTCGTTTGAAGAAGCTTTTTCGTTCAAACTTAAATTACCGCACATATGATGAATTTATTCCGCATATGAAAAATGCTGTTGTCGGAAATATTCCGCCGGAAATAATAAAGTTGTTTCAAACAAATAAAGGGGAGAAAATAAAAGCTTTTCAAGCAGCCCTTTCAACTTTGACCAAATATATAAGAGGGTTTTATAGGTATGCGAAAAAACAAAATTTAATATATTATAGTTTTAAAGATTTGAGGGGAAAACTACCTATATTTGAGCAGAGTTTATCTGATTTTGCAAACAAACATTTTGAAGGGATACTTCCTCAAGGAGTTAGAGCTGAACTTAAATATGTAGGAAAAGGTGCTTGGGGAAATGTTTTTAGCTTTTCTTTAAGAAATGCCGAAAATGAAAAAATTATGCATGATAAAGCATTAAAAGTTTACCATAATGTAAAAAGTCCGATTGAAAGGCTGTCTTCGATACAAAACAACTATGCGGAAGCAAATTTTTGGACATATTTAAAATTCATGGCTGGTCACAAACTCGATAAAACTCAATTTACTAAACACTATATTTCGGATTTAAAAAGCGGTTATGCCATGACGGAATTGATAGATGATACTATTCCAGAAACGACTGCACAGTTGAATCTTCGCAAAATTATAAGAGTTAAGTATTCAGATTTTATGAATACACCTATAAATAAAAAGCTATACGACGGAGGCGGTTTCATTAAGAGACTTGAGTTTATCGAAGATAGACTGGTTCTCCGTTATTTCAAACAGCTTTGGTTTAGAAATTCAAAAAAAGAACTTGACAAGGTTATAAAAGCCTTTGAAGCAAAAATCGCAAACCCCAAAACTCCTCATAGAGACAAAATTCAAGAAGCTTTGAGATTATTTAAACAAAAACAAGATATAAATGAGTAAATAATTCAAAATTTGCAATGCAATAACCGCAATAATTGGAGAAAAATCCAACCCCCCAATTGGCGGTACAATCCTACGGAAAATATCTAAATACAAATCAGTAACATCTTTCAATCCCGTGAAAGGCTGTTTATACCAGTCAATACTCGGCACAAAACTCAACAAACACCTCACAAGTATTAGCCAAAAATATAATTGAAAGAAGCTGTTTACAACAAAAATCAGATTATTAATCATTATTTCCCCTGTTTATAATTGAGAGTTCTTTTTTGTATTTGCACATTCACAATTTTTTCTCTCTTGTGGAATATTTTCAATCATCTTAAATAGTAAGTTTTTAAGGTGAGATATATTTGAATTAAATACTTCAATTACCTCGTGGTGAGAAACCGGCGGAACATCTCCGACAAGTCCTGCATCATAATCTGTGATAAGTGAGATATTTAAAGGACACATATCCATTTCTTTAACTAAATAAGCTTCTGGGAATGCTGTCATATTTATTACTTCCCATCCTTGGTTTGTAAAGAATTTGGATTCAGCTTTAGTCGAAAATCTTGGCCCGTTTATTACTACAACAGTTCCCTGCTCATGTATTGTAATGCCGAGATCTTTACCGGTTTTAACAGCTAATTGTCTAAGCTCAGGGCAATAAGTTTCTGCTGCTGAAGGGTGAGTAACCACAGGGCCTTCAAAAAATGTTGTTTTTCTTCCGTCTGTCCAATCAACAAATTGGTCACAAATTACAAAATCTCCAGGCTTAACGTGTTTTTGCAAACTACCTGCAGCACAAGGAGAAATAACTCTTTCGCAACCAACAGATTTCATAGCCCAAACGTTAGCTCTGTAATTAATTAAATGAGGAAGAATGGTATGATTTCTGCCGTGTCTTGGCATAAATGCGACTTTGTGTTCTCCGATTGTACCTATAAACAGATTATCACTTGGCATTCCGTATGGGGTTTCAACCCGAACTTCTTCAATGTTGTCAAGAAACTTATAAAATCCTGATCCACCAAATACACCAACAGTTGCTAATTTTTTATTTTCCATATACACCCTTCTTTCTATTTTATAATTATAACATGAAAATAAAAAAAATTGTAATTCCCTAAAACATAAGAAAAAAAACGTGGCTTAACAATTGTTACAATTACACTTAAAAGTCTGATATGAAACGGATTGCAAGGGTTTGTGATTTGGGAATTTGCTTTTAAGGGTTGAAATTTTATTTTTTTTGTTATATAGTGTTCGTACAATTTCATTCTTAAAAGTTTTGGACTTGTTGTAGAAATGAGTCGTTAGGGAATTTTTAAGGATTTCAATTTACAACTTAGAGGATTACATTTTGAGAAAATTATTACTGTTAACTTTTACACTATTGTGTATGTTGTTTACTCATGCACAGTGTCAGGCAGCTGACGTTAATTCTGTAAAAGCGACAATAGTAAAACATGCTATTGAAATGGGTGTGGATCCTGCGATAGCGCTTAGTATTGCGCGTACCGAATCAGGGTTCAGACATGAGGCAAGAAGTTCTCATGGGGCTGTCGGTGTTTTTCAATTGATGCCTTCGACAGCAAGAAGAATGGGTTATAACCCATATCTTTTAAACGAAAATATTAAGGCAGGAATTACGTATTACAAAAAAATGTACAACATGTTCGGCTCTGTAGAGTTGGCTTTGGCAGCTTATAATGCAGGCCCAGGGAATGTTAAAAAGTACAATGCTGTTCCGCCTTATGCTGAAACTAGACGTTTTGTCAGCAAGATTATGTCTGATGTGAACAGGCAGAAGACTAATCCTGATCCTGCTGTCGTTAATGCAAGAAAAGGTGTTTATACTGCTCAAACTCCAAAGTCTGTAACTCCAAAATCATCAGTTCATAAGCCTGTAGGAAAGGTTATGGATGCTAAGGATTTGCAGGTCGAAGTGTTGGATGAAAAGCCTATAGAACTTAAGCTTGAAACTTTGACAGTAGCTATTTAGGACTATTGAAAAATTAAGACAAAAAAAGAACCGGTTATTAGTTAGCCGGTTCTTTTTGCAATGTATGAAAATTATGCATTGAATGCTAGGAATAATTCTTTCAAAAGCTCTTGTCCTTTTAGCATTGTTTTGTAATCCAAATATTCATTTTTTGAATGCATATTGCAAACGGTTGCAAGTCCAAGAAGGTACGGTACAAATTTTTCATCATTTGCATTTGTTTGGTTTGCGTAAATGTGAGTTTCCGCACCTGCATGGAAAGATGTTATATCAGGTTTTACCCCTACTTTTTTTGCTGCTGTTTCAAATAAAATTGGGATATATTCATCATCAACTTTTTCAAACGGAGGAAGATGTTCTTCAAATTCTATAGTGGCATCTGCAATGTTTTTGTGTTTTTTATTGAATTCATCAACTGTCAATGCCATTTTTAGCTTTAGTTCTTCTTCTTTTTTGCGACTTGAACTTCTTATTGAATAACTTACTTGAGCATCCGTATTAATTATGTTTGTTACATTTATATCACCTGCTAAAATGCCTCCAAGGTTGCAAGAAGTTATGACAGTTCCATCTTCTTCATAAAAAACTCCTTGAGGTAGTGATGAGATTAAATCGGCGATAAGTTTTGCCGCATTTGCTCTGGTTTTATCTCCAATGTCGATTCCCGAGTGCCCGCCTTTAAAGCTGTGAACTTTAATTTTGGCTAAAGTATAGCTTGCCCCAGAAACCTCGCATTGACCTAAAGTGTCACTGTCTAATACCAAAACATATTTAGATTTGAAGTTTTTAAGGTTGGCATTTCTAATTCCTGATAACCCGTTTTCTTCATCGCGAGTGAACATAACCTCTAATCCGCCATGTTGTATATTTGATTTTGCGAGATTTTTGGCGAAATAAAGTGCATTTGCAACTCCGGCTTTGTCATCACCGCCAAGGGTTCTTTCAATTGCGTGAATAAAACCGTTTTCATCCAAATATGTTTTAACCGGACTGTCATCACCTATAACATCCATGTGAGCCGAAAGCATTAACGGATCTTTTTTGTTATCTGTTGCCGGAACATTTATTACAACATTTTTAAAATCATCGAATTTGCAATCAAGTCCGTTTTTATCACAATAGTTTTTGATCCATTCTGCAACTTTCTCCTCGTGCAAGGAAGGCGATGGGACTTCTGCAAGGTTGCAAAACAAATCAACAAGTTCGTGTTCTTTTCTGACATCTTCAATCATCATAAATTTTATCCTCTCTCTTACACAAAGTTATTGTAACACTTTTTGTGATTTTTACAAGGACAAAATTCTTCTAATTAATATCAACAACGCTAACTCCATCTCCGCCTTCGGCATCCTCTCCGGGTCTGAATTTTGCAACGTATGGTGATGTTGATAAGAAATCTCTGACAGCTGATTTCAGTGCACCTGTGCCGTGTCCGTGGATAATCATGACAGATGCAAGGTTTGCAAGGCTTGCTTTATCAAGGTAAAGTTCCAAACTGTCAAGAGCATCCTCGACTTTATACCCCCTTAAATCAAGCGTATTAGAGATGTTTGTTTTACGAAGTTCAAATTTTTCCAATGAGCTTGGGCGATATACGTTTTCTTTTCTTTCGTAAACTGAATCGTAAGGGGCAAGTTTTTCTGATTTTATTTTGGTTTTAAAATTTCCCATTTGAACGGTAACGTTTTCATTTTTATCCGGTAGTGAAAGTATTGTAACAGGTTGGTGAAGTTCTTTTAGAATTAGCTTGTCGCCTGTTTTGATTTTAGACCAGTCAATTTTTTCATAGTGTTGTTTTTCATCAAATTCTGATAATTTACCTTTAAATTTTTGTTCTGTTATTGCTAGTCTTGCATATGATCTGCGAGCTATTTTTTCTGATTTTTCCCTTCTCAGTTCATCCAAGATTTCTTTAATTTCCGCTTTTGCTTCAAGCATTTCTCTGTCAAATTTATCTTTTATTATTTTGACGGTTTTCTTTTTATCCTTTTTTAGGGTTGCAAGTGATTCTTCGTATTCTGATTTTAGGGTTTGGGATGTTTCTTTTAGGTTTTCAGCTTCTTCAAGATTGTGGGCAAGTTTTGCCTGTGTTTCTTGTAACTTTTCTACTACAAGTATTGAGGGGTCTTTTGTTGAAACCAAAATGTTTTTTGCCTTTTCTGTTATATCTTTGTCAAGCCCAAGATTTGCTGCAATGGCTATTGCATTACTCAGTCCAGGAATTCCTATTAGAAGTTTGTAGGTCGGTTTTAATGTTTCTGTATCAAATTCTACAGATGCGTTTTTAAAATACGGATTTGTGTACTCAAGTGTTTTTAATTCTCCATAGTGTGTTGTTACTGTGGAAAGGACATTTTTTTCAGAAAGTTTTTCAAGTATAACTTGAGCTAGAACTGCACCTTCCACGGGATCTGTTCCAGCACAGATTTCATCAAGAAGGACAAAGCTTTTTTCGTTACTTAGTTTTAAAATTTCTATGATATTTGTCATATGTGATGAAAAAGTCGAAAGATTCTGTAAGATATTTTGATCGTCGCCAATATCTGCAAAAACGTTTTCAAACGGGTAAACTTTTGCATTGGTACATGGCAAAAACATTCCTGCTTTTGCCATAAGAATGAAAAGTCCTATGGTTTTTAATGTTACTGTTTTCCCGCCGGTGTTTGAACCTGTTATAATTACGGATTTGTAGTCTTTCCCTATTTCAAAATTGTTTGTAACTACACTTTCAACATTACCTATCAAAAGCGGGTGCTTCATATTTTCAAATTCAAGAATTTTATGTATAACTATTTCAGGTTCTGTTGCTTCAATTTTTACTGCGTATCTGGCTTTTGCAAAGTGGTAGTCAATTATGGCAAGAGTTTGTTCTGTAACGGCAAGCTCTTTTATAATATCTTTTACAAGAGATGTTAAACCTGCAAGAATTCTAACTATTTCAGAGTGAATATTTGATTTAATTTCTCTAATTTTATTATTTAAAGGAACAATTTGTTCCGGTTCTATATAAAAAGTTTTGTTGGTTGCCGAAACATCATGAACAATTCCCGGGACTTTATTCTTTGATGATGCCATAACTTGAAAAACAATTCTGTCGTCACGTGTGGTGTAAATATTCTCTTGAAGATGTTTAGAAAATTCTGTTGAATTTAATAGAGAATTTACGGTATTTTTGAGATTTTTTTCGTTATCGCGTAAGGCGGAATAAAGACCTTTCAACTCCAAAGTTGCATCTTGTTTGATATTAAAGTTTTCGTCAAAAGTGGAAAATATTTTTTCTTCCAAATCTCTGTCTACAACCAAATTTGATGCCTCAGTTCTAATTATTGCTTCATCAGACAAATTATCGTGAAGAAATTTTTTTACAAGTCGGGATGTTCTGAGAGTTTTGGCAACATCTATTAATTCCTCTTCGGAAAGATATGTAGAATTAATGTGTTGCTTAATAGTGTCAATGTCTGCTACAAATTCTATAGGAATATCAGCGGGCATATCAAGGATGTATTTTGCTTCTGTAGTGTATTTTAATTCATTTTTAATTTTTATTATATCGCTGTATGGTACAGTTTTTAAGCATATTTCCTTGCTTTGTTTTGTCTTTGTGAACCCTGAAAGTATTTGTAGTATTTTATCAAATTCCAGAGATTTTAAACTTTTTTCCAGTATACTCATATTTACATTAAATGATAACTAAGCCTGAATTACAACGCTTTATTAAAATTTTTTGATATTCTTGCACAAAAGATTTTTTAAAAGTACAATTATATTGTATAAGGGAGAGGTATAACAATGGCAGTAGAAAGACAACATGTAAAAGAACAAGATAAAAATGTAAGACGTCATAATTTTGAGCCTGTCGAGAGTAATTTGACAGAAGAACAGGTCAAACTGGAAGCATCAAGATGTTTGCATTGTAAAAATCCAAGATGCGTTGCAGGGTGTCCTGTAAATATTCAAATACCTGAATTTATACAAGCGATAAAAGAAGGGAATTTAAATAAGGCTGGGGAAATAATTCGCCAAACAAGTATGTTGCCGTCTGTTTGCGGTCGAGTTTGCCCTCAAGAAAGACAATGTGAAGGTAATTGTGTTCTTGGGATAAAGGGAGAATCTGTTGCTATAGGAGCATTAGAAAGATACGTTGGAGACAATACAAAAGCAGAAATGCCCGAGATTAAACCTTCCGGCAAAAAAGTCGCCGTGGTTGGTTCTGGATGTGCAGGAATGACAGCAGCTTGTGATTTGCGAAAAGAAGGTCATGATGTAGAAGTATTTGAAGCATTACATGAATTGGGTGGTGTTTTGAGATATGGTATACCTCCCTTTAGGTTACCTAGAGTCGTTTTGGACAGAGAAATTGAAAATTTGAAAGCTATGGGGGTAAAATTCCATACAAACGTTGTTGTTGGAAAATCTGTTACTTTAAAACAGTTAAAAGAAGACGGTTTTGATGCAATATTTATATGTTCAGGTGCAGGCTTGCCAAAAATGCTTCATGTCCCCGGCGAAAATTTAAACGGAGTATTCTCTGCAAACGAATTTTTAACAAGGGTAAACTTGATGCATGCGGGACAGTCGGACAGCCCTACACCTTTAAAAGTCGGGAAAAAAGTTGCAGTTTTTGGTGGTGGTAATGTTGCGATGGATGCCGCAAGGACTGCAGTACGTGTAGGATTTGAAGAGGTTTATATAATTTACAGAAGAACAGAAAAAGAACTCCCTGCCCGTTTGGAAGAAATAAGACATGCTAAAGAAGAAGGTGTTGTGTTTAAATTTTTATATGCACCAAAAGAAATTCTTGGCGAAAACGGTTACGTAAAGGCTGTGGAACTAGAAGTTATGGAACTTGGTGAACCTGATGAGTCAGGTAGAAGACGCCCTGTTGCAACTGGTAAGACGGAAGTAGTGGAACTAGACACTGTAATTGTGGCATTAGGTACAGGCCCAAACCCTATAATTCAACGTTCGGCAGAGGCTGATGGTATAGAGATTTTGACTGATAAAAAAGGTTATATCACAGTTGATGGAGAGACGCGTGCAACTAATATTCCAACTGTTTATGCAGGTGGTGATGTCGCTCCTGTTGGAGAATCTAATGCTATTAATGCAATGGGAGCAGGTAAAAAAGCGGCAAAAGCCATTAATGAAATGCTAAAATAGGTTTGTGATGAATTAAAGATTGGATATTCAAAAAATATTTTCTTGTCTATGAATATTGCTGATTTTACATAGATGGTTTGTACTTTATTTTTAATCTATCCTGTTTTAAGAACAAATACTGATATCTATGAATTGTACAATTTTATGAGGGTGCAAATAAAAAATGTTAGTAAAAAATATTAGTATAATATTTATATCCTGTATTTTGCTTTCAAGTCCTGTTTTTTCATTTGAACTTGATACTTCTGTTGATGACGAAATAAGGAGAACTTATGATCCTTCTAAATTGGAGCAAACTCTTCCTGCGTTGCCAAAAGTTGCTCCGTCAAAACCTGTATCAACTTCAACAACTAATCATGCATCAACTCCGCCAAAAACTTTGCCCGTAACGCCTGATGCTAAACCCCAAATCGGAGTTAAAAAGTTTCAAAATGACTACAAATACGATAAATCAACTGCTATTAGGATAAAAAAATGGACCAAATTTAAGGTTAAATCAAATTCTGTTATATCAGATTATCTCAAAACAGGTGCTAAAGTCTCTTTTACATCAATCCAGCCTGTGACGCAAAGGTATATAACTGTCCCTACAGGAACGAAGTTTACAGCTGTCGTAACGGATTCTCATCAACCTCAAATGAGCGGCAACGGAGGTCTTGTTGTACTGGCGGTTGATAGTATTACGGTAAATGGGCGAACAACAAGTGTTAATGGTAAAATTACAAAGGCGAATATGAAAAAAATATTCTTCAACAATATGAAGGGTAAACGGACTTATTGGAAAGGTGTTGCTAATCAAATAGACAAGGGAGAAAATTTTTACAAAAAAACAAGAAGAACTTCTTCAAAACTTGCAGACAATCCTGTCGGGATTTTAATTTCTCCTATCCCTGTTTTAACAGGCATGGTCGTTTATGCTGTAAATCTCGTAGGATCACCTTTGTTTGCTCTTTGGTCTAAAGGCGGAAGAATTTCCATACCCGCGGGCAGTGAATTTGAAATAAAACTGCTAGAAGACGTTTACCTATATTAGGACTCTTTAAGATTATTTATGACTTTTCTTTACATTATTGTAAAAATTTTAGTTTGTTTTATAATAGTAACATTAGTTTGAGGTAGGACAACTTATTTTAGTGAAGGAGAGATTATGATTAAAAAGTTGACTTCTCCAAAAGCATTGATGGCTCTTTTAGCTATGTTGCTTATGGGTGTTTCGCCTGTACTTGCAAGCGAAGCAGATTTAGTTGTTCCGAGTATCAAAAATGCAAGTCCTGATAGCTTTAATTTATTGCTAATAGGTATTGCAATTTCTGTTGTAGGTTTGATATTCGGATTTATTGAATTTTTACGAATTAAGAAATTAGATGTTCACAAGGCAATGGCTGATGTTGGTAACACTATTTTTGAAACTTGTAAAACTTATTTGATACAGCAAGGTAAATTCCTTTTAGTACTTGAAGTATTAATTGGTCTGTGTATTGCATTTTACTTTGGTTATTTGCAGCACATGCCTTTGACAAATGTATTGATAATTTTGGCTTGGTCAGTTATCGGTATTTTGGGTTCTTACGGCGTAGCTTGGTTCGGTATCAGAATGAATACCCTTGCTAACTCAAGAACTGCATTCGCATCATTGAAAGGCAATCCGCTAAATGTTATGAATATACCTTTGAAAGCAGGTATGTCAATTGGTGTTTGTCTTGTATCTGTTGAACTTATTATGATGTTAATCATCTTGTTGTTTGTACCTGGTGAAATTGCTGGAGCATGTTTCATAGGTTTTGCAATTGGTGAATCATTAGGTGCATCTGCTCTTCGTGTTGCAGGTGGTATTTTTACAAAAATCGCAGATATCGGTTCCGATTTGATGAAAATTCAATTTGGAATTAAAGAAGATGATCCTAGAAACCCTGGTGTAATTGCCGATTGTACAGGTGATAATGCCGGCGATTCTATCGGACCTACTGCTGACGGTTTTGAAACATATGGTGTAACTGGTGTTGCTCTTGTTTCATTTATTTTACTTGCTGTGGCAGGAGAAGCTAACCAAGTTCAATTGTTAACTTGGATTTTCGTTATGAGATTTTTGATGATTGTTACTTCAGTTGTTTCATACTGGATTAATGGTGTTGCTGACAAATTTTATGCAGCTAAAACAGAAAAATTTGATTTCGAAAAACCGTTAACTAACCTTGTTTGGTTAACATCTATTTTATCAATTGTAATGACTTTTGGTGTAAGCCATTGGTTATTAGCAGATTTAGGTGGAAATTTATGGCTTGTACTTTCTTCAATTATTTCTTGCGGAACTTTAGGTGCAGCCTTAATTCCTGAATTTACAAAAATCTTTACTTCTCCAAAAGCTAAACATACTGAAGAAGTTGTAACAGCATCAAGAGAAGGTGGTGCATCACTAACAATTCTTTCAGGTATTGTTTCTGGTAACTTCTCAGGATTTTGGATTGGTATGGTAATCGTATTGTTGATGGGATTGGCTTATGTTGCATCAACATATATACCGGAATCTTTGATGATTTATCCTTCGGTATTTGCATTTGGTTTAGTAGCATTTGGTTTCTTGGGTATGGGACCTGTTACAATCGCAGTTGATTCATACGGACCTGTAACCGACAATGCTCAATCAGTTTACGAATTATCTTTGATTGAAGACATTCCAAATGTTGGGGAAGAAATTGAAAAAGATTTTTCATTCAAACCTGACTTTGATAATGCAAAAAAATACTTAGAAGAAAATGATGGTGCAGGAAATACATTCAAAGCAACTTCAAAACCTGTATTGATTGGTACAGCTGTTGTTGGTGCTACTACAATGATTTTCTCACTGATTCTTGTTATCAAATCAACTTTGGGTATTGAACCTGAAATGATTTTGAATATGTTAAATCCTTATACATTGCTTGGTTTCTTGTCAGGCGGTGCAGTAATTTACTGGTTCTCAGGAGCATCAATGCAGGCTGTAACAACAGGTGCATATTCTGCAACTGAATATATTAAGGATAATATTAAATTGGGTGACGCTGATTCTAAGTCAGCAAACGTTGCAAATTCAAAAGAAGTTGTAAAAATTTGTACACAATATGCACAAAAAGGTATGGTAAATATCTTTATCGCATTGTTTGCATTTGCACTTGCTTTTGCTTGCTTGTCAGCTCCAAGTTGTTCAACATCTGCACCTGTAGCATTCTTCGTAAGCTACTTGATTGCAATTGCTGTATTTGGCTTGTTCCAAGCTGTATTTATGGCAAACGCAGGCGGATGCTGGGATAATGCTAAGAAAATTGTTGAAGTTGACTTGGCAGAAAAGGGAACTCCGCTACATGAAGCAACTGTAGTAGGGGATACTGTTGGTGATCCTTTCAAAGATACATCATCAGTAGCTATGAACCCAATCATTAAATTTACAACTTTATTCGGTCTTCTTGCAATGGAAATTGCAATTTCTCAAAACTTTAGAAATGTTGCACCTATTGCAGGATGGATATTCTTGGTAATTGCCTTGATATTTGTTGTTCGTTCATTCTATGCAATGAGAATACCTAATAAAGCAAAATAACAGGTAAATTTATAAATAAAAAACTTCGCTTGGTAGAGACTGGGCGAAGTTTTTTTTATTGTTCAATTAGTGAAAAATGTTTTCCTAACTCCTTTTCAAGCTCCTCAATAAGATCAGAAAGCGGGACGTTGAGCCCTTGAGCTAATCTCCACAATGTACTTAATTGCGGGTCTTTTATCCCTTTTTCAGTGTCGGCAAGAATTGATTTTGTCAGTCCTATTTCTGCAGATAAAAGAGATATTGATTTGTTAGTTTTAAGCCTTTCTTTTTTTATCAAATCCCCTAATTTAGTTTGTAAATATTTTTTGTTTTCTTTAAAAAAATCTTGCATAATTGTAATAATAGTGCTAATATTGAAACAAGTTGTGCTAATATTAGCACATTTAATATTTTTATAATCAGGAGGTTGTCTATGAAAAGAGGATTTACTCTCGCTGAGGTATTAATAACTCTTGGGATAATTGGAATAGTTGCAGCATTAGTTCTTCCCAACTTTATATATCGATATCAATTTGATGTTTATGATAAAAAGATAAAGAAAACTTTTTCTGTTGTTTCAGATGCTTTAATTAAAATGGGCTATGATGAAGGGGATGAAAACCTTGCTAAGACTTATTCTGATACTCAACCTGGTGGTGGATATAAAAGTATGGAAAATTTTTATAAATATTTTCCAGATATAAAAAAAGATAAAAAAACAACTGTTTATGGCGGCCAACTTATGGGAAGATATTTGTGGCTTTTACCTGATGGCAGTGCAATTTCTCAGTTTCCATCTTGGAATGTAAATTATATTATAATAGATGCAAATGGCTCAAAGTCTCCAAATATTATAGGCTATGATGCAATGTTGTTTGAAATACAAAAAGGTAATATTTTGTCTTATCCTCGCGAATTGTGGTTTGCCAATTGTAGTTATCCTTTAGTATTTGATAGTTCTATTGACACTAATGCTCAATTTTGTTTACCAAGGTATTACCTACATGACAAGTGTTATAACGATAATAAAAAGAGATATAAAGATTGTCTAATCAGAAAATAATTTCAATAATTGATAAATACTTATAAAGAGTAAAAGGCTTTATTTGTAAATACTTTTAATTTTGTGATAAACTATATCATGTAATTAGAATATTAACGAAAAAGAAGGAACTTAAAAGTATGAAGCAATTTGTTTTGGAAAACTTCGGGGGGGGGGCAGTTCAGAGCTTCTTCAACTAAGTAGTTGCGTAAAAATGCAAAAATGTCATAATAGTGACATGATACATCACGATAAAAAATCTGCGTTTACTCTTGCAGAAGTATTAATAACACTTGGTATTATAGGGGTTATTGCGGCAATAACTATACCAACTTTGGTAACTAATTATCAAAAAAAAGTTACTGTAAATAGGCTTAAAAAAAATTATGCAACAATTTCTCAGATGTTTACAAAAGCCATAAATGATTATGGTGACCCAAGTGGGTGGAGTTTTGATTTTGGAGAAATGGGAGAAGGTAATAGTAATATAAATGCTGTTTTACCGATAGTTGCTAAAAAATACTTTTTACCTTATTTGGATGTAATGGATGATTGCGGTATTTCGTGTGCTAAAGTCCCAAATACGTATAGATATATGAATAATGCCTTGGTTAATCAATTCCATACTAGATTATTTTATACGATGTTTTTGAAAGATGAATCTATAATTTTTTTATCAGTGAATAGTAATGGGAATACAGGTTTATTGAGTGATTTGATAATTTATGTTGATTTAAATGGGTTAAAAGCTCCAAATATTTTAGGTAAAGATGTTTTCGGCTATTATTTAAATACTTCAGGAGTAAGCAAACTTAATTTTTGGGGTCTAACAAGTAAAAATGTGTCAAGAGATGTCTTATTAAATGATTCTATTTCAGGCTGTAATAAAAATGCTTGGGGTAGACTATGTGGAGCATTAATAGAACGTGACGGTTGGAAAATCAGTGACGATTATCCTTGGTAATATGAGAGTATATTGCAAAAGCTGCAAAAATTTGTTACTATAATAATGTTAAACAATATTTAAGGAGCGATGAGCAATGGAAAAGATTAAAATTAGATTAACAGAGAATTCCGGGGGGGGGGCCCTCACAGCTTAGGTATCCGGTTCCTCTCTTGTAAAAAAAAGAATGAATGCTATAATAGTGATATAAAACATCACTATTGCAAAAGATTTGCATTTACTCTCGCTGAGGTATTAATAACTCTTGGAATTATAGGAGTTGTTGCGGCGTTGGTTCTTCCCGGAGTGATAAAAGGCTATCAAAGGAAAGTTATGAAAACTCAATTTGATAGAGCAGTTGCGGTAATAAATCAGGCCGTTACTCGTATGCAAGACGATGTTGGCGGGGATTTATGGGGAACATATTATTATGGCAAGGGAACAGAGTTAAGGAAACATTTTTATTCATATTTGTCAGGGACCTTAGAAACAAGAACAAAAACTAAAGACGTAAATCCATATTATGTATCTTTAAAAGGTTCTACAACTACTATGCATTATTGCCCTGCAGGTTGTTGTTCAAATCCAGTTTTTAATAGTTTCATATCATCTGATGGGATTATGTATAATGTTTGTACAAGAGATAATGTTATAAATATCCCTTTTGATATTAACGGAAATGATAGAGGACCAAACAAATGGGGTATAGATTTATTTGATTTTGATTATACATCTGCGAATAAGCTTACAAATAACTATACTGATAGAGGTGGGTGTTATGCATATTATAAAAACAGTACATCTTCAAATGTAAACGACGGAATAAGTTGTACGCATGCTGCAATGAAAGATCCAAAATATTTTGACAAAATAGATTTTTAGTAGTTTTATTGTTTTCTTTTTCATGATAAACTCTATTGCATAAATAGAAAATTTATTCGAGAAGGGAAAAAAAATATGAGTTTAACAGTATATTTAGGGATAGATGTTGGGTCTGTAACAACAAAGCTCGCTCTTGTTGATGAAAAAGGCAAATATGTAGATAGTTATATGCTCAGAACTGCAGGAAAACCTGTCATGGCTGTTCAAAAAGGTTTGAATGAATTATATTCAAAAAAGCTTACTGACTATGAAGTTATGGGGGTCGGTACAACAGGTTCCGGAAGAAACCTTGCGGGAGCTTTGGTTGGTGCAGATGTTATAAAAAATGAAATCACAGCTCATGCTGTTGCGGCTAGCATTAATGTCCCGGGAGTTCAAACAATTTTGGAAATCGGTGGACAAGATAGCAAAATTATTATTCTTCGTGACGGTATTGTAACTGATTTTGCAATGAATACTGTTTGTGCAGCCGGAACAGGAAGTTTTCTTGATCAACAGGCTAACAGGTTGAATGTTCCAATTCAAGACTTTGGGACAACTGCTTTGAAATCTACAAATCCGGCACGTATCGCAGGGCGTTGCGGGGTTTTTGCAGAGAGTGATTTAATCCATAAACAGCAGCTTGGTTATCCAGTAGAAGATTTGTTATATGGTTTGTGTCAGGCTTTGGTAAGAAATTATCTTTCAAATTTGGCACTCGGTAAAGAACTTTTGCCAGTGTTCTCTTTCCAGGGTGGTGTCGCAACAAATTCAGGTATGGTGAAAGCTTTTGAAGAAGCTTTGGGGCACAAAGTTGTAGTTCCTGAAAACCACCAGACAATGGGTGCAATAGGTGCAGCATTGCTCGCTATGGAAAACCATCAGTATACTGAAGCTCCAACAAAGTTCAAAGGCTGGCAGGTTGGAGAAATGCACTTCCATTCTATCACCTGTGATTGTACAGGATGCTCAAATAATTGTGAAGTTATAACAATTGTTGAGGGTGGGCAAGAAGTTCAACACGTTGAAAAGATTAAGGATATTAAGGGAAATATTATCGCCCGTTGGGGTGGTACTTGCGGAAGATGGGATATTTCGTAAGTATAATTTAATATTTGTTAACAAATGGATTAATTTCGTAAATTTCCTCTCAAGAAATTTTTTTATAGAAGTATAAGGGATTATTGAGGGGATTTTTTATGGGAACTAATTCAATTCAAAGAGTATCAGCTACACAGGGTGCACAGTTTGAAAAATTTACAAAAGAGGCAAGTAAGGATTACGAAAATTTAATCGGGAATATATTAAATGGAACTATAACAACCGAAGAACAACGTGAAAGAGAAAATTTTAGAATTTCTAATAAGACTTTCGAAGTTTTATCCGATGAATATAGGACTCTTGCAGATAAAAAAAACAAAACGCCGGAAGAAATCCAAAGAATGAAAGATATGTACAAAAATGGATTTCTAAACTTTGGTGAGTCATACATCAATTATGTCGATAGCGTACATGGTAATAAAGATAATAAACTTACAGAAAATGAGTTTGTAAAATCACAAGTTGATCCGTCAATGTCTGATGAAATAAGTCCTGATGAACAAAAAGTTATGGCACGTAACGTTTTTGCACATCTTGATATGAATAAAGACGGAAAAGCAGATAAAAAAGAGGTTGCCGCAATGATGTCACTTTTCGATATGTCGATTGGTCACAATGGTGACAAACCGGGTAAAGTTGACGGTAAAATTAAAGTTGTAGACTATAGCGGCAGATCAATGAATTTGGTTAAGCCTTCAAGTGAAAACGGTGGCTCTGCGATGGATACTTTGATGCAGACGATGTATAATTTTTTATTTGGTAATGAATAAAATTTTTATGCTAAACTGTATTTATGCAGGATTTATCGGAATCAATTTCAAATACCAGAAAAAAATATCGTGAAATATTTTTATCAACTTTAGACTTAATAAAACAACGAGTTGATGAGATAAAGCCAAAGGATTTTGTTGGAGATATTTTCGATGAATTTGAAAAAGACAGCGACGGAGAAAATTGGCAGATTGCTGTTTTAGATATGTTTGAAAACGATATATCTCATGAAATTTATCGAAAATGGAATGAACTTTTGGTATTTAGAAGTAATTTTTCTTGTAAAGGTTGTGCTACTTGTTGTAATCTAGCTTGCTCTGAGTTTTCTCCTGAAGAATTAAAAGAGAAAGCAAAGAACGGAGATAAATTTGCTTCGCAATTTGTGAGTATTTTTGTTCCGTACGAGTCGAAGGAAGAAGCAAGAAAAATTTATCCTGAATATATCAAATTATTGGAAGATAATTTAAGCGAAGATGTTTATTTTTACCACTGCCCGAAACTGACTGATTGTAAAAAGTGTTCAGATTATGAAAATCGTCCTCAGATATGCAGAGATTTCCCTGACAATCCTTTGAGTATACTCCCCAAATCATGCGGGTATTATGATTGGAAGGAGCAGGTCGAGCCTGTGGCTTTGATGTTACATGCAATGGTAGAAATTATTGATTATTACAGGGAGAAAATCCCTTATAAGAAAGAGATATTATGAAAATATTATCAGGTCTTACTCTTGAAGAAATTGAAAAAATAACGGATGGATTGAAAGCATCAAAATTTCGAGCTCGCCAGATTCATAATTGGATTTATTTGAAATCTGTTAAAAGTATAGATGAGATGACAGATTTATCAGTAAAGTTCAGAGAGCAGCTTAAAGACATTGCAACAGTAACTGATACCAAGATTAAAGTCAAACAAGAAAGTTCTGATGGAACGTTGAAATACTTACTTGAATATCCAGATGGACAGTGTGTTGAAACTGTATTAATGAGGTTTGACAACCGTGCAAATTTGACAGCTTGCGTAAGCTCACAAGTCGGTTGTGCAGTTAATTGTTCTTTTTGTGCGACAGGTAAACGTGGGTTTATAAGGAATCTTACGTACAAAGAAATTGTAGAACAGGTTTTGACAATTCAAAGAGATACTGGTTTAAAGGTTACAAATGTTGTTTTTATGGGGCAGGGTGAACCTCTTTTAAACTTAGATAATGTCTTAAAGGCAATGGAAATTTTTAACGAAAATTTCCAAATAGGTGCAAGACGTCTGACAATCTCTACATCAGGTATAATCCCTGGGATTGAAAAACTTGCAAATATTGACATGCAATCTACTCTGGCTCTATCGTTGCACGCCCCAAATCATGAAATAAGACGAAAATTAATGCAGATTGAAGATAAATATCCTATGCCTGAATTGAAAAAAACGTTGAAAAACTATATCGCAAAAACAGGACGTCGAATAACAATAGAATATTTGCTTATAAAGGATTTGAACGATACTTTGCAGAGTGCAAAAGAGCTTGTTTCATATCTTCATGATTTGAAATGCAATGTTAATCTTATCCCTTATAATTCGACAGAAAAAAATGATTATCAAAAACCTTCAAACAATTCCATTATGCGTTTTAAATCCCTTTTGGAACAGTCAGGCAAAAAGGTTACCGTAAGATTGGAACGCGGTGCAGATATAGATGCGGCCTGCGGGCAATTGAGCGGAAAAGTAAAATAATCCTATTTTATTGCCCAAGGATAGTCTTCTTTTATTTCCCAGTTATCCTTCATCAATAAAGCGTAATAGCAGTGTGCTTTGTGGTGGTCTTCGGGGTGTTTGTTTTTACATTGGGTAACAAGATCGTCTCTTTCAGTTTCAAGAGAACAGTAAGTACTGAACTTTCCCTTATTGTTAAGGACAAATTTGTCAAGTTATTTTATTTGGTGTAATCTTAAGAAATGAAGGCACTAATTCAAAGAGTAAAAAGAGCATCTGTAATTATAAATAATGAGCTTTATTCGTCTATAGATAAGGGGCTATTGGTATTTCTCGGGGTTGAAAAATCTGATGAGCAGGAAAATGCCGAAAAATTAGCTCAGAAAATATCGGTTTTGAGAATTTTTGAAGACGAAAATGAAAAGATGAATTTATCAATAAAAGATGTAAAAGGAGAAATTCTTGTTGTATCCCAATTTACTCTGTGCGGGGATTGCAGAAAAGGAACAAGACCGTCTTTTGACAATGCTGCAAATCCGCAAAAAGCTGTTGACTTATACGAATATTTTATTAAATACTTAAGTGACTTTCAAATCCCCGTTAAGACAGGAAAGTTCAGAGCAATGATGGATGTCGAGCTTATAAATGACGGCCCTGTGACCTTTATGCTTGAAAAGTAAACTTGACACTTGCAATTATTTGGCAGGCATGCTATAATATGTATATTGATATAAAGTTAGAAATCGATTTTTTACACTGAGGAGAAATTCTTATCTTTTATTAACCCGGAATTACGTTATTATTTTTTTAATTAAGAGGCTTTTATTATGTATGTAAACAAGTGTATCAAATGTGGTCGTGAGTTTGAGACAAAAAACCCCAAAAGAGTTATATGTCCTGACTGTTTGTACCCCGACAAGAGTATGATGATTAATCCTGCATCTCCCGCACCAAGTGAACAGAAATCTGAAACACCGACGGTAAGTCAGGAACCTTTAAATGGCTATAGTGCAGGCGGTACTGAAGAACCCCCAAGATATTATAGTG
Organism: Candidatus Gastranaerophilales bacterium; assembly: GCA_944324345.1. Taxonomy (GTDB): domain Bacteria; phylum Cyanobacteriota; class Vampirovibrionia; order Gastranaerophilales; family Gastranaerophilaceae; genus Stercorousia. The sequence continues at coordinate 635,857 of CALUVT010000001.1, forward strand.
CAGGTGGGAACCCCGAACCTCAAAGGTACCAAAGACCTCAAAGAAATTATCAAAATAATAATTACGGCAATCGTAACTACAATCAAGGTGGTTATAATCGCAATAATAATAACAGAAATAGGGACAACAGAGGCGGTTATAACAGACCTCAAGGTGGTTATAGATCTCAGCAGGGTGGATTTAACAAAAATAATAATTTCCAAAACAGACGCCCTGGAGGAAGACCTAATTTCCAAAACAGACGTCCGAAGAATAAAGGACCAAAACAACTACTTGTTAGTAAGGAGCAGTTGGAATTAATAGAAAAGCTTTACAAGGCAATGTTACCGTTACCAAATCCGGATTGCCATGAAGTTATCGGCGAAAAAATTGGTTTGGAACCAAGAAAAGTTTTCTTTGGTATTAATCTTGTTAGACAAAAGATGATGTTGCCAAAGCTTCCTTTCCCGAAAAGAAAGTTGGCAATTTCGCCTGATCAGTTATTCGCTATCAAAAATTTATATGAACCTTTATTACCTGTTCCTCCAATTGGCTGTCACAAGATTATTGCAGCTCAGTTAAAGATGGATGAATGGCGTGTGCATGTAGGAATTGGGCTTATTCGTTCTCAAATGGGTCTTAGCCGTTGGAACCAGGATAGACCTGATGTGCCGGAAGAATTTAAAAAGAAGGAATCTGAGGCTAAGCCAGAAGTGAGCGAAAGTGGTTCCGAAGCTGAAAAGCCTGCTGAGGAAGTTAAGCCAAAAAGAGGTAGAAAACCTAAGAAAACAGAAGAAGCTCCGGAATCTTAACTGTTATGGCAAAGTATATTTCTGTCGGGAAAATTTTGAACTTTCATGGAATAAAAGGTGAGGCTAAAGTAGGTTTCACTAAAAATCAAGAGGATTTCTTTTGTTCTTTGAAAGAAGTATTTGTGAAGACAGATAATGATTACAGGTCATTAAAGATTGAGAGTGTAAGACTTCACAAAAACTTTGCTTTGGTAAAGTTTGAGGGGATAAACTCTATTAATGAATTGTTAGACTACAAAGGTGCGTTTTTGTACGTTGAAGAAGAAACGATAAGAGAAAATCTTGAGGAAGATGAATTTCTGATAGACGAGCTTGTAGGTCTTGAGGTTTTTGATGAAAATGATAAAAAATTAGGTTTTGTTGTTGGAGTATCAAACAATGGAGCCAGTGATTTACTTTCTGTAAAAACAAATTCAAAAAAGGTAGTTTTAATTCCTTTTGTCAAAGCAATTGTTACTGATGTTAGCATTAGAGACAAGAAGGTTGTTATCAAAAATATTGAGGGATTGATAGAATGATTTTTGATGTTCTTTCTCTTTTTCCCGAAATGATAGAGGATTATTGCAATTATAGTATTATCAAACGTGCTGTTGAAGCCGGTGTTGTTTCGATAAATGCAATTAATCCCAGAGATTATACTTTAAATAAACACAAAAAGGTTGATGATACTCCTTATGGTGGCGGGGCAGGTATGGTTTTAATGCCTCAGCCTTATGTTGATGCTTTCGAGAGCGTAAAACGTCTGGATAATTCTTGCGTTATTATGCTTTCTCCCCAAGGAGAACAATTGAATGACAAGATTGTAAATGAACTTGCAAAATATGAACAGATTGTTTTGCTATGCGGACACTATGAGGGTTTTGATGAGCGAATTAGAGATATCATAAGACCAAGAGAAATATCTATCGGGGATTTTGTATTAACAGGCGGGGAGCTTCCTGCTCTTTGTTTAATTGATGCTGTAAGCCGAAAATTGGAAGGTACTTTAGGAAAAATTGAATCGGCTGATGAAGATAGTTTTTCAAACGGTCTTTTAGAGTATCCTCATTACACAAAACCACGAGAATACAGAGGCTTAAAAGTTCCCGAGGTTTTGTTAAACGGAAACCATAAGGATATATCAGAATTCAGACTCCAAAAAAGCATTGAAAGAACGAAAACTAAGCGTCCTGATTTATATGAAAAATGGCTTGAGGATAATTAATTATTTGTCTTGTAGAAAAGAGTAAAGTTAGAACCTTTTGTTCAAGTCGTTGTAATGTCCAAATCCCAAGACGTCTTTAAATATTTTGATTACACTATAAACTCCAAGTCCTATAGCAGAACCTTTTGACCATTTGCCTTTGCCCAACAAAGCTCCAAGGCCAAGTCCGAGAGGTACAACATTATCTATAAGCATTGTTCCAAAGCCTTTAATATAGCCGATTGCTGAGTTTACAAAACTTCTGATGTTGCTGTCAAGTTCAAATTTAAATACCTCATTTTTTAGCTTTGAAGTTGTTACGCTTGGACTTGACAAATACTGGGTATTATCAAATGCTTTTATTCCTGCGTTTGCATCTCCTGATTTGGCATAGACATCTGCCTGAAGTTTCCCTACAACGTGCGAGTCATAGGCAACAACACCGAGTGCGGCAACGCCTACACCTTTTGCCAGATATTTTGTAAAATTATTTGTCACTGATGTTAGAGCTGTTCTGATACTCATTTTTTACCTATTATTTTCCGTTGTTATTAGATGCTTTTTTATCATCTTTTACTTCAAATTCTTTTTCCACTTTTTGTCCCGACATTTTGAGCAGAATATTTGTTGCCTGAAGTGCATCTTGCCCGTATCCTGATTGAGAGTTTTGCATTTGTGTCAACAGACCGACTGTATAATTATCGCCTGTTGCAATTCTTGAATCAAGTGCACTCATTGCAAGAACTTTGACCGGAGAGTAAGGATCTTGAAGCATTTTATTAATTAATGCATTTAATGCTTTATCATCTTTTCTTGATTTATCTTCTTCAAGTCTTGCAACTACCTCCTTTGCACCCATAAGCCTTACATCTTTGTTTTGGCTGTTTAGATAGTTTTCAAGATTTCTGATATAATCGTCTGTCAGTTGAACAATTTCTCGCTTTTCAGTTTTCTTTTCGTTCTTTGTTGTGGTTTCTGTTATATTTTTGCTTGTATTGCTTACGTTGTTATTACTATTATTGTTGTTTGAAGGATTTGCCCAATTGTTTGTGTAATACCCTGAAGGATAGCATCCGTTTACAGGATTTGTTCCATAGTTTGGCGAATTAACGTTATAAACAGGGGCAGTTGCACCGGGAGTAGTTACTGTTGGGTTAAAGATTTGGATATTTACCCCCGAATAATTTGGAACTTGTAAATTTTGAGCTTGTGGACTGATAGTTTGAGGAGATACATACTGTTGCACCTGAGAATTCTGTGGTTGAGACACAGTGCTCTGGTATTGATTGTTCCCTGGAACTATGTTTTGTTGTATGTTTTGCTGACCTACAGGATTTTGCATATAAAACTACCTTCAAATACTACCTTATATTAATAAAGTAATTAGTTATAAATTTATTGCGTATTTTTTAAGAAATATTACATAATTTCTTTTAATATTACATGATATATATAATAAAATTATGGGCTCTTACGAAGAAAATTATTTATCAAAACGTCCGCAGTATCTTTGTAAAATGTGTGGAAAGTGCTGTCGTGTTGTCACTGCACCTTTGCCTTATGAAAAATTAAAACAAATGGCAGAAGCTAATGATCAAGGTGCTATTGATTTTTTATCTATTTTTGAGCCGTATAAGAGTGTTTATGACGCGAAAAAAGTTGATGCTGAAATCGTTGAAAATATTGAAAACAGGTTAAAAGAAGACGGTAATTATAATGAAAAAGAAATGACGTATTATCGTTGCAAATTTTTAAAATCAGATAATTTGTGCGGGAATTATGAGAACAGACCTACACTTTGCAGATATTTCCCGTCATCGCCTTGGGCTATTGTTCCTCCCGGATGTGGTTTTGAAGGCTGGCTTTTTTGGAAACGTGAAGAGGATAAACAAAAAGTTCGCCGAGCAAAAGAAGAATTGCTGGAACTCAAGTTACTTGCTCAGCGTACTAAGGATTCCGAAACCTTAAAAAAGATAGCTGCAGTGGAACACAAACTTCAAAAAAATATTGAGTTATACAAAAAATATGGCTCTGAAAATTGGTAGTAACTATTGTAATAACAGCTTATCAAGTTTTTTTTGATAGAATTCCGTATTAATATTCAGTTTACTTCCTATATCAAGAAGCATTTCAATAAATCTAATGTTTGAAGAACGTTTGTTACCCGAATCAGAATCTATAATATCCCCAATTCTGTGGTAAATTTTTGAGAAGTAGGTATTTTGAGCCTCAGAAATATCCACTTGAAGTTCTAATTTTTCTATAGTATCGAATATTTCAAGTATAACTTCAGCTTGTTGAATTTCAAAACTATGGACAAGTCTGTTGACATTTTGAAGGATTTTTTTACTGAATATTAAATTTGAACTTTTTTTATCAAGAGTAATTTCTATCCTTTTTGCCTCGAAATTTATATCAACAGCTTGCTGTATCATATCTTCATCCAAGAAGCCGCCGGAATGTGTTACTATGTCATTAAATTTGTGACTTAGAGCATATGCTGCGGATATTTTGAATTCATCCGGGATATTCAATCCAAGACCTTGAAGGTTGTATATTGCACCTTTTCCATCATCGTACATCTGCTGGTATATTTGGGAGAATTTAGCAAGTTTACCCTTTAGTAGAATTTGTAAAATTTTTCTTCTCTCCTCAATAAATATATCTTTCAATGTAAAATATTCTTTCCCAAAGTATTCATCCATTGCCCTTATAATTTCGGTAATTGTATTCATAAGGTAAACTTTAATTAAATCGTTTTTAAGTTTATTAAATTCCGCATCATCAGAGTATTCTTTGATTGCACAGTGGAAATCTCCGCCTGCGTATTGCATTAAGGCGAAAACAAGGTTAGATTTTTGAAGAGTTATTTTTGATTGGATTTCAATATGCCCTGTCACAAAAGTTGAGGTGCCTTTATGAACTTTTTTATAAGCTTTTTTAGTTATTGTGTAGCAATAAACTTGTTCTTCATCTTCAAAATCCTGATAAAGTGATGATAGAGCCCAGAGACTTGCAATTTGTTTCGGTGTAACAATAGAAGGTTTGACAAATCTTTCAAAAATGTCTTTGCCCGTACCGTGCTCAGGGATATTGCTTTTAGCCTGCGATAAAATGTTTAGGAAATTTTCTTCAAGATTTTTGTCAGTAAATCTTGATGCAAGCTGCATAGCACGTGCTGCATATTTCATTATTTGGACGGTTTCAATTCCTGATATTTCAGAGAAAAACCATCCGCAACTCGTGTACATTAGCATCGCTTGGCGTTGAATTTCCAAAAGTTCCATACCGTGGACTTTGTCCTCATCGGAAAGATCCGGAAGGAAATTTTCATGTTGAAAATTCTTTACATTCATATCATTGCGATCTAAAATTACGTTTATGTATTTATTTCTTACAGACCAAACATCCGTAAAATACTTTTTCCCATATTGTTCGAATATCAATGCTAGCTCATCTCTAAGGTAATCAAGAGCTTCTCTTAGAGGTTTTCTCCATTGTTGATTCCATCCGGGGTGCCCTCCTGTAGAACATCCGCAATCTTCTTTCCATCTGCCGACACCATGGAAACAACTCCAACTGGAAGCTTGTTTTATATCTACTTCACAGTTACTTCTGTATTTCTCAAGATATTCTCCGTAATTTGTGATTGTAAAACCTTCGTCTTTTGCTTTAATCTTGACGACATAAGCAAGTGCCATATCCCCAAATTTTGTATGATGTCCGTAACTTTCGCCATCAGTTGCAATATTAACTAATTGGGGATAATTTCTGCAATCAGATACTCCTTCTTTTAGTCTCTTGCTAAATTTATTACCATCTTTCAAAAGTTCATCAAATGCTACTGAGCGTGAAATAGCTCCATCATAAAAGAATAAATCTATTGATTTGCCCGGAGCAGATTTAATATTGTATTTGTAGGACCTTGCGGGATCAATATTGCCCCAACTTACATCAGTCCAGTCTTTGGAACCTATTTCTCTGAATTTTTCAGCTTGGTATGGAGAAAGTATTGTGAACTTAATTCCGTTAGCTTCTAGAAGTCTTAATGTGTCATCATCAACGGCTGTTTCTGCAAGCCACATCCCTTCAGGTTTTCTTCCGAAACGGTACTCAAAATCACGTATCCCCCATTTTATTTGGGTTTCCTTATCGTGTTCATTTGCAAGAGGCATTATTATATGGTTGTATACTTGTGCAATAGCGTTTCCGTGGCCGTTATGTTCCGGTATACTTTCAATATCAGCTTTAATTATCCTCTCATAAGTTAAGGGAGCAAAATGTTCCATCCAAGAGAGCAAAGTAGGGCCGAAATTGTAGCTGATATATTCATAATTATTTACGACATCAAGAATCCTGTTGCGGTTATCTACGATTTTGGAAACGGAGTTTGGATTGTAACATTCTTGATTAATCCTTTCATTCCAATCGTGAAAAGGTGCAGCACTATCTTGCAATTCAATAGATTCCAACCAAGGATTTTCTCTCGGCGGTTGATAAAAATGCCCGTGAATCGTCAAAAATACATCATTTTTCTTATTGCCCATATCTTAACTCCATTATATGCTGATTTATTTTGCCTCGGTTTTCGGCTTTGAACTTATGACAGTAAACTTATCAACATCCATCCAGGCATCTCCCAGTGCGTTAGAAAAGACCTTGCCGCTAAACTCTATAACATCTCCGGAATTAAGTTCAATATGTTTTTCTGCCTCTGTTCTGTCTAAAAATATTTTTAATTCGGAAAGGGGAATATTGTGATCAGTTACATCAGGACGCTGAATTAAAAATGAAATGTATTTTTCCGAACTTCTCATAGCAGGTTTGTAATCTAATCCGAGCGTTGAAAATTTGTCGAATTTTGCCTTAATCTTAACATTTTTATTTAGGTAAAAATTTGGTCTGGCAACTATATCTAAGGGGTTTACAAGGCTATATGATACCGTCTGTTTTGTACTTGTTGCGGTAGCAGCATTTACAAGTAAATTTTGTGGTGACTGAGCGTATACGCTTAAGCTCGCAGCAAACAGCAATACTAAAACTAAACTTTTAAACTTATTCATCTTATATATTCCCCTCTTATTTATTTTATTTTACAACAATATATTAGCACAATATTTAATATTTGTAACTACCTGTTTAAGCAATAAAAAATAGTTTTATCATTTTGCTTGTCTAAGTAAGGACAATATGTTATTATATACTGGGAAATATAAGGATATTTTAATGGGTAAAAATAAAGGTCTTTCAACGATAGGTTATGCAATTGTTCTTGTAATCATTCTTGCAGTTGTAATGATTATAAGTGCACCGATGATGGCAGACAAATATAAAGGGGATAAAGAAAAACAGCAGACACAAAAAGATGCTATGCAGAATAGACAATCCTCAAGGCAAAGCAGATCAGATGATATTATGCTGTTCGTCCATGAAGAGATGAGAAATATTGAAAGTCGTTTATCTTCTCGCATCGATGCTTTAGAAATGAGACAAAGCGAACTTAATTCAATCGGCTCTGAGAGTAATTACAACGAGGAAATTTCTGACAGATATGTTTGTGAAATAGAAGGGATAAAGAATGAATTTGGAAATACGGTTCCAATAACGGATGATACAGATATTACTGCTCAAAAAATTGTGTTTGTTTGTGAATACAGAAGATAAAAAAATAATCGGTTAAATTTCTAACCGATTATTTTTTTATCATTATTTGTTTCGATTATTCTACTTCGATAGCACTAACCGGGCAAGCATCAGCTGCTTCTTTAACACAATCCATATTATCAGCAACTGCAGCTTCATCAACTTTAGCAATACCATCTACTGAAAATACAGCGTCACAAATTGATTCGCAAGCGCCGCATCCGATACAAGAATCATTTACTTTTACTGTCATTTCTACTTTCTCCTTATAATTAATACGTTTGTGAATTTCTTCACTTTCCTATCTTAATACAAAAATTTTAAAATTCAATTAAAAAATCTGTTCTTTTATAACTTTTGCAACATAATCAAATCCGTTAATAACCCCGAGATTTTTGGGCTCAATTCTCTTTGAATAAATGAGAATAGGCACCTTTTCTCTTGTGTGATCGGTTCCTTCTACCGTAGGGTCGCAGCCGTGGTCAGCTGTTATGATAAGCAGGTCATCGTCTGTCATATTTTGTATAATATCGTCTACAAAAGTATCAATTTCTTCAATTGCCTGACCGTATCCTTTGGGGTCATTTCTGTGCCCGTAAAGCATGTCTGTATCAACAAGATTTGTGAAAATCAAATCTCCTGTTTTATTTTCTGACTTATTATAGTCAGGATATGCTATAGAATTTAGGTCTAATTCATTTTTTACAGCTTTCAATGTAAGATTTAAACCCTCTCTGTTTGAACCTGTATGAATTGCATGGGTTATTCCGGATTTTGAAAATATATCTTCAATTTTACCTATAGCAATAACTCTGCCTCCGGAATTTTTTATATCATTTAAAATAGTATGAGAAGGCACCATTGAATAATCTCTTCTGTCTTTTGATATTCTTGTAGGTTTGCCATCTATTATCTTGTAAGGTCTTGCAATAACTCTTGAAACATTCCAATTCCCTTTATCCAAAATCTTTCTTGCAATCTCACACCAATCATAAAGAGTTTGTAAAGGAATTAAATCTGTGTCAACAGCAATTTGAAATACACTATCTGCACTCGTGTATACTATAGGAAATTTCGTTTTGTGATGTTCGTCATTTAATTCCGCAATTATTGCAGTACCGCTTGCAGGGTGGTTGGCTAAAATCCCTTTGCAACCTGTTTCCTTGATAAATTCTTCAACAAGTTCTTTCGGAAATCCTTCAGGATATGTCGCAAAAGGTTTTGGAGAAATAAGGCCAGCCATCTCCCAGTGACCTGTTGTCGTGTCTTTGCCTTTTGATTTTTCCAGCATAGTGCCATATTGGCCGGTTGGATTAGTTTCTTTTTCTATTCCTTTAAAATCTTGAATGTTACCTAGACCAAGTTTTTGCATATTGGGCAAATGTAGCCCATTATTAAATTCACAAACATTTTTTAAAGTATTGCATTTTGAAGAGTCATTGAATTCTTGGCAATCATCCATTGCACCGATACCCATCGAATCAATAACCATAACTATTGCTCTTTTCATAATCACTCCTTTAATAGCTTATATATTTTAGCAATACTATTGTGCGATGTCAATTATCGAATATGCATTAAAATCTATTCCGCCGTAAATTACCTGGATATGATTTTGCCCGTGGGGTAATATTTTTACAAAGTTAATTGTCTTTTCTCCAAAGTCATCAAGAGTTTCTGTTGCAGGAATTTTTGCAATAACGTAATGTGCTTGATAAAATTTTAAATATGTTTTACCATCTTCTCTCACGCCTTCAACTTGGTAGTGACCTGTTGGAATAACAAATTTGTTATCAACTTTTAAATCTAAAGGTACCATAAGTATTGGAAGTTCTTTTGATTCGTTGATTATTGCATTTGTTTCGTTACTCTGCTGAAAACTTTCGCCTTTTGGGATATTCTTATCTTTCTTTTTCTTTCCTTTTTTGCTTTCTAAGGCTTTTAGAAACTCTTCATCGCTAACAGCTTTTTGTCCGTAAACATTTTGATCTCCGTAGTTGTCCCAAAGATCTCCATCTGCAATTGCTAAATTTGAGTTGGAGCTGAAGGCTATTATTGCAAATAAAATATATAAGAGTAACTTTCTCATATAAACATTTTAATGTTTTTTATCATTAAGTAAACCACTTTTTATATGAAATATTGTTATTGAGAAAGTTTTTTGCTATAATATTCTCGTCAAATATCTGGAGGTAAGTTTATGAAAAAGATTTGTTGTGCCGAAATTTCGGGGGGGGGGCGTTTCTAAGCTTCTTCCAAGGGTTTTATACTTGTAAAAAAATAAATAAAATGTATAATAGTGAGATAAAACATCACTATAGAAAATCTGGTTTTACCCTGTCCGAGGTTTTGATAACTTTAGGTATAATTGGAGTAGTCGCTGCTTTGACCTTGCCAGTTTTTAATATTATTCAGGAGAAACATTTTCATGAAAAATGGAAAGAATGCTATTCTATTTTGAATAACGCGTTTGTACTTGTAGTTGCTGAAAATCCCGGGATGGTTGTTTCTGAAGCAAATAGTTACGATTTAACAAGGGAATTTGTTGACGCTATTATATCAAAATTGAAGGTGATTGATACCTGTGGATTCACTTCTGAGTGGGATGATGGGATTTGTGATAATTATTACTACATAAATTCAAGAAAAAAATATCCTTGGGCAGGTGTAGGGAATGTATATTCTGTTTATTTGACACTCGCAGGTGGTAGGTTGTCAGGTTACGATTTGTGCAATAAGGTCGCTTTATTAGCTAACGGAGCTGCTGTTCATTTTGGAGATACATCAGGTAGCGGTTATACTATTTTGGTTGATGTAAACAACGCACAATCTGGACCTAACGTCGTAGGAAGGGATGTTTATGCAATTAATTTACCAACCAAATATTCAGCGGCATCTGTAGCCTATTCAAAGACTGTTTATATTGAAGATTTGAAATTTTTACCTTATGGAGCAGTAGGAACAACTGGGCAATCTAACAGTTCAATGGGAACATACGGTTGTTCTAAAGATATTGGAGAAGCTGAAACAACAAGTTTTGCTTTTGCTGCTGGAGCTGGATGTTCATATAAATACCTAAGTGAATGATTTTTTATTTTCCATAATACTTCACAAGCATTGTCCAATAACTAATTTTTTGTTATAATTTCTCTGTAGATTATCTGGAGGTAAGTTTATGAAAAAGATTTGTTGTGCCGAAATTTCGGGGGGGGGGCGTTTCTAAGCTTCTTCCAAGGGTTTTATACTTGTAAAAAAATAAATAAAATGTATAATAGTGAGATAAAACATCACTATAGAAAATTTGGTTTTACCCTGTCCGAGGTTTTGATAACTTTAGGTATAATCGGATTAGTCGCTGCTTTGACCTTGCCAGTAATGGTTAATAATTACAAGCAAAAAGTATTAATAGTCGCTTGGAAAAAGGAATTTAGTACTATGGCTCAGGTGTTTCAGGCTATACAAGATGATAATAACGGCAGTATAAAATCTGTTTTCAATAACCGATATGAGCTTTCTAAGGCGGTTTGTGAAGAATTAAAATGCACAAAAATTTGTCAATATTCAGAACAAGAAGGTTGTTGGCACAAACCAGGGGATTGGTCTTCTCCAAATGGCTTTAATACTCATTCAAGGAATTATGCTGGATTTATTTCTGTAGATGGGGCAATCTGGGTAACCAATACAATATTTAGTTCAAACTGTTCTTCATATAATAGCACTGATGCTTATGAAAATGCTTGTTTTGATTTTTTTGTAGATGTCAATGGCTTTAAAAAACCAAATGTTATTGGAGAAGATATTTTTAGATTAGTTGTTTTTGATGGTAGGCTTTTACCCTATGGTGCTTATCCAAAAGATATATCTTCTTGTAAAACTTGGGGTGATGGATGTTCTGCAAAATACTTATATCAGAACTAGATTTTTATAAACATATTTATAAAAATAAAAAATGCCGCTTTTGCGGCAACAAATCTTTTTTATAAATAAACACAAAATTACCTTCTTTTAGTCAATGTAAGCGGATAAGACTTCTTGACCTAACACGGAGAATCGCATTTTCTTTAGGGCTCTCAATTCTGTTTGTCGAATACATTCTTTTGTGACACCATATATGTTTCCGATTTCTTCCAGTGTCATTTTTGCGTTGTCATCCAGACCGTAACGGAGTTTGACGACTTCTTGCTCTCTTTCTTTCAATGTTGATATTACATTTAAAATATCTGTTTTTAAGTCTTCATATTCAACCCCTTCTGTCGCGGAAGCTTTTTCGTCTTCAAGAATATCTGCAATATTCATTTCTTTGCCGTCAGAATTTTCAAGGCTGCTTTCTATTGAAATTGATTTTGAATATGCTGATAAGAATGTATCAATTTTATTTGGTTCAATATTCATCTTTTTGGCTACATCTTCTGTTTTTATTTGACAGTTGTTCTCACGTTCCATATCTCTTTTCAGTTTAGAAAAACGTGATAGAGTCTCTTGTATATAAACAGGGATTTTCATGCAATGCGATTGTTCGGAAATTGCTTTGAACATTGCTTGTTTTATCCACCAGCTTGCATAAGTCGCAAATTTGTATCCAAGTTTGTAATTAAACTTGTTTGCTGCAACCATCAAACCGATATTGCCTTCTTGTATCAGATCTATTATTGGAAGATTTGATACGTGGATTGCTTTTTTTGCAATTGTTACTACAAGTTTTAAGTTAGCTTTTATAAGCTTTTGCTTTGCTTCTTCATCTCCATCCTGAGCTTTTCTGGCGATTTCTTTTTCATCTTTTGGTGATAGAGGTTTGTAATCTGAAATTTCTCTAATGTAATTTGAAAGAACACTATCGCCTTCTAATATTTCATTTTTTGCAGGGTTGGATGTTTGAGATGTCTGCTTCATTTTGACGGGTAAATCTTTTTTCATACCTCTTTAAACTCCTTCTTATTCAGTTAAACACAAGACGACCGAGAGTAAACTTCACTTAGTATATACTTAGTATATACTTAGTATATACTATAGTATATAAAATTTCAAGTCTTATATTAAGAATTATTAAAATTGTAAACTTGTACGAATAATTTTTTTTAGTATAATCTAATAGTGGAGGGTATTATGAAAAAGAAATTATTTATAACATTAGGGATATTTTTGGTATTAGTTCTAACATCTGCAGTTACTTTGGCAGTTTCGTTTATGAATGCTCCGAAACATCCTTCTGATTATCATATCGGTGTTACTTATGAAGAGGCTCTGGAAGCTCAGCAAATGCCAATTTTAGCAGTCTTTTATGTTGACTGGTGTGGTTATTGTATGAAGTTTATGCCGAAATTTAGCATTTTGAGTAAGTTGTACAAAAATAAGTATAATTTTGTAATGATTAATGTTGAGGACAAGACTTACGAAAAATTGGTTAATGATATTGGTATTGGAGGCTTCCCAACAGTTTATATCTTGGATCCAAAGTATGATAATAGAGTTTTAATGCCAAATTTGATATACCAGGATTTAGGCAAGTTCAGAGTGGAACTTGACAGGTATCTCAGAATTAGAAAACTTTTGGACAAAGCTTCAGAAGAATAGATAAAAAAAAAGACCTTGATATTCAAGGCCTATCCGTTTAAATAAGAAGAGAGAGCTTTATATTTATATAAAGTACAGGTACTAAAAAAAGTTGCTATTTTAAGCCTTTTTATTAAGAAATATTACGATGAAAGATATACAAAATTTAAAAGATAACAGAAATGTTGATATTCAAAAAGTAGGGATTAAGCATCTTGAACTCCCGTTGATAATTCAGAGAAAGAATAATTCTAATCAGGTAGTTTGTGCAAGGGCAAGGGTTAATGTTTCATTGCCAAGAGACTACAAAGGGACACACATGTCGAGATTTGTAGAGGTTCTTGCAGAATGGAAAAACAAAAATCTCTTGGGTGTTGATATAAAGGGTTGTCTTGAAAAAATTATCAAAAATCTTGATGCCCAAAGCGGAGAATTGGAATTTAATTTTACTTATTTCATTGACAAAAAATCTCCGGTAACGGGGCTTTTTGCTCCGATGAGTTATGATTGCTCATTTGAGGGTAGAATTGATAACGGCGATTACAAGTTTATTTTGGGCGTAACAGTTCCTGTCACAACTTTGTGTCCTTGTTCAAAGGAAATATCAGATAATGGTGCTCACAACCAAAGAGCTTTTATAAAAGTTAAGGTGTCTTACGATGAAAGCCAACAGGTATGGATTGAAGATTTGATTGAATTAATAGAGGGTTGTTCTTCATGTCCTGTTTATCCTCTTTTAAAGCGAGAAGACGAAAAATTTGTAACAGAAAAAGCTTGGGACAATCCGAAATTTGTAGAGGATGTTTTACGCGATACTGTTATAAGTCTTAGAAATCTTGATGTGATAAAAGAATTTGAAGTTGAATGTGAAGCTTTTGAAAGTATCCATAATCATTCTGCTTGGGCTTTTCAGCATGAGGTAAAGTAATTAGAATTTGCAAGAAAGAATTGCATTAATCCCCCAGTTTTCAGGCCCGTTTGCTTTTGGTTTTTGGAGATTGTATCTTTGAGCTTCAAGTGATACAGATACATCTTTGCTAATCTGTTGGGTTGCCCCTGCAAATATTCCGAAACTGTTTGTCCATTTATTTGTCATAAAATTCATTTGCCCTGTGTAATGAGGATTTGCATACAATGTTGTCTTTTCCCCGACAGGGACGTTTACAGATAACGGTGAGTACCTTATCTGTATTGATTGAGCATTTGTGCCTAATTTGGTTCTTACCCTTATATTTTGGTTTATTATTCCTTTTTTATCGTAGTTTAATCCGGCTTTAAGATCCAACACTCCGTCAAATGTTTTCTTAAAGTCTGTACCGACTCCCAGAGAACCTGAAATATAACTTGATTCTCCTTTGTATTTTTCCTCTACTGCAGCTATTGTGTAATTTGAACCGTCCAAATTTTGGTAGGTTGAAACAGAATAGCTATCTGTTCGTCTTGCAAAAGATACCATAAATCCCCTTTAAATTTTATCCTCTTATATATAAACGTTTTTTATTGTTCAAAATTGCCTTTTTGTTACAAAATTAAAAAACGGGATTTATATCCCGTTTTTTAATCATTCAAGAGCTTTTCTGCCAGCTCGGATTCTGTTCGCCCGTTTAGTGATTTGCTGACCTTTTGAAGTTTTTGAGCGATAAGCTCCATATTATCAGTCCAGATAAAGTTATCAAGAACATATTTTTCAGCCTTATCAAAATCGCCTTCTATTTGTATTCGAATTATTTCTGAGAGCATTTCTTTTGCGATTGGAACAACTTTGTCTATATTGACATGTATTTTGCCATCAATAATATCGTAGGCACCTCTATCCGAAAAATATTTGTTTTGCATTACTGTACGTACTCTGTGGGCTTGGCTTAGTGTCGGTTTTGATTTTAGAAAATTATCAGCTATTGTGGTCACAATTATCTGTTTTCTTTGTTCTTGCGTGTACATGCCAAGTTCTGTAAGCAGGTCTACAAAAGCTAAAGAACCCATATCTGCTTTATTTTCTTCTATTATGTTTCTGTACTTGCCAAGAGTTTCACAAGCTTTTTTAGGCCCTAAAGAGTGTGCATTCTCATGTCCTATCGTAAACCAATGATCAGCTTCATCAAGATAGTACTTATGCTGTTCTTTATCCAATATTTCGTCCAATCTTTCTTGAAGTTTTTTCATATCGCTTATGAAACGTATTTGCCTGTGGTAAACGTTTCTTCTGCCCCCGCCTATTGTAAGAGAGAGCTTATCGTCATTTGGGAGATTTTCTGCTAAAGTTATTCCGCCTCTGTAGGCCCCTACGTCACCTGTTACGGCTACTAAATCTACATCTACCATTGTTTGTTTTGTATCTTGGTTAGGATTGATGTTTTGTTCATATTCATCAGAATATGGCATATTTTGAGCAAGGGTCGGAAGATATTTTTTTATTGCCATTAAAGCTTCTGTACCTTTTTTATTTACGATTCCAACACGGCCGCCAAGAAAATCTTTTGGAATTGGCTTAATTCCGTGTTTGTCAAGCAGTGCTGAAAGCTCTTTATTTTCAACAATTGTTCCGGTCATCTCATCTTCATAATTTTCTCTTGTTATAGTGAACTCAAGCGGGGTATCTTGCAGCGTTGCCCATTTTTTATCTGCATAAGCATCCAGCATTGGATCAGCTGTTCTAAGAGCTTTTGCTTGGAGCTTTAAGTATTCACTGAAGTCTTGATTTGTAGAAGTTTCTGATGCTTTGTCAATTTCATCTGCCATTTTGGAAAAATCTTCTCTAAATTTGTCAATGTAATCTATTCCGACAAGTTCGTCGTTTGCTCTTTCGACAACTGAACGTTGAGTTAATATCTTTTTAACTTCGTTTATTTTCCCTTCATTTATCATTTTAGTTAGAATTGAGTGAAATTCTTCCTTTGACAAATCTTCCGGATATACGCCTTTACCTGGAAGTTCAACTATCCCTTTTGCAAGATTAATTTTGTTTGACATTGTATCAATAGCGTTCATTCCTTTTTGTGCATCAAAAAGTATTTTTGTAAGTTCAGCTTGCCTGTTCCCTCTAGATATTTCTTTTTCCAGATATTCCTTAAATTCAAGGTTGTGATGGCAGTCAATTTGCATATTAATCTTTTCAAGTATATAAGCGGCTTTTACAAGATGTTTCAAAGCCTGTTTGTCCCCCTCTTCAAGTGATAAGTACTCTGGGGCATCGCATTTTAGCATTTTTTTTGTGATTAAGTAATCTTTATTAGTACGTTTTTCAAGTTCTTCCACTGAAAGATTTAATTCAAACTCTCTCATTATTGTCTCTCCTTTACTGTTTTGTGGTAATTATAACATGTTTTTATAATTTTATATTAGACCATATAGAGGAATATGGTTGAAAAGTTTAAACAATTCGTGTAGAATACTTTTATCGGTCAATAATTAAGGGAGCGAAGTTATGAAAAATATTATCAAAACGCACTTACAAGAGGTATTTAGACCCGTCGGGGGGGGGGCACTCAAAGCTTAGATATTCAGTTCCTCTCTTGTAAAAAAAAGAATGAATGCTATAATAGTGATATGAAACATCACTATTGCAAAAGGTTTGCATTTACTCTCGCGGAAGTATTAATAACTCTTGGAATAATTGGAGTTGTTGCAGCACTTGTCATTCCGACTTTTGTGAGGAAATACCAGTATCAGGTTTATGCGACGAAACTTGCAGAAGACTATGCAATATTATCTAATGCGATAAAAATGGCTGAAAGAGAATACGGACCTCAAGAAACTTGGGAAACTCCGACTGACAGCAATTATAGGGAATTTTTTGACAAATATTTAAGACCTCACTTACAGCTTCTTGACAACGAATGTACGAATAATAATTCAGGGAACTGCCGTTTTCAAACAAAAGATATGGCAGGAGGAACTAGAATAAATGCAATAGGTACAACTGGTACAGAAGCTTGGGGTTTTGTAAAAGTATATCTTGCAAATGGTTCGATGGTTGGAATGAGATTTCAAAACGCACACAATGCATTCAACGTATTTATAGATGTCAATGGAGAAAAAGGCCCTAATCGTCAAGGAGTTGATACTTTTATGCTCATATTAGCTTTTGCTGACAGTACATCTTTCAAAGATTATATAGGTAAATTTGTTCTTTATTGGGGATTACCCAGTACAAGAGACAGTGTTTTAAAACAATATTGTTCAAAAGAAGGTGCATATCCTGGATTAGGTTGTGGAGCACTATTGCAGCGAAACGGGTTTAAGATTCCCAAAAACGAAGGCTGGCCATCAGGATATAAATATCCGTATTAGTTGTTTACTTAATAAATTAAATATCTCAACAAATAAAAGGTTTGCGATGCCGCAAACCTTTTGAAATATTAACAATATTGATAAAACAAGCAAAGTGTGCTCAATTAAATTTGTAAAATAATCAATAATTCAAAAACTTCATGTGAGCAGTCACTATGTGTGCAGGAGTAATCGAGTTTGACGGTTGGGAAATTAAAGATGAATATCCTTGGTAATTTTATTTGTGATAAGTTTCGCCTTTGATAATCTTAAATGCTCTATATATTTGTTCCAGTAGTATAAGTCGGGTAAACTGATGTAAAAAAGTCATTTTTGAAAGACTAAGTTTTAAATTTGCTCGATTTGAAACTATTGGTGATAGACCGCAGGAAGAACCGATTACAAAAACAATTTCAGAGGTTCCAATATTTGTTAATTCTTTTATTTTGTCAGCAAATTCTTCTGAGGTAAACATTTTTCCCTTTATTTCAAGAGTAATCACGTAAGATTGGGATTTTATGTGTGATAAAATTTTTTGTCCTTCTTCCTCAAGCACTTTTTTCGTTAAGTTTTCATCTTTAATTTCAATAGCCGGAATTTCAATAATTTCTAAAGATGCGTATGGTGTAAGTCGTTTTAAGAATTCATCTATACCTTCTTTTAGAAATTTTTCTTTAATTTTTCCGAGTGCAATAATTTTTATATTCATACTCTATCAAGAACCCTTAAGTATCTGATTTTCCTATGTAAACCGTTTGGGATGGGAATGCAAAATCAATACCCTCTGCACGAAATTTAGATGTCACATCAAGCAAAAATGTGCTTTTTATTTTTACGTAAGTGTCGTAGGATTTGGTTTTAGCGTAACCGATAAACCTTATATTGATAGAGCTGCTGTCAAGGGCATGTGCAAAAGTATTAAATTCGTTATACATTTCATGATTTTCTAATGCTGTTTCATTAATCAATTCAATAGCACGTTTAAGCTTTTCATCAGACGTTCCGTAAGTTACTCCAAATACTACATCAATCCGACGTTTTTTAGCTTCTGAAACATTTGATATGATACTGTTTGCCACCATATCGTTAGGGACAGTTACTATAAAGTTTTCAAGGTTTCTTATTTTTGTGGATCTGATACTTATTCCTTCAACGGTACCTTCAAGGTCGTTAATTTTGACATAATCGCCTATTTTGTAAACTTTATCACTCAACAGTGCAATGGTTCCAAACATTGAAGCAATTGTCTGTTGAGCCGCGAAACTTACTGCCAAACCTGTGATTCCAAATCCTGCAATCAAAGATGTAAGAGAATACCCCTGACTTTGTAGAAATGAAGCGATAAGGATAAATGCAATGAGAAATTTTATAACCTTCCCTATCAGAGGGATTATATGTTCAACTGGTAGTGGGCTATCGCCTGATTTTAAAAATCTTTCTTTGAGTTTATGAGTAAAAATATCAGTCAGCTTGAAAAGCACTATTATTATAAGAAGGTTAATAATAGCACCTGCAATAAGGTTGATCTTAAACGCGGCAAAAACTTTGTCTATTTTGTCAGCAATTGCAAGAATATCGTCAATCATACACATAACTCCAAAAACTACTTATTAACAAGTACAAAAAAAGCGGAAGACGAGACTCGAACTCGCAACAGCCTGCTTGGAAGGCAGGTACTCTAGCCATTGAGTTACTTCCGCATACCTCTAATATACAATAAAAAATTTTTTTTGCAATACCATTAGAAAAAAATTAGCTTAGTGCTTTAGAATTAATTCTAACAAGCTAATGTTTTAACCAAAAAGTAATCCTTGTGAGTGGTGAAAACATGTAAAAAAAAAGGTATCATATATATATAAGCTTGTTATATCCAGGCACTTTTTTCGGGGTTGCGACAAGATTTGTTCTTAGAGCGGTTTGGTTTAAAATATAACAGGCTTATTCCCAAGATACTATGTACAATTATATACAGACTCTATGTTTGATATGCAACGACTTGTTTGGCTTTTTGTTTGACAAGTCTTTTTATTTGTTTAATTGATTGAAAAAGACGCTTATTTGTGCTAACCTTTCTTTGTAATAATAAGTAAGGGGGTTTTATGAGAAAAGAAGTTCGTGCAAGTCATATTCTGGTAAAAACAAAGGAAGAAGCTGATAAATTGAGGCAAGAAATTCTTGAAGGCAAGGATTTTGAAAAAGTCGCAGCAGAGGTTTCTCTTTGCCCTTCAGGAAGAGAAGGTGGAGATTTAGGCTTTTTTAAACAGGGTGTTATGGTAAAGCCTTTTGAGGATGCAGCATTTGCTCTAAAAGAAATTGGAGATATCTCTGAACCTGTTGAAACCCAGTTTGGTTGGCATTTAATTAAATTAACAGGTTTTATTGATGAATAGTCTTGTTGAAAAAGTAAGAAAGTTTATGAAATCAGAGGGAATTTCTTATTTGTTGGTTAATTCTACCAACAGATATTTGGAGGAGTATACCCCTCTAGATGAGAACTCCCGTTACTTTTTAACAGGTTTTTCCGGTTCAACAGGGGATGCACTTGTTACAGAAAATGATATTTACCTCTTTGTTGATGGAAGATACCATATTCAGGCTGATCTTGAGGTCGATCATGATATTGTGAAAGTGGTCAAACTCCAAAATGGGCAGACTTTTTTAGATGAACTTGCCGGAAAAATTCCTGATGGTGAAGTGTTAGGAATTTTTTCAAAGAAAAATTCACAAAAGCGTGTTGAATATTTGAAGCTTAAAGGCATAAAGCTAAAATATTTAGATAATGATTTTATTTCAAAAGAATCGGTAACAGACAACGAGAATGTTATAAAAGTTGATGGAGTTTCTGTTGAGGACAAAATCAAAAATTTAAATTATGACGGTGCTGTTTTAATAACAAACTTGGAAGAAGTTTCTTATTTATTTAATTTGCGTGATTTTTCCAATAATTATGAAAGTAAAATTAAGGGTAAAGCAGTAATTATTTCAGATAGAGCAAGGCTTTTGGATGAAATTGATGATTTTGTCGAAAGTTATGACGGTTATATTTATGTTGATAAATCCTCAATTAATGCTTATGATTTTGCATTAGTGGGCGGTAAGGCTAAGTATTTGGACGACAGCCCTATAAAATTAATGAAATCAGTAAAAACCGATGACGAGATAGAACATTATAAGGACGCTTTTAGAAGAACAGATTTGGCAGTAAGAGCTATTCGTGAATATATTGAAAACAACGATAATATCTCCGAATATGATGTCGCAGAACAATTGGAAAAAGAATTTAAACGTTTTGGAGCAAAAAGCTTAAGCTTTAAGTCGATAGTTGCTAAGGATAAAAATTCCGCTCTTGCTCATTATTCAAAATGCTCAAAAGATGAAATTATAAAAGATGGAAGTCTTGTTTTAATTGACTGTGGAGCTTATTACGAGCAGGGATTGGCGACAGATATTACAAGAGTCTTTGTAAAGGGGAAACCTTCTGAATTGCAAAAACGTGTTTATACAACAGTTTTGAAAATGTTTTTACATGCATATAATTCAAATTTAAATGTCGGTTATGATATTGATGCACTTGCAAGGCAAATATATTCTCAAAACCTGATAGATGGATTCGTTTTTAACCATGGTCTCGGGCATGGTATAGGTATAAGTGTTCATGAATACCCGCCAAATTTGAGTAAAAATGAAATTGCAAAAGTCGAAATTAAAGATAATATGTGTTTTACGATAGAGCCGGGTTTATATAATGAAAATCATTTTGGTGTTCGACTTGAAAATTCTTGTTATATGAAAAATGGAAAAATTCATTCTTTTGTACACATGAATTATGAAAGGAAGTTAATAGATTTTTCACTTTTAACAGAGCAGGAAAAACTTTGGCTTAAAGAATTTGAGGTGATATAGATGCTTGAAATTACAAGTGTTAATAATGAGCTTGTTAAAGAAACCGTTAAGCTGCAGCAAAAAAAATATCGAGATAAAGAAAATAAATTTTTGCTGGAAGGTGAAAAATCTGTAAAAGAAGCTTTTGAAGCCGGCATAGATATTGAGCATTTGTTTGTTTTAAAAGAAAAATCAGGCGAGTACAATTATCTAAGTGAAAAATTAATTTTAACTAATGAAGCTGTCCTAAAAAAGATTTCGACAACAGATTCAGCTCCTGAAGTTGTTGCTGTTGCTTTTAAGAGAAATTATTCATTAAAGGATTTAAAAGGAGCTAAAAAAGTTGTTCTTCTTGAAAATATAAAAGATTTAGGTAATTTAGGAACGATTTTAAGAACATCAACTGCTTTTGGAGCAGATGCTGTTGTTTTATTCGGGATGGAGTGTGCAGACCTTTATAATCCAAAATGTGTAAGATCTTCAGTTGGAAATTTATGGAAAATACCTGTTGTTTACATAAAGACATTTGATGAGTTACAAAAAACTTTTTTAAATTTTGAACGTGTTGCAACACTGCCTTTGGCAAAAGATTATTTGAAAAATTTTAAAGTACATGAACCAGTTCTTGTAATGTTTGGTTCTGAAGCAGACGGACTTTCCGAGACTTTAGTTAAATTTGCTACTAAAAAAATTAAGATAGAAATGTCGCCATCTGTTGAATCTTTGAATTTGTCTGTTTCATGTGCTGTAGTTTTGTATAAATTATTTTTATAGTAAAATTGTGGTATGGATATTTTGGAAGTTAAAAATCTCTGGAGTGAAGTTAAAAATAATTTAAAGGAAAATGTCCCAGCCCCCGCTTTCCAAATGTGGATGGATGCTCTCGAACCGGCAGATTATGACGGAAATATTTTTTCATTGTTAACTGTACATTCTCTTGCTCCCCAAGTTATAAAAGCCAATTATGACAGTCAGATATTGAAAGCTTTGAAAGATGTTTTGAAAAAAGATGTAGCATACCAGATAGCTTTTGATGCAGAACTTGCGGATAAATACCAAAAAGAAAAGAAAAAAGAATTGCAAAAGGCAAAACGAGCTCTTCCAGAATCTGAAGAATCCAAGATTTTAGATAATTTAGCACAGATGCAGTCTTGTGCAAATTTGAATTTAAAATATAAGTTTTCAAATTTTGTAGTAGGAGAAAATAGCCGTTTTGCACACGCTGCGGCCTTTGCTGTAGCTCAAAATCCTGCAAAAAAATACAATCCTTTGTTTATATATGGAGCATCCGGTTTGGGCAAAACCCACCTTATGCAAGCTATTGGACATTATATAATTTTTAATAAACCAAAATTAAAGGTTAAGTATATTAAAACAGAGGAGTATGTTAATGAATTAATAAAAAATATTCAATGCGGTGGAAATGACAGAAATAGCAGAATGGACAAGTTTCGCCAAAAGTACAGAAATGTAGATGTACTTTTAATTGATGATATTCAATTCCTTGAAAGTAAAACTTATACAATGGAGGAAATATTTCACACTTTTGATAGCCTTCATAATAAAAATAAGCAGATTGTCATTACATCAGACAGGCTTCCAAAGGATATTCCAACATTGCCTGATCGCTTGAGGACACGTTTTGAAATGGGTTTGATGGTTGATATAACTCCTCCGGATTTTGAAACCCGTGTGGCAATTTTGAAAAACCTTGCAGAACAGGCAGGAATTAAAGCTGATTTTGACGTATTTGAATATATTGCTAAGAATTTTGTAAATAACGTTAGGGAACTAGAGGGTGCATTTAATAAAGTAAGTGCTTATGCAGATATTGACAAGGCTGAATTGACACTTGAGTTTGCAAAAAAGGTTTTAAATTGTGAGGCTATGCACCAAGAAATTACTATTGAAAAGGTTGCACGTGCTGTTGGAGAATATTACGGTGTTTCGTTGAATGATTTTCTAAGTGCAGCAAGAAATCAGAGAGTATCCTCAGCACGACATGTTGCGGTTTATATGGCAAGGGAAATTACTCAAAAAAGTTTTGAGAGTATTGCTGAATTTTTCAAAAAAAAGCATACAACAATGTTATATTCTTACGAAAAAATCAGAGATGAACTGAGAACTAATAAAGAGCTTGAAAATGCTGTTTATACAATAAGACGCAGTTTAGAAAACTAGGAAAATTCTTGCTTAAAAAAGAGGTAAATGATAATGTATGACTATATAAAAGGTTTATTAGCAAATAAATCGAACTCGTTAAAAGGTACTTTTGTTACCGTAGAAACTTCAGGAATTGGTTATTTATTAGAGGTTACAAGCAGAGATTTTAATGAAGTCTGTGACGGTGATGTTAAGTTTTATACCGTCCTTTTACATAGGGAAGATAAAATGAGTCTTTGCGGATTTTTGCACAAAGAGGAAAGAGATATATTTAATATTTTGTTATCTGTTTCCGGTGTCGGTTCAAAAATGGCATTGACCTTGCTTGATGAGTTTGAGTCTTCAGAACTTATTGGGTTTGTTATTGAAGGTAATTACAAGGAACTTACAAGAGCAAAAGGGGTTGGTCCAAAATTGGCTCAGAAAATTATTTTGGAATTAAAAGATAAGTTAATGAATTATCAGTCCAAAGAACCTATTAAGATAACTTCAATTACCCCTTCAAAAATTGATAACAGAGCGGTCGAAGATGCTCAAATGGTTTTGGTATCACTTGGCTATGAAAGAAAAGAAATTCAAGATGCAATTTCAAAATCACTCGCTTCACTTAACGATAAGGCCTCTGCTGAAGAAATTTTAAAAGAAGCTTTGAAAGTCCTTTCAATTTAAAAATTTTATCTTTTAAACTATCAACGCAATGAACGCTGCAGCAACCATTGCCGGACCAAATGGCATATATGTTCTATTTTCGGGATGTTCTCTCAGTCCTTTGAATATAAGAATACAAGATACAACCCCGAGCAGTGCAAGAATGAGTGCTCCTATGGCATATAATAATGCCTTATCAGGGGTTACTATTCTAAAATGTTGCAGCAAGTAGAATGTTATAGCGTAAATTACAAATACAACAAATGTTGCAAGGGTTTTCCAATCCTTATTTTTTACCAATCCTTTAATAAATATTGGAAGAAATATTATAACTTGAATCAAAACTCCCAATCCCAAAATAACAACAAGAGTTCTCCATCCAAACAATGCACCAAGTCCTGCAGCTATAAAGGTATCCCCTTCCCCGAATGCACGTGTTCCTGCAACCAGATAACCTGCTCTGGCACAAATTTCAAGGATTACTACCCCTGTAATTATACCTAAAAGTGAATTAGTTATAGGATTGTTTAATAATATGTATTTACTGAATTCTAAAGGTGTTCCGGTATAATGCATTTGCGTGACTGCTATAATTGTTGCTACAACCGCATATAACAGCCCCAAACCTACAAGAATATAAGTGTGTATATCATAAACAACTTTTTCTTTAATATCAGTTCCGGCAATTACTATAAAAATAGATGAAACTACCCAAACGAAAAGTGTTTGAATGCTAATTCCAAATTTTAGAAACAAAAGTGTGAAGACTATACCTGTAAACAATTCAACAAGAGGATATTGTATACTGATATGTTCTTTGCAGAAAGCACACTTCCCTCGGAGAAATATATACGATAACACCGGAATATTATGCCACCACTTTAAAGGAGTTTGACATTTTGGGCATTTGGAAGCCGGAAAGACGATAGATTCTTCACTTAAAGATCTTAAAATAACTACGTTCAAAAAACTTCCAATACATAATCCTGTGACAAATACAAGAATTAATATTGTAATTAATGCCTCCATTTTTTTATATCTCCTTTAGTTTTCATCTTTTGATTTTATTATCTGGTACATTTTACTGATTGCTTTTTTTAACCTTCTTGAAACTTGCATTTGAGAAATATTAAGTTTTTCGGAAATTTCTCTTTGATTCATGTCTTGGTAATAGCTCAACTCTATAATTTTCTGCAAGTCTGGCGGAAGTTTTTTTATAGCCTCCGAAAGCATAATCTTATTCTCATAAGAATTCATAAAGTCCTGATAATCTCCTGAAGGGATTTTATCAATCAGTGTTAAATCATCATCATCAACGGATGATATTGCCTGATCAAGGGAAAGAGTGCTTTTACACAGCTCAATTTCCATAACTTCATGGATTTTTTCTACGGGAATTCCTACAACATCTGCTATCTGGTCCTCAGATGGGTCTTCAATCCCCTTATTTTTAAGTTGTTTTACTGCGGAACTAATCTTAAAAACAAGTTCTTGAAGTTCTCTTGGTGCTTTTATCATTGAAGCTTTGTCTCTCAAGTAATGTTTTATTTCTCCGCGAATGAAGTATGATGCGTAAGTTTTAAATTTCGCGTTTTTGTCCGGTTTAAAAAACTCTATAGCCTTAATAAGCCCAATGGAACCAACTTGGACTAAATCTTCATTGGAAATGCCTGATTGAGAAGATATGCTGCCTGCAATTTTTTTTACAAGCTGCATTGCATTTTCCACAATTGTAATGTGCAACATTCTTTTTTTCTTTTCATCAGGACAATTCTTGTACGCTAAAATCTGCGTATCCAAATCGTCATAGTGTTTTTCTTTACTCTCCAACAAAATTATCTCCAATTACATTGATATTATATCATAACTTTTGTATTAAAAAAATCATTAAATTTATGTAATATTTAAAGGCATGTTAAATTTTTGTGTTACCATTATATTGATGATGGAGTGAAGAATATGATTACGATAAAAGATGTTGAACACGTTGCAAAATTAGCAAGATTAGAATTGACAGAAGAAGAAAAAGAACTTTATACCAAACAACTTGGTGATGTATTAAAATATGTTGATCAAATGAATGAAGTTGATACATCAAATGTAAAGCCGATGTGCCAAGTTATTGATTTTTATAATGTTATGAGAGAGGATAAAGTTGTTCAAGAAATTAGCAAAGAAGATTTAATGGCAAATGCTCCGGAGGAAGAAAACGGGTTCTTTAAAGTGCCTAAGATTAATTAATTTCTTGAGTTTTTAATTTTGTTCGATAATAGTGAATATTTTTATATTTTTGTGTGTCTGGTAGAAGTGCGGGGTAGAAAATGACTAAGTATATTTTTATAACAGGTGGTGTTGTTAGTTCTTTAGGTAAAGGCATAATTGCAGCGTCTTTGGGAAGGTTATTAAGGGCGAGAGGATTTAGTGTTATAAACCAAAAATTTGATCCATATATAAATGTTGACCCCGGAACAATGAGCCCTTTTCAACATGGAGAAGTCTTTGTTA
Organism: Candidatus Gastranaerophilales bacterium; assembly: GCA_944324345.1. GTDB lineage: Bacteria > Cyanobacteriota > Vampirovibrionia > Gastranaerophilales > Gastranaerophilaceae > Stercorousia. The sequence goes on from CALUVT010000001.1 coordinate 662,491, forward strand.
CTGATGATGGAGCTGAGACAGATCTTGACTTGGGGCATTATGAAAGGTTTACAGATACAGCATTAGGAAAATTTAATAATGTTACCTCAGGCAGTGTTTATCAGACTGTCATCGAAAAAGAGAGGAGAGGAGATTACCTTGGAGCTACTGTCCAAGTTATTCCGCATATAACAAATGAAATAAAATCCCGTATAATGGGTGCAACAAAACAGTTTAAGCCTGATTTTCAGCTTATAGAAATTGGTGGAACAATAGGTGATATTGAAAGCTTACCTTTCATTGAAGCAATCAGACAGTTCAAGACTGAGGTTGGTATAGGAAATGCTATTTCTGTTCATACAACTTTGCTTCCTTATTTGCCGACATCCGGTGAATTGAAAACAAAACCATCTCAACATAGTGTTCAAGTTTTGAGGAGTTATGGTATCCAGCCAGAAATATTAGTTTGCAGAACTACAAGACCTATTCCGAAAACAGAAAGAGAAAAACTCGCTTTGTTCTGTTCTGTTCCGAAAGAGGCTGTTATAGAATGTCGTGATATGAAAAGTATTTACGAAGTACCACTTGCTCTTGAGGAGCAAAATATGGCAGGTGTAATTCTTGATATGTTGCGTGTTGAAAATAGAAAGGCTGATTTAAAAGGTTGGGAAAGACTTGTTGACAAAATTAAAAATCCGCATGGCACTGTTAGAGTTGCGATAGCCGGAAAGTATACAAAATTATCAGACGCCTACATATCTGTTGTGGAGTCTTTGAAACATGCAGGTTATGCTGATGATGTTAAAGTTGAAATTAAGTGGATAAATTCTGAAGACTGTTTGGATTATTCGTCTTGTAAGGATTTAATGAAAGATATTCAGGCTGTCGTCGTTCCGGGAGGTTTTGGCGTAAGAGGTATCGAGGGTAAACTCAATGTTATACGTTATGCAAGAGAACATAACGTACCGTTTTTGGGACTTTGTTTAGGAATGCAGTGTGCAGTTATTGAGTATGCAAGAAATGTCGTTGGAATAAAGGATGCGAATTCAAAAGAGTTTGACGAAAATGCTCAACATCCGGTTATTGATTTGATGCTTGAACAAAAAAATGTTCACGGCTACGGCGGAACCATGAGATTGGGAGCTTATGATTGTGTATTGAAAAAAGGTTCAAAAGCTGCAAAAGCGTACGGGAAAGAAAAAATTTCAGAACGTCATAGACACAGATATGAAGTTAATAATGAGTATTTGAAGCAAATAGAAGATGCAGGACTTGTATTTTCTGGAATGTCGCCTGATGGGATGTTAGCAGAAGTTGTTGAACTGCCCAAGTTGGATTGGTTTGTTGCATGTCAATTCCACCCTGAATTCAAATCCCGTCCTGAGCATCCGCATCCTCTTTTCAAGGGATTGATAGATGCTGCTGTAAAAAAGATTTAATTACTTGTCTTTAAATAAAAGAGCCAACAGTCTTTTGTATTAAGTTTTAGTTATACGAAAGAAATGCTTGACCTGACTATATTTTGGTAGTACTCTTAATATACTGATAAAATTTATTTGGGGAGATTTTAATGGAAGAGAATAATATTTTAAAAAAGTTTACCACCGTTCAATTTTTGAATTTTGCATTGGGCTTTTTAGGCTTGCAATTTGCTTGGCAAATGAGAATAATTTTGTCGGGCCCTGTTACGGAAAGTCTTGGAGCTTCTCCATTTTTGTATGGTTTGATTTGGCTTGCAGGACCTTTTACAGGTATGGTTGTGCAACCCATTGTAGGTGCGTTGAGCGATAAAACGGTTTCACCATTTGGAAGACGCAGACCATATCTTTTAGGTGGTGCTCTTTTAGCATCAATTGCGTTGTGGATTTTCCCAAATTCTGCTAATGTTGCAGAGTTTCTTCATAAATTTACGGGGATAAATTTCCCGTCTCTAACGGCTCTTTTGATTGCTGCAATTATGATTTGGATTATTGATGCGTGTGTAAACGTTGCTCAGGGGCCTTATAGGGCATTAGTTCCGGACGTTGTTCCTGAAGAACAATATTCAATCGCTAATTCATATATCAGCTTGGCTATAGGACTCGGTTCTGTTATTGCTGCAGGAACTGCTCCTCTTTTAAAATGGGCCTTTGGTTACCAAATGTCAATTACGGCCCAATTTATAATGGCAGCATTAGCCTTTACACTTGCTATGAGTTGGACTTGTTTTACAATCAAAGAACATCAAACAAGAAAAGAAAATATTAAGGATGTTGCTGTTGCAGATATTTCGGAACCGACTTTTTGGGATTCATTAAAAAACTTTTTTGCTATGTCTCCTGAGGTTTCAAAGATATGTATAATGCAGTTTTTTACCTGGATAGGCACTATGTGCATGATGATATTTTTCACTCAGTATGCTGTTCATACTATCTATTGTGTGCCTGATTTGACTACTGTGGATGATTTTTCAAAACAACTTTTTTCGCAGGCTGTGCTGAGTGGAACTAATTTTTCGTCTGTGTGTTTTGCAATTTTCAACTTGGTATGTTTTCTGGTTGCTATACCTATTGGGGTATTGTCCGCAAAGTATACAAATAAAAAAGTGCATATCATATCTTTAATTACGATGATTTTGGCATATTTGGGTATGTTTTTTACAAAGCAACCGAAGGCTGTAGCTGTTTTAATGGGAGTTGCTGGTATTGGCTGGGCAAGTATTTGTGCTCTTCCTTTTGCAATGCTTTCTCAATTTATAAAAAAGGGTACGGAAGGTTCTGTAATGGGAATCTTTAATATATTTATTGCAGGGCCTCAGGTTTTTGTTTGTACTCTTGTTGCATGGATAATTTCAAAATGTTCTTTCCCTATGGGATCTGATTATATTAATTATCACTGGGAATATGCATTTTTAATTGGTGCTGTTTGTCTTTTAGTCGCCGCTATTTTTGCAAAAAGTGTTAAAGAAAAGGTGTAAAAATGGAATTACGTCAAAAAAGAATCCTTCTAATATATCCGCCTTCTCCTGTTTTAAATCGTGAAGATCGTTGTCAGCAACCTACAAAGGATTTAGTTGTTATCCCACCTTTGCCGCCGACAGATTTGATGTATTTGGCAGCTATTGCTGAAAAAGAAGGATATGAAGCAAAAATTGAGGATTATAGCCAAGGGGGAGATTTTGAAAGAGATCTTCAGGAATTCAGGCCTGATTATCTTGTTGTAAATATTGCGACTCCAACTCTGGAACATGATTTGGGGGCTGTGAAAAAAGCAAAGGATATTTTGCCGGAAATTGTTACTATTGCCAAAGGGGCTGCCTTTCTTACTCTTGCAGAAAGGATAATGAAAGAGCATGATGCATTGGATTTTGGTATTCTTGGTGAGGCAGAAGAGACTTTAAAGGAAATTTTACAAGATAAACAGACAGTTGATATTCTTGGAATCTATTATAAAGAGAATGGGGAAGTTAAGTTTACAGGGAAAAGACAATTTATTGAAGATTTGGATTCCCTTCCTTTTCCAGCTCGTCATCTAGTTGATAATAATATTTACAGACGCCCTGATAATAATAAAGTTCAGGCAACGATTAAGGTATCAAGGGGATGTCCGTTTCATTGTTTCTTTTGTCTTGCAACACCTGTTTCTGGATCCAAAGTAAGAAGAAGAAGTCCCGAAAATATTGTCAAAGAGATAAGAGAATGTGTTGAAAAGTATAATATTACAAATTTTCTTTTCTGGTCAGATATTTTTAATTTAGATAAGAAATGGACATTGGATTTATGTCAGGCAATTATTGATAACGGATTAAAAATTACTTGGTCAGCCAATACAAGGGCTGATACTGCAGATTTAGAGATGGCGAAGATGATGTATAAGTCTGGTTGCCGTTTGGTTAGTATAGGAGTTGAAAGCGGCTCCCAGTATATGCTTGAAAAAATGGGTAAAAAAATTACACTTGATGATGTTAGAAGAACTGTGAAAGTTTTTAAACAGGCAAAAATTAGGATTTATAACTATTTTGTTATAGGTCTTCCTTGGGAAACGGAAGAAACCGTTGAAGATACTATAAAATTTGCAATAGAATTGAATAGTGATTTTATAAGCTTTTATACGGCGACACCTTTGCCCGGTTCAAGATTTTTTGATTATGCAATGGAACATAATTTGTTTGATAAAGATACTTCTTTTGAAAATGCATATTTTTATCCGGCAGTTAATACTCATTCTTTATCAAAAGATAGAGTTTTTGAGCTTCATAAATCGGCAATCAAACGTTTTTATTTTAGGCCCCTTTATATATTAAAAATGCTTTTACGAATACGTTCTTTTGCCGAAGTTAGAAGTTATTTCACCGCAGGATTAAATTTACTTTTAAGAAAGTAAGAATTTATCTTATCAAGACCTTTTTTCATTTTATGATTATAAATAATTTAATAGCTTGAGGGTTGATTTTATTTCACTGTGGTGTTAATATTCTCTTACGATGATTGATAAACCTTTGACAGCTAAAGATAGAATTATTTTAGCACTTGATGTTGATAATTTAAAGGAAGCTGAAAGTCTTGTAAAAGAGCTAAAAGATTATGTTGGTTATTTTAAAATAGGTCTTCCTCTAATTGTAAATTATGGTTTTGAAGCTTTTCGACTTTTGGAGGAACATGGGGCGAAATGCTATTATGATTGTAAGTTCCATGATATTCCGCATTCTGTTCAAAAAGCTTGTATCAGTCTTGTAAAAAATAATATTAACTTTTTTAATGTTCATATTCAGGGTGGATCTAAAATGACTTCTGCTGTTGTTCGAGCTTCTCGTGCGGCGGCAAAGTCCATGGGTGTGGAACCTCCTACAATTCTTGGTGTCACTTTATTATCAAGTTTTGGACAAAAAACTCTGACAACTGAACTTTGTGTAGATCGAAACATTGAAGACTTTGTTCTTCAACTTGCTAAGGTTGCAAAAGAAACAGGACTTGATGGTGTGGTTGCAAGTGCTGAAGAGGCTAAAAGAATTCGAAAAGAAATCGGTGATGATTTTATTGTTCTTTGTCCTGCGACAAGGCCTACTTGGGCTTCTGTTAATGATCAGGTGCGTGTTGATACGCCAAGGGACGCTATTATGTCCGGAGTTGATTTTATGGTTGTTGGGAGACCGATAACTGCCGCTGATGATCCTATAGGTGCTGCTAATTTGATTATTGATGAAATAGAAACCGCTTTGGAGGACAAGAAAGCTTTGAAATAGTTGATTTCCTGGTTTATGGTTTGCTATTTTATGGTTTCGAATTGTTTGGTGAGTTCAAATTTATGTTTGTCTGTCCTGTATATGTACATTTTATACTGTGTACCGTCTGTAATTATTTTTATGGCGTTGTGTCTGTCTGTTCTGAATATATCTGTGTTTCTTAGAATATCCAATGTCCCTTTATTTGGGTGTCCGTAAATATTTGGCCCTGTCGATATTATTGAAACCTGAGTATTTAGGTGTTCAAGCATTTCTCTGTCGACAACTCTCGCTCCTCCGTGGTGTCCGACTTTGAGGATTTCAATTTTGTGCGGGATATTTTGCTTTATGTTATTAAATGTCTCAACTCCTGCATCTCCGGTGAAAAGTATATCAAAATCTTTGTAGCTTAATAGTGTGATAATGGATTTTTCGTTGTCACCTTCTGCTATATTTGAAAGATAAGTTTGAATATTAAGGTTTTCTTCTTTATAAATTGATTTGTTGTTGTTTGGAATTTGTGTTGGAATATTTAACTGTTTTATCGTTTTATAGATGTATTTTGATGTAAGCGATTTATTATCATACGAATTTATGTAGACATTTTTAACATTTAAGTTCTTCATAATGTCTTCAGCTCCACCGGAGTGGTCATTGTCAAAGTGTGTTATTATTAGGCCTTCAATGTTTTTTATACCTCTGTCTTTAAGATATTTGATGATAATAGAATTTGCCTGAGATTTCCCGCCTTTGTAACCTGCTCTACCTGTGTCAATTATAAAGTATTTGTTTATCGGGGTTTTAATCAGAAAACAATCAGCGTTTTGAACATTAAAGGTAATTATTTCTAAATTTCTATTTGGGGAATTTAGAAGCGAAGCGAGTAGCAAAAAAGTTAGGACAAAACAAGATATTACTATTTTTTTTGAAAATCCTCTCTTAAAACCAAGTGTAAAAATAAGCACTATAGAATAGTAGACCAATATTTGTATGATACTGGGATGAGTTGTTGTAATCATTGAGCCGCAAAGGTTTGCGAAGAAATTTGAAATATCTACCAGAGAACTTAAAAACAGGTTAAGGACTGCATCCATGTACATACAGATTTTGTCTGAAAATGGTGTGAACATAGCAATTATTGAGCTTACAAAACCTCCAAAACTGACTACGCTAAGAAAGGGCATACTTACAATATTTGCAAAAATAGAATACGTGCTGAAGGTATTAAAATAAAACATTTGTATAGGTGCCACCCAAACTTGAGCGACTAATGGGATTAATATTGCTCCAACAAGCCAATTCGGTAAGGCTATATTCTTGTATCTTTCAAAAATTACATTTGCAGTTGTGAGAATTCCAAACGTTACAATAAATGACAATTGAAAACTGACGTTATTTATAAATGATGGGTTGTAAATAAGCATTATCATAGCGACAAGAGCTAGGAGTGATATACTGTTTGCATCTCTGTCGATGATTTTTCCAATTAGTACGAATAAAAGCATAAGAGCTGCCCTGATAACGGAAGCTCCCAGTCCTGTCATCATTGTGTATATTATTACGACAGCCATGCCGCTTATAACTGTAAGTTTAAACGGTACACGCATCCTTCTTAAAAAGAAGAACCAAAAGCCATATATAAATGCAACGTTCATTCCAGATGCTGCTAAAATGTGTAGTAACCCGGAATTTATAAACGAGGATTTTATATGTTCCGGAGGAGAAACTGCATCATCTCCGAAAACTATCCCGCCTAAAATTTCTAGATTCGGCGATTTTAAATATTTAGCGTGAACATTTATTATTTTGTCTCTCAGTTCATTTAATTTTTGTAGAAATTGCCATTTCGTTTCAATATTTTTGTCAAGTTTAACTATATTGTCAGAATAAAATACCGTGTAAGTATCAAAATTTCTCAGATACTTTCCATAGTCAAATTGTGAAGGATTTGTTGAACTAAAAGGTATTCTGAGTTTCCCGTTAATCTCATAATAATCGCCGATTTTACATTTTTCAAAGTCTCTGCTATCAGAACTTACTAGAGTTTTCCCATGGATTTGTTGATTATTAATTTTATCCACTTTAAAGAAAAATTTTGTTCTATTTCTTGAACCTGTCTCAGGTATAGATATAACTTGCCCCTGAATTTTTGCATCAGTAGGTGCTAATTGTAAAAGCCCATCTGTTGTATCTATTCTGAAATATGCATTAAAAAATCCTAAATAAAAAATAAATATCCAAAAAATTATGTACCTATATGGTATGTAGTTTTTTAATATTGCAACAATTCCAACAAGGCTTATTAATGAAGCACATAAAATGCTGTAATCATAATAATATGTCAGTATCCCTATCATAAAAAGCAATGCGGTAATAAACATTACAGCATTTTTGTTTTCTAAAAATAAGTTGACTTCCGCTCTCTTCACAAGTTAATTATATGACAAATTATTTCTTCTTGACATTAAAAATTGTAAATAAAACTTTAGTCCTTACCAAATATCCACCATCCTTTTTGGGATGAAGTTTGTAGCTGAGGAGTCGGTTGATTTATTCTAAATGCGTTTTTAAACGGTGAATGAGTTGCAAATACACTTGTAGAGAGTGTATTTATGTATTTATTGCTTAAGTGTGCATAATCAAATAAAATTACTCCCTTTGCATTAACTTTTCTTGCTTCGTGAATTAATCTTATTAAATCCTCATCACTGCCACCCATAAATGTGACAAACAGACCGGCATAAAAATCTGTATTTGCAGATTTAGTTCCAATTACGTCCATCATCATTTTGTTTGCAGTCTTTGAATCGCAGGTTAAAAATAGAGGAGTAAAACCGTTTAAATAACCTCTTGTTGACCATGTCTTCCAATCTTGCTGTTTTGTATTCAAAGCTGCTTGCCTGTCAGGGAAAATTACGGCACTTATATATGTATTTTTTCTTCTGCCTAAATCTCCAACTTTTTTTACCATATCAGTGATTTTTTGTCTTCTGTAATTGTCCCATTCAGACCATAAAGGATCAGCTTTTGTTATTTCTACAGGATCAACCCCAAAAATCATTTTGAATTCATTTCTTGCATAATCAGTGTACCCCCAGCTATTTAATTCTGAGCCTGAAACACAATTTGGGTACCTTATATAATCAATATTTATTCCATCAGGTTTATATGTTGTTATAATTTCATCAATTAATTTTGTTAAAAAGTCTTGAACATAAGGATTTGCAGGATCTAAGAAATATCCGTTATGTTCTGATGTTGACTTAGAAGGTTCTACAGAGTCTGCTTCTTTTTTGATTTTGTTACCCCAGGAAGGGTTCATACCAAGTATGCTCTGAGCATTATCTTTGGGATTTTGTGCTCCTACGTAAAATGTTTCAAACCATATATGAATTTTTATGTTACGTTTATGTGCCTCTTTTATCCATATTTCCAGAGGATCAAAACCTTTGAACTGTTCATATTGTTGAGTAAAACCGTATGCTTCCATCGTTTTGCTCGGAAAAATTGTTTTCCCGTGAAAATATGTCTCTAAAAATATGGTGTCAATACCGGCTTTTTTTACTCTGTTAAGAGTATCTTCTATTGCCGATTCACTCTTTTCTGTCGGTCGCAGCCATATTCCTTTTAATTCTCCGCTTTTGTATGGAACTGCACTTTTTATTGCATCGTTAGCAGCTTCTATTGCAAGTTTTGAATATTTTTGTACTTCTTCAGGACTTTTACGTGCTTTTTTTAAATAATTCTTTGCATCTGCTATATAACTCCCGGGGATTTTCCAATTGTAATCAGGGCTTACATTTTTGTAATAGCTTAGCATCTGCTCTGCTTCAAAAATTTTTTTCTCTGTTTCAAAAATATAGCTTTCAGAAGTTGTGTATGTATAAATTATGTTTGTAGCTTTGTCGATATAAATCTTTGTCCCGACTTTTATGCTTGAATTTATCCAGTTTTTAGCACGCCCGTGGCCGCTTATTACTATCCCATTGGGGGGAATTAAAGAATCTGCTCCAGAAAGTTCTGTTACGGTATTTCCTTCAACTATGGCTTCTGCACCAAACTCATTTGTATTTGTTCTTGGCCCGTAATTGGGAGTATATACAACCAGCTGGTTTATTCCTCGTGCTCCGGGCAGGTAACTCCCTGTTTTGTTTGAAAGTGCTGTCGGATCTATAGAATTAACAAGGTTTTTCGTATAGCTAAAGACAACTTCATTTTTAGCAGGTTCATACTTTTTAAATACAGGAGGGGTATCATCCGGGACAATAACAAGCGGAGCTTCATTTAAAACATTATCTTCCTGATTTTCATTTAAAGTAACTTGTGTTTGATTATTACTCCGTGCACTTGTAACCAAAATCGGGTTGACATCATCTGCTAAAGTGTACGAACCCGATAATATCACAAATAAAAATGTTAGTATAAATATAAATTTAAATTTCCATAATCTCATTTTACTACTCCCTGATATTATGATAATAGTCTGATTTATCATAATTTAATTCGTTTAATGAATGTATTTTTTCTCCAATTTTAGGGTCAGCTTTCATATTATAGGAAATCTCATAGAATTTTTTTGCATTCGATAAATCTGCCAATTTTTCGTATATGGTTGCAAGTCTTAAATTAAAGTCATAAGTTCTTAAGACCCCGTTTTTATAAGCTATCTTGTAATGATACAAGGCTTTTTTATAGTCGTTTCTTTTGTAGTAGTAGTCCCCAAAGTAAAAATTTGCCATAGTAGCATCTTTGCTGATGTTTAATGCTTTATAAAAATTCGTTTTTGCAAGCTCAGAAATATTTTTTTCGTCATAAATTTTCCCAAGTTTTATATATATATCAATATCAGACGGGGTAATCTGAGAGAGAATGTAATAACCTTTTAGTGCAGAGTTAATATATCTTTCTTTTTTTAGTTTATCTTTGGTTCCAAAATAAAGAAAGAAATTTCTATCAGCTTCTCTTTTAATAACTTTCGGATCCATTTTTGAATAGCCTGAAAAAGGCTGCAAATAATCATCATCTAAACCTTGTACGGCTTGAGCTTGGGTATTTACAATCATATTAAGAATAAAAAACAGAAGTGTGGTAATTGTTATTATTGTCTTTTTACAGGTCATCATATCTTGAAGTAGTATTTATATTGTGGTCGTTCATGAATGAGTGATCATCCATGGCCGGATCTATATACATGAAAAACTTCCTTACATATTTTACAACCGGCTGATTATAGTATTCTTTTTCAATATTTTCTGGAAGTGGTTCACCGCTGATTTGGGCTACAGACTTTTCAACCGCACGCACTGTCGCATTTGAATACCCATGATTTTTCAGGTAATTGGCGTTTGTTGCATCGTCAACAGTTAATTCAGCACATGCCGGCAAAGTAAATACAGCGATTAAAGTTAGTATTAACAAATATTTTTTCATTTACACCTCTGTCGTTTTATTCATTATAGTACGTTACATTAGCTGTTACAAAAATATTATAATTTCTTTACAAAAAACCTTCCATATATTATTTATATGATTTTGTTATAATTTCTTCTAATTTTTCAAGGAGTTGTTCTTCCGGAACTTTTGCGATGATTTCACCTTTTCTGAAAATAATTCCTTCCCCTACTCCTCCGGCTATCCCAAAGTCTGCATGGCGAGCTTCCCCAGGACCATTCACCGCACAGCCCATTGTGGCTATTGTGATTTGAGAATCTAGATTTTTGAACCTCTCTTCGACTCTTTTAGCAAGTTCTATTAAATTGATTCTGGTTCTCCCGCAGGTTGGACAAGATATAAAGTTTACCCCTCTTTTTCTCAGGCCTAGGCTTTTTAATATCTCAAAGCCAGCGGTAACTTCTTCTTCGGGATTTTCTGTTAAAGAAACCCTTATTGTATCACCTATTCCTTCAGCAAGCAATGTGCCGAGTCCTACTGAAGATTTAATCAGTCCGCTTCTTAATGTTCCTGCCTCTGTTACTCCAAGATGAAGAGGATATGGAATTTTGTCTGCTATGCTTCTATAGGCTTCTATAGTTGTTAGTACATCTGAGGATTTTAGTGATACTTTGATTAAATCAAAATCAAGGTCTTCAAGAATTTTTATGTGTCCTAAAGCACTCAAAACCATTTTCTCTGACAATGGAATATCTTTGTCTAAAAGATTTTTCTCCAAAGAACCTGCATTAACCCCTATTCTTATTGGAATGTTTTGCTGTTTTGCAAGAGAAACAACTTTTTCAACATTTTCTCTTTTCCCAATGTTACCAGGGTTTAATCTTAATGCATGAATTCCGTTATTAATACATTGAATCGCAAGTTTGTAATCAAAATGTATATCTGCGATTAGTGGCACAGGGGATTTTTTTACTAAAGTTTTAATTGATTCAGCCGCATCTTTATCAAGTACGGCAAGTCTGACAAGTTCGCATCCTCTTTCTGCCATTCTGTTTATTTGTTCTAAGGTCTTTTGTACATCCCTTGTATCGGTATTGCACATAGACTGTACGCTTATTGGGTTATTCCCGCCTATTTTTACGTTTCCAATTTCAATTACTTTTGATTTTCTTCTGTTTATCATAATATATATAATATCACATAAATATTATTTGGAGGTTAATTATGAAAGTAGCTGTATTATCTGATATTCATGGGAATTTTCAGGCACTTGAAAGTGTACTTAAAGATATAGAACAAAATAACTGTAGCAAAGTATTATGTTTAGGGGATCTTGCTATGGCCGGTCCTCAGCCGAGGGTAGTTATAGACTATGTCAGAAGTCAAAAGGATTGGGTAGTTATTCAGGGTAATACAGACAAAATGATTGCAGAATTTACCAAAGAAATTTTAGAGAATACAAAAAAGAATTTCCCGGTAATGGCGAATGCTTTATTGGATGATATTTTGTATATTGAAGATGACAGAAAAGAATATTTAAAAAATCTTCCGCCTCAAAAAGAGTTGGAAATAGAAGGGGTAAAGATTCTCATGGTTCATGGGTCTCCAAGACGTAATAATGAGGATATTCTCCCTAATATGTCTTTAAAGCAGGTAGAAGAAATTTTGGATGGAGTCGACGCGGATTTAGTATTTTGCGGGCATACACATGTCCCTTGCGGATACCAGACAAACAAAAAGCAGACTGTTGTAAATGTTGGAAGTGTAGGAAGACCTATGACAAAGGAGCCTAAAGCTTGTTATGTTATTGCTGACATTCAAGACGGTGGTTTCTCCCTTGAACACAGGTTTGTTGATTATGACAGAGAAACTGCTGCCGAGATTATGAGGATGAGAGGTTTTGATGGTGCTGAAAAGCTGGCACAAATGATATTGGAACCTACAGAAAGACACATTTAATTGCCAAAAATTTTGTTTGTGATAACATACTCTTATTAAAGGAAGTTTTTTATGTATATAAATAAAGAACAATTAGTTTCCTATATAAAGAAATTAGCAGAGCCGAAAGTATTAGTTGTTGGCGATTTAGCCATAGATGAAATGATATACGGTAATGCCGAAAGGATTTCTAGAGAGGCTCCTGTTTTGATTTTGTTGCATTCGGAAACTAAACTCATTTTAGGTGCGGCATCAAATGCTGCTCATAATGTTGCAACTCTAAATGATGGAAAAGTTAGTGTTATAGGCGTATGTGGAGATGATTTTCAAGCAAGACAGCTGAGAGAAACATTTGAGGATGCTAATGTTAATTGCGGGTTGTTGGTTGTTGATCCGTCAAGAAAAACTACCACAAAAACAAGGATTTCAGGCTCAATTACTACGTCAATTACTCAGCAGATTGTTAGAATTGACAGGCAGACAAACGGTTTTTTAAATCCGGATATAGAAGAAGAGGTTTTGAAACAAATAGAAAGAGCAATCCCAGAACATGATGCGGTTATTCTTTCAAATTATCACATTGGTACTCTTACTCCGCGTATTATTCAAGAAACTATCAGGCTGGCAAATCAATATAACAAAGTCATAGTTGTTGATGCTCAAAAGGAATTAGACGTGTACAAAAATATTACGTCTATGACCCCGAACCTTCCTGATACTCAAAAATCTGTGGGTTTTGCTTTAGAAAGTGAAGAAGATTTGAAGCGTGCAGGTGACAAACTGTTATCTGAAACAAATGCAAAATCTATACTTATAACTTGCGGTGCTGATGGTATGTTTGTTGTAAGACCGCATGAAAATTACACAAAAATTCCGGTGTTTAATAAATCAGAAGTTTTTGATGTTACTGGTGCCGGTGATACCGTTACTGCTGTTTACACTCTTGCTCTTGCAGCAGGTGCCGATCCTGTGTATGCAGCAATTATCGGAAATGTCGCCGCAAGTATCGTTGTTAAGCAATTTGGTTGTGCTACTACAACCATTGATGAAATTCTTGCCGCTGTAGAAAATTTGTAGCGGTTAAATAAAATTAATTATGGAGAGATTTATATGGAAAAATTTATAGAAATATTTAAAAAATTTAAGGCCGTTGATTTAATTATTATTCTAGGTGTAATTTTAGCATTGTGTGTCGGCTTTTTTACATACAAAAATTTCAGACAAACCGCTGACAAGCAGATTGAAGCTACATCTAAAATTTCTTTTCAAGTATTTATAAGAGGTGTTACTCTTACGGGTGATGAAATACCTTTGAGAGCAGATGATACTACTTTTATCAGTATAAGAAATGTGCCGTACACTGATTTGAAAATTCTTGATGTAAAGGCTGAAAGAAAAAAGGTTGTTTTACCTATTTTAAACAGTAAAAAAGTAATGGTTGTTGAGGATGTTTCTCAGGCAAACATGTACGATATAACAGTTACATTAACCGATACCGCTAAGATTACAAAAGACGGTGCTGTTGTAGGCGGTAACAAGATTAAAATGGGATTGCCTATTACTCTAGAAGGAGAAGATTATAAATTTACCGGTACGGTGTCTGACCTGAAGGTTATGCCACTAGTTGATGATGATAAGTTCCATAGTTCTTTAAATACAAACGATGATGTTCAATAGTATTTTAAAATTAATTCATTCAAAAACAGAATTTCTTTATGAAAACAGCTTATTTTTACAAAATATTGACAAGCTTATTTTCTTGTCAATTATTTTGGTGTTTGTGACATCTACCTGTATGTCTTCTGATGTGATAGGTTTTGTTGCGTTAATTACTGTTTTCTTGTCTTTTGTGAAGATTTTGACAAAACCTGATGAAAAATTAGAAATTAAAACTTTTGAATTATGGCTGCTTGCCTACTTTATGACTGTAATTATAAGTCTAGCAGGTTCAACTTTGTTCCATCTTAGTTTAAAAGGTTTTTTTAAGACATTTACTTATATGGCTTTTTATTTTTCAATGGTGCAATATTTGAAAAATAATAAGGATAAGATTCCGTATATATTAGGAGCAATTGGGCTTTGCGTTTCTTTTGAGGCGGTAGTCGGGTTTTTACAAAATTTTGCACACGTTGAAGAAATTTCTACCTGGCAGGATGTTTCATCTTTAAATCCGGAAGAAGTAATGACCAGGGTTTATGGAACTCTCAAACCGTATAATCCAAATTTGCTTGGAGGCTATTTTGTTGTAGGAATTCCTAGTTTGTACGCACTTGCGGCTATTTGTTTTTATGATAAAAAATATAAAATTTCTTTTATGTGGCTTTTGTGTGCACTGTTATCCTCTGCAACTTTGTTTTTAACCGGTTGCCGTGGCTCTTATATGGGAATGATGGTTATTATGCTCGGGATATTTGCAGTTTCTGCTAAATATCTGTGGAAAAATTATAAACATATATATTTGAGTGTAGTTGGAGCAGTGGCTGCTTTTGCAACGTTGGTTTTACTGTTTGTTTCTTCTTTAAGGGCAAGGGTTTTATCCATTTTTGCAATGCGTCAGGACTCTTCAAATTCTTTCAGATTTAATGTTTACCATTCATCTATTGACATGTTTAAGGATAATTGGCTATTGGGAATTGGTGTCGGAAATCAAAATTTCCGAGAAATATATGGACTTTATATGAAAACAGGTTTCGATGCATTGAGTGCATACAATATTTTCCTTGAAATTGCAGTAGAAAGCGGCATATTTGCTTTGATAGCATTCTTGGGATTTCTTGTAACACTTGTTAAAAATGCTGTAAAGTTTATTTTTAAATCTGAAGATGTAAAAAATGTTATTTTGGTTTCAGCCGGGATAATTTCAGTTTGTGCTGTTTGCGTTCATGGGATGGTTGATACCGTATTTTTCAGACCTCAAATTCAGTTTGTTTTCTGGACTTTGGTTGCGATAATTTCTAATTTGTCAGATTGCAAAATGCTTGAATGTTAAGCTTTTATAAAGGCATGGAAAACCTGTGTTAAACTAATACTATAAACAATAAGAACGGCAGAAAAAGGAGAGAAATATGATACCTATTTTAGATTCAAAACGCCAATATGCAGTAATTGGCTCGGAAGTTGAAAAAGCTGTTTGTGAAGTTTTACGCTCGGGATCTTATATTCTTGGAGCTAACTGTAAAGCTTTTGAACATGAAATGGCAGATTTTATCGGATGTAAATATACTGTTGGCTTAAATTCCGGAACAGATGCATTACATATAGCATTGCGTGCTTTAGATATAGGCAAGGGTGACGAAGTAATTACAGTAGCGTTTACCTTCGTTGCAACGACAGAAGCTATCGGAATTGTTGGTGCAAAACCTGTTTTTGTAGACATAGATAAAGATACATTTAACTTGGACGCTTCAAAATTGGAAGCAGCTATTACTCCGAGAACAAAAGCAATTATCCCTGTTCATTTGTACGGTCAGCCTTGTGACATGGATACTATCATGTCTGTTGCAAGAAAACATAATCTTCATGTTGTAGAAGATTGCTGTCAGGCAATTGGGGCTTTGTATAAAGGTAAAATGGTAGGTACATTCGGAGATTTTGGATGCTTAAGTTTCTATCCTACAAAGAATTTAGGTGGTATGGGAGACGGCGGTCTTTTGATGACTAATGATGAAAAATTAAAAGATAGAGCTGTTGCATTAAGAAACCACGGTGGAGCCATTCGTTATCACCATGATGAGATTGGTGTAAATAGCCGTCTTGATGAAATTCAAGCAGCAATATTACGTGTAAAATTACCTCACATAAAAGATTGGAATGAAGCAAGACGTAAACACGCTTATTATTACAATCAGTTATTTAAAGATTGTCCTGATGTTCAAACTCCAAAAGAGTTAGATAATACATATTGTGTTTATCACCAATATACAGTTAAAATTCCTAACCGCGATGAAGTTCATAAAATGCTTCAGGAAAGAGGAATTGGTGCAATGCTTTATTATCCGATACCGTTACATTTGCAAAAAGTTCATGAATATTTGGGCGTTGGTAAAGGTTCTTTGCCTGTGTCTGAAAAAAATACAGAAATGGTTATTTCCCTTCCAATGTTCCCTGAACTGACTGAAGAAGAACAAAGAACAGTCGCTTCAACTTTGATTGATTGTATTGAAAAATCAAAATCAAAAGCAGCTGTATAAAAATAACATACTGTTATAATTAAAAGACGATACTTAAAAGTTTTAAAGTATCGTCTTTTTTATGCAGTAAATATTTTTGTAGCAGTTTCAGGAGGTCTGAAAAACGGATTCATCCCAACATTTCCTGCCCCATCGTTAAATTTTATATCAAGATTTGTCGAATTGAAGTTTGCAGTAGTGTGTTGAGCAGTGATTCCAAGGAATTGCTTCTGGTTAGAGAATTTATTCACTTTAGAATAATCATAGTCTGTATTTAAAAGAGTTATTTTTTCAACAGCAGAAGTTGATGCGGGTTGTACTCCGCTAATAGCTTCTATTCCGTTTAATCCGCCTTGTCCGTTAGCCATTTTAACCTCTTATGCAAATATATCAAGAGTTCTCGGTATCTCTTCTCCAAACTCATTATATTGAGCTTGCGGCATACCGTTTACCTGCCCTTCACCGGCAAAACAAAGATAGCCGACTCCGAGTCCTTCTCTTGCTCCGACCCAGGCTTTTGCAGCTTCTTTATCTATATTGCCGATATGTTTATTGGCGTTAGTGTATGATTTGATAGCGTCTATTGCAGTGTACCCTGATATTGCCATGATGATTTTCCTATATTAATACTCTCATATATATAAAGTATATAATATTTTAATAATTGCGTTTTAGAAATTAATTACCTTAATATTTGTTAACATTCCTCTGCCGCATGTTTTTATACCCATAAAAAACAAAAAACTAACATAATGTTAAGTTTTGTAAAGTGTAAATTCTACACTATATGGGCGTTGTAGGATTTCGTAAAAATTTATAAAACAATTATATTGACATTTAAAATATAGTATGTAATAATAATTACATAAGATTTAAGTGTAGTCGAAACACTAAATATAAATAGAATTCATTAACCCCAAAAACATATAAACTCCTAAATAATAAACACTAAAAGAGACCATTAGGATGCAGAAAACGACCCACTCAGAAATGAGTGGTTTTTTTTATCCTCTTATTTTTTTCTGTTGATTATTACTAAATTCCTTGTATGGTTTTCTTTTAGAGGTAATTCATAGGAAATTAGATCAATAACTTGGGCGTTATGTTTTTTTAAAGTGTTTTTTGCCTCAAAGATTTCTTCTGATGCTTTTAATGATTTGTATGCCACAAAGTATCCATTTTTATCCAGAAGCGGCATAGCATAGTCAATTATTACATTTAGCGGGGCTACTGCACGTGAAGTGATAATTGAAAACTTTCCGTTAATTTTTTCTGCCCTGTCGCATATCGTGTGTAAATTTTGAAGATTAAGTTCTAACTTTATATTTTCTATTGCATTAATTTTTTTTCTTATGCTATCAAGAGCAAATACTTCTATTTCAGGGTATGTTATTGCAATAGGTACAGCCGGAAATCCTCCTCCAGTACCTATATCTAAAAGTTTTGTTTTTGGATTGTTGATGTCTGGTTTTAGATATTTATTGAAGAAATTTTCTATTGAAAGACTGTCATAAATATGTTTTTCCCATAAATACTTTTCGTCATTTTTTGAAATTAAATTGAGTTTTGCATTTTGGTTTAAAAATACATTTATATATTGACTATAAAAATCCTTATTATTCATGGTTTAACTCTTTCACTATACTTTTAAATTTCTCTTCTCCAATTTTAATTTTCAAATCGCTTATACGCATTTTTATTTTGTTTATGTTGTCTTTTGTGAAATTATTCGTAGCAAGTTTGTATGCATTTATATAATTTTCAAGGGATTTAGAAAACTCTTTGCTTGCGTAATAAAAATCTCCAAATGCAACATCTGCGGATGCTATATAAAATGTTTCGTTTAATTCCACAGCACAAGCTTTTGCTCTTTTAAGATATGAAAGAGCTTTTTGGGGAAATTTGTCTGAAAGAATTTCATAAAGTTTCATTGAGGATAAATACATACCATTGTAATTTTGAGTTATTTCATCCAGTCTATAGCTTTCATTCAGATATTTTATTGCTAAGTCTGTTTTATCATTTTCATCATATATTGTTGCCAAATTTGAAAGTGAGGACGAAAGATATGTATTAATTTTTGGATCTTGCGATGTTTCTACACATTTTTTGTAGTATTTTACTGCATTTTTTATATCACTCTGTTCATCGTAGTTGAGTGCGTTTTTAAAGTATAATTCTGCTAATACGGATTTTTCGATTTTATTAGAATTTAGCGGGATAATATTCTTTACGCTTTCTCCGTTTATTGATGCGAGGAGAAGTTCGGACTTTATTACCAAATTCTCGGATAATTTGTCTTTTTGAGCTAGTATGTCATTTAATATTTTTTCTGCTCTGTCGCGTTTAAACGTTATGTAATAGATATTAGCTATTTCGTACCTGCACTCTTCAATTTTTTCTGTGTCTCCTGTTGACATATAAAACTCTGTTGCAAGTTCATAGTACTTTAGAGAATTAAACCAGTCTGACATATTTTTAAAAGCTTCTCCAAGCTTTGTGTACATTGTCGGAAGAAATGTGTAATAATCATCATCTTTATTCATAGTTAAGGCTTTTTGATAAATCATTACTGTTTTTGCGTAGTTGAAGTTTTTTTCTTCCTGTTTTGCAAGATTTATCAAATCTATTAAATGAAGATTTTTAATTTCTTCTAAGGCTTCATTTTTCTTATTTGAGATATCAACAAATTTGTTTATGGAATTTGCAATTTTATTCATTATTGCCATTTCATTTTCTTCTGAATCAAATACAAATGAAATGTTTTTTATTTGTTCATCTTTTTCTTGTTTTGTAGTTGGTGTCTCTCTAGGCTCAACTTTCTGTTCCATAAATTGGACTTCCGGGATTGGTTTTTGTATCAAAGTCGGTTTTTTAGGGATAAAAATGTTATGATATTCTATTTCTTTACGCATTGTTTGTCTTGAGATCAACAGATCTCTTTCCAATGGTTTTAGCGGAAGTTGTGTATTGTAGAGTTCTACACAACTTTTATGAATTTTTACTGCTATATTTTCAACTATTGAATTTTCAGCAATAACCTTGTAATAATCTTGAAGATAAATTAGTGCCCCCTCACGTGTCAGCACAAGATTATCGACAAAATAGCCAATTTTATCCGCATCATAAAGATTAAGAGTCTTTAAAAGTTTGACGTTAACCGGATGACGAATTATGGTTAGAAATCTGAATAAATGACCGCTCACGGGATCTACAAGAGAGAGTGCCTCTCTTAGGATAAAGTCGTTAAAGGATAGAAAACTTTTTGTGTATCCTGATAAAAATTCTGTCAGATTAAGTTTTCTTATCTGCATTATTTTAATTGCCAGAGTAGTATAAAGATAATATCCTCTTGTATATTTGTACAGTTCATCGGAAAGAGGCCCTATCTGTTTAAAATCTTCAGATTTTAAATATTTTTCAAATATTCCTTTTGACAGAGCTCCAATGGAAATTTTTTCGTAATCTAATTTAAAATCGTTGTAATCAAACTTCCTGCCTATCAATATAATTTTAATATTTTTGTATTTTGAAATGTGAGTAATAAAGTTTAATATTTCAGTTTTGTTATCAATAAGTATTTGTTCAAATGAATTTAAAATTATTATGACCGGTTTGTCAATTGACTCGAAATATGCGTTAATTTTTTGTGTGAAATTTTCTGTTTTGGTTTTCGGGAATTTTATAACATTTTGTATTGTTAACTTTCTAAAATTATCAAAAAATTCAAGTAGTATATCGTCAAGTATGGTTGTTTCAAAACAGTTATAACGAAGAGTTATAACATCTTCATTCAAAAAAGAAAGAGCCTGATTTACAACCATAACTTTTCCTGTACCCATAAAACCGTTAACCAAAAGCAAAGAGTTTTCAGACTTTAAAAATTCAAGAATGTTCTCGATTTTGTCAATATTATTTTCTATTAAAAACTGATTAATTCCGATGTCTTGTTTTTGAATTACTTTCTTGTCAGCAATTTCTTTAATGAATTCCATATCGTTATATTAATAGATTTCTTAAAATTTTGCAAATGAAATATTTTTATAGTATAATCCTATTATCTATTAAAACTGAAGGGGAACAGGATGGAATTTTTTAGAAAACACCAAAGAGCTATTGTAGCAGTGATTGCAGTTACTTTTATTGCTTGGACTGTAGGTTTAATGATGTTGCCTCTTTTGGTTAAGTAAGTTATGAGTATAAATAGGTTTATAAAAAATATATTTATAGTATTTTTGGCTTTGCTTATAGGTAATATAAGCCTTATTGCCAGTGCTGATCAGTTGAAAAATATTCAACAAAAACAGCGTGTTACTCATGAGAAAATTAAACGTCTTAAAGTTTTGGAACATCTTGAAAAGAGTAAGCTTTATAAAAATCAGCAAAAACTTGAGCAAGCTTCAACCAATCTGCAAAATTCGCAAAACAGGTATGCT
Source organism: Candidatus Gastranaerophilales bacterium (assembly GCA_944324345.1). Taxonomy (GTDB): domain Bacteria; phylum Cyanobacteriota; class Vampirovibrionia; order Gastranaerophilales; family Gastranaerophilaceae; genus Stercorousia. The sequence goes on from CALUVT010000001.1 coordinate 683,604, forward strand.
CAACTTGAAAGACAGTTAGCACAAATGGAAAGAGATTTAACAGCTTCTATTGCGGAATTTAATAATGCAAATATTCAGATGCGTAAAAGAATAAGACAGGTTTATAAAAATCAGCGTACAGGTATGTTTGAACTGATTCTTACTGCAAAGGATTTGAACTCTTTACTGGATATTCTTTATTTTGAAAAAATAGTTTTGAAAAAGGATTATGCACGTATTCAGTCTGTGAAGGCAAAGTCTGAGCGTATAGCAGCTATGAAGAAGGATGTGGAAGCTAAGAAAATCGCTATGGCACAGTCAATTGAACAGATTAATTCTCAAAAGAAGGATATAAAATCTGCAATTGCCTTGAACCAAAACATGATTAATAAGTACAAAACAGACAGAAGAACTTACGAAAAAGCAGAAAGAGAACTCGCCCGTCAGTCTGCAAGTATTCAAAGTATGATTGCAAGAAACAGAGGTAGTTCAAATATAAAAGTCAGTTCCGCAGGATTTTTAAAACCAATATCCGGCAGAATCACTTCCCCTTTTGGTTGGCGAACCCATCCGATATTTAACAGCAGAACATTCCACTCAGGAGTTGATATTGCTGGACCTAATAAGGGAAGTATAAGAGCTTCTAATTCAGGGAAAGTTATTTATTCCGGTTGGTATGGAGGATATGGCAAAGTTGTAATTTTAGACCATGGAATAGTTAATGGAAAACCAACCAGTACGTTGTATGCTCATATGTCATCAATAAGAGTCGGACAAGGGCAGTTTGTAAACAAGGGTGAGGTTGTAGGTTATGAAGGGACAACCGGATACAGTACCGGACCTCATGTTCATTTTGAGGTAAGAATTAACGGAAAACCAAACAACCCGTTGAATTACATATAAGAAGGCAGAAATTTGAAAAAGCAGTTATTTTTAACATTATTAATTTTATCATTAACACAATATTCCGCTTATTCAAAGGAATTGGTGGAAAGTCCTGCCGATTTGGAAAAGACTTTTAATGAAACTTTTTACGAGACTCCATTTATGCCGCTCCCTGATGTAGAAGTAAAAAGTGGTAATCAGACAAAGCCGGTTAAAGGTACTCCGGTATTTAAGAAGGTTCGTGTAAAGGTTACAAATTATCTTAGAGAGCGTGATTACAAAAAAACTCAGGAACTTATTGAAAAGGAAAAACAACTTCAGGCTCAACAGGATTCTGAAGATGAGGAAAATTTACAAAAAGAGTTAAATATTAATTTTAAAAGCTCTCAAAAAGATAAAAAGAGTAAGAGTGTTTCTAAAGGTCAAAAAGAATCTTCTGAAACTGCAGAAGAACAATCAAATTCCCAAGAAAAAACTTTAGAGCTTGAAGGTTCTGTAAAAGAACAGTCTACCAGCAATAATGTTGTGCTAGATGCTGATAATATTGATTTTGACGATGAAACACAAAATATAACAGCAACAGGCAGACCGATTTTGAAATTCCCTCAGCAAAACGTGATTTTGAAAGCTGACAGAATGGTATATAACAAAGATTCAAATATCTTAAAAGCTTATGGAAACGTTGAGCTTGTTCGTGACGGTAACACTATGTATGGTGAATACATGCAAGTTAATATGAACGAGGAAAGTGCTTTTATGGATAATTTTAGTGCGAAAGAATCGTTTATGACCGTAACAGCCAGAAAATCTGAAATGGAAGGTGATAAGGTAATTCTCCATGATGGAAAGATTGAGTCAAAAGAATCATATATCCTAAATCTTCAAACAAAAATGATTGGAGGTAATAACTTCAACAACATGATAATTGATGATGAAGACAGGTCTTCAATCTCAGATGATGTGGGAGACACTGCTGTTCATGTCAAAGCTGACGAGATATATGTTAATGCGAAAAAGAATAATGATGTTATAACTTTAAAAAAAGCAAAAATAAGCTATGGGGATCATGAACTTTTTACCATTCCATCGATAACTGCTCATACAAACAAAAAACGTGAATTCTTTGAAGCGAATTATCCGGAATTCGGTTCAAGAGGAAAACTTGGAATGTACATAGGTCCTGGATTTGTTTTTGATACCCCTTTACAGGATGGTTCTACAGTTAAAATATTACCAATTTTGAACAATAAAAGCGGAATAGGTTTTGGAGGATTGTTAAAGTACCGTAGTGCAACAAACTTTACTGATTTAGGTTACGGGTCTTCTGCGGATGTATTCATAATGAAAGGTAAACAATACCTTGATGATAAATTATACTTGCAATATGGTGCAAATTCGTACATGGATGAATGGTTCTTTGGACCAAGGATGCCTAAGTATATGGCAGAGTTGGTTTATAAAGATACGACAGTTGTCCCGTCGACAATCAAAGAAGGTTTGGATTTGAATTTTAGCCATCGTTTTGCATTTGGTTATATGCAGAATAACGACCAAAATAGAAAAGGTGAAAATATCCCCGCTTCTGATATTGGGACTTTGAGAACAAGATATATGGCAGAGGTTAGCCAATCTTTGTTTAAGTACCATGATAAGGAAAATTTAAGATATTTTGATTTAGACTTAGTATTGCAAGGAAGTGCTGCATTATATGGTACAGGTGATACTCAATTTGTTGGAAGATTGGGGCCAAGAATTCACTCTCAGTACAAATATTGGATGCAGGATGTAGGATTTTTTGCAGCAGCTTATCAAGATGGTACACCTATGGCAATGTACGATATGTACAGGTATGGTCATGCAAGTGTATATTTGAGAGAAGCTTTGAGAGTCCACAAGTATTTGACCTTAGCTTGGTCGGGAACGCTTACTCTTACCGGAGATTCTCCTAACGGTCAAATGTTTCAGGAAAACTCTTTTATCATAGCTTTAGGACCGGATGATTTTAAGATTAACTTTGGTTATGACTGGGTTCGTAGGCAGACTTATTTCTCATTTGTAATAGCTATGGACACAAAAGGATCTTCACTGGAGTTTGATAAGATGGTAATAAAAAATCCGGATAGGTTGTCAAGAACTGATAGAGAAGAGCCGGAACTTATAGTTTTTGATGATGAGGGACAGGTAAATAAAAATGTTTCTCATAAAAAAATGATGTATGCAGAAGTAATAGAGTTGGAAGATCCTGATAAGGAATCAATATAATGAATAAGTTACAAAAATTAAAGTCGGAATTAATTGAGTATGGGAAACTGGCAGGTGTAAAAAATTTTACACCCGGATATTCGGGTAATATGTCCGCAAGATATGATGACAAAATACTTATCACATCAAGCGGAAGTTCTAACGGATATTTGTCGGAAGATGAACTTGTGATTATGGATTATGAGGGGAATTTGATAGAAGGAGGAAAGAAACCTTCATCTGAAAAGATGCTTCATGTTGAATTTTATAAACAGAGACCCGATGTAAATTATATAATTCATGTTCATTCTCCTTTTTTAAGCACTTTTGCTTGTTGCAGGATTGCTTTGGATGAGCCTGTGATGGCTGAAAATGTTTTTTATTTCGGCCAAATCCCTCTGGCTGACTATGGTTTACCATCATCTATGGATTTGGTAGAAAAAACAGCAAAATATTTTAAGGACTATGATGCTGTATTGATGGCAAATCACGGTTTTATCGTTGGGGATAAGACTATAAAGGATGCATTTTTCAAGCTTGAGCTTGCAGAATCTTATGCACAAGTTGTGTTTAATACAAAACTGTTGGGCGGAGCTAAGCTTTTTACTGATAAAGAAGTCGGTGAGATTAATGCTCTAAAAAATAAGTAGTTGTGATATAATTATTTTATGTAAAAGAGGTAAATAAACGTGTCATTAATGTTAGAAAATAAACAAGGATTAATTGCCGGAGACGGGACTTTACCCGTTAAAATGGCTCAGTATGCTAAGGAAAACGGATTTGAAGTAGTTTGTATTTCTTTGGCAAATGATAATTTGAGACAGTTAAAAAAATATTGTTCAAAGGTTTACTCTTGCCATCCCGGTGAAGTTAACAGAATTGAACAAATACTAAAGGATGAAGAGATAAAACAAGCTACTTTCCTTGGTAAAGTCCACAAACGTGTACTTTTGCAGTTACACAAGTTTGATAGACGTGCAATAGAACTCCTGAAAGAAGCTCAAAGGTTAAATGATGATCAGGTAATGCTTTTGATAGTTAAAGAATTTGAAAAAGCAGGCATTACGGTGTTGGATCAAACTATTTTTATCAAAAATCTTATGATACCTTCGGGTGTACTAGGTAAAATAAAACCAACAGAAGCTCAGATGGAAGATGTAAATTACGGATTTTGGCTTGCTAAAGAAATGGGTAAAATTGATGTCGGACAATCTGTTGTTATAAAAGATAAGATGATTATGGCAGTTGAGGCCATTGAAGGGACTGATATGTGTATCAAACGCGGTTCCAAATTGGCAAAGAAAAATGCAGTGGTTGTCAAAGTCGCTAAACCATCTCAGGACAAAAGGTTTGATATTCCTGCAATAGGTTTAAGAACTCTAAAAACAATGAAAAAATATAAGGCGGATTTGATTGCGGTTGAGGCCAATGAAACTATTATAGTTGACCAAGAGAAGGTTATCCAATTTGCGGATGAAAATGATATTGTAATAATGGCAGTATAAAAATGAAAAAGATTTTTATAGTTACAGGTGAATATTCCGGAGATATCCATGCTTCACATGTTGTTAAGGCTTTACGAAAGATTAATCCTGATATTGAAATTGAAGGTGTCGGTGGAGAGAATTTAAAGTCTGCTGGTGTAAAACTTTTTTCAGACCATAAAAAGATGGGAGCTGTTGGTTTGTCTTTAGGAATAATATACAATCATTTTCTCCTCGGGAAGAAAGTTGTTGATTATCTGACAAAAGTTTATAAACCTGATTTGGTTCTTCTTGTTGATTATGGGGCCTTTAATCTTAGTATTTCAAAGTTTTTAAAAAAAGCGGGTATTAAAGTTTTTTATTACATACCACCTCAAGTTTGGGCAAGCAGAAAATGGCGTATAAATACTATAAAAAAGAATATAGACGAAGTTTTATGCATATTTCCTTTTGAAAAAACTATGTATGAAAGTTATGGAATAAAAACGCATTACTGTGGTCATCCGTTGGTTTCTCAGTTACCTCAAAAGTCAGACAGAGAATCTTTTTTCCAAAAACATGGTTTGGACTTGAATAAAAAGCTTGTATCAATTTTCCCAGGCTCAAGAGAGTTTGAGTTGAAATATCTTATGAAAACTTTTTTGAAAACAGCGGAAAATCTTCAAAAAAAACATCCTAATCTTCAGTTTTGCATATCTCATGCCCCAAATTTATCTGATGAAGTTTACAATAAGTTCTTGGTGGACAAAAACTTTAAGGTTATAAAAGGAGAAAATCATGCACTTTTGAGTGTGTCAGATGCTTTAATTTTAGCATCTGGAACGGTTGCTCTTGAGGCTTGTTTATATCAAACTCCGATGATAATTGCGTATCGCGGACCTTGGATTTTTTATTTAATTTATTTACTTGTAAGGTGTATAAAAAGAGTTTCTCTCCCAAATATCATTGCAGACAAGTCTATTGTTCCTGAAATTATTCAGAAGGATGTAAATGTTTCAAAAATATCATATGAGATTGAAAAACTTTTGTTTGACAGTGAATATAGACAAGAAAATATAAATGATTTGGGAGCTGTAAAAACTCTGTTATCGGATAAAGTATCTTCTCAAGAAGCAGCAAAAGTTATATCTGATGCAGTTTCTTGTTAATAAAATTTAATAAATCAGCAATATGTGGCTTTTTAAAACGTTATAATCTATAGGTAGTTAAATTTTAAAAAGTTATGGTTAGCAATATTTCATCAACTCCTAATATAAATAAAAATACGGCATTTGCTGATTTTAAACAGCCAGCTGGCGGTTATTACATAAGTGTGCCTTATGCTAAAGAAGTCAATGAAAAAAAGAGCCATAAACTTGGAACTACCATAGTTATTTCATCGCTTGTTGCGGGGTTTGGAGCTTTAGCATTGTTGAGTGGGGGTGCGAATAAAGGAATTGCAAAGTTTTTAAATAAATGGAAATCAGAATTGGAGAAAAAACTTGCAAAAGGTTCTAAATTTGAAGATTTATTTATGTTCTTGCTTAATCGTGTAAAATCATTCCAGGCAAAGACTGAAAGTATTAATAACTTTACAACATTAAAGGATGTAATTTTTCAGCGTATTATGTGGGGAAAACACGGTGAACGCAAGTTTACCAAAAAAATTCATCAGTCAATAACTACTTTCTTCGATAAGATGAGTAGAAAAACTGTAAATCACTTTTATAATGATGCAACTTCAAGTTTTGCAGAATTATCGGATAAGTTTATGAGAATAAATACTAAATTGAGAGAAGTTCATTCTGCAAATCCGAAAGTTCTTGCAATTTTAGATAAAATAGAAGCAAGAATAAGTACCCTCAATGAAAATGTAGAAAAGGGTTTTGGAATCAATGCAAGAAATGAAAGATTTTTAGAAATTCAAAAGGCTTGTGAAGGCTTGTTTGATTTTTTCTGGGACGCAAGTTTGAAGGATGTGAAAAACTTTAAATCTAAAAACATGTGGCAATCATTTATTGCGGAGGATTATTTAGTTCCGACAAAATTGAAGTTGATGAATAAAACAGCATCTTTGAGACAGCAGTTTACGCATGATATAGCAGACAATTACAAATCGACAATGAATGCTGTTTCAAATATTCAAGCATTTGTAAGTCCTTCCGATACTGCTACGAATAATTTGTTAAGGACATTGAGAAAAAATTTGGAAAAATACAACAAACTTTCAGGTAAAAATGAAGTTGCTCAAAGGAACCAATTAAATCAAGAAATAATATTGAATTTACAGGATTTGTCAAAAGAAATACAAAACTCAGCAACAAGGTATAAATACAGCCCAGATTCTGTTGTATCTATTTCAAAATACATAAAAGAAGTAGAGGAGATAATTTCCAAGACAGAAAAAGGTGAATTACAGGAAATTTTGACTTTGTATAAACAACTTTTGCCAAGGGATGAATATGTGGGATTAAGAAATAAGGCAAATTCGGCAGTAAAATCTTTGGATAAAGCAATAGATACAGAAATAAATCAATATGTAGATAAAGCAAGAGATTTAAAATTAGGTTCCGCACCTACTGATGTAATATCGGTTTTGGCTTCTATGGGTGCTGTGGGTTACTATTTGAATAAGGCTGATAATAAAGATGAAAGGTATTCTGTAGGGATAAAATACGGTATTCCTGCAGTTGGTGCAATTGCAACATCATTGTATTGTACCGCAAGATTAATATCGGGAGGTAAAGCTTTATTCTTCGGTTTACTTTCAGGTTGGTTACTAAATAAGGCTTGTGTAGCCATTGACGACACACGCAAGAAGTATTCCATAGACATATCATTAATCAACAAAAGTTTAACTAAATCTCAACCGGACAAAGTATAACATTTTTTGTTATTTTTGTTAGAATTTTACTATGACAACAGAAAAGCAGACAATAAAACATAAACTAGAAGAACGAGAAATAAATAATCTTTCTGATTATGCAACAAAAAGCCGTTTTACCAAAGGTCGGAAACGTTTGGAAGATGAATGCACTCTAAGAACTGAGTTCCAGCGTGATAGAGATCGTATTTTGCATTCAAAGGCATTTAGAAGACTCAAGCATAAAACTCAAGTTTTCTTATCGCCTTTCGACGATCATTTTAGAACTCGTTTAACCCATACCTTAGAAGTTTCTCAAATAGGCCGTACAATTGCAAGAGCTCTTGATTTAAATGAAGATTTAGTGGAGGCAATAGCTCTAGGGCATGATCTCGGTCATACTCCTTTCGGACATTGTGGCGAAGGGGTTTTGAATGAACTTGTTAACGGCGGTTTTCATCATAACATACAAAGTGTAAGGGTAGTTGAAGTTTTAGAGGACTTAAATCTTTGTCGTGAGACTATTGATGGAATATTGACACATACTTGGGGATACAAACCTAAAACTCCCGAGGCACAGGTTGTTCAACTAGCTGACAAAATAGCTTATATTAATCATGATATTGAAGACTCAATCAGGGCAGGAATAATTGCGGAAAGTGATTTACCCAAAGATTGTATAAAATATTTTTCTTCTATTCAAAGTAAGCGTTTGAATAAAATGATAAATGAGATAGTCTCTAACTCCGTAGGAAAACCAACAGTTTCAATGAGTGAAGAGGGATGGCATTATACAACTAAGTTAAGAGAATGGATGTTTGATAATGTTTATGTTGATTCTCCTGCAAAGCTTGAGGAGAAAAAGGCAAGAAATGTCATAAGAGAATTATTCTTCCTCTATACTGAAATGTTGAAACCAATATGTGATGAATCCAAAATAGAGAGGATAGTTACCGATTACATTTCTGGTATGACTGACAGGTATGCTATAGAAAAATATAAAGAAAACTTTATTCCTGAAGGGTTCCACTCTGATAAGAAGGATGATTATCTTTTTAAACTTGCAAAAATTCTGAATTAAAATTATAATAGTTTTATGGCAAATAGAGTACAATTACTTGGATATAACATAGATACGTTTGACTTCGAAAGTGCTGTAGATTATGCTAAAAGCATTTCAGGACAGGTGGTAACAATCAACCCTGAAATGATGAGCAATCCTGATATGAAAGATATTGTTAATTCTGCAGAACTTGTTGTCCCTGATGGTATTGGGGTTCAGCTAGGACTTATGATATGCGGTTATAAAGTTAAAAGAATTGCAGGTGTTGAATTTGCCCACAGAATGGTTATGGAAGCGGCAAAAGACGGTCAATCTGTTGCATTAATTGGAGCTAAACCTGAGGTAGTTGGAAAAGCCAGCGAGAATCTCAAGAAAGAGTTTCCAAATTTATATATAACTTATGTTCAGGATGGTTATTTTACAGACACCGAAAGAGTCTTAAATGAACTAAAAATAAGACAGCCACGTCTGGTTTTATGTGCTCTCGGTTCCCCTAAGCAAGATATGTTTATTGCAGAAGCTAAAAAGTATTTGCCAAATTCTTTATTTATAGGAGTAGGAGGAAGCTTTGATGTTTGGTCTGGATATGTCAAAAGAGCTCCAGAAATATATAGGAAACTTTGTTTGGAATGGCTTTACCGAACTGTAAAGGAACCTCAACGATTCAAAAGAATATTTCCAACATTGCCGTTGTTTGTATTGAGAGTTTTAAAGGAACGTTTTGTCCCAAGAGGAGTTTGATTTATGTTGTCTGATTTAGAAATTGAAAAGCTTAAAAGTTTATCTAAAGAAAATCGTTTGAATGTTGTTAAAATGGTATATAACGCTCAATCAGGACACATAGGCGGAGCCTTGTCTGCTGCTGATATTTTAACAGTTTTGTATCACAAATGTATGAATGTTTACCCAAAATGGACTAAGGATAAAAATTTTCAATACCGTGATAGGTTCGTTCTGTCAAAGGGGCATGCATCTTCTATTTTATATAGTGTTCTTGCTCAATTGGGATTTTTTGAAAAAGAAGAATTGATGACATTCAGGCTTTTTGGATCCAGATTGCAGGGGCATCCGGTTCCGATTTGCCCGGGAGTGGATGCTGCTACCGGATCTTTGGGACAGGGACTTTCTATCGCCTGTGGTATGGCCCTTGCATTAAGACTTGATAAAAATCCGGCACATGTTTTTTGCCTTTTGGGTGATGGAGAACTTCAAGAAGGCAGTGTATGGGAAGCTTTTATGCATGCATCAAGTGAGAATTTGGATAATATTATTGCTATTATTGATAGGAACAAACTTCAAATTGATGGGTGCACCGAGTCTATAAAATCACTTGACCCGTTAAAAGAAAAATTGTTGGCTTTTAATTGGGAAGTTTTTGAAATAGATGGACATGACATTGTTTCAATTTATGAGACTATAGAAAATGCTAAAAAAGCTGATAAGCCTGTTGCAATAATTGCTAATACTGTAAAAGGTAAAGGTGTAAGTTTTATGGAAAACAATGCAGGCTGGCATGGTAAAGCTCCAAACAAAGAAGATTTTGAAAGAGCAATTAAGGAATTAGAGGCTTAGTGATTTTATAATAATGTACTAATTTTTGTTAATTCAGGACTTCCCAAACCCTTGAAAATTTGTTATAATGTATATGTGATATTAAGAGTAATTTTTTGGGGGTTGAATGATTAAAAAACGTTCTAGTCTGTTAGCTTACACTTTGTCTGAGATAGTTGTTGTAATGCTAATTATATCGGTTGTAGTTGCAGTTACGATTGGTGTAACTAAGAAGAAACTCGATTCAACTGTTTCTTATACATATTATTCGGCATATGAAGCTTTAAAAGATGTTTCACGTACTATGCTTACAGATTTTAATCCAAAAAATCCTAAATATCAGGCAAAATTGCCGGAAAATCATTTTTATGAATCTGTCTATCAGACAAAATATCGTAATATGCTTCGTAGTTTGTGGGAGTTGCCAGCAGAGGCTGGAAATGTACCTCAAATGACTTATAATGATTGTATTAAGGCAAATTGTTGGAAAGAAAGTGAAACTTATTTTGATTGTTTAAACAGGTGTAGAGAGTTTGGAAAGGTTGAAGGCTGCTTAAAAACTTGCCCTGAAGGCCAAATTTTGGTTAATGCTGACAGCCCTGACTGCTATTGTTCTGAAGGTGTAATTGATCCCCCAACAATTGACCCTGGTTCAATGTGTTTTGGTAATAAAATATGGAATGATGCACTACAGAAATGTGTATGTAAGACGACATGTGGAATCGGCTACAGACAGAATGAATCTACTTGTGAATGCGAAAGCATTTCTTTACCGGTAGAACCAGATGAACCGGAAACCGGTTGTAGTGCCGGTGATACTCCGCCAAGTTGTGGTCAGGAATGTGTCGACGGTCAATGGCAAGCTATAGCAGGTTATAGCAAGGATTGTAATGAACTTACTCAGGAATGGAGAGATTTACCTGACTGTAAGTGTGTACCTATTGCCAGAACTATACCTTTAAAAGGTGAAAATTTCTGCGAAGAATTTGAACGCAGAGTTAATACAAATTCAGGAGATGATTACTGCAAAGGTACTACCATAAGCTCTTCAGATAAAGACTTTAGTAATAAAACTCCTGATCTTGTTCTTAGAAATGGCATAATGATATACAACCTGCATTCCGATCCACAGAAACTTTCAGAGTTAACAGGTAACAAATCCGGTTTCACCGTTACACTAAACATGATTGATCTACCTAGCATAGATATAAATGATGGTAAATTTGATGGTAAACTTCATCTTATCAATTTTAATTATACACCAATGCCTACAACTCATATTGTTCTATCACGTTTAGGGTTTTATTCGTTGGTAAGCAATGTATTTAGCCAAAGTGCATACGGGATTGATTTCTCTGGAGTTACACCTGTTGGGACTACAAATATAGGATCTACAACTATTCAATCTACAAAAACAGTTGATACAGGAGAGTATGGTTACGTTGTTTATGTAGATATTGATGGTAAAAAGGGAAGTTCCACATTGTGGGACGACGTATTCCCATTTTATATGACATTGAGCGGACAAGTAGTTCCGGCTTATACAACCGATGACGGCTCTGATCTAGGAGGCAATAATCCTTTTTATCTACAAACAAGTGTTCAGTATGAAAAAATTAGCTCTCAAGGACGTAGAAAAATTGATTGGCTAGCAAAGAGTGTTTCTTTTAAAGAGGGAGCATGTAAATCAGGATTTTTAAATAGTTCGACTCCTTATTGTTCGGGAATTGGCGAGTTAAGCCAGTGCAGTACTGCAGCAAGCGGAGAGAAATGTTCTCTTAAAATTGTTAAACCGGTAAAATTCTTTTAACAAATAATGATAAGCGACAAATTAAAAAATATAGAAAGGTATAATATAATTTCAGAAAAGGTGTCAAACTTTTTAAAGGGTTTGACACCCGATTCTCATGTTGGGCACTACTACATTGATGAATCTGCGTATGCAAATATTGATGTTTACACAACAAAGGATATAAATTTATGTAAATTTGAAGCACACAAAAAATATGTAGATATACAAATGCTTCTTGATGGAACTGAAAGACTCGATCATATCTTTGTGGATAATCTTATAATTGGAGAAGAGTATGATGATATCAAAGATGTAATGTTCTTTAAAGAACCTGTAGAGGATTTTGATACTGTTTTTATGACTCCGTTTAAGTTTGTAATGCTTTATCCCTATGATGCTCATAAACCCCAAATTGCTTGCAAAACCTGTAGTAAAGTCAAAAAGGTTGTTGTGAAAATTAAGGTTGACGAATAAGTTGGCTTAATCTGTCATATAGCTATGAAAGAACTGGAGTTTTAAAGTGAACTTCCTTAATGAGACCTAAAAGTTTGTTTATAAACTGTCTGTAAGATTCTCTATCAACTTCGCCTGAAAGAATAATATCTGCTTTTTCAGCTGTGGGATGAATGTGTGTTTTTGCTTTATTGGAAGCGTTTTCATAAACTTCATCCGCAGAATCTCCAAGTCCTCTTTCTTGTGCTCGTTTATAAAATCTTTCTTTTTGAGTCGATGCTGAAACATCGACATAAATCTTGAAGTCAAATGCATCAACGACTTTGTCTGTTAAAGTAAATAATCCTTCTGATATTATAATTTTTGAAGGAGTAGCAAGTTTAACGTTATCACGTCTTATGGCAGTTCCAGACATATCGTATTCGGGAAGGTAGACAGTATTCCCGAAGAGTAAAGATTTTATATGCTTTTTCATGAGCTCAAGTTCAAGTGCTTCCGGAACATCTAAGTCGTAATGTTTTGCAAATTCTGCAAAACTTCCAGCTTTTTTGACCATATCAGAGCGGTCATAGTAATAATCGTCAGTATTAATTCTCGTTATTGCATTTTTTATACAGTATTCCTGGGCAAAAGTCTCAATTGTGTTAATTATATCAAGTGCGATTGTTGATTTGCCGCTTGCTGTTTCTCCCGCAATACCTACAGCACAGGATCTTGTTATATTATTTGACATAAACAAAGCAATTTTATGGATAACACTTGGTTTAACATGGATAAATATTGAATTTGAAGAACTAATTTCTTCTGAAAATATATTTCTAAGCCTACGTTCTATATAATCTAAAAGAGAGTTATTTTCAGAGTATCTGTATACTTTTTTATTTGTATCATTATATGTTTTTGAGATTGTATTTTGCAATTTATAAATCCTTATTTAATAAACATAAAAAATGAACATAAAATTTTTTGTCAACTTTTTTCTAATGTTACCAAAAATAAAATAAAAATGTATAAAGTATGTATAAATGTTAAAATAAATTTTTGCAAATTTATAAGAATTTATGTATAATTACTGTTAAGTCAGGAGAGGGTTATGAATAGACGTTCGAGATTTTTTTGGATAATATCTATAGTAATTATTTTAATTATCTTAATTTGTGCAGGATATGTCTATAAAACTAATCAGGACAATGTTACAAGTATTAACATATGTCAGGATGATGAGTTGGTCATAAAATTAATTGAACAAAATATTAATCCATTTAGCAAATTCAAATTTATAAAAAAAAGAAATAGCGATTGCAATATTTTATTGAAAGAAAACAAAGAGGACGCTATCAAATCAAGGGATGAAAAGTATTGTTCAATACTCGATTCTTCTACAAATTCAATCATACTTCTGGTTAACACTTATGTGCATGAAATGTATGACAGGGAAAGTGCTTCAAAAGAGTTTAGAAACACAACACCTTTAATGACTCCATACGACTATTGTCCTCAATATATTGATAACATGATAGATTTAATTCAATTAAAGAAACGTTTAGGTTTATGATTTTATTATACCTGCACGGATTTTTAGGTTGTAATTCTTTTTATCTTTAATAAGTTTGTTTTTTATGTTTTCCCATTGTTCATCTTCGGTTTTGGTTGTGTTGTATCTCACCCAGTGAGGATCTATATCCAGAATTTTGCCTTTAAAATCTTTCAATTCCAGGAATTTAAATGTTGTATCTTTGTCATATATGTACGTAGAATAACTGTTCTCAAGTCCAATTTTGGAGATGTCTGATAAGTTTAAATCCTTTGTGTTATCATCTTTTATAATATAGACAATTTGTGGATTATCAGGATCTTTATACAACTTGACGATTCTTAAGCCACCTGCACGTAATAGGTTTTCAAGATATTTACTGCATTCTATAAAGTATTCTTTGTTCTTTATATGTGTTGACATCAATTTGTCCAGATAATTTTCCAGCTCATAATGAGTATCTTTTGTGTACTGTGCAAGTTTTACTATGTCATTTCTGTTGTCGTTTAAGACTTTTTGATATTTAATGAGTGGTGTCAGCTCATCTTTTTTAATATCTTCATCTTGTTCAAGTTCTTTTAGCATAGAATCTAAATTATTGATTAAGGTGTCAAGTTTCCCGTTGTTATAAAGTGTTTCCCGAAGGACTTTCGATGCCAGTATATCTGAGGCCCCCATGCTGCTTACATAGTAGTCATTTATTAAGGCTACAGTTTTATCGGACAGCACTTCATAGATTTTCCCGTGAATTTCATCAAGTTTGTCCTCAGGGATTATAGGAGCTAGTATATCGGTACATTGCAAAATTCTTTTTACAACTTTTAATGGGCTGACTTCTCCTATCCCGTTTATAAAATGAATGTCTTTATAGTGTCTCAAGTAATCTCCAAGACGCATATCAAGATATTTGTCATTGTCTTGTGGAACTAAGTGTCTCGCAAATTCCAAAGATGAAATATCGGTAAATGCATGTGGCACAAATTGTCTGTAATTCGTTTGAAATCTCTTGCCGTTAAAGGTTTCTTCAATAATCTCTACACGTCTTGTCTTTCCAGTTTGCTCATCAGTAATATCTGCATAATATGAAGTGCTTATGGTAACTTCTCTAAGAATTTTTCTATAATCTTTGTAATACGAAATCTCGTCTGTAAAGAGTTTAATATAGTTGTAATCAGCTAGGAGTATTTCTGTTGGAGGGATTTTAAATGTTTTACCTTCCAAAAATACTTCATATTCTTTCCCTTCAGCACTGTTTTCTATACCTTTTGCGAGAATGCTGATTATTAATTTGTTATCTTTTCTAAAACCTAAAATCGTATAGCCTTTTGTCTTTTTAAAGAATTTGTCTGATTTATCAACTACATTTAGTAAATTAAAATGGTAATTTTTTATTGTCCTTAATATCATATCAGCTATCTGTGTAGAGTTTCTGCCGTTATATTTAAATTCTCCCAGATAGATTCCTGCACCATAATCCATATCACTGGATGTTATATTATTTTTCATAACGCCAGAGCCATAGACATCTGTATATATAACCTTTGTTTTAACTCCTAAAACGTTATCATTTGTGAGTTCAGAAGCTTTAAACAGCAGCTCATTAACGTCTTTAGATACCTTTGCGACATAAGGATATACCGATGTATCATTATTTGGGTCAATGTATAACATGACATAATGATTGTTTTTGATGTATATACCTGCTGCAATCAGCAACAAAATCAATATAACAGATAATACAGTAGTTTTTATTAATTTCCCCATCTTATACCCCTAAATTTTTCTGTGGTAGATAAAAAGATACAAAAGCTATATCATAAAATACATTTAAAATTTACTAAATAAAGTTTGGAAGCTCAAAATGCATCATGCCTTGAAAACTCTCTTACTTTTTATCCGATTGTAGTAATAAAAAATGCCGAAGGCCGGACTCGAACCGGCACGTGGTTGCCCACACAAGATTTTGAGTCTAGCACGTCTACCAATTTCATCACTTCGGCATAAATTAAATTTTACTCTTATATAATAACAAAAACATTTCAAAATTCAAATAAAATTTTAAAAATTTTTTTAATAAACTTTTTTAATGCAATAAGGTTAATTAATTTAGATAGAATTTTGTGTAAGATAGTTGTTGTAAAAACAAGAGATACGAACTTATGAGAAATATTCTTATTTATTTTCTAATATTGCTTGCAGGTTGTTTGAATGTAAGTGCTGCTGTTATGGAAGGTAATGTGAGTAAAACAGGCATGGGGGAAACAAATAGAATTATAGACACACAAACAAATCTCCCTGTAGAAGGAGCGAAAGTAAGTCTGCCAAAACAAAATTACGCTACAACAACAGATAGAAGCGGTTCATTTTACTTAAATACGAAATTAAATAGTCCAACTATAATGTCGGTGGAAAAAGAAGGTTACCGTCCATTTTCTTTGACTATAGATGAAAAGGCAATGTCTAAGCCAATTGCAATTGGTATAGAAAAAAGCAACGTAAATGATATAGTAATATCTTCCGAAATGTTTCATTTAGGTGATGATAATTTCTCTGAGAATTCTGCTAATTCGTCTGAATTTAGAGCAAAGTCTATTGGCCCGTTTTATTCAAAAACATTTATGCTTGCATCTAACCTTTTGGCGAAGAAGAATTACTTAGTTATTGGCTCCATAATAGGTATAGATACTCTAATTGCACGTTCATTAAGGCAAAATTCTGTTGTTAATTCATTTTCAAGCCCGCCAGAAGTATACTTTAACGGTACTAAAATCGCGGAAATTCAATTAAACGGGGATGGACAAAGAATCATGATCCCTAACAAATTATTAAAACCTAATCAGCTAAATGAACTTACTATTAAAACCGGTAGGAACCAAAAACAAACTGCCTATATAGATTATGATGATATTGAATTTATGAATATTTCTATTCAATCAGAATAATCCCCCCCCCAAAAAAAAAGTCGACCTGAAAGGTCGTAAAAAGGGAAAGGAAACAAAATAAATTCTAAGTATGCTCG
>CALUVT010000002.1 GCA_944324345.1 Candidatus Gastranaerophilales bacterium
TTTTTAATGGCACCCCCAAGCGAATTCTCTTGCATCGTAGGCGAGCGACACGAGCCTAACGAGGCAGGATGCCCCAGAGTAGAATCGCTGTATATTTCGTTTCGACAAACGAAATATACTCGATTCGAATTAAACCTTGCTAGTTTGAGCCAAAAAAAAAAGACCTAAACAGGTCCTATCTTTTTTAATGGTACCCCCAAGCGAATTCTCTTGCATCGTAGGCGAGCGACACGAGCCTAACGAGGCAGGATGCCCCAGGGTAGAATCGCTGTATATTTCGTTTCGACAAACGAAATATACTCGATCCGAATTAAACCTTGCTAGTTTGTGCAAAAAAAAAGACCTAAACAGGTCCTATCTTTTTTAATGGTACCCCAAATAAGAAATAATTGGAACACTATTGTTACAGAAATTTACAATTTTTATGAACTTAGAAATGTTGCTTAATTATTTGTTGTATGCAAAAAATTTTTCTGCAAAAATTGATATAGCTTACTAGATATCAGAAACAAGGGTCATTATGTCATTGCAGGAAATTCATGAGTATTTAGAAAATAATGTTAAAATATTAGACCATTTATATGATTTTGCCCAATTCCTTATATCAAGAAAAGCGGAGTCTCTGACAGATACAGATAAAACGAAAATTGATATTGAAAATGCAATTTTTTCGATAATTGAGCATATTAAAACTAAACGCTTAGATTGGATGAATAAGGCTTATGAAATTATTTCACAGGATTATGATTATGTCGCTCAAAGAATAGAACATACCCAAAATTCTTTATTAAAAGCAATCTATTCCGAGATATTGTATTATTCAAATGTACCGCAGTTTAAATCTTATATTAAATATGCGGTAGAAAATTACTATAATGTATTACAAATTTTTTATACAGAACTATCTGACAAGTCAACCGAAGACTTTATTCACAGTATGATAGATATTATAAGAAAACTTTTACATTTGGCGGTTATATCAAAGACATCCAAGATTAAAGATATAAAAGCATTAATTATTAAACTTACTCTAGTAGATAATAATATATCATTATCCCATTACTTGAAAGTTTCAATAATATCAGAAATGCTTGAATATAATAAAACTTTTAAAAAAGCGGATTTTGAAGGGATTGATGATATATTTTGGGATTTAGTTCAGCGTAAATTTAAGGAAAAAGATTATCATTATGTAATAAGTATCATTTCACAATACGCACATGAGATTGATAAAAAAAGGGGGAAATTATCATATCCTTGGGATGATACGATGGGTAAGTGTTTTGAGAAATCAATGGCTATTGCAGATTCCAATCTTGTTGCAAGACATTGGTGCATAAATGCTATAAAACATTACACTAGATTAAACAAGTATACAAATAAAATAAAACTGTTAGAACAAAAGTATGTTTCATTTAAAGATAAATTAGAATTTTCAGAGTTAGGGGGAAAAATTGATAATACTCCTTTTATTGACTTAGCTAAAGATATTTTAAAACTCAAACCAGTAGAGATTTTTAAAATGTTATCTGCATCAAATATTTTTTATCCACCTTTAGAAAATCTAAAAAATCAAGACAGCACATTTGACGATATATTTCCAACATCATATCTTGACCATAACATGCATCCTTCCAAAATTTCAGATTTAAAAACTGAACAAGATTTATACCTTACTAATTACAGGATGTTTCGGCAGTTATATCAAACAACCATACAATACATTTTTATCGAGGGAGTTAAGGAAAATAAATTTAATCTTAAGGATTTAATAAATTATTTAATGGATTGTAGTAGCTTTTTTGATTTAATAACAAAATCTATATCAAAAAATAAACGGATACGGTACAATTGGAGTGCAACAATTATATCGATTTTTGAAACTTATTTTAAGGAATTAGAAAAGTGGTTTGAAAATCCTGAGGAATATTACCCTTATTTGGTAACAATAACTGACAGCTTTGTACTAAAATTTGAAACTTGGATTAGATATTATTTGGAATGCTACAAACAATCAACTATTTCTTCACTACCGCAGGAAAACGGTATTATCCGAGAAAAAGACTTGAATTATCTTTTATATGATGATTTTATAATTAAAAAATTTGATTTTAATGACCTATTATATTTTAGATACCTATTCATTGCAAAAGAAGGCTGGAATTTACGAAATGATATTGCTCATGGGATATTGAATCCTAAGCAATATACCGTTGAACTATTTAATTGGGTATTTTTTGCATTTTTAAGATTATCAAAGTATGATTTTCCGAATACGGAATATAACCGGTTTATAAAAAATAGGACAAACCGATTTCTCAAAATATAAACGGAGTTAATATGGCACAATGTATTTACTATAAAAACAGAATTGGTTTAACTTTTAACAAGCGAGAACATATCTTCCCAAAAGCAATTGGAGGGATTGAACGACTTGATGCAGGAATAGTATCCGACCAAGCAAATGAGTTCTTTGCAAATAATTTAGAAGTAAAAACCTTTCGCACTTCTGAAATCATAACAGCACGTTTAGTCCATGGATTTAACAAAAAACCTAGCAAAGAGAATAAAAAGAATAGGTTTGCACCTAAATATGTTTTTAATAGAGAGGCTGATTCTCGGACTTTTGGTAAAATTGCTTTAAACACTTTAGCAAAATTGATGGGAAAAGACTATGTTTTGCGTTCGGAATTTGATGAATTTAGAAATTGGATTATGCAAGGTGATAATAATTGGTACCATTGTAAAATGGGTAAAGAATCTTTTGCTTGTACCACAATAGTACCAAAATTTGCTCATTATTGTACCTTTGTAGATGATGGTGAATATATTATAGCGGATATTTGCCTATACAATTATTGGAGAAAAATGTTCGGTATCTGTAAAAAATTTGATGATAATTTTGTTATTCCGCAAGGTTATATTTGCGATTGGAATAATAAAAGAGAGTTTACCCTTATAGATTTAATGCATGAAATTGCAAATGAAGAAGAATATAAATATTTAAAATCAAAGGAGAATAGCAATGCTTTGGGATAATTTGTCGGCATCGGTAGAGAATGATTACATAGATTTTAAGCAGGAGTGGTACACTAATGATAAACTAGGCGACGTTGATATGATACACGACATATTATGTATGAGTAACTCCCTTACTGATAGTTCTGACAGGTATATTATTATTGGAATAGAAGAAGATAAATCTACAAAAGAAAAAATAATTCATGATGTAAGTGGTGATAATAACTGCCGTAAAAGTGCTGATGTCATTCAAACTTTAAGAAATTATATGTCAGTTATTCCAAATATTGAATTAATCAGAGAACAAACCGATTGCGGTTTTATTGATATTATAAAAATTATGACAGTTGCTAGGGAATTGCCGTATGTTTTGAATAAAGAGTGCCAAGCACAGAAACCTGATGGCAAAAAAGTTACAGTTAGGAAAGAATGGATATATTCACGAAATTCAGATAGAAATACTCCCAAAGATGAGTGTTGCACAAAAGCAGAATTAGAAGAATTATTTGCACGCAAGCGGGGAGAACATCTTCCTGTATTAGAAAGGTTCTCAATGTATCTTGATGATATTAAAAATTGGAAACGCCCTAGAAGATATGAAAATGAAGAAATTAGCGAAGATGCTTATTATTACACTAAAAATCACAAATTTAAAATAGTAATACATCCATTTACATATGATAAATTAGTGAAAACAGAAAAAGCAGATAATTATGTTCAACTATTAACTGATACGGCATTATGTAAAGCCTATTGGGATTACAGAAACAAACCTAACCATTCATGCTATGATGATTATTACTATTGGTTCAACGTAGAACTATGGGCAGATAATACATTGATTGATGTATATAGTTTGTTGCACATATTTATAAAATATTTTTTAAGCGACAGTCATATAACTGAAAAACAGGTATTCTATATCCCGACAATTGAGGATTTAGGAAGAATACATAACCTAAAAGCCAAAAAAGATATTGAGAAATCTCTTGTCTGGAAAATTTGTAAATTAATCTTTTCTTCTGAATTAATAGGTGATAGTCATTTTTCGATTAATGATGCTTCTATAATATTGGATGAATTGAACTATGATTATTTACAAAACCCATGGAATTATATTAAAGAAAATAAAGATTGGATTTATCAACCGGTAATACAAAGAAATTCTGATTAAAAGTTAATAAAATAATATTTTTGCGGTCTAATTCTGTTCCAATATTCTTCTTGTGGGATTTCTTTAAATTTGTAAATCTTATTTACAATTCCGAGTGCATTTTTATAACTGTAATAGCCGTCAAAAACCATAAACAAATTGTCTTTAATCCAATCATTATCAGCATACTGCCTCTTAGATAATATATAAATTATTCTTGGATTGACTGACAATCTAGTCGGTTGAGCAGTTACCAAAAACCCCCCGCTAACAGATTGTAATATGTATGCTCCTGTTCCTGAAGATATTACATAAATACCATTCTTTTGAGGTTGTTTTTGCATTTGCCATCCCCAAAGGATTTCTCTAAAATCCACATTATCTATAAAATATGGGGTAGTAATTTTTGAAGTTGTTTTTTCCCGTTTTGTTTCGTAAGCGACACTATAATCTTTAATGTCTTTAGCCATTGTTGTCCAAGTTTTTATTCTTTCTTTTCTTCTGTTTATAGAATTATTAATAAAATATTCTGAATTAGTTATATTTAGCTTTTTTACATCATTTATAACTTCCTCTTCGGATGCGGTATCAGATATTTTATCATACGAAACTAAAATGTTTTTCAAGTCATTAATTTCCCATTCATTTATTTCTTTATACTGTTTTATAAATGTGTTTATTCCATCATAAAGTTTTTTATTAAATTCCATATTGTTTTTGTTATTTAGGTATGCCTGATAAGGTTTTTGTATTTTTTTAATGTCTTCATTATCGATTTCTTTATTTGTTAGATTACTCCATTTATAATCAGGGTTTCTTGTATAAAAATATTGAGATAATAAGTTTTCGAGAGAATTTTCATGTTTTAGTATTGGATAAATACGATTTTTAGACAAATTTTTGAGAGGAATTTTCAAGTCTGCTTTTTGGGTAGAAAATCCTTTTTTATTTATTATAGTCAAAGTTTGCTTATTAGAAAAATCAAATTCTGAAACTTCAAGTTTTACTTCTTTATTCCTATTAAGAATAGACAGACATTCTTCTAAAGTCATTGTATTTGTTTCTTTAGTATTAATCTTTAAAATTAAATTATCAGCTTTTAATCCTAACGTATCAGCAGGAGAAGCAGCTTCAACATTAGTAATTAATAAAGGCATTTTTAGGTTAGTATTATAAATTTTGTATATTTCGATACCATAACCACTTTCTTTAGCCGTTGTAACCAACTGTAAACTAAACATAAGAAATAAAAATATAACAAACTTTTTCATAAATTTCACCCCTTTATATCCACATATTACAAATTTAAACTGTATTGTCAAGCTAAAACTACATTTTAAATTTGTATTTATAACTAAAGTAGTGTAATATATTAGTATGACTTATTCATTAGAAGATTTTACAAATTATATCAGTAGTAAGACTTGGAAAAATGCAAAGACTTTTGAAAACTTTGCTCCGCATGAATACATTTTAAGTTTTCCTTGTGAAAAAACAAAAACTGAGGGGAAATGCACAAATAACTGCGACATCTGCAAAGCTGAACGAAAGGCCTTTGAGGATGCTGTTATATTTATTCGACAAAACGGCGAACGAGCAAAATTTCAAAAACGCATTTACACAATGCTTTGTATCGAAGATTATCAATACTGGACGATGGGAGACCCGCTTGAAACTACTTGGGTACTTAATAAAGCTTTAATTAATGACCCTCGCTGTAAAGTAAAAACATACTGGCTTGATAGAGCCTAAAGAAGGTCAATATACTCTTTTGCTTGTTTTATCAAGTCATCAACCATTTCAAACTCATTTGTATTGCGTTTGGGATAAAGTGGTACAATCAGCATATCTGACTTATCAGATTTTTCAATTATGAATTTTTTGCCCTTATCATCCAAGTTGTAACGGAGTTTTGGTGAATATGCAACCCAATTATTGTTTTCATCAATAGTTTTAAATGTCATCCAAAATGGAGTTGTTTTTCCGCAAATCCCTTTTTGCCATAAATTACAACTAAATTGAATGCTTAAGCCAGTCGAAGGATTATCTATTCTTAAGTAGCGACAGTACCCACCTTTTTGTGGAGTGGCTTTAACACCTTTTGAATTACAAATTTTATGAATTAAAAGACTATCAGCAATTTTGTCAACAATTCTGTAGTAATCTACGATGCGATTTGCCATGTTAGAGCTTAAATCACCTGCTGAAAACGGCTTAAAATTCTGATTATCCATTTCTCCTGTAAGCCCTTTTAACTGCAGCAAATCATTATATAAAATATCTTCCTGTAAAACATTATCAAGCAGATTAAGGACTTCTTCCCATGATAAAACGAGCATTGGAGGCTTGCCTTCTTTTAGCAATAACCTGCCTTGTGGTTTTTCGTATTCTGCGGAAGCTGCAAGTTCATCAACGAGCGATATAATTCTTGATTTAGGGCATACAAATATAAGTCCTTTCCCACCCTTTTTCTCCAAGCGTTCAAGGTAGGTATTTGGTTGATTATCAGTTAAATTTGCCCAAAACTTCATCTCAAAAATAAGGATTTCATCATTATGCGTATTCCTTAAAGACATATCAGGTCTTTCAAGATTTTCTCCGCATGATTGAAGCTCAAAATGTAAAT
Organism: Candidatus Gastranaerophilales bacterium; assembly: GCA_944324345.1. GTDB lineage: Bacteria > Cyanobacteriota > Vampirovibrionia > Gastranaerophilales > Gastranaerophilaceae > Stercorousia. The sequence continues at coordinate 6,801 of CALUVT010000002.1, forward strand.
CTTTTTCAAACGGGAGACCTAATTCAGTTCCGATATAGTCCAATAAAGTATCACGAGCAGTTGTCGAATTTTGTAGGATATAATGCAGACTCATTGTTGCAATATCTTCAGTTGATGTTCCAACACTATTAGCAATATGACACAATAATAAACTCATTGCGTTCTCCTTTCAAGTTCAACTGTAAAAATAACTAAAATCTCTAATTCAAAATGATTATATCTCAACTGAAACAATTTAATCAAGCCAAAACTCCATTTTGAATTTATGTAAATTAACATTTTAATTTAATACCATGATGTTAATGCTTAAATTGAGGTATTAACAGTGGATAACAGAAAATTATTAGGGTTAAGAATAAAAGAATTACGCAAAAGAGCTTCACTAAGCCAAGAAGTTCTGGCAGAGAAAGCAGGAATTGAACCAACATCACTCAGTAATATTGAAAATGGTAGAAATTTCCCGTCATTTATTACATTAGAAAATATTATGCGTGTATTAGAAGTAGGATATTTTGATGTTTTTCAGTTTGCACAATATGCACCTGCTGATGATTTAATCAAAGAAATCACAACAATTTTAAAAGATAATCCTGAACGGATAAAAGATGCTTATAGAATTATAAAAGCTCTTGTTGATTAATTTAACGGTGGCTTACGGTGGAGTTTGTAAAATTTTATTAAATCTCTAAAGAATTATACTTGCATGTATGATTTAACTATGTCAATATAAAACTATACATTGGTGTATAATTTTCAAAGAGGTTATTAATATGACAAGTTCTAAAAAGCTAAGTTCCATAAGTCAAAAGACATTTTTGCAAATTAATTCCCTTTTGGAATTTGATAACATAGTTGGAACTATAGATTATGAAAAAGTCTTATCCGAAGTTGAAAATGTTAATAAACCTCGTTACTATCCTCAACAAATTATTAAATTAATACCCGAAATAACATCACGAAAATTAAACGATTGGGATGCTAAGGGATTACTGGTTAAACATCGAGAGAGTAACAACGGCTGGCGGTTGTTTTCACTTGCTGATGTCGTTCGGTTACGGATTATTCAGGATTTAAAAACTTATGGAATGTCTAATATTCAAATACAAAAAGCACTGACTGGTATTTTTGAATTAAACGACACGAAACGACAGTATTTATTTGAAACATTTTTAAATATATGTGCGACAGCAAGAAAAGTCGTTATTATTGTGGAATTTGATGGGAGTGCATCTTTGTATCTTGAGGACTCTGCTTACGTTAATTTAAAAATGGATAAAAACTGTTGTAAACCTGTTTTAATTCTGCCATTTTACGACTACTGTATGCCATTTATGCCACATAACGGTTATAAAATGACTGTAACTACCTCTGAGGTTGTAAACGAGCAAGATAGTGTAAGAATTGATGCTGTGGCTGATAAATTAATTGATGATAGAAATAAAAGTATTAACATAGAAAGAAAAAATAATAGAGGGAAAGAGTATTTAATAATGAAAACAACATCAACGGAGGTAAATTTAGATTTATCACCCGAAGAGTTGATGGATAGGGTTAAAGGTAGACCTTATACAAAAACAATACCTTTCGTTGATAAAAATGGACTAATGTCTATTACAACAGAGGTAACTGATAAAATTAAATAATTTCAGTGGCTAAAAAATAGAGCTGGATTATTAGTATAACAAAATATTTTAAGGCGGCAACAAGAGACGTTGAACCTTAATACAAAGGCAAAAGGATGGATAACCATGCTTAGTATTAAGGCGTGCAGACGTAGTCTTGGAAAGTATGCCAAAAATTTGGATGATAGCGAAGTTGAGGCTATCAGGGATTTAATGTACCAATTAGCATTTGTAGTGGTAGAAGATTACCTAAATAAATGCTCTAAAGTTGTGCCGATTACGGCAGAAAGGAAGAAAAATGAAAGACGATGATTTTATGAAGTTATTACAAAACCCTGAGTTTAAAAACTCTCCCATAGGAGAACTTCAAAATAGTTTACAGGAGGCTTTTAAAAGGTACGAATGGAGAATGAGAAGTGAACGCATAAAAGCAGGAATTAGAGAAGCAAAATTAAGAAAAGCTGGTAAGGCGGAGTAATTCCGCCTCAAAATGAAAGGAGAAATTTATGAGTAATGCAATTATTTATACAAGAGTTTCAACGAAAAATCAGGCAGAAGAAGGTTACAGTTTAGCAGGTCAAGAAAAAGACTGTAAGTCATTTGCTGAGATGAATGGGTATAAGGTGTCAAAAGTGTTTGTAGAAAAAGGTGAAAGTGCTAAAACACAGGATAGACCCGAATTACAAAATCTTATGAAATTTTGTGTTGCAAACAAAAAGAATATTGATGCAATCATAATCTGGAAAATTGATAGATTAACCAGAGATATCAAGGATTTTTACGACTTACAGGGATTTTTTACAAAGTTAAATATTAGAGTTTTATTTGCGAGAGAGAATAACGGAAATTCTGCAACCGATAAATTAACCCGAAATTTGATGGGAGTTTTAGCTCAATACGAAAATGACCAAAAAGCAGAAAGAGTAACCAACGGCATGAAAACCGCTTTTTTACAAGGTCATTGGATGTGGAAAGCACCTATCGGGTACATTATGAAAAACGGTAACATTGAACCAGACCCCAAAACTGCACATCATATCAAAAAGATTTTTAAACTTTTTGCAACTGGTTTGTATCAGCAGGTGCAAATAATTAAAATAATGGCTGATGATGGATTAAAGATTAATACTAATATGCTATGTCGTATGCTGAAAAATCCGCTTTATAACGGTTATATGTACAAAAAGGAATGGTCTGAGGAACCCATTAGAGGAATTTTCGAACCACTTATATCAGAAGACGAATTTAAAAAAGTTCAGGATATATTGATGGGCAGAAGACCACTTATTACTGCATATAAGCGGAATAATCCCGAGTTTCCGCTAAGGCAGTTCATTACCTGTCCTAATTGCAACCAACCATTAACAGGTAGTAAATCTAAAGGTAGAAAAGAAAAGTATCCATATTATCACTGTCATAATAAAGATTGTTCTATCCATTTTAGGATAAGAAAAGAAAGATTAGAAGAGATGTTTGTAGATTATTTGAATTACATTAAACCTGAACAGAATTTACTTAATTTGTTTGAGGCTACCGTAAAAGATATTTATAACGAAAAATTATCAGTAAGATTAAACAGTCAAAAACGAGTGCAAGACAAACTAATTGAACTTAAAAATAAAAAGAGTAAGTTAATTGATTTTAGAATAGATGGAACAATAAGCGAAGAAGATTATAAGTTCAAAACAGAGCAATTAGCAGAGGAAATACAAGAGCAGGAGTTCCGCTTACGTGAATTTGAAGTGCATGACGAAGATTTATCAAAGTGTCTTAAATATGCCTGTAGAGCAATTAGCAATATTGATACATTATGGGAAAATGGTGATTTAGACTTGAAACAAAGATTGCAGAGATTAATTTTCCCTAAAGGTTTGAGGTATTTTTCAAATGATTTTCGAACCGCTGAAATCTCAAGCCTATTCATTAAAAAAGACACCTTTAAGGTGTCTTATAATCATATGGTACCCCCAAGCGAATTCGAATCGCTGTCTACACCGTGAAAGGGTGTTGTCCTAGGCCTCTAGACGATGGGGGCTTATTTCTTTCGACAAGTTCAATTCTACATGAAGCAAAATTAAATGTCAACCACTTTGTTTTATTTTTTTATACTATTGAAAGTTTTTTGTTTTTTATGTAAAATATATATATAATTTGAGAGAGATAGGAGTAAATATTTAAATGTTTGAACGTTTTACCGAAAAAGCTATAAAAGTTATTATGTTGGCTCAAGAAGAAGCGAGACGTTTGGGACACAATTTTGTCGGAACAGAACAAGTTTTGCTTGGTCTTATCGGCGAAGGAACAGGTGTTGCAGCTAAAACTCTTAAGTCAATGGGAGTCACCTTAAAAGATGCAAGAGCCGAAGTCGAAAAAATTATCGGCAGAGGTTCCGGTTTTGTTGCTGTAGAAATCCCTTTTACTCCAAGGGCTAAAAGAGTTTTGGAATTGTCATGGGATGAAGCAAGACAGCTCGGCCATAATTATATCGGAACAGAACATCTTTTACTTGGACTTATTAGAGAAGGCGAGGGTGTTGCCGCAAGAGTACTGGAAAATTTGGGTGTAGATTTAAATAAGATTAGAAGCAATGTAGTTAAAATGCTTGGAGAATCTAAACCGCAGACGGTTTCTTCAGGGAGTTCAAGTTCTTCATCTTCTACTGGTGGAAAGACAAAAACCCCAAGTTTGGATGAATTCGGTCGCGATTTGACTCTTGCAGCTCAGGAGTTGAGACTTGATCCTGTTGTGGGTAGAGAAAAAGAAATTGAACGTGTTATTCAAATTCTTGCAAGACGTACTAAAAACAACCCTGTTTTAATAGGTGAACCTGGAGTTGGTAAAACAGCTGTCGCAGAAGGACTTGCAACGAGAATTGTGAATGCTGAAGTACCTGATATTTTGGATGGCAAAAAAGTAATTCAGCTTGATATGGGTCTTTTGGTTGCCGGAACGAAATATCGTGGTGAATTTGAAGAACGTTTGAAAAAAATTATGGATGAAATTCGTCAAGCAGGTAATATTATACTTGTAATTGACGAAATGCATACTTTAATTGGTGCAGGTGCTGCAGAAGGAGCTATAGATGCTGCAAATATTTTAAAACCTGCTTTGTCAAGGGGTGAAATTCAGGTTATTGGTGCTACGACTCTTGATGAATACAGAAAGTATGTGGAAAAGGATTCTGCTCTTGAACGCCGTTTTCAACCTGTTATAATTGACGAACCTACGGAAGAGGAATCCATAGAGATTATAAAAGGTTTAAAACCTAAATACGAAGAACACCATAAATTAATAATTTCTGATGAAGCCATAGTCGCTGCTGTCAAATTGTCTAACAAATACATAACAGACAGATTTTTGCCTGATAAGGCTATTGACGTCATTGATGAGGCATCTTCAAAAGTTCGTTTGAAGGTTTCTAATCTTTCACCGGAAGGAAAGGAACTCGAAAAAGAACTCCGTGTATTAATAAAGGAAAAAGAAGAAGCTATAAGAAATCAGGAATTTGAAAAAGCATCTCAGTTAAGAGATGATGAAGCTGATTTGAAAGATAGAATCAGAGAAATGGCTCAAAAATACAAAGAAGAACATGAGGCTAACAAACCTACTGTAACGGCTGAAAATGTAGCAGAAGTTATTTCTACAATGACTGGTGTTCCTGTAACTAAATTAACTGAGGGTGAAAGTGAAAGGCTCTTGAAACTTGAAGATACACTACATCAGCGTGTAATAGGCCAACATGATGCGGTTGTTGCCATATCAAAGGCTATAAGACGTGCAAGAGTTGGTTTGAAAAGTCCAAATAGACCGATTGGAAGCTTTATTTTCTGTGGTCCGACAGGTGTTGGTAAAACTGAGCTTGCAAAGGCATTGGCAGAAGCTGTCTTTGGCTCGGAAGATAACATGATAAGGGTTGATATGTCTGAATTTATGGAAAAACATTCAACTGCAAAACTTATCGGATCGCCTCCGGGATACGTCGGTTACGATGATGGCGGACATTTGACAGAGCTTGTACGTAAGAAACCTTACAGTGTAATCCTTTTTGATGAAATTGAAAAAGCTCATCCTGATGTATTTAATATAATGCTCCAAATCCTTGATGATGGACGTTTAACAGATGCTAAGGGACGCCATATAAATTTCAAAAACACTATTATAATTATGACATCAAATGTTGGTGCAAGCATGATTACTACTACATCAAAACTAGGTTTCTCAACTAGTGAGGATGAATCAAAAGACAAATATGAAAAACTTAAAGAAACAGTTACTGAAGAGATGAAAAAAGCATTCAGACCTGAATTTTTAAATCGTATTGATGAAACAATTGTATTCTCTCACTTGTCACAGGAAGAAATCAGACAGATTGTTGATTTGATGTTGAAAGACTTGTTCAAACGTTTGGCAGAAAGAGAGTTGTCTGTTGAAGTTACTGATGAAGTAAAAGATCATTTGGCTAAGAACGGATACTCGGAAGCCTACGGTGCAAGACCTTTGAGACGCTTAATTCAAAGAAAAATCGAGGATATGCTTGCAGAAGAAATTTTGTCAGGGAAATATAAAGCAGGCGATACAATTGTAATAAAGCTTGTCGATGACAAAATTGCATTTGAAAAAAAGGCTAAACGAGCTAAGAAAGAAAGCTCTGAGCCTTCTGAAGTTGTTCAATAGTTTGAGAGTTCCGCTTAACAGGCGGAACTTTTTTATTGATATTTTTATTTTTATGGTTTAAAGTATTAACATTGGTTATGTCAAAATTTCATTATATGGCGTTAAAAAATAATAGTGAAATTGTCAAGGGCGAAGTAGAGGCTTCGTCTTTGCGAGATGCTCGTGAAAAAATCAGACTTTTAGGTTTTGTTCCGACAAAAGTTTATATGGAAGATACCTCTTCACAAGCTTTAAAAGACGGAGTTTCTCACACATCAGAAAAAGAAAGTCAAGAATTATCTTTTCTCAGTTTAAATGACAAAATTAGTTTTACCAGTGAATTAGAAGTTCTGTTGTCATCCGGAATTTCTATTTTAGAAGCTTTGGAGACTTTAGAGATAAATTCGCCATCATCAAAGATAAAATCTATCTGCACAGAGTTAAAACAAAAAATAATGGAAGGTATGACATTTTCACAGGCGTTGAATTCCTTGTATGGGAATGTTTTTGGGCCGGTGTATACATCTCTTATTGCTTCGGGAGAACATTCGGGGGAATTGGAAGTAACTTTGGGACGTATGTTAAAGCTGTTAAAAAATCAAGATAATATTAAAGGAAAAATCATAAGAGCTTCAATTTATCCTGCAATTTTATTGTTGTTGATGTTTGGAGTACTTTTGCTGTTTGCAAAAGTTATATTTCCTGCTTTTTATGGGGTGATTGCTTTTTCAGGCGGAACAATTCCTCTAATGGCACAAATTTTAATAAACTTATGTACATTTGTTGGAAATTTCTGGTGGTTAATTTTAATAGCATTTGGAGCTTTTGGGTTTGTTGTTTCGTCGCTTTTGAAAGATGAAGGATTTAAAAGCAGGGTAGATAAGTTTATTCTGAGTATTCCTGTTGTGTCAAATTTTATAAAATATATAAATTTATCAAATTATTTAACTGTTTTACAAATTTCTTACGATGCAGGGTTGCCGATTATGTCCGGTCTGGAGTTGTCTGAAAAAACTTTGGGAAATCTTTTAATGAAAAAACAGGCTTGTGAGACAACAAAGTTTGCAAAAAAAGGCAAGTCCTTAACGGAATCTTTTCAACTATCTCAACTTATTCCCGGTGCTTTAATGACTATGATTGCAACTGGTGAAAAGTCCGGAACTCTCGGGAAAATGCTTAAAGATGCAGCCGATGTTGTTGAAAAAAAAGTGGACTTGGCTTTAGAAGCTTTATTGAAAATGTTTGAGCCTGCAATAATTATAATTATGGGAGGTTTTGTACTGTTTATTGCAGTTGCATTTTATCAGCTTTATGCAAGTATGTTGGGCTCTATTTTTTAGTCAGATTTGTTATTTTTCATCAATTTGAAATTTAATGAAATGTTTTAGTCTTTATTGAACCATTTCATAATCTTATCAATGAAGCCTTCTTCTTCCTGCATTTCTGTATTATTAAGCTTTTCAAGTTTATGCTGAATCTTTGAATAGTCAGGGTTTCCTTTTCCTATTTCAAGATATTTTTGATAACATTCAACTGCAGCGGGTTTATTCCTAAGTTTTTCATAAGCTTCGCCGAGTTTTCTTACTGTTGTAGAATTCCTTTTATCCAGATGATAAAGTTTCAAAAGATAATCAGCCTGTGCCTTATAATCGCCTATGCTTTCTCTAAATTCAGCAAGTTTTTCTAAGGCTTTTTTATCATTTTCATCCAGTTTAGAAATTCTTTCGTAAAACTCCATTGCATGGTTTTTGTCACCTGATTCTTCCAAAAGCATTGCAAGAGTGTTTAACAAGTCTAAATCGTCATTTTTGAGTTGAAAAGCGTTTAAATATTCATTAATCGCTATATCTTTGTTCCCTCTTACTAAGTTATATTTTCCCCAGTTAAGATGTGCATTATAATCATCATTTTTCTCTTCATAAATCAATGCTCGCATTTGATATACAAGCGGAGAATTTTTCTCAAATTCGTCATATTTATCTACGCACTCAAGAGCTTTGTCAAAGTCTTTTGTTATGTAGTAGTATTGAGCCTTTAAAGCGTGAAATTGTGGAATATGATTGTATTCATTTTCCATTTCTACAAGCTTTGTGTATGCTTCTTTTTCTTTATTCATGTCGAGAAGGCATTTAACTTTCGTTAATTCATCAGATGTAACTTCAATAGCCTTTTCAGGGTTCCCGTTTTTTAGATACAAATCTGCAAGTTGTTCTTTTATCTCCGTTGAATTAAGCCCGCTTTTGCGTCCTCTTTCAAGAATTTCTATTGCACTTGGAGTTGCATCTTCTTTAACGTATAAATTAGAAAGTTTTGTGTAAGCTTCTTGAGGAGCATCATCGTAGTCCAGAACTTTCAAATACTCATCAATTGCTTTTAAATTGTTTCCTGTTTGTTCGTAAAGTGTTGCCAAAACAAATCTTGCTGAAAGAATTTCTTTATCTTCTTGGGCAACATTAATAGCTTTTTTATAATCATTTATTGCGTGTTCAAGTTTATGTTCAACAGAGTGCATATTCCCTCTGTATATGTAATATTTGTATTTGTCTTTTGTTACATAAATGTCCATTAATTGTTCATATGCAAGAACATTTGTTGTATCGAATTCCAAAATTTTGGAGTAATATTCTGCAGCTTGATCTTTGTTATCCAACAACATTGAAATATGACCGAGTCTTTCCAGTAAACTCAAATCTTTAGGATTTCTGTTATAAAGTTTTTGGTATTCTTCAAAAGCTTGTGTATATTGTTCGTTTTCTTCAAACTGTTCTGCTGTTTGTAAACTCATTTTTACTCCTTTTTTTATAATTATATCCTAAAAATATTTAATTATATAGGTTAATTAGTTAAACTTATTTTGAGCCTTTGCAATTCCGTTATCAAGATAGAATTCAACAGCTTCAATCGCTTTATTTAAGACGCTTTTAAGTTCTGGAAGCTGGTCTTTAGGAAAATTTTGTAAAACATAATTTTCTGAAGGAATGTTGGGTTGCGGCCCGATTCCGATTTTAAGTCTGTCAAATTCTTTTGTCCCAATATGTTTGATAATTGATTTAATCCCGTTGTGGCCACCATCAGAGCCATTTGAACGGAATCTTATGGTCCCTAAATCAAGTGCAATGTCATCATAAATTATTAGTAAGTCTTTTACATCAATTTTGTAATAGTCCATAACTGCACGAACAGCTTCTCCCGACAAATTCATAAATGTAGTAGGTTTAATGAGAATGTTTTCACCCATTTTTGCAATAAGACATTTTAGTTTTTTATCTTCTTTAAATGAAACATTGTTATCCATTGTCCATTTATCAATTACCATAAATCCTGCATTATGTCTTGTAAAACAATATTTTTCACCTATATTACCAAGTCCTGTTATTAGCTTCATTTTTATTCACCTTTTATATTTATTATTTTAACTTAAATAAATATTACCACACTTGTTTACCGTCTTTACGCTTAACAAAATGATAAATAACTTTTATTTTGATAGTACTAAAAGATGAGGATAAAATTATGAAAAATAAACCAATTATACAAGAGAAAAGTTCAGAAAAAGTTGCAAAGTTTTTAGAAAAGAATTCTTTACATAAAAAAGATTTTGCCGAAATGATTGGGGTAACTCTTTCTTATGTCTATAATTTAATAGATAATGCAATCCCATTTTCAACAAGGACAACTACATTAGAACGGATTGCAACCGTTATGGAAATTGAACCTGAGGAATTTGAGGAATATAAAATTCCTCAGGAACCGATTTTGATAGATGATTCGGTAGAGTTTTTTAAAGGAGTTATGAAAGAAAAGGGGATGTCTGTCATAAACTTTTTAAAAGCATTCCCTCGCAAAAAACGTCTTGATATTGTGGATATGCTTCGAGGGACGTTGCCAATTCCTATAGATTTTAAAGAATTAACCATGATTGCTCAGGTTTTAGACTTGTCAAAAGATGATATTTATTCTATGTGGGAAAAACGCATGAAACAGGTTCTTGAAAGTAACGGAATGAATATTTATTCAAACGCAGCACTGGTAAATTCAATGTTTGATTGTGCTAAAAAGTTTATACACCTTAAATAACAAGTATATTATAATAAAATGCAAAATAAAAGGAAGGTGTTACCTTCCTTTTATTTTGCGCTTGGCGCGATTCGAACGCGCGACCTATCCCTTAAAAGGGGAGTGCTCTACCTGCTGAGCTACAAGCGCGAAAACCAGTGCTATTCATTTTCGCCAGTAAGATCATTCTATCAAGAACAATTTTTGTTGTCAACAGTTTTTTATGTTTATTTATTTTACTATTGTATTCTGAGTTTAAAATGTGATAATATAGCCTGTGATGATGGAAGTTGATTTTAAAAAGACGTATTATAATCATTTGAGTGACAATATTGATGTCATCTCTTCAGTTGAAAATTATAGATTAAAACTTCTTTTAAAGGTGCTTTGTGTTTCTTTATTTTTTTTCTTTTGTGCTTGTTTTGTCCTTGTTGTTATATGTTTAATGGTTTTGAACAGAGAGTATAACCCTTTTTTATTTCCTATTTTTCTCTTTTTACTTTACATATTCTCATTAAAATCTATTACGGGTGTGATTTTGGCTGATAGAAAGTTTCAACAAAAATTTAATGAAAAAATATTACCTTTGCTTTTGGAACCGGTGGCAAACTTTAAGAAATGGCCAAAAAATAAAAATACAGACGTGATTGTTGATTCTATGCTTTTCCCAAATTTTGATACTCAAGAGGATGATTTTTCCGTTTTTGGTTACTATAAAAGTATAAGTATCACGATTTCTGATACAAGAATTACTTTACCTGTAAAAGCTTCTGGTAAACCGGATATATTTAAAGGTATTATTATTCAGGCGGATTTGGAAAAATATATAAAAAATCATGTTATTCTTATCTCAAAGAATGAATACAAAAATAACCCGTATAAAGCTATAAAAACAAATGTTGAAGATATGAATGAAAATTTGTATACTTTTGTACAAAATGATTCCGCAATAACATTTTTAAATGAAAAATTTTGGGAAATAGTAAAGAAAATTGCATCAGCATATAGTGCAAAAAGTTTTTCTTTTTCATACAAAAATGAAAAAATGCTAATTGCAATGAAACAGCGAAAAGCAATGCCGTTTGGCTATATTTTTAAGTCTTTAAAAAATCCAAAAAATTACGATGAATTTATTGAAAAACTCATCGTAATTTATGAAATTGTTGATTATATGAACAACAACTAAGCTACTTTATCAATCTTGTTTGTTTTTTCAATATCCTTTGATTCTGTTGCTGTTTGTGTTGTTTCAGATTGAGTTGTATTAGAAGTTGCTGCAGGTTGAGTTTTTGCTTTTTTGAAGAATGTTTTTCCATTCTTTTTAGCATATGCATAAGCTGCTCCTGCTGCTGCAAAGGTAACTCCAACACCTATGGCCGCTTTAACCCATTTATTCTTAGTGTTCTTAATTTCTTTTTCAGCATTCTTCACAGTTTGAACAACTTTTTCTTCAACTGCTTCTTTAGCCTTTTCTACAGCTGAGACAACACCTCTTTGCATGTCCTCAGCAGATGCACCTACAAGACGACGCATTGGAGATTTATCTCTGGCTTCCATTCCCTCATTTATGTGCCAGATATCATTTATATACATCTCGTTAGCGGTTTTACCTCCATTGTATTCAGAATTGTTATGCCAATCGCATTTTTCTTCAATATTCTTTTTGCATCTTGCTATGTAACTTGGTTTGTCATTGAAATATTCATCTGTCATTTGTTTCAAGCAGTCTGAAACTTCATCGGAGGCTCTTGCAATTCTTGCATCGTCTATCTTGTCTGCAGGAGTATCCCATGTTAATTCATCACAGTTTGGATTTAATTCCGGTGCGGTTTTAGTGAGCCAACCGTTTTCTTTGTTTGTATAATCAACAGGACCGCCAGCTGCTGTTGAGACATAAGGTACTCCGGCTGTTTTTGATTCAAATGGTGTGATTCCGCAAATTTCATCACGGGATGTAAATATACAATGTGTTGCACATCCGACAAGCTTGTTTGGGAAACGCCCGTCAGCTAACATTAAACTACCTTTATAAGCTCCGTCGTCAAGTTCCTGTATTTCTCCAAAAATTTTGGAAATAAGTTTCCATTCCCTTGAGTTTTTATCAAATGGTAAATCGCCCCAACCTACAAGTAGATGTACCCTTCGCTTAACTTCTTTAGGAATATCTTCTCGCATTAGAAACTTTTTGAAGCCTTCAAGAGTAATAGGAAATCCCTTTTGCTCATCAGGTCTTCCCCAGCCCATCATAAGCATATCGCCTTTTTTATAATTGGAAAGACTGCCTAAAACACTTCTTCCCTGTTCAATTTGCAAATCGTTGTAGAATACTTTATTTAATGCATTTGCTCCGTCTTGCTCTGCTGTATTTAAAATATCTGTGAGCCAAACTGCATTATCTTCTCTTTTTTTGATAATTTCTTCTATATTTGTTCCGTCGTATTCAAATGGTGTAAATCCTTTTTTATTATCGGATAAAGTATTATTTCCACGTCCAAAATTGCCATCATTATTATTTAAACCTAAATTAGCAGGAGTAGAGCCATTTAGCGGACTTGTAGTCTCTATTTCTCTTAAATCAGCTCCAAGGCCTGGTGCTACATCCATATCAGGATTTTTCATCTGTCTGTCAAAGTTTGGGGACACTGTTCCAACGGAAATATTATTAGGGTTTACTTTTTTTGCATTTAGTGCAATTTTTGTTATGTTGTACGTGCCAAAAAAGTCTTTAAATTGACCAATGTAAGGTTCAAATGCCTTTCTTACAAAATTTCTTTCAACTTCGGTCAAATTTTCCCAGCCTCTTGCGTTAAAGTTTTGAAGCAGGTCGTATTGAGGATGGTTTCTTATGCTTTCAACATCTTGCGGTGAAAAAATCATTCTGGCAAATTCAAACGGATTGTCAGTATTACCTTGATATGCCCTTCTTGGATTATGCATTGTAAAATGAGTTATTGTACCGTTGTAAAAATCGTTGCCCATGGCTGATTCATCGGCAATAAGGCTCAAAAATGTTGAAACAGGTCTGTCGTGTCCCCAAAAACTTGCAGGATTAAAATATCCGAATTCTTCAGTATTCATTTGTTCTCCGGCTTTTAGTACCGCACGGCAAAAATCGGAATTAATTATTTCCGAATTCATTCCGCCATGTCCTTCAGGACCGTAAGTGTATGGTTTTGGAATTTTGGCAAGCTCTTCTGTGTACATCCAATAATTAGGGCTTGTTGAAAGTTTGTTATATGGCGGATTTTGTTCTGAAATTTTAAATAATTGGTATCTAACCTTTTGAGTTTTACCAATATCTATATCAGACATTCTTTCAAACTCACCTTTGGCACTTGTCGGTTCAATTAAGCAGTAATTTGATAAGCTAGTAGCTTCTTTACCGTTAGGCTCACTTTGAATTACGTATCTCAAATCTTCAGGGTTGTAGTCATGTTGTTTTGCAAATTCTTCAAGTGTTTGACCTGGTTCTCCTGATAAGAACCATCTCGCTTCAATCTCTTTTGGTAACACTATTCTTTCAACAACTTCACCTTCGGGTGTTTTTTCTTTTAGGGTTTGTTTTATATCTCTGATTAGTAAGAATTTGAAGCCGCCTTTTGGGTTGTTATATTGGTGGAAAGGCATGATACTCCGAACATCAAGACCTTCATGCTTTCTAAAGCTTGCCGGAGCTTCTGCTGTTACAACCCCAAGACCACCTTGAGAATCTTCTGCCAAGCCTGTTGCTTTGTTTTCAAAGGGAAGTGACAGGATCTGTTTGATATTCTTATCCCCTCCGGTAAAGGTTATGTAGGATATGCCTTGAGTATTACTTGTCTTATTAAGGTATAATGCTATAGGATACAATGCATTGGATGTATTAAGATCATGGGTTCTGTTATTGTTACTTTGTTTTGAAACATTCGATGTTACGTTCATGCCATTTTTGACAAAAAGCTGGTTTTGATACGCATTGATTGAATTTACTCGCATTAATACACCCCTTACTTTACCCTATTTTAATATCACTTAGCAGAAAATCCTTCCCGCCCTCTATAATAAGGCTCAAGCAAATATTTTTTCAATAGTCAGATGGATATTCTTTAAGAAATATTAAGTAAAGTTTTTTTTAATATTTAAAGTTTTTTTATTTCATTTCAAGTACAATTAAATCGTAGATTTTATGAAGGTATGTAATGGACAGATTTTTTGGATTTTTGGGAATTATTTTGATATTTGGAATAGCTTTTTTGATGTCTAACAACAGAAAGGCTATAAACTACAAGACTGTCGGAGCAGGTTTTGCTTTGCAAATATTGCTCGCGGTATTTATTTTTAAGGTGCCTTTGGGTAGAGCGATATTTTTCAATATAGGTTTATTTATCCAAAAAATTCTTGAATTCGCAAAAGAGGGAGGAGCATTCGTATTTGGACCTTTGATGACTGAGCATAAAATAACTGCGATTTTTGGAGAAGGTGCCCAGGTTTTTGCTCTTCAGCTTATTGCTTCGCTTATTTTTATGATGATTTTAGTCAATATTTTGTATTATTACGGAATTATGCAAAGAATTGTTCCTTTGTTTGGAAAGGCAATGAACAAGTTGATGGGTGTTAGCGGAGCAGAAGCTTTATCAAATGTGGCAAGTGCCTTTGTCGGACAAATTGCTGCTCAAATTATGATAAGACCATATCTTGCAAAATTGACGCGTTCAGAACTTTTAGCATCAATGGCAGGAAGTATGGCATGTATTTCAGGAGCTACGATGCCAATTTATATAGGCATGGGGATTCCTGCACAATATCTTTTGGCTTCATGCATAATGGCTGCTCCGGGAGCACTTGTTATTTCTAAAATCGTTTATCCTGAGACTTCTACTCCTGAAACAAGTGAAGATATACATATTAACTACAGCAAAAGGAAAAAACCTTATATAAATCTTTTTGATGCAATTTCTGCAGGTGCATCAGAAGGTATGAAGGTTGCAATCAATGTTACGGCAATGATTTTGGCACTCGTTGCTTTAGTGGCTATGATTGACTGGTTTTTAGGTTGTGCAGGGAATTTGGTTGTTAAGTATTTACATATAAATTTTGCGTCATTTGATTTAACTCATCTTTCATTAAAGCTTATATTAGGTAAAATATTCGCTGTATTTGCGTATTTTATGGGGGTGCCGTTAAGCGAAGCTACAACTGTTGGAAGTTTAATGGGTACAAAACTCGTATTGAATGAAATGGTTGCGTATTTTGATTTAACAAACCTGCCTGTTGCGTTATCTGACAAAAGCTTTTTGATTGCAAGTTTTGCATTGTGCAGTTTTGGAAATTTCGGATCTATTGCAATTCAATTAGGTGGTATTGGAGAGCTTGCTCCGAACCAACGCAAAAATCTGGCAAGACTCGGTGTTAGAGCCTTGATATGTGGAACTTTAACCTGCTATTTGTCAGCTGCAATTGTTGGAATTTTATTTAACTGAGCAAGAGTAGATAATTTTTTTATTTCGGCAGATGCTTTTGCCAATCAGCTTCAAGACTTTGGATAAAACGGTGAGCATCAATAACATCGTCGTAATTTATAGGTTCTGGCCCTTCTTGAACTTCTAAAGGCTCATAATTTTTTACGTCGATGTCTGTAAAACCTACAAATGCAATTCCAAAACTTTTCCCGCAATGTTTGCACTGGAGGCTGACAACCATCAAACCTTCTTCTTCTCTTTTTATGATGACTGAATCCTCGTCAAAGCTGTTTTTACAATATGAACAGCAGAGATTATTAAATAATTTTTCTATTTTCTTCTTCATAAATTCCTCTTTTTATATTATAATAAACATGTTAATTTCCTAGTGAGCATGGGAATAATATAAGTGTAGCGAATTATATATGTCGTTTCGGTTCGCTAAAGCTAACAGATAGGAGTTTATCATGGAAGCTATTAATTTAATTCTATTCGGATTTATTGTTTACACTGCGTTAATCGTAGTACCAAGTATCTGGGAAGAATTAACTACAGAAGGGTAAATCCTTTTAAAATTTAAGACGAAATATCTGAGTGGGAGTTCCTTTTTTCGTCAAAAAATTTGCCAAGCGTGTGTGGTGTCCGTTTTAAAAAGTGTATTTTATACGTTAAATTTCTTTAACGCTGTTACTTTTTTGCGGGTAAAATCGAGTTGAGACATTTGAGGGCAATGTCTGTGACTTTGTCCATTTCTTCTCTTGTAATTACGAGCGGCGGGTTAAAGTATATCACATTACCCAAAGGTCTTAAAATCACTCCCTCCATCAAAGCCTTTTTGTATATTTGATAACCTATTCTGAGATCCGGTGCAAAAGGCTTTTTTCTTTGCTTCTCTTCTACAAGTTCTATCGCATTTATTAGACCTATGTGCCTAACTTCACCCACATTTGGGTGTGGTAGAAATTTTTCTTTAATCAGGTTATTAAAATATAGAGCGTTTTTATTTGCTTGTTCTAGAATACGCCCGTCTTCAAGCAAGTCTAAAACGGCATTTGCAGCAGAGCATGCAAGAGGATTGCCGCTATAGGTGTGGCTGTGCATAAAGGCTTTGCCTGTGTTGTACTCATCGTAAAAGGCATCATAAATCTTTTGTGTTGTCACAAATATTGCCATTGGCATGTAACCACCTGTTAGGCCTTTTGATAAACACATAATATCCGGTGAAACACCAGCATGCTCAAATGCAAACATTTTTCCCGTTCTTCCAAATCCTGTTGCTATCTCGTCTGCAATCAGATGAACATTGTATTTATTACATAATTCACGAAGTTTTTTTAAATATAAAGGCGGGTAGATTTTCATTCCGGCAGATCCTTGTAACAAAGGTTCAACAAGAATGGCTGATGTTTGCTCTCCATATTTTTCAAATGTCTTTTCAGCATGTTCAAAACATTCACATTCACAATTATCACGATTTTTCCTGTAAGGACACCTAAAACAATCCGGCCCCTTTACTCTTACTATATCCATTAAAATTGGTTTGTATAATTTTGTGTAAAGGTCGCAATCCCCAACAGATAGTGCACCTATTGTTTCTCCGTGATAAGCTTCTGTTAGTGCCATAAATTTTGTTTTCTGCGGATTACCTGTTTGTTGGTGATACTGAAAACTTACTTTCATAGCCGCTTCAACAGCAGATGATCCGTTGTCTGTAAAATTGAACTTGCACAATCCTTTCGGTAGGATTTTAGATAACCTTTCGCATAATCTTATTGCTTGTTTATGAGTAAAGTTCGCAAAAATTACATGTTCTATAGTCTCCGCTTGCTTTTTAACAGCCTTGCTTATATGCGGGTTGCAATGTCCAAGAAGATTGCACCACCAAGAACTTATAACATCATAGTATTTTTTTCCGTCTGTATCGTATAGATAAATCCCTTCCCCCTTTTCTATAACGATAGGCGGAAGAGTCTCGTAATCTTTCATTTGCGAGCATGGATGCCATATATATTTTAAATCTTTTTCAATCCAATTATTCATTTAAACCTCTCCAAAAAACTCTGATAAATCGTCAATTGTATCAGCTCCGTCCTGAACTGTCGACACTACTTTTATACCGGTTAAGACTTCAATTTGTTTTTTGTTGTCTTTGTGCATTAGGTCATTTTCATTGTAATTATTTAAAATTATGCCCCTGACATTTATTCCAAGACTTTTAGCGTATTCTACTGTTAACAGAGTGGAGTTTATTGTCCCAAGGCTTGCAGATGCAACAATGAGAATATCTAAATTTAAAGCCTTTATTACATCAGTTAACATAAGTTTTTCTTCCTTCAAATTAAAAGGGCAACAGATCCCTCCGGCTCCTTCAACAACGATATAGTCATATTCTTTTTGAATTCTATTAAAGTCGTTTTTAATTTTTTCAAGCTTAATCGGTCTATTTTCAATTTCTGATGCAAGATGAGGTGAAACAGCGTTCTTAAATATATAGGATACATAATTTGACGGATTAGAGGTGATTCCTGCTTGTTTTAAAACGTATTTACAGTCTCCTGGGATAATTTCTCCTTCTATAATTTCGGCACCGCTCAATGCAGGCTTAAAATACCCGCAGTTAATCCCTATTTTTCTTAATTTTTTTACAATAAGAGCTGATATATAAGTTTTCCCTACATCGGTTCCTGTTGCTGTTACAAAAATCCCTTTTGCCAACTTTACCTCCCTGCCTGTAACAAAAAATGCGGCAACTCTATGTTACCGCATAATTTTTATAATTCAATCTCCAACTACAATGAGCCTCCGCCTCCATCGTAGAAGTAATCATAATGTCTGATATCATCATAGTTATTAATATATTCCGCTTCAACATTCTTCTGGAACTGAGTTTTTGGAACTGCAGCCGTACTTCTTGAAGCAAGTAGTGCATCTATATTTGGAGAAAGTGTCAATTCGAAGTGGAAACGTCCCATTTTACTGTATGGTTCGTTGTAGTTACGAATTAGTGGGAAGCCCCAATATAATCTTGCACTCAAATCAGCAGGAAGTTGAATTCTTAACCCCATACCAAGAGATGCCGCAAAATAACTACCTTGCATGTAATCTTCTGAAGCTGCTGGGAAAATACCTGCTGTATCAGCAAATACCGCACCTTTTACATATCTTCCCAAAAATGGAATTCTTTCTCCTGTTCTTGGACTTGTAATTTCTCTTGGTAAAATCGGGAACATTAACTCACCACTGATAAAATATCCGTTTTTACCAATCATCAAACCTTCAGAATACCCCCTAACAGTTGCTAAACCACCGGTTTGCATTTGGTCAAGATAAGGTATTTGTTTATCTCCCGGAATGATTTGGTAATTAGCTCTTAATTGACCTATTATGCCGTGAGAAAAATCGTGCAATCTTACAACACTACCACTATATTTGAAATAGTTGTTGTCACGATCACTGTTAAATATTGGGAATGAATAATAAGCATCCTGATTTAAATACCAAATACCGTATTTAGTATCCTTTCTCATCATTAAAGCGACTTCTGCGGATGTAATATTATCGACATTTTTTAGAACATCGCCATACCCAGGGAATACCAAATCAGAGAATGTTCTGGCTCTTTTATAGTTTAAAGCTCCATAAGCTTTTAATTCAAACCCTGGTTTTCTGACGATAGGCTGCATATAATACAATGAATATTGATATGCATTACTGCCTAGTCCCCAGTCTTTATAAGGTCCGTATTTTATGTCTGCAAATGTTGATGAGAACATAAATCCGACACGCCCGTCATGCTTGTTAACAGGTATGTTATAATCGAAGAACGGGCTCTGTGCACCCTTTGAAAAATAAGAACCTAAAGACATTCTGTCACGTCTGCCGAACAAACTGTCAGCATACAACATTGCACCGCCTCTTAGGCTACCTGTGTTATAACGACCCGCGTTATCAAATATACCCATAACGTGGAATGGGAATGTTTCATCCGCAACGACTTCAACGTCTGTTGTCCCGGGTTTTTGACCTGCTTTAAGGTTCGCAGATAATTTTACACCTTCATTGTATCTGTTGAAGTCCAAAATATCTTTTTCAAGTTCGACAATATCAAATAAATCACCCTCTTTTTGAGGTAATCTGTCCGTAATATATTTGTCTTTAGTCCATCTGTTTTCTTGGACTGTAATACTTCCAATTCTACTTTCAGTCAATGCAATGTATATATTGCCGTTTTCAACTGTCTGTTCGGGTAAAAATGCTCTTGCAGTAACAAAACCCTTTTCTGCGTATAAGTTGTTGATACTGTCAATAACTTTTTGAATATCTTCAATAAACACATTTTTACCGACAATAGGTTGTACAAGATTGTTTATCTCTTCTTTTGTAAGAATTTCAGAAGGAGCAACCTCTACAGAGTTTACAAAAACTCCTTTAGTATTCAGTTCTTCTACAGTAGCCTGTTGAACAGAACCGCCATTATAATTCTGAATTACCTGATTTTCTTTGCTACCTGGGTTTTTGTCTAATTCCTTTTTTCTTTGGTAGTATTGATAATCTTCGTTTCTATAATTTTCCTGGTATCTTTCTCTAAGATAATTGTTATCATGAGTCTGATTCAACCCTCCTTGCATACCTGCTTCTTGAATAATCTGCGGAACAGCAGGGGCGTCAAAGGCTTTCGCCGGAAGACTAAGTGCAGGAAACGTAAAAGCAGCACAGGCAAGTACTGCTGTGCTTAGAACATTTTTTCTTAATCTAATCTTTTTCATTTATAGGTCACCTTTAAAATTAAAAAAAATATATATATTTGTTTAAAGTTTGTCAAAATATTTTTTGCGTAGTTGTTACAACATTTCTTAATTTTTATTACAATATCTTCATAAAAATTAATTATATTTACAAAACCTATTCTGACCTGTTATTATTATATAGAATATTGTTGGTCTTGTAAAGATGTTAATTATAAACTCATTCTTTAGATGTATCAATTTAAAAAGAAATAGTATAGACAGTGTATAAAGGAGAAAATATGGATAACAAATTTAGATTTTTAGCTGTTGTTGTTGCAGCTTTCATTGTCGGTTTTTCAGTAAATAATTTTGCTATGTCTGATGTTCCTTCAAAGATTGCGGTAGTTGATGTAGGACAAGTTGTCGCATCGTCTTCTCAGGTTCAGGCTTTGAGAAAAGAGCAGCAGGCAAAGGCAAAGGAACTTGTAGCTTTTGTTGAAAAAGCAAGAAAAGAAGTTGCAGCTACAACTGATGTAAAGAAAAAACAGGCTTTGGAAGATAAATATAATAAAGAGTTGAACAGTAAGAAAGCTGCTATGGACAAAAATTATGCTTCCAAATTAGAGTCTATAGACAAGAATATTTCTGCAAAAATTAATGAGCAGGCAAAAGCAGGAAATTACGATATTGTTCTTGCAAAAGGCGTTGTTCTCTATGGCGGAACAGATATAACAGATGCTGTTAAAAAAGCTGTTAAATAATTTTGCTATAATCGAATATTTTTATAAAAAGGCAGTGTGGATTGACTGTCTTTTTATTTGTGTTTTTTAATAAGTGGCTTTCAAAATCTTGCTTGATATTTTAAAATTGAAATCTTGCAAAATCTTTAAAATTTTGTTAAAGTTGATATGTAGGTTAAGAAAGGAATTCGACTATGAAAAGATTTAAAAATGCTGGAATTTCGGGGGGGGGGCACTTTTAAGCTTTTCTAAACCCTTCCGCAGTTTACTTTTGAATGGGTTCACGCTCGCTGAAATGCTTATTACTATGGCTATTATTGGTGTTGTTTCTGCCGTTATAATGCCTGTTTTGATTAACTATTTGAGTGGCAGCTATATTCGTCAAGCTCAAGAGATGTATTCTGTTGTTACAAAAATTGTGAGAGGTGCAGAAAATAATGCAGGGCCTATTCAATCTTGGCCAGATTACCTATGTGCTGATGAAGAATTTTTTAAAGAATACATAGAGCCTCAAATGAAATACACAATAAAGGTATCAAAACCAACAAATACTATGCCTGAATGTCCTCCTGAATTAGCACATATGTGTACAAATGGTTCTGATAGTGTTTTGGCACATTATAATTCTTCAAAAGCCCAGGTTTATCTTTTAGCTAATGGGGCAGCTCTTGGCTTTTATACAACAGGAGCAAATTCAACATTTATTGTTTTTGATGTTAATGGTGTTGAAGAACCCAACAGAACAGGTGTAGATATATATGTTATGTCTTTGATAAATTCTGATACTGTTGAAGTTGAAGGAATAAGATTACCAATAGGGCTTAATCCTGTTGGTGTTGGTTTAGACAAAGATGATAAAATTAAGTATTGTACAAAATCACCATATATAAGTCCGTATTACAATGCATACAGTAGAATGACCTGTTTAGCATTGTTAATAGAGGATGGATTTACAGACAAAAATTACCCTATAAAATCTTGGGGAAAATAATTCTGTTACAAAAAAAATCGGATTGTTTAAAATCCGATTTTTTTATCCTTTTATTTATCTTCGTATTTACACATCTTTATACGAACCTACAAACCTGTTTGTATAAATTGTGTGGAGCAATTCGTGAGCTTTATGAGAATTTGGATGTTCCAAATATTCTTGATAAAGTTTTTGAATTGAAGGGTTCATGTGAGATTTTCTCACAGGCAAGGCTGAATCTTCCTTATAAAGCCCTTGTGCACGTTCTTCTTTTATTTTTGAATTGTCACAGCTTCTTGGCTGTCCGCCTCCGTTTATACAGCCACCTGGACATGCCATAACTTCAAGCATTTGGAATTTTGCTTTGCCCTCTTTAATTTCTTTTAAAGATTTTTCAGCTTCTTTTAGGGTAGAAACAACCCTTACAACAAGCTTGGTTCCTTTTAAATCAAGCTCAATATCTTTGCATCTGTTTGAAGTCCCACGCATTTGCTTTATATCCACGTCTTGAAGGATTTCTCCCGTTGCAAATTCATATGCAGTTCTAACGGCAGCTTCTGCAACTCCGCCTGATGCTCCGAAGATTGTTCCTGCACCGGTATATTCTCCAAACGGTGAATCATGATCTTCAACGTCTAACTTATCAAAGTTTATGCCGGCTTCTTTAATCATTCTGCCAAGTTCTTGAGTTGTCAAAACGTAATCTGTATCAAAGCGTCCATTTCGAGCAAATTCCGAACGTTTACATTCATATTTTTTTGCAGTGCAAGGCATTATCCCAACTACTACAAGATTTTCTCTTTCAACGTTGAAGTGTTTAGGTACAAGTTCAACCAAAACAGGCGATAACATTGACATTGGAGATTTGCAGCTTGAAAGGTGATCTAACATTTCGGGATGTTGATCTTCCAAATATTTTACCCAAGCAGGGCAGCAAGAAGTGAATAATGGTAAATTTTTCCCTGATTTTAATCTTTCCAAAAATTCTGTTGCTTCTTCCATAATAGTTAAATCTGCACCAAAGTTGGTATCAAATACAAGATTAAATCCGATTTTTCTCAGTGCGGCATTCATTTTTCCAATAGAGTTGACTCCCGGTTCAAGCCCGAACATTTCACCTATTGCAACACGAGTTGCGGGAGCCATTTGGACAACGACTGTTTTTTGAGGATTTGTAATTTCTTTCCAAACTTGTTCAACGTCAGATTTTATTGTCAGTGCTCCCGTCGGGCAAACCGCAACGCATTGTCCGCAGTTTACACAATCAACTTGACCAAGTGGACGTCCGTTCATTGGTTGTACAACAGTCTTTGAGCCTCTGTTTGCAAACCCTAATACGGCATGTCCCTGAAATTCACTGCATGCTCTGACACAAGCCCCGCAAAGTATACACTTATTAGGGTCTCTAACTATTGAAGGGCTGGATGCGTCAATTAAATGATATTCATCAAGTTCTTTGTCAGGGTAGCGAATTGTTCTTATACCGTATTCTTCAGCGTATTGTTGTAATTCGCAATTGCCTGATTTTTCACAAGTAAGGCAGTTTCTGTCGTGGTTTGCCAGAAGAAGTTCTAATACTGTTTTTCTTATTCTTCTGGTTCTTTCTGTATTTAAATGAATTTTCAAACCTGCTTCAGGCGGCATCGTACAGGAAGATTGAATGCCTCTGCCTTCAACTTCAACAACGCACATCCTGCAAGCTCCAAACGATGTTAAATCCGGACGATAGCAAAATGTCGGAACATTCATACCTGCTTTTCTTATAACTTCAAGCAAGTTTGGTTCGTTTGTAAATTCTACTTCTTTTCCGTCTATAAATAATGTTTTCTTATCTGTCATTTTAGTATTCCTTTTTTCTTTTATTGAAGGGTTATAACTGTAATTTTTGTATTTTATGTTACTCTAAAACTATTGCTTTAAACGGGCAATTAGTTAAGCAAGCTTCGCATTTAATACATTTGTCCTGATTAATATGATGCGGATGTTTAATAGTCCCTTCAATTGCACCTACCGGGCACAATCTTGCACATTTTGTGCAACCTCTGCAAGCAGATTCGTTTATTACAATCTTTTTCATTGCAGTACAAACACCTGCAGGGCATTTTTTGTCTTTAATGTGTGCGATATATTCATCTCTAAAGTATTTTAAAGTTGAAAGTACAGGATTTGGTGCAGTTTTACCAAGTCCGCACAATGAGCCGTCTTTTACAGCCTGTGCAAGTTCTTCCAGCAATTCTAAATCTTGCATGGTGCCTTTACCTGCAACAATTTTTTCCAAAATCTTTAGCATATTTTTGGTCCCTTCACGGCAAGGAACGCATTTCCCGCAGCTTTCATGTTGAGTAAAGTTCATGAAAAATCTTGCAACTTCTACAATACAAGTCTTTTCACTCATTACAACAAGACCGCCTGAACCTACCATTGCACCTGCTTTGATTAAGTTGTCATAATCCATTGGGATATCTAAATGTTCTTCTGTTAAACATCCGCCTGATGGGCCGCCGATTTGAACGGCTTTAAATTTTTTACCGTCACGCATTCCACCGCCGATATCAAAAACAATTTCTCTTAAAGTTGTTCCCATAGGAACCTCTATAAGACCTGTATTGTTTACTTCTCCGGTTAGTGCAAATGTTTTTGTACCCTTAGAAGTTTCCGTTCCCATTGATGCAAACCAGTCTGCACCATTTAATATGATTAGAGGGACATTAGCAAGTGTTTCGACGTTATTAATTAACGTTGGTCTGCCAAATAGCCCTTTGTTTGCAGGAAATGGCGGTTTCGGACGAGGCATACCTCGTTCTCCTTCTATTGACGCGATTAAAGCGGTTTCTTCCCCGCAAACAAATGCTCCTGCACCTTCTTTAATGTGAATTTCGAATGAAAAGTCACTTCCCATGATGTTTTTACCAAGGTAGTTTCTTTCTTCGGCATCTTTTATAGCTTTTTTCAAACGTTTGATAGCAAGAGGGTATTCTGCTCTAACGTAAATATAGCCCTCGTCTGCTCCTATTGCAAAGGCTGCTATTGCCATACCTTCAAGAAGTTTATGCGGGTCGCCTTCCATAACGGATCTGTCCATAAATGCTCCTGGGTCGCCTTCATCACCGTTGCAGACGACATAAGATTTCCCGCCTCTGTTGGCAGCTGTAAATCTCCACTTGCGACCGGTTGGAAAACCTCCGCCACCTCTGCCTCTTAATCCTGATTTTTCAATTGTTTCTATTACTCCATCAGGGTTGTTTTCTTCTATAACTTTTGATAACGCTTCATAACCTCTTACTGCAAGTGCTTCATCTATGCATTCTGCATTTATATTACCGCAATTTGCAAGAGCTGTTCTTGTTTGTTTTGCGTAAAAATTAATATGTTCATCATCTTGAACACGTTCGTGTGTTTTAGGGTCAACGTAGAGTAATCGTTCTACAGGTTTGTTATTCTTGATGTGGCTTTCATAAATCTCTTCTACATCTTTTTCTTTTACTTTTACATAAGTAACATGCTTGTCAGGAATTGCAACAAGAACACCTTGTTCGCAAAAACCGTGGCATCCTGTTGGAACAATTGTCATTTTATCGTAATCACTAAGAACAGAAACATCGGCCCCTAGCTCTCTGAATTTATCTATAACCTTCAAAGCACCGTTTGCAACGCAGCCTGTGCCGGCACAGACCAAAACTCGTAAACCTTGAGATTTAACAAGTTCTTGGGCTTTTTTTTGTTCTTCTTTTATGTTTATTTTTAATGTTGTCTTTTCCATTAATTATCCTCCTTCATCAAAGTGTCAAGCACAATAGTTATAGCATCTGATGTCATTTGAGGATATACTTTATCGTTTATAACAACAACTGGAGCAAGACCGCAGGCCCCAAGACAACTAACTGTTTCAAGAGAAAACAGTCCGTTGTCACTTGTTAGTTGACCGGCCGGAATATTTAATTTTGCTCTTATTGCGTTAAGTACAGGCATTGAACCTCTAACGTGGCAGGCTGTACCATCGCATACTTTTATTTCATATTTTCCCTTAGGTTCAAGAGAAAATTGTGCGTAAAATGTTGCAACTCCAAAAACAGTGGCCGGAGAAAGACCTTCCATTTTTGTCCCGATATAAATCATCGCTTCTTCAGGAAGATATCGGTATTTTTCCTGAACTTTTTGTAAAATCGCAATCAAATTAGACTTTTTGCCGCCATAAGACTCTATGATTTCATCTAACTTAGATGTGTCGATTTTATGAGGATTTTGTACACTCATCTCGAACTCCTATGTATCATTTCATTTAACCCCGATTGTATTATATATAGAAAAGGTAAATAAAGTACAATCTTACCAATATCTTCACATAAAAGTTCTTTTAAATCAAGTTTATTTTGCCTTTTTGCCTTTTAAATCCCCTGTTAATTTATCTATTGTGCGGAACAGGTTTCTTATGAATGTATCTTCATGAGAAGATTCTATGTATCTGTATATTTTTTTTGCTTCATTATTTTTGTTTACGACAATAAATCCAGTTTTCTCGTTTACATAAGTGTCAAAGGTAAAGCTGGGAACCAGTGTTTGTGACTGTTTATTATCTGATAAATCAGTAACTGTTACAAATAGTTTGTTTGCAACTTTGTTTTCTTCTACTATAGAACATAAATCATCAAGGATATATGATCCGTTATATATGTCAACTTTTACATTATTTTTCTTAGCAAAATTGCCTATAGTTATTCTTGCGTTAACAATTTCTCTAAGAGTATCATCATTTATAACGTTACCATGAACTTGCAAGTGCTTTTTTGCAACAGCTTCCAATCTGTTCATTTTGTGTATTTGTACTTTATTGCTGATGTTTGATATGATGGAATTTATTTTCATAAACTTCTCCTTTTTTTTCTTGTATGAAATTATATGAAAAAATTTTTTGCTATTTCTCTAAAAATTTGTTAAGAAATTTATATTAATTTTTTGCAGAACTCTTTTATAGGACATTCTTCACATTTTGGTTTGATTGGCTTGCAGATATTTTGACCATGTGTTACAAGAAGCGTATTTATATCAATCCAGTATTTTATCGGTAGTTTTTCTCTTAGAGCAAATTCTGTTTCTTCCGGAGTTTTCGTTTTTATGTAGCCTATACGGTTAAATATACGATGAACATGCACATCCACGCATATCGCAGGTTCATTGAACCCTCTTGAAATAGTTAAATTTGCGGTTTTTCGTCCAACTCCGTTGAATTTACACAATTCATCAATTGATTTTGGGACTTTGGAGTTGTATTTTTCTACAAGAATTTTGGAAAGTTCAATTATTTGTGTTGCCTTGTTAGTGTAAAACCCAACAGGATAAATTGCTTTTTCTAATTCTTTTACATTGCAATTAGCAAAATCTTTGGGAGTTTTACCAAGCTTGAGCATTCTTAATGTCGCAGGATAAGTCGTTTTATCATTTGTTCTTAAACTTAGAATACAAGCGATAAGAACAAGATAAGGATCGTTAAAACTATCCATCAATTTAACAAAGTCACTTTTGGGTTGTTTTGCTTGTTTTAGTAATTCAACAATCTTGTTAATATCAATATCCATAAAATAATTATACTATTAACATAATATATTGATAAATTGAAAAATATATGTTAGTTTAGAAGAAACATGTAGGAGGCAATTATGGTAATTATGAAAAGTACTAGAAACTTCGGGGGGGGGGCACTTTCAGCTTAAACTCCTTTGTTTCGGCTTGCAAAGAATGTAAAAAGTGTTATAATAGTGATATGTTATATCACAGAAGATTTGGATTTACTTTAGCAGAAGTTTTGATAACTTTAGGAATAGTTGGAGTTGTTGCGGCTTCAACTTTACCTGTTTTGATTGGTAATTACAAAAAAGCACAGACGATATCGAAGTTAAAGGTTGCTTATACTTTAATAAATGATGCATTTAAACTTGCGGTTGTAGATTACGGTGATATGAAAAATTGGGATTATGTTGAAAATTTTTCTGACGCAGATTCTCGCAAGGCTTTTATAGATAAGTATCTAATTCCATATGTAAAAGGTGCCGAACCATCAAGTGAAAGTGCTTACAATGCAGTAGGACTTGGGTATCCGTCATCAACATCAAAATACTTCCCTCATCAACCTAATGGCAGTATTGTCGGAATGAGTTCACAAAATTATTACCCCATAGGGCTCTTAAATGGTATTTTTTATTATGCCGGCCCTGACGGTTATGGTAATCTTGTTTTTCATGCAGATTTGAACGGTGTTAACAAACCTAATCTATACGGTTATGATTTATTTCAGTTTATTCTTGTTCCTGATATAAATACTATTAAAATGCACACATATCAATATCGCTACATTACTGATAATGCTTATACTTACTGTAAAGATTCAAATGCATTTGGATGTGGGCTTGTTATTGAAAAAAACAGCTGGGATATTCCGAATGACTATCCTATAAAATTTTAATCAGAAAGTACCGAAGTAACGTCTATTTCAGTTTTTAATTTTAGTGCGTAGATGTCTTCGCGGTTAAAATTTTGCATCTTTACTGCATCTTTTTCCGTTGTTACAACTGTACCTGTAGGAATTTCACTTTCTGTGTATGAATGATGATCGTCAAATGATAAAGTTTGTTTTATGTTATAGTTGTTTAGAAATTTGTAAAACTGTTCGGGTTGACCGATTGCACTTATTGCAATTATGTCACTGTCATTTTCTAAAGTAGTACCTGTTTTGATATTGTACACATAATCCGGTTCTGTTTTGCAGAGGAAGGTTTTAAGATTTAATCTTTTTGACATAACTTTTGCAAGTTTTTCCGCTCTTGTATGGTCTGTATTTTTACTTACTATAACCAATTTATCTATTCTTGAAAAGGCTTCTTTCCCTTCTCTTAAAGGTCCTGCAGGTAATAGCTTTTCATTTCCAAGAATTTTTTCACTATCTATCAAAACTATATCTAAATCCCTATGAAGTTTTCTATGCTGAAAACCGTCATCAAGAATAATCTTTGTTACTCCAAAATTTTCTACGGCATACTTTGCAGCTTTGTAACGGTTCTTTGATGTTATGACAATGGCTCCTTTTACGTTTTTACTCAGCCAAAAGGGTTCATCTCCCGCAAGTCTTGCATTATAAAAAACATTTTCACCATCAGATATGACGTTAATATTTTTATTTGAAAGTTTTCCGCCATAACCGCGTGAAATTATGGCTGTTTTTTCTCCCTTAGCTATGAAATATTTTGCAAACTCTGCAACAACAGGAGTTTTACCAACCCCGCCGGTTGTAAGATTCCCTATGGAAACTACGAATGCATCTACCTTTTGGGGCTTTATTATATTTGAGTCATACAATTTGTTTTTGAACCCGCTTGCCAGTGCGTAAAATACAGAGGCAAATTCAAGAAACTTTATAAAGAATCCGCTTGCATTTTTATCGTAGTGAATTTCGGTAATTTTTGTCTTCAAATTCATTTGGCTTTTATCTGACTTTCAAAAATTTTATCTATTCTTTTTAGAACATCAAACGCCAGAGTAAAAATCTCTTGTTGAGTTTTTCGGAGAACTTTCTTAGATTGCAGGTAGTTGCTCTGGTATTTTCAACAATTGATTCCAGTTCGGTTTTGTTCTCTGGTGTAACTTTATTCACGGCATCAAGAGCCTTTGAAATATCTATCATTGCGTTATTAATGTTATTTACAGCTCTATTTATGTCATTTTTCAATTGATCATCTTTGGTTAAAGTATTAACGTAGCTGCTGATTTCGTTTAAGTTATGCGTAATCGCTCTGATATCTTCAGCCATTTGTTGTGCTTCTTTTTCGTCTCCTATAATCTTATTTAGATTTTGTGACAATTTATCAATAGAATTTGCTGTAGACATCATTGTTGTCTTAAATTGCGGATCGCCGATTATATTGTTAATATTATACGAAAGTATATTAAAGTCTGTTGTAGCTTTATCCATCATTACCATAAGCTGATTTAAGTCGCCTTTGGATGTATCAATGAGATCATTTAATTTTGCCATTGTATCACTTGTTTGTCCGGTAAGAGCGTTTATATGTGATACAGACATTTTCAATTCAGCGATAACTTGATCAGAAAGCAGGTCATTAATTTTCTTATTCGTTTCAGTCAAAGATTCTGCAGCTCTGTACTGCCAATCCATAAAATCTGCTATTCGCATAGGTTCTACTATTGTGTATGGAGATTTCTGGGTTGGATAAGGTAAAGTAATGTCATCAAGTGTAGAAATTCTCAATACGTTAGTTCCGTTTTCTTTTACAACTTTACCTTTTAAAAATTCGGGGAGAATAAGACCTGGCAAATTTATCACGTAATCTACTTTGTACGCAAAATTTGTTTTAATATTATCTTTTATTGCGAATGGAATAACATCTTTCGATACAACTTCAATATCTGTTATTTTGCCGACATTATAATATTTTTTGTCCAGTTTCATTTGAACATTGTCATCTTTATACAGAATATCTTTTGTCAGCATGGGTACGAAGACGGTTCTTGTTTTAGGCGGTGTGATTTCCAAAAACAGCTCACCTATAAGCCCTGATTGTTGTATTGAAAGCATTGACGCTTTAGGAATATCAACATTTGGTTCTGTGATAACAAATTTCACTTTTACGTAACTGTTTTCACCATCAATTACCGGGGTGATTTCTTCTACTTGACCAACACGAAGCCCCATCATTTGCACGCCTGCTCCTGGACGAAGACCGTTTACATCTTTGAACTGAACTTCAACCCTATCTGCTGAAGAAAACGTTCTGCCCTTAACCTTAAAGACTACACCTATCAATAAAACTAATGCGAGTAAAGTTAGTAGTCCTACTTTAAAAGATGATGAAAATTTCATTTGCTACCTTTCTTACTTTAAAATTATTGTAGCAAAAACAACAAAATTGTGCAAAATTGTTAATTAAACAATACTACAGATAGTTTGCAAGGATGTTTCTGACATAATTTTGAGTTTCTTTGTAAGGCGGAACGCCGTCATATTTATCAACTGCTCCGGGACCGGCATTATAGGCTGCAAGGGCTAATATCATGTTCCCGTTATATTTATCAAGCATGGATTTTAAATACTTCACTCCGCCTTCAACATTTTGAACTATGTTGTAAGGATCTCTTACTCCAAGATTTTTTGCTGTTGAAGGCATTAACTGCATTAATCCCATTGCTCCGGCTTTTGATTTTGCTTTAGGGTTAAAGCCTGACTCTTGTTTTATAAGAGCTTGAACCAATTTCTCATCTACACCGTGTTTTTTTGAAATTTGGGATACAACATTCAAAATCTGGGATTTGCTTGCAGGTTGAGTGTTGGCCTGAATTGCCATAGCTTCATTAATCGAATTTGTTAAACTTATTTGCGGAGATTGTCTTACAATGTCTGCATTGACCGATTTGAGCTGAGGGTTAAGAAGAAGAGTTCCAAAATTCGATTTTGTTGTTGATTGTAGTACTTTTTCAAAGGATGGGGTATTAGTTTTGTTATTAGGGTATATTGCATCTAAAGGGTTTTGCGGCTCACTGGAGGCTGTCAGGTTGTTAACCTTGTTTGCAATTTGGGCGTAACGTTCCATTGCTTGTGCTTGACCGCCTGTATTTAATAAGTTTTGAATAAAGTTTGAAAACATTTTGACACCCTTATATATTTACATCACAAAGAGAATATAAAAACCTTCCTCCAATTATATTCTATACATAATCGGAATTTTGCGTATCCTCTATTTGAATTAATGATTTTAAAAGATTTGTCAAATATTCTACTTTTATTTTATATACATGCAATCACCATAGGAAAAGAATCGATATTTATTTTCGATAGCTTCTCTATAAGCTTTGAATATAAAATCTTTGCCAGCCAGTGCACTAACAAGCATTAAAAGGGTTGATTTTGGCAGGTGAAAATTTGTTATTAGATTATCAATTACTTTGAACTCATAAGGCGGGTAAATAAATAATTCAGAATGATCATGGCAAGGCTTTATGCATCCGTATTTTTGATATGCCGTTTCGAGAGTTCTTACTGTTGTTGTTCCTACGGCAACTATTTTTTTCCCCTTGGCTTTAGCCTCATTAATTTGGGTTGCTGCTTTTTCTGAAATTTCAAATGTTTCGGAGTGCATTTTGTGATCTTCAATATTGTCGCATTGAACAGGCCTGAATGTTCCAAGTCCAACATTTAAAGTTATGTATGCAAGCTCTACCCCTTTGTTTTCCAGTTTTTGTAAAATCTCTTTAGTAAAATGTAAACCTGCAGTAGGAGCTGCGACGGACTTTTCATCTTCTGCGTAAACTGTTTGATAACGTTCAAAATCAAGTTTTTTTAAGTCTTCATCAGGGGTTTTTCTTTCAATGTATGGTGGTAATGGGATTTGACCGTTTCGGTGAAGAACATCAAGTATGTTATTACTTTCATATATTAGCTCCACAAGCCATTCCCCGTTTTCTTCCAGTCTTTTGACGGCTTTTACAGACAACTCATCACTTATTTTTATAACTGTATCAGGCTTGATTCTTTTAGAAGGTTTAATTAATACATCCCAGAGTTTTCCTTCCTTTTGCGACAGTAAAAAAACTTCTATCTTCGCACCGGTATCTTTGTGACCTATAAGGCGTGCAGGTAGAACTCTGGTGTTATTCATTACAAGCAAAGTATCTTTTTCCAAAATATCGACTATGTCATAAAAATGCTTATGAGTAATGGTTCCGTTTTTCCTGTCAAGAACCATCATTCTGGAATTTTCTCTTTTGTCCGCAGGCATTTGTGCTATTAAATTTTCGGGCAAATTGTAATCATAATCAGATAAAAGCATATATTTTCTCTCTATTGTAAAACCCTGCGAAACTACTGCTTTGGCTCTATTTTTTTTGCATTGCCGATATCGCTGTCCGTAACAATATTTTTAGTTCTTTCTTGTTCCATATCTATCTGTTTATTAACAATTACTGTCTGCAAAATTTGTATGACATTACTTGTTACAAGGTAAAGTAAAACACCTGCAGGTATAGGAATTATAACAAAAGTTCCGATAATCATAATAGGCATAAATGTTCCCATCGACTTTTGTATGGCTTCCTGCGTAGGATCAAGTGCTCCGTCTTTCGGTTTGTTTGTCGCCATCATAACCTTTTGAGATGCAAACATTGTAAGTGCAAACAATGCAATTAACACAAATACATCCCAGTGGAAGGTTCTCTCAGCAACGGTTGTTGGGACAGAAGCTGCAAGAACGCTACCTTCTTTTTTGAATGTTATATTTTCAATCTCTTTATTTGACATATCAGTGACAGCTATTTCAGCTTTTTCAATCTGATCCAATTGTGCAAACTTTAAGTTTAAATGATCCAAATCAATTTTAAAATCAACATTTTCTCCGGGCTTAAATTCCCCTTGAATTTCAATAGCTTTGTTCGGGTCTTTAATCTTTACATCATCAATTGTTTCATTTGGCAGGTAAACTTTAGCAGTTTTGGCAAGAATAAAAGTATCACCCTGAGATACACCAAAATTGCCGTCGTAAGAACGTCCTGCTGTTGCTCTCAAGGTAGTATCTAATCTTCCCAGAAACCCGAAAGATGTATCGCCTGCAATTTTGATAAATTGCGGACTCATCAAGGCCGAATATAAAAGAATGAATATAGGTAATTGAATTAATAAAGGCAGACAGCCTCCCATCGGATTAAACTTATGTTCTTTATAGAACTCCATAAGTTTTTGCTGCATTTTTTGCGGGTCGCTTTTATATCTGTCTTGTATAGCTTTTATTTTAGGTTGAAGAGTTTGCATCATCTTCATGGAACGTTGTTGAGAAACGTTTAGCGGCCACATAGCCAATCTAACAACGACAGTCAATAAAATAATAGCAACACCGTAATTGCCAACAACAGAAGCCAACGCTTTTAATGCTTCAATAGTTAAAGTTGTAAAATCCAATTTCCCTAATCCTCATTTAATAGTGTAAAATCTCTCTCCAAAAGTGTATTATAAAATAACATTATAGTCAACTTTAAATAATCACTGATAAAAAATTATAAATTTCTATTGACTTTCTATTATTTTTTGTATAAATTTAAAAATGCACTGTCGGGATGTGGCGCAGCTTGGTAGCGCACCTCGCTTGGGACGAGGGGGTCGCACGTTCAAATCGTGTCATCCCGACCATTTAAAAAGAGATTGATTTAATCAATCTCTTTTTTTTATTCTTTATTGCTTAACAAACTTTGTTTTGCTGCAACTCCAAGACCTATGCCTGCTATTAAGTATGTTAACCAGGCAAAGAAGTAATTTCTCTTGAGTGGTGCGAGATTAACAGCTTTACCTAAAGTTTCTTTTGCAGCTTTTACTCCTCTTATTGAGGCTAATCCTTCTTCAACAATTGTTGGAAGGAATGATGCAAAACCTATTAGTCCGGCATTTCTTTCAATAAAGTTCTTTTTGTTATCTTTATCTTTAGGTATAGCACCATTAAGCAGCAAAAGAACTGTTGGTACAGCCGAAACATAACCGCGGGACTTTTGTAGAAATTTTAAAAATTTACCTTTATGTGCGTTTATAGCATGTCCCAATTCATGCAAGATAAGAGAAGGTTTACTTTTTGGTGCAACTGCAAGTTTTAGTTCATCTGTGTAAAAAGCATTTTCTCCCCTTGCAACTGGTTTTAAAGCTTCGCGAATAGAACCGCCGTAGTTATTGATGTTTCTGTTGTCAATAAAATCAACGGTTACATTAAGGTTATTTTTATTAACCATATTTTGGGCAGTTTTGTAGATGTTTTCTGCTGAGGTAAATTCCTTTCCTCGCATAAGTTTATTGCCGCACCATTGCGATGCCTTTTGCAAAAACATTGCTATCCCTTGAAGTATACCTGCTGTAACAAGTGTTTTGGCTGTATTTTGCTCTTGAGGAACTCCTTCATAAGAAGGCATGCCAATGTAGCCGTTATCAGGATGATTCCAAGTGCGGCCGTAGTAATTGCCAAAATTAGGTTGTACACTACTTAAACTATTCACAAGTTTATTAAAACAAGAAAATGTTAAAAATTGCTAATTTATTCAACTTTGCTAAACATATCTTTACCTACCCCGCAAACCGGGCAAACCCAATCTTCAGGCAGTTCTTCAAATTTCTTACCTTCTTTTTCTTCGTCGAATATCCATCCGCATGCGTTACATTTGTACTTCATTTATTTACCTCCTTTGTGTTATAATGTTTTTGTTATGAAAAATGTTTTTGAAACTAAAGTTTATTATTCTGACACTGATGCTTATGGTGTTGTCTGGCATGGCTCATATTTAAGGTGGCTTGAAAAAGGAAGAGTTGACCTGTGTGATTCAATGGGGCTTGATTTGGTAACATTGAAAAATTCAGATATTCTTTTGCCTGTTACAAATATGAATGTCAGATATAAGGCGTCTGCCAGATTGAATGATACAGTTATTATTGAAACTTGGATTGAAAAATTCAATAGTCTGTCGATTACTTTTAAGCAGGTTATTAAATCTAAAGAAACAGGTAAAATATTTATTGAAGCATTATTTGATGTTGTCGCAATAACCGAAGCAGGCAAGTTATATAGAAGATTACCTGATGTCATTTCAAATGTTTTAGATAAGGGTTTTGAAAAATGTCCGCAACTCGTTTAAACAAATATATAGCCTCCTGCGGTATTTGTTCAAGACGAAAGGCAGATGAGTTAATTGAACAAGGCTGTGTAAATGTAAACGGAAAAATTGTAAAAGAACTCGGTTATCTTGTGCAGCCAAAGGATAAAGTTTTTGTTAATCAAAAGCTGATTAGACCTGTAAAGCATGAGTATTACAGGTTTTATAAACCTGCCGGTTATATCACGACAAGTGATGATGAAAAGGGACGTAAAACTATATATGATTTGCTGCCTGAGTCGATGTTCGGTTTAAAACCTGTTGGCAGACTAGATAAAGATTCAACAGGGTTGCTTATTTTAACTAATGATGGAGATTTAATAAATTCTCTTACTCATCCGTCTGTAAAAGTTCCTAAGGTATATCTGGTTACGGTTGATGCAAGGGTTCAGAAGCAAGAATTAGAGAAAATGGCTCAAGGTATAGAAATAGAACCTGGAAAAACTGCTTATGCAGACATACAAGTTCTTGATATCGACAGTAAACATACTGAGATGCAAATTATTTTATACCAAGGTATGAACAGGCAGATTAGAAAGATGTTTGAGCATTTTGGGTACGAAGTTAAGACTTTGAAACGAATTCAGCATGCGACGATAACTCTTGACGGCCTAAGAAGAGGTGAATTTAAACCGATTAAGCCTATTCAAATCAGGGAGTTAAAAAACTTTTTAAACAGGATTTCAAATTCATGAAAAAAATAGCTGTTTGCGGAAATATTGCTTCAGGTAAGTCAACTGTACAGAATTTTTTAGAAAAACAGGGGTTTAAGGTTCTTGATACTGATGAAGTTGCACATAAACTTCTGACAGTTGCAAATGTTGATTTATACAATACTTTTAAAGAATACGATGTCTTTGAAAACGGAGAGTTCTCAAGGTTGAAAGTCGGTAAACTTGTTTTCAGTGATAAAGATGCAAAGTTGAAATTGGAAGCGCTTTTGCATCCGCAAATTAAAAAAGAGATTGAAAAGTTTTTTGATATAAATAGCTCGGAAAAACTTTTGTTTGTCGGAATTCCTCTCCTCTTTGAAGCCAATATGCAAGATATGTTTGATAAGATTATTTTTGTGTACGCTGATGATAAACTAAGACTTCAAAGGTTAATAGAGCGTAACGGTTATTCTATCGATTATGCAAAACAAAGAATTAATTCTCAACTTTCGCAAGATGAAAAGATAAATTTTTCAGATTATATAATTCGAAATAACGGTTCTATGTCAGAATTAGAAAAATCTTTAACCAAAGTTGTTGAAAAACTTTAAACCGGGACGAATACTCTGGCACCTTCCCTTATATTTTTGGTTAGCCCATCGCTTGCGGCTTGTCCGTTTCCTAAAGTTATTTCAACATGTCCATATTTTTTGCT
Source organism: Candidatus Gastranaerophilales bacterium (assembly GCA_944324345.1). Taxonomy (GTDB): domain Bacteria; phylum Cyanobacteriota; class Vampirovibrionia; order Gastranaerophilales; family Gastranaerophilaceae; genus Stercorousia. Next base: position 44,055 of record CALUVT010000002.1, read on the forward strand.
GTATCCTGCTGTACCTCTGCCATATACCAGAACACATCCTGCTGGAAGGCTTGATAAATCTAGTCCATCGGTGGAAATTTCTTTAAAGTTTTTATTTTGGCTAAGTATATCTGCATATTGATAACCGTTACCTCTGGCACCTGTTCCTAATCCGCAAGCCTCAAGTGCTAGTCTGACATTATATGCACAGTCGCCATTAAACCCTTTAATACGTCGTTTTACAGCACTAGCAAGCATTTCTCCTTTGTATGAACTATATCCGACTTCGGATAGTGACAATGTTGCTTTTGAGTTCTTTTTCGATGGTGAGAAACTCAATATTGAATTAAAATCAAATAGAGGTTTGAAAGAAATATTAAAATTAAAAGGATTAAAATTAAATATTGGAGTTGATGTATAAAAATTGTTAAAGTAATTCAAGTTTGGGTTAAAGTACGGATTAAAATACTGATTGTACAAACAAAATACACTTGGCATACATGTAGAGGAATATGGGTTAGCGACAAAACCAGATCTGTTTGCACTTTGAGATGCTCCAAGTGCAAATTCAGCTTTCTTTTTAGCTTCATTAACATTAATTAAACTCAAAATATTCCCCTTTTAATTTTTCCTCTACTTATATAAAGTATTTTTTTGAGAAAAAATTGCCTAAATTTTAAGGGAATTTTAATATTTAAGAAAACTTGCTTCAGCTTTTCCCATGTCAATAGCGTTTATTGCTTTTTCAAAATCATCTGTTTCTTCAAAATCAGAGGGGGTTAAACTTAATATTTCTTCGATTTTGGCATCACCCTGAAACAGATAAAATTTATTCACATTCTTCATATATAGGCCGAAATAATTTTCTTTTTTGAGTTGTTTGAAAAATTCTTGTTTTATATCATTTTTGGAAAACCCGTCAAATGTAAAATCTTTTATAAGTTTGCAATTCTTTTTCAATGTTTCCAAAAGAACGTAAGGCTCAATCCACTTAGTGACTATCTTGTTCATAACTTTCCTCTCAAAAGATTTATTGTCAAATTTCGTTAATTTGTAGTTATTTGTTCTTGTTCTTGATTTTTGAATTGCATTTCGTAAAGGTTTTTGTATTTACCGTTTTCTATTTGCATTAACTCATCATGCGTACCAAGTTCAACAAGTTCTCCCTCATTTATCACAGCAATTCTGTTAGCATTTTTTATTGTTGATAATCTGTGAGCAATTACAAAAACTGTTTTATTTTGGATTAAATTATCTAAAGCTTTTTGTACGATTGCTTCGGATTTATTATCAAGAGCAGACGTAGCTTCGTCAAGAATAACAATCGGAGCATCTTTTAACATTGCTCTTGCAATTGCTATTCGTTGTCTTTGTCCTCCGGATAGTGTTGTACCTCTTTCTCCAACGTAAGTATCAAGACCTTTTTCCAATGTAGATATAAATTCATCAAGGTGAGCCATTTGTATTACTCTTTCAACATCAACATCGCTTGCATGTTCATTACCCATCAAAATATTTTCTTTAATTGTCCCCGAGAATAAGAAGTTATCTTGGAATACGAAAGATATTTGGCTTCTTAGGGAATTAAGGTCAAATTTTCTTATATCAATCCCGTCAAATTCAACAGAACCTGAAGTTACGTCGTAAAACCTTGGCAAAAGACTAACAACAGTACTTTTCCCGCCACCGGAATTCCCGACAAGAGCTATTGTTTCATTTTTGTTTACGTTAAGGCTAAAGTTTTTCAAAACTAAAGCGTCAGGTTCATACTCAAAATATACATTCTTAAACTGTATTGATTTTTCCAAACCTGCTAATTTTATAGCATTTTGTGGGGATTTTATCTGAGGCTCTATGTCAAATAATTCAAATACTCTTCCCATAGCAACAAATACTCCCTGTAAATTGGTTAAGGTATTCCCCAGAGTTTTTGTAGGCTTGTAGAGTAATAGAAGTGATGTTACAAAAGATGCAAAACTTCCGGCAGTCATCTGGCCTGTGAGTATTAAATGGTTCCCGTAAGCCATAACAAGTGCTATACCGATAGAGCATACAAAATACATGATAGGCGACATCCAGCCCACACGTTTGGTTAATGACATTGCCAAATGAAATTGTTCATGTACTTGATTTTCGAATTTTGTATTTTGATCTTCTTGTAAGTTATACGCAGTTATAATTTTGTTGCCGGCAAATGTTTCGTTAAAGTTTGTTGTCATATTACCGCCAACAACCATTGTTGCATTAGAGACTTTTTTAATTCTTTTTCTGATTAATGTAACAGGAGTAATTGCAATGGCCATAATTGTCACCCCTATTATTGCAAGCTTCCATGAGTTATAAAGAAGTACTGCAACCAATCCGATAAGTCCAAAAAATGTTGCGATAAATGATTTTAGCATTTCAATTATATTTTTAGATGCGGTATCAGGATCGGTTAAAAACCTTGTTAAAACAAGACCGGAAGAATTCACATCAAAAAACTGCGGATCCATTTTGGTAAGTCTTCTAAATAAATCTATTTTCAAAGAATTTGATATCTTAAGTCCTGTCCAGTCAGTCAAGTAGTTGCTCAAATATTTTAGAACTCCTTGAAACAGTGCAAAAGCAACTATTCCAAACGGGATTATAGCAGCAAGCCATGCTTGTGAATGCACTGTAAATCCCATAAATGTCCAGGTATGATTTGGATCACCATTAATAACATAATCGAGATACGGCTTTAAAGAGAGGGCAACTACACCGTCTAAAAGTCCCAAAGGTATTGCAATAATAAGGTTTATAATTGCTCTTCCAAGGACCGGTCTTATATATGGATATATTTTTTTCAACAAATATCCATATTTAAAAGCGTCTTTAGATACTGTGTTTTGCAATTTGTAGTCCATGAATACCCCCTCTTTGTGTCTAATTTATGATATACATTATCTCATGAAAAAATTTTTTGTGCTATTCTATCATTAAAGTTAACTTTTTGAACAGGAGTAGAGATGAAAATTTGTGTTATAGGAACAGGTTATGTAGGATTGGTTGCCGGAACTTGTCTTGCGGATATGGGAAATGAAGTTATTTGTGTAGACAATGATTTGAATAAATTGGAAAAATTAAAAAATGGTGTCATTCCTATTTATGAACCCGGTCTTGAAGAACTTATAAAATCTAATGTTATGGAAGGAAGACTTGTTTTCTCTGACAATTTAGCGGATGCTGTTGAAAAATCATTAGTTTGCTTTATTGCGGTAGGAACTCCTCAAAGTGAAGATGGTTCAGCAGATTTACATTATGTAGAGCAGGTCGCAGAAAGTATTGGAAAGGCTATCAAAAGTTACAAAGTTATTGTAAACAAATCAACCGTACCTGTAGGAACTGCACAAAGAGTTACGAATATTATTAAAAGATTTTACGACGGGGAATTTGATGTTGTATCTAATCCTGAATTTTTAAAACAAGGTGCCGCCGTTGAAGACTTTTTAAAACCTGACAGAGTCGTTATAGGTTCAAATTCTTCCAGAGCAACAGCTATAATGCAGGAGGTTTATGCACCGTTTTTCAGAACTGCAAGCCGTTTTGTAATTATGGATGTTAAATCTGCCGAGATGACAAAATATGCCGCTAATTCTTTTTTAGCTTTAAAAATATCTTATGCAAATGAAATTGCAAATATTTGTGAGGCTGTTGGTGCTGATGCTGAAATGGTAAGAATAGGAATGAGCCTGGATAAGCGTATCGGATCTCAGTTTTTGTTTCCGGGACTAGGTTATGGCGGGAGTTGTTTCCCAAAAGATGTGAAGGCTTTGTTGAAAACAGCTGTCGATAATAATTGCGGGCATCGCTTGATAGAGGCAGCTGATGAGGTTAATAAAGAGCAGAGAGTTATTTTCATTACAAAGATATTACAAAGATTTGGGGCAGATTTGTCCGGAAAAACTTTTGCTGTTTGGGGGTTGACTTTTAAGCCAAAAACAAATGATATGAGGATGTCTCCCTCTATTACAATAGTCAATGCTTTACTTGAGCTTGGAGCAAATGTTCAAGCTTATGACCCTAAAGGGTTTGAACAGGCAAAATCAATATGGGGCGACAGAATTACTTATGCTAACAGCTCTTATGGTGCTTTAGTTTTGGCTGATTGCTTGCTGTTATTAACAGAATGGAATGAATTTAGACGTCCTGACTTTGATAAGGTAAAAGAACTTATGAAATCACCTGTTATATTTGACGGCAGGAACCAATATGATGGAGAAAGGCTTATACAAAAAGGTTTTGAATATCATTGTATAGGGAAAAGATTTAATTCTTTAAATCCCGTTTAGTTTACTAAATGCATTAATTTTTTCAGGATCTATAGAGTGTCCGCCTGTTTTTAGGATAACTAGTTCTTTAAGATTTCTTGAACAATTCGCAAGTTCTTGTGTGGAACTTGTTGATATGATTTTGTCATTTTCAGAGTGAATGAAGTAAACAGGCAATTTTAAAGATTTTACCTTTTTTAAAGTTTGAAAAGACCAGTCCAAAGTTTTGATTAGTGGAGGGAATTTTTCTATCAGGTACTTGAAAGCCTTAGGAAGCTTGACAGTACTCCCTTTAAGCAAAACTTGCGTCTCATTTTGTAAAGAGTTAAAGGGAGATATAAGGACAAGGAATTTCAAATCTTTATTATTATGGGCAAGCGTTACGGCCGGGTAACTCCCTAAGCTAAACCCGACTACACCTATATCATCTCTTTTAATACCTTTATCAATGAGATATTTAATAGCACCTATTGTATTTTGTCTAATTGATGATGCTGTAACAGTTCCGCTGCTTTCTCCAAAACCGCCGTATTCGGGAGCAAACACTCCATACCCCTTTTTTATCATTGTTTTGTATAGCTCTTGGTTAGAGGTAATATTTTGCCCGATGCCGTGGTAAAATATTATGTATTTTTTCGAATTGTTTGGATTTATATCCCAAGCTTGAGAAGTCCCTTTCCCTGTTTTTATAGAAACAATTTTGAGAGAGCTTATAAAATCTTTGTCAATATTAAATTTTCGAACTTTTGATATATTCGTAAATCTGCCTAGAATTCCTCTCATGCAATATTTAAGCGGTGATAAATGTTCCAAAGTTCCGTTTATCCCGTTAAAAGACGTAGAAGCACTTCTCAAATCGTTTTTTCTCCCGACGAGATTGTAATTTTTATAATCTGAATAATTCGTATTTTGAATAGGGCTTATTAACATATATTTGGCTCTCAAAAGTAAAAACCTTATTTCAGTTAAATAAGGTTTAAATCTTTAGTAAGTATTTTTTTATTGAATAAAATGGGCATGAAGAGACTCGAACTCCCACGCGTTAGCACTAGTTCCTAAGACTAGCGTGTCTACCATTCCACCACATGCCCATATTTAGTTTTCAATCAGTCTAAAAGACCTCCGTCACGTAAATCAAAGTTATACCAAAAATACTTGAAAGTCAAGAACGTTTTTCTATTCTTTCGGGATGTGCAGAATTTGAAAGGATAATTTCGTAATATTCATTCTTGTCAATATCTACACCCATGGTCTTTGGATTTGCGAAAATTTTTTTCTTTTTTTTGTTTAACAATTTTTTGTAATCACCTGACATATCTTAATTATATTACAAAATTTTAAAATCCGCTTGAAATTTTTATACATTTGTTTTACGATACTCTTACGTGCGTCGGTGTATTTGTGGAACATCGATTTAAGGAATTTTAAAAAGTACGAAATATAAAGATATAAAGGAATTGTGAAATGAACCCTATTATTGATGAATTAGAAAAACCATATTTAAGAGAAAACCTCCCAGAAACAAATCCGGGTGATACTGTGAAGGTTTTTGTAAGAATTGTTGAAGGAAACAAAGAAAGAATTCAGGCTTTTGAAGGAACTGTTATTAAAAAACACGGTTCTGGTATAAACAAAACAATCACTGTAAGAAAGGTTTTCCAAGGTGTTGGTGTTGAACGTGTTTTCTTACTAAACTCACCAAGAATTGAAAAAATTAATGTTCTTAGAAAAGGTGATGTAAGACGTTCTAAACTTTACTACTTGAGAGAACGTTCCGGTAAAGCAACTCGTATCAAGGAAAAAATTGAAAAAAGATAAGCTTCATATTCACTGGTATCCCGGACACATTGCTAAAGCTGAAAAACAATTGAAATCTCAGCTTTCTTTGGTGGATGCAGTTATTGAAGTTGTTGATGCGAGATTACCGTTTTCAAGTTGTTATGACAATATTACGAGGCTTTTAGGTGAAAAGCCTCGTTTAATTTTGTTGAATAAAGCTGATTTAACAGATTCCGCGGAACTGGAAAAGTTCGTAAAATCATTAAAAGAGAGTACAAGTTTCCCTGTAATGTGTTCTGATGCAAAAAACAGCAAAGACTTAAATGCTGTAATAAAAAAGGTTATAGAGCTTTCTGAACCCCGTATCCAAGCGATTATGGCAAAAGGTTTGTTAAGACGTCCGGCAAGAGTTATGGTTGTCGGAATGCCAAATGTAGGAAAATCAAGTATAATCAATAAATTAACAAAGTCTTCAAAGACAAAAATCGGAGCTAAAGCAGGAGTTACAAGACAGCAACAGTGGGTGCGTATAAATCCGAAATTAGATTTGTTGGACACTCCTGGGATTATTCCTATGAAGCAGGAGGATCAAGTTAGAGCTAAAAAGCTTGCCTTTGTAAATTCTGTATCTGAAAATGCTTATTCAAATGAAATTGTTGCCAAAGAATTGTTAGGTCTTTTGGAACAAAAATATCCGCAGCAAGTGAAAGATTTTTATAGAATTGATAATATTGCTCTTGAAGATATTGCAAAGTCGAGAAATTGGATTACCTCTAAGGGAGCTTTTGATATTGAAAGAACGGCTGTTTTTGTACTGCGAGATTTTAGAGAAGGTAAAATAGGCAAATTTATTCTGGATGAAATATAATGAGAAATTGTAAAAATTCTGGTCAAGAAGCATTGGAAAATGCTGTTGAAAACTTACAAAAAAATAATAGAGGTAAAAAAGTTTTGAAAACAGATTCGGCTGTTACTTCAAAAGTTGTTCAATTATTTGCTTTTGACGCTGAGCAGGGAAGAAAGTTTGTAATAGGTACTGATGAAGCAGGAAGAGGCTGTGGAGCAGGTGGAGTATTTGCAAGTGCAGTATGCTTTAAAGATTTTTCAGAAGAGCTTTTTGAAAAATTGGAAGATTTAAATGACAGTAAAAAACTTTCTCCTAAAAAACGTGAAATTTTATACGATATTATCAAAGAAAATTCAATAAATTCTACTATCTGTATAGAGGTTGATGAGATTGAAAAAATAAACATATTGAACGCATCTTTAAAAGCTATGCGTTTAGCTATTGAAAACGTTGTAGAACAGTTGTGTTTAGATTGTAATTCTAAAAAAGATACTTTAGATAGCGACGAAATTACTGTATTGGTTGATGGTAATAAGCGTATTTATAATTTAGAGTATTCACAAAAATATGTTGTGAAGGGTGATGGAAAATCTGCATCTATTGCAGCAGCAAGTATTTTAGCAAAAGTTAGCCGTGACAGGTATATGCTGAAACTAGATGAAGAATTTCCACAATATAACTGGAAGGAAAATGCGGGGTACTTGACAAAAGAGCATATGTCCCTAATAGATAAATACGGGCTTTGTAAATACCATAGACCTTCTTATTTGCAAAAACATTTTGCAAAACAAGAACAGTTAAATTTGTTTTAAAGCCGTTTGAAAGTTTCTAAGGCAGACAATCAAAATATTTTTTATCATTGTCAATAGTTTTGGTTTGTTAAAATGTAAGTTGTGACGTGTTTTTAGACTAAGTAAGCAAAACAAACCCTCGCAAAATTTTAGTCTAAATTTTTTGTCTGGTATAAAGCTGTCAGTTTAAATACATGTATAATCTAAACTTTAGAAGGTTTAGGTAATTTTGGACTTCTTAATTTTAAATATAATAACTCCTCTCAATTCCTAATAGCTCACATTATCTATGATTGTGTAATTTTTGTCAAGCTATTTGGTATTTGTAGTTTGGATTAGATTTTAACTTTTCTTCTATCTGTTCAAATGTTAACAGCCCTTGAGTTGCACCAAATTCTGAAACTACACCTGATGAGTTTACTGAAGCATACATCAAAGCCTCTCCTATGTTCCTGTCGGTTCTGTTTAAAGCTGCACAGAAAGTGGATGCAAAAGCATCTCCTGCACCGAGGGTTGAAACTACAGGGCCATCAAAAACAGGACAATAATAGTAATTTTTGCCATCGTAAGCATAAGCACCTTTACCACCGTCTGTTATAACTATTACTTGGTAATCACATACTTTTAGCTTTTTTAGCATTTCTTTTACATCGGGATGTATTAGTTCATCGGAGAATTTTTCTTCTCTTGTATCCGGTCTAACCTGAATTTGGGTTGCAAGTGAAGCTTCCTCTTTGTTCATAACAACTACATTTGCGTTTTCAAGAATTGTTTTTAAATAATTAAAGCCCTTTTTCAAACTTGATGAACCGGCATTAAAGCAAACAAAAACATTATTTTCCCTTGCGAAATTTGCAATGTCATCAAGAACTTTTGTACTGTCACCATTTAGTGGTGCAATGTACAATAATTTTGCATTTTTAATGGCGTCAAAATTAATGTCTGATTTTTTTAATTGAGCGTTAGCCCCCCTGTGTGCTAGGACTGTTCTATCTCCCTGGAAACTTACCAATATGATGGAAAAGCCTGTGCTCAATTCTTTGTCCTGAATAATATTTGACAAATCTACTTTCTTATCTTTAAATGATTCCAAAATCCCTGCAGAATAAATATCATCACCAATTTTGAAAATAGCACTGGTGCTGTAACCAAGGTTTGCAAAATTAACTGCAGTATTTATTCCTCCTCCACCAACTTTTGAAGTAAAATCTGTAATTTCAACTTTGGCACCATACGGATAGCTCATAAATTCAGATTTTTTATTTTTAGTTGAGACAGAAACTATGTTGGCATCGTCGCTTTCTACGAATACGTCCATAGTTGCACTACCAATTGTTATAACATCATGCATGATATCATCCTCCAGTTGATTTCAGCTTAGCATAAAATATTTCGTAAAAAAAGACCGGTTTTTATAAAAACCGGTCTTTTTTTTATTAATTTAGTTTGGCTTTTTCTTCTTCGGTTACACCTTTTATAGTAAGATTAACCCTTCCTTTATCGTCAATTTTAATTACTTTAACGATTACCTCATCTCCAATATGCAGATGTGGTTCAATTGTTTCTATTCTTTCCTGACAAACTTGAGATATGTGTACCATACCGTCTTTGCCCGGAGCTAATTCTACAAACGCACCTATTGGAATGATTCTGACAACTTTTCCTTTTAAAACCATACCTTGTTCAGGTTTGAAAGTTAAGTCCTGTATCATTTTCTTAGCGATTTGTGCACCTTCTTGATCATTTGATGTAATTGTTACAACTCCTGAGTCTTGAATATCAATTTCTGCACCTGATGCGTCAATAATTGCTCTGATTTGTTTGCCGCCTGGTCCGATTACTGTACCGATATCTTCAACAGGAATTGTCATTGTTGTAATGCTTGGAGCATAAGGTGACAAGTGATCTGCCGGAGCAGAGATAACTTCTCTCATTTTACCTAAGATATGAAGTCTTCCTTCTTTAGCTTGTGCCAAAGCTCTACGCAATGTATCATTTGCAATACCTTTTGCTTTCATATCCATTTGTAAAGCTGTGATACCTGTATCGTTACCTGTGACTTTGAAGTCCATATCGCCTAAGAAGTCTTCAATACCTTGGATATCGGTTAATACAACAGGTTCTTTACCTTCTTCAGTTATCATACCCATTGCAACGCCTCCAATCATGCATTTTACGGGGACGCCCGCATTCATTAATGCCATTGAAGAGCCGCAAGTCGATGCCATTGATGTAGAACCGTTTGATTCTAATACATCTGATGTTACACGAATTGTGTATCCAAATTCTTCTTGAGATGGAAGAGCCGGTACATTAGCTCTTTCTGCTAAATTTCCATGGCCTACTTCACGTCTTCCGGGGCCTCTTAGAGGTTTAACTTCACCTACTGAAAAACCTGGGAAGATATATTTATGCATATATGTCTTTTCTGTTTGCGGGTCAACTCCGTCCAATTCTTGTTTCATTCCAGGTCCTGCCAGGGTTGCGACAGAAAGAACCTGAGTTTGACCTCTTGTAAATACGGCTGATCCGTGTGCTCTTGGTAAAACACCTACTTCGCACCAGATAGGACGGACTTCATTTGGTTTTCTTCCGTCAGCTCTTACGCCTTCATCAAGAATCATTGTACGCATAATATGTTTTTCAGCATTTTTAAATTCTTCTGCAACAAAGTCGATACCTGTTTCTTCCATAATTTTTTTGCTGTAGTCGTCATCAGGAAGTGCATCGATTTTTTCTTTAACAAGTTTTTTAGCTTCTTCCAGTTTTTCTTGTCTGTATGTTCTATCAAAATTGTGATATGCATCAAAAATCATATCATGAGCTGTTTCTTCAATTATTTTCTTAATTTCTGTTGTGTCATAAGGATTTACAAATTCTTCTTTTTCTACTCCGCATTCTTTTGCAAAAGCAAGTTGTGCGTCGCATTGTTTTCTTATTTCAACCTGTGCAAACTCAACAGCATTCATAATATCGTCTTCTGTCACAAATTTACATCCTGCTTCAACCATAATTACAGAATCATGTGTACCTGCAACTACGATATCTAAATCGGATTTGTCAGCTTGTTGATGTGTAGGATTTGCTATCATGTTGCCATTTTCGTCTCTTGAAACTCTTACAGCTCCTATAGGACCTTCAAACGGAGCTCCTGAAAGCATTAATGCACAAGATGCACCTAACATTGCCAATGTATCAGGCTGATTTTGCTGATCATAGCTGAATAATTGAGCTACAATTTGTATATCATTTCTGTAACCTTTTGGGAATAAAGGTCTTATAGGTCTATCAATAAGTCTTGAAATAAGTATTGCTTTATCACCGGCTTTACCTTCAGAACGGTTATAACCACCGGGGATGCGGCCAATTGAAGACATTCTTTCTTCATAGTCTATTAACAGTGGGAAGAAATCTATCCCTACTCTGGGTTCTTTTGATACTACGCAGTGTACAAATAACATTGTATCGCCGCATCTTACCGTAACTGAACCATTTGTTGATTGGGCGTATTTACCTGTTTCTACAGTTACGGTTTTTCCCCCAATTTCAATTTCAAATTTTTTTGTTTCAGGTACCATAATTTTCCTTTCTTGTTTCCAGCGAACTTTCTGGAAACTTTGCACTTTTCTGGTGCACTTAGTTATACACTTCTTATGTTCTTTTTTATTATACCTTAAAAACAAAAAATTAAAATAACAATAAGAAAACTTCTTTTCTTATTATCATTAATAGTGACTAATTATGTGAAAAATTATTGATACTAGATTTCAAATAACTTGTGTAAACGATTTTGAATATCTTCTTCGTCAAGATCCTGTGTGATTTTGTTTAAGTCTATTGCCATCTGGTAATAATTTGCGGCATCATTTATAAAACCCATTGCTTGAGATGCTCTTGCTGCGTTGAAGTATGCAAGTGTGTAATTCGGGTTTAGTTCGACCGCAGTTTCAAAATATTCAAGTGCTTCTTCGGCATCTCCCAATCCATCAAGGTACAATATTCCCAGATTATTTTGAGCGTATTCATTATCAGGATTTAAATCAATGGCTTTATGGAAAGATACAAGTGCTTCTTCTAAATAATCCTTTTCCCATAGTGCAATCCCTGCTTTTGAATATCCGCGGTAGTCTGCTGGGTTAAGAGTAATTGCATCACAATATGCTCTTATTGCGTTGTCAAGGTCGTATGCTGCCATATGTATATCGCCTAATGCAAGATATAGATCATAATTATTAGGGTCAAGTATTATACCGGCTTGATATGTGGAAACTGCTGCATCTACATTTCCTTTAACTTCTGCATAAATTGAACCAAGTGCTTGACATACTATGGAAGTCCATTCTTTATCAGGATTAATGGCAATAGCTTTTTGGTAATGTTCTATTGCTTCATCGTACAATTCCGCTTTTGAATATGCGTATGCAAGAGAATTGTTGTAGAAAGGATTTTCGGGATCTCTTTCTACTGCAAGTTTAAATGCACTCATTGAATTGATTTTATCTTCTTTTTTCAAGTATAGATGACCGAGTTCGTAGTAAATTTGTGGAACATCAATGTCAAATTCTAAAAGTTTTTCATAGCAGTCAATTGCTTCATCCGTATTTTCAGGGAAGTACGTTTGAAGAACCGTGGCAAGTTTTATTAAAACTTCACGATTTAACGGATTTGCTTCTAAAACTTTCCTATAACAATCGACGGTCAAATCCATCTCTTTATTTTTTAGAGCTAAATCTCCCATTTTGTTATAAAAAATTTCGCTGTGATTTGTTTTTGTTACTGCCTGTCGGTATATGTTTTCTGCTGTCGGATAAAGCTTAAATTTTTCTAAAAATTTACCAATAGTGTTATAAGTAAATACCGAAAAATCATCAGAAATGTTTTTGTAAAACATTTTCATTGACGGTCTGTCCCAAGCAAGCATGAGGCTTCCTGACAGAAAGTAGTATAAAAAGCTTAAATAATCTCCAACATTACCGTTTTGAGAGTTAATTTTTTGTAATATTGATTGAGAAAGTATTAAGCGAGGGCGAGCTGAATTCATTTTACCCATCTTGATAGCAGACTTAAATTCCGATTCAGCTGATTTAAAATCTTGGGCAAGTTTCATGAAAAAGCCGGTATATAAATGGGCATTGATATTTTGAGGAGCAAGACTGACAGCCGTTTTACACTGCTCAATTGCAGTATCAATACTTATTTGGCCCTGTTCCCACATTAAAGTTGCCAGTCTATAGTACGCTTCCGGCATAGTTGGGTCATATTTAACGGCGTCGACATAATATTCTATAGCATCTTGCAAATCCTTGTTTTGCTGTCTGATTAAGTATCGTTCATGTGCTATTCTGGCTTTTTCCAAAGATTCTTTTGCTTTGTCTATATTTGCCGCTATCGGCTGTAGTAAAATTTGTTCTGACATCAATGAGCTCCAATAAGATGTATATTCAATATGTATTTTATTCGGTCGTTACAAATTATAATAATCTTTAGTAATTTGAATTAATATCATCCATTTGGAGTAGATGGGTGGTTAATTTGTTTTTACCAATTGTAATTAAAAACTTTTTATTTGTATTATAATGTTTGTGTTAGCCGATTAGGAATATAAAGTATGAATTATCTGAATAATAAATATGATGTAATAGTTGTAGGAGCAGGACATGCAGGATGTGAAGCCGCAATTTCCTGTGCAAAATTAGGGGCCAAAGTCCTTTTGGCAACTTTGGATGTAGATCATATAGCTCTTATGCCCTGTAACCCTGCAATTGGCGGCCCTGCAAAGTCTACTCTGGTTAGAGAAATTGACGCTTTAGGCGGAGTTATGGGAGAAGTTGCAGATGCAACTTATATTCAGATGAAAATGTTGAATTCATCAAAAGGCCCTGCTGTAAGAGCCCTGCGTGCTCAGTCTGACAAGAAACAGTATATGGATTATATGAGAAATATTATTGAGAATAACGAAAATATTTTTCTGCGTCAGGCTTGTATAACAGATTTGCTTGTTAAGGATAATGAAATTATCGGAGCTGTCGATGAGTATGGGATTGAATACTCTGCACGTGCAGTAATTTTAACAACAGGAACATCTCTAAACGGGAAAATTTTTGTCGGGTTACGTTCATATAGTGCAGGCAGGTTGGGCGAAAAAGCTGCTTATGGACTTTCAGAATCGCTCGTTAAACACGGAATAAATATTAAAAAATTAAAAACAGGTACCCCTCCGAGGGTTGATAAACGTACAATTGATTATTCAAAAATGACTATTCAGCCCGGAGATGATAATATTCATTTTTACTCATTTAAACCCAACAGACCTGTTCGTCCTCAATATCCTTGTTACCTTACAAGGACAAATGAAAAAACTCATGAAATTATTAGGGCAAATCTGGATAAATCCCCAATGTTTCAAGGGTTAATTCAGGGAGTAGGCCCTCGTTACTGTCCTTCTATCGAGGACAAAGTTGTAAGATTTAGCGAGAATCCTTCTCATCATATTTTTATTGAACCTGAAGGATTAGGAACTTATGAAGTTTATATTCAAGGTTTTTCAAGCAGTTTGCCTGCGGATGTTCAAGTTCAGATGTTGAGGACTCTTCCAGGACTTGAAAAGGCTCATGTTATCAAACCCGCTTATGCTGTAGAATATGATTATGTTCCTGCAGTTCAAACAACACATTCTTTGATGTCAAAGAGTATAAAGGGATTGTTCTTTGGCGGGCAGATAAACGGAACAAGCGGTTATGAAGAGGCAGCTGCACAGGGACTTGTTGCAGGGATTAATGCATTTAATTATTTGAATGGTTCTGAAATGCTTGAACTTTCAAGAAGTTCTTCATATATTGGAACGTTGATTGATGATCTGGTTACAAAAGATATTCAAGACCCTTACAGGATGCTCACTTCCCGTTCAGAATACAGACTTTTATTGAGACAGGATAATGCTGATGCAAGGCTTACTCCAATTGGCAGAAAATATGGGCTTATAGATGATAAACAATTTAAAGTTTTTACAGACAAGCAGGAAGCTATTGAAAAAGAATTACTAAGGATAAAAGATGCAAAAATTCCTGCAACAGATGAAATAAATGCTATTCTAGCAAAATACAATCAGCATATTGAACGAGGAATGAAAATTGCAGAACTTTTGAAACGTCCCGACATTGATTACAATGTTATAAAAGAAATTGATACTCAAACAAAAGATTTAAATATTCCTTTTGATGTAGCTGAGCAGGTAGAAATTCTTGTAAAATATGACGGGTATTTGAAACGTCAGGAATTTCAGGTAGAACAGGCATCAAAGTTAGATAAATTTAAAATCCCTGATGACATTGATTATTCAAGTTTGGAACATATTTCATCAGAGACTTGTGATAAACTTTCTAAAATAAGGCCAAAGACTTTAGCTCAAGCCTCTCGTATCGGAGGGGTAAAACCTGCAGATATATCAATTTTGATGGTAATGCTTGAACGCCATCAATATTCAAAGGTTTAAAAAAGGGATAATCTTAAAAGTTATGCCATATAGTTAATTGTTGAAGGCTTTTTTTCAAACAAAATTCCGTTGTTTTTCAGAACTGATTCAAAAGCTTTGTCTTTATAATCCTTTACATTGATGTCAACTTTCCCATATACACCAGTACTTCTTATCCTGTTAAAGGTTGTAAGGGTGTTATTTATCCAGAAATTGTTCATCAACGCCCCAAGCGTAAAAATCTGCTGTTTAGATGTGGCTGTGCCTGTGTCAACTGTATATGTACTTTTGAATGCAGGAGAAGTATAATTATTATTTATGTTCATATTTATATAATACCGGTCAAAATATTTTTTGCTATTAGATATTTTTACTATGTATAAATTGATTAACGTAGTTGTCAATTATAATTAAATCAATTATAATGATTGCGGTAGGAAGATATAAAGGAGAATACTATGGATGATAGACAATTAAGAACTTCGGGGGGGGGGCATTTTTAGCTTATTCTCCTGAATCAGAAGCTTTTTGTAATCGAGAAAATAACAATATTTCGTTAAAAAAAGGATTTACACTTGCAGAGGTCTTGATAACTTTAGGCGTAATTGGAGTGGTTGCTGCTTTGACAATGCCTGTTTTAATAACCGATTATCAAAAAAAGACTACTGCTAAAAAGGTTTCCAGATTTTACACGATGATGTACAACGCTATAAATGCAACCAATAGTGAGGAAGGAAATTCCTTGTGGATAGATGAATACCCGTATAAAGATGATAAAAAAAGCAAGGAGTTTTATGATAGATATTTAGATAATAAGATTGTTGCGTATAAAAAATTAGATTGGTATGGTAATTATGTTATTGGGCTTTCTGATGGATCTGCATTTATTCCATGGTTTGGTACTTTAGGTGAAAAATATGTATTTTTTACATATTGTACTACTTTTGAGCATTGTAAGACTCATAGAGATCAAGGCTATGATGGTATAAATGGTTTTTTGTTTATATACGATAAAACCAGAAAATTTACATCTTATTGTTCCTTGAATGATAGTAGAGATAAACTATTGAGTAGTTGTGAGGCGAAAAAAGCCAATGATCATAACAAATCTCATTGTTGCTCAGCTCTATTAATGAAAGATAATTGGGAAATTGAAAAAGATTATCCTTGGAAATAATTTCACTTAATTAATAAGAATTGAAACATTATTAGAATGACTTTTTCAAAAAATTAGACCATTATAAAAATAAAATCACAAAAAAATTCCCGGAGATGGATTCGAACCACCGTTGGAAGAGCCAGAATCTTCAGTCCTGCCACTAGACGATCCGGGAGCGTTTGCAAATATATTCTAATTCAGACAAAATTTTATTGCAAGGGAATTTTTTGTTTGTGAGTTTCAATTAATCAGATATTACAAACTTGAAAAAGCTCATAAAAAATGGTACAATTTTTTGAGTAAACTTTTGCAAGGAGGAATTTATGAGTATGAAAAGATTTGTTGACAGCTCCGGGGGGGGGGCACTTTCAGCTTAAACTCTAGTTTTTGGACTTGCTTAAGTAATAAAAAATGTCATAATTGTGATATGAAGTGTCACAAAAAGTTTGGTTTTACTTTAGCGGAAGTTTTAATAACTCTTGGGATAATAGGGGTTGTTGCAGCTTTGGTTATTCCAAGTTTTGTTTCAAATTACAGGAAACATGTCATAGCTGCTCAATTGGAAAAGACTTACGCAGACTTGGAAAAATGGATTAAAGCAAGTGAAGTTGATAATGGCCCTTTTGAAAGTTGGGACTATTCAATTCCCAGTAAAGATTTTGTTCAAAAATATTTTGCGCCGTATATGGAACTCATAAGTTGTTCGTCAGCTAAGGGGGGCATATGTTTTACAGGAGAATATGGTAACATGTGGAAAAAATCAAATGGGGAGATTGAAACAGGTGGGGCTTGGTATGCCTACACTCCGCGTTATATTATGTCTGATGGGAGATATTTTGCACTTTACAATAAATATTATTATGCTGGTGTAGGTTCGTATGGTAGTGATTGGAAGTATGTTAACTTTATCATTGATGTGGATGGGCCCAGAGGAGAGAGTATTTTAGGCAAAGATGTTTATGCATTTACTTTATTTAATTATAAAAAGGGACAGATAGATCATAAAGGTTTAAAAATTGGAACTATACATAGCGGAGATGGTGACTATAGAGAAACCAATGAACAAATACGACGCGATTGTGTAAGTTCCGGCTATTCTTGCGGCCTGCTAATTCAACGTAACGGCTGGAAAGTCCCCAGTAATTATCCGATAAAAATATAAATTTTATTTTGAAACTTTTTTGTTTTGAATTTTTTCTAATTTTTGATTTTGTTCTTCATCTGCGTAATCGGTTACGAATTTGACCGTACCGTTATTTAGTCTTTTGAGAACAAGTTTATTACCTTCATCTTCGGGTAGTATGTATAGTGTAGAGCCTACTTTTATTCCATATTGGGTTTCCATTTCTTTAAAGTTGTCGATTGAAATATTTACGCAGCCCATACTTTGTCTGTTGTCTTCAAGGTTATCGTTGTCATAGTAAATGTCTCGAACGTTAGTGTTTGCAGTAGCATGAAGTGCTTGGAATACATATCCCAATTTTTTCTTCCCGTTGCTTCCTGGAACATCAGGTCTTAACTCTATATCAGGGTCAAATGTTTCGTTTGCATTTCCCAGAAAATACATTCCGCCAAATGTGTTCCTTTTGCCAGATAATTTAAATTCACCCGGAACTGTGGTGTATGTCCTTTCTGAATATTCTTTTGCAAATGCTTTTGACAAATTATCACCTTTGTCTTGCCCAAGAAGTATTTCATAAGATTTTAATTCTTGTCCGTCTTTATTGTAAATTGTTGCAGTACATGTTTTTTTATCTACTATTACATAGTTACTGTTACCATGTTTTTTGTTATATTGAATTATTTTTTCAGCATCGTTTTCCAGCCTGTTTATTTCATCTATATCTTTGTCTAATTCAATTTCTTTTTTAGCCAGTTTTGCCCTATTGGTAAAGTATTTTTCTATAGGGTCGCTTGATTTTAAAGGTTGTAATGAATAACCTCCTATTGTAAAAATACTGTCTTGTTCTTTTTCAGAAACTGATTTTACGGAGTCTGGTTTATTTTTATAGTTGTTTTTATTTATTTCATCAATGTTTAGAACTTTTTCTTTAACAACTATTTCTTGCCCGATTTTAGTGAAATATTTTTTGCCAAAATCTTCCACAGAATTGCATCCGTTCAGAAGTGATAACCTGTTCAATTCCTTTATAATTTCTTCATTAGAAGCTTTCTTGCCCTGTTGTTCTAAACTTTGTCTTGCAACAGCCCAAGGATAGTCTCCAATTCTTACTTTATATTTATCAACCTCGATTTTTGACATAATATTCTCTTAAATTTTCCTTATATATATAAAAAAGTAAACAACTGTCTGTTATTTAACTCAAAATTATAAAATTTTACAAAAATTAATATATTTATATAAAAAAGCCCAAAATTATTTTTAATTTAATGATTTTGGGCTTCTTAGTTTAACAATTTATAAAAATTAGCTTTCTGCTAAATTATCGATGATAAATTGTTTTTAATCCAAAGTGACAATTTTTGATAAATCTTCCGATTTTGAATCTTCGATATTTTTATAGGTAAACTTATCTAAAAGTTCTCTTAATTGTGTTTTTATGTCTTTAGAGTATATCGACATTTGATCCCTTTCGTATTCATTTTCAAAGTCAAAACCGAATTTATAATAAAATATTTCGGAATCAAACGCAGGAGTCAGATTAATGCTATTTTTGTTTTCGTACTTGTTGAATATAAAATTAATTAAATCTCTTCCCCCATTTTTTATTTTAGTTAAGTCAGGTGTTTTCCAAGTTAGCAGATATTTTAAATGTGCTTCATTATCGGAATTGTTAGAAAGAATTGATAAAAGCCCAAACGGCTTGTTATTTCTTACCCCTATTGCAGAATAATCTGATATGGCAAATGAGTCAAATGCACTTCTTACAAAATTTTTAATATTTGGGTTACTAACCTGCATTCTTTCAGGATTTGATTGAATAAGGCGATTTTTTAACATTCTACAAAAATCAAAATCTTTGTTTTTTTCTATTCTGTATATGAATGTTGTCTCTTCTTTGTTTATTCTGGAGGTAATTTGTGCGACTCTAAGTGCACCAAAATTAACAGAATAATTATTGTTATTATTCGTAGGGTATATTCTCATTGTTTTTTTATTCTAACATAAATAAATCCGCACACGCTTTATCTTTTATTTTTTTTGTAATTGAAGTTATAATTTTTTATATAATCATTAATTGGAAATTTTTTTACGGTTGCATTATACGTCATTCTTCTTACTTTCCCTGTGATGTAGTAGTCTTTGAATGCTCTATCATGGAGTCCCCCAATTGCCCATAGTATTCCAACGTATCCATTTGAACCGGGAGAATCAAAGGAATATTTATCATTAAGATAAATAGCTGTTTTTATAGCTATTTCAGGTGTGTAACTCCATTCTAATATTTTTTTTGCCCAGTACATTCTTAAGTATCCGTGTATTTTTCCCTCTTGCATAAGCTGGGTTTGAGATGCATTCCAAATCCTATCATGTGTTTCAGCATTCTCCAGTTCTTTTTTTGAGTAAATATAATTTCTGATATCTTTTTTGTGGTTTTTAAGGGATGTTTTTGCCCAATTAGGTGTACCGTTTATGTTTTTGAAATTTTTATTGTAAAGACAAAAGTTATCGGCTAATTCTTTTCTTATTATCAATTCTTCCAGAAAAGCCTCTTTATTTTCATCGGATGTATTTGATTTTATTACTTCTAAGGCAATTCTTTGTGAGGATATAAAACCAAGATTAATATATTTGGATAAGTTTGAAATTACATTCTTACTCGGGTCATTCCTGTACACAAAATATGAGTCTAATTTTTCCTTAATAAATTCTTCCAAAGCTAAATCAGCGTTATTTTTTTTATCACAAATGTGGGGTGGTTCTGTTAAAAAGGCATAGATATTATTATAAATTTTTTTTCTGATAGTTGCTGCACTATATTCTTGTTTATCAGAAACAAATCTTGCAGGAACAATATTGTGCCCATCAATTTCGTAAATTTTTCCTGCAAAGCTTTTTAAATAATTTCTGTTTAATGTTGGGTTAAAGTCAATTATGAGTGTAGATTTTTCATGTTGTGACAAATACGATTTAAGCCCAGATGAAGGGATAATTTCAAAATTAAATCCTGATTCTGTGAAAGCCTTTTTTGCTTCTTCTATTTCTGCTGTTATAAACTCGTTTTTAGGTCTGTATATATAGTTTTGTTTTGGGTGTACTATTTTTAATTTAGCTCCAGCTTCTTGGAATTTCTGTATAGCAAATTGAAGTGCAAAATTGTCTTTTACCCTTATTTCCCTTTCGCATAGATATATTATTTCTTCTCCTTTTTCCGGTAGAGAATTGTACTCGAATATTCTTGCAGGGTTTACCTTGTATTCTTGCTTAAATGTTTTGCCGAGAAAATTTAAAATATTATTTCTTTTTGTGTTTTCCATATACCAAGTAATATAGAGTATCACTCCTTTTATATAGAAAGTAAATTCAACACAGTAGCTATAAATTAATCTAAGCTAAAAGAATAAACTATATTTCTTGAGAATTTGTCACCTTTTTTCAAAATAGGTTTTTCATCAAATGTGTTTATTGCATCCGGAAAGAATTGGGGTTCAACACAAAAAGCGGAATGCTTTTCATATTTTTTGCCGGATTTGCCAGCAGGCTGACTATCTTTCCCTAAATTATTTGCTGTATAAAACTGAAAACCAGGTAAGTCGGTTGACACATCTAAAACAATCCCGGACTTATCAGATTTAACTTTTGCAATGTGAACCAAAGATTTTCCATCATAATTGTCTACAACAAAATTTTGATCATATCCCAATTGATTCATCTCAGAAAGTCTTTTGGGTGACGTAAAATCAAAATCAGTATTTTCAACAGATTTTATTTCCCCTGTTGGTATTGCAATCTCATTCACAGGAGTGTATTTTGAAGAATTTGGCAATTCCACAACATGTTCCATTACTGAATTTTCGTTGGTGTTCTGTTCTCCATCAAGATTGAAGTAAGAATGATTTGTAAGATTTAAAATAGTATCAGCATCTGTTTGTGCTTCGTATCTGACCGATAAATTATTGTCGTTGTCAAATTTATAAGTTACTGAAGTTTTTACGTTTGCCGGATATCCGCCTTCCATATCCTTTTTGTAATAAGTAAATTTGACTCCGTCTTTTAATACTTCTGCCTTCCAATTTTTTACATCAAAACCTTCTTTCCCACCGTGGCTATGTGTTTGTCCATTGTCCTTATTGCATTCAAGTGTATATTCTTTATCCCCTATTTTAAATTTCCCGTGATTAATTTTATTTGCACAAGGCCCTATAGTGCCTCCGGCATGTCCAATCGGAGATTTTTCGTACGGTGTTACGGAATTATACCCTTGAGTAACATCAATTAGATTTCCATTTTTATCAGGAACCTTTATAGAAACAATGGTTGCCCCGAATGTGGAAAGTTCAACACTTGCTCCATTTTTATTTGTTATAGTGTATAAGGTCGCAGTTTCTCCATTTTTTTCGACTGTCCCGAAGTCTCTTTTTCCTATATGTATTCCGTCAAAAGATGATGATATATTCTTGTTATCGACTTTTACGCTTTTTGTAAATGTATCAGAGACATTTGAACCATTGAAAAATGTTGTTTTTACGACATCTTGTAAATACGGCTTATTGTTGTTTATGTAAAAAATATTTGGATTAAAATCTATAGGCATATCTAATACTCCGATGTGTAAACATTTTAACACGAACTGAAAAATAAACACATACGCACTGTAAAATTTAAGTTTTATTTTTGAATTCGCTTATATAAATTTAATTAATTGTTAAAATTTATAAAGTTACAACGTCCATATATCAAAAACTTCTTTTAGAAGTTTTCTAAAAATCATTATAAAACTATCAAATTTTTATGAGGGATTTAACTATGTCTCTGGTATCTGAAATTAATAACATTCATATATGTCCACCTAAATATGGTAAACATAAAGTCCCCAAGATTTATATATCATATAACAAGTAGAAGTAATTATAATAAATTATTAACAGACGGGACTCTTAGAATGTCAGAAGATTTGTTTTGTGGGCAAGGTGTTTTTGCATCAGAATTAAATAATATTTTTAAAAATAGTGCAAATGCATGGAAGGGAAAATCTTTACTAGAGGAGATAATAAAATTCACCAACAAGGATAACGGTAGTATTGTTATATTAAAAATCCCGACTTCATCACTTGACATGGACAAATTGTATGTACGCTCTCATAATATCATGGGCAAATTTTGTTATTCGGATGAAGTACATAATGCCGTAGCAAAATTATATTACAAGTGCCAATCTCTCGGACAATGGAAAAATTATAGCAAAAATTTAAAAAAAATATATTTTAAATTTTTAGGGAAACAGACCAATAAAAATATATCAAATCATTTGTGTCAATTAACTCCAGCAAAAGATTCGAATATACTGAAACAGCGAAAACATGCATTAGAATACATATATAAAGACAATATTCCAATGTCCGTTGTTACTAAGATAGGAGAAGTTAATACTTCAAAATTAAGAAAGACAAATGCATATGATGATACAAAACCAATTAAGAGCCTTTTTTCGTCTTTGTTAGAAGGAACGCCTGAACAAAAGGGTACCCTGTTTATTAATTATTAGATAATTTATATTTGCATAAATTTGTAAATTTTTTTTATAATTTAAATCAATAATATTTTGAATATCGGTATCACTTTTCCGATTTATGTCACATTGTTTGATTATTTTTTGAATACTTAAAATTCCAACCTAAAAATATTTAGGAACAACCTGTAGCATATTTTTACTAATCATTTTTATCTTTAGTTGCTTTCATTAAAATAATAGGTAAATCATGAGCTTTTGCAAAATTTAAAAATTCAGTTGGACAATCTTCTAATTTTTCAACTTTTGCAACTAGCCCTTTTACTCTTGGATTGATAGGAACAATTTCACTATGAATATCGCCACCTTCAAATAAAGCATCTCTGGACGTTTCTATTGCTTTTATTAGAGTTTCAGCTTTAATAATTTGGTCACCAATTTTAATATCTTTTGTAATTTGTGTTGTGTATTTTTTTGTGATTAAATATTTTGCAAGTTGTGCGTATTCTTTATCATTTAATTTTATACCTTTTTTAGATAATTCTTTTAAAAGATTATCTCTTACATAGGTTCTAGCATTATCGTTTGCTTCGAATAATATTGTTTTAAATGTTGCCAAATTTTTACCATAGCCACTTCCTGTATTTGAATAATAGGCTTCAGAAATATTAGCTTGGTCAACATCTAATATAAACCCAAATTTTCTATTCTCATATGTTCTATTATTTGATGCTTTTATTAAACTTGTTGACCAAGCAGATTGGTTTAAAGAATTTTTAGTCAAGATTATTACTGTTTCCATAGCATCAGTAGTTGGCGCAGTCATATGAACTGTAAATCTTGCATTATCTTTTGTTACACCAGTGCTAAATCCATATTTTTGTAAATCATCACTGTTTTTTAAATTATTTAAATTTAATACTTTTAATTCTGTTGAAACTCCATCTAATTCAACGGTTTGTCTTGGGAACATATCGCCATTTCGTACAAATTGAGTGTCAAAAACAAGATTTGCTCTTGAATACATAGTATTTAAAGCATCATCAATTGCTTGCATTTTTTCTTTCATAAATTTATCAAAATCTGCCTGATTTGAAATCCCATTTGAATGTTCAATGTGGAAACTTTTGTTAACATTTTCAAAATCAGCTTTTGCAAGAATTTCATATATAACAAAATCTTGTGGTCTGCGGCATCTAACTGCAATATCATTAGCAGTAGCTTTCCCTGTATTGTATGCTTCAAACCAGTGGTGGTTATCTACAATGTCAATAATTCTATCTTTCATATTTTGAGGGAAAGAAAATTTATCTAAAATAGCTGTACAATATTCAGCACTTGAACTTGCGTGACCTTTATCAACAACTCCACCTCGTTTACCCATATCGTGACATAGAGCTGCTATTTTCAATATAGTTTTATCTCTATCCGAAAGGTCTTTGTATAAAGGGTTATTCATAGCACTTTGTAAAACTTTTAAAGTATGGATATCTACTGAATATGCATGGGTGCCATGTTGTTCTTTCCCTATGATTGATGTAAACTCTGGCAAGCCTCTTATTAATGAATTTAAGATGTTGTCAGCCTTGACATCGCCTGTATTAATTTGATTTTTTGCAGTAAATAATTCAATTTCATTTTGAACTTTTTGAGCGATAGTGTTTAATTGTTCAGATGCATCAGGATTGCTAAATGTTTTATTTGTAGGTAAACCGTCATAACCGGCAATACCTTCTATTAGACCAAAATGTTCTAATACTAAACTTTGTTCTTCTAATGTCAAATCTTTTATTAAATTTTTAATGTTATTTGTAAAATCTTCTCTAGTATATTTTAAAGGTAAGCCTGTTTTACCAAATTGCTCAAAATTAAAGTTCATTAAGACATTTTCAGTATCAGTGTTGTTATTTGCTAATATATTTTGTACGAATAGTTTTTGTTGTTCTTTTGGTATGCTTATTACCTCTTTCTTCTTACCGAGTGCCAAGGTTAATTCAGATATTTTTGCATCAATATCAACCCCTGAATGTTTTCGAAATAAATTTAATAAATTTTTTGGAAGACGTGTTATAGTACTTAAAGTATTAATTTTATCGCTTAAACTTAAATCTTTAATATCAATATTAATACTATCAAAAGCTTTTAATATTTCTGGGATTTTGTCAGGAGGGCAGTTTAAACTTTTGTCAGTAGATAATTTAGTAGCCAATTCAAGATTAGATCTTTTAATCGCATAAGCTACATCACTTATACACTCTGGAGGGAAATTAATGCTCTTATCAGTACAAAGTCTTGTAACTAATTCAATATTACTTCTATTTGTACATCTTGCAATATTAATAATTTCTTCTTCAGGGAAATTTAATTCTTTGTCTTTATATAATTTAAGGATTAAATTTTTGTTTAATGGCTTTAAACTTTGTGCAATGCAGCTCAAATGGTGTTCTGGTATAATATCAAAATTTTCTTTTATAAAATTTGCTGCATTATTACTGAATTTTGTTGCATTTGCAAGCTCAACCAATATATTAGGGTTACTTATGTTATCATTTTTTATAATAAATTCCATTAATTCGGAATTGTCTTCAGTTATGAGTGAAGCATTGCTTAGAAGATTGGTATATTTTTTCTCAGATATTAATAGATTAACAATTTTCTGGTTATCTTTATTAACACTGTGTACTATTTCTAAACTATTTAATAAATCTTGGCTGGAATTTACCTTTTTTCTAAGTAAATATCTATGTTGTAATGAATCTTTAAGTTTTTTCCAAGTCTCTATTTTGATATTAATATCTTCAACTTGTAAATTGCCGTCTTATCTCTACTTTTTACTAATAACAACAATTGGAATTCCTTCTTTTTGAGCTTTTTCAAGATACTCTACCGGTAGGTTATTAAGATTTTTTGTATAAATTGCACTAATTATAGGATTTGACACTAAAACTTCATTCCAATAATCATTTCTCATTAGAGCTTCTTTCCCAAATTTATGACCAGTGTTATCACGTGCTAAAAATTGCTCATAAGCACTTGCAAGTTTAGGGTCTATACTTCTTATTTCTTCTAGGTTAATTTGCTTCGAAGAACTTTGTGCTTTTACTTTGTCTATTCTTGCAACATAATCTTCATTTATTTTTTGAATTTCTGAATCTATTTTTGCAATTTTGGCTTGAATATCTATGGCTTCGGTACTGTTAGATGAAAGTTTTTCAAGTTCACTATTTAGTTTTCGTTTATTTGCAATTAAATCGGAGTATGTATTTTCAGTTATATGCAAAATATCTTTCAGATGAGATGAAATAAATGAACGATGAGAGTATTTATAACCTTTGCCAGATAGCGCTTTTAACCCTTTATCTCTATAATATTCAGCAACAACCTGAGGCTTATTTTTGCCAAGTGAATACATATCGTGTCCCATTCCGACATATTCATTGCCTGAACCGATCTCAAAGATAAATCCGTTATCACGCCATGTTCCACTTTTATCGGCACTGATATAACTTGTACAAATTACTGCATCAGAGTCTATATTGTGAAATTCTTCAAAGTTGGAGAATTTTGTTATTCTTGAGGCATTATTAACGGCTCCCGCTTCAGGTGTGTGTACATAAGCATAAAAGTTAGGTATTTCAGATGCATTTACGACTTGGACTTTGTAGCCGTTAATAGTTTGCGTTGTTGCATGGTCTTTTATTACCTGTGTATGAGTTTGAGGTAATATGAAATCATCTGATTTTATTTCAAAAATTCTTTGTTTGATTTCTTTCAGTAATTCTTGCGATATTAATTGATTGTTTCCAGATGAATATAAAAGATAAGATAATTTATCAAGATTATTGTCTTTCATATTAAATGCCAACATATCAAGTGCTAATTCTTTTTTGTCATATTCAACTGATGGCGAACCAAAACGATTATTAAAGGATGCTTTTACTGATTTGGTATTTTTGTATTTTGTGATTATATCAGGCATAGATAGAAGTTTGTAAAGAGTTATTCTTTCCTTGTTTGACATGTTAAATTTGCTTGATAAATTGTAAATATTAAACGCAGTTTCTTTTATTGTGCCAACATTTGAATCTTTTAAAAGTGCACCAAGAATTAAGATTTGTTTTTCATTTTCGTTTAATTTTGTAAAGTTAGAATTTTCCGTAATGGTTTTAAGCATTTTTAAAGTTTGAACTGATTTTTCAGGATAACTGAATTTGTTATAAACTTCTGGCACAGATTTTGAAATTGAAGTTAAAATTTGTGATAATTCAGGATTATCTTTTACAATAATATTATTGTTTTTATTGAATTTTTCAATCTCAATTGTTACAGCTTGTACAACTTTTTTTGTAAATGAATTTGTAATATCCGTTACTTCTATATCTTTACCTAAGTAGCTTGGGAATCCTAGAATTTCGCCATCTTTAACATTGAAACCAAAATAGTCATAAATTTTTCGTTTTTCAGATTCTGAAAGTCCTGACATTTTGCTTTTTATACGTTTTAATAGGTCATTATATGTTATATCAACTGAAACTTGTTCAATTGGTTTTTCTTTAGAAAGTATTTGAGCAAGTTTTGTCATATTGTTTTGAAGATTATCAAGAGAAGGAGCATCTAATACAAAATCTGTATCGCCCAATGATTGCGAAAGTTGCTTCATTAGTGTGCTATAATCGGTATCTGTTGTCGGGATAATATTAGTTTTAAGAATTTTTTTAACTTCTGATAATCCTTTCAAATTAGTACTATGCAATAGTAATAATGATTGAAGCTGACGTTTTTCTGTGATTGACAGATCATACACAAAATTTTTGCCCTGATACGGTTTTAATTCTTCGTATAAATCTATGGTATAACTTGCTTTATGTTTGCTAAAGCCATAGTTTTTCACAAGTTTAACAGCATCATTATATTTTTGTATATCAAGATTGCCGTTTTCATCTTTGCAGACTTCTAAGAAATTTCTTATTGTATTATGATAGTTTGGATCAGAAATACCGTCATCAAGATATTTGAGTTCTTGTATTTTATTAAAGATTTGTTCATCGAAAGCTCCTTGTTTGTTGGCAGCAAGCTCTGCATAATGAACAAACATATATTTGTCTTCTGCTTCAAGTTTATTATACAAACTCATAAGTTTCATTTTATTTGCATTTAGAACTTCTGTATTTATCTTTCCTGTTTCATCAGAACTCATTTTAATAAGTGTATTGACAAGACTTATATTCTTGCCCTGCTCGGAAATGTAACCAGATTTATCTTTTGTTGGTTTAATATATATTACGAAATCATCTTGATAGTTTTGCTTTGTATCTTTTTTTGAATTACAAAATTCTGAATCCTTAAATTCTTTTAATAATGACAAAACTGGTTCAATATTGTATTTTAATAATTCACCTTTTTCGGATGTTACAATTTCTAAAAGTTTGTCGATATAGTCTTCGGGAATCCCTTTATTTTTTAAATTAAGTAAAAAGTTTAAAGATTCAGAATTTAACGTTCCATTATCAAATCTTGACTTTGCGAAAATTGCCTTGATATTCCAACTTAAACCGGCTTGTTTTAGTTGGATTGCAGCATCAATAATATTATCAGGGGTTATTGAACCGTAACTTTCTTTAAAATTAAATATACCACTCATTGCAATATCATCTGTGCTGAAACCGTTTTGTATAAGTTTTTGTAGCTGGGTAACAAGCTGTTTTTGTGTATTTCCCTCATAGGTTTGTAGTAGCGGAACAATAAATTCTGTTTCAGCTAAGCTGTAAGTATCAAGCATTTTACATATTGGGGTGAAGTTTTCCAGAAGTTCAGTGTCAAGCTTACCTTCTTCTATACAGTCATTCAGCATATTCCCAATGTGTTGAGTGTTTACTCCTGCATTTTTAAGTTCGATTGCCTTTTTGATAATTTCTTGTGAATACAATTCACCTTCCGCAATTTCGGAAGATCTTTTTGCAGAAACTAATATATTATGTATGTCTCTATTTTTAAATCCATTACTTTGTAATTCTTGAATGGTTTTTATTGCACTCTGATTAAATGTACCATCTTTGTTTTTAACAAAATTTACATCAAAATTATACCCCAATTTGCTTACAGTTAGAGCATCATCCACACGTGAAAAATCAAGTTTGCCGTCTTGTGTCATACATTTTTCTATAAAAGATGGGGTGTATTGATATATATTTGTTGGATTTTTACTTATTTGAGTTATTAATGTTTCAACATTGGCATTTGTTATTTCATCATCGTCGTTTTTCAAAATTTTAAATATATTTTCTGGGCGTTTTATGCCGATCTTGTACAAGTTTTGAAGCATTTCCCAATATTTATAAGAAAATTTGCCATTAGCATCGGTACAAGTTTCGAAATATTTTGTTGCTGTGTATTCTATATCTGAGCCGCCCTTTGATTCTTGTGTAAATTCATCATTTAGAATTATTTCGTAAGCTTTTCTATTATCTTTTCCTTTTATACCAACACTAAGAAGGTATTTAATATCTTCAAACTTATATCCAACCTCTAAAAATGCACAAAACTCTTTTAGGTACTCTAATTTTTCAGTATTATTCTTACCATTAAAAAGTAACGAATTTGCAGTATTCTTTTGCCAAGATTCTCCAGCTAATTTGTGCAAATTTAATAATTCATTTATAATATCCAAACTACTTTGATCAATCTTCGTGTTGTTATTGGATATATGGTAAAGTATAATTTGATAGTCATTGTCACTAATATCCATCTTTTTCATTGTTTTGATAGATTTTAACAATCCGTTATAAATCTCTTCAGATTCAATTGGAATTTTCTTTAAAAATTCAATAATGTATTCCCTATGATATCTATCTTTTATTCCTAATTTTTTAAGCCTATAATCTAAAGAAACAAAATCAATTAGTTTTGAAACACCTTTGACAGCTTTTTTAGTTCCTTGATAAGCTTCAACAGTTTTATCTTCGGCATATTGAATGGCTCTTTTCCCTCGGTTAATATTTCTTGAGACTTCATAACCTAATCTTGAAGTAGCCCCTGATATACCACCAGAATTTTCTTTTCCATTTTTATTGGTTCTAACTCCACTCACATCATTGGTTGAATATCTTTGCCCGTTAACTTCGATTTCAACTTGACCGTCTGTGTTATGTACCTCTGTTACAGTTCCATCAATGTTAGTGCCTGTTTTAGGGTCAACAATTGTTACATCATTCCCTAAAAGCTTTTCACCATATTCGAATTCTGTCATTGGCTTAACACCATCGGAAAGTCCAATGTTTCGAGGTCTGCCTACTCCTGATACATCTTTAATATCTCCGGACATACCAACCAAGATACCTGTTAGGTTAGCTTTTAATAATGATTGCCAATCATCATCTGTATCTAATACTCCCATCATTGCTAAATCACCAGCATAAGAAATGACAAAATCCGCACTTAATTTCGCTCCTGCTGCTGTCATAAAACTCTTTAAATATTCTGGGTTTGTAAATACAGTTTTTAATGCTTGCATTTTATTGCCTGATGCAATTTGCTTACCAAACACCGCAACGAGTTTTTCATCAATTAGTTTATTGAAAGCTTTCATACCAGCTTTACCAGCTCCTATACCTATTATGAAACCTCCTGCATTCATTATGAAGTTTTTACCTAATTGTTCCGCTTCTTCTGCTGTTTGAACATCTTTAGTTGCATAATCCGCTACACCTAAACCTGTTTCTGCTACCATACCACCAATAGCAAGGGTATTACCCGCCGTAACCATTCCACCTCCAAGAGGTGCTAATGGAGTAAAGCATAAAATACCTCCAACTACTGTCATACCCATACCAAGCATTGAGGTATTGCCTGTCCATCTTTGGATGCAAGTTAAGTTATCATTCTTCATGGCTTCAGCCATCATTTTACCGTTTTCTTCTCCAATTGCTTCATTTTGTGCTTTTTCTAATGCTGTTTGGTATTCTTCTATCGTTTTTCCGTTCAAAAACTTCTCAAACTCTGCTTCTTTTTGTTGTTGTGCGAGTTTTAATAATGAATTTAAAACCCTCTTTTTAGAACTATCATCTAATGTGCCAAAATTAAAGCCGTTTTCATCAACTGAAACAGGAAGTTTTGATTCAGAAATGAGCTCTTTTAATTCACTTAAACCACCATCTTCAGACAACGCATAAAATGTTGCAAAACCATCTAAAACTTTTTGACCTTTTTCATCTGAACTTAATGTTTCATCGTTTCTTAAACTTTCTGCAAATTCAACGAATTGTTGTTTCTTGTTGTATGCATTTGCAACAGTCTCCATCTCTTTTCTTGCTAATGCATATTGCTCTATTTTGTATTGAGAATATACTGTCCCTCTTTCAATTTCATATACTTCTTCAAAAGATATTGGTTTATCAGAATTCCAATATTCAGGAATTATTCCTTTTTGAGTATCTAGTTTAATACCAGCAAGTTCTCCTGCCGGAATTGGTTTGTTTTTGTCTTCGTTAAATTTGATTGCATTATCAATAACATTTTCTAATGCTTGGATTTCTTCTACACCACTATATGATACGAAATTCTTTTGAATATTTTTTAAATCTTCCATAGTTGCATTTGAGCATAATGCTTCTACATAATCCCCTATGATTTGAGCTAGTTTTTCTTCTGAATATTTATTTTTTAGCTCTTTGAATTTAGTATTTGTATCTAATACTAAAACTCTAGTAAGAATCATATCCTTAATTCGTTGTTTATTGCCCTCATAATATTCTTTTTTAGTAAGTCCGTTTGGTGGAGCGAATTTTGCTTTATTCATCCACTCAATACCTGCGTTTTGGTAATCCAAAACTTTGGCTACATTGGATGATTTTAAGATGTCATTCTTATCCTTCTTGTCATCATGCCAACCTGAAATGGCTCCTAAATATTGAGAGCTTAATATCTTATACGCTTCTGAAATGTTTTCGTCAATAATATCAATACTAATTTCTTTACAAGCTGCTTCTTCTAAAAATTTTTGCGTAAGGCTTTGTGTTTGAGCTTGTTTTCCCTGGTTTATACTTTTATTCACTCCGAATACATTATTTACAAAATTAGCAAAGATGTTTGTATCAACTTCTTCCCCGATTTTTTCCTCTGTAAACATACTTATTTCATTTGTTTCCAGAGTTTGATTATCGCCTGCGGCAGACTTTAATGCATTAAACAAATTTTCAGCCTCATTTGCTTGCAAAACTTTATCTTCCCCTGCAAATATATTAAAGAGTTTCTTTGTTTTTTCGTCAGCACCTTTAAGGTCTTCTTCCTTTATTTCTTTAAAATTTGAAAACCTAAACTCTTTTCCATTATTAAATTTGAAAAAATCTTCGCCTGACATTACACAACTTTCACTATAGAATTATCACATGTTTTATTTAAAACACACTTTTTGTATCGTCATTTTTTGAAAAAACTTAAGGATTATTGTGAAAACCTTTACAATTCATAATAAATTTGTTACAAATTACAAACTAAGTGTAGGCGGGCTTTCTCTAATTATGTTTTTATTTATTAATATTATTTACATGAGTACATAGCTTTCCCAAAATTAAAGAAAAATTTATAAAACCATACAAAATATCAAAGTATAACCAGTTCGGGAATATTTGACAACCAACAAGAAGGGTGTGTAAATAATGCACCCTTCAAATTAATACTATTAATCCTATAAATTAAAGCAATAAAAAACTCCCCAGGTTGGACTCGAACCAACAACCTACCGGTTAACAGCCGGTTGCTCCGCCATTGAGCTACTGAGGATTAACAACTCCGCAACTTAAATCAGTTGGGGCTTATGTGTTAATTATATAATAAAAAATTTTTATTGTAAAGTACTTTTTTTAATTAATTGAGGATAATTTTACAAGATTATCAAAGTCAGCATATTTTGAGCTTAAGTCTTTAAAGTTCCCAATATCAACAATCCTACCATCTTTCATGTAAATTAATTTATTACATGCTTTTAATGTAGAAAGTCTGTGGGCAATTGCTATTATGGTTTTTGAAGAACTGATTTGTTTCAATGTTTCAGTAATTTCATGCTCTACTTGGACATCCAATGAGGATGTAGCTTCATCCAATATTATAATTTCCGGGTCTCTGTATAAAGCCCTGGCAATTGCTAAACGCTGTTTTTGACCTTGTGAAAGTCCGTTTGTACTTGACAGAGCCTTGGTATCTATGCCTTCTGGGAAAGTTGAAACAAAATCGTAAAATTGAGCCGCTTTTAACGCCTTGATTACGCCCTCATCATTAATTTTGTCGCATCCCCAGGCAACATTTTCTTTGAAACTCTTATTTAGAATATTTATTTGTTGCGGGACATAACCGATTATTCTTCTAAATTTATAAAAATTTTCAGGTGTTAAAGCTATACCATCAACAAGGATTTCTCCCGAATCTACAGGAAGCAGACCTGTAATAATATCTGCTAAAGTGCTTTTTCCTGCTCCTGATAGCCCGATAATACCTATAAAATCTCCCTTGTTAATGTCAAATGAAATATTTTTAATAATTTGTTTGGTTGGGGTGTAAGAAAAGTTAATATTTTTTAGTTGGATTTTGTTTTTAAAATCCATTTTTTCGTTGCCAAAACTGTTTATGTTCTCGCAACTGCTAAAATCACATTTTTCATATTCTTCATTTAATTTTTTTACAAAATTTCTCGACGTATTTATATTTATTATTGAAGTTTGAACTCTGTTCAGTGCAGGTGCAATTCTAAAAATAGCAGCTACAACTATTGCAAATGATGCCACAAGTTCAGGGTTATTTCCTGCATTCTGTGATGACAAAATACATGCCATAACCAAAAGCGAACATACGACAAGTATTTCAACGATATATGGCGGGATAGACGCATAAAAGTTTTGTCCAATTTGGATTTGTTTCAGTTTGTCCGCACATTCTACAAAATTATTATAAAATACATTTTCTGCTGTTAGGATTTTTAATTCCTTGACATTATTAATATTTTCCAACAGTGTTGCTTTATATTGGCGGTGTCTTTGTGCAGCTGTCGCAGCAATTTCTGTCGTTTTTGCTTTAAAGTATTTGTTTTGGATTATCAATGATACAAAGACAAATACTATTGTTACAATTGCAGGGATGAGAAACTTTGCAAGTAAAAGTAAAGTAATCATTATTATGATTATAGTATTTGTTAATAGATTTAGCGATCTTACTACAAAGTTTTCAATAACCTGATTTGCTAATGTTTCAATAGTATAAAGCTTGTCTGTCTGGGATATTTTCATAGTATCTTTGTACGGTGCGTATATGTAGTAGTGCATAAATTTTTTAGTAATTGCCTGTTTCCACCCTGCAACGAATTTTGATTGCATGTAGAGGTTTAATATTATGAATAGGTTTTTAAGTATGAATATAACCAGTACGGAAAGCCCTATTAAAAGACCATTTGTCAAAGAATTATCAAGGTGAATAAATTTAAATGTTTTTGGTAAAGTATCAGGGCTTATAATAAGCATTATAAAAGGGTAAACCAATGCAATCCCAAGAAATTCAAGACAGCCTGCAATGAGAGATAGCCCTGTAAATCCGCACAATCTGATATATCTTCCGCGGCCGTAATATTTCAAAAATTTGCTAAAGTTTTCAAGAAACATTGTGATCCTTATTTAATTGTTAAGATATAGAAAATTTTTTCAATATATTATATAATCATGGTAAAGGAAGGAGTTAATTATGTCAAATCCGATATTAAATGAAGAGAGGTTTTCACCGCAAGAAAGAATTCTAGACGGTGAACCGATGACAATTTCAGGTACTGTTAATAAGATATTTATGTTACTTGTATGTCTTATTGCAGGTGCCGCAATTAGTGTTTATACATTGTTTACTTCGGCATCTATGGTGCCTGCAATGTTGACGGTTAGTGCTATAGTTTCTTTTATTTTGGTTTTAGCTACTTGTTTTAATATTAAGATAGCTAAATATACAGCTGCACCTTATGCTTTGTTCGAAGGTTTGCTTTTGGGTGCTGTTTCTATGATGTTTGAATCTCAATGGCATGGTATTGTATTACAGGCTGTGTTTGCTACATTTGCAACGTTGTTTGTTATGCTTATGCTTTATAAAGCAAGGATAATAAGATATACAGAAAAATTTCAGGCTGTTTTAATGACTGCAATGCTTTCTGTGCTTGCGGTATATCTTATTCAGATGATAGCTTCATTTTTTGGCCGTGGTATTCCTTTAATCTGGGAATCAGGGCCGGTTGGTATTATTTTTAGTCTTGTTGTTATTGGAATTGCTGCATTTTCTTTAATCCAAGACTTCTTTTTCATAGAAAGTGCTTCACAGAACATGTTGAGCAAAGACTACGAATGGTATGGAGCTATGGGATTAATGATTACCCTGGTATGGCTGTATATCGAGATTTTACGATTATTTGCTAAATTGAACAGCAGAAACTAATAAGGATTGTTAAAAGAGGGCTCTTTTTAAGAGCCCTCTTTTTTTACAGTAAATCTCCATAAATTTTCCCGTTTTTAAATTCTTTTATTTTAACTCTTTGTAAGGTATTTAAAAGTGTTTTGTCTTGGGAATTCAAAATAACCGTAAGATAGTTTCTTGTAACACCTTTGAGCATTCCTGTTTTTTTATCAGGCCTTTTTTCAACTAAAACTTCTCTTTCAGTTCCGATATTTTTGTTCACAAATTCTATGAATTTAAATGCAGAGAGAGCCTTTATTATGTCAGAACGCCATTGTCTTACTTTCTCATCAACCTGAACTGTAATTTGGGAACCTATTGTCCCTTTTCTTACTGAATAAGGGAAGGTATGTATTTTTGAAAGTCCCGATTTGCGTAAATTTTCTGTTGTTGTTTGAAAATCTTCTTCCGTTTCTCCTGCAAAACCTGTTATTATATCGCTCCCCAAAAACGGTAGGTCAAACATAGAGTTGATTTTATCAATTTGCTTTAAATAGTCTTCAACTTTGTAAAATCTATTCATTGATTTAAGAGTTTTGTTGCAGGCAGATTGAAGAGAAAGATGAAAATGTGGACAGAATTTTTTTGATTTTGATAAAAATTCCAACATTTCATCTGTAATTTCATGGGGGTTAAGTGAGCCTAATCTATATCTTTCAATGGTGGTTTTTTCTTCTATGTCTTTTAAAAGATCCAATAAATCAAGTCCAAATTCTTTTCCCCATAGGCCAATGTGAATCCCCGTAAGGACAACCTCTTTGAATCCATGTTGTGAAAGATAATTTATTTGATTAATAACAAAATCTGAATCAGCACTTCTGCTTTTCCCTCTTGCAAAGGGGATAATACAGTAAGAACACCTATTATCACAGCCGTCTTGAATTTTGACACTTGCCCGAGTTTTGTTAATGTCTTTTAGTTGGACTTTTGTGAAAACTTTTCGTTCCATAATATCTGAAACAATACACTTGCTATCGTGTTTTTCGTGTAAAGTTTCAAAAAGAGTGAGCTTTTCATCATTACCTACAATGTAATCTATAAAATCATAGTTGATTAATTTTTCTTTCTCGGTTTGGGCAATACAGCCTGTTAGAATATTAATAATCCCTGGCTTTTTATTTTTTGCAGAACGCAGAAGATACATCGCTTCGTTATCACTTTTGTGGGTTACCGTACACGAGTTTAGTATGTAATAATCCGCATCCTCAATACATTTTACCGGAGTTAGTCCGTTTTTAACTAAGTCTTCGGCTATGATGGAACTTTCAAACTGGTTAGCTTTACAGCCCATTGTGTGAATATAAAACTTTTTCATATAAGCTATAATATTAAAAATAAAAATGCATGTAAATAATCTTAACAAAATTTGTAATTTGTAGCAAAAAATTTTACTTTTTGTTTTTAATAAGGTATAATTAGTTTGTGAAAGTGTAGGTGTGTGTATGCAAATATCAGCTGTAACCCCAAATTTTCAGGGCAGAAGGGATAGGATTGACGAACTTATTAACTTAGATGACCAGTCTGTTCGTAGGATTGCTTATTTAGAAACTGCTCAAAAGTCTAATAATAATAAACATCGAAAAATAACAAATGCCTTGATTATGGCAGCCCCTGTCGCAGCAGGTATTGGTGCTGCTGTTTTTACAAAAGGCAAAACTAAGATTTTTTCAACAGAAGTTTCAGGTCTCGCCGCAAGATTAGCAAATGGCTTAAAATCTGGTGCACTATGGGGTGCTACCCTTGGTGCTGTAGGTCTTGTCGGTGTTGCAAAATCTAAGCTGTCAGAATCATCTGCAGAAGTTAGAAAATTTGACAGAGAACATCCGATTTTGTCTTTGATGGCATTATTAGCTGCTGGCTTTGGAGCTATTGCATTGACTGGAAAAGCTGCCGGTAAGATTGCAACCCTTAAAACACCTAAGTTCCTCAAGAATGCTACAAAAGATTTCGCATCTTTGTTGAACACAAATAAGAAAGTACTTGCTGTAAAAGGTTGGGTTAGAAAACTCGTTGAAAAAACACCTTCAGCTTTGAAAGAGTTTGGAAGTTCAGTGTTAGCATGGACTCCACAGATATTCTTGTTGGGCGGGCTTTTGCATTCTGTAAACCATGCTTCAAAAGTAAATTCAGATTTTAGCAAAAATTATAATGATTTGAAGGAAAAACAATTAAATCTTTCCAAGGCTCGTATGAGAGAATTGCAATTGGAGAATGATTTCTTTAAACAAGATCCAAGGAATGTTGATGATTTGGCTCTTGTTAAAGATCCTATGCGTGATTTGCCCGGTGAGGTCATTGACAAGGTAAGTGACCTTGCAGACGATGAGGTTGATTTATTTTAAACTAATAATATAAATTTTAAAGATAAAAAACGGAATAAACTAACAGAGTTGTTATTCCGTTTTTTGTTGTTGCAAGTTTTTTTAGTTTTTGTTATACTTAAGTTCAGTTTAAAAGATTTATGAGGAGCTTGATTTATGAAAAGATTTTTTAATTTAGATAGTATCGGGGGGGGGGCACTCCCAGCTTAGAATTTGACTTTTTAGTGTATAAAGGTTCTTATTTTACTAAGTTTGGTTTTACTCTTTCTGAGGTTTTGATTACATTAGGAATTATAGGTACAGTTGCAGCATTAACTTTACCCGTATTGATGAGTAATGCTAGAAATAAACAGTTTGAATCAGCACTAAAAAAGGAGTATTCTGTTTTGCTTCAGGCTCTTGAAATGTATAAACAGGAAAATGGTGCCCCATTGTTAAAATCAGATTGTACTTATAAACAACAATGTTTTAAGAATAATATAAAACCTTATTTAAAAATTCTTTCTGATTGTAGTCCTGATTTATGCTACAAGAATTATTCTTTTAAATACGAGACTTATTCTGGTAGAAATGCTGGTATTGATTTTTTTGATGATGGTCAACTAGTTTTATCGGATGGATCTGCGTTGTTTTTTGAAAATCCAGGACGAACTGACCTTGCGGTCTTATTGTATGTTACTGTTGACGTGAATGGTTTTAAAAGACTCCCTAATAAATGGGGTGTAGATACATTTACGTTTCAATTAATGGATGATGGTAGACTTTTACCTATGGGAGCAGATGGTACTGATTATGGTGAGGATGCTTATTGTTCAAAGACATCTACTAATAATAAAAATGGTATAGCCTGTACAAATAAGGCATTGAAAGATCCTAATTATTTTAAAAGCTTTTAAGTTTTGAATATAAGTAAAAAAAGAGATACTTAAATATTTTAAGTATCTCTTTTCTAGTCTTATGACATTTTTACTATTTCATAAGTTCCCCGACAGCTTTGTATACAGCCATACGTTTTGCTGCATCTTCTTCTGCCTGAGTATAAAGTGCTTCTGCAGCTTCAGGATTTGTTTTAAGTAAAGACTTATAACGTCCTTCAGATCTGATGAAGTCTTGATAGCTTCCTTTAGGATCTTTTGCATCCCAAGTGAATGGTGCTTCAGGATGATCCGGATTATATCTGTATAATGGGAAGTATCCTGCTTCTACTGCACGTTTCTGTTCTGTTTGAGTTTTGCTCATGTCGATACCGTGAGCGATACAAGGAGCATAAGCAAAGATGATAGATGGTCCTTTATAGCTTTCAGCTTCTTTAAATGCTTTAAGAGTTTGAGCTCTATCTGCACCTAATGCAACTGATGCTACATATACATAACCATAAGACATGCTCATCAAGCCCATATTTTTCTTGTATGTTCTCTTACCGCCTGTAGCAAATTTTGCAACAGCTCCGGTAGGTGTTGATTTAGAAGCTTGACCACCAGTGTTAGAATAAACTTCTGTATCAAGAACAAGGATGTTTACATCTTTGTCTTGAGCTAATACGTGGTCAATACCGCCGTATCCGATATCGTTAGCCCAACCGTCACCACCGATTATCCAAACAGATTTATCGGTGAAGTAGTCTTGAAGTTCTCTGACTTTAGCCAAATCCGGGCATTCTACATCTTTGTATTTTGCAAGAACTTCTTTTGCTTTATCTTGTGCTTTTACAGCTTCTTCTGTTTTTGAATTTTCGAAGTGAGCCATCGCACCTTCAAGAGCTTCTTTCAAATCTGCAGGAGTCTTTTCGTTTGCAACAACTTTTTCTACGTACGATTTCAAAGTTGTTCTGTTTTGGTCTACTGCTAATCTCATACCAAATCCGAATTCAGCATTGTCTTCGAATAATGAGTTAGCCCATGCTGGTCCTCTTCCGTCCTTATTTTTTGTGTAAGGAATTGTTGGGAATGTACCTGAATAAATTGAAGAACATCCTGTAGCGTTTGCAACAATAACGTTTTCTCCAAATAATTGAGAAACAAGTTTAACATAAGGAGTTTCTCCGCATCCTGCACAAGCTCCTGAAAATTCGAATAACGGTTTTCTAAGCATTGCACCTTTGATTGTATTTGTATTGTTTTTGCCCATAACATTATCAGGTAGCTCGTCAAAGAATTTTTCATTTTCCATTTCACAAGCAGCTTCTTCTTTTTCAATAGTAGACCAAGTCAAAGCTTCTTTACCTGCAACTTTTGTCATTGGACATTGATCTATACAAACACCGCAACCTGTACAGTCTTTGCAATAAACTTGTACTTTGAATTTTTCACCGTGATCATTCGGTTTTGCATCAACTGTGTTGAATGATGATGGTGCATTTTTCAAATCATCAGCTTCAATAAGTTTTGTTCTTATTGCTGCGTGAGGACAAGCAGATGCACAGATTCCGCACTGGATACAAAATTCTGAGTTCCAATGTGGTACTCTAGGTGCGATTCCACGTTTTTCCAAACAAGCTGTTCCTGTTGGAATAACACCATCTATAGACATAGCTGATACAGGAATATCATCACCTTTTTGTCTCATAGAAGGTTCAATAATTTTCTTAGCGAAATCAGATGCATCATCTGGAATAAGTTTTACATCATCCACGCATCCTACGCCTTCAAGTGATGACGGAATAGGAACTTCTTCAGTTGCGTTAACTGCGGCGTCAATCAATGCCAAGTTCATATTTACTACATCGTCACCTTTTTTCTTAAAGGTTTTCTTAGTCATTTCTCTCATACCTTCAAGAGCTTGTTCAAACGGGATAATTCCTGATACTTTAAAGTAAGCAACCATCATTACTGTGTTTGCACCTTTACCTCTCAAGCCAGGTTGTTGTTCGATAAGTTTTTCAGCATCTACGTTGTAGAACTTGATTTTCTTATCAATAATAGTCTTTTGCATATCACGAGTTAAATGAGCGAATGCTTCATCTTTTGTGTATGGGCTATTAAGTAAGAATGTACCGCCTTCTTTAATCCCTTTTAACAAATCGTATCTGCCGACATAAGCATGAGCTGAGCAAGATACGAAATCAGGAGCTGTAATTAGGTAAGTTGATTTAATAGGTTTGTCACCAAATCTCAAGTGAGAAACAGTTACACCAAATGACTTTTTAGAGTCATAAGCAAAGTATGCCTGAGCATCTTTGTTTGTGTACTGACCAATAATTTTAATTGAGTTTTTATTAGCACCAACTGTACCGTCAGAACCCAAGCCCCAGAACATACAATTTGTAGTTCCTTCAGGTTCTGTAACGATGTGTTCTTCAACTTTTAAAGATTTGTGAGTTACATCATCTTCAATACCTACAGTGAAACCGTGGAAACCGTTATTTTCAGCATGTTTGTATACTGCAAGAACCATAGAAGGTGTAAATTCTTTAGAAGCTAAGCCATAACGGCCACCGATAATTCTTACATCTTTACCTTCCATAGCAGCAACAACATCAAGATACAATGGTTCGCCAATTGAACCGGGTTCTTTTGTTCTGTCAAGAACAGTAACACGTTTTACTGTTGCAGGTACTGCGTCTAAGAAACGTTTTACATCAAACGGTCTGTAAAGTCTAACTTTAACCAAACCGTATTTAGTACCGCGTTTAGCGTTCAAGTATTCAATAGTTTCTTCAATAGTTTCACAACCGGAACCCATTGCAACGATTACATCAGTAGCATCAGGAGCACCAACATAATCAAATGGATGATATTGTCTTCCTGTTACAGATGCAACTTTATCCATATATTCTTGAACGATATCAGGAACTGCATCATAGTATTTGTTAACAGTTTCACGACCTTGGAAATATACGTCAGTGTTTTGAGCACCAACTTTGCAAACAGGAGCTTCCGGTCTTAGAGCTCTTTGTCTGAATTCTTCAATATATTTCGGTTCTACTAATTTTGCGATATCTTCATAAGAGATTTCTTCAATTTTGTGAACTTCGTGTGATGTTCTAAAACCATCAAAGAACTGCAAGAAAGGTACTTTAGCTTTGTAAGTTGCTAAGTGAGCAACAAGAGCTAAATCCATTTCTTCCTGTACAGAATTTGCAGCAAGCATTGCATATCCTGTGTTACGGCAGCCCATAACATCGGAGTGATCTCCAAAAATTGCTAAAGACTGAGCAGCAATTGCACGAGCTGCAACGTGGATAACGTGCGGCAACATTTCGCCTGCCATTTTGTGCATTACAGGGATCATCAATAATAAACCTTGTGATGCTGTATAAGTAGAAGTCAAAGATCCTGCAGCTAATGAACCGTGAACAGCACCTGCAGCTCCGGCTTCTGATTGCATTTCAGCGACTCTTACTTCTTCTCCCCAGATATTTTTTTTGTGCTGGGAAGCCCATTCATCAATCCATTCTCCCATTGTAGAAGAAGGTGTGATAGGATAAATTGCGGAAACTTCGCTTAGTGCATAAGCTATATGCGCTGCGGCGTAGTTACCGTCAACTGTTATAGTTTTTCCTGGCATAATTAGCAAACCTCCTTATTTAATTGCTATTACTTAACTATACTTTACTTCTATATTCTAATACAAACAAAATTGTTTGACAAAAGAATGGGAGTGTAAATTTATGTAAAATTTTACACGTTTTTTCATTTTTTTGTGTAAACTTTTAAAATTCACTTACTTTATATTATTCGTGTATGGAAGGTGTTTCATGAATATAAAGCCATTAACCCCAAAATTTTGTTTAAATAAAGATAATTCGAAAGTCTCCGGTAACGGGCCTTTAATTCGTTATAACTTTTCTAAACCTCAGGAATTTGATACAGTGTCTTTTTCTGGGAAAATTCCTAAAAAAGATACATTGACGAGTGTTTCGAGATTGTGTGACGCGGTAAAACTCGGATATGAATCAAGAATTCCTGCTTACAAGATATTGGCTGCAAGGTTAATGGATGCTTTGGAAGTTACGGCACGTGAATTGCAAGATTTCGGATTGATTTTTGATCGTGAATACTGTTCAGAGGAACATATGGTAAAAGGAGTTGATTCTTTTATTTCGAAGTTTAAAAGATCAGGGAGTGCTCCTTCTGACAGAGTCAGGGGAACTTTATTTCTAGAAAACCTCCATGATTTATCCATTTTTACGGACCATATTTTACCTGCGTTTGAAAGAAGGGGATATCAGATAGCTATGGTTCCTGATAAGAGACAGGGGCGGAAAGTGATTTCTTATAAACCGGATTTTGATGTGCGTTTATCGAATGTGTCTGAGGAAAGTAAAAAGGCTTTACCGGAAGCTTTCAGAAGTGCAGCTTCTTTTTCAGAGCAAGCTTCAGGTTATGGGGATATTCAATTCAAACTTATAGATACCATGTCTTTAGCTAAGGAGAAAACTCCTTTGGAAGTAATTATAGTCGCAGGGAAAAATACTGCTAATGCAAAAAAGGACGAATCATATTATGTTTATGATATTGTTCGTGCATTGAAAAAAGTATTGCATCTTTCATCAATTGAAAATCCACAGATAAATACTCCTGTGCACAGAATTCAAAATAATATAAATATCATAGAGCAGCAATTAAATGATTATATTTCAAAGCCTTTGTATGAAAATGCAAAAAGGCTAGATTTGTATCATGAAGATTTGTTGCTACCTGTGGAACTAAGTCAAAGAAATTGTGAAACTCTCAGGGGACTTGCTGAAGGTATAAGACAAAGAATAAAATGGCATTATAATGCAAAACTTAAAGAAGTTGGATCTGATGAATATGTGCAAACAATAGAAAAACTTATAAGAAATTCTGCACGATTTAAAGAAAGAACAGACAAAACTATATATATACAAGATATTAAAGAGATGCGTAGTGCTCTTATAAAAGATTTAAAGCAAGACAAGCGTGAGGATATTGAATTAATAGACAAAGTTATCGCACGCTTAAAAGAAACTATTATGAAGTATGGTAAAAAAGATTAGACTCTTATAGTAGCAACGTTTTCTATGTGATAAGTGTGGCAAAACATATCAAATGGTTGTATGCTTTCAACGGTACAACCGTTTTCTGACAGATATTTTAAATCTCTGGCAAGAGTTGCCGGATTGCAGCTTACATAAATAATTTTTTCTTTTGTGTGTTTTAATGTTTCGTCCAAACTTTCCTTCGTACAGCCTTTTCTGGGAGGGTCAAGGATTGTAATATCAAACTTCTTTTTAATTGATTGTAAATATTTTGTTGTATCTTTTGCGTGTAATTCAACATTTTTTACGTTGTTGATTTCAAGAGCTTCATATGCTTTTTTAATTGAGTTTTTATTTTCTTCAACACTCACTACATTCTTACATACATCTGATATGACAATTCCGAATGCTGCAATCCCTGCATACGCGTCAAGAACTGTAGGATTATTATATTTAGAAATTTCTTTTTTTACGTATTCAAAAATGTTTTCAGCACTTTTTGGATTTACTTGAAAGAAAGTATCAGCACCAATTTTGAAATATTTATCAAGTATTTTTTCCTCAATGTAATCGTCTCCACATATACAAACTGTTTCGGCTCCTAAAATAACATTTGTTTTTTGTTTATTAAAGTTTAGGCAAACACCCGTAATATCTACAAAGCCTTCAAATATTAGATGTGCAAGTTTTTGATATTTTTCAATGGCTTTTGTAGAATTAACAACAAGTGTTACAAGGCATTTTTTGTTAAATGATGAGTATCTTATTACAATATGGCGTAAGTCCCCTTTGTGTAGTTTTTCATTATATCCAGATATGTTTAATTTTGGGGCCATATCCCTGATAAATTCCACAATATCGTCGCAAATTTTCGGCTGAATTGGGCAATATTTGATGTTA
Source organism: Candidatus Gastranaerophilales bacterium (assembly GCA_944324345.1). Lineage (GTDB taxonomy): Bacteria > Cyanobacteriota > Vampirovibrionia > Gastranaerophilales > Gastranaerophilaceae > Stercorousia. The sequence goes on from CALUVT010000002.1 coordinate 88,638, forward strand.
ACTATTTCGTGTGTTTTCGGTTTGTAGTAGCCTGCAAGAATGCGTTCAGAAACTTTTGTCTGAGACACAGGATATTGAATTTTGTGTCTATATGACTTTGTTTCAGGACTTGCTATTGGGTCGTTGACTTTTGTTGTAAGGTTGCCTATATTTTTCATTGCATCTTCTACAATTTGTTTTTTTAATTCGAGTTGGTAGTTATAGTCTATAAATTGAATTTGGCAAGATCCACAGACATTTTGCATCGGACAAAACGGTTTTATTCGATATTGTGAAGGGGTAAGTATCTCAATAACTTTAGCATTTGCAAAGTTTTTATTTAACTTTGTTATTTTAACTTTAACTTCATCTTCAGGGCAAACGTTTTCTACAAATATAACCTGGTTGTCAACTCTTGCAATTCCAGCTCCAAGATTAGACAATTTTTCTATTCTTACCGTGTATTCGTCATTTACATTCATAAGTCAAATATACGATAATCAAAGCTATTTCGCAATAATAAATTACAATAATGAATTGTTGTATAAAAGCCAATTAATATTATAAATTTTGTTTGCAAGGAACAGCAGAATAAAAGCTCTAAATACGCAAAAAAAAGAGCCCTATCGGCTCTTTTTAAATGGTGGGCGTTAGAAGACTCGAACTTCTGACATCCTCCTTGTAAGGGAGGCGCTCTACCAACTGAGCTAAACGCCCTCAGCAGAATCTATATTAAACAAAACATATTTGTATGTCAACTACTTTTTTTAAATATTTTCTTCTTCGCTAGTCTCTTTTTTTTGTTCGGCTTGTTGTTTTTCATATTCCATGCGGGCCTTTACTTTTATTTCATGCTTTTCTCCGTGGTGCGCTTCTTCCCTTTTATAACGTTGGTCTACCCACCATTTTGCCATGTGGTAGATTATTCCCTTTTTGACAGGTTTTGGGGTTGAATAATCAAAATTGTCTGCTTTGGTTTTTCTGGGCTTGGATTTCAGTTTTGTTTTAAGCGGATTATCGAGATCGTCGAGTTTAAGTTTTGGTGAAGGGGCAATGTCCATGTAATCATTCAAATCAGCTTCATTAACGGCATAAACCTCCGGGCTTACGTAGCCATCTTCAGCTTTTACGAAGTGCGGTAACAGTAGTATAAAAGTAAGTATTAAAAATTTTTTTAGCATTTTCCCCTCAAATTTATGTATATGGACATCTTGTTATTAAATCCTTCCCGTGTGAATCCAGGCCTCCGGTTTTTAAAAGATTAAATTTGCTCGCTGCATTATCTATTTTATCACTCCATTCAATAAAATATCTTCCTTCATAGGATTGATAATACCCTTCGTAAAATAGTGCTTTTTCATGTCCGTATTTTTTAAATTTTTCAAAAAGATACGTATAAAATTCTGGGCAGTAGGCTTTAGTTCTCGCAGGATGAGCGATAGACATTACTCCGGACTTAATTGTAGTAATGAAATCTACAGCTTCCTCAAAGGAAGAAAACGCCTCAAGCATATTCCCTATTGATGGGTGTGACTGAAGATATATCGTACGTGCGATTTGAATTTTTTGTTCAATTTCATCAGGAATAGCAGGAAGTGAACTTTGTGTGTACATTTCAAGCACTTTTTTGTAAATTTGATGATATGGTTCTTGCCCTTTGAAAAGGTACTTATATTTTTTAATTGGCTCTTCGTATGAAAAATTCGCATTAGGATAATAATAACTTAATAAAATTTTGCCTGATGTATATTTTTTTAGCGGATGAGCGACTTCATCTTGGCCTTTTTTTATCATAATGTGACACTTAGAAGCTTCTTCAAGGTTAAAATTATATCCGGAAAGTTTTTCATTAAGTTTTTTTATTGTATCTTTTGCAAGTTGTAACTTTAAGTTTCTTTTATCTTTTAAATACTCGTTTAATCTTTTATCGAAAGGATCTATTCCGTAAACCAGCAAGTGTATTTGTAGAGGTTTTTTCTGTTGTAGAAAATCTATTGCTACCGTTGAAATTTCAACTCCAAAAGTTATATTTAAATTTTTGAATTCTTTTTGTTTTGATAGTTCCAAGGCTTCTTTTGTCCCATCAATTGTGTCATGGTCTGTAATTGCGAATAAAAAATCCTTATTATATTTCTCTGTTATTTCTTTTGCACTGTATAAGAGTTCTTTTACAGACATTGAACCGTCTGAATGGTTGGTGTGGATGTGTAAATTTGCAGAAAATTCTCCACTTTTAAGATAACGAAAATCATGAGAATCAAGAACTTCAGGATTATTTCTTTCTCCTGGTTTAAAAGATTTTTCGTTAAGCTTTCTAACGCTTTCGATAAAGGCTTTTTCATCCAAAATATTCATAATTTTATTTTACACGAAAAATTTTTCGGAAACAAAATTGATTAAGTGTCGTCAGGAATATTAAAAATGTGTGACAATTTGTAGAAGATAGGGGATGTAAATGTCTGTTATACGTTATAATGAAGAAGATTTATACAAAGATTTAAGGTCTGATTTAAAGGTCGACGAGTTTGAATTAAGTGATATCGATAATGTTGATGAAGATGAACCAAGAGTATTTAATTCTATATCTAATGATGATGATATCTTGCAAATGTATTTAAAAGATATAGGTAAAGTAAAATTATTAAATTCCCGAGAAGAAAAATTATTGGGTAAGCAGATAAAAGAAGGGAAGAAAAGTCAGGCAGATATTGCAAAAAGGAAACTTGTACAAGCAAACTTGCGTCTTGTTGTCAGTATTGCAAAAAAATATATTGGGCAGGGTGTTTTATTTATGGATCTTGTTCAAGAGGGTTCTTTAGGCTTAATTAAGGCTGCAGAAAAATTTGACTATTCAAAGAATTTTAAATTTTCTACCTATGCGACCTGGTGGATAAAGCAAACGATAATAAGGGCAATATCAAACAGTTCAAGAACTATTCGTATACCTGTACACATGACCGATAAGATACGAAAATACAAAAAAATATATACTACTTTATCTTTTGAATTAGGAAGAGAACCAAATGATTATGAAATTGCAGACCGTTTAGGGATTAGTGCAAAGCAGTTGTTAACAGTAAAAAAATCAATTATAAAAGAACCGATTAGTTTGGAAACTCCTGTGACAGATGACTTAAATATCGGAGATTATATTGAAGACAAATCATACAGGTCACCAGAGGTTCAGACGAAAAATAATGTTTTAAAAGGCAGTATTGAAGAGTTGTTGGATACCTTACCTGAAAGAGAGAAAAAAATTATAAGCTGCCGTTTCGGGATAAATGGTGAAATTCCAAAAACATTGGAACAGTTGGGAGAGATAATGGGATATTCAAAAGAAAGGATAAGGCAGTTAGAAGATTCCGCTCTTTCCAAAATAAGAGAACGAAAAGAGTTACAGCATTTCAGAGATTTTATAGAGGATTAATCATAACTTAAAAAGGGTGTGTATACATCCTTTTTTATTAAACAGAAATGAGTGATTTTGCAAATTCAATTGATTGCTCATTAATTTCTCCACCGGCCAGTTCCGCAAGAGCTTTAATTCTGTTTTCTCCGGTTAAAACATATACCTCAACTTTAGTTTCATCATTTTGAGACTTTCTGACATAAAAATGTTTATCAGCACGGGATGCTATAATTGGCTGATGGGTTATTAAGATTATCTGGTGGTATTTTGAAAGTTCCGAAATTTCATCAGCAACGCTTTGCGAGGCTTTACCGGAAATTCCGGTATCTATTTCATCAAATATTACTGTGTTAATATCGTCACTTTGAGCAAAAATTGATTTTATCGCCAGCATTACTCGTGAAATTTCTCCGCCGGATGCAACTTTTGCAAGTGGTTTCAAGTCTTCAGAAACATTTGTTGATATCAAAAATTCAACGCTGTCAATTCCGTCGGAACTTAATTCTTTTGGCTCCACAGCGATTTTAAATCTCGCTTTTGGAAGTTCCAATTTCTCTAGTTTTTCTTCAATTAGTACAGATAAAACTTGGGCATAATTTTGTCTGTTTTCGCTTATTTCTTGAGCTTCTTTTTCCAGTTCTTTGTAGTATGAAGAAATTTTTGCTTCCAGTTCATCCGCGTTTTGTGTCGAAAATTCAATCGCACTCAATTCATTTGAAAATTTTTCATATGAATCCAGAACAGATTGGAGGGTCCCACCATATTTGCGTTTTAGTTTGTCTAATAAAAATAGTCTTTCTTGTATTTGGTTCAATCTTTCTGTATCATTGTCAAGATTTTGACTGTAATTTCTAAGCTCGCTGCTTATGTCTCTTAAATTTTCGATTGAGTCTATTAAATTTTGTTCAAGCTCTTCAAGTTTGCCGTCATAAGATGAAGCTTTTGATATATTTTGTTTTATTTTTCCGAGAGCCTCAAGGATAGAGCCTTCATCACCGTTGATTGCCCAGTAGGAAGTTCCTGTAAGTTCCTTCAATTTTTCTGCATTTTCCAAAACTTCTAATTCTTTTGTTAACTCTTCATCTTCGTTTGCAGACGTAATATTGGCACTTTCAATTTCATTTATCTGGAATTTTAAAAACTCAATCTGGCTTTCAGTTGCATTCGAAGCTGTTTTTAAGTTTTCTAATTGAGATTGCAGGTTTGTATATTCTTTGTATTTTTCTCGATAGAGGCTAAGTTTTTCTCCGAATGAATCTTTTGCGTAGTTATCTAACAGCGTAATATGGTATTTGGGCTGCATAAAAGCATAGGTTTGGTGCTGGGAGTGAATATCAAGAAAATAATTTTTTAATTGTTTTATAAACTCTTGATTAACCAGAGTTCCATTAACCCTCGATCTAACGGAATTTTGAGTAATTTCTTTCGTTAGTACAATTTCAGAACCAAAATTGTCAACTCCGTTTTCTTCAAATAACTGATTTAGATCATGTTTTGTATTTTCTATTACAAGCTCAATAACAGCCTTTTCTTTCCCATGCTTTATAACTTCTTTTGATACTCTTGGGGCAAAAGTGATGTCTATGGCATTTATAAGAATACTTTTACCTGCCCCGGTTTCTCCGGTTATAACATTCAAGCCTTTGTCAAAATTAGCCGTTAATTCATCAATAAGTATATAATCTTTTATCCTGAGCTGTTTTATCATATATATAGCATAAAACAATATTCTGTTTTGGGCAAGAGTTAATTGACTTGTTATGCCCGTTTAAGTTCATAAATTCTGAATTCACTCGGCTCAAGTTTGTCAAAATGTAATGTAGATGTTTCTTTGTCAAAAGCTGTTGCTGTAAACTCTCCATCATCAATATAATGTTCTTTAAGAATTGTATAATCCGAGGGGAGATTTATTGTTTTATCAAATATAGCTTTTCCGTGCATAATTTCCGAATAGCTGTTGTTATTTTCATCAAACATTGTGACAAGTTCTGTTGTATATTTGTAATTTGATACAACTAAATATGCAGTTTTTAAAGGAGCTTTAGAAATAATCCATGCTGCAAACCCATCATCATCTTGAGTAATTATTTGAGCTTCACCTTCAGTTATGATTGGTGTATTTTTTACAAAAACGTCAATAGCATTGAATTTTTTGTAGAAATTCTCATTATTTTCTCGTGGCATTGAGGCCTCTTCCCCAATAGCAGCTTCTATTCCACGTTTAGTAAAACTTTCATCACCGTCGACATAAAGCATAGGACGACTTGCGAATTTTCCTCCTGGTAAAAATTTATATTTAAACCATTTATATAAGGCTCCATCTTCACTCAGCTGTCCGGGATATTGGTTTATACACCTGAATTCTCCGTCTTGGTTGTTGTAAGTTTTTAATATAGAAAGCTTTTCTCCTTTTTTAAAGTTTACGTTATAATTCGCAAGATGCTGGTTATCTTCCGTAATTTTTTCAGGAGTTTTTTCATTTTGGGATACAATATCATTTCCCCATAGCAAATCAAAATTCATGTCCTTATGATATTCTTTTAGGTAGTCATCCCAGAGCATGTATTCTGCAAGAGTTCCAAAATATGGAATTCTGGATTTCATTGTTTTGTTTAATTTCCCCAAAACTGTTCTTGGAGCTCTATAGCTTATTGGTTTTCCGTTGTGTTCAGAGACTTTGTCAACTATATGGTCAATGTGGTCAACTCTAAAACCATCAAAATTGTATTCGTTTTGTAGCTGCTCCATATAGTTTATAAAGTAATCAATAACAGGTTTGTTGTAAGTTCCATTTTCTAAAAAACAGAAATAATAAGGAGTTTGGCAATCAAGATTAGCGAAGTTTGTGACATCTTCTCCCTTGTAATCGTAATGTTTAAATGTAGGATACCCTCCGCATTCGCTCATTTTGTCATATATTGGAGTTCCTGCAGAACACCAAGCACCGCCTGGTGCAGGCCATAGGCCTTCCTTTATAAGTTCTTGGATTGCATCAATCTGTTTTGTTATATCATCTTCAGTTATTTTTTGAGATTTTTTGAAATCATGAATTTTCGCAACAATTTCTTTTGCTCGCTTTTGGATTTTCTCCTGCGATGTCTTTTTCATCATATTGTCAGAAAGAGTTTTCTTAGCTTCTGTCATAAGACTGTCAAATGTGTCATATATGTTTTTGTAATGTGAAGTTAAGTCACCGCATGAACCGCTTTGAGAATCTTTGTAAATGTTTTTAATCAGTTCAACGTCTTCATCATCGAATGACTGTGGCATATTTTTTGCTATTCTGTCAATATTTGCTTCAAGTTCTTTATTTAATTCCGCGATATCAAACCATCTTGCAATTTCCGGGTTTGCAAGTACTGCTTTTGAAAATCTTCCTGTTTGCGGCAAAATATCATATATTACAGGATGGCCTGCAAGTTGTGAGAGCATTATAAAGGTTTTAACCTGTTCCTTTGCATCTAAACCGGTATCTTTATAAATGCCTTCATCAAGAATATTCTCACTTACTTCAGAACTTTTAGGCAGGTATGCACAACCAAATTCTCTCGGATGAAATGGAATTAGATATATTGTTGTGTTAAATATACCATTTTCGAGATTTCCTGTGGGAAGAATTAAAAGTTGTCTCAGCCAATCCAGAAATTTCCCGGGCTCTTTGGAGTTGTTTCCATTCCCAAGTCCTGCAAGGTTTATGAGTTTAATGTCATGCCCTTCTTTTTGAATCCAAGCGGAATTTTTTATATTGTTTCTGGCTAGAACGCTTATTTTGTCATTGTAAAAATGAAATTTACCATCATCAAATATGTGATTTGCTTTCCACTTAATTTCCAATCCAAAGAGTACTTCTTCAATTGAAAGTTCCTCCAATGCTTTCATGTAGGAATAGGGAAGATAGCCGTATTTGTTAATAAGTTTTTCCAGTTCAGATTTTCTCTCTTCGGAGATATTTTCAAACGGGTATTTATTTTTTAAATATGTATAAAATTCATTAAGTTTTTCTGATTTATCGGTTGCCAAATTATTCTTTTTTTTGAAAAGAATGTCTAACATATTCACACTCCTCTTACAAAAGTAATTCCGTACTGATATTATAGCATAATAAAAATTTTTTTTATAACTTTAAAAATAATTGTATATTTTACAATAATATTGGACAGTCGGGTAATGGATTAATACTTATAGATATTATTAAATGATTCTAGGTTAGAACGTTAAATGCTTTGGCATTAGTGAAAGTGGGGTAGATATGGCTCAAAAAACAATAGAAACAAAAACAACAAAAACAATTAGTGTAATTATCGTAGAAGATTTTAAACTCACCAGAGTAGGTTTAAGATGTGCTTTAAACGCTAATGATGATATCAACGTAGTTGCAGAGGCAGAAGATGCTGTTGAAGGTCTGAAACTTATTGAAAAACATAAACCGGATGTTATTTTAATGGATTTAGGGCTTCCCGGCATGAACGGTATTGAGGCTATGATTAAGTGTAAAGAGATGATGTTTGATTCAAAAATTATTGCATTAACTTCTCATGACAGAAGTGAAGAAGTTATTGCCGCATTGAGTTCAGGGGCTAGTGCTTATTGCTTAAAAGATATTGACCCACAAAAGCTTGCAGACGTTGTAAGGGATGTTTCAACAGGGGTTTGTTGGATTGATCCCATGGTTGCACAAATGACTTTAAATGCATTGCCAAAGATTGATAATATTGGATTTCTACCAAATAAGACAAATACAGAAGGACGTGTTCCATTGACAGAAAGAGAATTTGAGGTCTTGAAGCATCTTGTGTCCGGAAAAAGCAATACGGAGATTGCAAAAGAACTTATTGTTAGTGTGCATACTGCTAAAGCTCATGTATGTTCTATTCTGCAGAAAATGTGTGTTAATGATAGGGTTCAGGCAGCAGTAAAAGCTGTAAAAGAAGGAATGGTATAAGTAGTAATTCCTGTAATTTCCATGCATTTATTTAAAATAAGAGGATTATATTCTAATCCTCTTTTATTTTACTTATAATTTCTAAAACCTGCTTTTCAAGAAGTTCATAGTTAGAATTGTTGTCTATTACAAAATCCCAATTATTCACATTATCAAGACCCACTTCAGTTATGTCATTTTCTCCAACCAATTCACCTCTGGATGCTCTTGTTTGTCTTGTGGCCTCAACTCGAATTGCTATTGCTCCGGCATTTTTAAATACTTCGTATTCATGAGGTACTCTGACATCTGTGACAATAATATTTCCATCTTGTTCAATGATTTTTTTTAGCCAATAATCAGGATCTTGAGCCCTGCCCCAGTTTCCCAAATCTATTAAGTCTTGACGGTAGAGGGGTTTGTTTTTTTCAATTTCTTCATAAGTTAAATTATTTTTTTTACCATAGGTTAGTTTTATAATATCCCCCATTGCACATCTTCTATAATCAGGCATGTGTTTTAGCATTATTTTTGCAGCTGTGTCTTTGCCTGAGTATTGCTTACCTGAAAAAATTATAATTTTATTTGCCATAATTTCTCTCCTTGCATAAATATGTTATATTACAGGAGAGTTTTTGTAAACAATTTGTTTTTAAAAATTTTTATTCGTAAAGAAAACAACTTACTTTGTGGGATATCCCTTTTTCTTGAGGAATATTAAATTTACATTTTTCCATAACATAAGGGCATCTTGTATGGAATTTGCATCCGTTAGGTAAATTGGCCGGTGAGGGTAGATCCCCTTTTAAAATAATTTTTTTGTGTTCTGTTTTGTTTAATTGTGGGGCAGAACTCAAAAGAGCCTTTGTGTAAGGGTGGAGAGGAGAATTAAAGATATCTTCTGTTTTCCCAATTTCTACTATTTCTCCCAAATACATTATTGCGATTCTGTCTGCAAGATATTTTATTACGCTTATGTCATGGGTAATGAGCAAAAATGTAAGTTTGTATTTTTCATTCAATTCCTTTATCAGGTTTATAACTTGTGCCTGAATACTAACATCCAGTGCACTTACCGGTTCATCCGCCAAAATAAATTCAGGTTCCAGTACAAGAGCTCTTGCTATTGCGATACGCTGTCTTTGTCCTCCCGAAAATTCATGAGGATACAGATTTAAGCAGTTTTCATCAAGACCGACAAGTTTTATTTTGTCTTTTACTGTTTTAAGTATTTTTTCAGAAGAGTAATCTGTATTAATCTCAAGAGGTTCCTTTAATATGTCGATAATTTTCATTTTGGGATTAAGACTTGCATATGGATTTTGAAACACCATTTGAACTTTTTTTCTGAATTCGCTTAATACTTTTTGGGGCGAGGAGAGTGTGTTTTTCCCTTCAAAAAATATTTCTCCTGATTTAATGGGTTCAAGCTGGATTATTGCCTTTGCAAGTGTTGATTTTCCGCAGCCGGATTCTCCTGCAATCGCAAGAATTTCTCCCTTGCAAATATCCAGAGAAACCCCATTTACTGCATGGATTGTTGTTTTTTCTCCAAAAACACCTTTATTGGTTTTGCACTCAACATATAAATTTTGGGTTCTCAATATAGTTTGTTCTGCCATAAATGGATTTTAGCTTATTTGGGTTTGAAAATCAATTGTACAACAATACAAAAAGTCCCGCTATATTGTTTAGTAGCGGAACTTTTATTTATGCGATTTGCTTTTTCGGGCTTGTTTATTTTTTAATTGTTGCTTAATACAAGTCTGAAAGTGGCAAGATTTTTGATAGAAAGCATTGTGTGCTTGTTGTGCTGGCTTTCAGAAATGTTAAAAATTCTTATAATACGTTGAATTTCTTCCAAGTCTTTTCTTGATTCAATCTTGTAAACATTCTTTATTGGGTCTGAAACTACAGACATTAATGTGTTCAATTCCTGTTCTTTCATAAAACCTTATCCTCTTTCCTGTATATTTATATAAAGGATTTTTTTATAAAGAAATTGCTTTTTTAGGGTAATTTAATTTAACATTTATTAACAATTAATTAGAGAGATTTTCAGAGAGATTTTCCTTTGCCCGCTTCCATAACATGTCATATTCCCGAAAATCATATTCTTCTAACGGTTTTTCGGCTAATTCCTCCATCTTCCTAAAGCGTGACATAAATTTTTTGTTTGCTTGTAAAAGAGCCTGCTCTGCATCAATTTTGTGCCATCTTGCAAGGTTTACTATTGCAAATAAAATATCGCCCATTTCTTCTTCAGCATGCTTCGGATTGTTTTCTATAACAGCCTGTTTAAACTCTTCAAATTCAGAATTGATGCATTCATAAAGAGACTTTTCATCAGGCCACTCAAATCCCTTTTTAACCGCCCGTTTACTTATTTTTTGTGCACTCATTAGTGCAGATTGCGATTTGGAAATTCCATCCATAGCAGATTTTCTGTGGGGTTTTTCTTCTTTTTTTAATTTGTCCCAGTTATTTATAATATCTTCCGTTGAGCTAACTTTTGTATTTCCAAAAACATGCGGATGGCGGTGGATAAGCTTCTCATTTAATCCTTTTGCAACGTCATCAAGATTGAATTCATGCTCATCGTCGGCAATTTGAGAGTGTAATAAAACCTGCAAAAGGACGTCTCCAAGTTCTTCTTTTAAATGCTTCATATCACCGGAATCCATTGCATCAACAGCCTCATAAGCTTCTTCAAGCATATTGGGGCGTAATGTTTTATGAGTTTGTGCTCTATCCCATTCACAACCCTCAGGTGAGCGTAAAATCCTTACTGTTTCTATAAGTTTGTCTAAATTTTCATATCCCATTTTTAATATCCTTTGATATAAATTTTACAACTAAAGTATAAGAATTTCAAACAAGAATACACCAAAAGGTTGAGCCAATATAAAAATTATGATGATATCCTTATAAAGTCGATAAGGTTATACGAAAGGATATTATTATGGCAAATTTATCAATCCCGGCAATTCGTGAACGCTTATTCAACACAAGCAAACACGAAACCACTACTCAAAGAAATTCTTCAAATCCGTTTGCAGCTTCTTCTTTTAAAGGTAATGTTTTAACTGCTGACGTATTTGAATCATCTACAAAGAAAAATGATCAAACAAATTTTACAGGTAAGTTAAAAGCAAGTGCTTTAGTCGGCTCTATCTCAGGAATCGGTGAAAAATTCCAAAACATTATTGATTCTGTAATTACTTTTGGAAACAGAATGAAAGATAGTGTTGTAAACGGTTGGAACAAACTTAATGGAATTGAAATTTCTTTCGCTCCAGCTAAAGAAAAAGCTATGTCTATTTATAATTCAGTAAAAGATGCTTTGAATACTTCTGTGACAGATTTAATTTCATCAGGTATTACTTCAAAATCTGTTGCAAAAATGGAAGATATGACTGCAGCAAGACAGCTTTTAACAGATAACGTAGCTGCTTGGGAAGCTGCAATATAGTAGGGAGGTATTCAAAAAATGACAGATAAGAAAATAGTAAAAAATGTAACAAATATAATAGAAGGTTTGGGAATGAATGAAAACCCTGAATCTATCACAATTCTAGAAGATGTTGGTACAAATTCCAAAGTCGACGCAATCAGAGAGATGACTTCTCGTGCTTTAGTAAAGAAAAATGTGCATGATTCATTAAAAATCGTTATTACAAATAAAGGTAAAGGTATAAATGACATGTCAACAGTAGTTGCTATGAGCACTATTAATGAGTTGTTGTCTTTGAATGATAAATCTGAAGCAATTAAAATTTTAGAAGATACAGTAAATATGCACTCAGATGAAGAAGTAAGAGATAATGCAAGATCTGTGAAAGCTTTAATGGCACTTTCATAAGTCAGGTTCTTGTTCGGCAAGAAGCATTATTTTAAATTTGCCAAATTTTATATATAAAAAGCACTCTTCAAGGGTGCTTTTTTACATATCTTAAATATTTGAATATATACAAATAATAAACTATAATAAAATAGTTGTTGGATTATCAGGAAAGGAGCAATAAAGATGAAAAGTACTACAAACTTCGGGGGGGGGGGCACTTTCAGCTTAGTCACCTTTGTTTCGGCTTGCAGGGAATGTAAAAAGTGTTATAATAGTGATATGTTATATCACAAAAGATTCGGATTTACTTTAGCAGAAGTTTTGATAACTCTTGGAATAATTGGTATTGTTGCCGCAATTATAATTCCTTCTTTGGTTCAAAAAATCAATGATAAACAGAATATCGCCATGTGGAAGAAAAAGGCTTCTGAAATTACCTCTGTCTACAATCTTGTTAAAGAGGAAATGAGTGGAGAGGATATTTGTGTTTTTACAAATACAGGCGATTTTAGAGAGAGAACAAAATGTAAGACTATCTATGGGGATAGTTCTACCACGAATTTGACTTATACTACCTTGTCACCTGAATTTGTTGATAAATTTGTTTCACACTTAGAAGTTATAGATAGTTGCGGGCGTCCGCAGTACGGTGAGACAGAAATGTGCAATCAATACTATTTTAATTGGTATGGTGCCTGTGGAAATTCTAACATCGGATATTATGGGACTTTAACAGAAAATAAGGGTTCACAGCCTTGGCCCAGACCAACTAGTTGTAGTCCTGCTAGTGGGCTTTATACAGGTTGGGATTTTATGAATAAGGCTGTTTTGCTGAAAGATGGTTCTGTTATATATTTTGGTGGTTATGCAACTGGTTGGATAAGTGCCGATGTCAATTCATTTTCCAGAGGTCCTAATGTGTTAGGTAGAGATTTTTTTACTTTGATGCTGAATGATTCTTGGATTAAACCTCTAGGTGCTGACGGTACGTTTTCAAAAAGTGCGAATGGTGCTGAAAAATGTGAATGTTCTCGGACTGCAGGTGCTGAAAGGGGCCAAGGTTTTTTAGGACAGTCAGATTTACTTCACGGCATGCCTCTTTCAGGAGGTTGTTGCAGTGCATATTACCTGTATGCTAAATAAAGTAAAGGACAAGTCTCAAAGCTTGTCCTTTGTTTATTTTAGTTATAAGTAAATCCGTCAGCTTTAAATCTATCAATTACTTCTTGTAATTGCTCGTCAGAACATACAAATGACAGCCTGAAAAATCCTTCACCGTAGTTGCCAAAAGCATTCCCTGGGACTAATACTACACCTGATTTCTTTAGAACTTCTTCACAGAAATCAAAGGCGGAAGAATACCTTTTAGGGATTGGAAGCCATAAATAAAATGTAGTATGTGGTACTGTCTTTTCATCAATAGGCCATCCAAGTTCTTTAAAACCTTTTACCATGATTTCTTGTTTTCTTCTATAACCTTTGTTCCCTTCTTCAATGTATTTATCGCCTTCTTCAGAATTTAGTATTTCTGCACAAACTTTTTGAAGAGCCTTAAAAATTCCGTTATCTATGGTTGATTTTCCTTTGCCAAGTCTTTGTATAACATCTTTGTTTCCGCAAACCCAGCCTAATCTCCAACCTGTTACGGCGTAAGGTTTTGAAAAACTGTAAAATTCTATCCCTATATCTTTTGCACCTTCAAGTTCAAATATGCTAAAAGGTTTTTCATCTTCAGCGAAATACAAGTCACAATATGCAGCATCTGATACAAGCAGAATATCGTATTTCTTACAAAAATCAATTACCTTTTTTATATATTCTTTTGTAGTACTTACTCCCATTGGATTGTTTGGATAATTTATAAATAATGCTTTAATATTTTCAGGTTTGTATCCGTCTTTTATAATTTGATTATATACATCTTCAACGTTCGGTTTGTAATCATTTTGTGCAGTTAGCGGCATAGGATATGCTTTTGCTCCGGAGCATTTTATAAATTGCAGATAAGAAGCATAACAAGGATCAGGAACCATGATTACATCTTTTTCCAACTCGTTTTCTTTTGGTGTTGTAATAAATCTTACAAGGTTTGCAATCCCTTCCTTTGAACCGATTAGAGAAAATATTTCCGTTTCAGCATCAAGCTCTACGCCAAATCTTTTTTTCATTCTTTTAGCAATAGCTTGCCTAAAGTAGGGTTCGCCTTTTGGTGTAGAATACGTATGAATTCCATCTTCATCGAGTATTTCTTTTAATCTGTCTATTAAAACTTTAGGCGGGTTTGCTGTAGGTGCACCCATGGATAGCGAAATTGGAGCTCTATTTTTTGCTTTAAGTTCCGGTGTAAGTTGTGTTGTGATTTCTTTTAATTTAAACATTATGTACGTATCAAGTGACATAACTTCTTTATTAAAAAGTTTTTCTAAATTCATTTCATCCCTCTTTCTTAATTCTCGGCAATCATCTGCATTGGGCCATCCAAAGATGCCGTAACAAATTGTTTAGTATATTCATTATTTTGTTTTAGCATATCATCAGGTGTTCCTTCGTAAACAATTTTTCCACCATACAGCATAATAACACGGTTTGCGGTCCTTGTAATTGTTGACATTTGGTGCGTAACTACAATTGATGCAGCATTGGTTTCTTTTTTCAATCTCACGATATAATCTTCAATTAATGTCGAAGATATCGGGTCAAGTCCTGATGTAGGTTCGTCATACAGAATTGAATTTGGTTCAGTAACAATTGCGCGAGCAAAACTTACACGTTTTTGCATGCCTCCTGAGAGTTCTGAGGGAAATTTATTTTCGATTCCCTTCAATCCGACCAATTCAAGTTTTTCTGCAACAATATTTTTAATTTGTTTTTCGCTGTATTTGTTTCTTAAATCTTTGCGTTCTCTAAGAGCAAAGGCTATATTATCGGCGACATTGAGAGAGTCAAAAAGAGCTGAATATTGAAAAACCATTGCAATATCGCCCTTTGAGGTGATAATTTCTCCGCTGTCCAGTGGAATGAGTCCGCATATAAGCTTTAAAATCGTACTTTTTCCGGATCCGGAAAATCCTACGATTGCAAGTGTTTCTCCATTTTCAACTTTAAATGAAATATCATCTATTACTCTTTTTTCTCCGAATGTTTTTATTAAATTTTTAACTTCGATACTCATATATTTTATTGTACCTCTTTAAAAGAAAAATGCTATAGCGAAGAACATATCCCAAATTACTATCGCTACGAATGACCAGACAACAGCTTTATTTGTTGCCTCGCCGACACCCTTAGCTCCGCCTTTAGCAAAATATCCGCATGAACTGCTTATCAATGCAATGGTTCCACCAAAACAAATTGATTTTAAAAGACACACAAAAAGGTCTTTCATGTAAATTCCTAGCCAAGCAGAGTCAAAAAAAGCTTTATAACTCAGACCTGATATGAGATTTGACGTTATTGCCCCTGTTATAACTCCAACAGCAGATGCAATTATTACAACCGGAGGCATCATAAGCATTCCTGCAACTACTCGTGGAACAAAAAGATATCTGATAGGATTTACTTTTAAAACTTCAATGGCGTCAATTTGTTCTGTTACCCTCATTGTAGCAATTTCGGAAGCAATGGATGAACCGATCATGGATATTATTGCAAAACCAGACATTATAACACCAAGTTCTCTTACAATTAATATTGTCATCAATAGTCCTACAAAATTCCCTCCGCCTTGTTTAACCATTTCCAAAGCAACCTGAGAGGCTACAATGACAGATGTCATCCCAACTATGGAAAGAGTTATAGGCAATGATGTAATTCCGAAACGGTAACATTGGTATAATACTTCGTTTTTTTCGATCTCTCCCTTTATAATAAGTTTGAATACTTCGACCCCGTTTATTGTTATTTTCCCGAGGGTGTCAAGAAAACTTGCAAATTCAGTTAACATTCCGGAAAAAATCTTATAAGTAGCAGATTGTTTATAATATTTCTGTAAGGTACCCATTCCTTAATTATACAGAAAATTTATTTTCAATGCAATTTTGTATTAATTTATTGCACTTTATTACATTTTTACATAATAAAAACTCCTAAATACATTTTAGGAGTTTTTATTTATTTAATATTCAAAACTGAACTAAACTAATTCAACAACTTTCAAAGTATTTCTGGAAGCAATTTCTACAAGATTAGTTGCAGTAGCTATCATTGAGATTTCTGAATCCAATTTATTAATACAAGAACCGCATCCGATAGCAGAAGCTCCTGCAGCGAAAGCAAATGGAGCAGTTGTTGGGTTTATAGCAGTTGCAGTCATTATTGGAAGATCAATATTTCTTGAAAGCTCAATTGTATTTGAAATTGTCAATTCAGCTCTTTCCATTAAGCCTCTGGCACCTTCAGAGATATGATCTGCGTGGAAGTGTCCTTCTGTTTGAATTAAGTCAATACCCATAGTTTCCAATTTTCTTGCCAAATCAATCTGTTCAGAAATTGCTAATTCACCAGGTATTGTTACACAGAAAAATATTCTTGTATCACCTAAAAGGTCTAATGTTTCATTTACAAGAGATATAATCTGATCTGCAGAGAAAGAAATTCCTTTTTTGTAAAGAACATCAAAGTTTCCTAATTCAATAGCATCAGCACCAAGTTCAACAGCTTTTGCCAATTCAGAAGGAACAATTGAAGATACGAAAATCGGCATGTCAGTCATTTCTCTGATTTCAGAAATAATTTCAGGTTTAGCACAAATATCAACAGCTGAAGCTCCTGCAGTTTGTGCAGATGAAACTACTTTTTTAATATTTTCAATATCAAAATTATCAATACCAGCGATAATTTTTACTGCTCTTTTTTCTGTTAAGTGTTGTCTGAATAAGTCAATTCTGCTCATTTTTCAAATCCTTTCTTATAATAATTAACTTTTTTTCTGAATTATACATTAAAATTGTAATAATTACAATAACTAACCCTTAAAAATTTTTTTAGGCTGATGAATAAATGAAAAAATGGCTGATAATGTTAGAGAAAAGGGGAATATTATGATAAAAAAAATAATTTTATTTTGTTTTTTTCTAATATCTTTTTGTTTACCAGTTTTTAGTCAGAGTTTTGAGCCTGACGAACTCGTTAATATAAGCGTGTATGAAAGAATTAACCCTGCGATAGTTGCAATTGATGCAAATTTAAACGATGGCTTTTCGGCCGGTACAGGTTGTATAATAAGATCTGACGGGGTAATATTAACAGGTTCACACGTAATAGAAGATGCAAAAGAAATTGAAGTAACGACCTATAACGGCAAGGTTTATAAGGCAAAAATTCTGGCAAAGATGGGCAAAAATAAAGATTTGGCCCTGCTAAAAATTGATGCAAAATCTCCATTAAACACAATTTCTTTTGGAGATTCGGGAGAAGTAAAAGTTGGGCAAAAAGTCTTATCTATCGGTAATCCTTTTGGATTTTCCGGTACATTAACATCAGGGATTGTTTCGAGGATTGATTATGTAAAGGGCAGAATCCAAACAGATGCTGCAATTAATCCCGGATGTTCGGGCGGTCCGCTTTTAAACTCAAAAGGTGAAGTTATCGGAATATCACAATCAATTTATAATCCAGACAATAATATTTCCAACATAGGTATAGGCTTTGCAATCCCAATTAATGAAGCAAAAAAATTCATAGAAACAGCAAATTTGGATGATGAGTCTTTAACAAGTAAAAAACGTTTTGCCGTAAATAGGTAAACTTTTATAAAATTTGGCTCTGTTTAATTTCTTTCGTGGTATATTTATTTGTATAAAACTAAGGAGGGAATATGACAGAGTTTTATTTTATGAATGGAGAATATGTTGAAGCTTCTAAGGCTATGATTCCTATTCGCACACATGCTTTCCTTTATGGGACAGCAGTATTTGAAGGTATAAGAGCATACTGGAATGAAGAAGAAAAACAACTTTATGCTTTCAGAGTTCCGGAACATTATGAAAGACTTTTGAGAAGTGCCAAAATTATGTGTATGGAAAGCCCTTACACAGTTGAAGAGCACTGCGAAATTACTAAAAAATTATTGGCAAAAAATAACTACAAAGAAGATTGCTACATGAGACCAACTTTATATAAATCCGCACAAAAAGTTGGCCCAGGTCTGTATGATAATACTGATTCTTACGCATTAATAACAAATAAAATGGGTGATTATATTGATACATCAAAAGGCTTGAGAGTTTGTGTTTCAAGTTGGAGAAGAAACAGTGATAACGCTATCCCTCCTCGTGCAAAAGTTGCAGGCTCTTATGCTAATGCTGCTTTAATTAAAACAGATGCGCATAATATGGGGTTTGATGATGCTATTGTTCTTGATGAAGCAGGGCAGGTTACAGAAGGTTCTGCTATGAACTTATTCCTTGTTCAGAACGGAAAACTCGTTACGACTATGAAAACGGACAATATCTTAGTTGGAGTAACCAGAAATACTATTATGGAACTTGCTAAAGATGTTTTGGGTATAGAAACTGAAGAACGTGCTATTGACAGAACAGAACTTTATATTTCAGATGAAGCATTCTACTGCGGAACGGGTGCTCAAGTTAGTCCAATTGTAGAAATTGACGGAAGAATACTTGGCGACGGAAAATTAGGTCCTGTTTCTAAAGAATTGCAGAAATTATACTTTGATGTTGTCAGAGGTAAAGTTCCAAAATATAAAAAATGGTGTATGCCTGTTTATTAATAATATTTTTCTACCCTCACCTAATATTTTGGATGAGGGTAGAATTTCTAGGTAGTTATGTAAATTGCAAAATCTAATGAGAGGCATTTTTTGATAGAGTTTTTAGGTCTTTGTGTACAAAATTTAATAAGAAGTGTTAAATACTTATTTCAGGTTCGATTTTCATCTGTTCTTCATCAAGCTGCCGCTATTAGCTATGATTCACTACCGATATCTTTGATAATAGCCTTTATCGCTGCGGCTGTTATTACTATTCAGGTAGCCAAACAGTTTTTGATGAGCGGAGCCGATACTTATATTGGAGGAACAATCGCTGTTGTTATGATTAGAGAGATTGCTCCAGGTTTTGTCGCTTTGGCAATAGGGGCAAGAGCTGGTACTGCTATTTCTGCTGAAATTGCCAATATGCAGGTTACGTCACAAGTTGATGCTATGAAAACTCTTAAAGTTGATCCTGTTGGGTATTACTTCACTCCAAGAATCATTGCTGCTGCTGTTACTGTACCTATGGTTGTTCTTTTGGCTGAGTTTGTCGGAATTGTTGGAGGGATGCTTGTAGCTCAGTCTACAATAGACTTGCATCCTGCAAGATATATGAATTCTGCTTGGCTTTGGATGTCTACAAAAGATATTTATATAAGCCTTTTAAAGGCATCAATTTTTGGTATATTGATTTCATTGGTTTGTGCCACTCAAGGTTATAATACCAAAGGTGGAGCCAAAGAAGTTGGGGTATCTACCACTCAAGCTGCAATATTGTCAACCGTTTATATGCTAGTTGCGGATTTTTTAGTAAATCTGGTTTTCTATATTTTGTAAATATTACTTTGTAAAAGGTGCAATAGAATGTAAATTAAAAAGATAAACTCCTTGCAACACAAAATCAAGGAGTTTATCTTTTTGCGTTGTTTTTAAAGTTATTATTCCACAATCCAACCGTTTGTAAGATCAACTTTTATTGGTTTCAAAAGTTTCATGTAAATAACTTCATCCGGAGAAACATTTAATTTCTCTCCTTTCAAGGTTGCTCTGACAATTTTCATAAACCAGTTTCTATGTTTTGTTATTTCAGTAACACCGTTAAACGAAACAGTTTGATCATTGTTTGTTGTTAACAGGGAATTATCAAGCACTAATACTCCGTTTCTAACAAACCATTTACCGCTTCTTACGTCTAAAAGTTGTCCTTTAAGGTTTGAACCTGCATAAACAAGAATATATTTGTCTTTCGTAACATAATTTTGCGGAGCACTTGCAACGTACATTTCTCCAGGTTGAGATGTTTGAGAACTTACGTATTTTGTAAGTTTTATAGGTACAATAGATCCGGCAGGAATTGTTCCAACACTCCCCTGTACAAAAGCGTTGTCGATTACATAACCTTCTCCGGTTTTCTTTCTCATAGCTTCTGCAAGTTTCGCATTAGGATTTAGTTTAGCCTGTTCCATCATGTCAAATAGAATCGCTGTAACCTCTGCTCTTGTTGCCGGTCTGTCAGCTTCAATTTTTGCTTTATTTGCAGATGGTATTGTAACAAGCATATTTAAAATTTCCGCTTTCCCTGCAGGTACCAAAAACCATTCAGGGACTTCATTTACGTCTGCGAATTTTTTAGATAATACTTCCTTAGCCTTTAGTGCACTGATTTGTTCTGTAGTAAGTGCATTAACGGCAACGGATATAGATTCCGCACGTGTAACAGTGTCGTCCGGTCTAAAAGGTTGGCCTGTAGGTGGACATGATATTAAATCAAAGTATAAAGCTTTTTGAATTGCATCATACGCCCAAAAAGAAGGCTCAATATCCGTAAATGTTACAGGTTGAGCAACATTTGTGTGTTCTTGTCCAAGAGCTTTAATAGCCATAGACGCAAATTCTGCTCTTGATACGTTATCATCAGGCTTAAAAGTTCCATCAGGATAACCAACAATTACTCCTTTTTCCGTTAATTCTTCTATTTGTTTTGCAGCCCAGTGTGTTGAGTCTACATCGGGATAGGCTATAGCCGGAGATGCTATGAGAATCCCAACAAACAGTGATAATAAGACCTTTAAAGTTCTTTCCATATTAACTCTCCTATAATAGCTATACAACACCATGGTATACACAAAATAAAATATCATCAATATTTTAATAAAGTTATGTAAATTTACAAATTGTATTTTTCATCTAGCAAAAAATTTTTTTATGTATTTTAATAAGATATTATGAAAATAGCTTTTCCAAATATTAGGTCTTATGTTTATCAAAATCCGAAAAATGAACCAGGTTCACAAAATGTGAACAATGTTTCAATGCTTACTTCTTCTTTGCCATTTGACGTTGTATCATTTAATGGCTTAACCAAAAAAATGAAAAAAAGTACATATATTGATGGGCAAAAGGATATAAAAGTTATTGTTGATGCGAATAAAGACAAAAACTTGATTGTAGGATCTTTGCCAAAATTTATTATTAATAAGCTGCCAAAGGAAAATCGTAAAGAAGCTATAATGGATATTTATAATACTTTTGATGAGATAGCTTATGAATTGAGAGATTTTGATGATACAAAAGCTACTTCAATTAGTGAAATTACAAATAGAAGATACAACTCTACGGTTCAAAAATTGGATAACGTATTGAGAAAATACAATCTGGTCGGAAGATGGGATGATGTTGGTATTGAGTATTTGGGCAAAGGCGGTAAAGGTGCAGGGTATAAAATAGTTGGATTACGTGATAGCAATTATCTAAATGAAGATGAATTTGTGATTAAGGTATTCCATGTTCTTGAAGGTGCAGATTGGCAGCCTTACAAAAGTCATGGCTGTTATGCAGAAATAAACAGTGCTCAATATTGGATGAGTAATGTAGGGAGTGACACAAACAGAGGTAAATTCTTTTGGGGAAGTTTAAAAAGTGGATATATGGTAAACAAATATGTTGATGATGACGTTCGTTTACCTAAAAGAGTTATTAACCCTTATCAATATGGGCTGAAGTGTACTGATGAAGATTTGGTAAAAAAACATAACGTATGCAAAGGTTACAGTTATGACTGGGGCGGTGTTAGGGTTGTAAATCGTGTTAAAAACGGCGACAAATATGCTCGACGCATATTGCAGGATATTGCAAGTACTCCCGAAGAATACAGATATGTCACCTGGATGCGATATTTTGCAAAAAAAGATTCAAATAACAGCAGTAAAAATGCAGGTTTAGCCATGGCCATAAAGTATATTAATAATAAAGATGAATGTATTGATATGTGCCTAAACTTGCATGACAAGAAAGTTGATAGAGCTTTGGCTTATGTATTGAAGTATCTGTCATTTGATAAATCTGTCAAATATTTCGAAAAACTTGTCCAGACAGATGATGTAATAACACAGGTTATATTGTTCAATGAAATTCCTCTTCTTGCAATGAAACATAGAGATAAGGGGGTTAAAGACGACCTGCAGACTGTCCGCTCCGAAATTCTTCCGTCAAGAATTGCTGTTTATTACAATATTGCGGAGAAATATGCACATCCGGAATCAATAGAACATCTGGCAAGTTTCCTTCACTTGCTTCCGAAAGACAAATTTAGGTCATATTATGGCAGGTTGGCAAAAATCCATAATCACGCTTTGCATGACAGAATGCTTTATAAATTCCCAATGGTTGAGAATAAAAACTCATTTTTTGCAGCTGTTCAACTAGCAAAAAATATTGACGTAAATGATAAATACCTGTTAAATAAATTATTAAGCTTAAATTTATCAGACAAAAACCAAGAAGCCATAAAAATGATACTAGATAAAAGAACAAAAGAAGAGCAGATTTCCAAATAAAAAATCCTGATGCAGTATCAGGATTTAAAGTGGTGGGCAGGGGTGGATTCGAACCACCGTAGTCTCGCGACGGCAGATTTACAGTCTGCTCCCTTTAGCCACTCGGGCACCTACCCATTTTACGTTATTTAATTTTCAATATCGGATTTCAAATATGCCCTTGACGGGATTTGAACCCGTGGCCTCTCCCTTACCAAGGGAGTGCGCTACCCCTGCGCCACAAGGGCTTGGCTGCCATTAAAATTAGCCGGCAATAGGAATCGAACCTACAACCTACGGTTTACAAAACCGTTGCTCTACCATTGAGCTATGCCGGCGTCAGTCACATGTCTTATTCTATTAAGAAAATATTATAATGTCAAGAGCATTATTTCTGTTTGAGATATAATATTCTTGTTAAGATTTATATATGGAGTATGAGATGATTAAATTTTTAGCCCCTTTTGTTTTACTTACTATTTCAAATGTGTTTATGACATTCGCTTGGTATGGGCATCTTAAGCATAAATCTGCAGCGTTATGGGCGGTTATTTTAATTAGTTGGGGAATAGCATTTTTTGAATATTGTTTTCAGGTTCCCGCAAACAGAATAGGAAGCAGTGTGTATTCTGCAGCTCAATTAAAGACAATTCAAGAAATTATAACACTTGTGGTATTTAGTTTCTTTTCTGTTTTATATTTAAAAGAAGAATTCAAATGGAATTATTTGGTTGGGTTTATTTTTATAATTTTTGCAGCATTTTTTATCTTCAAAAAGTGGTAGATAACGAAATAATAAAAATGGAGCGGAAGACGGGACTCGAACCCGCGACGTCAACCTTGGGAAGGTTGCATTCTACCACTGAATTACTTCCGCATCACAGTAAGATAATAAACCTAAAATAGAATTTTGTAAAGATTATTTATGAATAAAATTCCCGTTTCTCACAGTCTGCTTGAACCCAAAATAAGTTCTCTTAAGTATCTACAAATTAAAAAAGGACTGGAATAAATCCAATCCTTCTTTAATTAGCGGGAGACGAGGCTCGAACTCGCGACATCCTCCTTGGCAAGGAGGCATTCTACCACTGAATTACCCCCGCTCATTTGGGTTACTCTCTAATTATACATGAGCAATTTTTTTTTGCAAGTGTTTTTCTTTTTAATATCTGGAAAACTTTTATTTTTATTATATTATTCTATTTAAATATTTTTTTTGTCCACGAATACAGGAATTTTGTCTATTTTAGATTTCCAGTTTTTTATTTTAGATATATGCGTTTTTATGATTTCTGCGATGTTTTCTGCTTTTGGTGAACTTGTTACATCTGATAGAGCGTGAGATGCTATTCCGTCAATCTTTCTCTCGTGTTCAAAAATCGTTGTTACAGCAAAAAAATTTTTATCATGCTGTATAAAATGAGCAAGACTCCTATTCCTGCAATGATGTTTTAAAGCGTTTATTTGTTTTCTATATCCTACAAAATTTCTGTAAGACTCTGTGTTCACAAAGCTAATTTTTCCGTTGAATGAAACGTTATTCATATTTATACTGTTTCTTGTTTTACTTCTTCCGGTGTATCCATTGATTTGATATCAATGTTAATTCGTTCTTTAAACTTACTTTTTAAAAGGTCAACAAGAGAATTTGTTGAATTTACCCAAAACATGGATGCGGTTAAAATTTTTACCTCACCCAAGTCGTCTTGAATTTTTATCATAACCGGATCTGAGCCTGAATGTTCACACAAAAGATTTTTTAAATACACCAGTTCTTCAAACTTAAAATCATCCTTTAATTCCAATGTGAATATATTTGAATTGTCAACAGTTTTCACATTTTCAACAATTAGTGAAGGCGGTTCATCGTCAGATCTTCTGTTAACTTTGCCTGATATAATTACTCTTTGTTCACTCTGTAAACAATCTCCAAATTCGGCAATTTTTCCGTTAAAGGCTATAACCTCAATTTTTCCGGAAAGGTCTTCCACATTAATAAACCTGATAAACTTTGTCGGATCCTTTTTAGTCGGAATTTGTCTGACAGATGTTATCAAACCGCAGATTGTTACTATTTTATCATTTGGTAAATTTGGAATTTCCGAGATTTTATGCGTCATCAAAAATGGTAATTTGTCTCTTATTGTTGATAACGGGTGGCTTGTTACGTAGAAGCCCAGAAATTCTTTTTCGAAATTTTGGATTGTTCTTGCGTCATATTCTTCATCTGAGCCTGCAAGTTGAAATTTTGCATCATCAATTTCAGTGCTGTCTGCCAGCATATCAAAAAGACTGCCCTGGCCTGATTCCTTTGCCTTGGATTCTTTAGAAGCTGTCGATGTTATATATTCAATGTTATCCCACAACTGTTTGCGGCTTTTTTCTATTGAAGAGAATGCTCCTGCTTTAATTAAGCCCTCAAGAGTCTTTTTATTTGAACATTTTGTATCTAAACGTTTGATGTAGTCGTATATCGACTTGTAGTCACCGTTTTTTTCTCTTTCTTTTATTATCTCCTCAATTACACCTTCACCAACTTGCTTAATAGATGCAAGTCCAAATCTTATATTTTTGCCGTCCGGTGCGTATTCAAGATACGATTTATTTATGTCTGGTGGTAAAACTTTAATACCGTACTTTAGAGCTTCTTCTATATATGCTTGAGTTTTGTCTTGGTCTCCGGCGACACTAGATAACAAAGCTGATAAATATTCGACCGGATAATGACATTTTAAATAAGCTGTTTGATATGCCACAAATGCGTATGCGGATGAATGGGCCCTGTTAAAACAATATTGTGCGAAATTTTCTATTTTTTCAAAAAGATCTTCGGCATCTTCTTTTTTCATTCCATATTTTGCAGAACCTTCAACAAGTTTCCCTTTTTGTGCTGCCATAGCTGCTGGATCTTTGTGCCCCATCATACGACGGACCTGATCGGCTTGCCCCAGAGAATAATCTGCCATAACCTGGAATATTTGCATAATCTGCTCTTGATAAACCATGGTACCATAGGTATCTTTTAATATTGGCTCAAGTCTTGGATGAGCATATGTTATAGCTTGTCGTCCATGTTTTCTCTCTACAAAGTCATCGACCATCCCGGAACCCAATGGTCCTGGTCTGAAAAGTGCTACTAAGGCTCCTAAATCTTCAAATACGTCAGGTTTTAATTTTTTAACTAAACTTGTCATGCCTGAGGACTCAAGCTGGAATACTCCGACTGTTTCTCCTCTGACGAGCATGTCGTAGGTCGGCTTGTCATCAAGAGGAATATGGTTAATATCTACATCTATTCCTTGACATCTTTTTACAAGTTTAATTGTCTTATGAATCATTGTAAGGTTTCTGAGACCCAAGAAATCCATTTTTAAAAGTTTCATCTTTTCTAAGATTTCTCTGTGGTATTGAGTTATGATAATACCATCCTTAGAAGGTTGAACAGGTACAATTTGGTCTAAAGGTTTGTACGAAATAATTACACCTGCTGCGTGCATTCCTATCCCACATTTTATTCCTTCAACGCATTTTGCGGTATCTATAACTCTTTTTATTTCAGGATCTGTGTCATAGAGGTTTTTTAGCTCAGAACCTTCTATCATTGAACCTTCAATTGTATCTTCAATTAAGGAAGCAGTTTTATTACTTTTTGCATATTCCATGCCAAATACTCTTGCTACGCTTTTAAATGCGTTTCTTGCCGCAAGTGTGTTGAATGTTATGATTTGGCAGACCTTATCTTCGCCATATTTTTTTACGACGTAGTCTATAACTTCACCACGTTTTTCGATACAAAAGTCGGTATCAATATCAGGCATGCTAAAACGTTCTGGATTTAGGAATCTTTCAAACAATAGATGGTGTCTTATTGGGTCCAGGTCTGTAATATCAAGAGCATAAGCTACAACTGAACCTGCTGCTGAGCCTCTGCCGGGTCCAACGGGAATATCGTGGGTTTTTGCGTAGTGTATAAAATCCCAGGTGATCAAGAAATATGCAGAAAATCCCATTTTTTCAATTATGCTTAACTCATACTGAACTCTTTCTTTTAATTCAGGAGTAATATTGTCTTCGCCATACTTTCTTTTCAGACCTTGTTGTACAAGTTCTTCCAAATAAGAGTCTGTTGTATGGTTTGGAGGAACCGGGAAGTCAGGAAGCGGAGCTTCCCATTTTATAGTTACATGACATTGTTCTGCTATATCAACGGTGTTTTTTATACATTCATCAAAAGTCTCAGAATCCATCCATTTGAAGGCATCACGCATCTCTGATACTGTTTTTACGTAAAATTCGTTATTTGGGAAATGAAAACGATTTTCTTCGTCTTTCATTGACTGAGTTTGCATACAAAGCAATGTATCATGCCAGTCTGCATCTTCTTTTCTCAGATAGTGAGAGTCATTTGTAATTATCATCTTTATGCCGAGTTCTTTGGCAATTTTTATTAAATCAGGGTTTGTTCTTTTTTGATCATCAAGTCCGTGATCTTGAAGTTCTATGTAGTAGTCTTCTCCAAATAAGTCTTTGTATTTTTTTGAGACAGCTTTTGCCTCTTCGTAATCTCCCTTTAAGAGGTTTTGTAAAACTTCACCACCTAAGCAAGCTGAGCAACAAATTATACCTTCATGGTGTTCCTTTAACAGCTCAAAGTTTATTCTAGGCTTCATATAAAAGCCTTTACAAGCCGCATCAGATGCGAGTTTAACAAGGTTCATGTAACCTTCATTGTTTTTTGCTAAAAGTATGAGGTGATATCTCGGGTTGTTATTGGGATCTCGTTCGGTTATATCTCCATTATGGACATAGAATTCGCAGCCTATTATCGGTTTTATTCCGGCTTCTTTTGCTTCTAAATAAAGATCCAAGGCCCCGTACATAACTCCGTGGTCTGTTACTGCGACTGCCGGCATGTTATTTTCTTTAGCAAATTTGCAAAGTTCTTTTAATTTTATTGCACCGTCTAGTAGTGAAAATTCACTATGCAAATGAAGTGGTACAAATTGAGTGTTATTGTCCATAGTTTTATAGTAACACAGGAAGTTTTCAAAAATAAATTGATTGTTAAAGAATGTAATTTTTTATCAATTTTGCCCTTAATCTAGATCGTCATTTTTGTAATTTTCAAGAGTTTTGTTTATACGTTGAACTATTTCTTCTTTCAGAAATTTTGGCGAAATAATTGTACATTCTGTTCCATAACGCATTAGTCTGTTTGTTAACAAGTTCAAATCTTCATTTTTATTAACGATAATATGACTTCCATCTTGTTCGATTTTATCAAGGCGTTCCCAGTCTCGGAGTTTATAATTTTTTGCAAGCCTGTTTTTGATTCTATATACAACTGTTGTAGGAATTGATTGGTTAGAGGATGAAAGGGGCAGTTGTTTTATTGATTTTATAGAATCAACGGGGATATCATATACTCTAGAGCCGTTATTACCTAAAACTTTCAGACAAAGTTTTCTTTTTTGGTAAACTTGTTCAATTGGAGAACAAAGCAAATTAAGTTCTTCACCTTTGTCATTTTCAAATATTATTTCCAATTTTAATTTATCATTACAAAGTTTCGCACAGTACTTAAACTGTTCTGTAATCTCAGAATTCGCAAACCTTAAGTCCATATTTGCTAAGCTTTTTTCAACGAGTAAGATATTTTGTGCTGATTCATCATAGCGGATTTCAAGAGAATGTATAAAATTTTCAAAATCACTCTTAGTTGCCCCATCTGGAAGAAGTTCTCCTGCCTTTTTTAAAAGTTTTATACTCCTTAAATCTTCTATATCAAACTTTAATTTGTACAAGGAACTTAGCATTTTGTATTTGTGATTTGACTTTTTTACCTTAATCCCAAATATTCTCATAGTGTTTAAATATTTGTTTAAAGTTACATGAGTGTTTGATTTGCCGTTGTATTTACCGTCAGAAAAATGATTTATTACGTCTTTAAATTCAACATCTCCCTGATAAAGCATTTTTATGAATTCAAAGAGTTTGATGCAGGCATCATTGTATTTTTCAGTCATATTTTTAGTCACAATAATACCCCGCTTTCATATCATTCAGAAGGTTAACAAATTGTTCCTTGTAATCCTTTGGGTATATAATTTTGCAAAGCGGGCCATATTCTAACAGTTTTTGGTTGAGTAGAAATTTATTTGAAGTTATTGCTTCGATGATTGTTTTATTGTTGTTTTTGTCTATAACGCGTTCATTTTCAGAAAGTGCAATTTTTTCGGGTGAACAATTTAATTCATAAACAACCTTTGTTGTTTGAAGATGAGGGGTGTCGGAAGAGGGCTTAATATCTTTAATGCAGTTTATCCTGCTTATGAGAAAAGTGCCATATTGGTTGTATTCAAATCCAAATCCGTATAGATAAACCTTTCCGTTTAGAACCTCAACTTTGTCAGATATCATTTCAATATCTTTTGTGCCTGAATTTGGAGAATTATAACTTATTATTATTTGTTCTTTTTTCTCACAGCAGTCAAGAAGTTCTTGGAGCAAATTTTTGTCCACATCTTTGAGCATGGATATTCTTTTCATATTTTGTATAAAATCTTCGTCTTTTATGTAGTTGCCGATTTTCTCAAAAAGATTATCCATTGCAAGAAGTTCTTTTATGTCCATGTTTTTGACAATACTTTTATAAACTTTTTCAATACTTTTGACTTGTTCCAAAGTTAGCCTTAACTCAAACGGATGTGACAAAATCATGTATCTTGAGATTTTGTCCTCTCCCCTGATTCTTTTAACTTCACAACCAATCCGTTTAAGAGAATTTATATAAACTCTTAATGTATCTATAGATATTGATTCTTGCAGATAGGGGTGATTCAGGAAATAAGTACGAATCTCCTCATACGACTTTGCACCTTCAGTCAGCAGTGAAAACAATATTAATGCTTTGTACCCAGTGAAAGACATTAAGTTATATGTAACTTTTTGATTTTTCAAAAACTCTTTCATTAATCCACTCCCATTGTACTATAAAATTAAAAGTCATGTTAAGTACATGAGCATTTCCTATAAATTCTCATTGTCAATTAAATTTTTGAATATTTTTACTTTATTTCATTAAATTTTCTTCATTAAGATTTAAGAACTTGAAATTTTCCTTAGTGTTATTAGGGGCATGGTCAATTGTAAATTTTATTTTATTTTTCTTTACTTGTCAAATATGTTACTTAGTTTTACATTGATCATATCAGGAATTGATAGATTTACCCGAGATGTTAAATTTAAAAAATTAGTTTACAACGGGAAAGAATAGGAAAGAAAAAGAGGTGATGGCTTAATTTTTGAGAGGAAGATGGTAAGATAGGAAGCGTACAGTAAAAGTGCAGTATGATTAGGGATTTTTTTTAATTTAGGAGATTTTAAAACAGGTTTTTATCTGGGGATGGAGGATAGTTGTTACAACTTAAAGCTTGCGTTATTGCAAGCTTTTTTATATCATAATATTAGTTATGGATGAGTTGGAAACTAAACTTGTTATAGGTTTAATGTCAGGTACATCGTGCGATAGTATTGATGCTGGGCTGTGTGAAGTTCATCCTGATATGTCTGTTAAGCTTATTTCAGGTATAAATTATAAATATCCTGAACATGTGCGGGCAAAAATTTTTCAGCTTTTTTCAGGCAATGTTTCCGTTAAAGATGTTTGTCAAATGAATTTTGTTATAGGTCACTGCTTCGCAGATGCATGCAAGGTTTTAATTGAAGAACACGGTAAACCCGACTTTATAGCAAGCCACGGACAAACAATATTTCATTATCCTCTTGGTGACAAAGTTGATAAAATCCCTTTAAAAAGTACATTACAAATCGGCGAAAGTTCTGTTATTGCACATGAAACGGGATGCTTAACTATTTCAAATTTTAGAGAAGCTGATATGGCTGTTGGCGGTGAGGGAGCTCCTTTAGTTTGTTTTGCAGATGAAAAATGGTTTAAGCCGTTAAAAAAGAATATTCTGGTTCAAAATATTGGCGGGATTTCTAATGTCACTGTTATATCTAAGGATTTCCCAACGTTTGGCTTTGATACTGGCCTCGGGAATATTATGATTGACTATTGTGCTAATAAATATTTTAAAATACCTTATGATAAAAATGGGGAAATTGCTGATTCCGGAAAAGTTTCTGAAAGCTGGCTTGAATGTCTTTTACAGGATGATTACTATTTTAAAAATCCACCCAAAACAACTGGAAGAGAGTATTTTTCTGCTAATTATATTGAAAATGCATTGAGATTCGCTCCCAAAAAGCCTGAAGATATACTAGCAACTGTAACTGCTCTTACGGCTAAATCAATAACAACTGCTTATGAAAGGTTTATATATCCAGATATCGACGTAAAAGAGGTTATTATTGGCGGTGGCGGAGCTTATAATCCGACGTTAATGAAATTTTTACGCCATTATCTTCCCAAGCACATTGATTTAAAAACACATGAAGCATACGGTATTTCAAATAATTTTAAAGAAGTAATGGCTTTCGCTCTTTTAGGTTACTGTACCTACTATAATATTCCTAACAACCTACCCTCCTGTACAGGTGCAACAAAGCGTGTTGTATTAGGTAAAGTGGCTAATTGTTAAAAATATTTTTCTGATTATAGTTAAGATTATGCATGATGTTTATATTAAGTATTGTAAACATTATTGTATGATTTAGCAATTAAATCTTTTCAGGGTAATTACAAGATATGTAATGTTACCCCAATAGAAAATGTTTTAAGGAGAAAATTATGATTAATAAAGTTGCATTTACAGGAAGAGAAACAATGTTAACAGCAGGTTTAAACAAGGTTGTAAAACCAAAAGTAGTTAAAGCTTCTACCATTCTTCCTGGCTTAAATCCAAGTGAATTAACTGAATTTAGAAGACCAATAGTAAACTATACAAGTCCGTTTGCTCCAACTAAAGTTGTTTTGCCGGACAAACAAAATCTGTCTGTAAATTTAGCAAAAGAACACGGAATTGATGGATTACATCTTTTTGGATAATAAAAATTTTATAGCATAAGGAATGTACCTGACTGTATCAGATGCAAGAACGCCGTAAGCAGTCAGGTCTTCTTTTGCAATATCTCCGCAAAGCCCATGTAGATAAACACCTAATACGGCAGCATCAAAAATATCAGCCTTTTGTGCAATCAATCCTGCTATCATTCCTGCAAGTACGTCTCCGCTGCCTGCTTTTGCAAGAGCACTGTTGCCTGTTGTGTTGTGATATGTTCTGCCGTCAGGAGATACTACCATTGTTTGGTGAGATTTCATAACAGTTACGCAATTATATTTTTCAGATATCTTTCTTGCTGAATCTTCAAAATTATTCAAAATATCTTCAAGAGAGCAATCCAGCAACCTTGATGCTTCTTTTGGGTGAGGAGTTAAGACTACTCTTCCATCAAATGTATATTCTGTTTTTGATAAAAGGTTAAGTCCGTCAGCATCAATGACTGTAGGAATATTCCCTCGTTGTTCAATAACTTTGGTAAATATTTCTTTTGCACTATCAGTTGTTGACAGTCCGCATCCTATGAGAAGTACTGTTGCTTGATTAATAAGTCCCGGGATTTTTTCAGTAGGTGCAAGTACAATCTCAGGAGAATAACAAGCAGCAGCCTTTAAAACCTCATCACAAGAAGCTATTTCAACATAACCTGCCCCAATTTTTAAGGCAGCTAAGGATGACAAACAAGCAGCACCTGTCATGTATTTGGATCCGGATATATTAAGGATTTTCCCAAAAGAGCCTTTGTTTGAGTTTTCATCTCTGTATGGAAGTTTTGGAAGTTTATAATCCATTTTGTCTAATCACCTCATAAGCGACAATTGCTACCGAATTTGAAAGGTTTAGGCTCCTTTGCCCTTCTTTCATTGGTATTGTCAAAGCGTTTTTATCGTTTACGTATTTATCAGGCAAACCTCTTGTTTCGGGCCCAAAAACTATAAAATCACCATCTTGAAACTTTATATCGGTGTATAATTTTTTTGTTTTTGTTGTCAGATAATAAAAATTAGCAGACTTGTTCGCATCAAGCAATTCATCCATTGTATCAATTTTGTGTATATCAACGCTGTCCCAATAATCCAGACCAGCACGTTTTGTATACTTGCTGGAAAGAGAAAAGCCGAGCTTGCCGATAAGGTAAAGACTTGCTCCTGTACAAGCACATAACCTAGCAATATTGCCTGTGTTTTGTGGAATTTCAGGTTCATATAAAACTATATTCAGTTTAGACATTTTTTAATCCTTATTGAATAGTTTAGGACTTTCGACAATAACAGGTATGGCTCTTACTACACAGAATATAATTGCTGCCCAAGCAAAAATCATAGTTACTAAATGTAAAGTTGGCGTGCCTTCCCAAAGTTCCATTCCCGGAGTGTTTACCGCAATCAAGAGCAGGAATGCCAGGACCTTTGCAACAGCATAGCTGATTCTCATAAATCTTGATGCACAAATAAATTTTCCCCAAGATGTTGATTGCATTGATTTATCTCCAAATGCTGTCATCCCCTGAGAAAGAGCAACACTTCTTATTCCGTCAGTAGTGAAAGCTCTTGCCACGCAAACAAGTGGAAATAAAATATTAATCCATCCCATAACAGCAAAAACCGTCCAATAAGAAACTTCGACAATTCTGTCGCCCAAAATATCAAGAACAGATCCCCATTCTGATGATTGATTGAGTTTTCTTGCGATATAGCCGTCAAGTCCGTCCATTGCAAAAGCAATAATCGTTAGCATGAATGCCAACAAGTATGCCCAAGTTGTTTTTTCGTATAGAAGAATAATTGCCAAATAAGCCACAAATATCCTGGATATTGATACTATGTTTGCAAGATTATTTTTAATGTTCATTTATGCCTCTTTTTCCGTTCTTTATAAATCTTATTTTTTTGTTCTTGAAAGAGCAAAGTTAACTTCATCAAGTTTTTTAACCTTATCCCCAAGCATAATTTTTTCAGCTTCTTCAAGAATTTGTGTTACCATACACCCGTTATCTCCATCCGAACGAGCCTTTTTACCTGTTGAACAGCAACTTATAAAGTGCTGACATTCAAGTTTTAGCGGCTCAATTTCGAGATAATCAAGTTTAATATTTTGGGTATTATCCTTTACATAGTTATCAAAAATGACAAGTTTATTTTCAGAAACAGTATCATCTAAAA
This sequence comes from Candidatus Gastranaerophilales bacterium, assembly GCA_944324345.1. Lineage (GTDB taxonomy): Bacteria > Cyanobacteriota > Vampirovibrionia > Gastranaerophilales > Gastranaerophilaceae > Stercorousia. Next base: position 122,503 of record CALUVT010000002.1, read on the forward strand.
TAGCTGTGGCTTTTGTTCCTCTAACAAGCAGTTGAACATGCTTTCTTGGGGTAATCCAACTGTCTGAAATATGACCAATTACGCCGTCCTCAAATTGTATACCAATGTGTGTTATATCCATGATTTCATTTTGATCAGAAGAGCAACCAAGTGCAGATATAACATGTACAGGAGCTTTTCCGGTTACATAACTTATCATAGATACATCGTGCGGAGCTAAATCCCACATTACACTTCTATCATTTTTGAAGTAGTTTACATTTAATCTGTCGCTTTGAGCATAAATAATTTTTCCCAGTACACCCTCTTCAATAAGCATTTTTAACCTATTAACTGCAGGATGATATAAAAGAAGATGTCCAACCATAAGGACAAGCCCCTTGTCATGGGCTAATTGGGTAAGATCACGAGCTTCTGCAGCTACTGTTGATATAGGTTTTTCGACATACACATTTTTACCGGCTTCCAGCATCGCTTTTACCATCTTGTAATGAGTATGACTCGGGGTAACAACACATACACCTGTTATTCCCTTGTTATTTATAATATCATGAAAATCTTTGGTAACTTTAACACCTGGATATTGTTCGGTAACTTTTTTTAAATTCTCTTCATCAATATCGCAGACGGTGTCAAGCACATTTAAATTATAAAAATTGCGAACGATATTTCTTCCCCATACACCGCAACCGATAACTGCAACTTTTTGTTCAACCATGTTTAATTCCCTAATTCTTAACTAATACTAATAACATCATACGACACAAAGATTAATTTGCAAATTCTTAAAAAGTTTTTACATTACTTGCTTTTGATTGTTTTGTAACGCTTGTACTCTTAATTGGTGAAGTTGTTCACATCTTTCAAAAAAGAGTTCCTTATCTTCGGGTGGGAAAAATGTTGATAATTTCTCGAGCAAAGGTCTTGGAAATTCTGAAACTTGAGACATTTTTGTGAGAATTTCATCATTAAGTTGGTACATTGTTCTGTAATTTTTGTTATATATTGCTTTAGTTTCTATTTCAACTCTTTGCGGATTGTGTAAAACTTTTTCGCTTAATTTATATGTCACGTAATTTGTGTCGAAATAAACGGGCTTATACCTTTTCAAGATTATCCTTACTATAAAGTCGTAGTCTGCAAGAAGTTTAAATTTCTCGTCAAAAAAGCCTTCTTTTTCTATCATAGATTTTTTAAAGAACATAGCTTGTCTTGCACAGGGTAAAACTTGAAAAGCTGTATGCATTGCAGGTGCAAATAAAAATACAAAACCTTCAGGATGCCTGCAATAAGCAGGTGCAAAAGTAAAATCTGCATTATTTGCTTCCATAAGGTTAACAATGTCATAAATAGAGGTTATGTCATGTATAAAGTCATCACAGCTTAAAAATGTTACATATTTACCCTTAGCACGCATAACTCCTTTATTATAAGCCTCAAATTTCCCGGTGTCTTTTTCTGAATAAAAAGTAAAAAACCCTTGATTTTTGTAGCTTTTCAGCATTTCGACAGTTCCGTCAGTAGACATATTATCAATTACTATATGTTCTATGTTCGGATAGGTTTGTATATCAAGAAGTTTTATCAGAAGATTAAAATCATCCGCTAAGTTATTTTCTATCAAATTATGAGTTGGTGTTATTACTGTAACAAAGGGTTCCATTATATGCTCCTTTTTTTTGAATATAACACATTTGATTCTTCTTTTCTAATTGTTACGAGATGTAAATTATGTGTTTATTTTTCAACAAAAATGTATACCTTTGAGTAAAAATGTGTGTGGTTGAGTGTTTATTGAAAAATATTAGGAGGTAATTATGAGTCAGAGTACTACGGTTACACCCTTTGAAGTCGGTGCAGTTTCAGCTGCACTGGGTGCAGGCATAGGTTACGCAGCTGCTCCAAGAAAGTATAGTTTAGAACAGCTGTTAACAATTGAATCGGATGTTTTTGTAAGGTCAATTCCCGAAACAAAGTTATTGAATGCTGGTGAAAATCAAAGGCTTGCTTATGCTGCAATTACTGATGCAAGAAGATCAATAATTGAAGCTTCAAAATCAAATTCAGGTGAAGCAAAGCTTGTCGAACTCTTAAAATCTCAAGAATTAAACGGGGCTTACAAATCTATTAAAAAATTCTTACCTAAAGCAAGGGCTCAAGCTGCAATTGTTTTAGCTGTTGTTGGAGGTGCTATAGGTACTATTGCCAAGATGATTCACAGTCAAAAAACTTCTTAGTATTTAGCGTAAATATCTCTTAAAATGTGTTCTTCCAAAGATTTTTTGTCACCTGTTTTAGTTTTAGGGTCATTTATCATGATGTCGAAGGCATAGGTTTTTCCGCTTCTGGAAGTTATATATCCTGCGATCGCACTTACATCAGATAATGTTCCTGTTTTGGCGTGCAAATTATCTCTGAAATAAAGCATTCTGTTTTCTAATGTCCCTTCGCCTGCAGTTGGTAAGGATTTTACAAAGTCTTTATCTTCGGCTTTTTTTGCTAAGAATTCGCTCATAAAATCTGCTGTCACAATGTTATTTTTAGAAACTCCGCTCCCATCTACAATTTTTACATCGGAAAAATCAATTTTTAATTTTTCCAAATAAGCATTTAGCATCTGTAATGAATGTTTGAGAGATCCTGTGTTATTCGTAAATTTAGCTCCAGCGGCTTTAAAAACTGTTTCTGCTATAAAGTTGTCGCTGTCTATTAAAATAGCCTTAATAGCGGGAGTTATTGGATGGTCAACTTGTGCAACGAGATAAATATTTGTTTTAGGTAATTTTTTTTGAACAAAATTCCCGTAATAATCCATTTTTTGATCTCTAATTGCATCTTCTAATCTCAGAATGAAATACCTTTTGGGGTGATTTACAGGTATTTGTTTTGTCACCTGTTCTTTTATTGTCCCTTCTGCATTTATAATATCAGGTGATATATGATTATTTCTGCTTAATTTTATATCTGTAGTATCGCCTGTGGTAACAAGGTTCATAAATGTTGTCGGATAAAATTCCGTTACGTATATATTTGCAGGAGCATTTTTTGATGTCGGAGAGAAAATTATGTTCAGCAAATTTCGATCTATGTTGTAAGAACTGAATTTTGGCATAAGAGGATTGAGGTCATCATCCCATTGCCAGCCTTCACCCCATTCTACACTGTCAAATATATAATCATCTACGTATATGTTCTTTGGAGCAGTTATATTTTTTTCTTTTGCTTTTTTTATAAGTGATTTGAGGTCAGTTCCGGAAAAGAAAGGATCCGCACTTAAAACTAAAAAAAGTTCATTGTTAGTGTTTTTATATAATTTAGTTGAAAACTTGTAATCTTTGCCAAGAGTGTCAATTGAGGCCCCTAGTGTTACTAATTTAAGGGTAGAGGCGGGCATTGAAGACTTTTTATCATTTAGTTTGTATACTAATTTCCCTGTTGAAGTATCTTTAACAGATATTGAAACAGAATCTTTGTTTATGCCAAAGTTTGCAATTGTCTTATCTATTTGTCCGGCAGATACAGCCGTATGTACTGAAAATGTGATAGACAAGCAAAGTAGTAATTTTAAAAGTCTTTTCATACACATTTAACCTCATAGTTTGGTTTTATATCTTTCAAGCAAGTGCATTTTCCCCTAAAATCATACATTGGTTCCATTTTTAATGTAGCATTCATTGCACCTTCTTTTTGGTCTTTAATTTCTGATATCGTTTCGCCTTTATAGTCTATAATTCTTGAATGTCCGATATTCCATTCTTGATTCTCGATATATCCTGATTGAGTTAAAGCTACCATATAAGTTTGATTTTCTACAGCTCTAGACCTTGTCATGCATTCCCAAGGGATAGGCTTTTTTAGCCCCCAAGCAGCACAGTTAACAAACAAATCCGCACCGGATTTTCTATACGCTCTGTATATTTCAGGGAATCTTATATCATAACATATAGTAAGGCCTGTTTTAACTCCTTCTATATCAACCAAAACCGGATTATCCCCTGCTTCAACGAAACAACCTTCTTCACAGCCGTAGTATGAAAAAAGATGGTTTTTAGAATATGTAGTTACCAGATCCCCTTTTCTGTTTAGGATAGGACATGTGTTGTAGTAATGTCCGTTTTTATTTTCAATAAAGCTTCCGCCGATAACCCAACAGTTATAATTGAGTGCAATATGTGAAAGGAAGTTTATTACTTTACTGTTCGATATTTTTTCTGCGGTTTCCCTAAAATGTTTTGGAGACCACCCGCAAGTCCACACTTCTGGCAGCACAATGATATCTGTTTTTGATACATCTCTTTTTACAAGTTCTTCAACTTTTTTTATGTTAGCCTCTGTGTCACCAATTTTCGAACACATTTGGACGGCCGAAACATTGATTATTTTTTCTTCCATAATTTTTGTTTTAAAGCCTCGTTGTAATATTCTAAGGATTTCTTTTCAATATCAAACAGCTGATTTCTGATGTTTTCTTTGACATTTGCGAGTTCTTCTTCCGTAGCGTTTTCACTGATGTAGATGGGTTCTCCGTAAATGTTCAATATATTGCATTTCCCAAGAGGTGTTTTCATTTTGTCCCAGGAGGGAAGTGTAATGAAGGTTTTTTGCGGAGAGAACCAATGAACAGGAATAATAGGAGCTTTTGACATTTGAGCAAGTTTTACAGCACCGTTTTTAACTTTATGCAAAGGACCGTGAGGGCCATCAACCATAATTGCAACACATTCCCCTTCTTTTAGTCTAGCAAGCATCTGCATGGTCGATTCTACTGCACCTTTTTTACCAGATGAACCTCTTACTACACGAAACCCCCAATTTTTACAAACCTCTGCAACGATTTCTCCGTCTATTGATGTGCTGATAAGAACGCTTAATTTGTCTCTGTTCCTTATTCCGTGCACCAAAAATTGGTTTGAATGCCAAAGAGCATATATACAAGGAGAAATTCCAGGATTGTTAAACTCTTCAATATGTGTAAATTTTTCTTGAATACGAAGAATTTTATATGTGATATTCGCTAAGCTTTTTACGTTTTTCCCGTTTATTATTCTTACCATATAAACTATTGTATAACAAAAATAAAATTTCACTTTATATTTTGGATGAAAACTTGCACAAATTCTTTTTTGAAGTATCATTTAATAAGATGTAATAATTAATATAAGGATAAAAAAATGAAAGTAACTTTAGAAAAAGAAAAAGAAAATGTAGTTAAACTGGATATTACAATTCCTGCAAAGGATGCAGCCGATGCTTATAACAATGCTGTCAGAAAAATTTCTCAGTATGTTAATATAGATGGCTTTAGAAAAGGAAAAGCTCCTCGTTCAGTTGTAGAAAGACATGTTGGTACTGAAAGAATTAAGCAGGAAGCAATTGAAGATTTGATGCCTAAAGCTATCAATAAAGCAGTTGTGGATAATAAATTGGATTTGGTTGCTCAACCATATATTACAGCATATAACTTCAACGTTGGTGAAGATTTGACAGTTACTGCAAAGGCTGAATTGAGACCTGAAGTTACATTAGGACAATATAAAGGTTTGAAACTTGAAGTAAAAGATTCTCCTGTTGCTGAAGATGCTATGCAAAAGTCAATTGATAACCTTTTAAACCAATATGCAACTCAAGAAACAGTTATTGACAGAGCTACAAAAGATACAGACATTGCAGTAATAGATTTTGAAGGCTTCTGTAACGGTGAAAAAATCCAAGGCGGTGATGCAAAGAACTATCCGCTAGATTTAGCACATTCTAATTTCATTCCCGGATTCGCAGAACAAATTGTTGGGAAAAATTTGAATGATGAATTTGAAATTAAAGTAACATTCCCTGAAAACTACCACGATGAAAAGTTGAAAGGTCAACCAGCTACTTTTAAGATTAAGTTAAATGAAATTAAAGAAAAGAAACTTCCTGAACTGAATGATGAATTTGCTCAGAAAGTTGGGCCTTTCAAAACAGTTGATGATTTGAAAGCCGATGTTCAGAAATATTTGGATTCTCAAAGAGAAAGAACAAATAAACAAAATTCTGAAAATGAAGTTTTTAAAACAGTTATTGACTCTTCAAATGTAGACATTCCGGAGACAATGGTTGAAAGAGAAGTTGAATCTTTAAAAGAAGAATACAAACAAAGACTTGCAGCTCAAGGTATTACTTGGGAAACTCTTGTTAAATCTCAAGGGGAAGAAGAGTTAACTAAGAACCTACGCGAAGATGCAAAAACCAGAATTAAAAATTCTCTTGTTATTGACAAGATTGCAAAAGATGAAAATCTTAAACTTGAGCCAAAAGATATTGAAGCAAAATTTGCTCAACTCGCAGCAGCTTATGGTATGAAACCTCAAGATTTAGTTAAACAGTTGGGTAAAAATCCGGAAGTATTGACTTCTATATCTCAACAGGCTATGAATGATAAAGTTAGAGATTTCTTGATGCAAAATAATACTGTTGAAATAAAATAGTTTTTAATATCTAATATATGTGCCGTATTTACAACGGCACATATTTGATTAAAATAAAAAATGTATACATAATAATAGGAGAGGTTAAAATGAGTTTTGTACCTGTAGTAATAGAACAATCAAGCAGAGGTGAACGCTCTTTCGATATTTTTTCAAGATTATTGAGAGAAAGAATTATCTTTTTGGGAACACCTATTGATGATATGGTCGCTAATTTAGTTGTTGCACAATTGCTGTTATTAGATAGTGAAAATCCTGAAAAAGATATCATGCTTTATATAAACAGCCCCGGAGGGAGTGTAACTGCAGGATTTGCGATTTATGATACAATGCAGCACATAAGAGCAGATGTATCTACTATATGCTTAGGTCAGGCTGCTTCTATGGGTGCATTCTTATTGTCTTCAGGTGCTAAAGGAAAGCGTATGGCTTTACCTCATTCAAGAGTTCTAATTCACCAACCTTTAGGTGGGGCTCAAGGTCAGGCAACTGATATTGAAATTCAAGCTGCTGAGATTATAAGAATTAAAAAATCTTTAAACGAAATATTGGCAGCAAATACTGGTCAGTCAATTAAGAAAATTGAAAAAGATACTGACCGCGATTATATAATGACTCCATCGGAAGCTTTAGAGTACGGTATGATTGATAAAGTTATATCAAGAGATGCGATTAAGTAACAAAGAAAGGATATGCCTATTTAGCTTAATATAGCTTTGGGCAGTGGTAACAAGATGGCAAAACATGATGATAGCAGATTAAAATGTTCATTTTGCGGAAAATCACAGGATCAGGTAAAAAAATTGATTGCAGGTCCTGAGGTTTATATCTGTGATGAATGCGTAGATTTGTGTAATCAGATTTTGGATGAAGAATTTTTTGAAAATAAAGATAAGGATGCTTTGGATGCGGAAAATTCAAGTGAAGAAAAACCGATTCCAAAACCTCATGAAATAAAGGCTTATCTGGATCAATATATTGTTGGTCAAGATGACGCTAAAAAGGTTTTATCAGTAGCTGTTTATAACCATTACAAGAGATTAAAACACAACAAGGATAACGATAAAGACTCAGTAGAAATTCAAAAGTCAAACATACTTCTTGTAGGGCCTACGGGTTCTGGTAAAACATTATTAGCTCAAACCTTGGCAAAAATGCTTGATGTTCCGTTTGCGGTTGCTGATGCTACCACATTGACAGAAGCAGGTTACGTTGGTGATGATGTTGAAAATATTTTGCTAAGACTTTATCAAAACGCGGAATTTGACTCATCAAAGGCAGAACGCGGCATAATTTATATTGATGAAATTGATAAAATTTCAAGAAAGTCCGAAAATACTTCAATAACAAGAGATGTTTCAGGAGAAGGTGTTCAACAAGCTTTGTTAAAGATGATTGAGGGCACTGTGGCTCATGTTCCTCCTCAAGGCGGCAGAAAACATCCACACCAAGAGTTTATTGAAATTGATACAAAAAATATCTTATTTATAGTTGGTGGAGCATTTGTCGGTTTGGAAAAAATTGTTGAACGTAGAGCAGGTGAGGGTACTTCTGTTGGATTTGGTGCAAAGGCTCCTATGACTCAGATTGAAAAAGAAGCTGCTGCTGCTAGAATGCTTAAGAAACTTCAGCCTGAAGACCTTTTGAAATTTGGTATGATTCCTGAATTCATTGGACGTGTACCTGTTTACGCTGTTTTAGATCAACTTAATGAGAAAACATTAAAAATGATTTTAACTGAACCTAAGAATGCTGTTTTAAAACAGTATCAGGCATTGTTGGAGATGGATGGCGTTGATTTGGAATTTGAACCAGAAGCCATTGATTTGATCGCACAGGAGGCTATTAAACGTAAAACCGGAGCTCGTGCATTGCGTTCAATTGTAGAGGAAATCATGCTTGATGTTATGTATGATGTTCCAACTAAGGGAGATGTAACAAAATTTGTTGTTACGGCTGATATGGTTAAGAATAGAAAAAATGCAGAGGTTGTCCAACTTCCGACGCAAAATCATGATAAAGAAATTACAGCATAATTTGATGGCGGAATTTAAATTCCGCCTTTTTTAGCGAAATTTTACTTAACATATTTGTAATATGCGTTTATTTATGAAAAAATATATCTATGGGGAATAGCAAAACACTTATTTTAATTGATGGACATGCTCTGGCATTTAGGCAATATTATGCACTTGAGCGAACCAATATGAGGACTTCTGACGGAACACCGACTTGGGCTGTTTATGGCTTTTTTAAGGCTGTGTTCGATCTTTTAAAAGATGAAACTTTGAAAGCAGATGCTATTGCTGTAGCTTTTGATGTAAGTCATAAGACTTTTAGAACTGAAACCTTTACAGAGTATAAAAGTAATCGAGAAGCTATGCCTGATAATATGCGAGCTCAAATGGGACTTATTTATGAGGGGTTGAGAGCATTTAATATTCCTGTTTATACAAAGGAAGGATATGAGGCAGATGATGTTATTGGTACTATATCAAAAGAAGCTTGTGAATTAGGACATAAGGTTTTAATTTTAACAGGAGATCAGGATGCCTTCCAACTGGTTGATAAGGACGGGTGTGTCAAAGTTATATTGCCTTCAAAGGGTGAGCTTGTTGAATATAATTGGGATAGGATTTATGATAAATTAGGAGTTTATCCTAATCAAGTTATTGATTATAAGGGACTTAGAGGCGATGTGTCCGATTGTATTCCTGGTGTGAAAGGTATCGGTGAAAAGACTGCTCAAAAACTTCTTGCAAAATACGGAACACTTGATAATGTCCTTGCAGAATGTGAAAATATTCCTGAAAAGTCCGTTCGCGAGAAGATTTGTGCTGGTAAAGAGCAGGCAAAGTTGAGCCAGTATCTTGCAACTATTGTAAGGGATTTGGATGTTAATTTTGATTTTGAAAAAACGAAAATTGAATTACCACCAATTTCTGTTGTTACTGAATATCTTAAAAAAATGCAGTTTTATACATTTATAAAGAATATTAATGAAATAATGTATTCATTTGATAAGGTTGAACGTACCACCACTTTAAATCAACAGAACAACGAAGGTTCTTGCCAATTGGGTTTCTTTTCAGAGGCTGTTAATGAAGAAATTAATAAAGAATCAGGTTTTGACAATGTCAGTAAGTTAATTGTTGACAGTTCAGGTTTAAGAGAGCTTGTAGATGAATTATCCAAACAATCTATTGTGGCTTTTAATATTTATGCTGATGTTGTTAATGCTGTAAGATCCGAACTGATTGGGATTGCATTTTGTTTGTCTGACGATATGACAGCGGGAGAAAGAATTGATTGTAAGAGTTCTTCTCGGACTTATAGGAGTTTTTATATCCCTTTAAGCCATTCAAATATTGAATCTCAGTTGAATAAAGAAGATGTATTGGAAGTTTTGAAACCCTTTTTTGAAAATATTCTGATTAAGAAAGTTACGCATAATGCAAAAAGTGCGTATAATGTTTTAAGATGCTTTGATATTTTTTCTAAAGGTATAATTTTTGATACTATGCTTGCTAGTTATGTGAAGGACCCGCAGAGAAATCATGAACTTGATATTCAAGCAATGGAACATTTGGGTCATGCTGTTGTAGCTTTCGCCCCGTTTGAGAAAGACAAAAAGAAACAGATAAAATTAAATGATGCACCGATTGATGGGGTGTTGACTTATACCTGTGATATGGTTGTTTGTATTTTGGAACTTACAAAATTTTGGCATGAGAATTTAGACGAAAAAGAACTTGATATTGTTTATAATATTGAGGTTCCATTGACTTTTGTCCTTGCTCAAATGGAATATGATGGTGTTTCTGTAGATGAGATGTACCTTGCCTCGTTGACAAGTTCTATGAATGTGGAGCTTGTAAATATTGAAGAAAAAATATATGCACTTGCAGGCTGCCGTTTCAACATAAATTCTCCGCGTCAGGTTGGGGAAATTTTGTTTGATAAAATGGGTTTAAAAGCAAAGAAAAAACGCGGGAAAACAAGCTATTCAACAAATGCTGCCGTTCTTGAAGAGTTGGCAGAAGAACATGAAATTGCACAATTGATATTGGAGTATAGAAAGTATGCTAAGCTGAAGTCAACTTATACAGAAGCTTTACCCGCATTGATTGATACGAAAGACAGACGTATTCACACTACTTATAATCAAACGGTCACTGCTACCGGTAGGCTGTCTTCTTCAAATCCGAATTTGCAAAATATTCCTGTCAGGTCACAGGAAGGTAATAAAATTCGAAATGCGTTTGTTCCCGAAGATAAAGAGCATTCTTTAATTTTATCTGCTGACTATTCTCAAATTGAGCTCAGGCTTTTAGCTCACATAACGCAGGACAAACACTTGCTTGAGGCTTTTAATAACGGAATAGATGTTCATACCCTCACAGCTTCAAAGGTTTTTGATGTTCCTGTTGAGCAAGTCACAAAGGATATGCGTTATAAATCAAAGGCTGTCAATTTTGGTATAATATACGGGCAGAGTAAATATGGTTTGGCGAAGGCTCTTGGAATTTCAAATGCTGAAGCTGAGGAATTTATTAACAAGTATTTTGCAACTTATCCTTATGTTAGGGCTTATATGGAAGGTACCGTAAAAGAAGCTGAAGAAAAGGGTTATGTTCAGACAATTTTCGGAAGAAAACGCTATTTAGGAGCGGAACTTTCAAGTTCTAATGCAATGATAAGAGAATTTGCAAAACGTGCTGCAATAAATCAGCCTATGCAGGGCTCTGCGGCGGATTTGATGAAAATTGCAATGATTGAATTTTATAATAAATTAAAAGAAAATAAATTAAAATCAAGGATGATTATTCAGGTTCATGATGAACTTGTTGTTGAAGTTTTGAAGTCTGAGCTTGAAGTTGTGGAAAGACTTGTAAAAGAGGCAATGGAATTAAATCAACCTCTTTCTGTTCCTCTTGTAGTAGATATAAGTGTAGGTGAATCATGGAAAGAACAATAAAATTTTTAATAGTCTTTGTAATTTTTTGTACGCTTACATCTTTGAAAGTTTGTGCTGAAAATGATTTGTTGCTGAGCAATCTGATAACTCCTCAAAATGTTAATTTTAATATTTGTACAAGAACGTACATTTTACCTCAGGATAAATTGTTTTATATGGCTATTGCGAGTGCGAATGCAAATAATTTTGATGTAGAGGAAATTCAATCAAAAACGGGGTACATTCTCTTTTCTGCTGTTAATAAGCAGTACCTTGCAAGTGTTGTAAAGGTTGACAGTACTCATTCTATGTTAAAAATCACGCCGACAAATAATAACTACTTTTTCCCGCCGGGAATTGTTTTAAATTTCTTCAGATATATTGATTTGTATGGGGCAACACCTTTGGTTACTGTTCCAAAAGTTTAGCTATTTAAATTTGAGTGTGCGTCTTCTACAATTTTTTGTATATCAAACGAGTTTTTTTCTGAGGGTTCGGTTGAAAGCCATACCAGATATTCAATGTTCCCTGATGGACCTTTTATAGATGAGTATGTAAGCCCTTTAATTGTATAATTAAGCTTTTGAGCAAATTCTAAAACATTTTCTATAACTTCTTTGTGTACTTTTTTGTCTCTTACTACACCGCCTTTTTCGACTTTTTCTTTTCCTGCTTCAAATTGAGGTTTTATAAGGCATATCATTTCGTGAAAATGCGGATCTAAAAGAGTTTTTAAATTTCCCATAACTTTTGTAAGTGAAATGAATGACAAATCACTCACGAGAAGATTTGCAATCGGCTCATTTTGAGAATAAATGTCTGTGAATTTGCATATTTTTAAATTTGTCCGCTCAATAGTTTTAACACGCTTATCTGAACGTATTTTCCAATCAAGTTGGCCATAACCCACATCTACTGCGTATACAAATTTTGCACCGTTTTGAAGTAGACAGTCCGTGAATCCGCCTGTCGACGCCCCTGCATCAAAGCAAATTCGATTTGTTACGTCAAAATTAAATGCATCAAGTGCTTTTTTTAATTTAAATCCACCTCTGGAAACGTATGGCATTGATTTTACCACAATGTCGTATTCTTTTTCAGGATTAATTTGAAATCCGGCTTTTGTTATATATTCGTCATTTATTTTAACGTGACCTGCAAGAATGGCTGCTGATGCCTTACTTTTGGTTTCAAAGTAACCGAGGTCTGTGAGATATTTATCTAAACGTTCTTTCATAAATTAAAGATTCTTTCTGCATTTGATGTGGTAACATTTTTTACTTCTTCATACGATATTTCTTTCAGTTTTGCAATTTCTTCAGCCACATATTTTACGTAAGCCGGTTGATTTTCTTTGCCTCGATATGGTACGGGGGTTAAGTAGGGGGCGTCTGTTTCAAGAATTATATATTCTAAAGGAATATGTTTTGCTACTTCCTTCATTTTTATGGCATTTTTAAAGGTTACAACTCCGCCGATACCTAGATAGTAACCTTCTTTAACGCATTCTTTGGCAAATTCAACGCTTCCGGAAAAACAGTGCATAACAACTTTTGAATTTATGTTATATTGTTTTAATATATCAAACGTATCTTTGTGTGCTTCTCTGTCGTGTACATCTAGTGGTAGATTTAGTTCGTTTGCAAGTTTTATTTGCTTTATAAAAACATCCTTTTGAAGGTCATTGAAACTTTTATCCCAATAGTAGTCAAGTCCTATTTCTCCTATGGCTACAATTTTTTTGTTATTGCACAAATCTTTTATTTGATTAATCAGACTGTCATCCCAATCCTTTGCATCGGAAGGGTGTACACCAAGCATCCCATAAACATTGTCATATTTATTAATAAGTTCTGCAATTTCGGGGAAATCTTTAGGGTTTGCCGACGGTACTATGACTTTTTCAATTCCGTTTTCTTTTGCATTGTTTAGAATTTCTTCTATACTTATGCTTTCTATCATGTTTATGTGCGTATGCGTGTCTATCATATTTTATATTTTACCACGATAATTGTGATATAATAAAGGCATGAAAGAGGGAAGTTTAAAATTATCAATAGGCCATCTTTATCCCAAACTTTTAAATTTATATGGGGATATGGGGAATATAATAACTCTTATGAAACGCTGTGAATGGAGAGGGATTAAGGTTGAATATGATTCTATTGGTATAGGCGACAATATAAAAGAACATGATTTATATTTCATTGGAGGAGGTCAGGATAGACAGCAGGTAGAGGTTTCAGAAGAGCTTTACAAGAATAAAGACTTTTTGATTGATGAACGCGACAAGAATGCTGTTTTCCTCGGTATATGTGGTGGATATCAGCTATTTGGACATTATTATCAGCCGTTTGATGGTGACAAACTTCTTGGTATCAGTTTGCTTGATGCATACACAGTAGCCGGAAAAAAAAGATTTATTGGGAATGTTACTGTTGAAAATAATTTTTTAGATGTAAAAACTTTGGTTGGTTTTGAAAATCATAGCGGCTTGACTTATATTCAAGGAGATACAGTTCCGCTTGGAAAAGTTATAGTTGGGAATGGAAATAATGGAGTAGATAAAACTGAAGGTGCAAGGTACAAAAATGTATTTGGAACTTATTTACACGGTTCTCTTCTCCCTAAAAATCCAACTTTTGCAGATTACTTAATTGAACTTGCACTTGAGAAAAAGTACGGAGAAAAGATAAAATTAGCAAAACTGGACGATGAATTGGAAATTAAAACACATAATTCTCTGGTTGGAAAGGCTTATTAGTGAGTAGAGAAATTGCATTAAATTTTTATAATAAGTGGTGTGCTATCCCTGATAAAATAAGGTTTTTGTTCATAGGCGGTATAAACGCTGCTTTTTCTTATATAATTTTTGCGATTGCCGTTTACTTAATAGGACAAGAGCATTATCAAGTTTGTGTTGCATTGCAGTGGGCAATTTCCTCAATTTTCTCATTTGTCAATCAAAAACTGTTTGTATTCTGTACTAAAGGAAATTGGGTAAAAGAGTATTTAAAGTGTTGCACTACTTGGGTTGTAAGTTATGCATTTAATGCTGTTATTTTGGAGATGATTGTCAGGTATATAACAAAAAATGTTTACGTTGGTCAAATTATTTCTATTTGTTTAGCGGCTATTGTAACTTATATTTTGTTTAAGTATTATGCGTTTAAGCACCATAGTCATTAGACCAAGTCGTCATTAAAATAGCCTACGATAAACTTCATTTTTTTTATTACATCCTGAAATGTTAGTCTTATATTCTTTTGTTGTCTGTGGTCAAATATTTCTAAGGAATCTTTATTTATACCGTTTAAGCTATAACAGTGGGTACTCATTAAATCTTTATTAAACCATATTGATGTACCTCCAACAAAACTGTTATCAGGGTTGTGTTTTATTCTTTCAAATAAATTAGCAGCGGTTTTTTGTTTTGATCTTAGAGTAAGCATTAACCCGCTTTCGTTCAATATTGTTGGTTTAATTCCTGTAAACATTTCCAGAAAATTAGAAGGTTTATTGAATTCAAATTTTTCATTGCAACGTGGAAATCTACATATCCATGGTTTTTTACCTGGATTTTGTGTTAAAAGCTTTTCCATTGCAACCTCTATAGCTTTAACAATTGGGTTATGGGGGATTTTTACCTCTATCGGGTTGCAGTATTTATCCATGTAAATCAGATTATCCATTTCCTTTTGTGTAACAAAAAAATCTCTTGTTTGCCCGTTTATATTTCTAAATCTTACACGAAATCCATCCTGTGTATGTGCGATGTTTTCTGATAAAATTCTTCTCCCATTAGTGCTGTTTGCCAAGGCCCCGACTGACGATACAAGATAACAATCCTGAAAATGTTGAATTGCAAACCTAAGGCTATTTATTTCTTCTGTTCGTATCGGCTTCATAGTAACCCCAAAAATCATAAATATTAAAATTTGCTCTTATAAAAAAAGCGGTTAATTATTTAACCGCTTTGATTATATCTACAAGTTTTTTACAAGCCTCTTCCGGTGTGTATTTTTCCTGTTCGCCAGTTTCTCTGACTTTATATTCGACAAAACCTTCATTAATAGTTTTTCCGACAGTTACGCGGAACGGAAATCCGATTAAATCTGCATCTTTAAACTTTACACCGGCTCTTTCGTCTCTATCATCAAGAACAACTTCAATTCCGGCTTCAGATAAATCTTTATACATCTTTTCTGCAACTTGCATTTGAAGTTCATCTTTAATATTGACAGGAACGATTGCAACATGGTAAGGAGCAATTGAAATAGGCCATTTTATCCCGTGTTCATCATAATGAGCTTCTACAGCTGCCGCAGCAGTTCTTGAGATACCTATTCCATAGCATCCCATAACGTAAGGGTGTGTTTTGCCGTTTATATCTGTATATACTGCGTTCATTGGCTTTGAATATTTTGTTCCCAATTTGAATATGTTCCCAACTTCAATTCCCTTTGTTACTTGAAGAGGTTTACCACATTGCGGGCATAATTCACCCTTTTGGACAAGTCTTATATCGGTATATTCAATGTTATCTATGCCTAAGTCGCTTAAATTAGCTCCAACTAAGTGTTTGTCCGTTTGATTAATTCCGACAACGAAATTTTTCATATCCCGTACAGTTTCATCAACAACTATAGTCAGCCCATTCATACCTTTGGGGCCAATAAATCCCGGAACAGCGTCAAATCCTTTTTCTTCCATAAGTTCAGCTATTTCGGCAGGGGATGCAATTCTGACTTCTATTCCTTTTGCCGCATTCATTAATTTAGTTTCTTCAACGGCTTTGTCCGCTCTAATTAATGCTAATACAGGTTTTTTGTCAACTATATAGACTAAAGTTTTTAAAATCAGAGTATCAGGGATATTTAAAAACTTACTTAACTCTTCAATTGAATGTGTGTTTGGAGTGTCAATTATTTGTGTTTTGCTAAAATAATCCTTTCCATCAACTACAGCATCAACTAAATTTGATATTGCATGATTGGAATTTGCCGAGTAGTCACAAGAATTGCAATAAAATACATCATTTTCTCCTGCATCAGTGTCTGTAATTACCATAAATTCATGTGAAACACTTCCACCAATCGCACCTGAATCAGATTGAACCATTTTTGTTTCAAGCCCGCATCTTTCAAAGATTCTTTTATAAGCTTGGGCCATATTAACATATTCTTTATCCAGACCGGCTTCATCAAGGTCAAAGCTGTAAGCGTCCTTCATTATAAATTCACGACCTCTTAAAAGTCCGTATCTTGGTCTGATTTCATCCCTAAATTTTGATTGGATTTGATATAAATTTACCGGAAGCTGTTTGTATGACTTCAAACCGTCACGTGCAACTGATGTAATGATCTCTTCATGTGTTGGTCCTAAGCACATGTCTCTATCATGACGGTCTTTGAGACGCATTAATTCTCTTCCGTATACTTCCCATCTTCCTGATTCTTCCCACAATTCTTTTGGCTGTACAAACGGCATTAAAAGTTCTTGTGCACCGGAACGGTCCATTTCTTCTCTGACAATGTTTTCAATTTTTTTCAAAACTTTCCACATTAGGGGCATGTATGTGTAAATCCCAGGTGCAAGTTTCTTTATAAACCCTGCTCTTGCAAGCATTTTATGAGAGATAACTTCCGCATCAGAGGGAAATTCTCTAAGTGTTTGTACAAATAATTTAGACATTTTCATAATAATTAATTCCTCATATAAAGTTATTATATGTTAGATTTTATCATAAAAATAACATACAAAACGTTATCTCAATTAAGGCTGTTTTAATTCACCTTAACAAATATAAATATAAATTTATAATTCACGTCTTCCTTCAATAGCTTTTGCTATCGTTATTTCATCAGCATATTCCAAATCTGCTCCTACAGGAAGTCCGAATGCTATCCTTGAAATTTTTATCCCAAAGGGTTTAATCAATTTGCTTAAATAAAGACTTGTGGCTTCCCCTTCAACAGAAGGACTTAATGCAAGTATAACTTCTTTAATTTCAGTATTTGTGAGTCTGTTAAGAAGTTCTTTTATCCTTATATCATCAGCTCCGATTCCATCCATAGGAGAAATTAAGCCTTGCAAAACGTGATATAGTCCCTTGTATTCATTTGTTTTTTCAATTGCAATCAAATCTTTAGTTTCGGCTACAACGCAAATGATTGATTTGTCTCTTTGAGGAGAACTACAAATTTCGCAAGGACTTGTCACTGAAAGGTTAAAACAAATTTCGCAAGTTCTTGTGTTTTTCTTTGCGTCAATCATACTTTGTGCAAATTTTTCCACTTCAGAAATTGGCATTCTCAGCAAATAGAACGCCATTCTTTGAGCAGACTTTGGGCCTACTGAAGGAAATTTTTGGAAGTGTTCAATTAATGAAGCTATTGATTTTGGATAAATCATTAGAAATTAAGCCCCGGGATATTAATTCCTCCTGTGACTGCTTTCATTTTCTTTTCCATTTCTTTAGAAGCTTTGTCACTTGCATCAAAAATAGCTGTTGATATAACATCTTCAAGCATTTCGATCATCTCAGGATCAACAGAATCAGGGGCATCAGGGTTAATTGCTTCTGCTGTTATTGTTATTGATTTGAATTTCCCTTGCCCATCACATACAACTTTTACGGCTCCGCCTGCAGCTTCACCTGTTATTTCTGTTTTCATAAGTTCAGCTTGAGTTTCTTTTAGTTTTTGCTGCATGTTCTGTGCTTGTTTCATCATTTGCATAATATTCATAAGTTTCTCTCCTAAGTCTTTAATATATAGATTTTATCTAACATTTATTATATAATAAAAATATGCAAAAGTACACTTATGTTGCTGAATCTTTAAAAAATGGGAAAATCATGAGGTGGACGTTTATGCCTTTAAAGGTTTTTGTTGCACCTATGAAGTTTTACTCAAAGCAGGGAGAAGAGTATAAATATCGTCAAATGGTGTTGAGAGCACTTGATGAGTGGCAAAAAGCTACTAAGGGAAGAGTTGCTTTTAAGGTTGTTAACAATTTATTGGAATCGAATATCAATGTTGATTGGAAAAGGGTTGAGAGAAAAGCTTTAGGGCATTGCTACTTTAATTATGATTCATCGAATAGGCTTTATAGTGCTGAAGTTGCAATTGGGTTAACTGATGGTCGTGTTCATGCGGATTATATGGATGAGGGCGAGGTTTATCATACCATTTTGCATGAAATTGGGCATGCAATAGGCTTGGGACATAGTCACAATCCGGCAGATATAATGTATACTCCGCATCAAAAAGGAATTAATTCTGTTTCTCAAGGTGATGTTTTAACTGTTAATTGGCTTTATACATTGCCTCAAGGAGCTACTACTGCTGAGGTGGCCTCCAAATATTCGATAGGTGGAAGTAATATTGATGAGATTATCTCAAAATTTATAAATAAAAAATCTCCTTCAGAATTTGAAAAGGTGAAGTCTTCTATAAAAGTCCCTAAAAGAGACTTGCTTGAAGAACAAGATGCTATAGCAAATTTGAGAAAATATCATATGTCTTTACAAAATGTTCAAATTTCTGTCGATGTCAAGAAGTTTTTGCAGAACAAAAAGAATCACTAATTTGATAGTCTATATCAAATTTTCTAAAAAGAGCATTAAAGTATTCTTTGTTTTTTAAAATATCTTGTCGGGTTAAAACCATATCAAACCCTGGATATATTTCAAATTCTTCGTCTCTATTTAACTTGTTTTCAATTACAGTTTGTAAATATTCATAAAGTATATTGTTCCCTTCTTCTAAATGCTTGTGACTAAGGCTTTTCTTGTTTAACCATTTCTCTGCCAATTCGCAAACATGCTTGAATTTGGGATTGTTGCTTTTATTCAAAATATCATAGTTTATGTAATCTGTAAGTTCATTAAAATCTGTTATAGCGGGTTTGAATTTAAATTTTGAGTGAAAATACACAGCTTGCCCGAGTGAGTGTAATTCAATTCTGTCAATGTTATTTTCAAGCATTGTAATTATTTCTCCAAGTTTCATAACACTGCCCGCACCCAAAGATTTCTTTTTATTACTTCTGACATCAATATTTCTATTGTATAGAGTATTCTCGTCTTTTATCCATAATGTGCTTGTGCCTATTTCATCAAAATCTAAATCGTCAACTATTATTGACAGTTCTTGGGGAGTATAACCGTTTTCAATTCGAACAAAGTAGTCCTTTTGTGGACTCTGATTTTTTATTTTTGCTTCACAATGAATTTCATCAAACAATTTGATAGGTTCTAATGTTTTAAATTTAATCCCCCAAAAAGGAACTTGTCTATTATAGAAGTTATTTATATTGTTGCTTAGCATAGTGAAGTTTTTAAAACCTGTAAATGTAAAAAATTGCTATTAATTTTTTTTTCTAGTATAATAAATTTGTTATTTATATGATTTTTTTTCAAGGGATATACAAATATGACAGTACAAGATTGGTTTGAAAAACGTAAGCAGGCCCAAATTCAGCGTAGAGCCTTAGAAGCTAAAGTGGAAGTTGAAATGGATCCGAATCTTTGGACTAAATGTGTCCATTGTGGTGCCCAGTTGTTAAAAGAAGATTTAGAAAAAAATGATATGGTTTGTCCATTGTGTGATTATCATTTCAGGATAAATGCCAGAACCCGTATTAAACAGCTGTTTGATGAAAATTCGTTTGAAGAACTTTTCTCAGATATACTTCCTACTGATCCTCTTGAATTTTCTGATACAGAAAGCTATAAGGACAGATTAAAGAAAGCTCATGGAAAGACAGGTTTGAATGATGCTGTAATTACTGGTATTGCATCTATCAATGGGAATAAGGTTGCAACAGCTGTCATGGATTTTGACTTTATGGGCGGATCAATGGGTAGTGTCGTTGGCGAAAAAGTTACCAGAATTATTGAAAAGGCGATAGAAGAAAGATTGCCTGTCCTTGCAATAACTTCTTCCGGTGGTGCGAGAATGCAAGAAAGTGCACTCAGTCTGATGCAGATGGCAAAAACATCTTGTGCTGTTTCAAGGCTTGATGATGAAGGCCTTTTGTATATTAATCTTTTGACAGAACCTACTTTTGGTGGCGTTACAGCAAGTTTTGGTATGCTTGGTGACATTATTGTTGCCGAACAAGGTGCAAGAATAGGTTTTGCCGGAAGACGCGTTATTGAACAGACAATAAGGCAAAAGCTCCCGTCTGATTTCCAGACAGCGGAATATTTGTTGAAATATGGCCAGGTTGATGTAGTTTCTTCTCGTAAAAATTTGAGGGAAACATTGGCAAAAATTCTGGATATGCATAAAGTTGAGCAGTAAGAGGATTTTATAATTATGACAGCGATTTTGGATTTTGAAAAACCAATTTTAGAAATTCAGGAAAAAATTGAAGAATTGAAAAAGATAAGTTTGGAGTCAGGCATGGATTTAGATAAAGAAATTGAAACTTTTGAACAGCAAGCACAAGACTATCGTAAAGAGTTGTATTCAAATCTGAAGCCGTCTCAAAAACTGCAAATTGCTAGACATCCTGAGAGACCAAATTTTATGGATTATGTTGACCACATTTGTGAAGATTTTGTAGAACTTCACGGAGATAGAGAAGGTATGGATGATAGAGCAATAATTGGTGGTTTGGCAAAAATTGATGGGAAACCTGTTATGATTATTGGCACTATGAAAGGCAAGTCGACAAAAGAAAATCTTGAATATAATTTTGGAATGCCCCAACCTCAAGGTTATAGGAAGGCGTTACGTCTATTTAAGCATGCTGACAAATTTAATATTCCGATTGTCACGTTGATTGATACCCCTGGTGCATATCCTGGCATTAGTGCTGAGGAAACTAATCAAGGCGGAGCTATCGCAGTTAATTTAAGAGATATGGCAAAATTAAAAGTTCCTGTTATTGCTATTATAACAGGTGAGGGCTGTTCCGGTGGAGCCTTAGGCTTGGCTGTTGCAAATAAGGTGTTTTTACTTGAACATGCTTATTACACAGTTATTTCCCCCGAAGGATGTGCTTCAATTCTTTGGCGTGATGCTTCAAAAGCAGCTGAAGCTGCAGATGCTTTAAAAATTACTGCTCCAGATTTATTAAAATTTGACATTATTGATGGTGAAATTAAAGAACCTACTGGTGGTGCTCATACAAATTATGATGAGATTTCTGAAACTATGAAAAAGACAATTTTGGATTCTCTAGAGGAACTTTCAAAACTAAGCCCTCAAGAATTGAAATCTCAAAGATATGAAAAATTCAGAAAAATGGGTGCTTTTTTAGAAGGTTAGTGTGATGCCTAAGGATAGTAATTTATATACCGAGTTGCAGATTAAAATTAATCCCGAAATTGAGGATATAGTATCTGAGTTCTGTTTTGAGAATTTGCCCTGTGAGGGTGTGATTTTAGCCGAGGAAACCTATAAGGATTTGGAAATGGTTTCCACAACAGAAGGTATTTTAAAGGTATTTTTAACATCAAAACCATCTGATTTAGAAGTGATATTAAATAATCAACGATTATTATTAAAGTCACGGGGATTGTCAGACGAAGAACTTGGAAGTTGGGATTTTGTTGTATCTGATAAGCCAAATGAAGACTGGTCTCGCAAGTGGAAAGAAAAATGGGACATAACACGTGTTACAGACAGAATTGTTATTGTTCCTGATTGGTTGGAATATTCACCTAAAAAAGATGAGATTGTAATAAGATTGGAACCCGGATGTGCTTTCGGAACCGGGACTCATCAAACTACACAATTGTGTATGAAGGCAATCGAAGAATACATGAATAAGGGAGCAAAAGTTGCAGATATAGGTATGGGATCAGGAATTTTGGCGATATGTGCTAAAAAATTTGGAGCTTCTTATGTCTATGGCTGTGATAATGATGAAACTGTTATTGATGTCGCCAGAGAAAATGCTTTAAAAAATGATGTAGAATGTATTTTTGAATTAAATACAGCAGATAAAATAAGTATGAAATTTGATTTTGTATTAGCCAATATTTTGCATAATGTTTTAGCTGAAATAATGTCTGATTTAAAAAATATTATGAATAATAATGCAATTATGGTATTGTCGGGTATTTTAGACGAGAAAAAATCTGTTGTTTATAATGCCATAAAGAAGTGTAATTTTGAATTAATAAAAGAAACTCATCAGGATCAATGGGTTGCAATTATTGTAAGAAGGGTGGATTAGCAAAATGAGTAAGACTGCTATAATAATTCCTGCACGGTATGGATCTTCAAGACTTGAAGGTAAACCTTTAATTAAAGTTCAAGACAAGCCAATAATTCAATGGGTCTATGAGAAAGCTCAGCAGGCAAAGTTAGCTGATATTATTATTGTTGCAACAGATGATCAAAGAATATATGATGCTGTCAAATCTTTTGGCGGTAATGTCGAAATGACATCCACAGAACATAAATGCGGATCCGATAGGATTAAAGAAGTTGTTATGCGTCATCCTGAAATTTCTTATATAGTTAATTTACAAGGTGACGAACCTTTAATTAGACCTGAAAGTATTGACGAAGTTATAAAAAATGTAAAGGATGATGTTTCTGCTGATATCTCGACTTTGATTAGAAAAATTTCATCTAAAGATGCAGAAAACCCAAATCTTGTAAAATGTGTTATTGACAAATTTGGGTATGCTATGTATTTTTCGAGAGCAAAAATTCCGTTTGAAAGAAATTTAGGTAAATCCGATTTTTACGGACATTTGGGTATTTATGGTTACAAAAGAGAGTCATTGATAAAAATGACAGAACTTCCCCAATCCTCATATGAACAGGCAGAAAGCCTGGAACAGTTAAGAGCACTACAAAACGGAATGAGAATAAAAACTTCAATAGTTGATTTTGTCCCTGTGGGTATAGATACGGCTGAAGATTTGGAAAAATTTAAAAATATTGTTGCTAAGGCTTTATAAACAGACTGCTTGGATTTATTTGGAATAGATCAGCAATTTTTAAAAGCATGTTTAAACTAACCTTTTCCCTTCTGTTTTCCACCCTGCTGATAAATTCTCTTGAACAACTAAGCTTTTCAGCCATAGACTCTTGTGATAATTTTGCTTCTATTCTTAATCTTTTGATATTTTGAGCAATAATGTCGTGATATTTTCTTTCTTGATTGTCCATAGTATTATTAAAACTTTATCTTACAATTAAAGCTATGAAGAAATACATCACCCAATTGTCTAATTTTTTAATCTATATAACTGGATAAAATTTAAAAAAAAAAGTACTTGCAATTTTTTGTAAATTAAATTAATATATAGATACAATTATTAAAAAAAATAAATATTTTGTAATATTTGATAAAGTGTTAGATTATATGAATAAAGGAAATGAAGACTATGACTGAGAATGCTGAAATGCCTAATGAAACAGAAGATCGTCAACGAATACTTCTAGCTGATGATGAGGCTAGTATCAGACGAATCTTAGAAACAAGATTAAAAATGGCTGGTTACGATGTTTATACTGCACAAGACGGAGAAGAGGCAGTAAATGCATTTAACAAATACAATCCTGATTTGGTCGTATTGGATGTAATGATGCCAAAGATGGATGGTTATGGAGTAACAAGAGAAATTAGAAGAACATCAGATGTCCCTATTATAATATTAACTGCATTAGGAGATGTTTCAGAAAGAATAACAGGTTTGGAATTGGGAGCTGACGATTATGTTATTAAGCCATTCAGCCCAAAAGAATTGGAAGCTCGTGTAAAAGCTGTTTTAAGACGTACAAATAATCGAGAAACTTCTGCACCTGCAGGTAAGGTTACAAAGAATGTTATTACAACAGGTAACATAAAAATAGATACTGCTCGTAGGCAAGTATTTAGAAAAAATGAAAGAATTCGTTTAACCGGTATGGAATTTAGTTTGTTGGAACTACTTGTTAACAATTCCGGTCAGGCTTTTTCAAGAAACGAAATATTGCAGCATGTATGGGCATATCCACCAGATCATAGAATAGATACAAGGGTTGTCGATGTTCATATCTCAAGACTTCGTTCAAAACTTGAAACAGATCCTGCAAATCCTGAGCTTATTTTAACAGCAAGAGGAATCGGTTATATGTTTCAGAGAATAAGCTAGTAATATTATATTTTTCTATAAAAAATTCCGCTTTAAAAGCGGAATTTTTTTGCAATAATAGTCTTGATTTCAATAATGTTTATGCTAATATAGAAAAGTAACAAATGGCGTCTGTCGTCAAGTGGTTAAGACCTCGGATTGTGGTTCCGATATGCATGGGTTCGAATCCCATCAGACGCCCCATTTTAATATAAGCTCTCGAAAGAGAGTTTTTTTTTATTGCGTATGATGGCGATGAGAACCCATTTTTAAGGTTCGAGAGCGAACGAGCTTAGGGTGAGGCACTTTCTTTTACTCAAGTGAAGCTTGAAAAAAAAGAAATGCCGTAGACCCGTTAAACGCGAGTGAGCAAGACAATCCCATCAGACACCCCATAAATTCGGTTATAACTTAATGTTATGACCGATTTTATTATGTACGATTTAGGAATAAGAACCAACAGGTGTAGCTTGGGCAAGGTTAGAGCGAGAACTAGCCGAGGACGGGATATTCTTTCTTTGTATCAATTGAAACTTGAAAAAATAATGACTGTAGTTCCGTTAAATGTATGTCAACAAGACAATTCTATTCACAAACAACCTTTTATTAAATTTGACCCTCCTAGGCGGGCTAAGGGCTTTTATTTATATAATTTTTCTAACTCTAATAATTTTTCTTTTATTTTTATCCCACCTGCATAGCCAGTAAGCGAGCCATCCGCTCCGACAACCCGATGGCAGGGGACAATAATTACCAAAGGATTTTTGTTATTTGCCAATCCAACTGCACGATATGCTCTGGGATTTTCTATTAAATTTGCTATATCTTTATAGCTGGCTGTTTGCCCATATGGTATTGATTGTAGTGCCTTCCAAACAGAAATTTGAAATGGGGTTCCAACAAATTTTATTGGGATATCAAAACTTTTACGATGCCCACTCAAGTATTCACTCAATTCTTTATAGGCTTTTTTTATGAGTGGTGTTTCCCTAATTTCACAATTTAATTTATGGTATGCAACATTTGTTATGCGACCATTATCTTCTGCAATTGTTATTTCTCCAATAGATGTTATATAACTGTATTGAAACATTAAGATTCCTTTAAGTGTTTAACATGCTTGTAAACGTATAAAACACCTAAAATTCCAACAATAAGGACAATTGCAATATCAAATTTATGCCAAATATGTTTAAACGCTTCCATATTCTGTCCCATTTTTACACCAACATAAACTAAAACATAGCTCCATACAAGGGAACCTAAAAATGTTAGGGTGAAAAAGATTCTTTTTTTAGCTTTCAGTATACCTGCAGGGAGTGAAATAAATGTTCTTACAACAGGGAGCATTCTGCATAAGAAAAATGCCCAATCACCGTATTTTTCAACCCATTTGTCAGCTTCCTCTAAATCTTTATGCGAAATTAAAAAATATTTTCCATATTTTTCAACAAATTTTCTCCCTCCAAAATATCCGAGATAATATGAAGGAATAGAACCAAGTACACAGCCTAAAGCCCCTGCAATTGCCGCAACATGAAAATTCATTTCCCCTTTGCTTACTATATAACCCGCAAATGGGAGTATAGCTTCACTTGGAAGAGGAATATTACAAGATTCAATTGCCATCAATAAGCTTATTCCCCAAGGGCCCATAACTGTTATTACTTGTTCTATAAAGTGAATTAAATACGATAAAATTTGGTTTATAAATTCCATACTCTCTCCTTTTATATAGCTCTATTGTAGCATGGAATTTCCAAAATGCTTTTATCTATTTCATTAAAGTTTTTTATAATTTGCGAAACTGCAGGTATATTTTTGTATAAATCTACACTTTCCATAGACGCCATAGCGATAATTTTGCCAATTCCTGCAGCTCTGGCTGACTCTATCCCTGAGACTGCATCTTCTACAACAATACAATCTTTTGGATTTAAATTTAAATTCTTTGCAGCCTTAAGATATATATCTGGGGCTGGTTTACCCGGAATTGTTCCGTCATCGAAAACAATTTTGCTTAGATCAAACCACCTCTCAAGTTTGAATTCTTCTATGTAGAAGTCAACATTGTCTTTTTCAGACATTGTTGCAATTGTTCTTGGAATATTGTTTTCTGCTAAAAAATTTAAAAATTCAGTAGCCCCTGGAGCAAGAACGGTATTTTTATAATCTTTTATACACATTTCTCTATATAAGGCTTCTTTTTCTTTTGCAAATGCTCTGACCATTTCCTTTGTAGGACGTTTTCCTATCAAATATGCAATTATATCTTCGTTTGTGCGTCCAAACATGAAATCCCTCATTTCTTCATCAGAAAACGGGTAAGATCTTAAACGTTTTGAAAATTCTCTCCATGCCTGTTGATGTTTTTCCGAATCAAAAAATAATGTCCCGTTAAAATCAAAAATTATTCCCTTGTACATTTTGCCTCTATATCTGATTTTCTATTAGTTTGTTGTAATACTCTAAATATATTTTTGCTTGTTTTTCTTTATTTTGTTGTTTATACACATATGCAAGATTGTAGTGAAAATCTGCAACAGTGTTTTTAAGATCAATTGCTGTCAGAAGTTCATACTTAGCTTTCCCGTATTTCCCAAGTTTTATGTATGCACATCCAAGATTATAATGTGCATAGGCATATTCAGGTTTAAGCTTTATCACTTTCTTATAGTTTTCTACTGCCATATTGGGACGTCCATCTTTTAGGTAGATGTTGCCCAAATTGTAGTATGCTTTATAATAATTTTCGTCTGTTTGAATTGCTCTGTTATACATAAAAACGGTTTCATCAAACTTTCCCTGATCTTGTAAAATGTTCCCTAACAAGAGCCAATTTTGAGCCGTTCTTTCATCCTCAGGAATGCTTAAAAGTAAATTAAAAGCACTTTTGATATCATTTTCCGCATACAAAACATTTGCCTGGTTTGTTATAGTTTGGAATTGTTCCGATTGTACAACTTTATGTTCATTTTTAGCCTTGTCTTGTTGCCATGGTAACCCAGCAAAGGCAGCATTTGTACTTAAAAATATTAGTAAAAGTAAATATAAAAATCTCTTCATAAGAGGATTATAAAATAAATTTTAAAAAATATCCAGAAAAATTTGACTTTTTTTTTATATGGTTCATATTGTTGTTGATGTCTCTTTTACTGATTTAGCACTCGTATTTTGACTCCTTGATACGAGTGTTTTTTTTATGATTTTTTCCCAAAAAAATAAAGACCGGTTTAACCGGTCCTTTTAATATAAACTCTCAATCTTACTAAACAATAAGCACTACTTGACTGCTCTCAGTCCAGTTTGAATACCCGCATCTGCATTAATCATTTTAGCAGATGTTAACGCCAATTGGCGGCGTTTTCTCGCTCCTCTTAATATAAATTCCACACTGTCGCATACATTACACGAAGGTGATTTAATCTTTTTTAACATATATCCGTATCTCCGTTAATTTCTGATTACATTTTCTATATCGGTAGATGCGTATAAAATCTTTAAATTTTTGTCTATAACTTTAATATTTTGTAACAATGGATGCTTTTATTATGATAATTTTTAGCAACAAAAAAAGAATCCTGAGAACGAGGATTCTTTTTTCGTTAGTTTTATTTTAATGACTACACAGCGTAAACGCTTACTTGTTTTCTGTCACGTCTGTGTGCTTCAAATTTTACTTGACCGTCAATTAAAGCGTATAATGTATCGTCAGAACCAATACCTACATTGTTTCCTGGATGAACTTTTGTACCTCTTTGACGAACAAGAATGTTACCGGCTTTAACGATTTCACCGCCAAATTTTTTAACGCCTAATCGTTTCGCTTCTGAATCGCGGCCGTTACGGGTAGATCCCATACCTTTCTTATGTGCCATAACTTTATTCTCCTATATTATTATTATCTTATTTGCCTTCTCCGCAATTGCGGAAAATTGGTTTAAGCTTCTTCTGTTGTTTCAGCGGCTTTTTTCTGAGCTGATGTTCTGATTTTTGAAATCATTACTCTTGTGAAGCCTTGTCTGTGACCTTGTTTTCTTCTGTAACCTTTTTTAGGTCTTTGTTTATAAACGATCACTTTTTTGTCTTTGTCATGTTTTACGATAGTACCTTCAGCAGAAGCTCCTGCAACGTAAGGCTGTCCTACTTTAGATTTTTTACCGTTTACAATCATAACGACTTTATCAAAAACAACTTTTGAGTCTTTTTCGCCGTCTAATAATTCAACATCAAGGTATCTTCCTTCTTCTACCTGATATTGTTTTCCGCCAGTTTCTACAATTGCGTACATTTTCTTTTTCCTTTCTGGTATCGTAATCCCTGTCATAATGCTAGTGTTTACAGAGATATTTATTAACGAGTTACCGCATACTAATACACCAAATATTATCACCCGCTCAAAACCCCTTGTCAAGCACTATTAACATTTATTAACTTTATGCGTTGGTATGTTTGTTTGCGGTAAAATTATTCTTAGTGAGGGAGAGTAGTCAGATAGATGAGATTTACTGTAGAGGAATTAAAAAAAGCAACTGATGCAAAGCTTGATGGTAGTAGAGACGGTTCATTTGAAATTTCTACTGATACAAGGACTATAAAAAAAGGAGATATTTACCTTCCGTTGAAGGGGGCAAATTTTGATGGCGAAAATTTTTGTTCCAAAGCTTTAGATGCGGGTGCTGTCGGATGTTTTTGCACGAAAGATAACAACCTGGATGGGATATGTTTAAAAGTTTCCGACACACTGAGTGCTTATTTAAAGATTGCAAGTTATGCAAGACAAAAATATAACCCAATTGTTGTTGCGATAACGGGAAGTTCGGGGAAAACTACTACAAAGGAAATGGTATATTCTATTTTGTCCGAGAAATTTAAGGCTCATAAAACTTATTCAAATCACAATAATGAAATTGGTTTTTGTCAAACTGTTTTGTCTATGCCTGAGGATACTGAGGTTCTGATTGTTGAGATGGGAATGCGTGGGTTTGGTGAAATAGAATTGATATGCAAGTATGCATTACCTGACTATGCAATCATAACAAATGCTGGTTCTGCCCATATCGGAAGACTTGGAAGTCTTGATAATATTGCAAAAGCAAAATGCGAAGTTACCAAGTATTTGAAAAACATGCTTATTGCGAATGATAATAACAGGATTAGAAAATTTGCAGATTTTGATGGAGAAAAGATATTCTATTCCATTGATAGTGTAAAAATCTTGGAAAAGAGAAGCGGGTATTCAAAATTTGTTTACAAAGAGAAGGTTTATGAGCTCAATGTCGATGGAGATTACAATATTGAAAATTCACTTTCTGCAATTGAATTAGCTTATAAACTGGGGATGTCCTACGATGAGATTAAAAGAGGACTGGCCTCTTATCACCCGATAGAAAAGCGTTGGGAAGTTCAAAATATTAAGGGTATGAGTGTTATAAATGACAGTTATAATGCAAATCCTGAATCTATGAAAGCTTCAGTTTCAACATTTTTAGAGTTGTATGAAAATCCGGTTGTTGTTTTAGGTGACATGGGTGAGCTTGGTGATGACGAAGCAGAATTTCACCGTCAGGTTGGTGAATATTTGGGAGAGAAGTTCAAAGGTAAAAAGATTTTATTTTTGACGGTAGGTAAGCTTTCAAAGTATATATGTGATGAACTTTTGAAGTATGGTTTTGATGTTAAGCATTTTGATAACAACATTGAAACATCTCGTTACATTCTTGATAATTTGCATGAGGGTATTACAATATTCTTAAAAGCTTCCAGAGCCATGAAGTTTGAGGAAATTATTGAAAATTTGAAAAACTAACGGAGATATTAACTTATGATAATGCTTGCTGTTGCATTTTTACTTGGAATGATATTATGTCTACTATTCGGAGTGCCTTATATAGATTTTTTGAAAAAACATATGATTGGTCAGTATGTAAAAGATTGTGCTCCTGAGGCTCATGCAAAAAAACAAGGAACTCCGACAACTGGCGGTGTATTTATTATTTTAGCTACAATTCTTGGGTCTGCTATTGCTCTTGCTATGGCTCAGAGGTTAAATACTGGTGCTTTTATAATTCTTTTAACCCTTTTATTTTATACTTTTGCAGGATTTCAGGATGATTACATAAAGCTTAAGGGAAAAGGAAACGATGGATTAACTCCCAGAGGTAAATTATTAAGACAAATTGCTATAGCTATGTTGCCGACTTTGTATTTAATAATGACTAAGACAAATGCGTTTGATGTGTATATTGGAAATTATGTTTTAAATTTATCTTGGTTTTACCCTGTATTTGCGGTTTTTGTTATTACTGGCGCATCAAATGCTTATAATTTAACCGATGGTTTGGATGGCCTTGCAGCATCCACTGGAATATTTGCATTTTCTGCGTGTGCGATAATCTCTCTTTTTTCAGGTTGTCCTGAAGGTGCTATTATTTCAGCTTGCGTAGCCGGTGCATTGGCTGGGTTCTTAAAGTATAACAAGCCGAAGGCAGAAGTTTTCATGGGAGATACAGGATCTCTTGCAATCGGAGGTTTGCTTGGGACTGTTGCAGTTATGGGTAAATTTGAAATCTTACTTGTGTTGATTGCAGGTGTTTTTGTTATGGAGACGCTTTCTGTTATTATTCAGGTTACAAGTTTTAAAACAACAGGAAAAAGGGTTTTCAAAATGGCTCCTATTCACCATCATTTTGAATTGTGTAATTGGAGTGAGAAAAAGATTGTTGTTGTATTTGCTTTAGTTTCAGCTTTACTTTCTTTTTCTGCTGTTTTTTTATATTTTTTCTTTAACAGAGGTATTATTTAATGAAAGCTATTTGTCCGAATTTAAAATTGTTTGATAAAAAAGTATTAGTTTTGGGTTTGTCTAAAAGCGGAATTTCTGCTGCAAAGTATTTAAATTCAGCAGGTGCTGATGTTTATTTAACAGAAAGCAGAGAACCAAAATCCGGGGATAATGTAAAAATTGAAGAATTAAGGAATTTGGGTGTGCATGTTGAAACAGGCGGACATAGTGATGAATTTATAAAGGATTCATATATAGCTGTGACAAGCCCGGGCATTCCTCCCCGAAGTGATATTATGGCTCGTTTGAAAAAAGAAAATATTGAAGTAATCTCAGAAGTTGAGCTTGCTTTTACTCAAACAGGTGTTCCTTTTATTGCGATAACTGGAACTAACGGGAAGACTACCACAACAGCTCTTACCGCACATATACTGTCAAGTGAATATAAGGCTGAACCATGTGGAAATTATGGGGTTCCCCCTTGTGATCTTTTGGATAAAGATTTAGATTTTATGGTTTGTGAATGTAGTTCATTTCAGCTTGAATATAGCAATTCATTTGTCCCTCAGATTTCTGTATGGACAAATTTTACACCTGATCATATAGATTGGCACGGTGGGTTGGAAAATTACTTTAAGGCAAAGGCTAAAATATTTAAGGGCCCTCAAGCTCCCCAATTTTCGGTTTTGAATGCTAAAGATAAAAAACTTCTGGAATTTTCCAAAGAATGTACAGGGACAGTATTTTTATTTGATGGTGATGTCGGTGAAAACTGCTCTTATATAAGAGATAATTCTATATATTATAAAAGAAGCGGAAAAGAAGAAAAAATTATTGACTTGTGCGATTGTCCGCTTATTGGAAATCACAATTATCAGAATGTGATGTGTTCGGTTATTGTGGCAAAAATAGAAGGTGTTTCAAATGAAAACATCAGAAACTCTATAATGACATTTAAGGTGCCTGAACATAGATTAGAAAAGTTTGCTCATACTGACAAGACAGTATTTTATAACGACTCAAAGGCTACGAACCCCGAGGCTAGCTTAGTTGCGATAAATTCATTTAATGATTGTGATGTTGTCTTAATAGCCGGTGGACGTGATAAAAATACTGATTTAAGTGAATTTTGTGATGCCATAAAAAAACATATTAAGACCGTTGTATTAATTGGAGAGGCTGCTGACAGGTTTGAAGAAAACCTTCGTAAAAACGATTTCAATAACATATTAAGAGCATCTTCGATGGAAGAAGCAATAGACAAATCAATAGAATTGAATTCGGATGTTGTTTTGCTATCTCCTGCATGTGCAAGTTTTGATATGTATAGTGGATATGAAGAAAGAGGAAGGGTATTTAAACAATATGTCTTATCAAAGATCAACTAGACGAGAACCACGATCCGGTCGTGATGATCATCCTATTCAAAGTGTGATAATATCTTCGCCTGATAAAACACTTTTAATAGTTGTTGCTTTCCTTGTTATTATTGGCTTTTTGGCTATATTTTCCGCAACAGCTCCAAAATGTTTGGATGAGGGCGGAAATCCCGCACAGTTTTTAATAAAGCAAGTTATTTGTTTTGTTGTCGGGTTTATTGGTTTAAAATTTTTCATGAATTATGATTACAAGAAACTTGCTGATTGGAATGTCATAATAATGGTTTCCATTTTACTTGCATTGATTCTTGTTGATTTTACTCCTCTTGGTGTTACAGTAAACGGAGCAAAAAGATGGATTAATATTGCTGGATTTCAGCTTCAGCCTTCTGAATTTGCTAAGCCTGCAGTTGTTTTGCTCTTGGCTAATGCTTTTAGAAAAGATGCTAATCTTTTTGATCAGGATAAGTGGGTTTGGGCGTTTTTGCCGATAATTATGATGGCCGGTCTTATATTTATTCAGCCTAACTTGTCAATGGTTATTCTGCTTGGGATGACAACTGTTGTTATGTACATGGCAGCCGGTGGGTCTTTAAAGCTGTTTTTGAGTTGTGTTGGAGCTTTAATTACTACAGTTATTATTGGTTTGACAACTATTATTAAACCGTATCAGCTTCAGCGTTTAAAAACTTGGCGAAATCCCGATTTAGATCCTTTGGGTGCTGGGTACAATATTATTCAGTCGCTTATTGCTTTCGCATCCGGCGGTTTTAGCGGTGTCGGATATGGCGGATCTATTCAAAAATTATCTTATTTACCTGAATGTCATACTGACTTTATTTTCGCAATTATAGCTGAAGAACTTGGTTTTGTCGGATGTGTTCTTGTAATAGGATTATTTTTCACGTTTATGCAAAGAGGCTTTTTGATTGCTGCTCGCTGCCCAGATATATACGGAAAATTGTTGGCGGTAGGAATTACATTTTCTATTGTATTTCAGGCGTTTATGAATATGAGTGTTGCAAGTTCTTTTCTTCCAACAACCGGCGTTCCTCTTCCTTTTATAAGTTATGGGGGGTCTTCTTTAATTGTTTCACTTATAATGGTAGGTATACTTTTAAATATTTCTAAAAAAAGAATTAAAAAGATAAGGAACAGATATTAATGAAAAAATTTTTTATAACAGGTGGCGGAACAGGTGGACATATTTATCCTGCTATAGCTGTAGCTGATGCGTTAAAGGATTATGAAATCTATTACGTGGGAAATCCAAAGAATTTAGAGTTTGAAATAGTTAGCAAGAAGGGATATAATTTCTTGGGTGTTGACATTTCAGGAATGCCAAGAACTTTTGGATTAAAGCTTTTTAAGTGGATTTTTCAGCTTTGTTTTGCTATTTTGAAGTGTTGTGGTTATATTTCTAAATATAAGCCTGATGCTGTTTTTGGTACAGGTGGTTATGTTTCTGCTCCGGCTCTCCTTGCTGCAAAAATAATGAATGTCCCTTTTATGATGCATGATTGTGATGCTCAGCCTGGGCTTGTTACAAGAAAAATCGCTCCTTATGCATCGTGTGTTTCGTTAGCGTTTGACTGTGCGGAAAAATATGTTAAAAATAAAAACTGTCACATTAATGGAAATCCTATAAGAGCTGAGTTTCAAACTTTATCAAAATCTAACGCAAGAGAACGTTTGGGATTGGAAAATAAATTAACGCTTTGTATTATGGGTGGTTCCCAAGGGGCTCGCTCTATTAATGATGCTTCTATTCATGTTTTGAAACAGCTTTCAAAAGAATTTGATACGCAAATTATATTCCAAACAGGTAAGAAAAATTTTGGAACCGTTATTGAGCAGTTGCTAAAAATTTACCCTGAGTATGAGACTGACAAAAATATTATTATTAAACCTTATTTTGATGACATGGTAACGGTTCTAAAGGCTTCTGACATAGCACTGTCAAGGTCTGGCTCATTAAGTATTTCTGAAATTTGTGCATCGGGAATTGCTTCTGTATTTGTACCTTATCCTTATGCTGCGGCAGATCATCAACGTAAAAATGCTCGGTACATGCTTGAAAAAAATGCTGCACTTTATATTGAAGATGATGAACTAAATCCTGCAAAGCTTTTGAACGTTTTGACTCTTATAATTGCAGATAAAACAAAATTGGCAGAATTGCAAAATAGTGCCCTATCTTTGGCAAAATTTGACGGAGTTCAAAGAATTGTTGAACAATTGCTAAATATTTAAAAAAAAGAGGTTATTTCTAACCTCTAGTCTACACTTTCACACTATACTTTTACACTACACATTTATATCTATTTTGAATTGTTTTATGTTGCACTGTTTTTAATTATCCCTAGAGCTGCAAGTGTCCCTATTACTGCTCCTACAGCTATACCTAAAAATGTTTTACTTTTTGCACCGGTTTTAATTCCCTTCCAGATAAGCCCTGCTGAGCCCAATAGACCACCACCAACTACTGCACCGCCTGCGATATTACCTGCGAATTTTTTAGCATCCTCACTTCTTCCAACCGGTTGCCCTGTTAGTAAAGCAATGTTTTCTTCCGCAGTTTTGTTATCTGCAAATCCAAATGTTAATGTTTGGAGGAATCCTTGAGTGAATGAATCTCTGCCGTTTTGTCTTATATCATCCATTACACTGCATCCGTTAATTTGCTTATACATAGTCGTTGCACGATTGCTTATTTCTTCTTCACTTGCGTTCGGATATAAACTCCTTACACTTTCTATGAAGTCTCTATATGCCAATTGTATTTGTTGCTGTTCATTTCTCATGATCTTGTCATGCAAGTAACCGGCTTTTTTGGAGATCCCTTCCAGTGGAGAATTTAATTTTAGGTCTGCATTACGCATATTTTCTTGCATTCTAATATTATTATTAATCATGAAATCCTGGTAATTTTGGAAGTTTTTAAAGTAGTTTTCGTAGCTATAGTCTCCACCATAATACCCTGGCATATATGGTATAGCTCCCATAGCATTCATTCCAAATACACTACCATTCATTGTCAGCATTGGATCCATAGCCATACCGCTATATGGATATACATCCAATCCAGTCAAGTCATTTAATGCTATTTGATTATTGTACAGGTTTGGAAATAATCCATACATTCCTGCTGCTGCCATATTATAACCTGACATAACCTAACCTCCAAATTAAATTTTAACCTACCTTACTTATATAAAAACTTTCTGCTTTAACAAATTGCTTTTTTAATATTAAAAATATTACAATTTCGTAACAATAGTGTATTGATTTTTTTTACAAATACCTGTAAAATGCTTTTATATTGAGGTATTACGGTTGAAAAAGTTCTTTTCCGGATTATTAACATTATTTGTATTCGCTGCTTTTGGTGCGGCTATTTATTTCTATCCAGAGTTCTTTCAAAGACAGATTGATAAAGTTCAGGGTATTTATTTTGTACATAAAGGTGATAAGGCTTTAAAAAAAGAAAAGCTGCAAAAAGCTATTGAGTATTATAATAGAGCTGTAAAACTCTACCCGGGACATTATGGTGCTTGGTATAACTTGGGAAATTTGTATGTAATTTATGAAGATTATTATTCTGCCGTTGATGCATATGAAAAGGCTTTTGAATATAACCCTAAAATGGTTATTGCCAGAATGAATTACGGTATTGTTTCTGCTGAAAAGTTGGGAGATTTTGACGGTGCAATTGATCAGTATAATGAAATAATCAAAACAAAAAGACATCTTCTTTCTATTCCTTTTGTTTATAGTAATAAGAAAAGTTACAAGGTTAACAAAGGATTAGCCTTTTATAACAAGGGTGTTGCCTATAAGCAAAAATCAGTTTTCTTGAACAGTGAATATGAGATGAGAAGGCAATATTTGTTGAAGGCTTTAGATGCATACAAAGATGCTTGTAAAATCTTAAAGAAAGATTATGATTCCAGATACAATCTAGCGTTAACATATCATCTTTTAGGTGACTATCATGAAGCAGGTCTAAATTATTGTAAAGCAATTGAACTTGCCCCTATGAATTATGAGGCTCATTATAATCTTGCTATTCTTTTAAAACATTTAAAATATTACAAAGAGTCATTAGAGGAGCTCGAAAAAGCAACTGTTTTAATAACTAATTCCAATGCAAATTCTAATCGCAAAAGATATGTATTTGATGTAATGAATGATGTTACAAGAACAATTTTGGCAAACTCTGATAATGAACTGATTGACAAAATTAGTTCTGATAAAAAAGATACAAATACAGCTGTTACTTATGTTAATGGCAAAATTGTATTAACAGATGATTTAGACAATGCTATAATCAAAAATTTTAAAGTCTGCGGATCCAAGTCAGTTTTTCTTGATGAAATTGATAGTGGATATGATGAATATGATTATCTACGCAACAATGTAAACATTCCAGATGTAGAGAATTAACCCTTTACTGCTCCCTCATTTTCTCCTGATATAAAATATCTTTGCATAGCAAGGAAAAATATTAAAATCGGAATAGTCGAAAGTATTGAACCGGCAGCTATAAATCTCCAGTTTGAGCTGAACATTCCCTGTAGATTATTCACTCCAACGGGTAGAGTATACATGGTTTCTTTTGTCAATACAATACTCGGCCACAAAAATTCCCCCCAAGATCCGATAAATGTAAATATCGCAAGCACGGCAAGAGATGGTTTTACCATAGGCATAAGAACTTTCCAAAAAACCTGCCAAACATTGCATCCGTCAACAATGGCCGCCTCTTCCATCTCTCTAGGAATCCCTAAAAATGCCTGCCTCATTAAAAATATCCCAAATGCGTTTACCGCAAACGGCATAATTAATCCCATAAAACCTGCAAAGTTGTTTACACTATCGACCAAATGAAGTTTTATTGTTATTAAGTAGACAGGAAGCATGATAGCCTGAAAAGGAATCATTATAGTTGCAAGTACTGCAAAAAAAGTTATTTTCTTTCCCTTGAATTCCATTCTCGCAAGAGGATATCCTGCCATAGCAGATAATATAAGGTTCAAGACAACTGTTCCGCCTGCAACTATCATACTGTTTATAAAGTATCCGATAAAATCTACCTTATCCCATACCCCTGTATAGTTTGCCCAAGTAAAATCAGATGGTATGATTTGCGGAGGATAAGCAAATATGTTTTCTCCATTACCCTTTAAGGATGTTGATATCAGCCATATGAAAGGGAAAATTGAAAGCAGTGAAACCGCTATTAAGATTATGTGTGTATACAAGTTTTTTAATTTTATACTTTTCAAATTTTGTCCCTTCCGTTAAACCTGATATTTATTTTTCTCAAAACAAAGAATATTTATGAGAGAAAAAATCATTACTATTATTAGCAGTATAACAGCCATCGCTGATGCAAAGCCTAAATCCAAATTTTCAAAAGCTCTTTCGTAAATATAATAAACTATAGTTTTGCTAGAATTTAACGGCCCACCCTTTGTCATAACATAAATTTCAGCAAATACCTTCATTGCGGAAATTGCACTGATTGTTGTAACAAGTGCAATAGTGGGCATAATATGTGGAATTGTGACCGTTAAATGTTTTGTTAAGAAGTTTGCTCCATCAATTTCGCATGCTTCATAAAGTTCTTTTGGAACACTCATAAGAGCGGCAAGGTATATTATCATGTAGTATCCTATGCCTTTCCAAATTGTGACAATTATGACGGAATACAGTGCATATTTTGGGTCAGTCAGCCATCCTACTGCCTCAAATCCGAAAACTGTTACAAGATAATTAAGTATCCCTTGATCAGCATAAAGCCATTTAAAAGCAATAGCTGCAACAACGATTGAAACAATAACAGGCAGATAAATAAGAATTTTATAAAGGGTTACTCCTCTTATTTTTTGGTTTATCAAAACCGCAAGAAAAAGCGGTAAAATCGCAAGTATCGGTACTGCAACAAAAAGGTATATGAAAGTGTTCCACAAAACTTTATAAAATATTGGATTATGGAAAAGTTTTATGTAGTTATCTATACCTATAAATTGAGGATTGTATATATTTTTAGAATAATCAAGAAAACTTAATATAAAAGTCTGAAAAAATGGGATGAAAAAGAATATTACAAGAACAATAGCCGCAGGTAATATAAACAAATAAGGTGCGTATTTCCCATAATATTTAAACATAAACCAATTATTACATTTTTTTTTATTTCGGTCAATTTTATTGTTTTTCTTAAAGAATATGTTATAATAATTGTAGACAATTAAGCTTTGGAGAGGCAATTATGGAAATTGTGAACAATACTAAAAACATCGGGGGGGGGGCACTCACAGCTTAGCCACTCAATTTGAGTCTTGCGTAAAAAGAGGTTTTACTTTATCAGAGATGTTAATAACCCTTGGGATAATAGGCATAGTATCTCTGACAACAATCCCCGTAATAAATGTTATTCAAGAAAAACACTTCCATGCGAAGTGGAAAGAGTGTTATTCAATATTGAATAATGCATTTTTGATGGTAGCATCTGAAAATCCAAACATG
This sequence comes from Candidatus Gastranaerophilales bacterium, assembly GCA_944324345.1. GTDB lineage: Bacteria > Cyanobacteriota > Vampirovibrionia > Gastranaerophilales > Gastranaerophilaceae > Stercorousia. The sequence goes on from CALUVT010000002.1 coordinate 161,711, forward strand.
GTAGTTTCAGAAGAAAAAAGTTATGACATGACAAGAGAATTTATAGATACAATGTTATCAAAACTAAAAGTTGTAGATACATGTGGTATTTCAAAAGATTGGGATGATGAGATTTGTGATAATTATTATTATATAAATTCTCGTAAAAAATTTCCTTGGGCAGGTATTGGAAATATATATTCAGTTTATTATTCTTTAGCTGGTGATAGGATTACTGGTTATGATTTCGACCTAAAAGCAGCTTTGCTGGCTAATGGTGCAGTAATTCATTTTGGCGGGGAGCATTCGGGTTATACAATATTGGTTGATGTAAACAGTGCTGCCAAAGGACCTAATGTTTTGGGCCGGGATGTATATGCAATGAGTTTGACTGTTCCGAAATATCCTGCGGCTTGGATTGCATATTCAAAATTAATAATAGTAGAAGATATTAAAGTATTGCCATTAGGTGCTGTTGGAACAATCGGACAAACAGATGGTAGTTATGGTTCTTCTGGATGTTCCAAAGATATCGGATCTGCTTCAGCAAGTAATGTATATTCTGCAGCAGGTGCCGGGTGTTCTTATAAGTATTTAAGTGAGTAACTCTGCACTATTATTCAAAGTTATAGCTGGATTTCAAAACACAAAATACATATTATGCAATATTAGTTTTCACATCTTGCAAGCCAAATATCGCTTACAACATTTTCAAGAACCCTTTTGCTTACTGAGCCTGTTAAAAATCTGTCAAGTTTTGATTTATTTTTTGAACCAAGTACGATTAAATCTATTTCGTTTGTTCTTGCATAGTCAATTATTTTTTGTGCAGGAATGCCTGTTAATATAACTGTTTCATTGATTTTTATGTTTTGTTCTTGAAGCAGTGATTGCATATCTTTTATTGCACTTGCAGCATATTTGTGTTGCTGTTTTTGAATTTCGATTAGCCAATTCGTATCAAGAGCTCCGTCTAAAAACAAGAAGTTTGGATCTTCGTTTACCATGCATATATGAATTTCTTTGTTTTCCAGTTTTAGGTCAGGTAAAATTTTGCTGATAATTTCAAGGGAACACTTTGTTCCATCAGTTGTTAACAAAAGCTTTTTACGGTTATTTTGCTCCTTTGCAATGTAGTCAGATATTTTACTGCTGTTAATTATTTCTTGAGAAACTGAACCCAGCCATTTTTGAATTCCTTTTTTCCCATGTGAACCCATTAAGATTAAGTCATAATCGTCGCTTTCTGTTTGTTCAAGTATGCTGTCTATAGCTGAACCGCAACTTTTTATTCTGTTGCCAATTATTAATCCGAGTTTTTTAATTTCTTCTTCGGCATAGTCCAGAATTGTATCTGCTACGTTCGCACAAGAATAAGTAAAATTTTCTTCTTCTACTGTTATTTCATCCGGTAAAAAACTCCAGTCAATTACGCAAATTGTATCTATAACTGCACTCTTAATCCACGCTGATATATTATAAAGTGCATTAAAACTTATTTTTGAACCATCAGTGCAAAATAATATTTTCATTTCTTTAGCCTCCAATCTGAATTTTAATTTTTTAATAATATAATTTATGTTAAGGAAAATTACATTGTCTGGTATTCTATATTTTTTTCTGCTATTATGTTCTTATGGGAAATGTTTTTATAGGAATAATGTTATAGTTATGTCATCACAGCAAGATGTAAAACAAAAAGTCAATTTAAGGGATTATAAAACTTTAATAGAAACAATTGCAAAAGTAGAATATCAAAAGTTTTCTACATCTCATTTAATAGATTTACCTGAACTTATAAATATAGGAAATCACACTTTATATATCCTTTTTAAAAATCATTCCCCTGAGAGTTTTAATACAACCTATCTTTCAACAGCTATAAAATGGGCGATAAGAAATGAAGTAAGACGCAGATATAAATGGTACTCTTTGAAAAATCGCAGACAAAGTGTTGATACTGATTCCGAAGAAAACATAAGAGAAGAAGTTTATAAAACAATTCTTTCTATTGATGAAATGCAGGATGCAGAGGTTCCGACTCAGATAAAGGCTGAGGATATGACCCCTGAGGAGTGTATTGAGTTAAGTGAGCTCAAGGCTGAAATTCTTGAGTCAATGAAGAAACTTTCTCAAAGAGAAAGGGAACTTATTGAATATAAATTCTTCAAGGATATGAAACTTCGTGAGATTGCTGAGGAATTCAATATTTCTCAGTCCAGAATTTCTCGTATTATTCAGTCAGGATTAGATAAAATTAAAAGGGATTTAAAAAAACAGGGGATTATTTAGTGAAAACTATTTTTGAAAAGGATAAAGGTATATCTGGGATAAACCTTTGTGATGGTGATTTAGAGTGTGATTTTCTGAAAGATGAATTTAAAAGAAAGTCTCAACTTGGTTTACCAAATGTTAGTGAACTTGAAGCTTTAAGACACTATAAGGCTTTGTCGGACAGAAATTTTTGTATTGAAAAAGGATTTTATCCTTTAGGCTCTTGTACGATGAAGTATAATCCCAAAGTAAATGAACTTTTAGCATCTTTGGATGGTTTTGTAAATTTGCACCCGCTAGTTGAGGATAGTGATTGTCAGGGTGCTTTAGAGTTAATGTTTAAACTTCAAGAAGCATTAAAAAAAATTACAGGGATGGATTACATTACTCTTCAACCTGCTGCAGGGGCTCAGGGTGAGCTTACTGGCATGATGATTATAAAAAAATACTTTGAGGTGAAGGGTGAGAAAAGATCAAAGGTTATTATTCCGGATTCCGCTCATGGGACAAATCCTGCTAGTGCACATCTTTGCGGATTTGACATTGTCCCTGTCAAGTCAAATGAAAAAGGACAGGTTGATATAGAGGCTCTTAGATCTCTTGTTGACAGTGATGTAGCGGCGATAATGATGACAAATCCTAATACTTTAGGGATTTTTGAAGAAAATGTATTAGAAATTTCTAAAATTATGCATGAAAATGGTTCGTTGCTTTATTATGATGGAGCAAATTTTAATGCTATTATGGGCTATTCAAATCCTAAACTTATGGGATTTGATGTTGTTCATTTGAACTTGCACAAGACCTTTGCGACTCCTCATGGCGGTGGCGGACCTGGCAGCGGGCCTGTTTGTGTTGTGGAATGTTTGAAGGATTTTTTGCCGACTCCTGTTGTTGCTTATGATGGTAACAGGTATTTCAGGGATTATAATATCAAACACTCTATTGGCAGTGTGAAGGCTTTTTATGGGAATTTTTCTGTTCTTGTTAAAGCATATGCTTATATTTTAATGATGGGTAAGAATTTGAAAGAGGCCAGTGAAAACGCTGTACTGAATGCAAATTATTTGAAAGAAAAATTAAAACAAGCATATTATTTACCGTATGATGAGCCTTGTATGCATGAGTTTGTATTATCCGGTGACAAGCAGAAAGAATACGGAGTTTCAACTTTAAATATCGCAAAAGCTCTAATGGATGGAGATACTCATCCTCCAACGGTTTACTTCCCGTTAATTGTTCATGAAGCAATTATGATAGAGCCTACAGAATCTGAAACCAAAGAAGTGATGGATGATTTTGTTAGCATTATGTTAAAAATAGCTGATGATGCAAAGGTTTGCCCCGAAAAAATAATTTCGGCTCCTCACAATACTCCCGTAAAGCGTATTGATGAAACATTGGCAGCACGACATCCAAATTTAAAATTTGTACAAGAATAAAAAAGAGAATAAAATTATGTCAAAAGAGAATAAAAAATTAAAAGTAGCATTTCCTCACATGGGCACGGTATCAATTGCTTGGGCCGCAGCATTAAAAAAGATTGGAGTAGAACCTTTTATACCCCCATATACAAGCAAGAAAACATTATCCTTAGGGACAAAGCATTCTCCAGAGGCAATATGTTTGCCTTATAAGCTAATTTTGGGGAATTTTATTGAAGCAATTGAGGGCGGCACTGATTATGTAGCTATGATTTCATCTCCGGGGTGTTGCCGTTTGGGTGAGTATGGAAATTGTATAAAAAATGCTTTGACTGACTTGGGATATGATGCAAAATATATTGAATTAACTCTTTATGACGGGTTAAAAGGTATGTATAATTTCTTAAAAGAAATAAGCGGTAAAAATGACCCAATTTTGTTTGCTAGAGCTATTAATATTGCTATTAGGAAAGTTTTTATTCTTGATGATTTGGAGAACTTATTATCTTTTTATAGAGCACGTGAAATAAATTACGGCGATGCGGAAAAACATTATAATAAAGCTTTGCAATTGATAAAGGATGCAGATAACACCAGAAAATTGAATAAAGCCAAAAAATTGGTTCGAGAAGAGATGCAAAAAACAAAAATTGATCCTAATAAGGAGGTTTTGTATGTTGATTTAACAGGCGAAATTTATCTTGTTTGTGATGAATTTTCGAACCAGAACATAACTAGAGAACTTGGAAAAATGGGAGTTCAAACTCGAAGAAGTCTTACTATAAGCAGTTTTTTGAAGGATGCTATTATACCTAAAGTTTTTCGAAAAGGTGAAACCCATCTTCAAAGAGCATTTCGTATGGCTAAGCCATATTTGATGAGGGATATTGGTGGAGATTCGCTTGAGTGCGTTTCTGATGTCGCTTACGCTGATGAAAGAGGAATTGATGGAATTATACATATCAGTCCTTTCACTTGCATGCCGGAAATTATGTCACAGAATATTTTTCCTGCTATGCGTGAAAACTGTGACATTCCAATACTTCCTTTGATTATGGATGAGCAGACAGGTAAGGCAGGCTATTTGACAAGGTTGGAAGCTTTTGTTGATTTGATGAGGAGAAGAAAGAGAAAGCTTTCAGTACAAACTTCCGGGGTAGAAGAAAAACAAGAAGAATTTATTAAGTAAGATGGACATTCAAATTATTCATTAATTGAGGTTTTTATATTGTATGAAAGAATTGTTTAAAGATGCTGTAAAAATAACAAATTATAACCTTATTTTAACTATTCCTTTAATAGTATTTGTAAAAATTTTGGATTTGTATTCCTTGTATTCCAAGTACAGTGTTGATTCAGTTCCAAAATTTGTTATTGCATCTATCACAATACTTTTTATGTTTGGAGTATTCTGTGCCGGTTGGTTTTATATGGTTGAGCGTGCAGTTGATCTTTCAAAAAAAGTTTTCGTATTGGATGAGGACAGGGCAAAGGCTACTTTGAATTTATTTAAGACTATTCCTGAGGGTGTTGGGAAATTTTTTCTATCATTCGTTGGGGTTTATGTAATTTTCTTTTTCATCCAAATAGTGATTACTCCGTTGGTATATTTTTTAGGTGCAAATATTATAGGGCTCTTGGATGAAAGTTCAATGATGAGTTTACAAAAGATTATTGTTGATCCGTCATTGTCCAATGAGGGTATGGCGTCATTTATTGATAAACTTTCCCCTGAACAAATTGTTTTTTTAGGGAAGTGGAGTCTTTTGTTTATGGTAATTACTTCGGTTGTAATGTATTTGCTTATGCTTTGGATTCCGGAAATTATTTATAAAACAAAAAATCCTATTGTTGCATTGTATCGCTCATTGGCAAAACTTTTTAAAGATTTTTTTGTCTCATTCAGATTATACATTGCTTTATGGCTGATAGGATTTGGATTGTTGTTTGTGAATACATTTGCTATTCTTAATCCTTTTGCTTATGTATTTATGAGTATAGTTTTATTTTATTTTGCTGTTTATTTTGTTGTATTAATATTTTTGTATTACGACAGAAAATTTGTAGACTCGGATGTTGTTGAAAATGATGCAGAATAATAATGTTATAGCTATTGTTGGGGCAACTGCAAGTGGGAAGACATCTTATGCAATAAATCTTGCAAAAGAAATCGGTGGTGAAATTGTTTCCGCTGATTCACGTCTTGTGTATAAAGGAATGAATATAGGTACAGCAAAACCTTCAATAGAAGAGCAAGATGGGATTCCTCATTATATGATAGACATTGTTGAACCTGAGGTTGACTATTCTGTTGGATTATATGTTAAAGAAGCCAAATTGCATATAGATGATATTCTATCAAGAGGTAAAGTTCCAATTATTGTTGGAGGTACAGGGTTATATTTTCGTATTTTGCTTGAGAACTACAGTTTACCTGAGACTACCCCTGATTATTCGTTAAGAAAAAATCTTGAGAAACTTGATTTTCAAACACTTTATGACATATTAAAAGGGCTTGATCCTGATGCTGTAAATCTTTTAAATGATAACGACCGAAGACGGGCAATAAGATTTATAGAAATTGTAAAGCAAACACAAGTTCCGCTTTCACAGGCCAGAGGTTTTAAACCTCCCGAATACAGCGTAAAATGGGTAGGTTTGAATTATCCAAGAGAAGAACTTTATGAAAGAATTAATAGAAGAGTTGATTTAATGTTTGAGCAGGGGCTTGTGGATGAAACAAAATTTTTACTGGAAAAACATGGAAGAATCCCAAATATTATTGATACTATTGGCTATAAAGAAGTTATATCATATTTGGATGGGCTTATGACTTTTGAAGAAGCTGTAGAAAAGCTTAAACAAAATACTCGAAACTATGCTAAACGTCAGTTAACTTGGTTTAGGAAAAACGGTGAAATTTCTTGGAATTGTTACCCTGAAAAAATGAAAAAATAAACCTGTTGTAGTACCTGGATGATTTATAAAAAAAGTTTTCTGTGTTATAATCTTTCAAAAGAGGGTTATGTGATGAAAAAATTTTTTAGATATTTAGGGCTTGGTATACTATCATTCCTTTTAATAGTTTATTTAATGTTTCTTGTTATTCCTTTTTTCCTTACAGGAGTGGCAAATTCATATAGTGGTAAATTGACTAAAATTATTGAAGATACAAGCGGTTTTAGTGTAAAGTTAGAAGGTATAAAGATTTTAACGACTCCAAAATTAACGGCCGGCTTGTATGCAGGACATGTTGAGGTGGCTTTACCAAATGGTGATAAATTCATTATGGCAGATAATTTAGAGGGGAAAATATCTCTCATACCTTTGCTGTTAAAAAAAGTTGAAGTTGACATGGTGGCTTCCGATAATTTAAATGTAAATTTAAAAGTAAAGAAAGATGGAAAATTTATTATAGAGGACTATATCCCAAAATCTGAAAAAAACGAGGATGCAACTGTGGATGAAGTCGTAAGTGGTCTCCCTTATGGATTAAAGCTTTCTAATAGTTTACCCGATATAAAAATTAATAATTATAATATTTCCTTTATTGATGCGACTTCTGATAAATCATATTCTATATCTGGTGCAAAATTTTACATAACAGATTTTGTTTTAAATAAAAAAGTAAAAATTTCGTCACTGGGACAAATTATGTTGGATGATAGAGTTCAATTCAACTACAATGTCAATTTGTATAACAAAGTTATGCCGAATCTGGATTTGAATGAGCTTGTTTTCTCTTCTGAACAAAATAAGTCTGCTAATACACAAAATCTAAATGTTAATATAATTGATATTTTTAAAAATTTATACAAAAATAATGTTTGTGCAAACTTAACAGCTGATATAAAAACTACAGGTACTTTTGATAATATTCATATTAAAGGTTTTGCAGATACTTCTGATATTAAGATTGCTGTTAAAGGAAAGACTCTTCCGTCGAGTAATGTTGATTTGAAGTTTAATGCAAATAAAATAGATATATATTCAAAATTGTATACTGCTGAAAATGAAGTAACAGAATTTATTGGCAACATAAAGCATGGTAAATCCGTAAAATTAGATTTGAACTGTAAATCAAATGCAAAATTTAACAGTATAATAAGAATAATAGACAGTATAGCTGAATCTTTTAATATTTATGATTTTAATACTTTAAGTGCAACGGGTGGGGTTGATGCTGACTTTAGCTTAAAATCAAATTTGAAGAAAGTTGAGTCGTCAGGCTACATAAAAGTTATTCCGTCCTCTTTAAATTACAAACTTTATAATGTTTCTGTCGATGACATTAAGGCTGATATTGATTTGTCCAATAATATGATTGATATAAAAAATGCAGGACTCTCAATATTAGGTCATTCTTTAAAAATGTCAGGGACTATAACAAACGATGCAAACGCTGATTTATCAATAATTGCCGATAAACTTCAAATAAAAGGATTGTTAACGGCTTTAGGACAATTCAGTTTATTAAAAGATAATGACCTGAAATCCGGTACATTGTCTTTAAATTCAACGATTAAAGGTCGTTTAGATAAGCTTGTCCCAAATGTTAAGTTAAGTGTTGAAAACTTAAACATAAAAAATATCCCTTCGAATATTTTATTAAAAGCTCCTTTATCTACAATTGATATTTTAGCAGATAATAAAAAAATGAGCGGCACTGTAAAAGTAAGTGATGTAAATATAACCAATCCTTTGGGGACTATTTCTTTGCCCAACGGTCAAGTTACAATTGGTGAAAAAGATGTCATAATTGATAGTGCTGATGTTTATTTTAATAAATCAAAAATCTCAATAACCGGCAAAATTGAAAACTATTTGCAAAAGACTCTAAACATTGATGTTAAAGCTAACGGGAGTCTGCTTGCATCTGATCTGAAATCTTTATTACCTCCAGACTATCAAAAGATGGTCAAATCATCAGGTTCTTTGCTTTTGTCTGTTTTGTTAACAGGAGATTTAAATTCTCAGAATGTAGATTTTGCATTGAATGCAAATTCTTCAAATTATTTGTCTCTTTTAAATGTTAGTCAATTAAATGGTAAAAATACTTCGATAAAAGGAGGTTTAAAAATCTCTGGTGATACGCTTAGATTCTCTGATACAGGAATTTTTGCGAACAATCAAGGGCTTTTGTATCTAAAGGGTTCAGTAAATGACTTATACAAGATACAAAATTTGGATTTAAATATTTCAATACCTTCGAAAATATCTATGGAAATTCCAGGTTTGCAAAAGTCAAAAATGGATATGTTTGGAGAAGTAAGTCTTTCAGGAGCTCTCCTAAATCCCTATCTTTCAGGAAATATAGAAATTCCGATTATTAAAATTGATAGCATGCTTCTTAATTTAAATGACATGTCAATTTTTCTTAACGGCCCTATTCTAAAAGGAAAAGGTACATTAATGAAATTTGTATCCGGAGGCATTGTTGCAGAAAATTTAGCTTCTGATTTTTCTTTTACAAATAATGTTTTTTATTTAAAAAATATAACAGGAGATGCCTTTGACGGTAAAATAATCGGTAATATATCTTATAATATTTTGAACGGATTTACGTGTGTCAAACTTAAGGGTTCCGAGATGGATGCTCAAAAAGCAATTGCGGGTTCTGCAGGAATAAAGAACGCTCTTTCAGGTAAATTAAACTTTGGGGCAGATGTTAATCTTTCCGGAGCGACTGACGTTGAAATGATTAAAAATCTGAAAGGGAAAGCAGATTTTGAAATCAAAGACGGTACCCTTTTAAATATAGGGCGTTTTGAAAATTTCTTGTTCGCTCAAAACCTTCAATCAAACAGCGTTATTAAAGCCGCAGTAAACTCTATTTCATCACTACCAACAATAAAAAATACTGCAGAATTTAAAACTATATCAGGGAATTTGTCTTTTAATAACGGTTGGGCGACATTGAACCCTGTTAAACTTTCTGGCCCATCAATGGCCTACTATATAACAGGCAAATACAATATTTTAAATTCTACCGCAAACGTAATTGTCCTTGGCAGAATATCTTCTGATGTAGTATCACTTTTAGGACCTCTTGGAGAACTATCAGTTACAAAATTAACCTCTTATATCCCAAAATTTGGTGCATTGACCGGCAATATAATAAATTCTTTGACTTCTGATCCAAAGAATGAAAAAGTTGCAAATATCCCTCAGCTTTCTTCAGGGAATACTAATTACAAAGATTTTAAAGTTGTGTTCAATGGGGGTGTAGAGAGCAAAAGTTCCGTAAAATCATTTAAGTGGCTTTCTAAATGTGATACGTCTGCAATAGAAAAACCTACTCTAAAAGAACAGGTTGTTGAAACGAAGCAGGCTGTAAAAGATGCTGTACAACAGAAAGTGGATGATATTAATGCAAAACTTCAATCTCAAAGTCAGTCTGCACAAGAGGCAAATCAACAAATGAAAGACGCTGTACAAGGCCTCAAAAATCTGTTTAAAAATAATAATACCACAGATACAAAACAAGGTTCATAGCTGAACCTTGTTTTAGTTTATTTTATAGTCCTAATAATCAATTTATTTTTTTGTTTCAATATAATTAGTGTTTGGGATGTAGGAACTCTCCCCGCTAATTTCTATTTTATTTATGATTTTTGCACGTTTTTTCCGGTATAACATGTCAACGAATGCTTCAAGCCGTGTGATAAATCCCGCTTCACCTGTTTGCTCATCAATCGTTAAATTCAAAAGCGGTTTGTTAAAACGTTTTGCACGTCTTGTAATTCTTTCTATCATTAAAGAATCCGGTCCGCAACCAAATGCAGTTAGAGTGATAATTCCGTCAATTTTTATGTCTTTAAGGTAGTGGCCTGCTGCTCCGGTCATTTCACGTTCATTAGCCCAATACATATCTTCTCTTAAAGCCTTTATCCCGTCATCCATTTGCTCGTTTGAAAGTTGAAGTGATGAATAAACTCTTACATCCATTTTTTCAAGCTTGTCAAATATTTTCATGGAAGTTCTCTCATCAAAAATGTTATATCCGTGAGATATTAAGGCAATGGAGATTGGAAACTCCTTGGTTTGATTTTCAATGAATACTTTACCTTGAAGAGCGTAGTTCATTGCTTTTTTGTAGCTCATGCCGGATTTTGACATAATATGAAAATTATTATATGTTCTCCATCCTGCTTTTGACGCTTTTTTTATTTTTTCCATGTCTGTAATTCCAAAGGGTTCAACCATTTCTTTCAAGAATTCATACAGACCATGTCCCTTTTCAGACTTGTCCAAGGTCGCTTCAATCATCGTGAAATCTTTTTTTACAACATTTCTAACCAAATCCGGCAAGCCTCTGATTTTTGAACAGTTATAAACTTTTGGAGCAATAGACTGTATTGAAGGGACAAGTATTTTATCAACACCCTTGTCTATTAAATTCAAAACATGTCCTATGTAAACCTTTATCGGGAGGCAAGTCTCAGTGACAACTAAAGCTGAGCCTCTAGTCATTGTTTCCTTTGTAGTTACGTCTGATAAAACAATTTTTATCCCTAAATCTGTAAAAAATCCGTGATAAAAAGGATAGTTATGGTAAAAGGACATCCCTCTTGGTATGCCTATTGTCATTTCATTATTTTTATTACTTTCCACGATTATAAATCCCCTTTGCTACTTTTATAATAATTCAAAATTAAAATTTTTGCTAATATTTTATTTAAAATGTTACATTGTTATTTAAAAGCAATGCAAAAAATATTATAAGAACCATATTGGTTAGTTAGGTATATTATGATATTTGTCAGGCAATTTTCTTAATTTTGTTTTTTAACTTAAATTTTTTTATGTTAATATTTATGAAAAGGAGTTTTGAATGCCTCATTTTTTTATAAGTTCGAGAGATGTAGTAAATAATGAAGTTTTAATTTCCGATAAAGATAATTATAACCACCTTGCAAAGTCATTGCGTATAAAAAAAGGTGAAAAACTTTTATTAATAGATGAAAATCAGGTTCAATACGAAACTTTTGTTGAGAAAATTACAAATAAAGATATTTTAGTCGTTGTTGAAAAAAGTTATAAGTCGTTAAGATATCTTGATTTTAAACTATATTTAGCTCAAAGTCCTCTCAGAAGTGTTGCTCAATCGATTGTTGTCGAAAAAGCTACAGAACTTGGTGTTGATGGTATTTATCCTGTTTGTACGGATAATTGTGCTCTTAATAAGTCTGTTATTGAAAAGAAAATAGATAAATGGAAACGGATCATGTATGAATCTTCCAAACAATGTGAAAGAGCATACGTGCCGGAATGTTATCCTATGTCCTCTTTAGAAACTGTCATTGATTTGCAAAATGATGGTTACAAAGTCATTGCTTTTTGCGAGAGGCTGGCTAATGAATCTTTGCATGAATATGTTACTTTAAACCCGATAAATCATGGTGACAAGGTCATTTTGATTATAGGCCCTGAGGGTGGGTTTTCAACAAGAGAGTTTGAACTGTTCAAAGAAAAACATATTCCTATGCTTACTCTCGGAAATTTAATTTTAAGGGCTGAAACTGCGGTAATTGTTGCTTTAGGAAATTTGATATATGAATTCGAAAATTGTAGAAAAAATTAAATCTGACTTTATTTTGTCAAATATTGTAAACAAATTTGATAACAAACTGTACCTTGTTGGCGGTGCTGTTAGAGATTTTTTTATGGGGCAAGAAAGTTCTGACAGAGACATAGTTGTAATGGATGAAGATGCAAAAATTTTTGCATTAAAATTGGCAGATTTTTTCAAGGCAACTTTTGTCCCTTTGGATGAAGAAAATAAAATATATCGTATAGTAATGCCAGATAAGATTAATTATATTGATGTTACAAATCCTTTTGGAGGAAGTATTGAAAAGGATTTGATGCGTCGTGATTTGACTATAAATGCAATCGCTGTTGATATTAGAAGCGGAGAAATAATTGATATTTCTGGAGGAATTTGTGATATCAAAAATAAGTGTTTAAACTATGTGAATGAACACAATTTTGTTGATGACCCGTTACGTTTACTTCGTGTGTATAGATTTCAGGCATTATTTGGATTTGAATTGTCTGCAGAAACAATTAGTGCAGTGTGTAAATATTCAAATTTAATTTGTAAGCCTGCAGTAGAAAGAATAAATTATGAAATATTGAAGCTTTTTAGTGGAAAATATGCCGATAAAGCTCTTGAAAATATGAACAAAACTTGGATTTTGGAAGAAATTTTTCCATTCGTAAAGGAGCTTAAGCAGGTTCCGCCGAACAGTCATCATCACTTGGATTTGTTTCATCATTCAATAGAAACTGTAAAACAAATTCAAATTTTGTACGAGACTAGCGATGACGTAGTTCGACAACATTTAGCAAAAGTTGATTTCGGTGGTTTTTCAAGGCTTTCACATTTGAAATTAGCCGGTTTTCTTCATGATATAGGCAAGTTTTCAACTTGGACAATAGAAGAAGGCAAGCATCGTTTTATAAAACATGATGATGTTGGCTCTAAGTTGGCTGCAAAATTTTTAAAAGGATTACATTTTTCAAACAAGCAAATTGATTATGTTTCATCAATGGTAAAATACCATATATATCCATCAAGTGTTATGGCATCAGCACAAATAACAGAAAAAATAATGATGCGATATGTCAGAAAAATGGACTCAAACGCAATAGATGCGATTATTCTTGCTCAGGCTGATCGTCTTTCTGCTCGCGGGCCTGAAATTACAGAAGCAATTGTTGAACGTAATATTAATTCTTTAAATATGCTTTTAAAATTTTATTTGGAGGTTAAAGATAGCTTAAAGCCTTTACCAAAACTTTTGTCAGGGAATGAAGTTATGGAAATTTTAAATATAACTCAGTCCCCAAAATTAGGTGAAATTATGGCAGCCTTACATGAAGCACAAATGTCAGGAGAAGTAACAACGAAAGAGCATGCTATAAATTTTGTTAAAAACTTGATTTAATATATACAAAATATATATAAAATCAAAAAATAAGCGTAATTGTTACAATTATTTACAATAAATTTCTAAAAAATATTTTAATGTTTTGATAACTTTTGTTTATTTTTTTTCAATATTAGTGAACATGTTTTAAAAATTTTTGTTTAAAGTTTTGTATTTTTAAAAAACAATTCAAAATCTCATCTTAATATCTCCTTTACAATTCATGGCATTAAGGCAATTTTTTTTTTGCCCGACTTTTAATATTCTTGTGTCATTGTTATAATAGGTGTGAAGTTTTAAAGACCAGACATTATTATGATTGAAAAAATTGGATTAATAAATTCTGAAAATAAAAAATATACCCCTCAGAAACAAAAAGGGCACTCTAGCGATCATACTTCTAATATTTATTTCAGCGGATTAGGAGATATGTTAGTTGGTGCTGTCCAATTATGTGAAAAATACCCAATGGTGAATGTTTCAGCTTTGGATTTATCTACAGCTATTGTTCCTAGAACTATTGTTGAAACTAAAGAATCTAACGGACATGCAGGATTTGAGGCATTTAGACGTGAGTCCTCCGGGTTGATTGTAAACTGCTTGATACCTAGTTTTATTGTAATGGCTGTTGCAAAGTTATTGCAGCGTCCTATTATGGGAAATTTTAAGAAGTCAAGTCTTGTTAATACTTGGGCAAACAGTGATTCTATTGATAAAGTTCATCAATTCTATGGAAATGCTTCAGGCAGTACTCAGAGAGAACGCGTATTTAACACTTTCAGAGATCAACTTTCAAGTTTGTCTGGCATAGACGGTTACGATAGAAAAGAATTTGCTGAATTGTTCCAGCTTTCTAAAGATGCTGATGGACGCATTGTAGTTGGAAATACTAAGATAAATAATGCATTGAACTCTTTAACTGATGCGGTAATGGCTGACAAGTTAGATAAAAAGGCAGTTAAAAAGGCTTATAATGCTATTGTCGCTGAAACCCATATCGCGGAGAATATCAAATTTAAAGGTGATAAAGCATTTTTCTCTAATAATTTGGAATCAATATGTGATGATACCGTAAAACTTTTACGCGGTGTCATAAAAGAGAATATTACAGATGCGTCAAAACTCGCTGAATATTTTGCTAAAGCTAAAAAACTTGTTAATTGGAAGAGCGTTGGCGGCTTAGGTTTAATTATTCCTTTAGCTATTTCAATGCAGCCTATTAACAGATGGATCACTCATAAAACTTCAGGTCAAAAGGGTGCTCCTATCTATAAAGATTTTGGAAAGCAAAAAGAACATAGAGAACTAACCCCAAAAGAAAAAGCTCAGCTTTTAGCTCAAAAATTCATATCTATATCTTCAATGATTGGTGTTGCAGGCCTTTCAATGTTTATGGACAAACCTTCATTAAAAATGTTCCAGTTTAAAGGTTTGTTCCCGACGATGGATCAGGCAAGAATTATTTCTACTGCCACTTTTGCAAGCCGTATGGGTGCAGCAGAAGATATAAATGAACTTAGAGAATCAACTATTAGAGATATAGCAACGTTTTCAAGCTTCTATTTTGTCGGAGATTATGTTGCTAAAGGAATTGCAACCTTACTGGAAAAAATGCACCAAAATGAAGGAGTTCATTTAATTAATCACACTGGTGTTAAACGTCCCGGTAAAGATGCAAATGTTTTGCAAAAATTCTGGTATTGGGCAAAACATACATCTTTGAAATCTTCTGATGAATTAGCAACTGTTAAGGATAAACGATTAAGAACTATTTGTCAGATAGGTAATATTGCCTTCTCATTGTTGGCTTTAGGTTTGTTTATTCCACTTTATACAAGAACAAAGACTAATAAAAAACATGCAGAAGAGCTTGCAAGATTAAATGCTAAAAAAGGTAATTCAGATACAAATGCTTCTTTAGATAAAGAAAATGATACTTCTGCCTCTGCATCACAAATTCAATTATCTTATACAGGAAACAAAAACAAAGTTGATTTTGAAAAATTTTCAGGTTTGTTTCCAAGAAGTAACGAAGCATTTAAATCTTTTATAAATTCTTAAGGAGCATAATAATATGAAAGTACAACCTCTTATACCCCAGATAAAACAAAATAACGAAAATAATAAAAACAATATAAAGTTTACAGGTGTTTTTGATGCGTTTACTTTAGGCTTGAGATTTTTGGAAACAAATCAAGCTTGGGGTGCTAATGCTGTTGATTTAGGTTCAATGGTTATTCCTAGAACTACTATAGATCTTGTAAATAGAGGCCCTGCAGCAGGTATGGAAACAGGAAGAAGAGAGGCTTCTGGTACTATCAACCACTCCTTGGTAGGGGTTTATGGAACTTTAGCTGGAATGCTTCTTGCTGCTTCTTTAAATGCTAAATATGGGGTAAAAGCTCATAAGATATTTGTTGACGATGAAACTTTAGGAATTTTAGGTCAGGCTTGGGATAAGCAGGTTAGGGCAAAAAATTCTACTCCTTTAAAAGATTATTTGTTGGATGTTTTTTCTAATGCAAAAACTCGTATTGGAGATGATTGGATTAATATTCCAAAAGATAAAGTTGACAATATTGTTGAAAAATTTGCAGAAGAGCTTTCTTCTAAGGATGCTCCAATAACTATTTCCAAAGATTTAAAAGCTTATGCTCAGTCTGTTATTACCCATGCAACAGGTTCTGAAACTAATTTTAAACTTGCAGAAAAACAACATGTTGTTACTTTGTCAAATATGTTAGACAGTATTTATAATGTTTCCAGAACTTTTGTTACAGAAAAAGTAGGTGAGGCTTTTAAATTAAGTAGTGATATTAATGCAAACAGCTTTATCAACGCTTTGAAACGAATGAATTTACATCGTTCTATGTTAGGGTTAGGAATTGCTGCTGCAATTGGTATGTCTATACAGCCTTTGAATATTTATTTGACCAAAAAGAAGACTGGAAGTGATGGCTTTGTTGGAGTTGAAGGGCGACAAAAAGACAATTCGGCAGGGTTCTGGGGCTTGAAAGGATTAGCTGCAGCTGTATTTGGTGGTGGAATCCTTGCTTCGATTGGCCTAAAAGACGGTTTAAACGGTTTATTGAAGAAAATTCAATTTAAAGGACTTATTCCTACATTAAATCAATTTAAATTTATTTATGGCGTTACAATTATGTCAAGATTTTTGGCTGCAAGAGATAAAGATGAATTGAGAGAATCTGTGGTAAAAGATGTTCTCGGATTTTTCAACTGGTTAATATTAGGAAACTTTGTTGCAAAAATAACTGCAAATGCTATGGATAAATCTCTATTGAATTACAGTGAAAAGGAACATGGAAAAGGTGTGTTGAAGAAAATCTTAAATGCTCCTATGAAAACTAGAGATGAAGTATTACATGCAGGTTTGAAAAAAGCTGGAATTGATTCAATAGAAGGTGGTAAAGCGTTATCATTTAAACAAATGTTGAAGAAATTATCAACTTCTGCGGTTCCGGAAGCTATTCGTAAAGAAACTAAGGGTAAACTTAGAGTATTAAGTATTGCACAGATTGCAGGTTACTTGTATTCTGGCCTTGTTCTTGGTGTAGGTATTCCTAAATTAAACATATACATGACAAATAAATCAGAAGCAAAACGTAAGGCAAAACTTGCTGCTCAAAAAGCTGAAAATTCATCAAAAGAAACTACGCAATTTGAGCCTTACCAATCAATGATGAAGCCGGAAAATCTTGCATTCTTAAGTAGTCAAATGTAAATCAAAGTTAGCTATCCTAACTGTGCATTTGCACCGGAGACTACTTCGATGATTTCTTGAGTTATTGCAAATTGTCTTGTCTTGTTGTACACAACAGATAATTCATTAATCATCTTATCAGCATTACTTGTAGCTGCTGACATAGCTGTCATTCTGCTTGCAAGCTCGCTTGCTTGTGCTTCAAGAAGTGATTGATATAAAATATTTGTCATATACATTGGAACAATTTTTTGAAGAATACTATGCATATTTGGCATAAATTCCATTAAAGGATCTAACTTGCTGTCTTTCTTTTGCTCAGCGTCTTCCTCTAAGCCTTTTAGAGGCAGTATATCCCAATTTTCGACAAAATAACTCATCATATTTTTAAATCGAGTAGTAATAACCTCAATTTTATCTATTTTTTGAGAAACAAAATATTCTGCAATATCCTCAATGATTAAGCTTGCTCCTTGCGGTGTTGGAGAATTTGCAGCTTCAAAGTATGTTTTAACTATTTCACAATCTAATTCTTGACACTTTCTTCTAAGTGACGATACACCTTTTTGTCCAACAACAAATAATATAGTCTTTATGCCTTGATTTTTGTAATCCTTTATTGTTTGAACAGTTCGTCTTATAATATTTGCATTATAAGCTCCGGCAAGTCCCTTGTTAGATGTTATTACAAGAAGCCCGACAGTCTTAATTTCCCTTACTTTCAATAGTTCCGGGTAATTATCAATTGCAGATTTTATCTTTAATCCCTGAGCATTGGAATTTCCAACTGAATCCAACAGCTTTTTAAACATAGAAACTAATTCTCTAGTAAATGGACGTGAAGTTTTTACTGTGTTTTCAGCCTTTTTTACTTTAGCTGCTGCAACCATTTTCATTGCTCTTGTAATTTTCTGTGTACTCTGTACACTTTGTATTCTATTTTTAATGTCTTTTAAATTTGCCATTTTCTCTTACCGTATTTTATAAAGTTTATACAGGTGTCTTTATTAGTTAAAGGTGCTGCCTATAATAACCCTATTCCACACCTGTCAAACTTTTTACAAACTGTTTTGTTATTGCACAAACTGAACAAGCTTAAAATGTTTTCTTAAAGTTCTTTAAGGCTTCTTTAAGCTGTTCTTTATCTGTGTCTTCAAGTTTTGCTCCGTCATTTAAACGTGCAGCAAGTTCTGAAAGATTTGTATTAAGATATGCAAACCATTCTTTCTTAAACTTACTAATATCAGCATTTGCAACGTCATCTAATACACCTTCATTTGCTGCAAAAAGAATTGTAACTTGCTCCGCAACACTCAAAGGATTGTATTGAGGTTGTTTCAAAACTTCTGTAAGTTTTTCACCTCTTAACAACTGGTTTTTAGTTGCCTGGTCCAAATCAGATGCGAACTGTGCAAATGCTTCCAATTCTCTGAATTGTGCCAAATCTAGCCTTAATTTCCCTGCAACTTGTTTAATTGCCTTAGTCTGAGCGGCTCCACCTACACGTGAAACCGATATCCCCGCATTGATTGCAGGTCTAACGCCTGAGTTAAACAAGTTCGACTCCAAAAATATTTGTCCGTCAGTAATGGAAATTACATTTGTCGGAATATATGCTGAAACGTCACCAGCTTGTGTTTCAATAATTGGAAGAGCAGTAATACTTCCGCCGCCGAGCTCATCACTCAATTTAACGGCACGTTCAAGCAATCTTGAGTGTAGGTAGAATACATCTCCCGGATAAGCTTCACGTCCCGGTGGTCTTTTAAGTAGCAAACTCATTGCACGGTAGGCCTGAGCTTGTTTTGACAAATCGTCATATATTATCAAAACATCTTTACCCTGTTCCATAAATTCTTCACCGATTGCAACACCAGCGAATGGTGCAATATATTGCAACGGTGCCGGCTCGTCAGCTGTCGCTGAAACTATAATAGAATATTCCATAGCACCGTGTTCTTCCAATGTCTTAGCTATTTGTGCTACGGTAGATGTCTTTTGACCAATTGCAACGTATATGCAGATTACATCTTGACCCTTCTGGTTAATTATAGTATCAATTGCAATTGCGGTTTTACCGGTTTGTCTGTCCCCAATAATCAACTCACGCTGACCTCTTCCGATCGGGGTTAAAGCATCAATCGCAGTTAAACCTGTTTGTAGAGGTTGGTGAACAGATTTTCTTGCAACAATACCGGGTGCTACTCTTTCAATTGGGCGAGTTTTGGAAGATTCAATATCTCCTTTACCATCAATCGGTTTACCTGTCGGATCGATAATCCTGCCAATTAAACCGTCACCCACAGGAACAGAGGCAATTCTTCCTGTTGTTTTAACTGTCATTCCCTCTTTTATTTGGGTGTATTCTCCAAGTATTACAACCCCAACATTGTCTTCGTCAAGGTTCATTGTAATACCAAGAGTATCTTTACCATCTTCAAATGTTACAAGCTCGTTTGACATAACATTTCGAAGGCCATAAATTCTAGCAATACCGTCACCAACTTCTATTACAGTTCCGGTATTTGATACTTCTGTTTGAATATCGTAGTTCTCTATTTTGCTTTTAATTATAGAACTGATTTCATCAGGTTTGATAAGTGCCATAATTTCCCCTTTATATTATATTTTTACTTAAATTTTCTAACTTATTTTTCAGGCTGTTGTCAATAATATCGTCATCAATTTTTATAACCAGACCGCCTATAATTCCCTTGTCAATCTGCTGAGATATAACAACATTTTTTTGTAATTTATTCTGAAGTTTTTCTTTTAGTAAATTAATCTGTTCTTCCGTTAAGTCAACTGCAGATAGAACTTCAACCCTTTTTATGTTATTAATTTCGTCCAATTCGTTCGAGTAGGCTTGAATAATCTTATCCAGTTCGCAAAATCTTTTCTTTGTTATGAGTACCTTCAAAAAGTTGATAATCTTTTCATTTATTTGGTTAGAAAAGATCTCATTTATAATCTCAAATTTAACTTTATCATCTATTGCCGGATTTTCCATTGCTTCGACAAAATCTCTGGATTGCGATATGACTTCTTTTACTAAATTAAGATTATTAAAAATTTCTTCAAATGATATCAATCCATCTTTACCTACTTGTATTAATGAATCAGCGTATATTTTTTCAGATGTTGATATTTGGGTTTTAGAGTCTGTCATAAATTATACCTTGTCTATATTTGCAATGCTTTCATCAATATATTTTTTGTGAAGTTCAGGATTACTTTCAAGCATTTCAATAATCTGCTTTTTTGCAAGTTCAACGGATGATTTTACGGTCTTTTGTGCCAAACTTGCCGAAATAGTCTTTTCTTCTGCACTTATTACACGTTCTATATTTTTCTCAATAAGTGCAACCTGATTATCTGTATTTTCCAAAATTTGCTTAGAAATGCTTTCAGCTCTTTTACCTGCTTCATTCAAGCGTTCTTTAATATCATCATCAATATGTTCAATTGCTTTTTGAGCGTTAGCCAACTTGCTTTTAGCATCTTGCTGTTCTTTTTTGACGTTATCAATTGTTCTTACGATATCAAGTCTTATTTTTTCAATAGTGTCTGCAAGATTAATCTTCTTAAACAGTATTGCGAAAATAAGTATAAGAACAACAAAATTAAACGTATTTGATTCTACTATAAGTTTCCAAAAATTAAGCAATTCGTTCATATTAATTTAAAATCCTGTTTACAATCTCATTGTCGGTATTGTCTATTTTTACGTCAATACCAAGAACTTTTGAAGATATTACTTCTGCCAAATCTTTTACTTTATTTTTTAGTTCTTCTTTACTTTGATTAGCTTCGTCGTGAAGACTTAATTTGGCAGAAGTTATTTCTTCCATTGATTTTTGTTTGGCTTTGCCTGTTAGTGTTCTAGAATTTTCATTGGCTTCATTTACTTTATCCGCAACAAGTTTTTTAGCGTCAGCAACTGACTTGCTCAGTTTGTCATCTCTATCTTTTAGAATAGCTTCAGCCTTATTGTTTGAAAACAAAACATCATTTCTGGTTTCATCCAAAAACTTCTGTCTTTCCGAAATGACCCTGCCAAGCGGATTATAAAATATTTTATTCATTACAAACGTAAATACAATAAAACTTATTGCAGATACAAGAAATGTAGCATTAAATTCCATTACATCTTTCTCCGATTACTTTCCTAATAGCAAGAATGCTATAACGAATGCATACAAAGCACAAGCTTCTGATAAAGCAGCACCTAATAAGAAGAAACCGAATGCTTTACCGGCAACTTCAGGTTGTCTAGAAACTGCATCCATCAAACCTTTTGTCGCAAAACCAATACCAAGTCCTGCACCAACTGCACCAAAACCGATTGCGATACCTGCACCTAAATGTGCCATTTGTGAAATTGTAGCTGTGTCTACCATTTTTTCTCTCCTTTATCTAATACTTTTTCAAGTAACTTAATGTTCTTCTCCAGTAGCTGAACCTATATATGCAATAGTCAGCATCATAAATACTGTTGCTTGTATAAATGCAACAAGAATTTCAAAAAGCATAATCGGTAATGGCAGGAAATATGCCAGTCCACCGAGTGCAATTGAAACCAATATTTCTCCGGCAAATATATTTGCAAAAAGTCGGATTGCAAGACTCAAAGGTCTTGTAAACATTTCTAAAAGCTCGACAAGTGCCATAACAATACCTGTAAAACTTAATTCATGTAAAAAGAATTTTGGTCCCTTTGCCTTAATACCCATAAAAACATAATAGACTAATACAATTATAGCCATTGCTGCTGTAAGGTTAATATCGTTTGTCGGAGATGCAAGTTCTCCACCATTTTTTAAATGAATTATTCTCAAAGGCAACTGTCCCATAAGGTTTGCTGTTACAATAAACAGAAAAAGCGATGCTACTAAAGGAACATGCTGTCTGTTTTCATTTTCTACCATGGTATCAAGTGTGCCGTAGAAAAATTTCATAATCCCTTCTGATACAGCTTGAAGCTTTCCGGGAACAAGAGATAAATTTCTGGTTGCAATAATTGCAAAGATAATTACGACAGCCATTGCAAACCACATTGTGAATATAGTATCCAGATTAACCGCTAGAGCATGCCCTGCAATCTTAAATGTGTAAACCCAATGTTCCATATATTTCTCTCCCTTACGTTACCTATTGTAACTCGTAAAAAAAAAATCGCAAATATTTATTTATAATTATTTTGTTGCCTTAAGATTTAATATACTTTATAATGCTAAAATGAATGATATGAACATTATAAATTTAGAGGAAGTAGATTCAACTAATTCTTACGTTAAGGCAAATATCTTTGGACTATCTGACAGAACGGTTGTTATTTCTGAAAAACAGTCATGCGGCAGGGGAAGATTTGATAGAAAATGGGTTGATTTTGGCAGCGGCAATCTTTTTATGTCCATTATTCTGAAACCTTCTGATTGTTTTAATCCAGTATATTCAAATTTAACTCAATACATGTCCGTTGTGCTGTGTAGAATTCTTGAGGATTATGGTTTGGAACCTGAAATAAAATGGCCCAATGATGTTTTGATAAGTGGAAGAAAAATTGCAGGTATATTGTGTGAAACAATTTTATCCGGTTCTTTGTTAAAAGGTATTGTGCTCGGTGTCGGCGTGAATTTAAATGTTGACAAGGACAAACTTAGTTTGGTTAAAGATAAGGAAATTACTGCTCTTAACTTGGAACTTTCAAGAGAGTATGAGGATAAAAAGCTTTTTACCGAAAAATTATTGAGGGAATTTTTTAAAAATTATGATAATTTTCTTCATTGTGGATTCTCTTCTATACGAGATGAATACACTAAGAGATGCAGTTTTTTAGGTACAAAAATTAAAGTAAAATTATATAGCGATTACGTAACTGGTGAAGCTGTTAACTTAAGTGATACCGGGGAATTGATTGTAAAAGTTAAGGGTGATAGTATTGCTTTAAATGCGGGAGATATATTGTAATTAAATAAAAAGAGGTACATATGAAAAAAATAGCTGTTTTAGGTTCATCTTCTGGACAAAACTTAAAGGCAATCGCAAATTATTTTGCTGATAAAAGTGTTTCTGTTGTTGCAGTTTCTGACATTGAAAATTCTGACTTTTTAAAAGTTGCAAAAGAATTGGATTTGGATTGGAAATTTTTGCCTAATGAGCAAAATTTTGAGTACTTTTCTTCCCATAACTTTGATTTGGTTGCGATTTCTGATTACAGATCAGAGTTAAAGTCAGATATTTTTGAATTAGGGGAATATTTGAATCTCCACCCTTCACTTTTGCCCTCATTTAAGGGTGCTGATGCAATTAGTAGAGCCTTTTTGTCTGGTGTAAAAGTTTCGGGTATTACAATATTGCGTGTAAAAGATGATTTATGCAGCGGTAAAATACTTGCTCAATATCCTGTTTTGATCGGTAACTTGACTCATTTTGATGAATTTAAGTCAGAAATATTTTCACTGGCTGATGTTCTTTATCCTATTGTTATTGATAAAATTCTAAATAATCAGGTATTTGATTTTCAGGACTTAATTACAGCTTCTTCTAACTGCAAAGGTTGTGGAGGCTGCACAAAAAGTTAGTTTGGCTTTACAGCTTCACCACTATCATTGAAGTATAAAATTTCACCGTCATTAGTTTGAAGAGTATAGTATTTAATACCGTTTGCATCTGCTTCTAGTGCTGGAAATTGGACAATATTAAATCCTGTGTCGCTTTTTAGAATTTTGTTGTCTTTGAAGTTATTACCATTAACTGCCTCACTTACAAAGGCTTTGTATAAATCTGTGTTTTGTAATGGTGTGTTAATTGCAACATAGTTGCCTTCAGAATTTTTCTCAACAATTGAAGCTTTG
This sequence comes from Candidatus Gastranaerophilales bacterium, assembly GCA_944324345.1. Taxonomy (GTDB): domain Bacteria; phylum Cyanobacteriota; class Vampirovibrionia; order Gastranaerophilales; family Gastranaerophilaceae; genus Stercorousia. The sequence goes on from CALUVT010000002.1 coordinate 185,901, forward strand.
TTATAGTTATTTCCCATGAGTTTTTTAAGGATATCAACTGCAGCAGTGTCACGTTGATTTATGCCATTACCAACATTAAGTTGTATATCAAGTCTGCTTGCTTTGTTTTCATCATTTAGAGTTTGTTTCATAAATGTATTTACGTTATTTTGATAAAAATTTGATTTAAGCCCGCTTTTATTTTGGACTTCCCCGTTTACGTAGAATTCTCCTACGTTTAATGCTTTGTCATTATAGTCATTGTGGGGCTCAAATTTATCTATTGTTGGTTTTGTTACTGTGATTTTTTCACTATTTGTAACAGTTGGTTCTGGTGTAGTCGGAACTTTTGAAGCACCTTCTATCAAACCATCTTTGAAGGCAACCTTTTTACCTGTTTCGTCAAAATATAGTATTTCATTGCTTCCATGTAGAGTGAAATATTTAACTCCATTTTTGTCTATTTCAACAGCAGGAATCTGGACATTATTTCCACTTTCTCCACGAGGGAACAATTTGTCGTTTGCACCGGTAAAATTGTCACCATTTACGTCTTCGCTTATAAACGCTTTGTATAAATCAGTGTCTTCAAGCCATTGATTTTTTGCAGTCAGTTCGCCATTTTCATTTTTTATTATTGTACTGTTATTGTTTATATGATCTCCTAAAACTTTGTTTAAAATGCTGTATGGAGTATCATTGTCCTTTCTGGTCATTGACTTTCCTGCTTGCATTTCAACTACAATTTTAGTTGCATGATCTGTATCATTTAGTGATTCATTGCTTAAACTTGAAAGATTGTTTGCGTAAAAATTTGATTTCAAATCTTTACCGTTTATTTGTGTTAATTCTTTATCGCCAACAGTAATTGTTCCCAAATTCATATTTTGAGGGCTGTAGTCTTCTTTTTGTATGAATTTTTCATTATTATCTAAGACCAGTTGTTTACCTGCGTAAATTTTATTTCTATCTTTTATGTATGGATTTAATTTTAATATTGTTTCAATATTTGTATTAAACCTTTTTGATATTTTTGTTAAATTATCACCATATTCTATAGTGTAAATAAGTTTGTTACCGTTAATGTTGTCAACCATTTTTCTTCACTCCTTATATTTATAATAAATTGTTTTTCCTAATCTGAATTCAATATTAAGCATTTTTGATACAAAATTTAATATATCATTTTGTTAACGTAGTGCAATATTTTACATAGTGTTATATAATTAGTTCAAAGGAGTTGTTATCATGTCTATAGATAATGCATTGGTTATGATTTTGGCAGGTGGTGAAGGAAAGAGGTTGTATCCTTTAACTAAAGATCGTGCAAAGCCCGCTGTGCCTTTTGGTGGTAGATATAGGATTATTGATTTTGTTTTAAATAATTTCATAAATTCAGGTTTCTTTAAAATAAAAGTTTTAACTCAATACAAATCAGATTCTCTAAATAAGCACATAACAAGAGGTTGGGCATTATCCCCTTTTTTAAATCAGTATGTTGATCTTGCTCCAGCTCAAATGAGAACTGGTTCAGATTGGTATTTGGGAACTGCTGATGCTATTTATCAAAATATTTTTCATATTACCGATGAAAATCCTGATTATGTCTGTATATTTGGAGGCGACCATATTTATAAGATGGATGTTTCTCAAATGTTGGATTTTCACAAAGAAAAGAATGCGGATTTGTCTATTTCTGCAATTCCTATTCCTATAGAAGAAGCTCATGAATTTGGAATTATTGAGGTGGATGACGATTGGAAATTGATTAATTTTGTTGAAAAACCAAAAGAAAAACCAAAATCAATTCCTGGGAATCCTAATATGTGTCTTGCATCTATGGGAAATTATATATTCAATAAGGATGTACTTCTTGATGCTTTGTACAGAGATGAACAGATTAAAGAATCAAGTCATGATTTTGGTAAAAATGTTATTCCTATGCTTTTGAGTGAAGGTAAAAGAATATATATTTATAATTTTAATGATAATTCTTTCCCGGGAATGACGGATACTGAACGTGGATACTGGAGAGATGTCGGGAGTATTGATGCTTACTGGCAGGCAAACATGGATTTGTTGGCTTACGATCCGGAATTAAATATGTATTCTCAAGATTGGCCAATAAGAACTTTTAATTATAATTATCCACCTGCTAAGTTTATTTGGGAAGAGGGCGAAAGGGTTGGTATGGCAACTAACTCAATGGTATCTGAAGGTTGTGTAGTATCAGGTGCAGGGCTTTCACGATGCGTGCTTTCTCCGAAAGTCAAGGTAAACAGTTATTCCCAAATTTCCGAAAGTATATTAATGGAAAATGTTGAAATAGGCAGATATTCAAAAATAAAAAAAGCTATTATCGACAAGAATGTTGTTGTGCCTCCAAATTCAAGAATAGGATTTAACAGAGAAGAAGATGAACGCCGTGGCTTTCATGTTTCTCCAGGGGGTATAACTGTTGTCCCAAAGGGTGCAAAATTGTAGGGTAGAAATTTAAATATATTTGTTTTATTATACAGAAGCCATTGTAAATCTTTATTAATATATAATCATTTTCAGGCAATTTTATTCCTTGATTATCTTTATAGATTTGGGTAGAAATATTATGGCTTTGTATGGTATAAGATCTTCAATTTCAAGTTCCCCGCTGTATACAAGTGTGCGGAAATCCATGAATTCAATCAAACAAAAAGGGTTGGATTTATTGCCTAATGCTGAATTTTCAAGCGAAAGATTGTTATATCGCCTAAAAGATATAGGGAAGAACTTTTCATCAGATAAACAAAGACTGGCTTTAGGTGTTACGGCTCTTGTTACGCAGCCGGTAATTGATGCTCATAATAAGAGAGTTGATGAAAAAACAAGAAAAGTTTCTGTCGCAAGAACAATTGCAAAAATTATTGCAGGAACACTAACAGGATTTTTTATAAGATATGGATGTATTAGAGCAATAAAGGCCTTCTCACAAATACCTGGTAAAGGCGTTCCTAAATATAAAACAATTTTTACTCCTAAAGGAGTTCTTGACAATACAACAGACGCTTTTGAACAGTATAGAAATGCAATGGGAACTGTTGTTGCCCTCGGTGTTATGGTGTTTACAAACTTTTTGATAGATGCTCCTTTGACAAAATTTCTAACAAATACTTTTGTAAAACATCAGCAAGATTCGGAGGGTAAAAAATAATGGCAAATTTATTCTCCCAATTTAAATCTGTAATGTATAAAAATTATGGTGAAAACCCCGGGAAAATGCTTGTTCATACAGGAGTTTTAGGGTGGATATTGTCAGCAATGGCTCAGGTTAGTGCTGTTGTTTTTAATGATAAAATTTCAAAAGAGCAAAAGTCGTTTTTAATCCCCCAAGAAATGGCTGATGCAGCAATAAATATTATCTCATTTTATGTAATTACGAGTTCTTTTAAAAATCTTGCGTCAAAGCTTGTGTCTACTGGTAAATTATCAACTGTTAAAATTAAAAATTATATAAAATCAAAGGTCGCAAATCCTTCTGAATATATTGGGAAATTAAGTTCTAATATAGAAAAAGATTTTCCGGAAATAAAAGGAGATTACAAAGCTTTTAAAAATGGTGTTGATGTTGTTGCAAGTACTGTTGGTTCAATTATTTCTTGTAATATTGTTACTCCAATTTTAAGAAATGAATATGCCGCAAAAAGGCAAAAAGAAGCGATTGCCAAGATGCGTTCTGATAATCCGGTTAAATCAAATGATTTAAAACAGGTTAGACCTTTAAATATGGATTCTTATATTCAATTAGCAGCCGGCAAATACCCTTCAGGTTCTTTAAAAATATAACATGGTAATTATACCTGCAACTATAAATGTTATCATTGCAAAAAAGCCCATAACAATCTTATAAAATGAATCAATTTGTTTTTCATCAGAGTTTTCGTATTGCAGCTGTGCTATTATATTTTTTGAGTAATCGTATTTACATTCGCTCTTAGTTTTTTCAAAGGAATTATGTAAGAGCTTTTTAAATGTATAAATGTTTTCTAAATCTTGTCGTGCCAAGGGATTAGATATTGCAATTTTTTTTATCTTTATGTTTTGAAAGTCATCTAATTCATTATCTATATAGGCGGATAGGTTACTTTTAAAGTCTTCATATTGTTTTGTGGTATAGGGATTGTTTATTTCTTGAGTTTGTATATCTATAAACTTATTTAACATATTTTGCATTTTCATGTACTTTTGCATGCATTCAGGACAGGACTCCAAATGCTCCTTGACATATTGTGAAAGCTTTTTGCTAAGTTTGTCTTCTACGTAAAAACTCAGTAAGGCACTTACCTGTTCACATGTTAATTGACTTTGCATATTTGATGTTTCTCCTTTATATATATCCTTTTAAATCTTCTTGTAATTTATTTCTTGCCCTTGCGATTCTTGATTTTACGGTTCCAATACTGGAGTTTGTAGCTTCTGCTATTTCTTCGTAACTCAAGCCTTGAAATTCACGCAAAATTATCGCTATTCTAAATTGCTCTGGTAGTCCGAGAATAGCATTTTTTATTATTCTTTCAAGCTCAGATGAAATACATTTTTCGTGAGGTTTACACTTTTTGTCTAAAATTTGTAGTTTTATAGGGGGTGTATTTTCAGTTTCTTCATCTAGAGATACTGTGTCTACTTTCCTTTGTGTTTTCCTTAATTCGTCGTAAAATAAGTTTGTAATTATCTGGTTAAGCCAGCTTTTAAAAAGTTTTGGGTTCTTTAGTGAATGTATATTTTTGGCTATTCTTAAAAGTGCTTCTTGCGTTAAGTCTGCAACATTTTCCTGCTTTTTACAAAGATATGAAAAGGCTGCGAATACGTTTTTTTGCTCCCTTTTTATTAGTTCTTCAAGAGCTTTGAAATCGTTATTCTGCGACAAAACAATAAGCTCTTCCAAAGACATTTTTTTGTATTGCAATTTATTGCCTGACATAAACTTCTCCTTACAAATATAGTAAGGAATTTTTATCAGGAAATACTCATTCATTGATACATAACCAACGGGTTATATTTTTTTAATGATAATGATAAATTTTTTAAGACGCACTAATATAGCCGTTAATTGCCGTATATGCAGCAACATAAGGGGACGCTAAATATATAAAACCTTTTGTGTTCCCCATTCTGCCTTGGAAATTTCTATTTTGAGTTGCAAGGCAAACTTCTCCATCTGCAAGAGTCCCGGCATGAACTCCGACACAAGGTCCACAGCCTGGTGGAAGTATTGCAGCATTTGCTTCTACAAATGTAGTTATAAGCCCTTCCTCTAAAGCTTGAAGGTAAATATCCTTAGATGCAGGGCATATTAACATTCTAACATTTTTATTAACGGTTCTACCTTTTAGAATTTTTGCAACAGTTCTTAAGTCTTCTATTCTTCCGTTAGTACAAGTTCCGACAAAAACTTGATCAACTTTTACATCCTTTAAATCTTCTGCAGCCTTTGTATTATCGACTGTATGTGGGCAAGAAACTGTATGGCTTATATCTTCAGCATTAATTTTTATTGTCCTTTCATAAACGGCATCTGAATCTGGTTTAATGCTTCTATATTTATCTTCTCTGCCTCTTTTTGCCAGGAATTCTTTTGTTTTTTCATCCGTACAGAACAACCCTGCTTTTGCTCCGGCTTCTACAGCCATATTAGCAAGGGTAAATCGCTCAGACATACTCATATTTTCAATTGTATCTCCGCAGAACTCTAAAGCCTTATATGTGGCACCATCTGCACCAATCATGCCGATAAGATGCAACATAAGGTCCTTGGAACAAATACCTTCTCTAAACTTCCCACTGACTTCTATTTTGTAAGTTTGAGGTACTTTTAACCAAGTTTTACCAAGTGCCATTGCAACAGCTATGTCAGTTGATCCCATTCCTGTTGCAAATGCTCCCAAAGCACCAGAAGTACAAGTATGAGAATCTGCGCCCACCAATATTTCCCCAGGATTAACAAAGGTTTCTATCAATCTTTGATGACAGACGCCGGCTCCAACATCAGATAAAATTGCTCCATACTCTTTTGAAAACTCTCTTAATACTGTGTGAGTATTTGACAATTCCTTCCTCGGGCTTGGAGAAGCATGGTCAATAAAAAGAATTGTTCTTTCAGGGTTGTTTAGTTTTTCTTTACCTATTTTCTTAAATTCTTGAACGGTTAAAGGCCCTGTACCATCTTGCACAGCACAAACATCAACTTTTGCTATAACAAGTTCACCTGCTTTTACATCTTTCCCTGCGTGTTCTGAAATTATTTTTTCTGCTAAAGTCTGTCCCATAACAACCCTCCATTGCTCAAATTCTAACACAAAAAATGGATTTTGTTAAATACAAATCAAAAAAGACTCTCACTTGTGTGAGAGCCTTTCTGGTTAAATATTTACCTGCATATTTGCGTCATTTTATTTTATGTTTGCAAATGTCCAAGCATCAAATGTAGGTGTTTCAGAAATATTCATTTCTTTCTTTTCTTCACCTGAGCTGGAATCATTATGTGCAATTGGTTTATACAATCTGTTGTAATATTCAATTACCATACGATCTGAATTGAAATATGCTTCAGATGTTCTGATTGCCTGTCTCATTAAACGAGCCCATTCCTGTTTATTTTCATAGTATGTTGGAATGATTTCATTCTCAATAATATTCATAATACATTCATGGTCTTTCCAATGACGTTCTTCCCAAGGCATTTCATCATCAAGACCAGGATATTCAACAGTGTATCCGTTAATTCCGTTAAATGTTCCTTCAACAGTCCATCCATCATAAATTGACAAGTGAACTGTTCCGTTAGCATTAGCAGACATTCCTGATGTTCCTGATGCTTCAAACGGTCTCAAAGGTGTATTCAACCATATATCAGAACCGCGTTTCAACTTACCTGACAATTCGAGTTCATATCCAGGTAATACAACAACGTTCTTCATGCTGTGTGAACGGTTAAGCAATTTGTTAAACATTTCTTTACCCATAACATCATCAGGGTGGAACTTACCTGCGAATATAATTTGAATTTTATTTTCATCAAGAAGTTTTGTAATTCTATCTTTATCCATTAAGATAAGCCAAGCACGTTTGTAATCAGCAAATCTTCTTGCCCAAGTAATTGTCAAAACGTCAGGATCAAATCTCTTACCTGCAACGTTTGCTACATATTCAAACAATTCTGCTTTCATTTCGCGTTTTACTGCTAAAAGTTTTTCAGGATCATTTGCAGCTTCCTTAATTCTCGGGTCTTGCCAGTAGTGAAGGTTTACCGCATTAGTAATTGCACGGATAGGACATCTTCCTTCTACCCATTCCCACATCTTGTTTGCAACAAGCCCGTGTAACTGAGATACAGCATTTGCAATTCTGGACATTCTTAAAGCAGCAACTGTAAGTGAGAAGTTTTCTCCACCCAATTGTACAGCTGTTTCTCTTGAACAGCCGGCAAAAAATCCGCCTTCTAACAATGTATCAACCCAGTGAACTTCATTACCAGCAGCAACAGGTGTGTGAGTTGTAAATACTGTTTTCTTCTTAACTTCTTCAAGATTGCCGTTATACTGTCTCAAAAGTTCAAATGCAGCAGGAAGTGCATGACCTTCGTTCATGTGAACGACATCGAAATTATAGCCAACTTTCTGAAGAATTCTTATACCTGCAACACCAAGAACTGTTTCTTGTGCAATTCTAATTTTTTCGTTACCGTCGTAAAGTTTGTATGAAATACTCTTTGCCCAATCACTATTTCCATCAATATCTGTTGTTAAAAGATAAACCGGGCAAGCACCAAATAATTCCGGTTCAACCAAGTAAGCTTTTACTTTAACTTTTTCTCCAAAAATATCAACTTCAGTTGAAACATTTAAGTCCTTTAAGAAGTCATAATATTTTCTAATGTATGCAACTTCAACTTGACCATCATGTGCAATTCTTTGATCATAGTAACCGTATGACCATAACATTGTTACACCTACCATAGGCATTTGCAAATAGCCTGCAGACAACATGTGTGATCCTGCCAAAAATCCTAAACCGCCGGAATATGTCTTTAATGACTGATCCATTGCGATTTCCATTGAGAAATATGCTACATTTGGTAATGACATATCAACCTTCCTCTTCTTATACTATGTAAACTAATTGTCCCGTACTTTTTTGGGGTACTACAACAGCATACCACAAAAATTATATAGTCAATTATTATTATGAAAACTTAATTAACTAATCCAAAAGAATTAGTCATATAAGGTTATTTAGTACTTTAAAAAAGTTTACAAATATAAAATTTTAGCAAATTTCAGACGATATTTTATCCAAAAATTTCTTTAAAGCTATTTTTACATGTGCATAATTTAACCCGCCTTGCATATATGCGACATAAGGCTCACGAATTGGGCCATCTGCTGAAAGTTCTATTGTTGAACCTTCAATAAAGGTTCCACCAGCCATTATCACCTTATCCTCATAGCCAGGTATATATTCTGGAATTGGTGTTACATAACCATTTACCGGAGAAAAAGATTGAATGGTTCTGCAAAATTCTTCCAGATGATCCGCACGACCAAAGATAATATTTTGTATTATGTCTGTACGTTTTTCATTGTGTTTTGGGGCAGTGTTATATCCAAGGTCTTCAAATATCTTTGATGCCAAAACCGCTCCTTTTAGTGCATCTGAAACTACTGAAGGGGCCATAAACAAACCTTGAAATATTAGTCTGTGCTGATTAAACATTGCACCGCCTTCGCATCCTATTCCTGGTGCTGTAAGACGATTTGCTGATTTTTCAACATATTTTGATTTGCCTGCTATATACCCGCCTGCTTCTACTATTCCGCCTCCCGGGTTTTTAATTAGTGAACCGGCAATCAAATCAGCTCCGACTTCCAGTGGCTCTTTTGACTCTACAAATTCGCCGTAACAATTATCTACAAAGCATATGCAATCCGGATTTTTTGATTTAACAGTTTTGCATATTTTTTCAATAGTATCTATTGAAAGAGATTTTCTTGTAGAGTATCCCTTAGAACGTTGGATTAAAACCATGGTTGTCGAATTGTCAATGGTTTTCTCTAATTTCTCAAAATCTATTTCATCATTTTTTAGTTCAATTTCTTCGTACAAAATTCCATGGGCAATCAAGGAATCTTCCTTTGTCTCATCATCTCCTGCTGTTCCTATAACCTCTTGCATTGTGTCATATGGTGTTCCTGCTACTGAAATTAATTTATTTCCTGGTCTTAAATTCCCAAAAAGGCAGCAAGCGAGTGTATGTGTCCCGGAGGCAAAATGGATTCTTGCTATCGCTTTTTCTGCTCTAAATACATCTGCAAATACTTTGTCTAAAACTTCTCTTCCAATGTCATCATGCCCGTAGCCTGAAACTGTATAAAAATGCTCCGGAGCTACTCTGTTTTCAATAAATGCATTTAGCACTTTTTCCTGATTGTAGTCTCTTATTTCGTCTATTAACTCAAATTCTTTTTTAAGGCTTGTTTCTGCCTGTTTAATAAGTTCTTTGCTATTCATAATATCTCCGCCAATTTCTGATTATCTTTATAATATTGCAAGAAAAAATAATCGTCAAATTGTCAAGTTTTCGACTGAGGAGAGAACTTGTATTAGGAGAAATAATAAAATTATGAAAAATCTGATTACTATTATACTTTGTATTTTACTTTCATTGGCTTCTTTTGCCGAGGGTTACAGGGTAAATAATTTTAATGATTTACCGGAAATGCAGGAGGAAGAAAGGGTTTTATTCATTCTTGATTTTTCAAACAGTATGTCTGAGTATTTGGAAGGAAGAAGAAAGGTTGATTTGATGATCGATACTATGAAATCAATTCTTCCTAATTTGCCGAAGAATATGTCTGTAGGCTTGAGAGTTTATGGGCACCGTATGGGCTTTACTCCTTTTGAAGCTTGTAGAGCATCTACGCTTGTTAATCCTGTAAGTGTTGCAAATGGTATAAACATAAGGAACTCATTATTGGATATTAAGCCAAGAGGGATGACACCTATTACATATTCATTAAAACAAGCTGTTAATAAAGATTTTTTAGGCTATTCAGGTAAAAAACACATTATTTTACTGACCGATGGGGGTGAAAACTGTGATGAAAGTCCTTGCACTTACGTTTTAGATTTAATAAAATTTCGAAAAGATATAACTATTGATGTTATAGCTTTTAATATAAATGATGAAGATGATTTATCTCAACTGGAATGTACTTCGCTTGTTACAAGTGGGAAATTTTACAATGCTAAAACAGCTGCAGAACTTGTAAGAAGCTTGAATAACAGTGTAAACAGTGTCAAAAAAGTTGAGGCTAAAATAGTTGGAAATCCTTAATCATCTGTCATTTTAAAATCTTTTGGGAGCCTCATTGAAAGCAGTTTTACAAAATCTTCAAAACTCATATCAAGAGAATTTACAATTTTCCATAGTGTCGTAATTTGAGGATCTCTTTCTCCTTTTTCTATGAGCATAAGTGAGCTACTGGAAAGTTCATATTCGTAACTGTGAAGCAGTATACCCTTTGATTTTGCAATCCTTTTTTCATGTATGATTTGTCCTATTGCATTTAATAAAATATTTTTTTTCTCTTGACTGATGTTCTTTTGGCGTGTGTGTTGCATAAATTAAATAATAAGTTATAATATTAATAAGGTATAACTAATTAGTAATGGAATTCGATTTTGTATGAAAAGAGCTTTTACCTTGGCAGAGGTTTTAATTACTTTAGGAATAATAGGGGTTGTTGCAGCTATTATAATGCCCTCATTAATTACTGATTATCAGAAGAAAGTCACTGCAAAAAAGCTAAATCAAGCATATAATTATCTTCAACAAACAGTCCAAATGGCTCAAGTTGATTATGGAGATATAACCACTTGGGATTGCTTTGTTCCTAATACTTGTACTCCGGAGGTTTTTGCCAACAAGTATATCATTCCGTATCTGAAAAACGTAAAATTGTCGACAAGACAATCTTTGGTTTCGTTTGGTTATAAGGACTATCCAAAATATTTGAATGGAGAAACGACTTTTACAAGCTGGGTTTATATAATTCAAACGACCCAAGAATACACATATATGATTAATTCTTACACTTTAGGGGATAATTCAAGAACTGTATATTCCGTGAAGATAGATATAAACGGGATTAAAGGGCCTAATATTGTTGGTAAAGACATTTTTTTATCAACTTATGGATATAATATTTCTAAAAAAAATCATTATAAGTTACAATTATACAATTATAATAACTACACTAGAGATGAGATTATTGCAAACAGTTGTAATAAAAATGGAGGCAAGGGAGAATTTTGTGGAGCTTTGATAGAAATGGACGGATGGGAAATCAAGAACGGTTACCCTTGGTAAGTTAGTTTCTACATCCCCAGTCTTCTTTATCAATTTTTCCGTCATAGTTGTTGTCTATGCCGTCATTGCAGGATCCTATCGAGTACTTACCTTCAGCTCTTACACCTTGTTTCAGATATTTATCAGGGATTTTACTCCAAAGATACTCAAAAAATCCTCTGTAGTATTTGGCAAGTCGTTCATTTTCTATGATTAGTGTGTTTTCGTCATTTTTATTCTCACCTGTCATTGTGAAATTCATAGAACCGGCAATTACATATTTGTCATCTATTATTATTGATTTAGAATGGACTTTGCCCGCATAATTTTCTATTTTTACCTGAGCTCCGACTGCTCTTAGCATTTTAACTTTGCTTTGTGTTGCATAAGTGTTTGTCGCATCAATTATAAGTTTGACATCAACCCCTCTTTGTTTTGCTCTGGCTAGTGAGTTTGCAAGACTATCATGCGTCAGTATAAAGGCAGGTACATAGATATATTTTTGAGCATTATCAATAAGAGGAATTATAGCCGTTGTTATTACACTGTCTTTTGGAGAAAACAGCGGAGTAACTTTTGCGTCATTAAGAATTACTGTTTTATGGTTAATATATGATTTTGCGTTGTGGAATTTACCTGAAAGCATTTGGTTAAATTCTTCAAGGTACATTTGTGCAACTTCTACTGAATTTATAAAAAATACTGAATTCGTGTTGAAACCGGAAAAACCGGTATCAGAAAAGTTCATTGAACCGGTAACTACTCTTTTGCTATCAAATATCATAAATTTGTTGTGCATAAGGTATTGTTTACCTTCCGTTGCGGATTCGTCAGCAATTTTTATAATTTTATATGTATCAGGGTAGTATTCTTTTCTGCTTGTATCGTAAACTATTCTGATTTTTACTCCTCTAGATTTTGCATTTATCAAAGCATTTTGGACTTCATCTATTGCATCCCATCCATACAGAGCTATGTCAATTGAATTTTGAGCAGAATTTATTTGTGTCAATATTTCTTGACAGGCAAGGGATGAACATTTTTTATCAGGTTTAAGTTTTGTGGTTAAATCTGTTAAATACATTTTGATGCTGCCGTTTGATATTGCAAGAGGGTAAGTTTTTTGCAAAACTTTGGCCGGTTTAGTTTTATTATTTGAAGTTTGGGTAATGTGGCAAAATTTGCAAGGTTTTGCATCAATCGGTAGCTGTTGTTTCGGAATTATAATTATATCTCTTGCTACGAGTCCATATTGACAATCGAGTTTATGATATTTGTTGCTCCTGTGATTTAGGATTACAAGGTTAAGCTTTTTAGCTTTTTCAAGTTGTTTTTTGTAAGCTTGTTTGAGAACAGGTTTCCCCTGATAAAACCCCAAACCTGACTGGATAAGACTTTCTCTGTATGATTTTTTGTCAACTATTATATCTGCATATTTGCAATTTTGATTTTCTTCTCCGGTATATTTAAGCTTTACATTTTTGTTAAGAAGCAGACTTTCAGCAAAATTATCCGTGAGATAGCCAAGCTTTATTCCTTCCGTGGTTGTCAAATGCAATTTATTTTCAAGTTCTAATTGGTTTTTAGAGATGTTAGAAGTTAAGGTTTCTATTTGAGGAATACAAATTTCTTCACCTTTGTCAAAAATTTTATTACCATTTAAGTCAACCTGTATTATGTTAGGTTGCTCTATCCCTATAACGTACCTGTCGGATTTTCTGATTGTTTCAAAAACCGCAAAGCAGGTAAGCAAGGTTAAGATTAAAATAATCGGTAAAATCTTATTGAATTGCATATTCTTGTTTGTAATTTGTTATTTCAAAACCAAGTCTGTTAATTTTATCTTTTAAGGATTTGTTTTGTGTAATAAGAAATTCTCGATAGTGTTGATTTTGTCTTGAAGCAGCATAATTACAAGGGTGTATTAAAGCTTCTACCAGACAATTTTCTTCAATAGCTTTAAGACCGTATTCTACTGTCATACTGTCCATTAGACCTGTATAGCCAACGCCCAAAAGATAATCATTTGTTTTTAATCCGTATTCAAGTGCTGTTTTTTTGTTAATTTTTGAAAATCCGTTTAATAGAAGAATTTTTAAAATATTTGGCGGATATTTAAAATTCAAATGTTTTTTTACACTTGGAACGAAATAAATTTCCTCATGTTGTGTTCTTATATAAGGAATTTTATATTCTTTTGCTAGTTTTGCGGTCAATTTAAAAATATTAGGGATAGCATGAGTGTGCACATGTGAATCTATATGATCGACTTTAGTGTAGTTCATTACTGTTTCAATTTGTGTTCTAAATTCATATTCAATTTGCTCAAGGAACTGATGATCATTTGACTTTAGCATAAGTTTAAGATAGCTGTTATTGAATTTCCCTCTTTTGTTTGTAAGCATTGGAGCTTTTGTAAGGGATCTTCCTTCCATTATATTAAGATGAATTCCTATTCCGAGATTTGGACATTCTGGAATTATTTCGTTAACAGCAGCGTTAAAAGCCTTTCCGTTAGCACAAAGGCTTGCACTGGTTAAAAAACCGTTATGATAACCCTCAAGAACAGCTCTATTAAAAGCTTTTGACATCCCAAAATCGTCAGCATTCAGTATAAATTTTTTGTTTCCCATTCGCAATAAATCCTTGATTTAATATTATAAATATTATAGTATAAATATGTGTATTTTTGCAAATTTGAAGAGAGGGAAAATGGATATACCTACTTTAGCAATTATTGTACCGTGTTATAATGAAGAACTTTGTCTTGATAAGACCATAAACCGTTTGATTGAAGTTCTAAATGGATTGGCTGCTGAGGGGAAAATTAAATCTGACAGTTACATTTATTTGGTTGATGACGGTTCACACGATTCAACATGGCAAATAATTGAAAAACACCATGCCCTTGATAATCGAATTAAAGGTACAAAATTTATAAGAAATTTTGGAAATCAAAAAGCGTTGATTGCAGGTTTGGAAAGCGTAAGAGAAATTGGCTGTGACTGTGCGGTTTCAATTGACGCTGATTTGCAGCAGGATGAAAATGCTATTGAAAGATTTATAAACGAATATATGAATGGTGCTGATATTGTTTCGGGGATAAGAAGAAACAGAAAAACGGATACTTTTTTCAAAAAGTTTACGGCTGTTATGTTCTACAAAACAATGAACATTCTTGGTGCTAAGATTCCGCCAAATCATTCAGATTTTAGATTAGTTAGCAAAAAAGCTTTAAAAATTATGGAGTTGTACCCTGAAAAATACCTGTTCTTGAGAGGCTTTTTCAATGAAGTCGGGTTAAATACAGCTTATGTTGATTTTGATGTAAAACCTCGTGAGGCAGGAGAATCAAAGTATAATTTCTTTAGTTTAATGGCTTTGGCATTAAATGGCATAACTTCTTATAGTGTTGTACCATTGAGATTTGTAGCAGTTTTAGGCTTCTTCATGGCCTTGTTTGGTTTTTTGGTTGGAGTTGAAACAGTAATTGAAAAAATATTTTGGCATAATTCTCCAAACGGTTGGGCAACAACTATAATTTTGTTGTGTGTTTTTGGCGGAATTCAACTCTTTTGCCTCGGATTAATAGGTGAGTATGTCGGACAGGTATACCGCGAAGTAAAGGCAAGACCTCGTTATGTAAAAGATATTGAGTTGAAATAATTATTCAAATTTGTTAAAATAGTCATGTTGTATTAAAAATAGTTGAGGAGCAGAAAGTATGAAAACAATAATTAACAGTGATATCTTCGGGGGGGGGGCACTCAAAGCTTAACCAACCAATTTAAGGCTTGTAGAAAAAGAGGCTTTACTTTATCTGAGGTGTTAATAACACTAGCAATAATAGGGATTGTTGCAGCACTAACTTTAACGACAGTTGTTCCGGAAATACAACTCAGGCAGAATATCGCAAAGTGGAAAGAATGTTATTCAATTTTGAATAACGCATTTAACATGGTTTTAGCGGAAAACCCTAATTTAAAAGTTTCACAAGCTGGATATAACGCAATGACTCGTGAATTTATAAATCTTCTGCTCGAAAAATTAAATGTTGTAGAAACTTGTGGTGGTCTACCTGTGTATGATAGTGAACCTTATGATAAAAATTCCTGTGATTGTTGGAATCCTCATCCAAAATTTAGTTGGGCAGGAATACATTTTGGAGCTTCAGCTAGTGTATATAAAACTCTTGCCGGAGGGAGTATAAATGCCTATGATTATGCAAACCGTGCTGCTTTGTTAAACAATGGTGCTGCTATATATTTTGGAAGTGCAGGTAGTGGTTTGATGATTCTTGTTGATGTAAATAATTTTAACGGTGGTCCAAATGTTTTGGGGAAAGATGTTTTTGCTATTACATTTATGAAAGTCTCAAATCAAAAAAGTGTTTATATAGAAGATTTAAAATTTGCACCATTTGGAGCTGCAGGGACGTATGGAGCATCTGACCCTCAATATGGCAGTTCAGGTTGTTCTCCAAGTGTTGGTGAAAAAGATGCACTATATGTATTCAAAGCCTCAGGTGCGGGGTGCAGTTATAAATATTTAATGAAATAAGTTAAAACAGACTTTTTTGCTCATTTATGTCTATATTTTTGTAACCGAGGTGTCTGTATGTTGCGGGGGAAACTTTTCTCCCGCGAGGGGTTCTTTGAAGTAAGCCTGCCTGTAAAAGAAACGGCTCACAGACATCTTCTATTGTTCTGACATCTTCTCCGATTGCTGCAGCGATAGTTTCAATACCGACAGGACCGCCGTCATATTTTTCTATGATTAACCTTAAAAGACTTCTGTCTGTGCTATCTAATCCGTAATTATCAATTTTTAGTATATCTAATGATTTGTTTGCAATATCTTCCGTTATTTTCCCGTCATGTTTTACTAATGCATAATCTGCAACTCTTTTGATCAGCCTGTTTGCAATACGTGGTGTGCCCCTCGAACGTTTTGCTATGGCGTGGGCACCTTCTTCCGTAATTTCAATATTTAAAATTCCGGCAGTTCTTTTAATTACCAGAGCAAGTTCTTCTTCGTTATAAAATTCAAGTCTATGTATTATTCCGAAACGATCTCTCAGAGGCCCTGATAGCTCCCCGGCTTTTGTTGTCGCTCCTATTAGTGTAAATTTTGGAAGTGGTATTCTTAGAGTTTTTACAGTTTGTGATTTTCCTGTTGTCATATCAAGGTAAAAATCTTCCATTGCAGGGTAGAGAATTTCTTCCGCAACCTTATTTAACCTGTGGATTTCGTCAATAAAAAGGATTTCCCCGCCTTTTAGCGACATCAAAATTCCTATAATATCTCTTGGCCTCTCAAGAGCTGGTGCTGATGTAATCTTAATTTCTACTCCCATTTGTTCGGCAATAACTCCTGCAAGAGTAGTTTTACCAAGTCCGGGGGGACCGTAAAAAAGTAAGTGATCAAGCGGCAGACCTCGTTTTTTAGCAGCCGCTATTGATATTTTAAGTGTCTCTTTTAATGCAGATTGCCCTATGTATGTGTCAAAGGTTTTGGGTCTGATGCAGTTTTCAAAATTCTTGTCATTATCCATACAATCGGATTTCATAACCGAGTTTTTCTTTTTCTCGGATATTGTTAAATTTTTAAAATCATTGTCATCTGCAATTATGCTCATTGTTTTTCCTTTATATTTATGATAGCATAAAATTAAAGGTTAGGAAAGAATATTAAGAAGGAGAAGTTATGAAAGTATCAGAACGTTTAGAAAAAATCCCACCCTATTTGTTTGCGGAAATTGATAGGAAAATTGCGGAAGCAAAAGCTAAAGGTTTGGATATTATAAGTTTAGGTATTGGAGATCCAGATAAACCGACTCTAAAACCGATTGTTGATGAGATGCATAAAGCTATCGACAACCCCAAAAACCATGATTATCCTCCATATAACGGTACTGAAAAATTTAGAAAATCAGCTTGCAATTGGATGAAAAAACGTTTTGGCGTTGAACTTGATCCTGATACTGAAATGCTTGCTAATATTGGTTCTAAAGAGGCTATTGCTCATGTCTTCTTCGCATTTGTTGATAAAGGTGACTACACGTTAGTTCCTGATCCTGGATATCCTGTTTATCATAATGCAACTATTTTTGCGGGCGGAACTCCTTACGAAATGCCTTTAACTGAAGGAAACGGTTATCTTCCTGATTTTGATAAAATACCTGAAGATATTGCTATGAAATCAAAAATCATGTTTTTAAATTATCCTAACAACCCGACAGGTGCTGTAGCTAATTTAGACTTTTTCAAAAAAGCAGTTGATTTTTGTAAAAAATACGATATTTTATTATGTTCTGATATGGCATATTCTGAAATGACTTATGATGGCTATAAGGCCCCTTCTGTGTTGCAAGTGGAGGGCGCAAAAGATGTTGCAATTGAGTTTTATTCACATTCAAAATCATACAATATGACAGGTTGGCGTGTCGGATTTGTTTGTGGAAATGCTCAGGCAATAAAGGCTTTGGGGACAATTAAAAACAACATTGATTCCGGTACATTTAAGGCAATTCAAGATGCTGCATCAGTTGCTTTTGATGTCGATGAAAAATATATAAATGAATTAAATAACATGTACCAGCAAAGAAGAGATGCTGCTGAAGAAGGGTTTAGAGAACTTGGATGGGATATAAAACCTTCTAAGGCAACATTTTATCTGTGGCTTCCTGTTCCAAAAGGTATGACTTCAGAAGAGTTTGTAACTTTAATGCTTGAGAAAGCAAATGTTGTTGTTCCTCCCGGAAATGGTTACGGTAAATATGGTGAAGGTTATTTCCGTGTAGCACTTACAAAAGATGTTGATACAATCAAAGAATGCATAAGAAGGATGAAGGAAGCAGGTATAAGATATAATTAATAAAATTTCTTGTACTATACTTCGTGGAGTGGTATAATTTTTCTATGGAATGTCCAAAGTGCGGTTTACAAATAGATGATAATGCAATGGTTTGCCCTAATTGTAAAAAGGTGCTAAAGCTTGTGTGCCCTATTTGTAGAACCATAAATACCACTAATATCTGTAAGAAATGCGGTTATGTTATAGTCTCAAAATGTCATAATTGTGGCAAAATTAACCAAACTATTTCTAAAAAGTGCAAAAAATGCGGTTTTGATACTGAAAAAAATGTTATAGTTAATGAGGCAAATTCTGATGAATTTGCCATATTAACCATTGACTTTCCAAATTTACCTGAAATGAAAACCCTGCTTGGGTCTGCAAAGTTGCTTAATAAGTTTAAAATTAATTTGGATAAACTTATTTATGATTATACAAAATCTATTGGGTTGCGTAGACAAATAATTGATAAAACTTGTGTTATAAGATTTGATAAGGATTACACATTCAATGCTTCTGTACAAACTGCTGTTAAGTCTGCAATCGAAATTTTAAATCAGATTACCGCATTGAATTGCAAACTTACACAGAAGAAGGATGCAACTTTAAGGTGTAACATGTTTCTTTTGAAAAGGACTACGGATTCTGACCCAAATGATTTGGAATCAGGTTTTAATATTAGTTTGTTGAATCAAGCAGGAAAGAAAAAAGAAGAAAAAATCCTAAATACTTTTCAAGTTTTAACGGACGATAGTGTCTGTTCTGCCTTGGACGGTGACTATAAGCTTTCTCCTTTAAACTCAGTCTTAGTCGATGATCAAATGGAAATGTTTTACGAATTGGATTTGAGAGAGTTTGTAAAAGTTCATTATCCAGAACAGGATGATGACGATGATGATGAGATTAAAATCCCCAATTTTGTTCAAAATATGTTGGTTGAGCAGGAAAAATTGGACGGTGAAGCTTTAAATAATTTAGATTCAAATGCTGATCCGGATGCTATTTATGACATCGAAACAATAAATTTTGATGAAATTAATGCAGAATTTAATAGAATAGAAAATGCTGATGTTTTATTCCATTTGTTAAACAAATTCCAATCTGTACCCAAAGGCATTGTTACAATAAAAACCGATAAATTATATAAGCCATATTCTTTAAGAATTTTAAATACGCTTTCTGACACTGCTAAATTTAATAACATAATTTCGATTTCTTGCTATGAAGAAATGAAGTATACACCTTATTCATTTTTTAGAGATTTAGTATCGGCAATTTTTGAATACACTGTTTCTCAAAAGTTATTTTCAAAGAATGATTTTTCAATGTTTAATACTGTTGATCCTGATGGACTCATAAAAGATTTGATATCTCTAAACAAGCGAGAAACTGAAAATATTGAAGATACAAGATTTGTTTATTTTGATATATTTCTTACACTCTTACAGATAATTCCAAAGACAATTATCTATATTGAGGATTTTGATAAAATAGATTCCAGCTCTTACGAGGTATTGAAATTTATTTTTGAATCTTTTGAACAGCTTGATGTTAGTTTTCTTATTGTGCATAGTAAGGATTTTTCGCTTCATAAGGACTGTCACTTCTTATTAAATAAATCATATTATAATGAAATTACTTTAAAGCCTACACCTTTTGAGAAATTGATCGAAGGTAATAAAATTTATTATAGAAATATTTTGGACAATTTTTATTTCCAAAGAGTTGCAAAATATTCTTGTGGCAGTACTTTATTTATTGATTTTGCAATTCAATACCTGATAGAATGCGGAGTTTTTGCCGCAGATGAAGATAGTATTGAGATGATAAACCCAAAAACTATTATTATCCCTTCTAATCTTGATAGACTTGTCGCAAGAAGATTGAATCTGCTGCAAGATGATCGAGATACAATGAAGTTTTTGACCTCAATCGTGCTCTTGGGAACACGAATTGATATGGATACCGTAAAGGCTCTTGGGTATGAAAAACAAAACGAAATTATAGAAAAACTTTCTAATATGGGATATGTCTATGAATACAATAATTGTCTGTATTTCCCAAATTATAACCTTTTAAGAGATAATCTTCTGACGACTGTTAGTAAAATCTACTTGAGTGATGTCGCAAAAGATTTGTTTAAGAAAGTTTTTGTTGAGGATATGCCAAGTCCTGTAAAGGCTTATTTGTACGAACTTTTAGGTGATATTGAAAATGAAAGACATCAGTGGGAAGAGCTTGCCCAAATTTGTCTTTCTTTAGGAGATTTTAGTGCGTATCTAAATTGTACAGATAAAGTTTTACAATTGCTGGATTTGGATACTGAGCCGGAGCATCAAAAAGATATACAAGATTACAAATTGAAATTATATGAGGATATTTCTGATAATCTCTATGAGTATGTTCCACAAAAAACTTATAAAATAGCTAGAGAAACCCTAGAAAATATTGAAAAAACAAATGATATAGAAAAAATTATAATTCTATGTAATAAGATGATAAGTGGAGCATTAAGTGCTGGTGATTATAATCATGCTCTTGAACTCACTCACAAAGTTTTGTCACTTCTTCCAATATCTTCTCTAAACCCTAAGGCTCCAAATTTTAACCGATATTTCTTTTTAATGTCTTTAATTCATATTCAAATTTTATTTAATGTAGGAGCATTAGCAGATTCTTTGGATATTGGGTATAAAGTTTTGAATTTTATTAATAGAGAAACACTACCGATATTAAAGCCTGAATATTTTTCTGATGAAGATTTTAATTCTCTCATTATTGATTCTGTAGGATATGTAGCTCTAGGAAACGTTTTAATATTATCTGGAAATGTAAAAGAATTTCTTGCAATTGTTAGGGCAGATTTAGATTTTATTCCTGAATCGTATAATTTGTTTATTGCTTTGGAGGATTTGCTTCACGGTCGTTCGATAAAAATTTCGATTAAGGATGTCCCTCAAAATGACAAATTCGCAAATGTTATCGCAAATATATTAAATGCTTTCTTGCTCTTTAATGGAAATTATACTGACTTTGCAGAGCATATTTATAAGGCAAAGATCGCAGCAAAACTTTCTAAGTTACATCAATTGGAATTGTTTAGTGATTTGCTTATAGGTTATGCTTATATTCAGTTGGAATCTTTCGAAAAAGCTAGTCACATAATATACAAGATAATAAAAACTACGAATGATAACGGTATGACAACGTTGTTGTACGTTGCTTGGTATATTCTGAGTGAATTATATTTGAAACAAAGTAAATATGATATTGCCTATGGAATTTTAAATAATTCATTGATTCAACTTGAGAAAAATAATACAACAAGTGCATATGTTTTGATGTTATTTAAGTACAATATGTATAAAGTAATGATGTATCAAAAACAATTTGATAAAGCTGAAATTTGTATATCTCAGGCAAAATATATTGCACAAAAATATGGTATTAATTTTAGTTTTGATACTGATTCATCCCATTATACAACTGTTGAGTCTGAGGATGTTAATGTAGCTGGAGATGATGAGGGTGATATTTTAGCGTAATCAAAAGAAAAAATACCAAAAGAAGGAGAGTAAGATGAAAATATTATTTGCAGCGGCAGAAGTAGCACCTTTTTCAAAGGCTGGCGGATTAGCAGATGTTGTGGGAAGTCTTCCAAAGTATATTGAAAAGGATGCAGAAATTGCTATTTTTACTCCTTTGCATGGCTTAATTGACGTAAATAAATATGGAATTAAAGAACTCGAAAATTCTGAAATGTGGCTTACTTTCGATCGTATGGGGCATAAATTCCGACTTTTCATGTGTAAACTTCCGGGAACAAATATAAATGTATTTTTTGTTCATAACGATTGGTATTTTACCTGCTTCAAAGATGTTTATCCAAAGTGGCTTGATCCGAAATATGAGCATGAGAGATATATTGCTTTTAGTTTGGCGACTTTGGAATATGCAAAACTTTTGAATTTTAAGGCTGATATTATTCATGCAAATGATTGGCATACAGCAATGATTCCGGTTTATCTTCATAGTAATTATAGGTATGATGATTTTTGGAAAAATACTAAAACAGTATTTGAAATTCATAATTTGGCATATCAAGGTGTTTGGTTTGAAGATGTGCTTGATTTTGCAAATATGCGAAAAGATATTGTCTATAATGAGTGGGGTGTTGAGCATTACGGCAAAGTAAATTGGATGAAGGGTGCCATTAATTATTCTGATAAGATTGTTGCGGTGTCACCAAATTATGCACGAGAAATTTTGACTGGTGAATACGGTGAAGGTATGGATTACACCTTGAGAATGAATCAAGGGAAACTTGTCGGAATTTTGAATGGTATTGATTATGATGTATTCAATCCTGCAACTGATAAAAATATAGAGAAAAAATATGATGTAAAATCACTGAAAAATAAAGAGGAAAATAAAAGGCATCTTTGTGAAATTTTTGGGCTGGAATACCATAAGGATCGCCCTGTTTATGCTATGGTGTCAAGGCTGGTTGGTCAAAAGGGGATTGATCTTATCAGACAATGTGAAAATGAATTGAAAAATCTTAATGCAGATTTCATATTTTTGGGCAGCGGGGAAAAGGATTATGAAAATCTCCTGATTTGGCTTTCAAATAATACTAACAATATTAGGGCTTATATTGGTTATAAGGCTGATTTAGCGAACCAAATTTATGCAGGAGCTGATTTTTATTTAATGCCTTCAAAATTTGAGCCTTGCGGTTTGAGTCAACTGATTGCTATGCGTTATGGAACTTTGCCGATTGTCAGAGCAACAGGCGGGCTTGAGGATACTGTTGTAGGTTATCCTCTGGATGATTCTACCGGATTTAAATTCTGGGGATACAGCGGTTGGGATATGATGCAGGCTATATATTGTTCTATTGGTGTTTACAATGACAAGTTTACATTTAATGCGATGAGAAAATCCGCTATGGAAGCAGATTTTTCATGGCGAAGAAGCTCTGCAGTATATCTCAATATGTACAAAGAATTAGCACAAAAATAATAAAATTTGTCTTGCATTTAATATTATGGCCATAATGTTAGTATGGCTAATAATCTATCAAGAGAATATTTGAAACTTCATATCTCTGTTATGCTTGCAGGATTGACAGGTATACTGGGTAAGCTTATTACTATGGATGCTGTTTTTCTTGTGTGGTACAGGTTAATTTTTGCTTTTTCCTTATTTTATTTGATTTTATTATTGTTTAAAAAGATTCCTAAAGAAAAATTATTTGATATCTTGAAAATTAGCTTACTTGGAGCTGTTTTAGGGTTACATTTTTTATTCTTTTTTGCAAGCGTAAAGTTTGCAAATGTTGCGGTTGGGGTTGTATGTTATTCTCTTGAAGGCTTTTTTACAGCGATATTAGAGCCAATTATTTATAAGAAATCTGTAAGTATAAATAACTTGTTGTATAGTTTGATTGCAGTTGGAGGAATTTGCTTTATATTCCAAGTTGATGTAAGTTTTCGTTTCGGGATTTTCCTTGGAATAATTTCTGCTATACTAATTGCTTTATACACAATATTAAATAAAGTTGTGAGTGTAGGTAAAAGTTTCAGAAGTGTGTTGTTTTATGAATTGTTCGGCGGAGCTTTATTACTTTCTTTTATTATTGGAATTCTTATTTTTGCTGGTTTAACTACTTTTCAATTACCTTCGGGGAGCGACTTTTTATATCTTTTTGTCCTGTCTTTCTTTTGTACTATCGGTCTTTATATGTTGCAAATACAGGTATTACGGACATTGTCGGCATTTACGGTAAGCCTTTACGGAAATTTTGAACCTATTTATGGTATTTTACTAGCTGTAATATTTTTGGGAGAGGGTAAACAGCTTAATTTTGAATTCTATATCGGAATGACGTTGATTTTGCTGTCTGTTATTCTACAATCTTCATACCAGAGAGAAAATTGTCTTGAAAAAATTCTAAAATAGTGTATAATTTAAATGTATAGTTAAGTTGAGGAGCAGAAAGTATGAAAACGCTAATGAACAGTGACATCTTCGGGGGGGGGGCACTCAGAGCTTAACCAACCGGTCAAAGGCTTGTAGAAAAGAGAACAAATGTTATAATAGTGATATGAAACATCACTATTATAAAAAACAAGGATTTACCTTAGCAGAAGTATTAATAACTTTAGGAATAATTGGAATTGTAGCAGCTTTAGCACTAACAACAGTAATTCCTGAAATACAAAACAAACAAAATATTGCCAAATTAAAAAAGACTTACGCTGTTGTAAGTTCTGCTTTGAGCGAAGTTATAGCAGACGATGTATTAATTTGTGAGGCATATAACAGAAATGGAGCCTGTGTAAGTAACGATAACGCATATATAGGTTCATTTTCGGAGGAATTTCTTCCGGCAATTAAAAAGAAATTGAATGTTGCGGATTACTGTGAAGGTAGTGCTGAACATCGTTGTGACAACGATGGTACAGCTAATAGGAAGAAGAAATGGGTTGGAACTCATAATGCATATTCTTTATATAGAGCTCTTGGTGTAAAATCAAAATCAAACCCAACGGGAGGCTCTCCTTATGGTGTATATTCATATAATTTCAACAAACTTGCTTTATTATTGCAAGATGGTTCTGTTGTGTATTTTGGTGAATTATGGGATGGACCTTGGGTTGTTGTAGATGTTAATAATTTTCAAAAAGGTCCGAATGAGTTTGGTCGGGATGTATTCGTTTTCAATATAATTTCTAATACAAAGAAAAATAATCACTACATGGCTCCTGCAGGTTCAGATAGTATATATGTAGAACATCCATCGTTGAACAATCCATCAAATGGAATAACAGGTTGCTCAAAAGATATAGGCCAGCAGACAGGTACAACTGTTTCGTCTATTGCAGGGGTAGGTTGTACCGCTAAGTATCTGTTAGAATAAAGTTTTTTTACAACTTGTTACTTTCGTTTAAATATGATAATATACTTGTTATGAAACAGAGTATAAAGACAATTGTTATTTCTGAACAACAAAATACCTGCGAGCTATTAAAACTTTATTTGCAGGAATTTGAAAAATTTAGTTTTTTAGCTTCAGTCTCAGACTACTCAAAAGCTTACAGCGCAATCAAAGAGTTGGACAAGTGTTTTGTTATTGTAGATATCTCAAATTATCAAGAACAAGGGTTGAATTTTGTTTCTAAAATTGTATCAGAATTTAACAATTGCAAAGTAATAACAATTTCTGATAAACCTCAGGTTGATATTGTTATTAGAGCAATGCGTGTAGGAGCTTCCGACTTTCTGCAATTGCCATTAATTAAGGATGAGTTTTTTCAAGTTTTAAACAAACACTACCTGGACATGACTGGTGAAAGACCTAAAAAATCAAAGTGTAGAGTTATAACGGTATATTCAAATAAAGGCGGTGTCGGTAAGACTTCTATAGCAACAAATCTTGCTTTAGAATTGGCAAAAATTACAAAAGAAAACGTTGCATTAATTGATTTAAATTTTCAATTGGGGGATGTTACAACATTTTTGGATTTGAAACCGTCTTTTAATATCTCTTATATGCTTCAAAATCTTGATAAGATAAATGAAGATTTTCTTCTTTCAACTATGGAGAAATATAAAGATACAAGTTTATATGTCCTTGCTGACCCTCCATATTTTAAACAGGCTGAAGATTTTAGTTCAAAAGATATTACAAATTTATTTAAAATTTTGCGGGATACCTTTTCTTATGTGGTAGTTGATACTTCAGGCGGCTTTGACAGTAAGGCTATTAATGCTTTAGAAAATTCTGATTTAATATTTTTTGTTACAATAGTAAATTTGCCTGCTCTCAGAAATTGTCAAAGATGTATGGAGTTGTTTGATAAACTTGGAATAGACAAATCTAAGGTTCAGGTTTTGATAAACAGATACATGGAAAACGATGAAATTAGTGCTGAAGATGTTGAAGAGGTTTTGGGAAAAGATATATACTGGAAAATCCCTAATAATTACTTTACGATGATGTCAGCTATAAACAAAGGGGTACCGGTGTCTTCCGTAAATCCAGATTCTAATGTTGCTTTAAGTTATAAGAATTTAGCATTGTTGGTTTCTGAAAGTATTTATAAACAAAGTTTTGCAAAAAATCTCGGAAAGGTGTAAGAGTTGTTAAAAAGCAGCAAATTAAGCGAAAGATTTAAAAAAAGTAATGTTGATGTAAAAGACGACATCCCTGCAAATCAAGTAAAAAATGACGAGGAGATTGAATTTTCCATTGAAGTAGAAGATGATTTAAAAAATAATTTGCTTAAGAAAATTCAGTCAACACCTGTGTGGTTTGACTATCCAGATAAGAAGCAAAAAGAGCTTGTTCTGGGATTTCTTGAAAATAGATTAAATTTTTTGGATGTTGAATGTTCTTTGGAGCAAAAAAATAATTTGGTAGAAAAGCTTTATTCTTTTGTTTCAGGGTTTGGACCTTTAGATTATTTATTGAGTAAGGATAATGTTACTGCTGTTTTTGTAAACGAAAAGAAAAATGTTCTTATAGAAATTGATGGAAAAATTTTAAATACTGAAATTAGTCTTTCTGATGAGCAACTAAACCTAATTTTGAATAATATTTTTAAAATGTGTTCTCAAAAGTTTGACAATACAAGAAGTATTTGGAATTTAAGATTTCAAAAATTTCACATAAATATAGTTTACCCTCCAGTCTGCGACGGTGGTATTAGTTTATCGGTGAGAAAACTTTATGATGCAGATATTAACATCCTCTTTGAAAAAAATATAATGACAAAAGAGATTTTTGATTTTATTCTATCTATGATTTTAGACAATAAGAATGTTGTTATAAGTGGTGATATTAATGCAGGAAAAACGTTTGTAATGAATGTGTTTTTAAATTCAATATCGAGTTTAAAACGCTCTATACTTGTGCAAGAGTACCCACAGTTTATTTGTACTAGTGACAATGTAATGAAATTCATCGTCCCGGACAGTGATAGAGAAAAACAACTTTTAAAATCTTCTATCCTTGGCTTTTCTCCTGAATGTGTATTTACAGATTTAAATATGCCTGATTGTACTTTAGCTGAACGCAAAGGTTATGTCTCAAGTTTAAGAGCATCTTCTATAGATTCTGCTTTTTCAAAGCTTATTTCAAATTTTATGTCAAAAATGAATTTAGCCGAAAAATATGCAAAGACTTCTGTTTTAACTAATTTTGACTATATTGTGCAAATAAATAAATTCAAGGATGGCACGTCTAAAGTGACTTCGGTTGTTGAATTAAAACCAGCTAGAACTACTGCTCTGTCAATAAAATCTATAGCAAAACTTGTTGATGGACATTATGTTACAGAGATCCCTCAACCTTTGACTTCACTGAAGAGCGAATCTTTTCTTGCTCAGTCAAATTCGATGTACTCCCGCTTTTACCATCAGGATTAGACCTATCTTTCATGTCATTAAATATATTTTTTAATTTTGAATCATTTACTGATTTATGTACGATTTGATCGATACTTGGACTTATGTATTTTTTCATTATTTTTTTGTCTACAAAATCATTTATGGGTTTAGCAAGAATTATTAGCACTACAAGACCGCTAATTGTTTTTAGAATTTTATTTTTAAATATTAGTGATTTTTGATATTCTGCAAGAGCATTTCTTGTAGCTTGGTAGGAGTAGTCAGATTCGTTGTACATTTCTTTCATTATGGGAAGAATTTTTTTGTATTTCCTTAAAATCTTTTTGGGTACGTTTTTTGTATTTCCACTTTTTAGTGCTTCTAGTATTTCAAACGTCTTTTCTGCATTTTCTTTTGCGAATTTTAAAAGTTTGGTCTTGTCATTTTTCAATAATTCGTATCTTTCAGTGAACAAAATATTGTAGTATTTATGAAATTTATTTATTGTATTTTTTTCTTCTTGTCTGTTTTTTATAGTATTTTCAAGCGTGTTTAGAATAACTTCCGTAAATTTTTCAGGAGTTTCAAAGGCATATCCATGGGCTTGTTCGATTATATTTTTAGTGTGTCTGTATATCGCATCTTTTGCATTACCGCTAATTCCTGTTTTGTGCAATCTTCCCAGAGGTGAGACAATATATTGACCTAAAATAATTGCAGCAGGCATTGCAACAAGTGAGGTTAATCCTTGGAATATTGCTCTTTTAAAAGCTCTTCGTCCACTGGGATTGTAATTATCCTTGTCGTTTTTGTATTTGTCATAAATATCAGCTCCGAGATACATAAAAGTAGGAGCCCAAAGAGCTGCACCAAGCTTAGGTGCAATTTCTGATATAGCTGTACCAACTTCATTTGAATATGATAATAAAACAAGTCCGTTTTTGTTTAGCGGATCTTGGTATTTTTTTTTATTGTTCTCTGAGCTTCCAAAGCTGCATTGGATTGGTTTAATCAAAATCTTTCCCTTGTGTGTACAATTTTTGCAAATATATATAAGTTTGTCAAAGAAATTTTTTGCTAGTATTTTTTTATTAGGTTATAATTTTTTATATGAATAAGAAATTCAAAATATCATCTAAGTATAAACCTGCGGGTGATCAACCAAAAGCTATTGAACAGCTTGTTGAGGGCTTGAAAGACGGGGATGATTCTCAAACTTTACTTGGTATTACAGGTTCCGGTAAAACTTTTACCATTGCAAATGTAATAGAAAAAATTCAAAAACCTACGCTTATAATCGCTCATAACAAGACTTTGGCGGCGCAATTGTACAATGAGTTTAAAGAACTTTTCCCAGACAATGCTGTTGAGTACTTTATAAGTTACTATGATTATTACCAACCTGAGGCTTACATTCCTAGGACTGATACATTCATAGAAAAGTCTGCTTCAATAAATGAAGAAATAGATAGACTTCGCCATAACACAACAAGAAGTCTTTATGAAAGAAATGACGTTATAATTGTCGCATCTGTTAGTTGCATATACGGTTTGGGACTGCCTGAGAATTATTTCAAAGGTTCGGTTGAGCTAAAGGTTGGTGACGAAATTTCAAGAGAGGATTTACTAAGACATCTTGTTAGCGTCCAATATACAAGAAATGATCTTGTTTTGGAACGTTCTACATTTAGAGCAAGGGGTGACATTGTCGAAATTATGCCTGCTTACGAAAAAGTTGTTACCAGAATATACTTTTTTGGAGATGAGATTGAAAAAATTGTTCGTATCGATAATGTTACGGGTGAAATTATAGAAACCCCATCAAAAGTCGTTATATATCCTGCTGTACACTATCTTTCTTATGACGAAAATGTTGATGAAACGATTTCTTTGATTAGACAGGAGCTAAAACAACGATTGGCAGAGTTAAATTCAGAAAACAAGCTAGTAGAGGCCCAGCGTTTAGAACAAAGAGTAAAATATGATATTGAAATGATAAAAGAAATGGGGTATTGCTCAGGTATTGAAAATTATTCAAGAATAATAGAAAGAAGACCGCCGGGTTCTGCTCCTGCGACATTGCTGGATTATTTCAGGGGAGATTTTTTAACCGTTATTGATGAATCTCATGTCACTTTACCTCAGCTGAAGGGAATGTATCATGGCGATGCTTCAAGAAAGGATACTTTAATACAATATGGTTTTAGGTTACCTTGTGCGAGAGATAACAGACCTTTAAAAAATGATGAATTTTTCAGTAAAGTTCACCAAAAAATTTATATTTCTGCTACTCCAGGTGAATTTGAACGAAAAACGTCTTCTCAAATTGTTGAACAAATTATAAGACCAACAGGTCTTGTTGATCCTAAAATTTCTGTTCGACCAATTGAATCACAAATTGAAGATTTGAAAAAGGAAATTCAGAAGCGAACAGAAAAAAATGAGCGTGTTTTAATTACAACCTTAACAAAACGTATGGCCGAAGATTTAACGGATTTCTTTATTCAAGAAGGTATTAAGGTCAGGTATTTACATAGTGAAATTCAATCCCTTGAACGTGTTGAAATATTAAGAGATTTACGCCTTGGAGAATTTGATGTTTTAATTGGTGTTAATCTTTTAAGAGAGGGGCTTGATATTCCTGAGGTGTCGCTTGTTGCGATTATGGATGCTGATAAGGAAGGCTTTTTACGCTCAGAAACCAGTCTTATCCAAACAATAGGTCGTGCTGCTCGTAACGCTTGTGGAGAAGTTATTATGTATGCAGATAGGATTACCGAATCCATGGAAAAGGCAATATCCGAAACTGAAAGACGCCGTAAAATTCAACTTGATTATAATAAAGCTCATGGAATAATTCCACAGACAATTAAAAAACCTATTGAAAATAATCTTTTGTCATTGGTGGCAAGTTATAGGGATTTGGAAGATATTGTTGCTGAAGAAATGGTTGAAATGAATATTGAAAAGAAAGATTTGCCAAAACTAATAGACAAACTTGAACATGATATGCATAAAGCAGCAAAAATTCTAGACTTTGAAAGAGCGGCTGAAATAAGAGATAAGCTCAAAAAACTTCGTGAAATGGTTAAATAAAGTTATCATTTTCTTTATCAGTATCACTAATTGCTTCATAATCGAGCTGTGCCAGATAATGCCCAATCAAAGATAAATTAAAGATAAAACACATACACCAGAAAAATATTGCTATTGGATGAGGAATTCCAAAAAATAGCCAAATCATGTATGTTATAGGTGCAACAATTATAGCATCAACTATTGCCACTTGCGGAATCATAAACAGAACTCCAACAAACACATCTACACATGAATTTGCAATAGTTTTGAAATTATACGCATCAGCAATCTTAAAATTTCTAGCATAGGAAAGATAACCGGTCATCATAAAAGATGCAAATAGCCCCCAAATAATAAAATTCCAAACAATCATAGAATTAGGATCAGGAAAAAAGTTATCCAAATACTTTGATAAGGAAATTGCACATATAGAACATATTGCAATTATAGGGCCAAGTGCAACTAACCCCTTTATTCCTGACCAAAGCATTGCAAATATATTAAAATTAGGAAGTACATAATTCTTGCCATTTCTAACATTGTAGGTGCATTTTATAAGAAATCCGAATAACAAAATAAAAACAATTGAACTCATTGGCCAAAATAGCATACTTTCTTTGCTGAATAAATCTATGCAATAGTAAACAGGGATTGCAAATATAACAAATTTTATGAATGCATTATGATCATGAAACGATTCTTCAAAAGCGTCAATTATAGATGCCATAAACTTCCTCTCTCTAAAGGTTAGTATAGCAATATTTTACTTAAAAATCAATAACGTTAATACTTGATAGGTATTGTAATAACAAATTCTGCCCCATTTTCAAGCTCACTATTTACAGAAATTTCCCACTTATGAAGTTTTACTAATTTATCTGTAATAGCAAGTCCAAGCCCTGTTGAGTTTGAAGATGTCGCATTTGCTTGTTGAAATGGTAAAAAAATCTTTTTTTGAAATTTTTTGTCAATACCAACTCCACTATCTTTGACTGCGACAATTATATTTTTTTTATTTTTAACTGCCGAAATATCTATAGTTCCTCCTTGAGGGGTGTACTTTACAGCATTTCCTAAAAGATTGAACAAAATTTGTTGAAATTTTTGATAGTCTGCCTCAATTTCTATATCGCCTACTTTTTTTGTAAATTTTAAATCCTTTTTTAAGATTAGTGGAGAAATTATGTTTGAAACTTCATTTACAGCCAAAGCAATAGGAAATTTTGTCAAATTTAATTGCATTGAATTAGCTTCAATTTTTGACATATCCAAAATTTCATTAACTAATCCAAGTAAATTGATACCTGCAACTTTTATATCGTTAACATATTCCAGCTGTTTGTTATTTAATTTGCCAGCGAATTCGCTTCCTAAAAGATCAGAAAAACCTAAAATAGAATTGAGCGGTGTTCTTAACTCATGGGTTACGTGAGATAAGAATTTATTTTTTACTTCCTCAGTTTTTTTTCTCTTGTCAGAATCTTTTTTTACTGCATTAAAACCGCTTTGTAATGCTTCTATTTGCATTTTTATTACTTTAGTTAATTCTATATCTTTTACTATATTTGAAACTATAGCAGCAACTGCTTCAAACAGTTTTTTATCGGTAGTGCTGAAATTTTCTCCTGTAATTATTATTGAGCCGTATATTGAATCTTTGAAGAATAAATCTTCTTTTATATATGGTTTTTGAATTTGTGAAATAGTAGATGCTTCTTTATTAAAGGAGTATTCCAACCTTTCGGGGTTAGTAAAAAAAATATACCCTGATTGAAAATTCAGAACCTCTTTTAATAATGTAAAAAATTTTTCTCCGAAATTTTCATAATCACTAATATGGTATATATTTTTTACAAGTTGAGTAAATTTTTCGTATTTATTCAAAAGTTATACTCCAATTAGAATTTGTCTGCGTAGCCAATGTATCGCAAATTTCTGTAGTATCCGTCATAGTCAAGCCCATAACCTACTAAGAATTTATCGTCGACTTCAAACCCATAATAATCGGGTTCTACTTCTGTTACGCGTTTTATTTTTTTATCAAGAAGTGAACAAAATTTAGTAGATTTTGTATGGAAATTACAGTTCATAAAATCTAACAAAAATTTTGCAGTTAAACCTGTATCTACGATATCTTCTATTATAAGCACATTTTTATTATTTAAATCAGGCAAAGATATATCTACGGCATTTACTTTTCCAGATGTTGTAGTTCCGCCATTGTAGCTTGAAAGTCTGATAAATTCCATTTTTAAAGGCATATTAAGATTCTTTACCAAGTCGGTGGCAAACATAACAGCACCTTTTAATACGCATATTGCATATACCTCTTCTCCCTTATAAAATTTATTCATTTCTTCGGAAAGTTCTTTTATTCTTCTCTGAATTTCATCCTCTGTAAATAAGACTTTTAATTTATTAATATCCATAACCTACCTCTTTTTTAACGTTATAATATGTGTTGGCTTGTTTGTTACCTTAATTTTTTCACTAATCCCTATGCCGGCTGCCCAAAAAACTTCTTTACCATTGCAAAGAAAAACAATATCATTTTTTTCATGTTGAGGAATTTTCTTTTCATTTAGATATTTTTTTATCTTTTGGGAACCAACTGAGCCCAAAGGGTTTATCATATCACCATTTCTTCTGTGTCTTAAGACAAAGTCTATTTTATCAATTTCTATGAATGCTTTTAAATCGCTATCCTTTGGGAAATATTTTGGTACTTCATCCGTCTTTTTAATCTCAAATATATAGTCCTCAAATTCGTACAACCCCTCTTCTTTTACGGTTATTTCTTGAGAATTTTTTTCTTTAACTGCCACTATTTCTAATTTTTTATCATTTACAAAGAGCCACAAGTTATTTGTTAGCGACATTTTTTTGCCTGATTTTGAATTTTTATTTTCTTGAATAAATTGTTGGATTTTAGAAATTTTTTTACTATCATAATCAAAGTTATTCTGGATTAAAATTTGGTGTATAATCCTTTTTTGCTCAGTTTCTGATGCTTTTAGGATACTTTTGGGCAGATATTTTTCAATTAATAAATTATCTTCTTTTGCAATTTCAGATAAGTTATTCAAAGCTTCGTTTACTTTGGGATTAATTTCTCTTAGCAGAGGTAAAATTTGGTGACGAATAAAATTCCGTTTGTAATTTGTATTATAATTTGAACTGTCAACGTTCGGGGATAGTTCATTGTTGGTACAATAATTTTCTATTTTGTCTCTTGAGACTTTTAAAAGAGGTCTGTAAAAAATATCTCTATGTTCTGCAATTCCTTGAAGACCAATTGTTCCTGTCCCCTTTATAATTCTATACAAAACCGTTTCTGCATTGTCGTCAAAATTATGTGCCGTGAATACGATGTTTGTATCAAATATTTTTGCACATTTTTTCAAAAATTTATATCTTGCTTCGCGGGCTGCTGATTCAGTCTTTTCTACTGTTTTATCAAGTTTTTCACAGTATATTTCAATATTATTTTTCTTCGCAAACTCTATACAATTTATTTCTTCTTCATCACTCTCTTTCCCACGCCAGTTATGGTTTAAATGGGCCGCAACAACGTCATATCCGAGTTTATTTAAGACATCCAGCAGGCACATAGAATCATAACCGCCTGAAAACGCAACAATAAATTTCCCTGACAGATTATATTTTTCTATAAATTCTTTTACTTGTTCGGTAATCACCTAAGCCTCTTGGAATTTTTTAACTCCCTCTTTAATTTCAACAGCATCTACGCCAAGCTGCTCTAAAGCTTTCATTGCAAGAGAATCAGGCTCTGTAGTAAGTGCAAGAAGCATATGTGCAGATTCTATTTTATCCTTATGATCCTTCTTTGCAAGCTCCCAAGCAGTTTCAAGAACTCTTTTGGCTCTTTCGGTAAAAACTATTTCAGTATCGTAATACTCGTTGCCAAAACCAATAAGTCTTTCCACAATTATTCTTGCATCCTTAATATTTATTTCAAGTTCGGAAAGTACCTGAGCGCCTATTCCCGTTGCTTCACCTATTATGCCGAGCAAAAACATTTCAGTGCCGACAATATTTCTTCCAAGCCTCCTTGCTTCTTCTTTTGCTAATCTAAGGATTGTTAATGTTTCAGGCATTTGCTTTTCTATTGGTCTTATTATGCTGTGTGCAAGATCATTATCAGGAATCTTTAATTCTTTTAATATATCATACGCTATACCACGCTTAGTTTTCAAAAGCCCAAGTACAATATGCTCAGGCAGCACAACCGATGAACCCAATTCTTTGGCTGTTTGTAATGCCATATTCATTGTTGTAAAGGCATTTGGAGTAAATATAATTTGTCTACCTTCATATTCTGATTGTCTTGATTGTATTTTTTCAAGTTTTTCCTCAAATTTTTCACTTGTAACTCCATATTTTTCAAAGATTTTGGCAAGCTCAGAATCTTTGTCCTCAAGGATTGATGAAAGTATCTGTTCTGTCCCTAATATTTCATAATTAGAAGCAGAAAGCTTTGCTACAGCACGCTGAAAAACTTTTGAAGACTCTTCACTATCAAATATATTATCTGTTTCTTTTGCTTTATTTTCCTTAAAATCACTTTTTTCGTCGATTTCAGGGTGATAAAGACGTTTAGTTTTTCGTTGGACTAATTTTTCAAGTAATGATTTTGATTTGTATATATCAAACCCTAAATTTTCTAATATCCTGACATTATTTGATTTTTTATCTGAAATAACTGAAAGCAATAAATGTTCATAAAGTATTGTTGGATTTCCTGATTTGTTAGCCAAATCAAGTGATTTTTTCAAAATTTCTTTAAATTCATCATCAAACGGAAGAGGTTTTGTACTGTTGGAACTAACAGTTTTAAAATGTTTAACCTTGTTAATTTCATCCACTAATTTGTCTTCTGTAATGTCATATGATTTAAAAACTTTTAAAGAAATTCCTTTAGCTTCAGCAAAAAGTGCAAGTAGCAAGTGCTCTGGGTATACTTTATCTGCGTGCATCTCTTTTGCAAAATTTTGAGATGCACTAACAACATTTATAGCTTTTTCAGTAAATTTTTCAAACAAAATCTATTCCTCGTCTTCATCATCCATGTTTTCTACGTAAGCTGCAACTTTTTCAAATTCATCATCATCATCAATTGTTTCAAGTAAATATTCATCGCCTTCAGTTGTTAATCTCATTAAAACAACTTCATCATCTTCTTCATCATCAACAGGCAATAAAAGTGCATATTCTTGTTCATCAACTTCTACGATGTCGTATAGCTCAAATTTGATTAGGTTGCCGTTTTCATCAATTGTTTCGATTATTTGATCTTCATTTGCCATTGTTTGTTTTCCTTTCTTTTTATATACGTATATTATTTATTTACATCTTGACAGGTACTGTTCCAGTATAATACAAGCACTTTCAATATCAACTAAACCTTTGTCTTTTCTAAAATCAATTTTTTTTTCTCTTAAAATTTCTTCAGCAGCTTCTGATGTGAGTCTTTCATCTTCGTATATAATTTCGTATCCATCAATTTTTGAGGCAAAATCTTGGCAATTCTCAGCTTGAAAGCCTTTGGAGCCGTCCATATTTAGAGGAATACCCACAACAATTTTTTTTACGTTATTTTCTTTTGCAATTTTTTTGACTGTTTCAACAGCTTCATCTTCCGGTTCCCTCGGAATATATGAATATCCGTTTGCAAGTATCAGAAGATAATCGCTTAATGCTATACCAATTCTTTTAGTTCCTATGTCAAGTGCCATAATTTTATACATTATTTTACCCACATTTTTTCTATAGCTTTAACTCTTTTTTTGTCTTGTTTAGAGTAGTAAAATTCATATATACTTTTTCTCAAAATGTTTTTAAAAAACTCTCTTACAAGTTTTTTATCATTATACAGTGAATATAAATTTTTTGCAGCCTCTTCATCTTTAGAAAAGTGTTTTAATATGGCAACATGCAATATGCGTTCTTTCCATACCTTGTATTCTTCATCAAAAAAGACCTTTTCCAAGTTTAAATCAATAAATTTTTCATAATTGTCTGGTGAAATCGCATCAAGATCTGACAAAAACTGTTCAAATTCATCGCTGTACGAACTGTTTAAAAACCAATAATCTGTAAAATCGTACTTCAATATTTCATCAAATTCCTCATCAGAAAGCTCTTTACAATTATAACTTATCTTGAGTTCTTCCTGATCAATATCTGCTAAAAGATTACGCCAGCAAATATATTCATAAGGAGTTTTTGTCCCCGAAAGTTTTTCAGAGTATAAAAGAATTGACTTTAAAACTTCAGGTCTCAGTTCAATTGCTCTTTGCCCTCTGTAGAAACGTTCGATGATTGCGTTACATTCAAATTTAGAAATTTCATTAAACCCAAAACAGTCACGTACCCCTTTGTAATCATCAATAACTATAGCCACAAATTGTATTTTACCTGTTTTTTTTATCCGCGAGATTATTACCGCTTGATTGCCTTGCCCGTCAGGGTATGTAATACAAAATTTGTATGGTTTAGAATCTTTTAAAATATTTTTGTAAAATTCTAGTGAGTTATCTTCTCTTATTCCTGAGAGTTTTAGTATAGATATGTTCTTGTTTACTATTGGCTTTAATTTTTCGTCTACGAAATTTAGAGATGAAATTAAGGCATGATATGCGAGTTGAGATTTTGAATTCCCTAAAATATCAAGTGCAGTTCTTCCAACTTCTGATTCGGACATTGTAAGAAAAACAGGTATAAGCATGTTAGCGAGTTCATCGCTAGAATAATCCCCTGATAAGGATTTGAGAAGTACAATTTTGTCTTCATCCGAAAGAGAATTTAAAAAATCCAAAAAGTCTATTTGAACTTCAGGATTTAAAATTGCGTTGTCAAGAATTCTTTTTGTGTCAGAATTAACCAGCTCATTTGGATTTTCAAAATATTGATCACATTCTTCATAAGACCATTTAGTGTCAATATCTCTGAGCATGTCAAGAGCAAAAATTTTTGCATTATTAGAAGACATTTTGTTTTTTATTATATTCCATAAATTGTCTATTAATTGGTCTTTCTGACAGTAACGCATCAAAAGAAATTTTATTAAATCAGAATTATTTTTTGTGTTGTTTATTTCTTTAAAAAGAAGTTTGATAATAATGCTCTTGTCAGTTTGAGAATCTAGGGTTCTGAAATGAACTTCATAATTCTCAAAATCTTTGACATCAGAAAGTTTTTCAAGCAAATTTGAAATCTCAACTTTAATCTCAAAAGGATTTAATTCAAATCTTTCGACCATTATCTGGCTTTCCCCCAAAATGCATCTAATATTTGCTGAGCCTCAGCAGATGGCATCCTGTCATTAAGTATAAGATACTGAACTGCAATCATTGCACACTCAGAACAGATGTTAACTCCCGGGCCTTGTACCATTTTTAATACTTGTGTATTTGGTCTGTGGCAAAAACTGCAATAAACCAAGCTGTCTTGAGTGTTTTCTTGTTCACTCTTTTCAACTTTCTTATCTCTTTTTTCACCCAATTTTATGACTTTATCTTCTGACATGTGCACCTCTTTTGTATTCAGTTTTGTAACTTTTTTTAATTAAATTTGCCAAATAATTTCAATTATCTTATAATTTTACTCAAGGTTATTTTATGAGGATTATTATACCATGAAAAAAGCTTTTTTACTAGCTAGTATCTTGTTTATTTCTGTTATATCTACAGCCTGCATTAACAATTTTGCTGTTCAAGAATTAAACAATAAGGCAAAAGAGTTTATGGATAAAGGAGATTATGTCTCTGCTATCGAAAGATTAAAGTCAAGTATTGACCTCGATTCAAGCGTATTTGAAACTCAATATAATCTTGCTGTGGCTTATACAAAGGCTGAAGACTATTCAAATGCTATAACTGCTTATGACAATGCAATTAAGTTAAATCCTGATTTTCCGGATTCATACTATTCTCTTGCAGTTTGTGAAGAAAACCTTGCAAAGGATATAATTTCCGGATATGTGAAGGTAAATGACGATGACTCAATTGAAAAAGTAGAAGTTGAGGAGAATTCTGATTTAGAATCAGGTGATAAAGAAGAACAAAAACTTTCTGAAAATGCTAAAAAAATGATAGTTTCTCTTCTGAATGATGCTGTTTCTGACTACGGAATTTACTTGGATAAATCAAATACAGTAGATGATAGAGAATTTGTAGAGAAAAAAATTAAAGAGTTGCAGCAGTTGATTGCAGAAAATTCTCAAAGAACAGAGTAATTTATGTTTCAATCCCCGGGAGAAGTTGCTTTTTATATATTTGGTTATCCTGTCTTTTTTTATGGGATAATTCTTGCATTTTCAATTTTAGTTGGTGTTTACTGTTCATATAAATTGTATAAAAATTTTTATTCGTACAATCAGGCATCACTTATAATTGATTTTTCACCGATTATTATTGCTATTGGTATTGTCGGAGCAAGACTTTATTATTGTTTGGTAAACTTTTCTTATTATGCCGAGCATCCTTTCGAAATATTTTACGTAAGGCAAGGCGGGCTTTCCATTCATGGGATGATAATTATTGGTATTTTAGCTTTGTATTTTATTGCTAGAAAGTACAAGATGTCATTTTTAAAATTAATGGATGTTTTTTTGTGCTCAACTGCATTAGCTCAAAGTATTGGCAGGTGGGGAAATTTTTTCAATTCAGAAGCTTTTGGTCTTCCAACAGATTTACCTTGGAAGCTCTTTATCCCTATTTCTCACAGGCCTATTGATTATATAAATGTAGAATATTTTCATCCGACTTTTCTTTATGAGAGTATTTTAGATCTGGCAATCTTTTTAATTCTTGTTTTTTTATTTCCTAAATTGTCTAAAAAACCAGGTACTATTGCTTGTCTATATCTGATTTTGTATTCAGTTGTCAGAATATTTATTGAACAAATCAGGGTTGATAGTGTTTTGGATATTGCCGGTGTCCATATTGCTCAACTTGTCTCAATTTGCATAATTATTTTTGCGTTATTTTTTATGTTTATTCTTCATTTGAAAAATAAAAGTTGATTTTTGTGTATATTTAGCGTTTAATTTTCTTGTTATGAAATATAATTTACCCTCAAATAAGAAAGCTCTTGTCTGGTTAAGCGGCGGGCATTTTATTAATGATATATACACAGGTGTTCTAAACCCAATTATGCCTTTTATCGCTGCAAAAATCGGGCTTTCTATGCCTATTGCAGCAATTATTTTGACAATTTCTCATATATTTTCTTCTCTTTTACAACCCTTATTCGGATATCTTGCCGATAACATAGTCAAACGGACTTTTATTTTTTGGGGACTGCTTTTATCCTCAATTTTTATACCGCTTGCAGCTGTATCTAATAATGTATTAATTCTGATTATGTTTATTATTGTTGGAAGTGTTGGCTCAAGCTTGTTTCATCCTCAGGCACTAGGTTTTGCATCAAGGTTTGCAACTAAGGAAACTTTAGGAAAATCTATGGCAGTTTTTGTTGCTATGGGAACTTTGGGCTATTCGTTCGGCCCTATTATATCATCTTGGATTACTCAATTTTTGGGTATGAACAAAATGCCTTTAATGACTTTAATCGGTTTTATTTGGGCTTTGATGATGTTTTATTTTGTCCCCAAATTATCTCTGTCAAGAAATATTGTTGAGAAATTCGATTTTAAATTAGCTTTTAAAAGAATATTGACAAACAGAAAGCTAAATATATTAAATATTATAGCAATGCTTAAAACGATGATTATGTCTGCATGTTTTATCTTGTTACCTTTTTTGTGGAAAAATATGGGTTACAAACCATTTTATATTGGTACAGCATTGTTCTTGTTTATATTTGCAGGAGGAATAGGTTCTCTTTTGAGTAATTTTATTGAAACTCGTGTTGGAGCTCAAAATGTATTTTATATTTCTATGATTTTAACGTTTCCCTTGATGCTTTTGTTTGTATTTACTTACAATAATTACCCAATTTTATCTTTGGTTATTTTTGTTATAATGGGCTTTATTACTATGATGGCTACACCTTTGACTATGGTTATGGCACAAAATGTATTCCCTGAATACAAAAGTATTATTTCAGGGTTTATAAATGGCTTTTCGTGGGGAATTGTTGCAATTGCGATGTCTTTACTTGGCTTTGTAGCAGAAAAATTCGGAATAACAAAAGTTCTGATACTTGTATCTGTAATTCCGGCAATTTGCTCTATCCTTGTAAAGGAGTTATTTAAAGAAAACGAATAAATCTATTAGGCAAATACATTCAATAAATGTTTTTTATTGTTTGCCTGATGTTTATTTACAAGTTTTTCTTGCAAATAATTTACGTTATAAAGCAACTTATTTGTAGATAAATCAAGTCCCAATTTCTGGTCAAGTTTATTTAACATGCTAAGTTCATGCTCACCACCAAATGTATGGGCAGAATTAGTATTACTGTTATTTTGTTTATATTGCTGTGTATTAAGGATACTTTTTGCATTAAAGCGAGCAATCGACGAAACTAACATTCCTAACTCCTACTATGTCTCCTACCGAATTTATTATATTACCTTTCATAAATAAAATCAAGTATTAATTTTTGTAACAAATTGGGTAATCTTTGAAATCCAAAAGATTATATATACTTTATATATATACATTAAATAAACACAAGGATATTAAAAGAGAGTATTAAATAAGAGAGAGAAAAATTCCTATTCCTACCTTCCTAAACTAAAAATTTACCTCCTTTGAAAGGAGGCTTTTTTTTATATAAACCGTGCCACTGTCTATCGAATAAAGCTGTTAAAGTCTTTAAATACAATACCTCTTCTTAAAGTTACGACACCCGCAAAGGTTGTCTTAGTGCTGCTATGTTTCCATCCTGACACGGTTCGACATTTTACGCCACCATAAATCCAAGCGTCAACAATATTGTATCTATTAAAATTAGCAGCCAAACCCTCACAACAGGCTCTGCACCCCGCATAAACTTCGGGTCAAGGGATTGCAATTCCCCGTGGAGCACGGCTAAATTTATTCTAACATAAAATTTAAAAATAGTTAAATCTGTTATGACTAATTTCTTAATTTATAGACATTCGGAGAATGTAAAATTTGCATAAAAGGCGATAATAATATTGTTGAAAGGAGATGTAATGGAAAAACTTGATTTATACAGGTGTGAAATCTGCGGGAATCTTGTTGAACTAATTATACCGGGTGGCGGGGAACTTGTATGTTGTGGTCAGCCTATGCAAAAAGTCAACGGACAAAATAAGGAAGATGCGATATTTGAAAAGCATATTCCAATATTTATAAAAAATGAAAATAATGGTGATGAAGTTAGAGTCGGAGAAGTTCTGCATCCAATGACTGACGAACATTACATAATGTTTATAGAAACAATTTCTGAAGATAGAAATCATGTACAACTTCAATATTTGCATCCGGGCGAGGAACCCAAAATGTTGTTGCAACAAAAATTAGGGAAAACACTTGCTCGCGAATTTTGTAACTTACACGGACTATGGGAGGGCGAAAGTGATTAGCGAAAAGGTAGAAAGCGTTTTGAATTCGCAAATAAACAAGGAATTTTATTCTGCATATTTGTATCTTGCAATGTCAGCATTTTTTGACGAAATAGGTCTTTATGGTTTTTCTAATTGGACAAAAGTACAAGCTAAAGAGGAAATGGATCATGGCATGATACTTTTTGATTACATAATAGAACGTGACGGAACAGTTAAATTAGAAAAAATTGATGCTCCCGAAAAGAATTTTGATAATTCTCTTCAAGTATTCGAAAAAATTCTTGATCACGAAAAATATGTTACAGAGAGCATAAATTGCGTCGCATCTATGAGTGAAGATGAATGTGACTTAGCAACACGTCATTTTATAAACTGGTATATTTCCGAACAGGTTGAAGAAGAAGCAAATGCAAGAGATGTAATCACTAAATTAAAAATGTTTGGAAATGACAAAGCATCTCTTTATCATATTGATTGTGATTTAGGGAAAAGGGAATATAAGGCTCATTCTTATAAGTAAAAAAAACGGGAAGATGTTTTATTCTTCCCGTTTTTAATTATTTCAATTTTGTAATGAATTTGTCTGCAGTGAAAAAATAGCATATCATATAAGTATGGAAAAAGGAAAAATTGTAGTTGTTGATGATGAAAAAATAGTTACTTCAGCCTTTAAAGCGTTGTTTAAAGTTGAAGGATATTCTGATATTCACCTGTTCAACAGCCCGGAAGATGCTTTGTCTTTTTTAAAGGAAAATATTCCGGATCTTATTATATCTGATTTTATTATGCCTAAGATGAACGGACTTGAGTTTCTTACTGAGGCTAAAAAGCTTTATCCTGAGGTAAGTATGATTTTACTTACAGGTTATGCCGATAAAGAAAATGCAATCAAAGCTATTAATGAGATTGGCCTTTATAAGTATATTGAAAAACCTTGGGACAACGATGATTTAATGCTAAATATAAAAAATGGTATTGAAAGAAGTCATTTACTCCAAAATTTGAGAGACAAAATCGTTGAACTGGAAGATGCAAAATCTAAGTTAGAGGATTACTCAAAAAATCTTGAAAGTATTGTAAATGAGAGGACAAAAGCACTCTCTGAGGCTAATAATAAGCTTTCTGGAATCATAAATTATTGTGCGGATGGTATTATAATTATTGATGGTGATGGAACAATAGAACAGGTTAATCCTGCTTGTGAAAATCTTGTTGGGTTATCTGAAAGTTCGTTATGTAAGAAAAAATTTCAAGAAATTGCGTATTCAAATGTTAAAGATTTAAATTCGTCAAAAGATAACAAATCAGGTGAGATTTTTGGGCTAGGAAGCGATAAATCAGAAGTTTTGCTCAGAGATTACTATGTTGTAAATTCTTTAAGCGGCGTCCACACTCCGGTTGAGATTAGTTTTGCAGCTATTTCAAATGATTACGAAAACAAGTTTGATAAATTTGTTGGTGTAATAAGAGATGTTAGCGTGCAAAAGGAAACAGAAAGATTAAGAGATGATTTTATAGCTACCTTGACTCATGATATGAGAACTCCTTTACTTGCAGCTATTCAAACTTTGAAATTCTTACTTGAAGGTGCTATAGGAGAAATTGATGAAAAACAAAAAGTCCTACTCTCAACAATGCTACAGAGTAATGAGGATCTTTTAGGTTTAGTAAATGCACTGCTTGAAGTTTATAGATTTGAGAGCGGAAAATTATCTCTTTGTAAAACTGCTTTTCCTGTAAAGGATTTGGTTGAGCAGTGTTATTCAGAGTTATTGCCGCTTGCAAACAAGAGAGAATTAGATTTTTCTGTTACGTATGAACTTCCGGAAAACCTTCATATATACGCTGACCGAGCTGAGATAAAGCGTGTTATAACAAATCTTTGCGGAAATGCAATAAATTATACAAACAAAGGCGGTGTAATAAAAGTTTTGGCAAAAGCCCAGAATGGTGATTTTATTTTT
The DNA here is from genome assembly GCA_944324345.1 of Candidatus Gastranaerophilales bacterium. Taxonomy (GTDB): domain Bacteria; phylum Cyanobacteriota; class Vampirovibrionia; order Gastranaerophilales; family Gastranaerophilaceae; genus Stercorousia. Next base: position 230,077 of record CALUVT010000002.1, read on the forward strand.
TCTGTCAGCGACAATGGAAATGGGATACCTTCCAGTGATATTCCGAATTTATTCAAGAGATTTTCGCAAGGTACAGCAAGGAAGCGTTCTACGGGAACTGGGTTGGGACTTTATTTATCAAGACAGATAATAGAGGCTCATAATGGTAAGATTTGGGTTGATAGTAAAGTTGATAAGGGTAGTGAATTTTCATTTTTGTTGACAAATGTTGTAGTTGACAGCAAAGTTAAAGAAAGACAGGTTTCTAATGGCTAAAAATATCAGAGTTATGATTGTAGAAGACCATGATATGGCTCGTATGGGCCTCTCGGTTATTTTGAGCAACAGCCCTAATATCGAAATTGCAGATATGTGTGCTGATGGGCTTGATGGTGTTGATAAGGCAATTCAGCTCAGACCTGATGTTGTTGTCATGGATATTGGTCTCCCAACAATTGACGGCATTGAAGCAACAAAAAGAATAAAGCTTGCTAATCCTGATATTAAAGTGCTTATGTATACTTCAAGAGAAGGAGAGGATGATATTTTTGATTCATTCCAAGCTGGAGCAGACGGATATATTACAAAAGGTGCTACTTCTGAACAGACTGTTGCTGCTGTTACTGCCGTTTCAGAGGGTGCAGGGTGGTTGGACCCGGCGATTGCAAAAGTTGTGCTGACAAATATTAGAAGAAGCAGTGAACATACTGAAAAAAGAGGGGAAATAAATTATAAGCTGGGTAAAAATCTTTATGGTTTAACCGAACGTGAAATGGAGGTTTTAGCGTTAATAGTTGATGGACTTACAAATCCGCAAATTGCAGAAAAACTTGTAATTACCATTTCCACTACTAAAACTCATGTCCACAGCATTCTTCAGAAATTATATGTAAATTCGCGTTCAAAAGCTATTTCTATGGCTATGAAAGAAGGATTAGTATAATATGATTTATGCTCTGCTGGGAATTGCGGCTGTTTTCTGTGCTTTCATACAGTGGGGGGATGAGATTCCGCTTCCGAACAGTTCTGACCTTAATCAAAAAGAAGCACAGTATATTCATAATGTTAATAAAAAGGCCGAAAAGGAAAAATTTCAGAGGACAAAACTCAACAGACATCCTTCTGGTTTTATGACGTTGGAAGAATATGAACTATTGTCTTCTCCTAAAGATAGAATGCTTGAAGAAATAGAAATCCCTCAATTACCGACACCTGCTGACATGGTATATGTTCCGCAGCCAAACTATAGAATTGTAAAATATAATAATCCTCCGGGAGTTGCGGAAATTTCGTTAAACAAAACTTTTTATGAAAAACGGCAGCAAAATGCTCAGGGGATTGTTTCACCTGATTTTAAAAAGCTTGTTTACCCTTCTGTATATTATTATCCTGACAGTGCTTCAACAGCTTGTGATTTGTTTGTTATTAACTTAGAAGAGGCTAAGTCGAATTTGCATAAAATTTTGACGGCAAATGTTATCCATAGGCTTGCAGAACCAATTTTATCTACTGATAAAAATATAGATAATTATTTTACATTCAGAACGCTCACACCTGTCGATTTTTCAGTTGATGGTTCGAAGCTTTTGGTAAAAGAAAAAATAGGTAACAGTAAAGACGGGATTTGGAAAACTACTCCTATTGTTTATGATTTTACAAATAATGTTTCTTATAATCTGGTAGAGGTAAGAGATGCAATAGCATATTATTGGGAAGAAAATAAAGGTGTTAACCTTGAAGATAAACGTTGGGATGTATATCCTTTAGGTTTTGCTGCAAGCGATCCGGATTGGGTTGTCGTAAATGCTTACGCTTATACTGGCGGTACACCTGTAAATCTTGGAACCTGGACCGTAAATTACAAGGGTGAGCAGTCAAGGCTTTTAACGTTTAAACAGGAAACAGTAGAAATAAGCATGAATGGTTACAGATTGATAAAAGATGGTGTTATTGCTCCTACAATTACGGAAATGGAACAAGAACAGTTAAAACGCATTGAAAAAGCCAAGAAAAAGAAACAAAAGGAAGAAGATAAGGCATATGTGAAGGATTTGGAAGCCTCATATAAGGCTAAAATCAAGGAAATGGAAGAAGAATTTAAAATTCAACAAAAAGACTACAAACTAAGGAAACGTATCCAAGGTTCTACTTCTGATAATGATGTTTTAATAAAATATAACAAAATAAAAGAAGAACAGGCTCAAAAAGAACAGCAGAAACTTGAAAAACTAAAACAAAAGGAGCTTAAAAGAATTGAAAAAGAACAAAAATCTCAGGATGCTAAAGCCGAAGATGAAAATAATAATAGTGAGAATAGCATAGATAATTAAATTTTAATTATTTTTTGGCTGTTAGATTTATAAGGTTTGTCTTTTCTTCTCTTGTTAGATGCTTTATTCTGAATTCTTCTTTCATGGCATCTGATTTATTATCGAATTCTTTGAAGTAAACAATTTTTATCGGCTTATTTGCTCTTGTATACTTGGCTCCTTTCCCTTCACAGTGTTGTTTAAAACGTTTTTCAAGGTCATCAGTATACCCGCAGTAATACGTTCCGCTTTCAGTTAGAAGTATATAAGTGTAATAAGTTTTATCCATAATATGTATTAATAATACCAAAAAACGACGGTTTTAATTACCGCCGTTCAGTGTATTTCTTTTTCTTCAAAATTTTCTCTAAATTTTTATATTACTCTCTAGCAAACTGATGAAAATCCGCCGCCACCTGAACAAGAACCACCGGTTGAGCCTGCAGATGCTCCAGCACATGATGTTCCTCCGGAGAACGATCCTGCACTTGAAAATCCACCGCTAGATGATAAAGTTGATACTGCGTTTGAAAAGCTGCTTAAAAAACCTCCGGTATATGCAACAGTTTCACCTGCATCAGAGTATTGAGAATAATCCACTGCAAATGGATTGCTTGTTGAAAATTCATCGTAAGAATTTGTTTCAAAAAGACTGTGGAACTGATTTGATGCCAATGACCCTGCTGTTTCAATAGATTCTGCGGGTTTGCTGCTTCTTATATTATTTGTTCTATCTTCAGTTGATTTAGCTAAAATGCCATTCATTCTCAAACTCCTTATCTCGTGTCTTACATTTATATAAAAAAAATTTATTTTCTCGTATTTCAGCATGTGTTATCTTTGTTACATTGCTTAATAAATATATCAACCTATTGATTTATATACTTAAAACTGCTGATTGATGTCAATTTACATTACATGAGATATTGTTTATATGTAGAGGATTAAAAGGATATGTTGAAAAAGTTTATTTTAATAACAATGTTATTTGTTGGTTTGTCAGCTTTTGCAGCGGATAACTTTTTAAATTCTGTAATAGTGGACAACAACAATGGTGATCTGTCTGTTGTACTCAGAACTGATAGCTATGTAAAAGTAAAAAAGGAAATTGAGTCACCAAATAAAGTTGTACTTTATATAAAAGGTGTTATGCAATCACCAAATATTAATACTTTGTACAAAAATACATCTGATGTAAACGGCGTTACTATTCAGAGTGTTGGTAACAATGATATAAAAATTTATATAGATGCAAAAGGTATTTCAAGAGCAAATGTTGTCTTGGAGGCCCCAAATTATTCCCCAGTCACTGTTGTAAATTCTGCTTCAGATGGCAAAGTTTTGTGGAGTATCTTATCGGTTTTAATATTATTAATTGTAATCCGATCAGCCAAAAAACAAACTGTTTTAAAAACTCCAGAGGATTTAATAAAAGAACGCGAGATGGAACTTTACAGAAATTTTCAAAGGGAAGTTGCCTCTATGCCTAGCATGAATTATAAGCTAAAAAGCTATAACAAGCACGTTTTGAAGGGTGAAACTTTAAGAAGTTACAGCAAGAATCTTACAAAGGTCTAATCAAATAGCGGCTTCTTAACCAATTATAAAGTTTTAATCTTTGAAGACATTGTTTAAAATTTCGACTATTTTTTTTGCAGATTCTCCATTACCATATGGATTCTGTGCTTTTAGACGAGTTTCGCTTTTTTGTTTTGATAATACATTTTCACTATGAGCAACAATTTTATCGTAATCAGCTCCTACTAAAACAGAAACTCCGGCATCAATACCTTCCTGACGTTCCGTTTCATAACGCATAACAAGAGTTGGGCAACCAAATGAAGGGGCTTCTTCTTGAATTCCACCTGAATCAGTTAAAATTAATTTTGCGTTTTTCATCAAATATACCAAATACGGATAATCAAGTGGCTTTAAAAGCTTTACATTCTCATATTTTTCTAATGCTTTATATATTTTATCTTTAACGTTTGGGTTCGGATGAACAGGGATTACAAAAGTGTGATCTGAATATTTCTTTACAAGATATTCAATTGCATTCAAGATTCTATCAATCCTTTCCCCATGATTTTCTCGCCTGTGTGCAGTTATTAATACGAGTTTGTCATCAATATGTATACCTGCATTCTCGAAATATTCACTTGCTTGGTTCAATACACTTTCAGATAAACAAAATAGGGCGTCAATAACTGTATTACCAACTACAAAAATCTTATTATCACTTATATTTTCTTTAATAAGTGCTTGTCTGTTCTTCTCTGTTGGAGCAAAATTTATCTCTGCAACCCTTGTTGTCATTTGACGCATAACCTCTTCCGGGAAAGGCTCATATATGTCATAAGATCTCAACCCTGCCTCAACATGGAAAACAGGGATTTTCCGATAAAAGCTTGCTAACGCGCCGCACAAAACCGTCATTGTATCACCTTGAACAAAAGTTGCATCAATTTTATTTCCTTCAAATACTTTATCAAGGGCTGTTAAGATTCTTGTTTGTACCTCCAAAAGAGACTGGTTTGGACGCATACAATCAAGATTTAAATCGGCTTTTAATCCGAAATACTCTAGTGTTTGATTAGAAAGCTCTTTTTGTTGTTCTGTATTGCAAATAATAACTTTATATTTATCAGGATATTTTTTTAATTCAATTATAACAGGAGCAAGTTTAATAACTTCTGGTCTTGTTCCGAATACAAATAAAACATTTTTCATACAGCATAGTTTAATATAAAAAATATTCTTATGCAATTGTATAATTTATTTATAGTATGGTTTGGCAATTTATATTTATATTTAAGACATTATAATGTAAGTTGAAAAGGAGAAATTTATGTTTGATTTATATATTCTTGAAACGTGCCCTTATTGCCGTAAAGTTATGAGTTTTTTTGATGAAAATAATATTGAATATAACAAAAAAAATATTTCAGATAAGACTAACAGAGATGAGCTCATAAAACTTGGGGGACAAGAGCAAGTCCCATTTCTTTTTGATACTCAAAAGTCAAGTGGCATGTACGAATCTGCCGATATTATTAAATATGCTATGAGTAGGGGATAAATTATGTTCTACAATACATCAGACAATTATGAATATAATGATTGTGTTTCAAAGGGAGCATGCTCTATATCTCCTGCTATATCTTCCATGCAGGAGATTATGTTTGTTCTATTGAGACAAATGGCTTATTATTTAATTAAATTAAAGGGATTTGGAATTATAAACGAAAAAATAACAAAAACACTTATATCCCAAGTAGCTTTGATGGATGGACTGAAGGATTTTACAGAAGCTCAGGTTCTAAATATTTTTTCCTCTCAGTATTCAAAGCTGATTGAATTGCGTAAAGAGTACTTAAAAATCTGTAAAGACAATGAAGAGCAATGTAAGGATTTAAAAAATCTTTTAAAGCTATCTTCAAAAACGAGTCTGTCTGAAATTTTAAAAAAAGGTGACAAAGAATATATTTGTAAGTATAAAAAATTATCAATTAGTCAGAAGTCAAATGCTGAAATTTTAACTTCTGTGATGAAAAGTGTTTGCGTTAATATTATCTACCTATATGAGTATGATAATTATTGTGAATACGCATCCGACAATGTTCTTGAAGCTTTAAATTTGTTTAATTCATTTAAAGTTGATGATAGTTCTATAAAAAAATACATAGAAATTTTATCAAAGATAGATATAGAACTGCTAAAACTTTTAAAACGAGCTCAGATAGAGCATTATGGCGATATTGATGAAATAACTGTCTCAACATCAACCGACCCAAAGAAAGCCATTTTGGTCTCAGGTTCAAACCTTTCAGACTTAAAAGATGTTTTAGATTTCGTAAAAGACACAGATGTAGATGTTTATACAAATGGAAATTTACTTATAGCACACGCTTTTTCTTCATTTAATAATTATAAGAATTTAAAAGGTCATTTTGGAAGCAGCGTTTTTACAACAATGCTAGACTTTGCTACATTTCCCGGAGCTATACTTTTAACAAAAAATGAAGCTCAAAATATCGAATATTTGTACAGGGGTCGGTTATTTACAACTGACGACATAACCCCAAAAGGTGTTGTGAAAATAGTTAATAAAAATTATGAACCTCTTCTAAAATCTGCAATTCAAGCTAAAGGATTTGCCAAAGGACAGCATAGAAACCCTATAAAGGTAGGCTATAATAAAGACAAGCTTTCTAGTTTCCTTGACGTTATCTTAAAAGATGATTTTAAGAATTTGTTTATAATAGGGCATTCAAATTTAAGTATGAACATGAATGATTATTTTAAAAGATTTTTCCATCTTATGCCTAATAAGTCTTTTGCAATAAGTTTTTCGTTTGACCCTAAACAAGAAAATGTACTTACAATAAATCTTGTAAACGATTATCCGCAAATATATGCAGTACTACAAAAGGTATTTGAGAAAATTCCTATTAGCTCGGAAAAATTGGCATTTTTCTTGACAAAATGTGATGTAAATTCATTCTCAAATATTATAAATTTAAAAAATGAAGGTGCAAAGAACATATTTTTGTCTGATTGCCCTCCAAACGTGATAAACCCTTCTGTTCTAAATTCTTTTATAAAGCTTTACAATATATTCCAAATCACAACACCGGAGGAAGACTTAAAAAAATTACAATAAAAAAAGAGGCTTGAAGAAAAGCCTCTTTTTCGAAGAATTTTGCAAAATTAGTATCTGTAATGAGCAAAAGCTTTGTTAGCTTCAGCCATTTTGTGAGTATCTTCACGTTTTTTGCAAGCTGAACCTGAGCCATTTGAAGCATCAATTAGTTCGTTGGTCAATTTATCAATAAATGACTTTCCACCGCGTTTTTTAGCTGCTTCAATAAGCCAAGACGATGCAAGTGCAAAACCTCTGTCAGCTTTTACTTCAATAGGAACCTGGTAAGTTGAACCACCGATACGTCTAGCTTTAACTTCCAAAAGCGGAGTTGCATTAGTCATAGCTTTTTGGAAAATTTCAAGCGGTTTTTCGCCGGTTCTTTCTTCAATCTTTAATAAAGTAGCATAAAAGATTTTTTCAGCTAATGATTTCTTACCACGTCTCATTATTCTGTTGATAAATTTAGAAATATCAACACTGTTATATACTGGATCTGCTAAAGGTACTCTTTTAGCTGGTTTAGAACGTCTAGACATTATTTCTTACCTCCTTTAGCATTTTTCTTAGCACCGTATTTAGATCTGCTTTGAGCTCTGTTAGCAACACCTGCAGTATCCAAAGTACCTCTTACTATGTGGTATCTTACACCAGGAAGGTCTTTAACCCTTCCACCTCTGATTAGAACAACGCTGTGCTCTTGTAGGTTATGTCCAATACCCGGAATATATGAAGTAACTTCAAATCCGTTTGTTAATCTTACCCTTGCAACTTTTCTAAGTGCAGAGTTTGGTTTTTTAGGGGTAGTTGTGTAAACCCTTGTACATACTCCACGTCTTTGCGGACAATCCATCAAAGCAGGAGATTTTGTTTTGTCAGTTAGCTTTTTGCGTTCTCTACGAACAAGCTGGTTAATTGTAGGCATTAATTTTCTCCTTTTTTTATTTCTAACACCGGTAAAGATTAGAGCCTAAAACCCTTACGCATTCTGGTTCTAACCGGGACTGCCAAATGAAATAATCCATTCCTACGTCCCTGCTTTACCTGCACTACCAAATTATTCAGCACAAAAAATTCGGCAAGTGCGTATTATAATTTAACTACAGCAACAACCAATTGTCAATAAATATTGCAAATAACTTAATAATGCTATATAATTTCGAATAGAGAGGGGTTGCATGAATAGGAATTTTAAAGATAAACTTAAAGAAGTTGGGTATTTTACTTTATGCTTAGTCTTTTTACTGGCAATTGCTTATTTTAGCGGTTTTCTGAAAGGATTTACTTTTGACGATTTTGCTTATACATACCAAAAATTAGTTTATACAATTTCTAAAAATGTTGATTTAGATGTAGACAGGGCAAATATTCTAAGTACAGGGAATTCAACTGCCAGAAAAACTTCATCATTTAATAATTACAGATTGCTTACAATCCCACAAACTGTTATAAATGGTGCATACGACTCAAATACATGGTTAAGTGTATTTCGTTCAAATAAAAAAGTAGTATTTTATGTTTATGACCCTTCAGATAGAGATAAAGAGTATTCTCATGATTTTTATGTAAGGATGACAAGTTATCTAAATAACAAAAACAATAAACCATATTATTCAAATTTTGCAGTCTCAGTATACTCTTTTAAAAACATAAAAAATGGAGCAATCGCTCCTGAAAAAATCTGTAACAGTTTGGAAGAGTGTAATCAACAAAGGGTACGGGCTTCAAACTATTCAAATATGGCTGACTTTTTCACAAAATGTGCACGGACAATGTGTATAATTAACCCTTCTACAGAACAATTTGTTATACTAAAAGACAGAAACTTCGGAAATGCTGTTTCTGTCCTAAATAGTCTTCGAGAATGGTAATTTAGGTAAGTTTAAAATCGCCATGTTTTTTTATATGCTCAACCAATCCGCCATCATTCAGTAATTTAATCATGACAGGAGGAAGAGGTTCTATTTTTGTAATTGTACCATTAGTAAGATTTTTTATAACCCCATTTTCAATATCCAAATCGAGTTCATCACCTGCATCTATAGAATCAGTGTCGCATTCAATTGCTAATAAACCTATATTAATTGCATTTCTATAAAAAATCCTAGCAAAAGACTTCGCAATAACTGCACCAACTCCTGCAATTTTGATAATTTGAGGAGCATGTTCTCTTGAAGATCCGAGTCCAAAATTTGACCCAGCAACAACAAAATCACCTTTTTTCATTGAAGACGCAAAATTGGGATCCGCATCTTCCAACACATGCTTTGAGAACTCAGGCAAGTTTGAACGTAAATGGAACAATCTGCCCGGTGCAATGTGGTCTGTAGATATATTGTCACCAAATTTAAAAGCTTTTCCTCTCATGCTACACTCCTTTTTTTTCTTGATTATACTACAAAATGGTGTTATAATAAAAAAAGTGAGGTAAATAATTATGTATTTTAACAGAAGGTGCAAAATAACATTCATTTGTAATGGAGCAACAATATATAGTGAAGATGATAGATTTACGGATTCCGAAAATTATCCGCCGCTAAGTGAAAACGGGCAGCAGGAAATTGAAAAAATTTGTGAATTTATTCGTAAAAGAGGAATAAAAAACAGTAAAATTTACTCTTCACCTGCCGTTCGTTCTCGCCAAAGTGCAGAAATGGTTGCTAAGGTTTATAAACAAGACTTTCAGGTTATTGAGGATTTGCACCCCAGAAAATGTGGGAGCTTCAACGGACTTACGTTTGAACAAATTTACGAAAAATATCCTGATGATATGGAAAGACTTTTAAACTCCCCTGAAACAGCTGTTCCTGATGATGCTGAAAGTATTTCAGCCTTTATTACAAGGGTAGGTGACACTTTGAATAGAATTATTGAGGAAAATATCGGCAACAGAATTGTTATAGTTACACACAAGGATGTTATAAAAGCTGCTATTTGTTTAGCTTTGAATATTCCTCACAGTTCTTTGAGTAAAATTTACATAAAATCTGGGAGTGCAAGCCAAATCAGTTATTTTGAAAAATGGTCAAGCCTTGTATATTGTGACTATACACCTATATAAAATCTGTTAACAACCTATTATTTTCTTTTATAAGAAAATCTTTGCCAGGATTTATTTCGATAAAATCCCAAGGCAGTTTGTCTGTAAATGCATAGTTTCTTGTTGCGAAATAATCAGTGTCAATATTTAATTTTTTTGCGGCAGATTTAAATGCCCCAAGCTTGCCACCTTGTTTATAAACTTCAAGAACAAAATCGTTTAAAGACTCATCTCCCCTTGATAAAACAGCTTGCCAATAATCCCATTTTATACTTGATATGTTTGTTGAAATTCCCAGCTTATGTAATTCTTTCTTTAAATAAGCAGCCTTTTCTTCTAGGGATTTTGTATTTTCTCTACCGCACCATTGAAATGGGGTGTTAGGCTTTGGAACAAAACTTGAAAACCCGAATGACAAGTCGAACCCTTTATTAATCTTTTTAATTTCCCGAGCAAGTTTAACCGTAGATTCTAAATCATTTTGGGTTTCTGTTGGCAGACCTATCATTCCGTAGAACTTAAGTCCATTTAAATTGTTTTCTCTTGCTATCTTTACGGCATTAAAAATCTGCTCTTCAGATAAATTTTTATTAATTGTTTTTCTTAATCTTTCACTACCTGCCTCTATTGCAAGAGTCGAATTCCTCTGTCCTGCAGCAACCAAGGTTTTTACAACATCAGGAGTTATAGCATCAACTCTGAGTGATGATACACTCATTTCAATATTCTCGCCTGCTTGTATGCGATTATAAATGTAGCTGCATATATCATGGAAATGCGGGTGTGCACTTATTTGTGCACCTAGTAAGGCTATCTTATTTGTATAAGTAAGGCCTAATTCTATAGTTTTCAGTAGTTTTTCGTACGGAACACATCTTAGCGGGAGATTTAAGTATGATGCTAAACAAAAACCGCACCTGTTTGCACAACCCCTGGCCATTTCTATAATAAAAGTATTTTTAAAAAATGCATCTTCACTAATTATTGGAGTATAAATACATTCAGTTAACTTTTTGGTAAGCTTTTTGACTTTTTGGGAAAGGCCTGGGACATATATTCCTTCAATTTCAGAAAGTCTTTTTAAAGCTTCTTTTCTATCTTTTGAGGTTCTGCATATCTCAACCGCAATTGCATTGACTTCTTCTCCATCGCCTATTATAAAGAAATCAAAGAATTCTTTATAAGGTTCCGGATTTGCTGTAACTACAGGGCCTCCTGCAAAAATTAACGGTTCGTCATTTGTCCTGTCACAGGATTTTAGGGGAATCTTATACTTCTCAAGCATTGAAAATATTGTTAAAAAATCCGTATCAAATGAAAAAGAAAAACCAAATAATCTAACGTCTTTAACTCTAAATTTTGGACTTTTAGTGTCAGAACAAATTCTTTCAATTTGAACCCCATCAATTTCATCAATAGTTTTGAACATCCATAAATAGCCTAAGGACGATAAAGAAAAAGAATAAATTCCCGGGAAAGCCATCCAAACAACAAAATCCCCTAAATTATTATGTTTTCTTTCATACAAATACAGTTCTTTATTTTTCATCAAAATCCTTGGCCTTTAAATTCATAGGTATTATATAGAGTTCATCTATTAAAACACATATAGTTGCGGCAATTGCTGGAGACAATATTACACCCCAAAAACCCAAAAATTGATCAGCTAGGAACAATGCTAAAAAGATCATCAAAGGATGAAGTTCCATTAATTTTCCGAACAATACAGGTCTGACAACATAATTTGATATCTGCTGCACAAGTAGGAACCCAACTATTATTAAAACTATTTTAAGCATACCTGCAGGGTAAGCGATAAGTATAATTATAGCAAGTGCAATAGTTGGACCCAAAATTGGTATTATATCTAAAATTCCTGATATCAAACCGAGCAATGTTGAATATTCGACACCAAGTATTACCAAAACAATAGCCATCATAATTCCGACTGCTGCCATAGATAATATTTGAGCCCTAACGTATCCGCCAACCTTATTGCTTATATTGCTAAGTATTTCATCTGCCTTATCTTTCAAATCAGGAGGGAAAAATTCAAGAAATTTCTTCTTTAAATAAGTTTTATCAGCAAGAATATAGTAAACAATCATAGTCAGTGCAATTGAAATCATAATAAGTTGGAATATTCCAACAGTAAAGTTCCAAGACTGATTAACAAGTCCTTGAGCAAATGTTGAAGAATTTCCAAGTATTGTTCCCGGATCAAACATTTCATGGATCCTATGCCCCATAAATTCTGTATTTAAAAGGAAATTAGTAACATCACTAATTTTATCAGGAAGGGTCAATAAAAAAGTTTTGATCTCTTTGTATGCAACAAATGCAATGGGAATAAAAAGAGAAATTATTGCAAGTATACTACCCATTAGAACAATTGAAGAAGCTGCATTTCTGTTCATTTTTTTCATCAATTTTGTTACATAAGGATTAAGTGCACAAGCTATAACATATGCACCAAAAAATAGCATAAGCACACCTATGATTTTGGGTAATATAAGTAAAAGTGCGATAACAAGAGCTACAAAAATTATATTCTTTCCTGTAAAAAAACGTTTACTTAACATAATTTCTCCTCCAAATATAACTAATTTACCAAAAAATATCAAATCATGCAATCAATAACTTGTTTATAAAAAATTTTTAATAAAATTTGTTTAATATTTGTAAAGTTATGTAACAAATTGCTATATAAAAGCAATTATCAAAAGAATATATACTTTATATATTTACGAGGATTAAACACAAAGGATAAAAACATGGGTTTTCTATCAGGCGCATATGGTAAATTAATGGCCGGAAGACTTGTCAGACAGTTACAATGGCAACTGACAAGTGTTCAAAGCCGTCTGAACCGTGTAACCAAACAAGTTGGTGACATGGAGAAAAGCCTGCAAAGTCAACAACGTGCTGCTAGCATGTTTAATTCTAATATATTTAATCAGAAGAGAATGGAAATGATGGCTGGAGTCAACCAAAGTGATGCAAATTCATATACTGCTTTCTTAATGGCTACTGGTAACTTACAACAAAATATGGCAATGCAGCAACAAATGATGGCAGAACAATTTGATATTATGAGAGATGCACAGCTTGAACCTTTGAAAGCAATTCAAGAACAGTTAGAAACTGAAAAAGACAACTTGGAATCAAGACTCGAACTTGCAAAAGGTCAATACGAGGCCAAGAAGAAAGAAGAACAAGATGGAGCCAAGAATATGGTTCCGGACTACACAGGACAAGGTTAATAAAATTAGAGGCTCCCCTTATAAAAGGGAGCCTTTTATATAACAATATTTACTGCATAATAGCATAATTAATTATCATTATTTATAATTACAGCACCATTATTTTCTACAGGAAGTGTAAGCATATTAACCTTTACATTTAACTCTTCCCAAGTATTTTTAACTATAGCTTTTATCTTATCTAAGTTATTTTTCTGAGATATAACCACAATAGAAGGACCTGCTCCGCTTAAAACGCAACCCAAAACATTTTCTTCATGCTTTAAATTTTCTGCAATTTTGTCAAGCCCGGGAACAAGTTTCATTCTGTATGGTTGATGTAATTTATCTTGAAGAGCTAATCGCATTAATTCTTCATCTTTAGTATTTACAGCCTGGATAAACATTCCAAGACGCTTTGCATTAAATACCGCATCCTGCATAGGAACTTCCTTCGGCAAAACAGAACGTGAAATTTCTGTTGAAAGTTCATAATCCGGTATACAAACCGTAATACTCCATTCTTGCGGCCAATCAAGTTTTTTATAAACAATTCGTCCGTCATCTTCTTGCGAAGTTAAGACAAGTCCACCAACTATTGCCGGTGTAACATTATCGGGGTGCCCTTCAACTTCTGTAGCTATTGACAGCAAAGCTACCTCATCAGCAGGCCGGCCTAAAAGTTCATTCGCCGCCAATAATCCACCGACAATGACTGCTGCACTACTACCTAATCCCCTTGCAATAGGAATTTGTCCCTGAACAGTAATCTTTAACTCGCTTGGTGTCTGTCCAATTGAATTATATAAAAGCTCAACAGCCTTATAAATAATACTATTTTCGTCCATAGGAATATGCTCTAACATAAGTGCATCAGAGCTGTCTTCCGCATTAATAACATTAATCTCAATCCCTGTGCCAGGAAGAACAGTTTCTTCAATAGTTATAGTGTTATATATAGGTAAAGCCATTCCCAAACAATCAAATCCTGGGCCTAAATTAGCTGTTGTAGCCGGTACTTTTACGCTTATTTTCATAATTCCCTCATATTATACAATTATATTATAACAAAAATAACGAAAAATACTAATAATGAAGATATTTAAAGAATTTGAATTCTATAGTAAAGCCTTTATAATGAAGATATGTATCTTTTATACCCATATTTTACAAATGACGGATCTGTAGGGCTGTTTTCTCCTGAAGCGGACGATATATACCACTCTACTTATGGAGCTCTAACAGAGGCTTATGAGAAATTTATATTACCTGCAAATTTTTTAGATTATTTCAAAGAAAAATCTGAAATAAAAATTTTGGACATCTGTTATGGAATTGGTTATAACACAAAAAGTTTTTTAGATTATTTTTTAAAAAACATATATACCGATAAGATAGATACAAATAATAATAAATATATCGAAAAGTCATATACCAATAACAAAAAGTATAAAATTTTTGTACATGCTGTAGACTACGATAAAATTTTGTCAAATTTATCACCATTTTTTCTTGCAAACAAAATTAATATAAAAAATAATAAATTAAATTTTGAAAATGAAAAAATTGAAAAAATGCTAAGTCTCCAAAAACGTGAGAACTATAAACTAAAAAAAGAAGTCAGTATAATTTTGCTTGAAAAACTCAAAAATGAAATAAATAAAGATGCCGAATACATATTATCGCTAAAAAATTATCGCCCGTTTTTCGACAAGCGTATGATAGCTTTATATAAATTTTTAAAATATGAAGGGATAAATAATACCCATTTAAGCGGAATAATTAACTTCTTACATAATATATATTATAACCATATATCAAATAGTTATAAAAACGCCATGAAAGCCCTTAATTTAATAGATTTTGATTTTAAGCTTACCAATGATGATGCAAGAAGGGTTGTTCTATCTGATGATAATATTTATAATTACATATTTTTAGACGCGTTTACACCGGCAAAGTGCCCTTGTTTATGGACGCTTGAATTTTTCAAACTTCTTTATAACCATCTTGATAGTGAAGGTATGGTTCTTACTTATTCTAATTCTGCTGCAATCAGAAATGCATTTGTTAATGCCGGATTTTATGTTGGAAAAATATTTTCCGAAACTGCTCAAAAATTTACAGGTACTGTTGCCGTTAAAAATAAATCACTTATAAAAAATGAACTCTCAGAATTCGATTTAGGGCTTATGAAATCTAAAGCAGGTATATTTTATCGTGATGAAAATTTAAACGCCCTTAATGAGGCGATTATAAACAGACATTCAAAAGATGTAGAAAGTTCAACTCTTGTTTCAAGTTCAAAGTTTATAAAAAACTTTAGGAGGAAAAATGATATATGATGTTGTAGTTGTAGGTGGCGGAACTGCAGGATGTGCTGCTGCTTACATTGCCGGTATGGCAGGGCTAAAGACATTAATAATCGAGAAAAATATTCATTTAGGCGGCACAATAACTTCAGGGCTTGTTATTCCGGTTATGAAATCAGGGGAAAACCAGATAAATACTGATTTTAAAAACGCATTAATTGATGAATGCAAAAAACTGGGCGGGCAGACAACATTTCAGAATAATCCTGCCTGGTTCAATCCTGAAATTACAAAGATTGCACTTGACAACTTAATGAAAAAGGCAAATGTTGAAATATTTTTTGATACTAATATTCTCGGCATAAAAATTGAACATAATCAGATAAAGAGAATAAAAATAACCAAAGAAATATTATCGGCATATAACGACAAGATAGAATTCGAAACAAAAAAATTATCGGTATCTGTCGGGGCGAGATATGTAATTGACGCAACAGGAAATTGTGTTGTCGGAAAAATTTGTAACTGTAATTTTTTGGAAAAAGATCATGAATTTCAACCGGTTACTCTGAGATTTATGATGGGAGGAATAAATCTAAAAATATTTTCAGAGTGGTTAAAAGAATTTGATCCAAACAGAGATGTTAGTGTTGTAGAGGAAATTGACGGTTATATACATCTTTCTACAGCTTATACGTGGGATAAAGGCAAAAAGTGGGCTTTAGAGCCATTATTTAAAGATGCTGTTAAACAGGGTATCCTCAAAAGGTATGATACAAACTATTTTCAGATATTTACCGTTCCCGGAATGCCTGATACTGTTGCATTTAATTGCCCTAGAATAATAGATTACAACAATTCATTAGAGGTTAAAAGTATCTCAAAAGCCTTATTATTAGCCAGAGCCAACATATATAGATATCTTCAATTCTGTCGCAAGTATTTTCCCGGTTTTGAAAACTCATATATATCAAATATCGCCGATATGATTGGTGTTAGAGTGTCCAGACGTATAAAGGGCAAATATATATATACTATTGACGATTTAAGAAGCGGTAAAAAGTTTGAACATCCTGTAGTTATATCTAACTACCCCGTTGATATACACTCTAATAAACGTTCAAAGGGGAAATTGGAAAAAGTTAAAGATTATCAACTTCCGCTTGAGAGTCTTATGTCTGCTGATATTGACAATTTGTTTGTTGCAGGAAGATGTCTTTCTGCGGATTTCCTATCACAAGGTGCACTTAGAGTTCAGGGGAGTTGTTTCTCAATGGGAGAAGGGGTCGCAAAGCACATTGCTAATCTTTTGGCGTAATTTTTCCCGCGAGAATTTGTGCAGCATTTAACAACGGATCTATTGTCGGAGAATACGGTGGAGCATATGTCAAATCATTTTTATAAAATTCTGTAACAGACATTTTACCAAGTAGAGCTGCTGTTAGTGCATTAATTCTCTTGTCAGCATCACCTGCACCAATAGCTTGAGCTCCAAGCATTTGTCCTGTTTTTGAATCAGCAATAAGTTTTAAGGTTATGTTGTTTACATCTGGCATATAACCGACTTTATCGTTTTTAGTTACTATAACTGATATAGGCTCATACCCTAAAGCTCTTGCCTTACGTTCAGTCAAACCTGTCATTGACATAGTAAGATTAAGACACCTTGTAACAGCAGAACCTAATACACCGCCAAATGAGTCATTCCCGCCGCAAGCATTAATAGCTGCAGTACGACCTTGTTTGTTAGCGTTTGAACCAAGAGGAGCCCAAACTTTTGTATCACTCACAATTAAGTTTGACTCGACACAATCGCCACAAGCATAGATATCTTTTATATTTGTTTCCATTTTCTCATTAACTTTTATTGCTCCAGTAATACCAAGCTCTATGCCTGCATCCTTTGCGATTTCTACATTAGGTTTCACACCGGCACACAATACCACCAAATCTGTTGCAAATTCTTTTCCCGAGCCTGTTTTAACACCGTTTACACCATTAAAATCCCCAGAGAATTCAGTTACCAACTCTGATGTATAAAGTTCAAAGCGGCCGTTACTGATAGTTTTTAATTGGCTTTCTATGAGTTTTGACATGTCTTCATCAAACAAATTCATAATTTGCGGAGAATACTCACAGACTGTAACTGATAAATTTTGTCTTACAAAAGCTTCTACAAGTTCAATTCCGATATATCCGCCACCAACAATCGTTGCGTGTTTTGATTTTAGAGCCTTTTCCTTTATCGCAATACCGTCCTCTATAGTACGTAAGGTAAATACATTAGGCAAATTAACATTTTTTATTTTTGGGATAATAGGTCTTGCACCAGTTGCAATAATTAGTTTGTCATATTCTACAAGAAAAGCTTTTTGATTTTCCAGGTTTTGCACTAGAATTTGTTTTGAACAGGGGATAATCTTTACAACCCTGTGCCTAAGATGAATATGTATATTTTTCTCTTCAAATTCCTCTGGAGACATCACAAGCAAAAGCCTGTAATCTTCAAAATTTCCTTCAATATAATAAGGTAAACCACATGAAGAGTACGAAACATGGGTATCATCTGTATATAAATCAATTTGCGAATCAGGAGATTCTCTTCTGGATTTTGCAGCAGCTTTAGCACCTGCTGCAACTCCGCCTATAATTACGATTTTCATAGCAATCATAATTTAGCAGATTTGTTCAAATAAAACAATAATCCCACTTACTAATTTAAACCAGACGTGTTTAAAATAACTTCTTTCATAAAAGAACAATAAGCATCTACATCGCTTTCAAATTGCTCAATATCATCAACTAGGTTAATAATTTCAATAACTATTTTTTCATTTCTTAAATCATCATACATAATATACACTCCCTATTACATGTATAATGACGGAATATTTATATTTTTTCTTTAGTTATTTTAAAGTTTTTGTTACAAAAATTTATTTTTTAGCAAAAAAATTTTTTAGTGTATTTAAACACATATACTATAAATAAAGAGATATACAAGGAGGAAATTTATAATGGAAATTCAAAAAAAATGTAACCACCCTGCATTTACAGCTAAATTTGTCCCAAACAAGGCTTTTAAAGATGTTGTTAAATATGCAGAGGGAAATGGATACCTGAGACAGCTTGATACAGCACTCAATGCAATTAAAAATATTGATGGTGAAGACATTCTTTTGATACATGGAAAAAATAATGGCTATTGTTTTTCTAACTTAACGATGGGTAAAAGAACCGTTTACAACGCTGCGAAAACTTCACCGGAAGAATCTTCGTTCTTCGGGATTCTCGAACTTGGCACACTTGGCACAAAATTGAAAAAACTTCTCGGTTGCGAAATTAAGGAAAGTATAACTGCTGAAAGTATCATGAAAAACTACACTACAGATGTTAAAATTTAGTTTTCATTATAAACAAGTTTTTTTCTAATTGACCACTGAATAAGAGTTAATACTAAAATTATAAAGAATAAAACGTAGGCAATAGCTGAAGCTTTGCCTACGTTAAAGTATTCAAAGGCATTTTTATATATTGAATATACAAGCACATTAGTACTGTCTAAGGGTCCTCCTTGAGTCATTAAGTATATCAAATCAAATACCTGAAATGAACTTATTGCTGTAATAATAACTACAAAAAATATACTTGGAGACAAAAGCGGAACCGTTACGTATATAAAAGTTTGTATTGGATTTGCTCCATCAATTTTTGCAGCTTCAAACATATTTTGAGAAATTGCACTAAGAGCTCCTAAAAAGATAATCATATTGTACCCGATTAGTTTCCAAACAGATACGATAATCAAAGCCGGCATCGCAAAATTTGAATCATAAAGCCAATTTATATGAATATTTAAAATATAGTTTATAAAACCAATATTTGGATCAAAAATCCACTCCCAGATAACGCCAACAACAATCATAGGCGTTATGAAAGGAAGAAAATAAGCTGTTTTAAAAAACTCAGACCCTCTTATTTTGGAGTTTAATATACAAGCCAATATCAATGGAATAATAACACCGAAAACAGATGTTGATATCGCAAAAACAACAGTGTTTATTAATATCTTGTAAAATAAAGGTTCTTTAAAAAGAAGTCTGTAATTTTCTAACCCTACAAATTCAATAGGGCTTAACAAATCCCACTTAGAAAAGCTCAATGCAAATGAGCATATTACAGGTATTATTATAAAAATAAACGTACCTACCAAAGCTGGCAATATAAATAGCCATCCGGCTAATTTTTCGTTGTTTGAGAAATTTTCAAGAAAATTTTTCATGCTATAATTATACAATAATAAATAAGGGGATACTTAATATGAAAAAATATGAACACGCATTCGGGAAAAATGATATTAGAGGCATATATGGTGAGGATATTACTGAAGAGCTTTTCTACAATACAGGACGGGCTTTCGTAGAGTGGTTGAAAGAAAATTCAGGGAAACATGAAACAGATATGTGGATAACAATCACTCGTGATGCAAGACTACATTCTCCTTCACTGGAAAAAGCATTGGAAAATGGCATAACTTCTACAGGAGCAAATGTCGTTAATTTAGGGCTTGCACCGACGCCGCTCGGATACTACAGTGAAGTTGTAGGTTTACCAAAAAATATAACAGACGGAAAAGATATAATTGCAGCTGCAATTATAACAGCAAGCCATAACCCATCTGAATATAATGGCCTAAAAATGACCTTTAATAAAAGAACTCTAACAGAAAAACAAATAGCTGAAGTTAAAGATATTACATTTAAAATTTGGGAAACAACAAAAGACGGAAGTTTGTCAAAAATTGGGGCAGTAAAACAATATAACCTTATCCCAGACTACATAAAGGATATGGAAAGTAGGTTTGGGGAAATAGGAAATGGCATAAAAATTGTTGTTGACAGTGCTAACGCAACAGGCGGAGTTGTAGGACCGGAGCTATACAGAAGACTTGGTTGCGACGTAATCGAATTATTTTCAAAACCTGATGGCAACTTTCCAAATCATCACCCAAATCCAAGTGTTGAAAAAACTTTGGATACATTGAAAGAGGTCGTTGTTGAAAATAAAGCCGATATTGGGATAGCTTATGACGGAGACAGTGACAGAATAGGAATTATTGATGAAGACGGAAAATTTTTAACCGGTGATAAATTACTGCTGATTTATGCGATGGATTTGATTGAAGATTGCAAAAAAACTGGCACATGTCCAACTGTTGTGAGCGAAGTTAAATGTTCACAAGTTTTGTATGATCAAATAAATAAACATGGCGGGAATGCTGTTATGTGCAAGACCGGCCACGGCTACATTAAAGATAAGATGAAAGAAACAAACGCTCTTTTAGCAGGGGAAATGAGTGGTCATACATTTTTTAAAGATAAGTATTACGGATTTGACGACGCTATTTATGCTGGGTGCAGAATTATTGAGATAATATCTAAGCACAAAAAGATTAATCCTAATTTCAAAATTTCTGACCTTCTAAAACCTTTTGATGAAGTATGCTCGTCTCCTGAAGTTCGTTTTCCTTGCCCAAACGAAAGAAAAAAGGAAGTATTGGAAAAATTTAAGCAATGTGTAGAGTCAAATAAAGATATGTTTGGATCTGAAATTAAAGAAATTATCACTCTAGATGGTATGAGAATAGTTTTTGACGGAGGTTTTGCTCTAATTAGACAAAGCAATACAGAACCTGTTTTTACACTTAGGTTTGAAGCTAAAAACAAAGAAGAATGTGAAAAATTCAAATCCTGTATGATAAATACTTTAGAAAAAATCCTTAAATAGCAAAAAAAAATATTTATGGCTTTTATATCCTGCATACAAAGGAGGAAATATGCAGGCTATCGGATCACAACCAAATTTTACAGGAATATATAGAATAAAAAATACTCCTCAAAATGTAAAAGAATTAAGTGAAAAGGTCTTACCTATGTATGAATACATAAGAAAAGAACCTTTTACATTTTATATAGGAGATAACCCTTTTGTCCAAGGACTTGATATAATTAAGGAAATTGTAGCAAATGCCAACCAAGCATCAAAAGCTTGGCTTGAAATGAATGCAAAAAATCATGGGCAAATCCTTCCGAATTCCAATACGGACTTTATTCATATTATTACTTCTAAAAAAGATGTACAAGAATTTGTTGAATATGCTCTCAAACGCCTTAAAGCTCTTGAGAATACTCCTCTAAATAGAATAAAAAATTTCTTTAGAGAACGTTTTGGACAGAATGAAAATCCAAATCTCCCTGAACATTTGCAGATAATGGATAAAGCAATAAATTTATATGAAGCAGAAAAAGCCGAATTTAACAAATACTTACAAGGCAAAAATATTGTTTCAGTATCGTCTCCACAAGATTTATTGTACAAAATGATGACTGAAAAATAAAATAAAATAAAATTCCTAAATTAAAAAAATTAAACAAAAAGATTACAAACACTTGCATTGTAATCTTTTTGTTGTTAATATGAAGAAGTCAGAAAAGTTACTCACGAATATTTTATCATAAGCTATAATTTTAGCTATATTTTGATGTATTCGATGCCGCAAGGTGGTTTAAACCTAAGACTACCGAGCAGAAATAAATTAGAAATTATAATGAAAGGTAAAAATCAATGGATTTAGAAAACAAAGATGAATTAAATGTAGAAACAACTGCTGAAGCTGCTGAAACTGTTCAAAATGAAGAAGTTGTTGCAGAAGTAAAAGCAGAAGAATTACCGGTAGAAGAAGAAAGACCTTCTAAAAGAAGATCTAGAGGAAGCAAAAAACAAAAGATTGAAACAACAGAAGAAAAACCTCAATCTGAATGGGTAGAACGTGTTGTTCAAATCAACCGTGTAACAAAAGTTGTAAAAGGCGGTAAAAAATTGAGCTTCCGTGCAATTGTTATTGTTGGTAACAAAAAAGGCCAAGTAGGTGTAGGATGTGCTAAAGCAGCTGAAGTTATTATCGCTATTCAAAAAGCTATTGCAGACGGCAGAAAAAATCTTATCACTGTTCCAATTTTCAAAACAACAATCCCACACCCTATTACAGGTCGCTCGGGTGCAGGTGCTGTAATGCTTAAACCGGCATCTCAAGGTACAGGTATTATTGCCGGTGGCGCTGTTCGTTTGGTTCTTGAGCTTGTAGGTATTGAAAATATTCTTTCAAAATCTTTAGGATCAAAATCACCTTTGAATGCTGCAAACGCTACTTTAGACGCACTTCAAAAACTTACACCATTCTCAGAAGTTGCTTCAAAACGTGGTTTGACAATGGCTGAATTGCTTAACTAGTCTACGAAAGTAGTCTCGTTAGGTTATTCATAAACTTTAAAAATTTTTGTATTATAAGATAAGGAATAAAATAAAATGGCAAAAACACAATTAAAACAAATTAAAATCAAACTTACAGGCAGCCTTATAGGTGCTTCTGAAAAACAACGCAGAGTTGTTGCCGGTTTGGGTTTGAAAAAACAAAATCAAGTTGTAGAACACTACAATAGTGCAACTATTTTAGGTATGGTTAACAAGGTACCTCATTTAGTTCAAATAGTAGAATAGGGGCTCAGAAGAGAATCCTAAAAGATTAATTTAATATTTTTGGATTTTCTCTGTTCTTCCGATATTGCGTAAGCGAAAGCGAGTAAGAAAGGAATAAATAAAAATGACAATTACATTAGAAGATTTGAGACCTGCAGAAGGTTCAACACATAAAGTTAAAAGAGTAGGCAGAGGCCGTTCATCAGGAAGAGGTAAAACTTCTTGCCGTGGTCATAATGGTGAAGGACAGCGTTCAGGAAGTTCTGCTAAAAGAGGTTTTGAAGGCGGACAAATGCCGGGTTACAGACAAATGCCAAAATTAAAAGGGTTTAAATTAATCAACCAGCTTCAATATGCAGAAGTTAATGTTGGCAGAATCGCTCAATATGGTATGAAAGAAGTCTCTCTTGAAATACTTAAAGAAGCAGGCAGAGTTCACCCTTCTTGCGTTGGTTTAAGAGTTTTAGGTAACGGTGAATTAAAAGATGCTGTTACTGTTAAAGCTTGTTACGTAACACCATCAGCAAAAGAAAAAATTGAAAAAGCAGGCGGAAAGGTTGAGTTAGTATAATGGCACCACAAATGAAAATGCCGACAACAGATGATTTGATGTCAATGTGGAATGCATCTGGATTAAAACAAAAGATATTGTTCACATTCCTTATGATTGCAGCATTTAGATTCGGTGTTCAGATGCCTTTGTTTGGTATTAATAACCAAATTTTCCAAAATATCGCACAAGGAAACAATATCATAGGATTTTTGGATTTGTTCTCGGGCGGTGCATTAGGAAAAGTTTCAATATTCGCATTGGGTATCGGACCATACATCACCTCATCTATTATAATCCAGCTCGTTTCTGTTGTTATTCCTTCATTGGAAAAACTTCAGAAAGAAGAAGGAGAAGCTGGTAGAAGGAAATTATCACAGTATACAAGGGTATTTACCGTTGTATTAGCTGTGTTCCAGTCATTAATCTTTATGTTATATCTCCATCACTTGCCTGGAGCTGTTTTACCAAATGTTAATCCGCTTATGTTCTTCATAAGCTCAATTGTGGTTTTAACAGCAGGGTCAGTACTTGTTATGTGGATTTCAGAACTTATTACCGAAAAAGGAATAGGTAACGGTGGTTCACTTATTATCTTTATCGGTATTTTGTCAGGAATCCCTATTTATGCATCAAGAACTGCACAGATTGTTGCAAACAACTCAATGATGCAGTTAGGGCTTGCAATGTTGCTTTTAATATTCTTTTTGGCAATGGTTTTCATTGTTATCATGCAAGAAGCTGTCAGAAAAGTTATTATTGTCAATCCTAAAAGACAGGTTGGAAATAAAGTTTATGGTGGGATGAATTCTTTCATTCCATTTAAACTCAACCCTGGTGGAGTTATGCCGATTATCTTTGCTATTGCGATCTTGTTATTCCCATCAACTGTTTTGAGCTTGGTTGGGCAAGCAAATTTCAAAAGCGAAGCTGTAAAAGCTGCAGTTGTTCACCTGACTCAAATATTGAGTCCGGATGGCATAGCATATTATGTTTTATACTTCTTGCTGATTGTTGCATTGACATTTTTCTATGCATCAATCATGCCAAATATGCAGCCAAAGGATATCGCAGATAACTTAAAGAAATACGGTTCTTCTATTCCGGGGATTAAACCTGGAAGACCGACAGCAGAAGCTCTTGATAAAATATTAACTAAAACGACGTTTATCGGAGCTATGGGACTTGGTATTATAGCTTTAGTTCCGTCTCTTGCAAGTTATCTTACAAACATTAAAACTATACAGGGTATTGGTGCAACATCTCTAATCATCATGGTTGGAGTAGCACTCGACCTAATAAACCAAGTAAGAACACACTTGCTTGCAAGAAACTATGAATCATTCTTAAAAGAATAGGTCATACATAAATTAAAATAAATAAAATAGTCCCTAGTACTTAGGGGCTATTTTTTTATCAAAATAATAGCTATTTTGTTGAATGATAACAACAAAAATAATTTGTATTATATAAATGTAAATCCTCAACTCTTCTGATTGCTCAGTATTTTGCCCTGACTCATATGATCAGGGCTTTTCTTTCTTAACATATCGACAAATTAAGAAAAATAGTGTAGAATAAGTCTAAAGAGAGAGGATTTTATGAGAGAATTAGTTGAAAAAGATAGAAAAATTACTGTTGTACCCGCAGACTTTAAATGTGCTAACAAGGGTAAAATTGTTGATGTTGAACCGAGGTATTTTACGGTTGAACTTGATTATGAACCAAAAGGGATTATGAGACATAATTACTGTGAATTTTACACACAAACTGTTCATGGAACCTTATATTTTGATTCTTATGCTGAAACAATTGACGGGAATAAGATTAAGGTTGCAAACCCAGCGAAACATAAGTTCCTTCAAAGACGTCAATACAGACGTATTAAATATGTGTATGACTTGTCTTTGAAAGCAGAAAACGTTACCCATAAAATTACGACACTTGACATATCTGCAGGTGGTATGAAGTTCCGTACAGAAGAAAATATTAATATTGAGGGCAGATATTCAATTGTACTTCCACTATCTGAAGAACAATCGATTGAGTGTTTCTTTACTCCTATTAGAATAGAAAAAAATGAAAATGGAGGTTATACGCTTTCAGGCAGATTTGAGTACAGCAACAGTAAAGATAAAATGACTTTAATACAATTTTGTACAAAAAGAAGCATTGAAATACGTAACAAATAATGGGATTAGTTTCACTGTTAAAAAAAAGAAATAGGAAGCTTTTATTTACAACACCTTCACATTCTCAAAAGTATTTCATTTTTCACAAATTCAGACAATTTTACAAATATGACATATCTGAAACGGATGCTTATGAGCCGCAAGCTGCTTTGGAAGATGCCCAAACAAAGGCTTCTAAAATATATGGAACAAAGTATACATATTTTCTTACAAACGGCTCTACAAGCGGGATTGTTGCTGCTGTGTTGGCATGCACAAATAGAGGTGATAAAGTTCTAATTTGGGATAAAGCTCATCAATCACATTTAAATGCTGTAAAACTTGCAGGATGTACCCCAGTATATTATAGTCTTCCTCATATTAAGGATTGGGGTGTTCCAGGCAAAACAACTCCTGAGCTAATTGACATAAAAGGTGTTAAGGCAGTTATTGTAACTTCTCCGACTTATGAGGGAATTGTTTCTGATATTGAAGCATTAAAGAATATTTGTAAAAAAAACAATGCATTCTTAATTGTTGATGAAGCACATGGTGCACTCTATCCTTTTTCTGACAAATTACCCCAAAGTGCTGTTAATATTGCAGATTTTACGATCCAATCACTACATAAAACTGCAGGAGGACTAAATCCGACAGCTCTATTGCATGTTAATTGTGATATAAATGCCTGCGATGCGATTTCAATGATTAATACAACATCTCCATCATATCCTCTATTAGCAAGCATTGAAGCAAATATCAGCTTTTTAAATTCAAGCAGAGGCAGAAAAAAAATTGATAAACTTGTAACGACTATCACAGATTTAAAAACTAATATTAAAAATATTGAATTTGGCGGAGATGATATAACAAAAATTCTTATAAAACATACAAATTTGTCAGGCTTTGATTTATCAGAAAAACTATACAACGAATTCAACATTGAAGATGAAAAAACAAATTCAGTATCAACAATGCTATTGTGCGGGATTGGAACTGATGAGAAAAAACTTGAACAATTATTTAAATCACTAAGCAAAATATAATTTTTTGATTTTTAGAGTGGATATTTTTTAATCTTTAAGTTTAACTTTTATATTACAATTTGTTACAAAAGTCTTTTTATTATTAAAGATTTCAAATGCAAATGCCGTTACTCAGTAGTGAAAGTTACTAAGGAAATCGAAAGGATTAGCGAGACAACTATGGGAATGGCAGCAGGACAAGCTAGATTATTATCAATCACATCTCGTATGTCTGATAACGAGCTTAGAGCTCAGATTATCAACAATCAGAAGATGCGTCTTGCAACAGAAAGCTCACAAGTTAGTGAAGCTTATGTTAATGCTTTGAACCAGTCTCAAATGATGTTCACGAATTATGATGCTGACAACAACACAAGTTATCAGCAATTAACATTTAATTCACTGACATCTTACAATCCATATAATAACCAGTACGGACTTGTAAATGCATCAGGTCAGTTGCTTGTTTCAGAAAAAGATGCAACTAATTTTGAGAAAGCTAATGGCAACATGGAAACTTTCCTTGGCTATTATGGCTTAGAAGAAAATACAACTTATTTTGACGAATTAGAAAAGAACTATTCAAATGTAATATATAAAGACGCTGATGGTAATACGCTTTGGGATCCGGCAGCTAATGACTACCATATCCCAATCATGGCTACAGATCAGAATGGAGTTACAACATATGTTGATTCCGGATATACTGCAGAAGAATTAAAAGATATGTTCATGGGTTATAATGGACATCGCGGATACGATGCAGCACTATCATCATCAACATATAATGACTACCTCGGGTATGCAGAAAAATTTGATGCTGCATATACAACATACGCTACTGCAATAGCAGATATAATAGCAACAAAATTTGAATCACTTGGAGCATCCGAGATTCAAGTATATCTTGATGGGGATACTGCTTCTGAAGGTGAGAATACAATATATTTAGAAAAATTAAGAAACCTTATTATAAACTCGAAAGATAACTCTGATTACAAAACCAATGCAGAAACGAAAGCATATTTTGATGAGCTGATTGGCACTGATGGTAATAGCGGTAAAATTGTTGATTTAATAAATGGCAAAAACATCGAAACTATTGGCGGTACAAATGGAACATTTGCAACATCAGGTGAAAATGGCGTAATTATTGATGATTCAATGCTTATAACAAAAACTGATGATGGTAAGTATATTTTACAACTTGTACAAGCTGTCATAGAAACTAATTCAGAAGGTAAAGAAACAATTACAGGTTATGAGCCTGTAACTGAAACTGTAGAAACTGAATCCGGGCCAGTAGAGCAAGCTGCTTTGAATGTAACTCTTGATCCAGATAATTCCGGATATGAAGCATCTAATGGTGTAACATATACTTTTGGAGCAAGTATAGAAGAGCTTTACAATACTGCACTTGATAAAGCCAAAGGAAATAATCCAAACCTTGATAAATGCTATATAACAGCTACTTCTGCAATGACGGCAGATGAAATCAAATCAGAGATGGAAAGTATTTTTGATAAACTAAAAAATGATGTCTATGTACTCTGGTCTGGAAATGACGCACTATATGCCTATGATGCAGGTGGCAAAGAGACAGAAGCACACAGAGCATACAGAGAAGCTGCTGCAGCCTTTATGGCACATTTGTTAGGTGGAGAAGCACAAGGAGTAAGTTATGCTGAATATAATAAAGGAGCAGATATCGTTGCTATAACCGTTAACGGCAAAAGCTACACGATAAGTTTAAGCACAATTAATGCAATTGCAACTGACACAGCGGAATTACAAAATTTTATAATTAACGGTGTTGAAACAGAAGAAGGCGAAATATTGAAACCTACTTCAGATGAACTTCAAGATTTGGTTGATGTCATCGTATTAAACAACGTAATGAATACATACGGTGAACCCAATGTAACTTGGATTGACGTAAATAATCCAAATGAAAATGGAGAAGCTAAATACAATTGGTATTCAAACTTATTCACACGTATGCAACAAGGCTACAAAACTTTACAGGACGGACTTGCTTCAAGTAATGAGTGGATACAATTTGCACTTGAAAGCGGTATCGTAACAATGGAACAAGTTGATTCTGAAAATAATTGGAATGGATTAAACTATGCAAATTGTAGTGATATCACAGAACAAACAAATGATACAGCTGTTTCAATAGCAGAGGCCGAATACAATGCTGCAATGAACAAGATAGAAAACAAAGATAAAAAATATGATCTAGAGTTGAAAAATATAGATACAGAACACAATTCACTTCAAACTGAATATGATTCTATTAAATCAGCCATAGATAAAAATATTGAAAGAACATTTAAAATATACAGCTAACTAAAAAATACTACACACTTTTAAAGCAGGTTTTGCCTGCTTTTTTATTTATTACAATTATTTTTAAACAGGATATAAAGATTATGTAAGGAAATCTTAATATCAATGTTTTTTAGTTTATAATTTGAATATGGATAAGATAAATGGAGATAATTATAATGGAAACAGTTAATGAAATTCTTTCAAAATTAGAAAATGCAGACAATACAACAAAAAATGAACTTGAAAATGAACTTGTAAATATTGGGGCATCAGCTCTTCCTCAATTAGTTGATGAATTACAGGTTGTAAGAGGAATCAAAAGAGGTGTTGTTGCTATGACATTGATTAGAATTGGTGACGCTTCCGTAAAATATTTGAAACAAGCTGCAGAATGCAATAAAGATTTCCAATGGGTTGCAGAATATTTAATTAGAGAGATTAAAGGTTCTGTTGCAGCTTAGTTTTGTATAAAATTAAAAACGAAGAAAAACTGCTTAAATCTCTTAAGCAGTTTTTTTGTGCTAGAATTGACAATATGAAAAAGGGGATATTATTCTATTTAACACTTTTCTTACTTATACTTGCATTTTCAACGGCGGCTAATTATTTTGACTTTGATATTTGGGCTCGATTAATTGCAGGCATGGGCGTTGTTGATGGTGGCAGTGTATTAAAAGCTGATTTTTTATCTTACACACCTGTACATACTTGGTGGGATCATGAGTGGGGCTCAGGCGTTATATTTTACTTTATTCTAAAATATTTAGGCCCTTACTATCTGATAATCCTTCAAGCAATTTTGATGTTCTTAATATTCTTTACTGCATCAAAAATTATAAAATTAAGGACAAATTACAACCCATATAATATTTTATTCTATTTCTTTACAATTATGTCAGTCATGCCTAATTTAAATAACCCTGTAAGATGTCATATGTTTTCGTTCCTATTGTTTACTGTTTTTATTTATATTTTGGAAAAAGTACGCAGAGGAAATAATAAACTTCTATTTTTAATCCCTGTACTTACAATTTTCTGGAACAATGTTCACGGAGGAGTTGTCTCTGGGTTGGGACTCCTTTTAATGTACGCTGTTGGCGAGTTTTTAAATAAAAAGAATTTTCTCAAATATATAACTGTATTTTTAATTTCATCAGCTGCATTAATTATAAATCCTTGGGGAATTGAATACATTAAGTTCTTATTAATGGCAAATACTATGGAAAGAACGCACATAGTTGAGTGGTGGGGACTTTTTGCTAAATATAATTTGCTAAAATACATTATATTCAAACTATTTATGTTATCAACTCTCTTAACAGAAACTTTAAGTATATTTAAGTCTATAAAATTAAATGGAATAAAAGACTGGTATAAACAAGCTGATAAAGTAAAATATATAGTATTATTATCAACACTTTATCTGGCAATAAGTCATGTAAAACTTATGCCATTCTTTGCAATTGCTTCAATATGTTTTGCTTATGAAGATTTTTATAAACTTACGGAGAATTTAAAACTACCTGTTTGGAAAGATAAATTTATTTATGCTGCTTTACTATTTATTTCAATTTTTACGTTTGTTGCTAAGGATTTTTCCTTACCGGTCGGAATTGGTACTTATCCGGTAAAGGAAGTTGAATTTATACGCAAAAATAATTTAAAGGGCAACATACTCGTAAATTTTGGTCTGGGAAGTTATGTTGCATATAAATTATACCCTAATAACAAAATATTTATGGACGGAAGATATGAAGAAGTTTATTTTGACTATATGATACCTATGCTAAAGGAATTCTGTTTGGGTTATCCTCATTGGAGAGAAATATTAACATACTTTCCTCCTGACATAATAATTATCGAAAAATATTATCCTATATTTAATATTTTGCAAAAAGAAAGTGAATGGACACTTGTCTATCAAGATAAATTATTCGGAGTCTTCCTCCCAAAATCGAAAGCTTCTAACAACTATACTTTGCCGACAGATGATATAAATTATTATAAAAATACTCTATTTACTACAGGTATAAAATTTAAGAAATAGTATAATAACAATATGAATAAAAATTTGAAATATACATGTTTATTTGGTGGGGGTGCAATCCGAGGAGTATCATATATCGGAGCAATAAAAGCTATGGAAGAGCTTGGAATTTGCATAGACACTTTCGGTGGCTCTTCAGTGGGTTCTATAATAGCTGCCCTTTTAGCAGTAGGGTACACTGCAGATGAATTAAAACAGATTTTTTTAAAAGTTAATTTTGAACTTTTTAAAGATATATCAATAGCCTTTGGACCTATTTTTGCAATAAGCAAAGGGGAAGTCTTTCTTGAATGGGTTAGAGAGCTTATTGAGAAAAAATTTTATGGTGAAAATTATAAAAAAGGTGCTAACAAAGCCGTAACATTCAAAGATATTGAAAAAAATCTTGTCATAATAACTACAAATCTTTCGAATTTTGAATGTAAAGAGTTTTCACGCTTTGAAACTCCTGATTATGAAATAGCTTCAGCAATAAGAATTTCATCTTGTATGCCAGGGTTAATGAAGCCAATAGAATATAACAATACTCTTTTGGTAGATGGCGATTTACAAAAAAGTTTTCCAATGTGGAAGTTATCTAAAAATTTAAATTCTGCTAAAGAAAGAATCCTCGAATTTAGGCTTGAAGGAGATTATGATACTAATAATCTTTCAGGGATCGACTACGCAAATGCTGTGTATAGCTGCATGACTGCAATGTCTACATCGTTTATAACAAGTATATATGCAGATAAGGACAAATATGATTACATTGTTTTAAATACAGGGGACATTGTCATTGTAGATTTTAATATGAATCAAGCCAAAAGAACTGAACTTATTGAATCAGGATATAAGCAAACAATGAAATATTTTACGGAAATCTTACCGGTAAAGAAGATTAAAATAAAAAATAACTATGAAAAAATTCTCACATTTATGTTGAGGATTGAAAAGTTAATCAATTCCAGAAAAATTTTTAAAGCTAAAATAGAGCTTGGAGATTTGTTTATTGAACTTGCAGATTTATCTTTGAACATTGATGCCAACGATTTTAATGACATAAAATCATTTAAAGATACATTTATAAAAAATATCAAATATCCACCCCTTTTTGGACCAGTATCATTAGGGAATGAACTTTTAGTTAAGACCGAATTGACACGGGTAAACACAAAGTTAAAGGACAAAATTTCAGAACTTGAAGAATATATACTAAAATTCCCAACAAAACAAAATTCTTGACATATTCTAATGTTTACGCTAATATAAATTTGCTCAAAGTCTTGTATATATGCTTAAATGAGCTTTTGAACATACAAAAAAATTTATATGCCCTGGTGGCGGAATCGGTAGACGCGTCGGACTTAAAATCCGGTTGGAGTTAAATCCAGTGCCAGTTCAAGTCTGGCCCAGGGCAAGTTAAAAGAACTCATAAAGAGTTCTTTTTTTATGTAAAAAAATGTTAACAAAAATTTAAATTAAAGCAATTTATCGATTTTTATATACTTTATATATATATATTATACACGAGGATTATTATGACTTTTAATTCTTTCATGGACAGTATAGGCAATGCATTTAAAAAAGGCTGGAACAATGGTAATCTTGCCAAGGGAATTAGCCTGCTTGGGGCAACAACGTTTACCGTTGGTCTTACAGGTGCCGCAATTCATGATATGAATAAAAATAGGTGTTTTGGCAGTTGTGGCAGTATATGGTCATTTAGACCACCATATAACCCAATGAATTACATGATGGGCATGAATCTACTGCAAAATAGTATGCTTATTAAGGCAAATCAAAATAACTTATATGCATATAATGGCATGGGAGGCTTACCATTTGTTTCTTCAGGATTCCAGTACAATCCTTATGGAGGGATGAACAATTTTTATAGCATAACGGGTGGCATGAACCCTTATCAGTACGGACAAATGTTGATGCAACAGGCTTGTGCACAAATGCAAAATACCGGTATTACTGACGTTATAGGAGCAACAAAACAGAACAATGAATATGCCGGCGAATGGAAAGCAGATCAAAGTACTGAAGCAGGAGAACAATTTGATAATGCTTTAAAAGGCATGAATGATTCTGAAGGGAATCCTATTGAAGGGAAAACATTTAAGATTTCAGATGCGGAAAATGCAACAGAATATCGTCAAGACCTCTCGGAATTAGGCAAGTCGTACGCTGCATATATTGAAAAAACAAGCGGTAACGGTGATAGACTTTTAAATGAAGAAGAATACATAAAATTTGAACTTTCTCAGCTACCAAGTGACGCCACAGAAGAACAAAAAGCTAACATAAAATTAGCTGGTCATTATGCATTTTCAAGAATAGATTTAAATAAAGATGGTAAAGCTGATTGGAAAGAAATTGCAGCAGCAATCGCAACATTTGACACAAATAATAAGGATAAATTAGATGGTCAGGTAACTTCAACAGATGCATATAATATTTCAAGTGCATTAGGGAATCCAAATGATCCAACATTCTCACAAAAAATAATTAAAAACTATAAACACTTATTTGGAAATAACGAATAATTCATCAAAAATCGACCAATCAAAAGACTTTGAAGCGGCGAATTCAAGAAGTTTTTCGCCGCTTAAATTATGCAATTTCGAATACAGTTCTTCAAAATCAATATCAGCACTCATCGGTATAATTGGAATAGAAGCATCAGCAGCAAGCTTTTCAACTTTTATATCATAATTAATAGCACAAGTTTTCACTCCGCTTTTTATTGCAACCAACAAAGCGTGAAAACGCATTCCAATCATATACTCCAATTTTGAAATTCTCTCTACAATATTATCAGTAACTATTTCTGTATTTATTTCAGGTTTAATTGAATGTAAAATCACTTCAAATTTTCTTGAAACATCCATATCCAAGCTTTGTTGCAATGAAAATATTTCAATTTTTTTGTCACTAAAATGGTTAGCAACAAAGGTAGCTAATTTATTCAAAAGATTTAAATTCATAGTTTTAAAATCTCTTAATTGTATTCCAACAGAATTTTCAGGGTACTTTCTGCCTACATTTAGAGAATAAATCGGATCACAGACAATTTTCGCACGAACTTTATTGGTATCTAAAAGTTTTAAGCTCAACTCGTCCCGAACAGTAACTAGGGTAGCAAATTTCAATAAATTCATCACGATATATTCAGCGAAATTATTATTTATAGGTCCAATACCTTGTGCAAAAATCACAACTTTTTTATTAAATAAAAGCCCCAAAGCTATAATTGAAGAGTAATAAACCAAACTTTTTAAGCTGGTAACATCTTGTAAAAGGCTTCCTCCACCGGAGATTAAAATGTCAGATTTCGCAATTGATTTAACAACCTTAAAAAGATCAAAACTTTTTACAGAATTAACCTTGTACATTTTTGAAGTAAAATCAGGATCAGAAGAAAAAACAGTTATATCAACTCCTATTTTCTTCAAATGTTCTACTAAAACTGATAAAATAGCTTCATCGCCAAAGTTTTTAAATCCATAATAGCCTGATATTACAGTCTTAACCATTATTACCTCTATAAATTGAATATACCTCATCTTTGTAAGGGATTGACTTTATAGCACCGATACCTTTCGCCTGGATACCAGCTAAAATTGCGGCAAACCTTGTTGCCTCAAAAGGTGTAAATCCATGAGTGTAAGC
The DNA here is from genome assembly GCA_944324345.1 of Candidatus Gastranaerophilales bacterium. Classification (GTDB taxonomy): domain Bacteria; phylum Cyanobacteriota; class Vampirovibrionia; order Gastranaerophilales; family Gastranaerophilaceae; genus Stercorousia. The sequence goes on from CALUVT010000002.1 coordinate 264,924, forward strand.
ATGCAAAAAGCCACCATTAAAAACATCTCCTGAGCATGTCGTATCAACATAATCAGAAGTGAAGAATTCAGTAAAGACAATATTGCCGTTATACCCCGTAAAGTATCCGTTTCTGTCAATTGATTTTAGCACAACAATAGAAATACCCATGTCCCAAAGCTTTTTAATTGCATTTTCATAAGAATCAATATCAAGAATATTAACAAAATCATGCTTAGTATTCATAAACATAATATCCACATACGAATCAACCCTTGCAAAGGCTTCTTTTGCATCTTCAGGAGTCGTTAATCTTGAATGATAATTCGGATCATAAGCTGTAGTTATACCATTACTCTTAGCAAGTTTAAAAGCATATTCAACCGCCTCATCCGCACTAGGAGAAAGCGATTGGGTAATACCTGAAGAATATACAATTGAGGAATTTTTAATATATTCTTCACTAATATCCTCAATTGAAAGTTTAGATGGAGCAATTTTTTTCCTATAATGCACTATTTCTTTCTCATTGAGGGAAGGTCTTGCTATTATATATAAACCATTTGCTTCGTTAGTCAACTTTACCTGTGATATGTCCAACCCTTCATATTGCCAGCTTTCAAGCAAAAATTCCTTAAACGGGTCATCTCCAACTCTTGTAATAAAACCTACTTTAGACCCCATTCTTAAAGCCGCAATAGCCGAAGCCAAAACATCTCCACCATAACTTTTATAAAGACAACTTGCCTCAGACATTTTCGCATTAGTTGATAATTCAACTAAACTCTCCCCAATTGCTATTATATCTAATTTTTCATCCATATGTGATTAACCTTTTAATTCTTTTAAAACTTTTCTTACTCGTTGAGTAATTTCATCAGTTGTATAGTTTTCATAAAAATCACGTCCTACCCCAACAACTGATGCTCCTGCATTAATATAAGATTTTATCTCATCAATTTTTACATTTCCAAGTGGCATGATGTTTAAAAATGGCATAGGTCTTAACAAATCTTCAACATACATAGCACCACCCATAGCAGTGATAGGATAAATTTTTATCAGCGGTATTCTTGCTTTCCAAGCGCTATAAGCTTCATTTGCCGTTGATGTTCCTGCGATATAAGGGATTTGTTTATCTTTCGATATTTTAACCAAATTCATTGAAAAAATTGGCGAAGATATAATCCTGGCTCCTGACAAAATTGCTGCATCTGCTTGCATTGAGGTTATAACTCCTCCCGCACAAACGTACGCTGATTTCGAAACTTCTTCTATAACCTTGTAAATTTCCGGAGTTTCAACATTAATCTCAAGAGCCTTAATCCCTCCATCTATTAGTGCTCCTGCTATATCTAAAGCCCTTTTAGGGTCCCTGCTTCTAACTATTGGAAAAACTTTTTCATCTGATAAAAGCTTAATTAAATTTTCTGTCATAATCTATCCTTTTTTCGAAATTTATTATATCATAAAAGAAAGGAATTTAGAGAAGATGAAAATATTCAAAGGCAAAACCTTCTTTTTAAAGACGATATTTTTTCACATATTTTTGGTACTTATAATCGCATTTGTTTCACTGAATTTTTGGGAAAATCCGATATATGATACCATAATTAACAGTGTTAACGCTAATCAACACGGCAGCGATGAAATATCTCTCATCGTAATTGATGACAAATCCCTGGACAGCTACAGATGGCCTTGGGCAAGGTCTTTATATGGAGAAATTTTTGATTACCTTAATAAATACACTAATGCTAAAGTCGTGGTATTCGATTCAATCCTAAGAAGTCTTGATAAAGAAAGACCCGCATCTTCTGATAACTACTTTTTTGACGTAGTAAAGAAGTCTCCAAACTTTGTTGGCGGCTATATGGCACTACTCCCTGAGTATGAGAATGTCCAAAGTGGTGAACAATATGACAATGAATTTCATAAAAAGTTTGCAATTGATATATCAGATACCAGAACAAAAAATAACTCCAGACACAGCTTTTATAAAAGTCTCACAGTGTTCCCGGAAAGATACTTTAACTCTCTCAGGCAGGTCGGTAGTGTAAATTTAAATCTTGATCCTATTGACGGAGTATTAAGAACATCTAATGATTTGATCAGCTATAATGACAATTTTTATCCTTCATTAGCCCTTAGCACCTACCTGCTGGCACATAAAACGGACAAAATTACTCTAACCAATAAACATATTGTTGTTGATAAAACAGGTTTGAAAATACCCCTTGTAAAAAGAAGCGGTGATCTTTGCCACTACATAAAATATTATAAATTGTACGATAATACTTCATTTTCTCATAAAAATTATTCTGCAATAGATATTATAAATTCTTTCAGATTACTCAATGAAGGTAAAAAGCCAATTATAAACCCAAAAGAATTTGATAATAAAATTGTTTTGGTAGGTGCAAATGCACTTGGAGTGGAAGATGTTTTGGAGACTTCTATTTCGCTAAATCATCCGGGAGTTGACATACAAGCAACAATTTTAAACAACTTTCTTGATAATGATTTTATTATAAAACTTCCGGGAATAATCAATTTTGTAATTATATTATTCTTTACAATTATCACTTTTGCACTAATTCTTACATTACCTTTCCTTGCATCTTTAATACTTCTACTAATAGTTGCAGTACTGTACATTATAATGTGTATTTTCTGTTTCAAGCACAATATTGTACCAAATGTAATTACCCCGATAGCTGTTCAACTTAGCACAATGATATTTGGCTATTCATACCGATTTATCGTAGAAGGTAGAAATAAGGAAAAAATTAAAAATGCGATGGGGAAATATCTGTCCCAAGATATTATGAAAAATGTCGTTCAAAACATAGATGACATAAAATTAGGAGGGAAAAAAGCCAACGTAACCGTTTTATTTGCTGATATAAGAGGCTTTACAAGCATGAGCGAAAAAATGACAGCTGAAGAAGTTTCTGTTATTTTAAACGAATATTTTTCTGAAATAGAACCAATTATAACAAAATACAATGGTGTAATAAACAAATTTATAGGAGACGCTGTTATGGCAATTTTTGGGGAACCTATACAAGATATAAACCATCCCCAAAACGCTGTACGCTGTGCTTGTGAAATGTTAAAAAAAGTTGATCAGCTTCAAGAAAAATGGCTTTTTGAAGGAAAACCTAAAATAGAAATAGGGATAGGAATTAACACAGGGGAAGCCTTTGTTGGAAATATAGGTTCAGAAAAGCGTCTCGAATACACAGTAATTGGTGATATGGTGAATCTCGCAAGCAGGATAGAAAGTTACAACAAAGTGTACAAAACCAATATGTTAATAAGCTCTTCAACATATTCATACGTAAGCGATATAGTAGATGTTATAAAGATAGCAGATGTAACTATCCGCGGCAAAGCTAAAAAAATGGATATATACGAGGTTTTACGATTAAGTGATTGACGATCTTGCACAAATTAAAAAAGCAATAGAAATTGAGATACAATACAGATATATTGATATACACGGTAAAACACAATCATTTTCAAGCTACATAAAAAATGAAGCGAAAAAATATTACAAACTTTCTAAAAAAAGTCCTAAGTGGGCTCTTTTAGTAGAAATATTTGAGCATTACCCGTATGCCAATGTAAATGAACGCAGAAAAAGTATTGACAGATTAATAAAAATACTCAAAACAGAAACAACCCCAAAAACGTCCATGAATAAAACCTCTCCACATTACAAAAAAGCCGGAGACACAGATGTTGCATATATAAAAGGGGTAGGTCCTAAAATAGCTTACAAACTTAATAAGCTTGGGATAGATACCGCAAAAGATTTAATGCTCTACTTCCCTAAAAAGCACATTGACTACTCTTCAAGAACATTGATTAAAAACCTTAAAGAAGGAGAAACAACAACAGTATTTGGCTACATCAGCTCAGTTTCTGCTTTTAATACAAAAAATAATCTATCTGTCGTAAAGGTTACTATTACTGACGAAAGCGGGAAAATAGACTTGAGCTTTTTTCAAGCAAAATCAAATCAATTTATGCTCCAAAGAATAAAAGCTCAATTCCCTCACAAAGCTGGAATCATGGTATCAGGGAAAGTTAAACGTAGCAGCTACGACAACAAATTGACTTTTGATAAACCAAGCTACTCAATAATGACAGGGGAATTTATTGAAGATAAAAATTCAAACCTTAATATTGCTCGTATTGTCCCAATATACACAGTATGCGAAGATTTAAGCATAAAAGTACTAAGACGTGCAATATTTAATGCTATTCAAATGTACAAAAATGACATTGAAAATATTGTTCCAGATTATATAAGAGAAAAATACAAAATACTAGATAAAAAAGTTGCAGTAGAACAAATTCATTTTCCTGAAAGTATGGAACTTTTAGAACAGTCAAGATTTTCCCTTATATTTGAAGAACTTTTTATTATTCAGCTAAAACTTGCAAGGATAAGGGAAGAAAATTCTCACACTCACTCATCAATTGCATTGAAAGTAAAAGATAACGGTCTGGTAAAACAATTTATAAATAACCTGCCATTTGAACTGACAGGAGGCCAAAAAAGAGCGGTAAACGAAATTTTAAATGATCTAAATTCAGATATCCCTATGGCAAGACTTTTACAAGGAGACGTCGGAAGCGGCAAAACAGTAGTTGCGACAATTATGTTGCTAGCCGGGGTGGAAAATGGTTATCAGGGGGCGATTATGGCACCTACCGAAATTTTAGCACAACAACACTATAATAATTTAATAAAATGGTTGACACCAATGGGACTGAGTATCGGTTTATTTCTCGGCAGCCAAGGGCAAAAGATTAGGGAAAAATTCAGAACTGATTTGCGTAACGGTCAAATGAATATAGCTGTAGGTACGCATGCATTAATACAAGAAGGTGTAGACTTTAACAACCTTGGTGCAATAGTAGTGGATGAACAACACAGATTCGGAGTTAAACAACGCAATGTTCTAAAAAAGAAATCTCAAAATCCCCAAATTTTAACAATGACAGCAACGCCAATCCCAAGGACTCTTGCTTTAACTGTCCACGGGGATTTAGATTTAACAATAATAGATGAACTCCCCAAAGGAAGAAAACCGATTAAAACATCTCTGGTAACCTCTCACAGAGGGGTATATGAACTTATACAAAAAGAAGTAGAACAAGGAAGACAGGCCTATGTTGTTTATCCGCTAATTGATGAGAGTGAAACCCTTTCTGCAAAAGCTGCAACTATTGAGGCCGAAAAACTGCAAAAAGAAGTTTTCCCAAATTTTAGAATAGGTTTACTTCATGGGAAGTTAAAAAATGCAGAAAAAGAAGAAATTATGTCAGACTTTAAAGAAAAAAAATATGATATACTTGTTTCCACAACAGTTGTTGAAGTTGGGGTTGATGTTCCTAATGCTACTGTAATGCTTATTGAAAATGCAGAGCGTTTTGGGCTTTCACAACTTCATCAACTTAGAGGCAGAGTTGGAAGAAGTGATCTCCAATCATACTGTATACTATACACGGCGTCAAAATCTCAAGAAACAAGAGAAAGACTAAATATAATGACTCAAACAAATGATGGGTTTGTGATTGCCGAAAAAGATTTGCAACTAAGAGGTCCAGGAGAATTTTTAGGAACAAGGCAGAGCGGATTACCTGATTTAATTATTTCTGATATTGTTAGAGATGCTAAAATACTAGAGGTAGCAAGATCAGAGGCTATTAATTTTATAAAAACACACAATATTGATAATTACCCAACACTAAAAGAGCTAACATCAACAAATATATTTGGCAGCCTTGATATATAGAAATATGTTTATTAACCTCATAAAGAAAAAACATACAAAGCAAGCATTTATTTAGGATTTATGGATTTTGTACATGCAAGAGCATCAAATAAAAAAAAGCATTCTTAAAAAACAAATTAAATCTAACAAGTTTAATGTAATGTGGACTTTTTAAGTTAAATGGGTTTTTAAAGATTAAATTTTGGGCATATATTATTATCCCCTTCTTAATTGTGAAGAAATATTAAGTAAAAAAGTAAGAAAAAAGCAATTATATAACTCATATATACTTTATATATATAAGAGAGTATAATAAGAGGAACAGACATGGGTTACTATGGTATAACAGGCTGGTCAGGCGGAGGCAGAAGACCTATAAATTATGGGTTAAAAGCTGGGCAGTTTAGAATGACAAAATATAATATCCCTCAAAATACAACCATTATCAATAATAATATTTCGGTTGGCGGTTACAGAGGAGGTTATAATTATAATTATTTTGACAACCAATGCTATAATAACTCAACTCCTAGTTGGCTGAATTGGATGATGGGCATCGGCCTTGGGACATCATTGCTAGGCAGCATCTTAAGCTTATTTGGCGGCAACAGAACGGAAGCCGGTGCTCAGGAAACAGGTACAAATCCAGCAGGTACAAATCCTAGAGCTACAGGGCAAGAGCAACAAGGTGAATTTGATGGGCTTAAACAGCTTTACCCAGACGGAAGCTTTTCAAAAATCGGTGACACATACTATGCACTAATTGATGGAGTTCGTTATGAATCTAATACAATAGATGGTTTACTTGATGAAATTCCTAGTGGACAAACAGCAGTTCAGACTCCTGAGGCTAAAGATAGCGATGAGACTCCAGAGCTAACAGCACTTGAACAAGCATACCAAAGTAATGATGTAGACAACTACGCGCCTGTTAAATTTGAAGAAAATAATTTAGCAAATATATTCAAAAACATTTCCGGCGTATTTGACTACGGTAAAGATAGCAATGGCAGAGAAATTGGTGATTTCGAAAACGCCAAAGCTGACTTACAGGGTAAAACAGAATTCAAAAAAGGTGACATTATACAAATTGGCGGAAAAAATTACAAAATCCTTAATACAGATGGTTTCGTATACCTTCAAGATGTTGATTCAACCAGAAATGGTAATCAGGTATACATACTAGAAAAAACAGCCTCAGGGGCATATCAATTGTCACAAAGAAGTTTCACTGGAACAGAAGGTTTTGGAAGAGCCGCTTGGCCACAATCATAAAACAAAAAACTCCTTATTTAAAGGAGTTTTTTTATAAGAAAATTATTTGCAAGAATATAAATTAAATGTATAATATTTTTGTTGAGAGAAAGAAGGTTTTTCAAATGAATAATTTTAAAGTCGCAATTGGCTCAGACCATGGTGGTTTTGAATATAAGCAGGCTATTATTGAATTTTTAAAATCAAAGAATATAGATTATGTAGATGTGGGAACATATTCAAAGGAGTCTTGTGACTATCCTGTTTTTGCAAAAAAGGTTTGCGAAAAAATCTTATCAAATGAGGTTCAACGTGGAATTCTAATATGTGGAACAGGAATTGGTATGTCAATTGCGGCCAACAAAATAAAAGGTATAAGAGCTTCTTTGTGTGGCGATACGTTTTCAGCAAGAGCTACAAGGGCACACAATAATTCAAATGTGCTTTGTATAGGACAACGGGTAATTGGAGAAGCTCTAGCTCTTGATATCGTCGATATATGGCTGAAAACAGATTTCGAAGGCGGTAGACATCAAAGAAGAATTGATATGATTGAGTCATAAATTTCTTGCAGATGATAAGGTTTTGTGATAAAATAGTAGAACACATTAGTAGAAGGAAAATTTATGCAAGAAGAAATCGATTCAAAAAAACTTGCCTGCGTAATAGCACAAGTACTTGATGATAAGCTAGGTAAAGATATAACAATCTTAAATATCAGTAATGTCTCTTCCCTTGCTGATTATTTCGTAATAGTAACCGGCGACTCAACACCTCAGGTAAAAGCTCTGATGAATGAAACAAAAGATAAAATCAAAGAATTATTCTCACGCTCACCTTTAAGAGTCGAAAATGATGCAAAAAACAGATGGAATCTTTTGGATTATGGCGATGTTGTAGTCCATATATTACATAAGGAAGAACGAGAAACTTATGCAATAGAGAAGTTTTGGAGTAACGCATTCAGCATCAATGAGAACGAGTGGCGTGAAATATCAAAGGAATATTCAAAGTTTTAATAACGTAATTGGCTCCGCATAAGTGGAGCTTTTCTTTTAAGCAGATTGATTTATCCTGTTACATTTCTAAATAGTGTTGCAATATGGAAGAAATAATGTAAAATAAAAGCAGGTATACTTTTGAAATAAGAGAGAAAAGCAGGTCATAATGAGTACAGAAATTGAAAAGCAAATCAATGAACTAATAGTAGAAATGGCGAAAGAGCCAAAAAATATCGAGAACTATCACAAACTTGCAGAACTTTATCTAAAAGTTGAAGATTACGATAAAGTAATGTCGGTACTTGAAAGTCTTTTAACTATAAAACCGGATGATGTACAAGCCCTTATAGGTATGGGTACTATGTGGTTTTATGAGAAAGATTTCAGAAAATCTCTTTCCTACTACAACAGAGCTCTTGAAATTAATCCTAAAAACTTCCTCATATACTATAACATGGGTAATGTTTTTGCTGAGTGGAAAAACTTTTCGAAAGCACTTTTTTACTACAATAGAGCAATTGATTTAAACTCTACTAATCCCGAAATTTATAATGCAATAGCTCTCTTATACCAAGATAACGAAGATTATGTAGAATCAAAAGCTTATTATGAGAAAGCACTTTCACTTGACCCAGAAAACCTTACAGCTCTTGTAGATATGGGTAATGTTTGTTTTAAGCTTTTTGATTATGAAACAGCACTCGAACTTTATAAAAAAGTTTTTGCACTTAACCCTGATAATAAAATTGTTGCAATATGTATAGGCAATACCCTGACATTAATGAGAGAAAGAGAGAAAGCATACAGCTATTTTGAAAAAGCTTTAAAAATGGAAGGTGACAACTATAAAGCCTACATCTGTTATGCAATTGCACTTTCTGAATTTGGGGAATACGATATGGCAGTTGAAATGTATAAACGTGCAGAAAAAGTTCAACCCAAAGAAATTGATGCCCAAATTCTTCTGGCTAATTTATATACAAATTTCAACCACATGGACTTGGCAATGGACCTATACAAAGAAGCTATCAGGCTAAAACCGAACAGTGCAGAAACGTATATGCTCCTTGGCAATGCACATTACCTTAAGGGTGAAATTGAACAAGCAATTGCCTCTTATCGTGCTTCAATTAATATTTCTCCTGAAAATGATGAATATAGGTTAATTTACACGCAAGTGCTTGATGAGTATATTGATAAAAAAAGAAGTGGAGAAACTGCATAAATGCGTGAAAATAACTCAGCTTACCTTATAGAAAGAATTGTAGCCGGTTTTTCTTATCTTACAATGGGTATGGCAGGCTTTATTTGGTTAATTATAAGTCTTTTTACAAAAGCTGGATTGAAACCTTTTTTGCAGTATCACATATTTCAGTCAATATTTATATCTTTGGCGTTCGCTGTTTTATCAATATTTGTCGGATGGGTTTCAAACATTTTGAGTTTTGTGCCATTCATAAACAAAGTGGTTGCACAGTTGACTTTTCTGCTCAATATGCCTTTGATGTTTAATTATTCTTTGATTCAGACAGTTATTTATGTATTTCTGATTTACCTTGCAGTAATGGCTTTTGCCGGAAAATATAGTTATATACCTTGGATTTCAGAAATCATTGATCAAAACGTTTCCAGATAAATAAAAACCCTGCAAAAGATGCAGGGAGCTGTGCAATGATGAAAAGATTATGAATTATGATATTAAGATTTATCAATTTTTGTAAGGACAACAGCATTCGATAAAGGAATACCACCTTTCATTTGCGGGTTATTTACAACTTTGCCGTTAACATACATAACTGTTGAACCACCACCATCAAGATTGATTGCACCAACACAGCCTATTGACTGCATAAAATTTGCAAGTTCCATCAATGTCATACCGATTGAACTACCTTCTCGCCCATCAACCGCAACGAGTATTATGTTGTTATCAGAAGTATATCCAATAGTGCTTCTTGGGTTTCTTCCGCCTATTGCTCCAAGTTTTTGAGCAGTCATGTCAACATAAACCTCTCCATTTTTTACAAGATAGGGACCACCACTTATAATATGTTTTACACCTTGCCAATCCGGAATTGTATTTAAAGAAAGTTTAACATCTTTTTTATCAAGAAGAGCATATAATATACTTTTTGGCCCTGAAATAACATATCCGTTTGGGGGGATTTCAACAGCATTTGCAGAAGCTTTAGTGATTTTATTATCAATTACCTGTAATCCTACACCATATTTTGGTGCTGCAGGAGAATATTTGCCCCACTGAGGAGTATAAACAAGAACGTGTGTAGAGAGCATTCTAGGTTGATTTATATTGTCAACTTTAACAGTTTTTCCACTTCCCTTTATAGAAGCATTTAATTGAACTCTTGCAATATCAAAGCCGTCATCAAAAATTCCTAATGCAACTCTATCATATATTGGGCCGGTATACATTTTTTTGTTAATCATTAAAGTCCCAAGTGGAACTCCTGATTGAGGTTTAAAATATGTACCGTTTAAGGCAACAATTGCGTCATTATTTTTTGCGATAGTTGAAATTGTCTTTCTGCTTTTTAAAGTTGAATTTGACGACAAAACAGGAGTAATCTCGAGATTATTCGCTAGTTTAAAGTCTATTTCAACAACATTAATTCTTACAGGCCTTCCGTTGTAATACTTAGTTAACTTTATGTGCTTAACGCCATCAGTAACGTCAGCAATGACAGCTTTAGGGTATTTTTCTTTAATCAAATTATCAAAATTTTTTTGTCTTACTTGTGGAGAAATTTCATTCATGATTTTTTCTTTTGAGAAATTTACATCAAAGTCAGGCACTGAAACTTTTGCAACTTTAACTCCGCTTGCATGAATCGGCATCAGCACCTGACACAAAATTAAAACCCCAATTACAGATATGTTAACAAGAACTTCTGTTAATTTTCTCAGCTCATAGTTTTCAGCATAATAGAACGTATCCATGATGTCACCTCTGACTTTAAGTAACCGGATACCTTTTTTATTTGTGAGTGGGGTGGGGAATAACACTCAGAGAAGGACTATTTAGCTGTTTAGAGACGTAAATTTCTTTTTCTTCTTCGTGACGTCCCTAAATAGGAACGTCCCTCTACTACTATTGTAACATATTTTAACAAAAACCTCAATACCTTACCACACAAGAAATACAAAGATTTTACAAAACTAAATAAGGGCAAATTTACACTTTATTTTAAATATTTTTTTATTATTTTTGCAGCTTCTTTTGAAGATAAATTTAGCTCTTCTGTTGTTATTACGGGTTCAGAATCTGAAGAGCGTTTAAGATTAAAATTAACAAAAGGCTTTCCTTCAAAATTTCCATTTGATAATGTTAGTTTTGCTTCTTTACCAAATACAGTTTCTTGTACAAAAAGATCCACTTTTCCTGATTTAGCGCCATACACACCCAAATTAGTTTTAGCACTATATCTGTTTTTCATTAGTTTCATAAAAATATCACTAACAACATCTTCAACAATCTTTTTCTGAGATACCCCTGAAAAAGACACACTATCTGAATTCACAGCTAAATTAAAACGAGGATTTAAAGTTCTTCCTTGGTTGTAATTTAGAGAATTAAAAAAAATAGGGGTTACATACGGGGTATTTGTAATTTTTGAAATCATAATTTTATATCCTTAACTTTTACACAGTGATATTAAACTTAAAACAAAGAGTTCTGTCAAATTAGTCTACATCAACCGGTTCTCTCAGTATTTTTTCAATCGCATCTCTAGCAGTAAAAACAAGTGGCTCAGGCACGTTTGCAATTGTTGTGAACTGCCTTAAAACATCGACAACACGTTTAAATGAACGTACAATATCTCCCTCACCCATATCAATTTGCTCAGTAATTGTCTGCCACTCAGCACCTTCCACCCAAAGTTCTATTAAAGAACTAAAATAAGGATTAATATACATTGGTGCATCAACCAAGTATCTGTTTTGAACTTTTTCAAGTTTTCTTCTTATATTTCTAATTTGATTTAAAGTTTTTCTTACAGGCTCAGATATAGGCAAATAAGGGATATCAATCCTTAAATCTTCAGTGGTTATGGCACAAATTACTGCCGCAAGTTGAGCAGGCGTAAGATTTTCTAAAACATTTGAAAATATAATTTCAGCAATGAAAAGTTCGTTTTCCGAACGTATCTGGGATGTAGTTACGCCCTTGGATGTCGGATAATCATCTAAAAGGTAACCTAAATCAATTAATACACTTCTATGTGATAAGAACTTATTCCAAAAAATATCTCTTTGTCTTTCAATCTCTTTGTCCAACTTGCTTAAACGCACCGAAAATCGAGAAATTATCTCGACATTTTTTGAATGTTTTTTATATAGTTTACAATTATCACAAGGATATCCATGCATTTTATTTAACAATGCCTTAGTTTCTTTCCCGAACTGAATAGCTTCTTGTGATAATGGTCTATTTTTCGAGCGTTCTTGCTTGCATATTTTTTTATAGGTTTGTCTGTTTTGAACATATAAATGCCTTAGCTTATCATATTCAAACAGTTCTTTATCAGACAATCTGTTTGGACAAATAAAATTTCTGGAAGAGATATCATTTTCTAATTGTTCTCTTAATTTCAAAAGTGGCTGAAGTCTTGAACCTGCTGAAAAATATCCGAAACTTTTTAAAATAAGTTCTTTTGCTTCATCTAAACTAAAACGCTGTAGTAAGTTCAAAACCATTGAATATGAAGGGGAAAATCTGCTTTCCAAAGGATTTGCATCACTCAAAACAAGTTCCGCAACCTCTTCCGGTGATTGGAATTGTGACCCTACGATTACAACATATCCTACTTCATCCATACCACGTCTACCTGCTCGGCCTGACATCTGTAAGAACTCGCTTGCAGTAAGCATCCTATGACCGCTGTCAGTACGTTTGCTGGTTGAACTGATAACAGTAGAACGAGCCGGCATATTTATACCAGCAGCCAAAGTTTCAGTCGCAAAAACAACTTTTATCAAACCTTTCTGAAATAATTTTTCAACAAGATTTTTCCAAGCAGGTAAAAGTCCAGCATGATGAGAAGCTACACCATTATACAAATACTCAAGATGCTTATTGTTATATAAATGAGGATTTTCCGCAATATACTCATCTACAAACTGCTTAATTTGAGCCTGTTCCCCTCTTGTGATAAGTTCAAGTGATGCACATTTTTCCATTTGTTCATCACATTTTTTTCTGGAGAAAGTAAAATATATTGCAGGTAACATATCATTTTCTTTTAGATTTCTGACAATATCCTTAACAAAAGAACGTTTATTTTGAAATTTTTTACCATAGAGACGTTTTTCGGGTTTTATTTTTTTATTAAGCTGACCACTCGGAGTCAATAATGGCAATAATTTTGTGGGCTGCGAACTATCAAAATAATAAAACTTCAAAGGAACAGGCCTAAAATCAGTATCAACAAGTTCTGTTCTTGAATGCACAGAATTGATCCAGTCTGTTAGTTCATCTGCATTAGCAACTGTAGCTGAGAGAGCTATTATCTGAACATTTACTGGACAATAAATAATACTTTCTTCCCAAACAGTTCCCCTCTGTTCATCATTCATATAGTGAACTTCGTCCAACACTACATATTGAACTTCCTTCATGTTATCTGCAACAGCTCCAAAATTAGTTCCATAAAGCATATTTCGAAATACCTCTGTTGTCATAACAACGATTTGGGCATTTCTGTTTATAGAAGTATCGCCGGTCAAAAGCCCAACCTTATCAACCCCATATTTTTCACCAAAATCATAATACTTTTGGTTCGAAAGAGCCTTTAAAGGAGTTGTATAAAATATTCTTTTACCTTGCTCAAGAGCACGATGAATAGCATGTTGGGCTATAACGGTCTTACCTGCACCTGTTGGGGCACACACAACAACACTCTTACCGTCATCAATATATTCACAAGCCTTTTTTTGAAATTCATCCAGCTCAAAAGGGAATTCGTACATAACATCTCCTTATACATATTATGCCAAAAATATTAATATTTGTAAAATAGTTAATAATTGCTAGCAAATATTTAATTTATAAGTGTTACTATAAGCAACATAGAAGGAGAAATCATGAAAATAGAAAGTTATCAAAACAGAAGTAATAATACATTTACAGGTTTCAGATTCGATAATGCTAGCAAAGGGAGATTTGTTAGGGTATTGCGAGAGATTAACGATCCAGTTTTTACAGATAAATGCAGATCAGTAATCAACAGTCAAAAGAAAAATCCAATACCAATAGACATAAGAAATATGGAACACTTCTTTGGACAAGAAGTAGATGATGGTTTTTTAGCTTATGTAAATGGAAAATTTTCACACGACGATTCAGCAATTGATTCAATTGGATTGATGAATATTAGATGCATGATCGATGGGGAATACAGTCTTCTCAGATTCTTGAAAAAGGCAGCTAAAGAAGCAGACAACGTTTACCATAAATGCATGCATAGGGCGATAGAAAACGGACGTAATGAAACCAGATTGAATGAAAGAGTTATAAGAAGTATTGATGAACTGGCATAAGAATATATAATTTATAAAAAAAAAGCTCCCTTTGGGGAGCTTTTTTAGTTATGTTTAATCCATAAAACTTTTTGTTACTATATTTTGTCAAATCCAGTATATTTTCTCAAAACTTCAGGGATAACTATTGAACCGTCAGCCTGTTGATAATTTTCAACTATCGCAGCAAATGTTCTACCTACGGCTAATCCAGAGCCATTTATGGTATGTACAAATCTTGTTTTGCCTGTTTCTTTATCTCTATATCTTATATTTGCACGTCTAGCCTGGTAATCACCGTAATTTGAACAACTTGAAATTTCCTTGTAAGTTCCGTAAGACGGCATCCAAACTTCTAAATCCCAGCACTTGTTAGCAGAGAAACCAATATCACCAGTTGATAAAGCTTCTCTTCTATAAGGAAGCTCAAGCAATTGCAACATTTTTTCTGCGTCTTCAGTCAATTTTTCATGTTCCTCTTTACTTGTTTCAGGCGTACATAACTTTACAAGCTCAACCTTATTAAACTGGTGAACCCTTATTAAGCCTCTAGTATCTTTACCTGCAGAACCTGATTCTCTTCTGAAACAAGGAGTGTAAGCAGTCATATATTTTGGAAGATCTGCTTCTGAAAGAATTTCATTTGCATATATATTTGTTACAGGAACCTCTGCAGTTGGGATTAAGTACAAATCTTCATTCTCACATTTGTACATATCATCTTTAAACTTTGGAAGCTGTCCGGTACCTGTCATAGTAGCAGCGTTTGCCATAAATGGAGGCAAAACTTCTTCATATCCTTGTTCAGATGTATGATAGTCTAAAAAGAAATTTATAATAGCTCGCTCAAGTTTTGCACCCTTTCCTCTGTACAAAATAAATCTACTTTGGGAAAGTTTTACACCTCTTTCAAAATCCACAAGTCCTTTCTCTTCGCACAAGTCCCAGTGTGCTTTAAATTCAAAATCAAATTTTCTAGGCTCACCCCACTTGTAAACTTCAACATTATCGTCTTCAGAAAGGCCTATTGGGGTAGTTTCATCCGGAATATTCGGGATATGCAAAAGTATATCACGTTGTTTATTATCTAATTCCGATAAATTTTCCTCAAGGTGCTTAATGTCATCTCCAAGTTTTCTTACCTCTTCTTGCACATCATCAGTATTTTCGCCATTCTTTTTCATAATGCCGATTTTTTGAGAATCATTTTTCCTTTTTGCTCTGAGTTCATCTACCTGAGTTTGAATTTTTCGTCTTTCAACGTCTATATCCAAAACCTCGTTAATAGAAAGTTCAGGATTTCTTCTTTTTAAAAGCTCATTAATTTTATCAGGATTTTCTCTTATCAATTTGATATCAAGCATTATAAACCTCTTTCGTTATTTAACATTCCAGTAAATATTTTAGTTTAAATATAAGTTATAATCAAGAATAAAATTAACTGTGTATAATTGTAAAGAATTATTGAAGTTCTTGACACATGATGTATAATACACTTAGAGGGATATTAAAGATAATGATGTTTAAAAAACTTGTTCAGAAACTAAATATAGAAAAAGAAAAAACATCAGGAGCTGCTATAAATCCTATAGATGTCGATTTTGATACTAGAAAAAATGATTTTTTAAATAAGCTTACGCAAAATGCCGTCAAAATGTATGAGAGAAAATGTGATGTTAAAAATTTTACTAAACTTGTTCTCTCGGATCCGGAAAATACATCCCATAATGATTTAGTCAATCAACTCTTTAAGCACGGAGTAATTGATCCTGCTGATGAGAAAAGGCTTTTAGAATTGTCAGATAATACAAGATTTTTGAAAGATTTAGGGCTAATGGAGTAATTTCTCTCTACTCTAAATTATTAATAACAGCTTCAGTAAAGGCAGAAGTTGTTAACGTTCCGCCTAAATCTTTAGTAAATGAGGAACTGTCAAAAGTTTTAAACAGAGCTTTCTCTATTTTTAGTGCATATTCTCTTTCCCCTATATATCTTAACATTTCTATAGCCGAAAGCAACATAGCTGTTGGGTTTGCAAGATTTTTCCCTTTTATATCAGGAGCAGAACCATGCACCGGCTCGAATACCGCATAGTCTTTACCAATATTTGCCCCCTGTGCTACCCCAAGGCCACCAATCAAACCTGCACAAAGATCTGATACAATATCTCCATATAGATTAGGCAAAACCAAAACATCAAACTGTGAGGGATTTTGTACTAATTGCATACATAAATTATCAACAAGAATTTCTCTAGTTTTAATTTGTTTATAATCACTCGCAACCTTCCTAAAACTTTCAAGAAAAAGCCCATCAGAAAGTTTCATTATATTTGCCTTAGTAACAACACAAACTTCAGTGCGATTATTTTCAATAGCATAATCAAAAGCAAATTTGGAAATTCTCTCTGAAGCACCTCGGGTAATAAGCTTTATACTCTCAGCAGTATCACAATCCACTTGTCTTTCAATCCCTGCATACAAATCCTCAGTGTTTTCTCTTACAACAACTAAATCAACATTAGAAAACCGCGTTTTTATATTCGGGAGATTTTTACAAGGTCTAACATTGGCATATAAGTCCAATGTTTTTCTCAATTGCACATTTACAGAACGAAATCCTTTACCAATTGGAGTAGTCACAGGAGCCTTTAAAGCGATACCATTTCGTTTAATAGATTGAATGACTCTATCAGGTAAGGGTACACCCTCCTTTTCTATAACATCTGCCCCCGCAGTTTGCAAGTCCCAATCTATCTTCAATCCTGAAGCATCTATAATCTTGACAACCGCATCAGAAATTTCAGGGCCTATACCATCCCCATTAATCAATGTTATCTGTCTCATTATTCCTCACAATATGTAATTTACGTTCAAATTTTTCAAAAAATCCGCAATTTTCAACGGTCAAACTATCTTCAAGATAAACAACTCCAAGCCCTAAAGCAGTTAACAAAGGACAAGACACCCCTTTTGCATAATTCCTGCAATCCACACATTGATCATCTTCTTCAATATAAATCTTACCGTTGTCGCAATACATACAAGCATTATACAACTCCTGAAGTCTTTTGTAAATAAATACATATTTAATATTTCTTAACAATTACAATTAAATTAGCAATAATGAAGAAAAAAATTTTTTCATATATGTAAGGTAGGTTAAGTTATAAACTATTGGAAGGTGTAAAATGGTTGGTATCTCAAGAATATTAAAAGCTGGCGGAAAACTTTTATTTGATCCGACTTTTCAAGATACGGTAACAGAAACAATTAAAGCATCCAGAAAAACTATAGGGTACAGAAATATCCCCAAACAAATTGGCGATGCATTCGTTAAAGCTGAAAGAACAACGAGAAATACTCCGTTTTGGTCAAATTTAAAAGATTCATTAAAAAGTTTGTTTCCAGACATGAAAAACGCTTGGAAAACAGCATCAGGTTTTGGAAGCAAGAGTAAAGGTGTTTTTAAAGAACTATGGAAAAGAATGCCATTGATTGGGGTTTTGATGACAGCAGCTTTTGAAGTCCCTAATATCCTATCTGCATTCAAAGATAAAGGCTTGTTCGGAGGAACGGCAGAAACCGGAAAATCAACGGTTAGATTAGCTGGAGCAACATCAGGCTTTATGATTGGGCAGGGATTAATTCCAATACCATTTGTTGGTGGTATCATAGGAGCTTACGTAGGTGATTGGTTAACAAGTAAAATTGTTGGCAAAAGCCACACTGAAAAAAAGGCAATAGCTGAAAGTCAAGGCCAAGTTCCATTTACTGAATTTGGAAAAGATAAACAATTAGATGTCGGACCTTTATCAACATACCCATATCCCTCTTTTAGCCCGAATAGATATCTTGCAATGTCAAGCCAAAATTATATGCAGCCAACAATTAATCCACAACAATTAATGGCAATGCAACAAATGTTATATAGTGGTGGGTTGGGGGATCCAATGAACCAAGACTTTATGGCTATGAATTCAGGTATTAACAGATTAAACTATATGTGCTAATAGCAGCAAAAATAATGGCAAAAAGCATAAATCCTATGTGATTTATGCTTTTTTACTATTTAATATTTGTTAACAAAAATGTAAACTGAAAAGCAATTTTTCATCACAATAATTTTTATTATAAATATAGGGGAAACTAAGGGGAAAAAATGTTTAGCACGAGCGACATTATTACAGACAATAAAATATTGACAGATTATTTGTATGGAGTTCAAGCCCCATTACAAACGGCAAATATTTCTGATAAGCTTAAATCTTTAGAGACTGAAATGCTTACAGGTAGTGCTTTTATGCTTGCAATGCCGGTTTTAGGTTCAGCTTTAAAACCTCTAAAAATCTACAAAAATAGAAATGGTCAAACTTTTGCAGAGGCCTGGAAGAAAGCTGCAGCAGACAGTAAGGCAAATAGAGCAGTACTTAGCGGCAGTAATTTTTGGGAATCACGCAATAATCGCAGTCTTTTTAACGAAATAGACAGAATTGGGAAAGAACTCCCCACATACAAAGCTGATGTTGACATAACACAATTAAATCAGAAAAAACTTTTGAAATATAATAACGCCAAAATAAAAAGTTCCTACTATGATGATGCAAGACGTTTGGTAGAAGAAACCAAGACAATGCTAGAAGATGCAAAAAATAATGGGACTAAAATATCAAAAGAACAATTAAAAAATCAATATAACAAAATCCTAAAAGCAATGAGAGATGGTGATGCCAGAGTAAACATTGCAATGAAAAACGGTATTTTAAAGCCAACTTCAGCATATGGACGCCTAAAACACAACATTAAACTAAAAACAGGTGCCTACAAATATAAAGGAGCAATGCTAAGGAGTGTAAAAGGAGCATCCGGCGTAAGGCTAGCATCTAAATGTGTTAAAGGTGCAGGTGTCATGGCATTACTCGAAGCGGCCATAGAAATTCCAGATATTGTTGCAGCATTTAAAATAGATAAAGCAGAACGAGCACAAGGTAAAGAATCAAATAGAGCCCAAAAACAATTATTAAAATCAGGGACAAAAGTCGGAGCAAGTATCCTTGGTTACGCCTTAGGTGCAGCAGCAGCCGGTACAATTGCCGGTTCAGTACTACCAGGTCTTGGGAATGCTGCCGGGGCAATTATAGGTTTTACCGGAGGGCTTATAGGAGGCTTTATAGCAAGCTTTACAGCCGGCAAAACTATGGATGCCGTAACAGGAGAAAAGAATTCTTTAGATATTTCAGAAAAAGAGCTCTACGCAGAAGAAAAAAACAGGGAAAAAATGCAAGCATCCGCACAAACTGCGAAATTAGGAGCCTTAAGCAACAAATACCAAGATGACATACTAAACGCTATTGCAAATGAAATCAACGAAGGTGGAGAATTGCCTGAGGAAGTTTTACAAGCGTTTGAAAATCTGCTAAATGAAAGAGAAAGTGGTCAAAGCAGGACATTAGATTTATTGGAAGATATTAACAACTTTGAATTTAGCGTATAAAAAACAGGGGTATCAAAACCCCTGTTTTTCTATTTAAATTGAAGATACATTAAAATCTCTTTCAGCACGACTAGAAGTACATTCAAATATAGGTTTTAAAAACCTCTCTATAGCAGCTTCCATGGTGCTTATTTCATTTTTTAAAGCCTTATAATTTTCTTCTTTAACATCCCTCAATGCATTTTCAAAAATTTCATCATGGTACATATCCAATCTCCTTATAAATCATGCAGATAAGACTGCAAACTACTTCACATATTCCCACTAACGGAAGATTTAACAACATTCTTTAATATAATTCACAATATTGTTACAAAATTTATTATTTCTACAAAATAAAATAAGTTTAATGTAGAATATATAAGTACAGGGGAAAAAGAATGGCAACTGATTTTTTAACAAGTTACGATTATTATTCTAGCAGACGCGATATGGAAGTCATATCAAATATAGTTGAGTCTTTGAAGAAAATTCTTGAAGAGGATAGACTACAAACACAACCTTTGTTTTTGAAAACATCCGAAAATTTAATCTTAAATATAGCAAGAAAAGTCGTTCAAGAAAAGAAAAAGACTTTCCTAATCGGCATTACGGGTGAAAGTGCATCCGGAAAAACCGTTTTTGTTGACAATACGATAAAGGCTTGTGTAAAAAAGAAAAAAGAAGGTATTTATACAGTTATACGATGTGATGATTATTACAAAGATACTTCTAAAGAATTGCTGCAAGCCGGAAGTTATGAAGAATTGTTTAAAACAGGATTTAGTTTTGATACTCCTGATGCAATTGATTTAGAGTTAATGAAAAAACATCTTATGAAATTAAAAGCAGGAAGAGAAATTGTATCCCCTAAATATGATTTTGTAACTTGTGTTTCTGACCCTAACGGAGAAGTTAAAAAACCGGCGAAGGTTGTTTTGACAGAAGGTTTATACGTCCTAAATGAAGGAATTAGAGATATTATGGACGTAAAAGTCTATGTTTATACCCCATTAGAAGTTATTAAAGAAAGATGGTATAAACGAGCAGCATTGAGAGGTAAGACCGGAGCTGCGGCAGACCTTCAATTCCAAGATGTAAACAAGACTGCACAGCAATATATTCGTCCAGCCTATCAAATATCCGATGCAGTTATCAATGGTATGGTTTCTCAAAAATACATACAAGATATTACAGATAAAATTTTTAACACTTTAAAAGATATTGTTGAATAAAAAAAAGACCTGTATAACAGGTCTTTTTTCTATTTGTTATTTATTGATTGTTTTGCATGCAGGAAGAACAACGTGGTTGAATTTGTTCACAAGTGTCACAAACATCAGGGAAAGCTCTTGTGCAAGTCGGACATGTATTTAAAGTTACCCTGGTACACTCATCGCATTTCATTTTTTGGACTTTGCACTTGTTGCAATTTTTAAACCCTGTAAAAGGATTTAAACTGAAATTTGTTCTATTTTCACCAATTCCGATATAAGGTAAAGGATTTGCATAAGAGATATACGGCATTGGGTTTAAAGACTGCATCCCTTCCCAGGCGGCAAAAGACGATTGTGCAGATAACAAAATTGCACCTGCTAATAATAAACTGATACTTAAATTTTTCATAAAATACTCCCATAACTTACGACTGCAAAACCAGTCTTCAAATTTATTTTAAACTTTATGAATAATTTTTACTATATCCAAAATAACAAGAGGACTACCCGAAAGTAGTCCTCTTTTATAACAATCTATAAAAACAATTTTAATTAAAGTGATTGTTGAACTCTGCAAACTGATGCATCATCAAGTAAGATAACAAATACTTCTTCTCCGGCTTTTGCATGATATTTCAAACCAGGAGTAACAAGACCTGTTACCAAACCAACAGCAGCACCAACAGGAGTACCAATTGCTATACCTGTTCCAATCTTGTCAGGGCTAGGTATGAAGGCAAAACCTACACCAGCACCGGTACCTATAGCACCACCTGTAACTGTACATAGTACCAACTTACCTGCAGTCATCCAAGGACCTTCTTTCAATGAATAATCCTTTGAAAACGGTTTAGCATTAAATGCTAATTCTTTTCCGTTTGGCAAAACAATTTTGGTCAATTGAGGATAAACTCTTGCATTCTTGTTAAACCATTTTTGGTCTTTAATTTCGTTTATCTGTGCTATAAATTTTGTACCTTCTGGAATTACAAGAGTACCTTCCTTAGTATAAATAGCTTCAGGAGCTACAAATGTAACAATGTCACCAGCTTTATGGTCTTCAGATTTGAATTTTTCTGAGAAAGCTACTGCCAAAACATTACCTTCAGCTATAACACTTTCAACATTGTTAATCATAACTTCGTTATTTGGAGCCTTTCTTGTAACATCCAAATGCTCAACTCTTGTTTTACCAAGGTATTGTTCTTTAACCAAGTCTAATTTTTCTTTTAATCTTGCTAAAAGAACCGCAGCTTCAGCTCTTGACAAATTATCATTTGGTCTGAGTTCTCTTGAATCAGGATAATTTACATAAATACCATAGTTAATAGTCTTAGCATAAACTTTCTTAGCCCAAGCTGGTATTGCAGAAGCATCCTTAAACTGGTTAAGAACAGAAGTATCAGCATTCATATCTTTTGTGATATGGCTCATAACAGATTGAGCTTCAGATCTTAAAACTGCTCTATTTGGCTTAAACGTATTGTCAGGATAACCGTAAACTAAACCTAGCTGTTGAGAACGTAAAACATTTTCGTAATAAGAATCACCTTTTAAAACATCAGTAAACTTATTAGAGATATTCACATTCAGATTCTCATCAGAAAGAACCTTCAAGAGAGCTGTAACAAATTCTGCCCTTGTAATAGTTTTCTCCGGGTTAAAACGATCTCCAGTCAAGGTCATTATGTTATTGTCAACAACAACATTAATTTCCTTACTAGCCCAATAATTTTGGTTCACGTCAGCGATAGACGCAGCAAAAACAAGTCCAGCATTATACATAACCAAACATAATGCCACAACTCCTAAAATAAATTTCCGCATTTTTAATTCCTCATATTTACTAGTAAACCTTTTTCGTGTATGATTATATCGTAGAATTAATAATTTGTAAACATGATATTAAAAAGTTGTATTATTTACCCAATAAAGAAAGGAAAATTATGGATAGTTACACTATGACGAAGATTGTTGCAACGCTTGGGCCTGCAACATCAACAAAAGAGAAAATCAGAGCTCTTTTCCATGCTGGTGTTACCATGTTCAGGTTAAATTCCTCACACGGTGATGTTGATATGCACAAAACAAACTTATCATACATTAGAGAGCTCGAAAAAGAAGAAAAAACATTGATACCTGTACTTTTAGACTTACAGGGACCTAAAATCAGAATCGGGAATTTGCCAGAATCAATCGAAATTAGCAAGGGGCAAATTTTAAAATTTCGCCATCAACCTGAAGTTACAGGAGACATTCTTCCTGTTGATTACAAAGGCATGGCTGATGATGTAACCCCTGGCGAAAAAATCATGATTGATGATGGTAAAATTCAACTTGAAGTTGTTAAAGTAGAAGACAGAGTTATTTTTGCCAAAGTATTAACAGATGGGCTTCTAAAACAAAGAAAAGGTATAAATATCCCTGGTTCACAAGGAAGCTTAGATGTACTAACTGCAAGAGATTTAACTTTCGTTGAATTTGCAGCACACAACGACATTGACTACCTTGGACTTTCATTTGTAAGAAATGCTTCAGATGTTGTACAACTTCGTAAATTATTAGAAGAACACGGGAACAAAACAGCAAAAATTATTTCAAAAATTGAAAAACCTCAGGCAGTTGAAAATATCGACAGTATTATTGAAGTATCTGATGGTATTATGGTTGCAAGAGGCGACTTAGGCATTGAAATTTCAACAGAGAAAGTTCCAATTGTACAAAAGACTATAATAAGAAAAGCAAATGCAAAAAGAAAAGTAGTAATTGTTGCAACACAAATGCTTGACAGTATGATTGAAAACCCAATTCCTACACGTGCAGAAACTTCTGACGTAGCGAATGCAATACTTGACGGCACAGATGCAATCATGTTATCCGGAGAAACAGCTGCAGGGGCTTATCCTGTTGAAGCAGTTGCAATGATGAAAAAGATCGCTGATACCGTTGAAGAATCTCCATTTATGAGAAAAAATAAGTTCCCGCGTAAAATGATTGAGGAAGAAAAAGATTCTCAAGCAATGGCAATTGGTATGTCTATTGCTGACATGGCTAGAAAAATGCATATAAAAGCTGCGATTGCACTTACTGGAAGTGGATTTACAGCTGCTATGCTTGCAGAAGCAAAATTGAGCGTTCCAATCTTTGCTTGCTGTCCTAACAGACACATTTGCAGAGATGTAAAATTGTTTAGAGGAGTATATCCAGTTTCTCTTGATTTTAACGGATCAATAGACAAAGCTTCGATAGCTATGTTAGATGAATTCTTGATGAACAACTTAAAACTTGAAAAAGGTGATTACGTTGTAATTACCGGTTCTGTTCCTGAATTACTTGTTGGTGGAACAAACTTCATCAAAATTCATGAAATAGGTAAAAACTAATGCTATTGAAGATTAAATAAAAAAATAAAAAGTCCCGAATTAATTCGGGACTTTTTTATGTTTTTGTATCAAAAAAATTATTACTAATAAACTATTTGCACATAAACAGTTCTTGTACGAGCTTTGTTATCAAAATCAATTAAAACTATTTGCTGCCATTGACCAAGTTGTAAAGCACCATCAATAAGGGGTACCATAGTACTGTTACCGACAATTGAAGCTCTTACGTGAGCGTATCCATTTCCGTCGTGCCAAGTTGCGTCATGATGATAATCTTGGTTCTGCATAGGTGCAAATTTTTCCAAAGCTTCAGGTAAATCCACCAGTAATCCAGGTTCAAACTCAATATTTGAAATAGAAACAGTACTCCCTGCGACATATACATGAACAACAGCAGACTGCAAAGAATGGCTGTAAACAGCATTTTTTACCTTTTGAGTTATATCAATTATATCGGTGAAACCTTGAGTATTAATAGTAAATTTTTCATTTATAACAGTCATACACACCCCACAAATATTTAACCGAAAATTTCGTCAGAATAAAAAGCAAATTCCAAGTGATTTATGATAACAGTATCCCCATCTTTTATCCCAAGCTTTGAGAGTTCATCAAAAACACCCATACCTTTGAGAATATTTTGAAGTCTTATAACTTGCTCTGCATTTCTCTCATCAGTTACAGAAGCTAATCGGGAAATCTTTCCACCCTGTACAATAAATGTATCCTTCGAGACTTTAAATATCTCGAAACTGCTATCATCATTGTTATAAGCTCCTGTATCTTCTTCAACAATCACATTAATTGATGTTTTTGGTATTTCATCGACTTTTTTAGCAACAAAATCCATAAGTTCAGATAGATTTTCCCCGCTTACAGCTGAAATTTCAAAAAGATCTGGGACAACTTTTTTGAACTCATTTTCAACAAGTCTTCTTTTGTCCTCATCGACAGAATCTATTTTATTTAAAACAACAACCTGGTACAAATTAGCAAGATGTTCAGAATATTTTGCCAATTCGGAATTTATTTTTGCATAATTTTCAAAAGGATTATCCTCAGTTATGTCTACAAGGTGTATAAGGAAACGACATCTTTCAACATGTCTTAAAAAATCGTGACCTAAACCTACTCCTTCAGACGCACCTTCAATAAGTCCAGGGATATCAGCAACAACATAGCCGTCTCCGGAACGTTTTTTTACTACACCTAAATTCGGAATTAATGTTGTAAAAGGATAATCCGCAATTTTTGGTTTAGCAGAACTAATTCTACTTATCAACGTCGATTTTCCTGCATTTGGCATTCCTAAAAGTCCGACATCAGCTATGAGCTTTAATTCTAAGAACAACTCTCTTTCAATTGAGGGTTCTCCTGGTTCACAAAACTGCGGGGCACGTTTTTGAGCTGTAGCAAATCTTGCATTACCTCTGCCACCACGACCGCCCTTTGCAACCAGAACTTTTTGACCGTTCTTTGTTAAATCAGCAATTACACTCCCTGTTTTAACATCCTTAACAACTGTACCAACAGGAACTTTTATAACAAGTTCCTTGGCACAACGCCCGTGCATATTTTTAATTCCGCCATTTTCACCTGCATCAGCCTTAAAAACAGACTTATGCTTAAAATCCATAAGTGTTGACATATTTTCATCAGCGACTAGAAACACATCACCGCCATTGCCACCGTCACCACCTGCAGGGCCACCTTTATCAACATATTTTTCTCTTCGCCAAGCGACCATTCCATTGCCGCCACGGCCAGATACTACCCTAATTTTCGACTTGTCTATAAACTTCATTTTGATACCGATTTACGTCTTTTTTACTTGTTTCAAAATCTCTTTGTAATATAATAATATTACTATGAAAAACATAAAAAACAAATTATTCTCTAAAGAGCTTGTAAAAATTGGACCTGATAGCGGGTATGATAATTATATTATGGCAATAGAATCAAGTTGCGATGAGACGGCTTGTGCTATTGTTAAAAACGGAAGAGAAGTAATCTCAAATGTTGTGGCATCACAAATTAAAACGCACGCACAATTTGGCGGAGTAATACCGGAAATTGCAGCAAGAGAGCATTTAGATTCCATTAATATAGTAATAGAAGAAGCTTTTAAACAAGCAAAGGAAAGTATCGGAATTGAACCAAAGGATATAACGGCATTTGCAGGCACTGTTGGTCCGGGGCTTGTAGGATGTTTGCTTGTAGGGCTTAATGCGGCAAAAACACTTGCCCTAACTTATGACAAACCGTTTATTGGGGTTAATCATTTAAATGCTCACCTTTGCGGAAACTATCTTGATACAGATTTAAAGCCTCCGTTTATGGCACTATTGGTAAGTGGCGGGCACACACAAATAATTGATGTTAAGTCTTACTCTGAACAAAATATTCTGGGAGAAACAATTGATGATGCTGTAGGAGAAGCTTATGATAAAGTAGCAAGACTTATTGGATTACCATATCCGGGAGGTCCAAAACTTGACAAGCTTGCTCAAGAAGGAAATCCTTATGCTTTTAAACTTCCAGAAGCTAAAGTTGACGGTTACAATTTCAGCTTTAGCGGTTTAAAAACTGCTGTTTTAAGGCTGGTAAAATCATTTCCTGAACAAGAAATGCCGGTAAAAGATATTTGTGCAAGTTTTCAGGAATGTGTGTCATCAACTCTTGTTCACAAGTTGAAAAAGGCTATTGAAAATTCCGGATATAAACAGGTTGTTATAGCCGGAGGAGTAGCCGCAAATTCAGAAATTAGAAAAAAAATATTTGCTCTGGAAAATGAAGGCTACAGAGTTTTTGCACCTCCAATGAAATATTGCACGGATAATGCTGCAATGGTTGCATCTTGTGCCTACTTTAATACGAATACATTTGATGATATAAACACTGAAGTTTTCTCACGAGTAAAATAATCGTAAATATTTGTAAAGATATTGCTAAAACATTAACAAAAAATTTTTATTACAGACTTAGTAGTATAGTAAACATCTTGGGAAAACTATACTATGAAATCTTTTTGTGCGGAACCATACTTTGGATTCCGCATTATTATTAAGCAGAAATTTTTGAGCACACTCTTGAAACAATAAAATCTGTAATTTTCTTTTCAAGATTACAACCAAAATAACCATTGATTTCCTTGATAAAGTAGCAAGGACTTGTAACATTGATTTCAATAATTTTTCCATCAATAACATCAAGCCCAACCATTGGCAAACCAAGATTATTGAGCTCTTTTGCAACAGGGATAAACTTTTCTTTCTCTTCAAGAGATAACTCTGCTTTTACGATATTTGAATCACAATGTTCGTTAAATTTAAAATCATCATTCGATGGCAGTTTTTGCACACAAACATCCAAAACTTCATCTCCTAAGAATAAAACTCTTTTATCTCCAAATTTTGCTTTTGGTAAGTACTCTTGTACCATAATAAGTTTTTTTTGATTATTTGTCATTGTGTTTATAATAACAGCGGTGTTTTTATCTCCTTTTTTTAGAGTCATGACACCTGAGCCAAAACAACCATTTAAAGGTTTTAAAACAATTTCCTCATGCATATTCAAAAAATCTATTATATCATTCTTGGAAGAAGTTACGATATTTTGAGGCATTAGATTTAAAAATTTTAATGCATGCAATTTTTCGTTAAAATTACGTATTGAATATGGATCATTAAGTAATAAAGTTTTTTCTCTGTCAACAAAATCAAAAATATAAGTAGCATTTATGTAATCAACATCAACAGGAGGATCAGGTCTAAAAATAACCAATCTGAAATTTTCAATTTTTACTGATTTTAGATTTTTATCATAAAATATATCCTCGTCATTTTCATAAACTTTATAACAATGAGCTATTGCTTCACCGCAAACAATTGAGAGATGGTCAATTGTAGCAATAAAAACATTAATATTACTCCTCAAGAGTTCCCTTATAATCCAAAAGTTTGTAACAAGATTATTAAATTCAAAATACTTTAGCTCTAGTCTATCAATAATAAATAAAACATCCATAAGTCACCTCTCTAAAGAGGATACAACCATCCTACAAATTATGCAATAGTAATGAAGTATAAATACCTTAATAATCTGTAATATATAAATTAAAAAAGGCAAAAAAAAGAGTTTATAAGTGTTATCATACATGTAAAGTAGTGAAGTATAGTTTTGTATTAGAAAGGTTAAGATAATGTCTATAGCTGCAGTAAATAAATCTGGGGTTGAAACTTCTAAGAAGAGAAATTCAGCAACAATTGCAATCCCAACAATTGGGCTTGGTGTAGTTGGAGCCGGTACGGGATATTTAGCCGGAGGCAAGGGGCCAAAATTAGAAGATATCTTTGCAATGGAACCTGATAAATTTGAATCATATGTAAGAAATGTAAATGATGATTTAGAAAATGATGTTGATGAGATTAGAGAAAGCATTAAAGATTTGCATGAAGATGGTAGCGAGTACGTTGTAGATAAAGATAAGCAAAAAGCATATGACGCAGAGGTAGAAAAGCAGGTTCTTCCGCAAGACTCTCCGGAAGAAACAAACTATAAACAAGCAAAAGAAAATTATGACAAAAAACTCCTTGAGAAATTAAATGAGGGGAAAGAGGAAGCTGCTAAATTTAAAACCCTTGATGAAGCAGATGAAGCAGCAAAAAATGCAGCTAAACAAGCCATTTCTGAATCTAATGAAGCAAAAGCACTAACAACTGCTGAAAACAATATTCGAGCAGTAAAAGAAGATTTGTTAAGAAAATCTACTGATGCACAAGCAAAGAATATTGTTGTAGAATTTGATAACGCCGTAGAAGCAGCTAAAAATAAAAAGGCAGCAAAGATTGCAGAATTTATTGGCGACGAAAATGTAAAATCAGCTTTTGAAAAGATTAAAAAGCTGTTCCCAAAAGAAGGGAAAGGCAAAACCGCTGCAATATGGGGTGCTTTTGGTGCATCATTAGGTCTTATTGCAGGATTAGTGATAAACGGAACAAGAAAGCAATCATAAATATTCAATAAATAAAAAAACGACAGAATATACGTTCTGTCGTTTTTTGCATGTACAAATAAAAACAGTTAAACAACTTTGTCAGGATCAAGTACAACACAACGAGAGTTATTTACCTGTAAAAGAGCAGCAAATTTTTCTAAATCTGTCTTTATTTCGTCAAAAGTATTGTAATGCATAGGTATAACAGTTTGTGCACCCAACCAGTCGGCAGCAACTGCAGCATGTTCTACATCCATTGTATAATGTCCGCCAATAGGTAACATTGCAATATTTGGGCGATATAACTCTTTTATGGTTTTCATTTCTGAAGTTAAACCTGTATCACCTGCATGGTAAATTCTTACATTTTCTACATCAAAAATAATTCCCGCAGGTTCACCTGCATACCTTCCATCAGGTAAAGAACTTGTATGAGAAGCTGGAACAAATACGACTCTGCCCCAATCATAATTCAGCCATCCGCCAAAATTAATTGAACGGACTTTACATCCTTGTTCTTTACAATACTGAGCGAGTTCAACAATTGCAGTAATTGTTGCATCTTTTTCTTTTGCTATTTCAATAGCTTGACCGAGATGATCTCCATGTGCATGTGTTAAAAATATGTCAGTAATATTTGCATTATGCCAGTCATACTTAGGGTTAATACTGACATATGGATCAACCATAATAGAATTATCTTTTAACTTAATTTCAAAAGCACTGTGTCCAATATACTTCAAATCCATAACAATCTCCTTTTATAATACCTTCATTCAAATATAGCAAATTTTATAGTAGAATGCAAATATGCAATATGAACAATTAATGAAAAAATGTATAGAGCTAGCAAAAATGGGTGAGGGGAATACTTCACCAAATCCTCTTGTGGGGTGTGTTGTATTAAACAAATATGGGGAAGAGATTTCTACAGGCTACCACAAAAAATATGGTGATAACCATGCAGAAAGAGATGCCTTGCTAAAACTTAAAAATGGAGAAGAAACAGGAGGTACATTAATTGTCAATCTTGAACCCTGCACACATTATGGGAAAACACCTCCCTGCACGGATTTAATAATTGAGAGAGGCATAAAAAAAGTTGTTATAGGAATGAAAGATGTAAATCCTATCGTCCGAGGCAATGGAATTGAAAAGCTCAAAAAAGCAGGGATTGAAGTTATACAAGATGTACTAACTTATGAATGCGAAAGACTTAACGAAGTTTTTATCAAAAATATGACACAAAATAAAGTTTTTGTAGCACTAAAGACCGCTACAACACTTGACGGAAAAATTGCAACTAATAGCGGATCTTCCAAATGGATAACATCAGCAAAGTCAAGAGAAGAGGTAAAAAAAATCCGTAACCGATATGACGCAATACTTACAACTTCATCAACTATTCTCGCAGATAACCCGACAATGGCACACCAGAAAAAACTTATACTTGATAGAAAACTCAAAACAAACTTAGAATCACCAATATACAAAGAAGGTGAAATATATCTTTTTAACGAAACTCTTGATATGTTTGAAGGCGGAATAAATTTTATAAAAACACCTGTCGAGGATGAAAAATTAAATATCGAATTTATTTTAAAAAAAGCATTCGACTTGGGAATCAAGAGTGTTTTAGTGGAAGCTGGCGGGCATTTAAATGGAGAAATTTTAAAATTTACTGACAAAATTTATCATTTTATAGCTCCCAAGATTACCGCAGACAATTCATCACTCTCTTGTTTCGATTCCAGAAAAATAAACGACATAAATGAATGCTATAACTTTAAAATTGAACGTGTAGATATTTTTGATCCGGATATATTATTAACTTACTATCCTATTTCAAAATAGCAAAAAAGTTGTATAATTAAACTTATGAAGAAAAAATCTACAATATCAGGGACTTTCTACCCATCAGATAAAGAAGATTTAAAGCGGCTTATACAAGAATTTACAATCGAGCCGCCCAAATATAAATCTCGTGCAGTAATTGTTCCACATGCCGGTTACAAATATTCAGGCAGGCTGGCTGCGGAAGGTATCCAGCATCTTAAAAGAGATGCAAAAAATGTTTTTATATTTGCCCCCTCACACTATGAAAGAGTTTATGGATGTACTGTTCCTGAATACAGTTCTTTCGAAACGATATTTGGGGATATTGAAATAAACACGGAACTTACAAAGCAAATTTCAAAGCTTTGCGACTGCAACATCAGTAACTACGCATTTGAAAAAGAACATTCAATAGAGGTTCAACTACCTTTTATAAAAGCATTCCTCCCTTCTGCTAAAATTGTTCCCGTCTTGTACGGTTGTGAAAATTTCAAAAACTTATGCAACACTTTAGAACATTTTTGGAATGATGAGGATAACGTTTTTCTTATATCAAGTGACTTAAGCCATTTTTATCCTGAAAAAGAAGCCGTTAAAATTGACAACTATACAGCAAAAATGATTGAGGAGAACTATTTAAATAACTTTGAACAAGAACAGGCATGTGGTGCTGTTGGGATTTGCGGTCTTATTGAGTTTGCAAAAAAACATAATTTTTCACTGATTCGAATAGGGCTTACAAACTCTGCAGCTACGACAGGGGATTCTTCAAGAGTTGTAGGTTATGGCAGTTGGTTTTTATACGAAGGAGAGAAAAATTATTATATAAAAAAATACTTTTCCGACTTTGTTGTAGATATTTGCAGAAAAAGCATTTTGTCAGGGCTGCAACTTGGTCAATTTAATATTAAAAATTATGATAGAGTTTTCGACGAATTTGGAGCATCATTTGTAACTCTCGAACTTGATGGAATTTTACGAGGGTGTATAGGCTCAATTATTCCCCACAAACCACTATTGAAAGATTTACTGCATAACGCTCATGCTGCGGCATTTTCAGACCCAAGGTTTCCAACTCTTACGCTTAATGAATACAATAAAATTGCTATTAAGGTTTCACTGCTTTCAAAACCTGAAAGGATTGAATTTGAAACTGAAGAAGAATTACTTGATGTTCTAAAACCAGGAATCCACGGATTAATAATACGCGACGGGAATTACCAATCAGTTTTCTTGCCTGATGTGTGGGAACAACTACCTGATAAGCAAGTCTTTATTGAACAGTTAAAACTCAAAGCAGGTCTGCCTAAAAATTATTTTTCTGAAAACCTTGAAGCATTTAAATTCACAACAACAAAAATTTAGTATAATAAATACAATTTTGGGCTTTCTAAACTTGCAGCCTCACCTACATTTTCAGCATAACTGTCAGCGTTTGGTAATAAGCTGATAACAGATTGGTATGCATTACCATTAAAATCATTCATTTCAACCTGATTTTTAGACAAACGTCTGTGATCCTCTTTTAAACCATTTAGTTGTTCATGGATAACATTAAGTTTATCGTTAATAACATCAAGTTTATCAGCGGTAGGTAAAAGTTCAAATCTTGAATTTGGGTAAGAAAACCCATTGTACTTACTTGAAGAACCAAAATTTAACCCACTTACCCTATTAACTAACATCTGATTAACTCCTTTCTATTCAATGACCTTTCCATCAAAAAGTTCCATTACCATATTTACATTATCAGAATACATGGAAGAATTTATACTTGAAGGATGCTTTAACTTCTTTTCTTCCACAACTTCCTCTTTCAATTCTTGAACTTCACTCTCATCAATCTCAGGTTCAATATTCTTATTTACTTCGACAGGTGAAGGTTTAGGTACACTAGCAGGTTGTTGTACCTGTTTTATTTCTGCATCTGAAGGATGCGGAAGTCTTACTATGACATTCGAATTCTTTTGCCCGAAGAGCGAATCAACAGCCTCTATTAGTGCTTGTTTTTTACTACCGGACTGAACTTGACTTAAGAAGATTTCATTTTTCATAGTCAAAACTGTTTTATCAGCAGTTATTTTAACAGGTGTGGCCCACTGCTTCAAAAGTGCACGAGTCGGAACATTGTGAACAAGTTCCAATAGTTTAGCCCAAAGTGCCATAATATCTCCAGCGTCATGATGTTTCGACATAGGCATAGGAGAAAAATCTTCAGCTTTACTCGGCGAAATATTCTGTTTTGCATCAATACTTTCACCTGTTTCAACAATTTTTGTTTCTGAATTCTTTGTGATACTTTCATTATCATTTGGTGACATTGAAGGATTTTTCGGTAAAGATTCTTTTGTAGCATCAATAGGCTTTGATACATTTTCTTCTTTAACAGAAGGTTTAACAGTTATTGGAGCAATATTTTTCAGCTCCGGTGTAATCCTTACCTGAACATTACCGCCTTCTAGCTTTGCTACCCTATTTTGCAATTCTATAAGGGAAGTATTTTCCGCAAGATTTGCAAGATCTATTATAGAAACTTCTAACCATAAACGAGGATTGTTTGTCAGTTTAAGTTCCTTAATGTACTCTGCACATTTATCTATGAGAAATACTATTTGATGAGTCTCTACATTTTCTGCTTGTGATGACAACACTCCTAACTGAAGATCATTTGCCTGAGTAAGTTCAATTGCAACTTCCTTTCTACAATTTTTAACTATTAAAAGATTTTTAAAATAATCCATAAGATTAGTCAAAATTTGAACAGGCTCATTACCAGAATTGTATATTTTTTCTAGCTCCTCAATCGCTTCTTGAGGATTTGAGTTGATAATCTTATCCGACAGAGAATTTAATGTATCAAAGGACAAACGACCTAAAAGAGTGTTTATATCTTCAGTTGTAATGGGAGAATCACTATCCAAAACACTCAATTGATCTAAAAGAGCAATACTGTCACGCATACCACCAGCAGAATTTTTAGCAATTGTAAGTAACGCATCATCAGTTATATTAATCTTTTCATTATCAGAAATATATCTCAGGTGTTTAACAATATCATCTGTAGTTATACGTTTAAAATCAAACCTTTGACAGCGACTTTTGATTGTATCAAGCACCTTATGGACTTCGGTTGTCGCAAGAATAAAAATAACATTTTTTGGGGGCTCTTCTAAAGTCTTCAATAAAGCATTAAATGCCGTTGTTGAGAGCATATGAACTTCATCTATAATATAAATTTTATACCTGCTGTTTACAGGTGCATACATAACCTTTTCCAAAATATTTTGTGCATCTTCCACTTTCCTATTACTTGCAGCATCAATTTCTATAACATCCATAGGTGTAGAATTTGTTATATCAACGCAATTTTCACACACACCGCAAGGGTTGATTGTCGGGCCTTCTTTGCAATTTAATGACTTAGCAAAAATTCTCGCAGTGGAAGTTTTACCTGTTCCTCTCGGGCCTGTAAAAAGGTATGCATGAGAAATTTTATTAAGCTCTATAGCATTTCTTAAAGCTTTTTTAATGTGTTCTTGTCCAACGACTTCTTCCAGCTTTTGTGGACGATACTTTCTATACAAAGGTACATATTTTTCATTCATGGTAATATTATAACAGAGTTATAATAAATTTGGATACATTATGAACTTAATTAAACCTCCTTTACTAAAACAAGGCGATACAATAGGGATTTTGGCACCATCAGGGGCAATGGATGATGACACAAATCTTAAACGAGCTATCCGATTTTTTGAAAACAAAGGGTTCAGGATAAAATTATCCGACAACGTTTATTCAAAAAGCAGATATCTTGCAGGCTCCGATAAGGAAAGATTAACCGCTCTTCACCAAATGTTTGACGATAAATCTATCAATGCGATTATATGCCTGAGGGGCGGGTATGGAGCAATTAGGCTTATTAATAAAATTGACTATGAATTAGTTCGCAAAAATCCTAAAATATTTTGCGGATATTCTGACATAACCGCACTTAACGCAATGTTTTTAAAACGGGCAGGGCTCATAACCTACTCAGGTCCAATGATATTGAGTGATTTTGGACAGGAAAATTTATGCGAATATACAATTAACAATTTCTTTAATACGGTTTGTAATGATGTGTTTGAGTACAAAGGAAGATTTTGGGGAGGGAATTTATCGACTCTTGTTTCTTTATGCGGGCAAGACTTTATTCCTGATTTTGAATTTACTCTATTTTTAGAAGACTTAAATGAGCCTCCATATAAAATTGACAAGATGGTTACACAACTCTTTAATATTCCCAAAATCAGAAAATATACAAAAGCTGTAGCTATTGGAGATTTTTTAGGAGTTGATAATATTGAATATATATTTGAAGAACTAAATTTACCTCTTATAAAAGATTTTCCGGCCTCACATTCAGAAAAGAAATTAACAATTCCATACGGTCTTGAAATCAAATAATTATTGAAATTCTATTGATTTTTGCACTCTAAAATAATAAAATAACTAAAGAATAGCTTTTTTAATCTTAATTTATGGAATTATGAATAGTAAAAGATATAGAAAAATACTTGCACAACTGCTTGTGTGTTGGATTTTCCCTAAACATATAAGAAAAGAAGTTCGAAAATTACTCATTAATTTTTCAATTAAAGAGTACTTTTACTATAAAAACTTGGGTTACAAAATAGTACCTCTTGGCGATTTTTGCCTACCAAGGGTTGTCACAACTGTCGCAAAACTCAAACCATACAAGTATTATGGAGAAAAAAGCTACCCTTTTGATTTATGCCTTCATGGGAACATGCCCCAAATAACAGAATGTATTAACAGAAAATTTGACGACTATATAGAAAATATTGTTTTTGATGAAAAAAGAAAAAACTTCGTTAACAAAAAATACGGGGCAAGGTATATTCACGAAACCAAAATGAAATTACCACAAATAAAAAACAAATATAAAAAACGAATTCAAAACTTCAAAAATACCATAGCAAACAAAGAAAAAATATATTTTATTTACTCAAATTATGATTTTTCCAAATACCCAACAAACAAAGATGTTGCGGATTTATATAATTCTCTTTGTAAAATACGCAAAGGTCTGAATTTCGAACTTATCCTTCTTCTACCTGAAAAAATTGAAAATATAAACAATCCAAAAATTAAGCAAATAGTAAAAGACTGGGAACCAGATGATGGGATTTGGGTAGAAGACTTTTTTAAGACAGAAAATCAGCAAAAAGTAAAACTTACTAAAAATAAGGAATTTTATACTTATTTGAAGAAAGAATTAACTGCACTAATTACTAAATAATTAATTAAATATTAAATATATACCTTTGTGAAATTTTTTGAGCTAAAATATATTTATGTGTAAGATAAATAAGGATAAAGACTATGTGGGATTATTCAGATAAAGTTATAGATCATTACAGAAACCCAAGAAATGTTGGGAAAATTGATAATGCAGATGCTATAGGAGAAGCAGGTTCACTAGCCTGCGGCGACTCTTTAAAAATTTACTTAAAAATTAAGGACGGAATAGTTACTGATGCCAAATTCCAAACTTTTGGCTGCGGCTCGGCAGTTGCAAGCTCAAGTATCTTAACCGAAATGATTATCGGAAAAACTATAGATGAAGTAAAAAAGATTACTAATAAAGACATCGCAGATCAACTTGGAGGTCTTCCGCCTGAAAAAATGCACTGCTCTGTTATGGGATATGAGGCATTAGAAGATGCTTTGAAAAATTATGATGATTATACGGATTTAGATGACATAAGAAATGAAGAAGAAGCAAACAAACAAAGAGAAAAAATAGTTTGCACCTGCTTTGGAATTACAGAAAATGTTATTTGGGATGCAATTAAAATAAACGGTTTAAAAACAGTTGAGGAAATAACAAACTATACGAAAGCCGGTGGCGCTTGCGGTAAGTGCAAAGGTCTAATTCAAGACATAATAAATACTTATTACAAAAAAGAAGGCCAAGAAAAAACAGAACCAACACTTACTCCTGCTCAAAAGATTCTAAAAATAAACAATGTAATAGAAAAACAAATTTCACCCGAATTAATGAAAGATGGCGGAGATATCACACTTGTTGACATTGACGGGAATAAAGTTTTGGTAAAACTTCGCGGAAAATGTTCCGGATGCAAAAATTCACATCTTACTCTCAAAGCCTTTGTTGAAAAGACACTAAGAGATGCAGTAGATGAAAATATTGAAGTTGTGGAGGTTGAATAATGAGTTTAATATATTTAGATAATAACGCTACAACGAAAGTTGATCCGCAAGTTTTGGATGCAATGATGCCTTATTTAAAAGAAGAGTACGCAAACCCTTCAAGTGTATACGATTTTGCAAAACGCTCCAACCATGCAGTCCGTGATGCAAGAGGTGTTATGAAAGATTTCTTTAATGCAAAAGACGAAAAAGAAATAATATTTACCTCCTGCGGTTCTGAAAGTGCTAATACTGCTATTCGCGGCGTATTAAACATGAATAAAAACAAAAGACATATAATTACGACCAAAGTTGAACACCCTTGTGTTTTAAACCTATACCAAACACTTGAAAAAGAAGGATATAGAGTTGATTATATAGGTGTGAATTCAAATGGAGAATTAGATATTGAACAGCTAAAAGAAGCAATCTGTGACGATACGGCATTGGTGTCAGTAATGTATGCAAATAACGAAACCGGCGTAATATTTCCTATCGCACAAATTTCAGAAATAATAAAATCCAAAAACAAAGAAACAAAATTCTTTGTTGATGCTGTTCAAGTATCGGGTAAAATTCCCATAGATGTTCAAGCAATCGGAGCCGATTTAGTAGGAATTTCCGGACACAAATTTCACGCTCCAAAAGGCGTTGGGGCATTGTATGTTAATTCTAAAACACTTATAACTCCATTGATTATTGGCGGTCACCAAGAACGCGGTAAACGTGCGGGGACTGAAAATGTTCCATATATTGTAGGTATGGCAAAGGCGGCAGAACTTGCTACCGATCATTTAAAATATGAGGCAACAGAAGTAAAAAGACTTCGTGACAAATTGGAAAAAAATATTGTTAAAAATGTTTTCAATGCACGATTGAACACCGGAGTGGTAAACAGAGTTCCAAACACTACAAATATTGGGTTTGAATATATTGAAGGTGAACTGATTTTACTTCACTTAAGCGATTTAGGGATTTGTGCAAGCTCAGGGAGTGCATGTACATCAGGCTCTCTGGAACCAAGCCACGTTTTAAGAGCTATGAATGTGCCTTTCACGGCAATTCATGGAAGCATAAGATTTTCTTTAAGCAAATTTACAACTGAAAAAGAAATTGATTATGTATGTGAAAAAATGCCGGGAATAATTGAAAAACTGACAAATTTATCACCTTTCCAAAATGAATTGGAAGCATTAAAAAAATTGAGAAACTAGATTAATTAATACTACTATTTTCCAATAAATAAAAAAACGTAATACTAAAGTATTGCGTTTTTTTGCTTATTTTTTTGATTTTTCAAATCGCGAGTATGTAGAATAGTTTTCATCTACGTTCAGCTTTATCCTAATGCATAAGGAGTTTTTGCTATGAAAAATTTTATTGTAACCTTATGCATTATATTTAGTATAAATAATCTTGTTTTTGCGAGTCAATATTCTCAAATACTTGATAAGATAGAAAATTCACTTTATGGATTCACATACACAACATCTGATGATGCCTCAAGACTTTCGAGAATAGAAGAAAGTGTATACGGGCAGAGCAAACCTAACAAATCAATTAATGAAAGAATTGCAAGTTTGAATAAAGATATATCCGCAGAACAAATAGGGCAAGAAATAACTCCTAAAGAAGATACGTTCGCACAAGAAGATGACTACAGAGAAACTATAGCCCAAGAAAAGATGCCACCTGCAGGTGCTAACGTTGACTATCCATCTATAAATGAACTTGAGAAAAAAGTTTTTAAACAAGAATTTAAAAATACAGATTTAAATACCAGACTCGCAAAACTTGAAAAAGAGACCTTTGGACAAACATACGATACCGATGCTTTTTCAAGTCGTGTAGAAAGATTACAAGCAAAAATAAAGCCTGATTCACTTAT
Source organism: Candidatus Gastranaerophilales bacterium (assembly GCA_944324345.1). Classification (GTDB taxonomy): domain Bacteria; phylum Cyanobacteriota; class Vampirovibrionia; order Gastranaerophilales; family Gastranaerophilaceae; genus Stercorousia. The sequence continues at coordinate 304,498 of CALUVT010000002.1, forward strand.
GAATAACAGTATTGCCCAAGATTCAAATGAATACTATGATGGAGATTCTATTCCTCTGGATAAAAATTACAATCTGTCGGAATATAGTCCGCCCGAATTTGACTATGATGCATACAACTCCAGAAATCAAAAACCTGTAAGAATAAATCTTGCCTCAGTTGAAAAAACAATATTCAAACAAAGTTTTAATCAAGACTCAATGGATAATAGGCTATCCAGACTTGAAAGCACTATGTTCGGGACAACATTTGACAACGATACCGAAAATGACAGGTTAAGAAGAATTTCAAGTGCCTTCAATGCAATGAAAACAGCCAGCAAATATGATTCTAACAAGTTTTCACAAAATATGGCAACAGCAATGCAAATAGGTACAATCTTACTTATGATACTTGCATGTGTATTGTAATAACTAAAAAGAGGTTAGCAAGTACTAACCTCTTTCATATTATATTTTTTGAAAAGACTAAACTTTTCTTTTTCTAGCAGCTTCAGATTTACGTTTTCTCTTTACGCTAGGTTTTTCGTATCTTTCACGTTTTTTAACTTCTGAAAGGATACCGGCTTTTTGAATTTTTTTCTTGAAACGTCTAAGAGCACTTTCAATAGATTCGTTTTCGCCAACTTTAACTTCTGCCATTTATATTTTCACCACCTTTATGGTCATTTACTAATACTATATGAAAATTATACATAAAAAAAAAAATTTTTCAAGAGATAACAGACATCTTGACAAATCATGAAGAATAATAAATAATTATGGAAGAGAGATAAGGAGCACATTTATGGAAGAAATGAAAAAGCTTAGAATTGCCCCCCCCCCGAAGTTTTGGGCATAATTAGAGTTGATTACATGCGAAGTTTTGCCTTTACACTTGCTGAAGTTTTAATAACTCTTGGGATTATAGGAGTTGTCGCTGCTTTAACTATACCGGGACTTTTACGTGATTACCGAAACAAAGTTTTAAAAGAGCAGTTTAACACAGCTTATTCAATCGTTAACGAAGCTACAAAACGAATGAGCCTTGATAATCCCGATATTATGAACACTTATTGCGGTACAAATGCATCAAATAACACATTAGAGGCTAGAACGAAGTTTGGGAAAGATTTTTCAAAATATTTTGATGTAATCATAGACCAAACCTCTCAAGGGACAAATATAAGCAAACTATATGGAATAAGAAGTCTAAATCAACCAAATTACAAAAAATTTGACAAAGGACCTGATGGCAACGGATTTAATGATGGGGCTTTTGTGATAAAAAATGGAATGATTATTCTAAATGGTCACTGTTGGATAGGAGCATCAAATAAAAAGGGACAGCACGTAGAATTTTTAATAGATACAAATGGAACAAAAGGACCTAATGCACTTGGATACGACCTTTTTTACTTCTGGATTGATAACGAAAACAAGATAGTAACCTGCCCGCAAATCCCAGATAATACTAGATACTGTAATTTTTTAACAGAGGACACCACAGGAGCACACAATGGTGTAAATTGTTCAACTTTTGCACTAAGAAATCAATTTCCACAAGATGAAACAAAAACATACTGGGAAAACTTGCCTTAAGCTGACAATGTGAAGATTTGATAAATCTCTTCATCAGAAAGTTCAGTAATGATTTTTTCGCCCTCATAAACTGCCAAATCTGCAAGTTCTTTCTTAGATTTTAGCATTTCATCAATTTTTTCTTCAAATGTACCTAGAGTAATCATCCTATGAACCATTACGTTCTTATCTTGGCCAATACGGTAAGTCCTGTCTGTTGCCTGATCTTCAACAGCAGGATTCCACCACAAATCATAATGAATTACATTTGTTGCACTCGTCAGGTTTAACCCTGTTCCACCTGCTTTTAGAGAAAGAACCATAATTTTTGCATCATCATCATTTTGGAAACGATTAATCAAATCCTCTCTTTGAGGAACAGTTAATGACCCATGGAAGAACAAAGGTACTGTCTCACACTCGTCAGGAATAACCTTACACAATATGTCACCCATTTCTTTATATTGGGTAAAAATCAGAGTTTTCTCGTTGTTATCAAGTATACTTTGAACAGTAGATATACACTTGTCCATTTTCCCCGAAAGCTCTTTACTCATTTCACCACCTTTCAAAAATTGGTACGGGTGGTTACAAATTTGTTTCAAGGCAGTAATTAACTTGAATATATTACCTCTTCTGTTGATTCCTGTGAAACCTGATATTTTTTCCATCATTTCATTAAGTGTTTTTTCATACAGAACTGCTTGAGGTTTAGATAAATAACAATAGTCATTAATTACCATTTTTTCAGGCAAATCTGTTATTACATGTTTATCAGTTTTTAAACGCCTCAAAACAAATGGAGATACAGACATTCTCAATTTTGCTGCTCTCGAAGTTTCCTTAAACCTTTCAATCGGTATTGCATAACTTTTCTGGAACTCTCTTAGAGTACCTAAATAACCCTGGTTGATAAAATCAAATATAGACCAAAGCTCTGTAAGTCTATTTTCGACAGGAGTACCGGTCATAGCAATTTTTATATCTGATTTAAGCATTTTTACAGCCAAAGTTTGGGCAGTATCAGGATTTTTAATGTTTTGAGCTTCATCAACAACAATCATACCCCAAGCATTTTTCTTTAACTCTTCAACATCAATTCTCATAATTGCGTAAGTTGTTAAAATAACATCATGCTTCAAATCCAATTGTCTCTCTGCTCCGTGGTAAATAACAGCATCTAAAGACGGAGCAAACATCTGCAATTCCTTCATCCAGTTTCCCATCAAAGTTGTCGGACAGATTACCAGAACAGGTTTATCAAGTTTATTTTCTTCTTTTAATTTTAATATAAGACTTATTACCTGAATAGTTTTACCAAGCCCCATATCATCTGCCATACAAGCTCCAAAGCCTTTAGAAACGTTTGTCCACAGCCATTTTAAACCTGTTTGTTGATATGGTCTTAATTCACCTTTTAATAAAGCGGGAGGAGCAACTTCAATTGGCTTGTTGAAGTCTTGTATAACCCTTGCGAATGCCTCATCATAATCAAAATCATATTGAGCAAGCTGACCTGACATAGATGCCTGAATGAGTTCCATTCTTGTCATTGACTTCAAATTAGATTTTGCTATCTGTTCAAAGATTTTTTTTGTATCTTCTTTATCTATCAAAACATATTTATTCTTATATTTTATAAGCCCATTTTCACCTTCAACAAGTTTATTAAACTCTTCTACAGAAAGTTTATCGTTACCAATTGCAATTTCATAAGAGAAATCTAAAATATCATCAAGAGATATCTTTGAGGAAGAGTTGTTATTAAAAATATCAGCCAATTCTTTTGATCTGGAAGTTTTGACTTTAGCATTTATAGAAGCTCTGGGAACAACAATATTAGTCAACTCTTTTGGCAAAATAACTTCAATTTGAGCCTTTTGCAGATAATAAGCAGTTTTTGTAATTATTTGATAAACCTGATTTAAGTCTAAATCCAGATATAGTTTTTCCTCATCTTCAAACAAATCCTCTAACTCTGGCATATATCTAATCGCATAGTTGAGTTGTTTTTCGACAATTCTTGCAATATCAGAAGAATTTGCACCAAAAACTTCCTCATCACTATACAACTTATCAACCAAAACATCCTCATCTGTTTTTCTGTTTTTTATATGGACTTTCAGGCGGAAAAGTTCTTGATTTTCTAACTTATCAATTTTAAAAAACGGGATAACATCATACTTTCCAAGATAAAGTTCGTCAAACCATTGAGCAAAGCTTTCCGCAATATCATGTCCCTTCATAACAGAACGCTGCTCTAAATCTTTAATCATATATGTTCCTGATTTAACATCTTTAAATTTATATGCCTTTATCCCAAGGAACTTATAAATTACATAGTTTAAATAAGTATATATAAAATCATTAATAAAGTTTTTTGGTTTTTCTCCCTTTATAAACAAATCGTCGGGAATATTTTCTTCAAATTGGTTAATTATACGTGCTAATTGTTGAGAATTTATAATCGGTTCATAAACAATTTTGAACATTGAACCGTGTTTTTTTATAGTAGGAATGAAATAGAGTTTTTCAATAAGCTTCATAACAAAATATGTAAGCTTATTCATATAAATAAATGTTGGAGTTAAGGCATCCAAATCAACAACATTGCCGAACCCTCCAAAATAATCCATTACCAAATCCAAACTCATTGAATAGCCGACCTTGTCGCCAAGAACTTCTGATTTAAAGCGGAACAATGAACCTTTTGACTTTAAGTAATATTGAAAATTATTCGTTGGAGTAACAAAAAAAGATAATTTATCGTTGTTGTTAACCAAATAAAAATTCGTGTTTCTTGCAGGAGCATTAGGGCTCAAAAACACACCTGCGAATTCATCTTCAACAGTCTGATATATCAAACTCAAAGTATAGCGAAAGTCTTTATTCTTAAATCCTTCAGGATTTTCTGAAAGATTAAAAAAAAGTTCATCAACATTATTTTTTTTAAAAGAAAAATCTATATCCAAATTTTTTATATCAGCCATAAGTTTCCAATCTAATTGTTTTAAACAGACAGATGCTATTTCCAAGCATCTGTCTAATGTAATCTATTTAATTAAAGAATCGCAATCCATTTCTGCAGGTTTTGGAATGCCCATCAACTGTAAGACTGTCGGAGCAATATTACATAAAGCACCGTCATCTTTCAGCTCAACACCTTTAGGTCCATTTATTATCACAAAAGGAACCTTATTTGTTGTGTGAGCAGTTTGAGGCTTTCCTGTTTCAGCGTTTACCATAACTTCTGAATTTCCGTGATCAGCAGTTAAGAGCATTGTTACGCCATTTTTTACACAAGCATCAGCAATTTTTCCAACACATTCATCAACAACATGGCATGCCTTTGTTGCAGCTTCAATTACGCCTGTGTGACCAACCATGTCAGGGTTAGCAAAATTCACTAATATAAATCCATATTCAGGATTTTCAATAGCTTTTAATACATTATCACAAACCTCAACTGCACTCATTTCAGGTTGCATATCGTACGTCGGAACCTTAGGTGATGGGACCAAAACGCGTGTTTCATGAGGTTGAGGTTCATCAATTCCCCCATTAAAGAAAAATGTAACATGGGCATATTTTTCTGTTTCAGCTGTTCTAAACTGTTTTACGCCATTAGCTTCTAAAACATCACCCAATATATTTACAAGATGTTCTTTCGGGAAAGCAACTGGGAAAGTAAAATCCTCATTATAACTTGTCATTGTTATATAACAAAGATTTTTTAATACTTTCTTCCTTTCAAAGCCATCAAAATCTTTGAAATTCAAAGCTTTTGAAATTTCTCTTGCTCTGTCAGGTCTGTAGTTGAAAAAGATTATAGCATCGTTATCGTGTATTCTTGACTCTTCGCCTCCAATAACAGTAGGAAGAACGAATTCATCATTATCACCTCTTTCATAAGATGCCTTAACACCTTCACAAGCAGATGAGCTATGTTCACCCTCGCCAAATAATAAAGCATTATAACCCTTTTCAACTCTATCCCAACGGTTATCTCTATCCATTATATAGTAACGGCCGATAATCGTTGCAACAGGAGGAAGACCATATTTTTTCAGCTCATCCTCAACCGGTTGTATAAACGTACAAGCACTTTGTGGTGGAGTGTCACGCCCGTCTAAAAAGGCGTGAACATAAACTTTCTTCAATCCGTGGTCAGCAGCCATTTTAATCAAAGCCAACAAGTGATCCAAAGAGGAATGCACACCCCCGGTAGAAACAAGTCCAAAAATATGCAAAGCTGAATTATTTTCTTTTGCATGATTTATAGCCATTAAAAAACGTTCATTTTTGAAAAAAGAACCATCTTTAATAGCTCTGTTAATTCTGGATAAATCCTGATGAACAACTCTACCTGCACCCAAATTCAAGTGTCCTACTTCACTGTTACCCATTTGCCCTTCAGGCAAACCAACATACTGACCGTCAGCATGAATAGAAATTGTAGGATATTCTTTTTCTAGTTTTTCAACATGGACAGGATGTGAAAGTCTTGTCGCATCAAATTCAGGGTGATTTTTACTAATTCCCCAACCGTCCATAATACATAATAATACTCTCTGTGTCATAATTTTAGTCCTCTATTTATATTTCATATTTACAGAAATTTTAGCAAGAACAAAGAAAAATTACAACAATCAAAAATAGCTACGACCAAACAGCACTCGAAATTATGGGAGACATTCCCAGTAAGTTTTGGAAGAATCAGTTTCGCACTTATTTGCTACTGCATATTTAGAGCAAGTAAAACCCTGATAGTGTTCTCTTTGACTTGTAAGACATCCACCAAAAGCAGTGTATGGGACCAAATTATTATTTTTATCAATACTAAACGAAAACAAATCATATCCTAAACGATTGGGGCCTTTGGCCGGGCCATTTATATCAATGTGATAACCAGAACCAGCCCAAGGGCCCATAAATATAAGTATACCACTGCTTGTAATTATTGATTTTGTAGTTAGTGAATCTGGGTCGATATGGGCATAACTACCCTTTACAAAAGAATCATACGCTTTTGGATTTCCACCTGCACATTTCAGATAATATATATTGCACATTCTTGAATTTGAGATATATTTTATGAGCCTGTCCAAATGATTTGAATATCTGTCCTTTCCTGGTATTGAGCTATCCTGCAAATCATTATACATAGAAGGATAATCCTGAGCCATAGCCATATTTGCGTTTGCGAGAACTGAATAAGCAGTTTTAAACTGGGTTTCTAAAACCTTTTTTTGATATTTGGCAATCAAGGCCGGAATAGTTATTGCAGCAATAACACCAATTATACCAAGGGTAATCAAAACTTCTCCAAGAGTAAATGCATCTCTTTTGCATATCACATCTTTACTATAAAAAGAAGAAGCTTCTAAAACGCCCCCCCCCCGAAAATACCACTGCAAGTGGATTTACGATTATTAATAAATAAACTCTTCATATTCAGCTCCTTTTCTATTCTTTAAAAAAAGCCCTGCACAGATGTGATTTTGTTGCCTGCGTGGTCTCGCAGGTGGGTGAACGCCTCGGATTATCCGTTTCCCGCTGGCGATTATCAATCGGCGGGTATACTTCACATCCTGTCAGAGTCAATTCTCCCTTTTATAATAAATGTAGGAACAAAATAAGCACCCATACAGAGCTTACATATTATAACACATATTTTTTGCAAATTCAATATTCAAACTGTTTATAATTTATTTTGAATACTTATTTGCACCAAAATAAAAGCCAACATACGCAGACAAAAGAACAACAGAAACTACATTGAATATAGTCAAATTTGCACTTTCATCATAAAATATGTTTAACAAGGCTGTTATTACAGCTAAGACTAAAGCAACTAAAGTATATTTAAATGTACTTTTCGATAAAATCTTATCATTTGATATATTATTGGAATTTACATTTGTCATCGAATTTATGTTTGAAAGCTTAATGGCCATGTCAAATGCAGACTGAGAAATTTGCCCTTGTTCCAATAAATGACGGCAAGACTTCTCATATGCTTTTTTTAACTGAACTTCGACAAGCTCAAGCATCTCATCTTGTGATAAATTCCCTAACGTAGATTCCTTTGCCATTTCAAAGGCAACATAAGCCAACTTTTGGAGAATACTTTCATGATAAATTTTTGGAATTTCCGAACGCAGCAAATCTACATATTTATGAAAAGTCCATTCAGATATAATTTGAGTTAAAACCTTTGCAGTATCAGAGTTTTCTATAGTTTCATCATTAGAAAAAGCCTCACCCGCAATGTATGTATAGTTATAAATTTTGTCTAAAAACTCTTTCTTGTGTTTTAGTGCAATATCTTCAGGAATGAAGTCTTCTGCCTGCTTTGTCAAATCTTTGGCAAAACTCTTATAATCAAATGTAGCCACCATAAAAACCTCCTTAGAGGATTATAGCATGCTTTAAATTTTAGGGCAACAAATTAAGTCTAAATTAGCCCATCTTCAAAGTTTGCATAGCAAGCTTTTCAGCACTATCCGCTCTTTGCAAGGCTAGCTGTGCTCCAGAAGAGTCTTCCTGATTTACAATCTGTACACCTACAGGAGATGGAATATATGTTCTAACAGGCTCTTGGGGAGCGTTTGAGTCAGAAGAGACTGTTTGAGTAGTAGTAGTTGTTGTTGTCGTTGTTGTTCCATTTTTGTATCTATTCAGCAAATTTGACGGACTTTGTGAGCTTTGAGCTGTATTTGTTGTTGTATTGGTAGTTACTCTATTGATTTGTTGTTGATTTTGCGGCACTGCAGGGTTTTGTTGAAGTTGTTGAGGGATTTGAGTTTGTTGAGGATTTGCAGCTTGCTCTTGAGGTTTTTCTTTTCCCTCATCAAGAAGAGAGTTTTTAGGTTTTCCAAATATTAAATGAGAACACTTTACCGCAATTTTACTCAAGAACGGAAGTATAATCATCATACCGAGAACTATTCTCATCGGATAACCTAGCATCTGTTTAAATCCATATTTAGGATGTCTGAACAAATCTTTAATTTTACTCTTTATTCCTTTTCTATAAGTTTTTGTTCCATCAGCTGCAATATCTGCGATATCTTTTGCGTCATAAGGCCTAATCTGCTCAAGACCTACGGTTACAATTCTACCTATTTTTTTGAGCAATTTTAGGAACGGATTTTTAACTCCTGCATTTAATTCATCTCGTAAAGCTTTATCGCTAACCTTCCACTCAGCTTTATTAGCAAACTTCCCGGACATTGATTTCATATCATGTTCATTTAAATGAGTACGATAGGTTTCAACAGCCTTTTTCGATTCTTCCGGAGTTTTACCCATACCGATGTACTGTAAACCGCCGACTTTGTGCATTAATTTTATGGACATTGGCATTGCAACGAAGAATGCAATCATCTCAGTGAAACGTTCTGCAAAACTCTTCATTTTTTCACTTGCACCCTCAGCTTTCATACTCTTGTAAAGAACGTCAGCAAAATATGCGGCTTGCATAATAGCAATAAGTTTTCCACCTGCAACTCTGTTTGTTGCCCCTTCCAGAACCACATTCATATATTTGTTCAGGAATCTGCCAAGAGCAGATTTTGGAATCTTGTCTAACAAGCCTGCTTTCCTCAAAGCTTCTTCATAATTAGCATTTTTAGACAAATCCATATTTCCGATAGATGCTGCCATTTTGTTTGTAAATTCTGAAGCGTAGACATCTCTATTCAGGAATTTGAATTTCAGCCAATTTAATAAACCTTTCTTATTTGGATAAGCACGAGCGAACATTTTCTTGTTTGCTTTTGATGATGCCTCTATGATTTTTTCAGGACAACTGTGAATGTTTGCTTTTAAATCTTCGAGCCCCTTTAAATCGTCAAAACCAAGTTCAAAAGCCTTCATATTCTTTAATCTAGCTATACGATCTTTCACATCAAGTTTTGCAAAATCATCAACAGCTTTATCTAAAACAGTCCCTGATAATCTGGTTCCTCTGCTATATTTTGACAGACACTCAAATTCTGCCTTTTCTAATATAAGAGCCCTTTCTTGTGGAGTTTTTGCTTTTGATAGTAAAGTTTTATACTTGTTAATATCAGCAGCTTCAGCACCATAACATACAAGATCATCAACACTTGCTGTAGGTCTTAAGAAACTTTCTAAATTTTGCGGATAATCCCCTCCGAAAAATCCAAGCATACCATCGGCTTGAGTCAATACCATTGGGTTTTCCGGTTTTGATGGAGTATATGCAAAAGCACGAGTTACTCTAAATCTATCTACAATATTCTTTCTTATGAATCTTTTAAAACCTTCATATCCATTGTTCAATGATTGGGCGAAACTTGATTTCCCAAATCTGCTACCCTTTATACGGTCAGTTAAATCATCGCCAAACTGACCAACTTTATGATAAATAGTGCTGTCATAATCCCCGCGGGTTTTCTCGGCAAATTTATCCATACCTTTTGCAATAGCAAACCACGATGGAATTGCCAATAAACCAGTGTAAAGCATACCCTTAGGATCTTCCGTAGTCTCTGAAACCCTATTACTAACGTAACTGTCTTGAACGTTTTGTTTTAGCAATTCAGGGTTAACAGCCTGCATAGGAACTGGTTGTCCACTTGCATTCTGTGGATTTACTGCCTTAAACTGTGGTATTTGCGATTGATTGTTTACGTTATTTTCTAACATAATGTCACTATTTTCCCCTATATAAATATAAAAACAAATTTACTTCATTAATTGCCAATATAAAATATATGTAAAGAAATGTAACAAGTTTTATCTTTTTTGAAATTCAATACTTTTTATATACTTTATATATACATCAGAAGTAAATAAGAAGAATGAGAGGCAAAAAATGGCAGTTGCAAATTTGAAAAAAATTGATGACAAATTAAAAAACATCTATGAAAATCAAGTTACAGTCAACAATAATCAGCCGTTTGAAGATCGTTCAGAATTATTGTTTGCACAGATGAACTTCATCGCAATGGCAAATAAACAAGCTTTACACTTAATATAACAATTTAACTCCAATTAATTTTTCCCCTACAAATTTTTACCTGATTTCGTTTTGAAGTCAGGTTTTCTTTATGTGTTATAATGAATTTATGAGACTTTGCATATTTTCAGGGACATTTAATCCGATACACATTGCACACTTAAAAATGGCTGAATATGTTTTGAAAAACTTTGGGTTTGATAAAATACTTTTTATTCCGGCATTCAAACCTCCACATAAAAATTACAATCCTGAAATGTGTTCACACAGGTACAAAATGGTTGAACTCGCAATAAAAGATAACCCGAATTTTGAAATATCTGACATTGAATACAAACGTGAAAAAAAGTCTTATACGTTTGATACTGTAACCGAATTATACAAACAATTCAAAATTGATGGAAAAATTAATCTTATAATAGGTACAGACGCTTTTAAACAGATAGAAACCTGGTATAAAACAGAAGAATTAAAGAAAATTGCTGATTTTATAGTTTTTGTCAGAGAAAATAGCGAAGTTAACTTAGATTATCTTAAAAACAGAGGCTACAATTTCAAATTTGCACCAATGGAGTTTTTAGATGTATCATCAACAGAGTTGCGTGAAAGAATTAAAAATGGCAGGTCAATAAAGAATTTAGTAACTAAGGAAGTAGAGGAATATATACAGGAAAATGGATTATACAAAGATTAAAAACTGGTTAAAAGAAAATCTTAATGAAAAAAGATATATACACACACTTGGAACAGCAGAATGTGCAAGAAAACTTGCAAGAAAATACCATTTAGATGAAGAAAAGGCATATTTAGCAGGACTTTTACACGATTGTGCAAAATGTTTTCCTAATGAAAAACTCCTTGATATCATAAAAAATAACCTTGAAGTAGAAGAAAGCGAAATGCTAAATTATAAGACACTTCACGCTCCGGTGAGTGCATATATTGCAAATAAAGAGTTCAATATAACCGATACGGAAATCTTGTCTGCAATCCGCTGGCACACTTTAGGTAAAATAGATATGACAGATTTTGAAAAAATAGTTTTCCTTGCAGACAAAATAGAACCCAATACAAGGGATAAAGAGTATTCGCAAAAAATTATTACAATACTTGAAGAAGAAAATGGATTAAATAAAGCCTTGCTAATATGCTACAAAGAAACTTTGAAAAGCCTTGTAAAACGGGACTTAAAAATATGCTTGCTGACTGTTGAAATCTATAACAAACTTCAAGATTTAGTACAAAATTAGTATTTTTATGCTAAACTGTTTTGTAAAGTGAGGGAGTTCAAATGAAAGTATTGGAAATTAAGAATAATTTGGTAAAAATAGCATACGATGCACAAGATAATCTTGCACTATCGGGCTTTGTAGTAATTCAAGACGTCAATACCCCGTATGTTGCCCAAGTGATGAATTTAAAAGCCGATATTACTTCCAATTTTGCAATAGTCAAACTGCTCTTTACTTTCAATGAAGAAGGAATTTTAAAAAACTACAACGGCACAATACCTTCTCTCAAATCTACAGTAACGAAACTTCCTGCAAATGAGCTCCTTGACATAATACCTATAGATAATCCCCTCACAATAGGTATCCTGCCAGAGCAAAATACTTTGCTGAAAGTGGATAAATCTATACTTGATAATAACCTGCTTGTTTGCTCAAATAGTGTTGAAAATACAAAAAGACTTATTAATAACATAGTTTCACAAGTTGATGAAAAAGTTGTCATTTTTGATACAGATGGAACTCTTGAATTAGAAAATAAAATTAAGTTTGGGCAGGATTTCAAGCTTCCGCTGAACTATGACACAATTAACTTCATTTATAACAATGATCTTGAAGATATTGATCCCATTAGTAAAGCAGTTGTTCAAGATATATTTATAGAAGTTCAAGAGTATATAAAGACACTTCCAGAAGGATATTTACCTTTTGACACTTTCCTTCAGGTAGTTGACCAACAATACAAAGAAACAAATATTCCTCAACTCGTTCTTCTTAAAAATAAGCTACTAAAATACAAGGAATTAGACGTTTTTGCTCAAGAACTAAAAGATATACTTAATTTTACTATCGCAATCGAAAAATCAGATGTAATAACTGTTGATATTTCAAACGTCCCGCCAATCTTGCAAAAAGAGATTATGGCTTATTCATACAGCGTTATGCCAACAGTGAAATCTAAAATTTATACATTTGTTAAACTAGATAATTCAAATTCCAGCAAAAAGCTTTTGAAAACTTATCTTCAAAAAAATAACGTGTATACAATAACAATATGTCCACACGAATACAAATATATCAATATATTGAAAGAAAATGCACAAAACATGATTTTGTTCCGTCCGCTAACTCTACAACATGATTTTGCAAGTTATAATACTTTTTTAAACAAACTTAACGCTGATGAATATATCGTGTATGGTGCACATACACAAAATATACCTTTAATTGCGGAACTTGAAGAACAGCATAATATAAAGCAAATTAATGATATCCCAGAGGCAGAAGAACAATCAACCTCAGAAACAAATACAGATCAAATAGAATCTGATACCTCTATAGTTGACACTTCAGATGAGATAATGCAAACAAATAATTTGGGTGCTACCGAAAATTCTGAAGAGACTCTAAATTCAATCGAGATTGAAGATATTTCAGAAGAACCAATCCAAGAAGATGAAGAAATAGTTATTAGTGAAGATCAAACTGAAGATACAAACGACCACCAAGATTATCCTGAAGAAATAGTTTATCCTGATATAACGTTTGAAGAAGATGAGGTTAAAGTATCTGATAATAATATAGCAGAACCTGAAATTGCAGAACCAATAGAACAAGTTAACGATTTTGGGGAAATTCCGAATATATTAGAAGATGTTCCGGAAGAGGATACTCTTGTTGACGAAAAAGTTGACGAAGATAGCGGAGAAACAGAGATAAGTGATATTCAAGTTGAACCGCTATATAGTGAGCAGCCGGAAGAGGATTTTGTAGATACTGAACAGGATTCCACATTGGAACCGGTTGTTGACTATTCAATTAATGAACTTGATTATCAAGATGACCCTTTAAAACAAGATAATAACGAAATAGTCGAACAAGTAGCAAAAGACATTGATAAAACTTTGTATGAGAAAATAGATGATACTACGGAAGATATTGTTGATTTTGCCGGAGATGAGCTCACTGAAGATGATTTGGATCTAATAGACGATATAAATTCTGAAGAAGACGATAATCAAATTGAGTTTAATGATATCGAAACAGAAAATTCACAAGTTTTGCCGATATACCCTGGCGAAGATACAGACTCAGCAGCGGATTCTCAAAGTTTTGAACCGGGAGACAGAGTCAGCACCCCAAAATATGGAGAAGGTGTTGTCGAAAAAATGATAAAGTATGGCAACAAAACGCTTTGTTCTATTGAATTCCCGAACATTGGAAGAAGATTACTTGATCCAGCGATGAGTGATATTACTAAATTATCTTAAGTTGCTGGCACCTTTTAAATAAACAAATTTTGGGACAAAATCTTCTTCACAATTTACGACAACAAGAACTCTCAAACACATTGGAAGAGAATTTGGAACATTTAACTCGTGAAAACACATCATTGCTACATTATCCCAACCGAAATCAAGGCGAGCAAATTTTGCGGGAAACTCAGCATTCAAATCATCGGTCAATGTAAATATGACATGAGAAATAGAATCCTTGGTTATATCGTTTGCCTTTACAATCGCATCCAAGAGTTCAACTGTAGCATCTTTTATGTCTAAAGAGGTATTTGAAGCTACGGTTATTGCTCCTCTTATACCTTTTGTAATCATATTAAAATCTCCCAAATTAAAACTTGTTTATTTAATCTAATTTTTCAGGTGCAAGCCATTTGCCCAGTCTTTTGCAAGCATTTCACCTTTACCCTCAGGTTTAACCCTTATAAGCTTTATGCTGTCTTGCCCACAACCGACTTGAATACCATCTTTTCCAAATCTTACAAATTCACCACACTTGCCTTGTTCTTTTACGACACAAGTCTCTAATACTTTTATAATTTTACCGTTATAAACAAAATAGGCTGATGGAGATTTGTAAATTCCTCGAACCAAATTGTGAATTTCTTGTGCTGGTTTAGACCAGTCGATTAAAGTTTCTTCTTTTGTCAATTTATTTGCCATGCATACACCTTCAGCACATTGTTTTTGAGGAATAATGGTATTATCAACAAGGCCAACAAGAGTTTTTTCTATTAGTCTTGGCGATTTCTTGCTTATTATTTCAAATAAATCTGCACATGTCATATTATCAGAGATTTCTATTGGCTCCATAAGGCAAACATCGCCGCAATCAAGTCCAAGTTCCGTTATCATTGTGCAAATTCCAGTTTTTTTATCCCCGTTAATTATCGCACGCTGGATTGGGTTTGCTCCACGATATTTTGGTAAAAGAGAAGCGTGAAGATTTATTGTCTCATACTTTGGAATATCAAGAACTTCCTGAGATAATATCTGCCCAAATGCAAAAGTAACAAAGAAATCAGGATTCAGCTTTTTTAACTCGTCTTGAATATCAAACTCTTTTCTTATTGATTTAGGTTGAAAAACAGGTATATTATTTTTCAGAGCAAACTCTTTGATTGGCGACATAGAAATTTTATGTCCTCTGCCGGCAGGTTTGTCGGGCTGAGTAACAACAGCAAGAACATTAATATTTGGAGATTTATAGAGATATTCAAGTGACTCTAATGCTATTCTCGGAGTTGCGAAAAATACAATACTAATCATTTTTGCCTTCCAACTCCCGATCTATTTCAGGTTCTTGCACAAGCTTTTGGGGATCAACAGGAGGTAGATGATGTTTAGCAAGTATTTCATCAGTTTCAAATCTGTTTACACAGTGATCGATAAACAAAATTCCATCTAAATGATCATTTTCATGCTGAATAGCTCGAGCCAAAAGACAACCATCTTTAGCCTCCATAACAAAAGACCTGCCATGGATATCAAGAGCTTTAACCATAATATTTTTATATCTTTTGACGTCTGTATACGCTTCAGGGAAACTTATACACCCCTCTTGAGCAACAATTGCCCCAGACTTTTTTATAATTTTAGGATTTATAAATACAAGAGGGTTAAGCGGTTCATCATTTTTGGATACATCAACAACAAAAACCCTGTAATTTACGCCTATTTGAGGTGCTGCCATACCAACACCGTTTTTTGCATACATTGTATCCAACAAATCCTGAACTAAATCTTGTATTTTTTTAGAAACTTTATGAACCTCTTTAGAAGGCTCTCTTAAACTCTTTTCTCCATATTGCAAAACTTTTTTTACAGCCATTTTAATATCCTCTTACACAAGATTGTATAACAAAACTTCATAGAAAACAAGATTTTAGCTCTTAAGAAAAATTATCTTAAATCTAAAAATTTGTGAACCTGAGGGATTAATCGAACATTTTCATATTGAAGGAGAAATTTATTAAGTATTTTAGCCGCAAATTCAGGGCTTACCGTCAAAACCTCACCATTCATCTCAGGCTGCAAGATTAGTTCTATATTATATTTTTTAGCTAAATTACAACAATTATCAACTTCTTCATCGGAAATTCTATCATTGAAAACAATTTTTGCAAAAGTTTCCACCCCATTTACAGCTTCGAAAAATTTGTCATGAAATTTATATGAACCTTTAATACCTGTTGCACTTTCGAGCTTTATATCTGCAGAAACTATATCAATAAAAGGTTTTACCAATAAAAATTTATCCGCAAGAGTTGCATTTGTTTCAAGATATATTTTCTTATTTACTAAAGGTAAAAAATCTTTCAAAAAATCAGCTGATAATAAAGGTTCTCCACCCGTTAATGAGACAGAATGAATATTCTCGCATCTATTCACGATATCAGCAAGCTTGCAATAATCATATTCTTCAAAATCAGAATCTGAAGCAAACTCAGTATCACAGTAATTACATTTTAAATTACAATTGCAAAATCTTACAAATAACTGCTGGTAACCTACATAAGGCCCCTCACCCTGGATTGATTTAAATATTTCTTTTATTTTTACTTTATTCATTTAACAAATTCTCACGAATATTCTGCAAAGACAATTTTTTAAGTTTTTCATACAATCTTATTTCATCATCTGACAAAGAACACGGAATTTCAATATGCACAATTATAATCATGTCACCTACTTTTCCATTTTGCTTTAACCCTTGACCTGCCAGACGGAATTTTTGTCCTGAATGAGTTTTAGCTGGAATTTTTAAAGAAAGATTCCCTTCAAAAGCAGGGACAGAAATATCTCCTCCAAGAACTGCCTCAAATGGTGTAATTGGAATATTATATATAACATTATTCCCTTCAAATTGCATTCTTGAATTCGGTTCAATTTTTATCTTCACGTAAAAATCTCCGTTTAATCCCCCGTTTTCACCTGAATTACCTTCAAAAGGGATACGTAATTTGGTCCCGTTTTTTATATTTTTAGGGATTTTTACAGTAATTTTTCTATGCTCGCTTTTTTCCCCTGAGCCTTTACAACTTGGGCAGATAGCTCCATTTATAAATTTACGTCCTTTGCACCTGTCACATTGAGTTGTATGCATTATGTTGATAACACGTTCTGTACCTCTCACTGCATCTTTCAAAGGGATTGAAATTTCTTCATATATATCTGAACCTTTTTTAGGAGATAATTTTTCTTTCTTAGGCTTAGGTTTTGAAAATTCTTCAAATATATCATTTATTTTTTCATTAAATTTTTTAGAAAATTCATCTTTGGGCTTAGATGTCGATGAGGTATTTTTTTCGTATTCCGCTTGTGCCTGCTTTGAAGATGTATGTTGTTTTTCCTCACGAGTTTTAAAAAAGCCGTTTATAGTATCATATTGAAGCCTCTTTTGCGGATTTGAAAGAGTTTCATAGGCTTGTAAAATATCTTTAAAAATTTCGGCACCTGCAGGGTTTACATCAGGATGATATTTCCTTGCTAAACGTCTATATGCAAATTTTATTTCTGCATTACTGCTGTCAGGTGTAACTCCAAGAATTGAATAATAGTTCTTCATATTTTTATATATAATGAAGACTTAAAATTTTTCAACCTGCTCACATATATCAGTACGGTATTTTTTTGTTTCGAAATTAACTAAATCAATATCTTCGTAAAGAAGTTTTCTGGCTCTTGAAAGGGTATTTGATGTTTTTGTCAAAACTAAATTTTTACCCGCAATTGTTTCATACTCAAGGTAAGTATTTTTTTTCACAGGGAAATATGTTATATCAGATTCGACCATATCGAGTCCGTTAATAATATTTCCTGCACTTCTTGAAAGCAATACACACGAAACAGAAGAATAATCAGAAATATTTATTGAATCATAATCATCCGCAAAAGAGCCTATTGCACAAGCATTGAAAAGAGTTAACAAGTTTTCGTCAACTAAATTTAAAATGGCATCAGAATCAAAATCAGACAAAAACGGTTTGAAATCCAACACCACAAAACTTCCATCATCTTTAAGCACGCAATTTATGCCGAGTATACCAAGATACGGAGTATCTTTTTTTTGAAGAGCATCTAAAATATTGTTAACAACATTTTTCATCAAGGAGTCTTCGACATCTTTTGAAACCTTATAATCAGGTGTGAATGCACCAATCCCGTCTGTTAATATTCCGCCATCACCATCTTCCATAAATTTATAATTAGCAACAACTCCCAACGGTAAAGCATGATATCCGTCTGTCACTACGTACAAAGTAAACTCATGGCCGTATACATAATCTTCAAGCACAACTTTTTTTTCATTCCTTGCGAACAAGTCATCCACAAAAATTTTTGAAGAAAGAAAAGTCGTACAAACAAGCTTGTCATTTTTTAAATTATTTTCATCAGCTCTAATAACTTGAGGCATTGGAGCATTTTTCAAATAATCATAAGCCATCTGAGGCTTATCAAAAATTGCAAATCTTGGAGTAGGAATCTTTAGCCTGTACAGGAATTTCTTTGCAACAGCTCTGCTTAAAGCAAAATCCGCACTTTTCGCAGTAGGAGCAAATATAAGTTGTTCATTTGCTTGGAATAATTCTGCAATATTATTTTTAATTGCAATCTCAGATGATGCAATTGTTAAGTCGAAAGAATTTTTTACAACAAAAGCCAAAAGTTCCTCTGTATTATCTTCTCTTATATCAACACATTTCGCAATTTCAGCAATTACAGAATTTCCAGGAGCCACAAACACATCACAATCATAGCTATTAAACTTCTTAGCAAGAGCATATTCCTTTGCAGAAGCACCAACAATTAAGATTTTCTTTCTACTTTCAACCATGTTTTCATTATATATCAATTTTATAAATAAATAAAGAATAAAAAAGAAAAAAGATACAAGGAATAATCATCCTAATAAATGATTTTATTTAAACATGTAAAGTTTTTTTACAAATTATGATATAATAATGACAAGTTAAAAATAATAATTAAACTTTTCTTAGGAAGCGAGGTTTAGTAGAAATGGCAGGTATAGCAAGTTTATTGTCTCAAATATTTGTACCCCAATCAACACAAGTAACTGTTCCGGTAAAAAATAGCAGTAATCCGTATAGTAACAACCCTTTTGTTAACTATAATGGCAATAGCCTAAACAATTACGCAAAAAATTCACCTGTTAGAGGAGGGTATTTTGCAGGGTATTATAATGGTAAACAAAATATAGTCGGACAACGTTTATTTATTGAGGTTTAAGCCTCGGACAATTGACTTTTCTACTATAAAAGGTTATAATGGATATAGTACGTTAGGGAAGTTTTTATATATGAAATGTGAGGCTTTTTTAGGATTTACCATCTCAGAATTACTGGTAGCAATGTCTATAATTGGGATAGTTGTTGCAATAACTGTGCCTACTGTTGTTTCAAAGTACCAACAGAAATCTATGCTTGCATTGTTGAAAAAGAATTATGTTGAACTTCAAGAAAATCTCCTTGTCTTAAGCACTGAAAATAACAACAAAAGTTTTTATAAATCAATTCTAAGCAAACAAGGCTCAAAAAGTGTTGAAGAAACTGCAGGAGAATTTATTAAAGGGTTTTATACTATAACTAGTGACTGCGAGGATACAGCTCAACCATGTTTTGCAGATTCTTATCGTACAATAAATTCCTCAACAAGAACTAACTTTAGTTGTTCAGACGGATATAATGTATTGTTAAAAGGTGGTGCTGCAATGTGTATAATACCTGCGGATTCTGCAGTAGAAGCTGATGAAGATGCCGGAATTGAAGCAAAAGATGCAATACCTGCACATATATTTATAGATGTTAACGGAATAGACAGGCCTAATATTGGTGGAAGAGATCTGTTTTCATTTTATGTATATGACTTTTACACTATAGATGATGGGAAAACTGATAACTATATAGGACCGGAAAAAATTAAAGACGGAACAGCAGAAGAAGCAAGAGAAACATTATTCAATTCTTCATGCCTAACATCTTTTGACGGTACAGGTTGTTTTGGGAAAATCCTTAATGACAACTGGAAAATGAATTACTAAACTAAAAGGGGATAATTTATGAATAAAAAGTTTGCATTTACACTAACAGAAATGTTAATAACATTAAGTATAATAGGCGTTGTTTCTGCAATGACAGTTCCAACATTGATGAACAAGTATCAAAAAGAGGCTCAGGCTGTTCAAATTAGAAAGGCATCTTTAGAATTTGCTAATGCTGTTGATTTATATTTAACAGAGAAGGGAAAAACAACATTAGCAGGGACAGACATCGCAGACAATCTGAGTGATTTTATTGAATCGTATTTCAAAATAACAAAAACTTGCGGAGAAGATGACACATCATGCTTTGCATCAAGCTACCGTTCTATAGATAACACAAAGACATCAAGCGTAAATTGCAGTGGGGATTATTACACACTGGCCAATTCTGCTTCGATATGCGTTAATGCTTATAAACCCTTAGATATTAGTAGCGGCTCCATACAAGTAATTAAAGCAAATGCAGCAAGGCCATACCTAAAAATTGTAATGGACACAAATGGAGCAGAAAAACCTAACATTGGAGGAAGAGATATCTTTACATTTTATATAACTAAAAAAGGTGAGTTAACCGGAACTGAACCATATAGTATGGAGTTTGTTCATTCAAACCCTTGTGCATGTGAAGTGGGTAAAGATTGTGTATGTGAAGATGTAGATCCAGAATGCAAGAATTCTCCACTTGGAGACTACTGTTTTGACCTTCTTGCAAATAACAATTGGGTAATGAACTACTAGAATCAAAAATTACCCATATGGGTAATAGTTTTGCGATAGACAAAGGATTGTCTTTGTAATACTATCATACTCAAAGGACGTATGATGGGAAATTTTACAAACATAGTTGTTGGTTGCGGATTATCTGGAGCATCTATTGCAAGGCTGCTGGCAGATAAAGGTGAAAGAGTTCTTGTAATTGACAAAAGAGCTCACCTCGCAGGAAATATTTATGATTATAAAGATAAAAATGGTATAGTTATCCACAAATATGGATCTCACATTTTTCATACCAACAATGAAAATGTTTGGAAATTTTTAGAAAAATTCACAGATTTCAATACATATATGCATCGGGTTGTTGCAGTTATAGATGGTATTGAAACCACTATACCTTTTAATATTAATACTTTATATGATGTTTTTCCGCAGACTCTTGCAAAACGTGTTGAAGAAAAATTATTGACAAATTTTGAATACAATTCAAAGGTTCCAATTCTTGAATTTCAGAAACAAAATGACAAGGATTTAAAATTTTTAGCTGAATACATTTTTGAAAAAGTGTTTTTGCACTACACAGAAAAACAGTGGGGTAAAAATCCTAATCAAATTTCATCTGCAGTAACAGCAAGAGTGCCTGTTTATATTAGCAAAGACAGCAGATATTTTCAGGACAAATATCAGGGAATACCTCTAGACGGATACACAAAAATGGTTGAAAATATGATTAATCACCCCAATATTGTCCTTCGATTAAACACAGATTTCAAATCATTAATACAGAAAAATCCAAAATTAATTAATGAGACCAGAATATTTTATACAGGTTCAATAGACGAATTTTTTGATTACAAATACGGAGAGCTACCTTATAGGAGTGTTTATTTCAAATTTGAGACACATAACCGAGAATTTTATCAAAATAATGCTGTAGTAAATTACCCTTGCAACTACGATTTTACAAGAATTCACGAATATAAATACTACTTAAATGATAAGTCGGACAAAACGGTTATTGCTAAAGAATATTCAGAAGACTTTGAAAACGGGAAAAATGAAAGATATTATCCAATAGAAAATCCTGAAAATATCAAACTCTATAGAAAATATCTGAAAGAAGCTCCGAAAAATGTCTATTTTCTTGGCCGTCTTGGGGATTATAAATATTACAACATGGACAAAGCTGTTGAAAGAGCTCTAAATTTATTTGAGGAGATGAGTTGTGACAAAAGTTAGTATAGTTGTACCTGTCTACAATGTAGAAAAATACCTTGATGAATGTATTGAAAGTATAATAAACCAATCTCTTAATGACATTGAAATAATTTGCGTTAATGATGGTTCAACAGATTCATCCCTTGAAATTTTAAATAATTACGCACAGAAAGACAAACGTATAATTGTCATAAACAAATCAAATTCCGGCTACGGTAATACAATGAATATCGGCATAAATGCCGCCAAGGGAGAATATATAGGCATTATAGAATCTGACGATTTTGCAGATACTAAGATGTTTGAAAATTTATATAACATTGCAAAAGATTTTGATGCAGACATAGTTAAAAGTGATTGGTATCATTACTGGAGCAAAAATAAATTTTCAAGAAAAAATAATAGAATATCTCCTGCAAAGGCTTTAAAACTAACAAATTCTAAAATGGACAAAAGCCTTTTGCGTATAGATCCTTCAGTTTGGAGTGCAATATACAAAAGGGAATTTCTAAACAAATTTAATATAAGATTTTTGGAAACTCCGGGAGCAAGTTATCAGGATTTGGCGTTTTCATTTAAAGTTTTCGCACTTGCTGAAAGAGTTGTTTTAACAGATAAAGCATATTTATATTACAGACAAGATAATATGAATTCATCAGTTAAAAGTAAGACCAAAGTATACTGCGTATGCGATGAATACAATGAAATAGATAGATTCTTGAATGAACACCCAAACTTGAAGTCCGAATATAAAATTCAGGAAGAAATTAATCGATACAATGGTTATGTAAGCTCAGTTCTAAGAATAGATGATTCCGTCAAACCGGAATTTGTAAAAGTATTTTCAGAGCACTTTAGGAAAGAATACGATTCAGGCATCTTACAAGAAGAATTTTTCAAAAAGATTAATAAAAAAGAATTTTTGACTCTCATACAAAATCCTCATAAATATATTAAGGTTCTAAAAAATATTGAGAGAAGAAGAGAATTTAACAAAATAAGAAAGAAAATATTTTCACTTCATTTTAGAAGCGGCAGACTAGAAGTTACAATACTCGGGAAAAAGGTAATATAATTGAAAACACTGAACAAACAAGTTACATCAAAAACTCTTTATTCGTTTGATATATTTGATACTCTTATCACAAGAAAATTTGCAACACCAAAAGGCATCTTCTTTTTGATGCAAGATATTCTTGAAAATAACAAGGACTTAAATCCATACCTGTATTCTAATTTCGCAAAAATCAGAGTTGGAACAGAAGACTTTGTGAGAAAAATGTTTGCTAAACAACAAAATTATCAGGATATTACTTTTGATGAGATATATGAAACAATAAAAACGAACTTCAATCTAAGTGAAAAAGAGACGGAGTATTTGAAAAATTTGGAAATTGAATGTGAAATTCAAAACCTAATTCCTATTTCCGAAAATATAACTAAACTCAAAACACTTATTGAGAGAGGAAATAATGTAGTATTAATCTCTGACATGTACCACTCATCTGCTACACTGAGGCGAATACTCACAAACATTGATCCAATCTTTTCGGACATTAAAATATACGTTTCATCAGAACTCAGAAGTACAAAATTTAGAGCCTCGCTGTATAAAAAAATTAAAGAAGAACTAAAGCCAAAAAACTGGATTCACACAGGTGATAATAAAAATGCGGATTACAACAGTGCAAAAAGCGTAGGGATAAAACCTCACCTATATCAATATCCTACCCTTAAGGGTTATGAAAAAGAAGCTGTTGAAACTGATAATCTATTAACACAAACTATAGTAGGAATTGCAAAAAATTTGAGAATTTCATCGAGAAGCAAAGTTTATGATTTTGGTGCATCTTGTGCGGGTCCTATATTATACCATTATGTAGATTGGATTATCGAAAGCAGTCTAAAATCAGGAATAAAAAATCTTTATTTTATTGCTCGTGACGGCTATATCCCGAAATTAATAGCTGACGTTATCATAAAAGAACATTGTTTAAATATAAAAACACACTACATATATGGTTCAAGAAAAGCTTGGAGAGTTGCAACAGAAAGGACTATAGACAGTTTTATATACAACATTTTTGATGAATATTTTTACAAATTTTCAACAAAATTTTTATGTGAAAGATTTGATATAAACAAACAAGAATTAGAAACGTACACAAATCTTGAATACAACTCAAAAGTTCTTTCAAGCAAAGAAAGACGCAGCTTGTACAACCGTCTTTCAAATGATAAAAACTTTAAAGCATTTTTAATCAATAAACACAAACAAAAAGTAGATTTGATAAAAGCATATCTAAAACAAGAATTAGATTTTTCAGAAGAACAATTAGCCTTCGTTGATATAAATGGTTCAGGAAGAACTTCCGATATGTTAGCAGAATTGATACAACGTCCCATACAGACCTTCTTTTTCTGCACAGATACGAACTTAATTCAAAAGCCACAATCAATAAAAAGAGTTTTTCTTTGTTCACAGAAATTCAAACATTTTTGGTTTGAACTTTTGTGCAGAACTCCTGATGGGCAAACTTTAGGCTACAGAGAGCTTAACAATAAAATAGAACCTGTTCTTGAAGCAGTTAATCCTCAAAAATTGCTAAGTTGGGGATACGAAAAATATATAGAAGGGATTTTAGATTTTTCTAAAACTTTCTCTAAAATACATAAAAACAATGAAAACAAAAACATTGACTTTTATTATCGATATTTTGCCTATATAATGAACAAAATTGACAAAGAAACAGCAGATATTTTAGGAAGCATACCATATTGCGACACCGGCAATGAAATAAATGCTTCAGAATGTGCACCGGCATATAATGTATTAAAATTCATATTTACACGCAACAAAGATTTCCTGTTTATCTCAAAACCAAGGTCTACAATATTTGCACAAGTACTTATAAATATAAAAATGAAGTACAATACATTCAGAAAATTCATAATAGATGTGCACATACATAGAAAGAAGCAAGAAGTATACATTTGTATATTGGGACTGCGAATTGATTTATCTAAAATTTTAAGCAGGTTGATATGAAACTTAAAAACTTTTACAAAACTTATTTTAAAAAATTTTTTGAAAACATTTTTTCAATAAAGAGTACAAAATATTTTGCGCTCAAAACTAAGCAAATAACTCTACTGGGGCACAAATACATAGTCAAACCTAAGATAAAAGTACCCAAGCCTAACTTCCCTCCTGATTGTGAGAATATAACAAGGGTAAATTGTGATTTTAACAAACTGGAAAAGCCCAAAAGTGTAGCTGTTTTTGCAAGTTTTAATACCAATGGTGTGATAAAAGAGTACGTAATTTATTACCTGAAAGAATTAAGAAAATACGTCGACTGCATAATATTTGTTACGGATAATCCGATATTAGAAGCAGAATTAGACAAAATTAATGATCTTGTCTCAATCGCCAAATGTTCAAGACATAGCGGATACGACTTTATGTCATACAAGATCGGGATTCAACTTGCAAAGGAATATAAACTTTTAGAAAATGCAGAATTTCTAATTTTATGTAATGACAGTTGTTACGGACCATTAGAAAGTTTTGCGGAGATATTTGAAAAAGGTTACAATCAAAAGTCTGATTTCTTTGGGCTTTCTTCAGACACTGCAGAACAAGAGCATATACAATCTTTCTTTTACATTTTTAAGAGGAATGTTTTTACAAGTAGATACTTTATAAACTTTATGAACAAAATAAAAAAACTAAATTCTTACATTGATATTGTGACAAAATACGAATTTAAATTAACAAAATATCTTGAAAAATATAACTTTAAACACACAACATTTGTACCACTGGAAATTGAAAACATAAAAACTTATGAGAATAAAACTTGTTATCCTCTTACTCTATTGAGAGATTACAAATTCCAACTTGTAAAAATAAAAGTATTTACAGGCGGGCTGGATTTACAAGAAAATCCAGAAGAGGTTCTTTCTTTTATAAAGGGGAAAAATCCGAAATTATACGAAATTATAAACAATGATTTAAAAAGCCAGAACAAGAACGGTCAAACTAATGCATTGCCGAAAAATTAATCATAACAACCTTCTTATATTGATTAAATTTCTAAGGACATAAACCAAGTGGTCTTAAGATAGCAATCATTCCCTCTGCAGCAACATCATTTATAATTTTCCCATTATCATCGAAGTAATAAAAATTCATAACACTTGCACGAATAACTTTTCCTGTAGGTTCAACCCCAAGGAATTTGCCGTCATGAGTTCCTCTTAAAGCCCAATGAACAGCGACTTTATTACCTTCTGCAACCATATCTTCCAGAGACCACTGAACATCAGAAAAACCGCTACGCATAAATTCTACTACCGATAAATAACCCTGTCCACCGTAAAGAGGTTTTTCTGAAGCTGGGGTATAAAAAGAAGCATCATCAGAGATCAACTCATTAGCTAAGTTATAATCTGCAGTATTAATCATTCGTTCAAACATTTTCATTCTATCTTTTAAAAAATCCAAATCCATAAATACACCTCAATATAAAAGTTACAAACCTATACATATAATAATACAAAAAAATTTTCCAACTCACATAATAGTAATGAAAATATCAACACTCAAAAGAGAAACTATAACTAAAATTTTATAGGATATTTATCAGGGATTTTCCATTTATTCTTTTCTATAGCAAGGCCACAGTCGTACCCGCTACCGCCCTCTTTGCAGCTACCAGGGTTTCCACTAAACATATTTTCCAAAGGGCGGCAATAAGCTCCCCAATACCCAGCAATTGTCCCTTGACGGAGTCCATAATGCTCCCCTTTGGGACACAAACCTGATGTTGACCAACCACCTGTTTTATAAGTGTAATTAAACAAGGTAAAATAGAAAACATCTTTCCCCATTATAGAATCGCCTTTATCACCATTAATATCAACGATAATATTAACATACTTTATCGGGGTACAAAAAAGATTTCCGCTCGGGGTACAATCCGATATACGAGGAGCAATATGAATTATTTTATCATTATACCTAAAAGAATTGGAAGCATAATTACAACTTGCAGTAACATCCTTGTTTCCACTAACATTTTTCCAACATCCTTGTCCAGCAAAACAATTATACCTTGTGCACTGTGTATAATTTTGGGATAGGTATGGAAAAATATAACGCTTCGCAAAATCCCCACCTTTTCGCCAATCATAAGAATAATCCCAATCTCTAAAGTCTCCGTTTACAAGTTCTGAGCGTTTTATAGCCTCAGTTAATTCTGCATATGTTTTCTTTAGTGCAATAATAGTTACATATTCATTGTATTTACTTATCAACGATGGAATTGTTAAAGCTGCAACCACTCCAACTATTCCAAGAGTGATCAGCACCTCTGCTAACGTAAACCCAAATCCTCTTTTGTGATATTTTATATCACTATTATATCTATTTTTACATTTTTTGCAAGAGTTAAATCGTTGAAGGAAGCCTAGAAACGCCCCCCCCCCCGAAATTACGGGACAATAAACCTTTTTCATAAACTTACCTCAATCTGCAAGGAATTTTATCAAATTTAAACATGCCTGTCAACTAATTAAGTAAGTTATGGAAAACAAGAAAAATTCATTTAATTTTCTTTTCTTACAGCTATTCCTTTTTTAGTTGCTTCCATAATCTTGACAATAGTTTCATCACACAACTTCAGCTCTCTTTGTTTTTCAGGGCTTTGGTTCTGCTTCCAGGCATTCAGAGTCGTTCTAAAATCATCCCCACTCAATATACACTCACCCGTACCTACCAAAGGGGCATATTTCTTAACAAAAGCAGTGTTAAAGTCAGCATATATCTCGGTAATTAAATCAGAAGCGATTTTAGCATTATTAATTATTACGCGAATATCTTTCTCTACCAGTGATTTTAAATTGTCAGACAGATCATCATCCTGATTTATTACCATTTTACCGGTATTTGGGCCCATTCCTAATAATTTCACCATAATATCAGTATAATTTCTTACCTGTTCAATATCTCCGCTTATCCCAAATGAACCATCCATACCGAAAAATAATTTTTCAGCAGAACTTCCGCCAAAGGTACAAACTAACAGAGCAAAAAGATTTTCAAATGAGAACTTTCTGTTTTTATCACTTTCATGGAACATGGCTCCACCATAATTCCCTCTTGGATCCAATGTAATAAAATTAACCCTATCCGGTATATGCCAAGGCTTACCAAGAGTTTTTGCAATATTATTCATAACCTCCAAATTGGTAGCATGCCCGCACTCATGAGAAGCCGTAACAGATTTTTCATGTTCTTCTATTTGAGATAAAGCAGGTCTACCAGTTGTTAGCTGTAAATATGCTTCTATAAAATCTCCTTTAGATATAGACTTATGTCCTCTCTCTAATGCGACTGAACCCGCTTTTTTAACAAATTTTTTCAGATATATAAAAGGCAGACCCTCTGTCATACTTGCAGCAGTCTGTATAGCACTGTCCTGTGCTTCTTTATTTCCTGAAAGCTTCAATTTCAAATCCTTTAAATTTTGCCTAATAATTTGAGCACGTTCAATCGAATTAGCTGCAGGTGAAGAAACTTCTATACTATCTGTAAATTTGAACGATTTCATTGTAGAAGCACCTATAAGGTCAGGATTAGAAACCGAACCTACTACCAAAATATTAAGTCCTTCTTTATCTGCCTTTTCCATTTCTCTAAGTAACTGTGCCATAGCCTTTTGGTGATAAATAGAAATCATTTCACCTACTGAAAAATATTCAAAATTTTCTATATAAAGCACAGCTGACTTATTCGGATTAGCTTCCGCCTGAGTCCTTACCTGAGAAAAAAGTTTTTTAATTGATGCTTCTGGACTAAGAACACCATTTCCAAAAATATCAACTTCTTTTGTACCAAAATCCATTGTATTAATTTCTATATAAGGAACTTTTGCTTCTCCTGCAATAGCTTTTGCGGTAAATTTTCTTCCCCCACCAGGGAAACCATCTTGAGAATATATAATTACTCCCTTGGTTCCCATAGTATTAGACTTGATTTGTCTTACTATTGATGCAGCTTCCTTTTTAGTAGCACTTTTGCCAACAAAATCTTTAAGAGTTTTTTCCGTATCAAATGTCATAAACACGGAACTTTCATTATCATTATTCTTTGTTAAATTTGTCGCCTCTTTCAAATAGTTTGCAACATCAGTTTCATTAATCTCTTTTTTGTTTGTATAGTAGCTTTCAATCTTTTTCATTAAACTTATTGTTTTTAAGGGGAAAATTCCATCCATTTGAGCAGAAGTTGTTACAACTTTTTCTATTGCTTTTTTAGAAAAAGGTTTTTTAATATCACTTGTCAGGATTTTATTTTCCTTAAAAAATTTCAGCATTTGAGCAGTCGATAGAGTCGGAATAGAAATCTCTTCAAATCCTGAAAATATCTGACTTGTTGAATTCATAGAATAATAATTATCTTTTGATGAATATAACAACAACCTGATATTTGCCGGAGGAACAAGAAAAATTGGAAGTAAATCTGCCGAAATAACAACCTCATTTGAGGTAGAACTCTTTGCACTATCCAACAGCATCATTTGCACTGGATTAACAATAACAATATGCTTTTTAGATTTATCTTTGCTTAATTTATTTAGAACACGTAAAAAATATTCACCGGTAACATGCTCATTAAATTCTGTCACTTGAAAATTATCTTGATTATCATTTTCTATAACCTTACGTAACGTATTTACAAAAGGTTGTGGAGGTTCTTTTGAGGAGTCATAAGTAATATAAACATTATTTCCAAGTTTTATTTTTTTTAATACATCCTTTGCTTTCGTCTCATAATCGCTGAATTGTAGACGCTCATCCAAAGGAATCTTATTTAACATTGCAAAATCATTAATATTAAAAAAGAAATTATCAACTAAAGTAGAAGTTATGTCGTCTGGACTATTTATAGCACCTGAAAGGAATGTGTCAGGATTTATTTTTGAATTTTCGGCCCTTATTCCCCATATAGCATCTACTAAGTCATCCGATAAGGTTACATCATCTTTTTTTACCGATTTTTCAGATTTGTGCTCTGCAAGGACTTTATTTATGTCCTTTGAAAAACTTGCAACAGCTTTCTTTAAATTTTTTCTTAAATTTTTATCCGAAAAAATATCAGGAGATGCTTCATTAGAAATTAGGTCTACCAAATAAGGATGTTTCTCAAGAGAATTAAACTCCACACTTCCAGAATCCAAATCTTTAACGAAATTATTTAATTCATTTAGAGAATATTTAATAACATGCAAGGTTGTAACCTTGTCAAATCCTGAATTAAAAGCTTCTGATTGCAAATTCGATATAAGTTTCTTTGTTGGAGTATCGGCATAATACATTATGTTTTCCAACTTTGTCATCTTTGAACTGTCTGTTTTATTTGGAGACGAAGACTTTCCTAAAAAAGGAATAAAATAATTTAGATGCATACCGATTGGAACAGTTGAAGACAAATTATTTTCAAAGCTGTTTCTATGTTTATCTGTATTGTTATTTAAATAATTTTTAAAATACTGAACCCTGTCAACACAAGTACCAATTTTCTGAATCATCATACTTCTCCTTGAGAAATATGAAACACTAAAATAAAAATTTTTGCTACTTAGTAATAAAAATTTACAATAACTAATTAATGCAAATTTTTCCAATAATTCGGGTCAGATACTGCTTTGTATGCACAACCAATTCCGCTATATCCGCTTGTAGAAATTTTTGAACAATAACCGTCAGTTGCTAAATATCGTGTTCCTTCCATCCCCATTGGGAGTAGCTTCCCATCATCCATTATCTGAAAAGTAAATAAATCTGAGCGGTAATGGTTCAAAAAAGGCCTGATAATTCCATACCTCTCAACCCCACCCCAAAAGGAAGTTACACAAGATTATCACACAATCCGAACTACACATTCTACTCAAATTTACCAAATTTTAGCAGCAAAAATGCCGCGTCTCGGAATCGAACCAAGGACACAGGGATTTTCAGTCCCTTGCTCTACCAACTGAGCTAACGCGGCATTTTTACTTATATTCAACTTTCAAATATTAACTTTTAAAGGTTGAGGCAATAAAATATTTCTTTGGGATAAATGGTTACAAATATTCAATTGCCACGTTTCTTATTATACTGGCTGAAAATTTTCAGTCAAGAACTTTTTTGTTATGATTGCGGCGCTAGATACAAAGTTACATTTCTGCCTTCAAGCTGCGGTTTTTTCTCCACTGTAACCGGTAGATTCTGCATATCAGCAACAAAGCGGTTAGCCAAATCAAATGCTAAACTTGAATGCTGCATTTCTCTACCTCTTAGCATAACAACTATTTTAACCTTGTTCCCTTGTGCAATAAAACGTTCTATGCTTTTGATTCTTACCTGATAATCATGGGTATCTATTTTGTATCTTATTTTAATTTCTTTTACTTCTACTGTATGCTGTTTCTTTTTAGCTTCTTTTGCTCGTTTTTCCTGTTCATATTTGTATTTGCCGTAATTCAAAATCTTTGCAACAGGCGGTTCTTGATTAGGATTTATCAATACTAGATCCAAATCTGCATCATAAGCCATTTGAAGAGCCTTTGATGTTAAAATTATACCGTGATTTTCTCCATTTTGGTCTATCAATCGAACTTCTTTTGCTCGAATTCTTTCATTCATTATAGCCTGGTTTTTATTGTTTTTATTATCGTGCGGTGCTATTGTTATATCTCCTATGTTGTACTTACAACTGGCATGGTAGCACAAAAGTCTTTTTTTTTCAGTATTTATTGAGTATTTTTTTTTGTAACAAAATGTAAATTTATTAAAACCACGTAAAATCTCTATATCTATTAAGGTTTGATGTTTACATCATTTTTTATATTAAAGTTTTAAGGAAATCATGCCGATAATAATGTTGCAAATTAAAGTCTCTAATAAAATTAAGGAGTATAAGTTATGGCAGAACAAATGGTCGAAAAAAAAGAGTCGGAAGTATTTGTAGACTTGAACAATGGGGAATATCTACAATTTGATATGACATTACCTATTCAAATTCTCTTTGATGACGTTATGAACTTTGTTTCAAAAACCGACTTTGAGTAAGAAAAGTGAACTTTTTTTGATGTAAAGAGAAGACTTATATCTTTTAGTCTTCTCTTTTTGTTACAAAGATATAGTAAAATGTCGATGTTCGTGCAATAATAAATTTATTAAAATTGTTGTGATGAGGGATTGTAATATGAATAAATTTACTAAAATATTGTGCATTTCAATAATTTGTATGGAGCTTGCAAGTCCGGTTTTTGCAGATTTTAAACAACATTTTGATTTAGGACAACAATACTTATCCAACTATCAATATTCGGGGGCTATAACCGAATTTAAAAGTGCACTTAGAATTAATTATTTAGATAACTCTGCAAGAATAGGACTTATAAATTCTTATCTTGCAAGAGGTACGTACTTCGCAAACACTGACAAAGATTATGCAAAGGCAGCAGATGATTACCGTGCCGCCCTTTTTTACCTGGTATATTACCCAAACGCAAATCAAGTAAAAAATTCATCACAGGCGATTGTTCAGGTTACCTCAAATCTTAATAAATGCCTGAATGAAATAAACTTTGATACCTCAGCACAAAACAGATTTAATACAGCAAAGCAATTGCGTTCAGAAGGGAATTTTGCGGCCGCTGCTTATGAATTCAATCAATCACTTTCTGACAAGAATTTACTAAAGGAAAGTTTTCAACAAACAGGCGACATTATGAAACTTCTTGGCAACGACCCTAAAGCTTCGGAATATTATAAAAAAGCAGTTGCAGTTGCTCCGTCAGATGTTGATCTAAGACTTTCTTATGCAAAAATTCTCGATAAATTAGGCTCTGAAGACGAAGCTGTTCAGGAATATAACTATATCCTGTCTAAAACAGATGACAATAAAGATGTATTGTACTCTCTTGAACGGATTTATAAAAGAAAATTGGAAGAATCTCCCCAAGACGCGTCAATTACGGCAAATCTAGGTGCAATTATGCAAAAAGAAGGCAATCTGGATGAAGCTTTAAGATACTACTCTAAGGCAGAATATCTTGACCCATCAAATGTAAACACCAGAATTAACGTTGGTACACTCTACCAGCAAAAAGGAGATTATAAAACAGCAATAACCGCCTACGATTCAGTTTTAACAATTTATCCCGATAATGTTCTTGCAAACCTTTACAAAGCTCAATCACTTGCGGCAATTGGAGAAGATAAAAAGGCCACGGAACTCTATAAAAAAGTGTTAACACTTGACCCAGGAAATCAAGTTGCACAAAATGAGATGATTAATATGGTCAAAGGAACTATGACAACTGCTCAATTTGTCGAATACATAAAGAAAAATAATCCCCAAAATGCTGCAGATATTTTGTATAACTATGCACTGGATCTTCACAAACAAAATAAACTTTCCGATTCTATAGCAATCTATAACGAAGTTATTAAACTTACTCCATTAAATCCGGAAGTTTACGTAAATCTTGCAATAGCACAAGGGCAAAGCAAAAATTACGACGCTGCAATTGTAACGTTAAATACCGCAAATACGAAATTTCCAAGCAACGCACAAGTAAAAGATGCAATAAAATCAATACAAGCACAATCAACTGATGAAAAACTTGCAGCAGCAGCAGAATATTACAATAAAAAAGATTATCAAAACGCAATTAACGAATACTTAAAAATTCAGCCTCCAACATCTGATGCTATGCTTGGAGCAGCCTCTGCATACCAAAATATGAATGATATAGATAATGCTATCGTTTATTATAAAAAAGCATTTAATCTGGCTCCGCAAAATTCTGATATAGCTTACTACATAGGAGCATTATATGCTGATAAAGAAGATTATAACAATGCAAAAATTTATACTGATAAGGCTCTAACTCTTAACAAAGGCAATAAACAGGCTCAAGAACTTTTAGAAAGTTTGAATGCTCAGTTAGCCTCTCAGGATTTGGAAAAGGCAATAAATTTGTTTGAGAATGCACAGTATAGTGAAAGTCTTTCTTTATTAAATAAAATTCTTTCATTGGAACCAAACGATGCTTATGCTCTGTATTACAGAGGAATGATTTATGACACCCAGAAAAAATATAATGAAGCTATAGCAGATTATAAAAAGGCAATAGAATTGAGCCCTGATCTATCTATAGCAAACTATTTAATAGCGATTGATTATGACACGTTAGGGCAATACAAAAATGCTCTTCCATATTACAAGACATTCACATCAAACTATGCCGAACAAGATGAATATCTAAAATACGCACAAACAAGGGTAGGTGAATTGGAAAATAATGGCAAATAGAGCATTACCCCTAATCCAAAGTCGAGTATCACTTGCCCCAATGGCAGGAATAACGGATTACGTCTTGAGAAGTTTAGTCAGAAAATATTCAAAAAACTGTCTTTTAACAACAGAAATGATAAGTTCCGAATACCTTGCACAAACTCTTAATGGCAGAAGCGGAACAGAAATTCTAAAACGGGACGCAGACCATTCTCCTATATCATATCAAATCAGCGGTCACAAGCCACATTTAATGAAGCAGGCTGCAGAATTCCTAAATAATTTTGCAGATATGATTGATATTAATATGGGCTGTCCCGTAAAAAAAGTTGTAGGAGGGCAAGATGGTGCCGCCTTAATGAGAAACCCTTCACTTGCAGCTGATTTAGTAAAAGCAGTAAAAGACGGAACCGATAAACCGGTAAGTGTAAAGTTTCGTTTGGGATATACAAATGATGAAATGAATTATGTGGAATTTGGGCAGCAAATGCAAGAAGCCGGAGCAGAATTTATAACAATTCATGCACGTACACGCTCACAAATGTATTCAGGTTATGCGGACTGGTCAAAAATTCGAAAATTAAAGGAAAGTATAGATATTCCGGTGTTTGCGAATGGAGACATAATCTCAATTGATAATGCTATAGATTGCCTTGAACTTTCAGGGGCCGATGGTGTTGCTATAGGTCGCGGTGCACTTGGGGATCCAACTCTTATTGGAAGAATTGAACATTACCTTCATACAGGCGAAAAGCTACCTATTCCGCCATTAAAAGATAGAATTGAAATGCTGAAATGGCACTTGGATGAAGAAATCAAATTGCGAGGAGAAAATGTCGCGATAAAATTCATGCGGAAATTTTATCCATACTATTTATCGGGTTTTGAGAACGCAAAAGTGCTCCGTTCAAAGCTTGTATTGGAAGAAGATTACAACAAAATTATAAAACTTCTGACTACTGCAATCAGCTATTCTAATTAATACCCAAATGTTATTTGAATATCTACACTTTCACCTTTATATTCATCAGGTAAAGGTCGAAAAGGAGCAGTTAGTTCAACAGCTTTCATTGCAGCTTTATCAGCACGTGGTTCCCTTGAAGTTTTATATATTTTGCAATCAAGTAATTTACCATGTTTGTCAACCTTTACACTTACTGTTACAGGCAGATATTCACAACCTTTAGGCGGTTCCCAATTCATTTTGCACCGCCTCATAAATTCTCTCATCCAAGGTCCAAAATCAACATCATTCCCTTTAGTTGTTGAACTTTGCCACATCGGCAAGACATTTGAATTATATTCATCCAAATGAAAAGTTTCTGCACTAACAGGCAGCATAAAAAGAAGTAATAAAGCTAATATCAGAATATGCGGCACGCTTACATCCTCTCAGGAGCGCTAACCCCAAGTATATCTTCCAATGCGTTATGAAGAACAGTTTTTACAGTCCAGACAAGTGCAATTCTTGCTTTCATCATTTCTTTATCATCAGATATTACACGGTTTGCGTTGTAGAATGAATGGAATTCACTTGCTAATTCCTGAACATATCTGCAAATTGTGTAAACTTGACGAGTTTGTGCAGAATTTTTTATAACTGATTTATACTCTTCAAGTTTCAATATCAAATGTCTTGCAGTATCAATTGTCGGCAGAACCATCTCTGGAACAAATTTATTTATTAATTCGTTCAACTCACTCTCACTCATTGGAGCAGGAGATTTTTCGCCCGATTGCGTATCCAATTTCTCCAAAATAGCATTTCTCAATATTGAACAAGCTCTTGCATGAGCATATTGAACATAGAAAACAGGGTTTTCATCGGTACTCTTTTTGGCCAATTCTATATCAAAATCAAGAGTAGTATCAATATTTCTCATAGACATCCAGAAACGAGTAGCATCAACACCAACCTCGTCAATCAAATCTTCAAGCGTTACCATATTCTTACGCTTGCCCATTCTGACTTCGTTACCGTCAACTACAAGATTTACAAGTTGTCCTAAAAGGACTTCCAACTTATTAGGATCATACCCCAAAGCTTCAATAGATGCCTTTACACGAGCTACATAACCATGATGGTCAGCGCCCCATATATTAATCATTCTGTCAAAGCCACGCTCCAACTTATCAATATGATAAGCAATATCAGCTGTAAGATAAGTATTTGAACCATCAGCTTTTTTAATTACTCTGTCTTGATCATCACCATAATCAGATGATTTAAACCAATCGGCACCGTCTTTTTTATAAATTTTTCCACTGGCCTTTAATTTGTTAACACATTCCTCAACTTTACCTGATTTATGCAAAGATAATTCGGAATAAAAATTATCAAAATGAACTTTAAATTTTTCTAACAAATCACGCTGAACTTTTTCTTCATATTCCTTAGCGAAATCACAAAGTTCTTTAACATCCTCGGGCAGACCTTTATGAGTTTCTAAATACTTTTTTGCTACCGGAATCAAGTAATCACCAGGGTAATAATTTTTCCTTTCTAACTCATCGGTCGGGAAATCAACATCTTCACCTAATTCTTGACGAATTCTTATTGCAAGAGAATTTCCTAATTTCTGAATTTGAGATCCTGCATCATTTATATAAAACTCTTGAAAAACTTCATGTCCGTAGAACTTCAAAAGATTAGCAAGAACCGAACCCATAGCTGCCCAACGGCCATGACCAATATGGAAAGGGCCAGTGGGGTTAGCAGAAACATATTCAAGGATAATTTTTTCAGTTTCAACATTTTCAGGCTTTCCAAAATTCTTTTTAAGCGTAAAAATTTCCCCAACGAGACTAGATAATATTTTCCTACCGGCTTTGAAATTTATAAACCCGCCGATTACGGTATATTCATTATCGTCTTTATCAATATATTCCAAGATAGAATTTGCAATCTGCGGCGGTGCAATCCTTGCAAATCTTGCTAAGGAAGACACATTAACAGCATAATCGCCAAAATCAGAATTTTTAGGACGTTCAGGATTTAGAGATCCTTTTTGAAATTCTGTCATTGAACCCAGCTTATTATCTTTTACAGCTTTTTCTATAGCTTTTTCTACTTCATTTATAAAATAATCTTTTATCATATTTTTCTCCTGCAACAAAAATAATAACATAAATATATAAATTTTTTGACAAAAACGACATAAACTTTAAATTTAAATAACCGAGACATAATTTAAAACAATAAACGTTAAACAATAGATATGTTTGTAATATAATATAGGTATGATGAACGTTCAAAATATAATCGACAGAATACGTGAAATTATGAGCGATGAGACTATTGTTCAACTCAAAGAAGAGTTGAACAGTTATCACGTTGCGGATTTAGCGGATATTTTTCAAGAACTGAAACCGGAAGAAAGACTACAGTGTTTCAAGCTTCTTGACTTAGATAAAGCTGCCGATTTGATGGAATATTTGCCCCCGCAGATGCAAGTTGAACTTTTGAGTGATATTGACGAGAATATGGCTTCTCAAATTTTGACTCAATTACCACATGATGCTGCAGCTGACGTGTTGGGAGATATGGAGGAAGATGAAAGTGAAACATATCTTGATAAACTTCCTCATAAATTTTCAGAAGAAGTCAGAGAACTTTTAACATACAACGAAGATACAGCCGGCGGCATTATGAACCCTGTTGTTTTGACTGTTAATTTTGATATGAGCGTTCAAGATGTTTTAAACCATATCAGAATTAAAGCGGAACAAGACAATATGGAACTTTATTATGTTTATGTTGTTGACAAACAAAATCACCTTTTGGGAGTTGTTTCTTTGAGAAAACTCCTAACATCTCCAACCAATCAAAAAGTTGAAGACATCATGATTTCAGACATAGTAAAGCTTCACGTTGATGATTACAGCGATTATATTATTGATGAATTCATGAAATACCAGTACAATGCCCTTCCTGTTGTAGATCTTTATAACAGGCTAAAAGGCATGATTACTTGGGATGATGTTCACGATTTGTTTGAAGAAGAAACAACAGAAGAAATTTACCAATCTTCAGGTATTTCAACTGAAGTTGTAGATGAAGACGAAATTTTAACAGGGAATGTACTTAATGCAATTCGAGCAAGAACTCCATGGCTTTTCATAACACTTATCGGAGAATTTGTTGCCGTAAATGTTGGTCATCATTTTGATCATACACTGCAAGCATTGCCTATTATTGCGATATTTATGCCTCTTTTAGCAGGTTTGGGCGGAAATATCGGAACACAAAGTATTACTCTTATGGTTAGAGGGCTTTCAACAGGGCAGGTAACTCTTAATTCGGCTCTTCACCATATACTTAGAGAAATGTCAATCGGATTTATTATTGGTTCAATATTTGGGCTTCTGGTTACACTTGTAACCTGGGGCTGGCAGCACAGCATTGAACTGGGAGCTATTGTCGGAATCGCAATGGCCATAAATATGACGATGGCAACAATTATTGGAACATTTACACCATTTGCACTTAAAGCAATGAAAGTAGATCCGGCTGTTGCATCAGGCCCTGTTATTGCAACAACTATTGATGTTTTAGGGTTGGCTATATACTTTACTCTAGTTTCAACGTATTTAATTAAGGTTATTTAAAAAGGTAGAAAATATGACAAATCACACAAGAAGAAACTCTAATGCTTATGATAGAACTGAAATGTTTATAAGACACGTAAGAGAAACAAAAGAAGAACGTTCCTCTTTTGCAAAAGTTTTAATAGGTATGATAATTGTATTTGTAGGTGTTTTACTTAGTATCTTTATTTTTGCAGGAAATGAAAATTTTGTTGAAGAACATTTTGGAAAAGATTCATTTATAACTAAAATCTTTCAAAAATTAGCAATAAGCAATTCTAATAAGGAACATGCGGATTTTGCACTCCCGTTTGGGTTAAGACGTCAAAACATATTGTTTTTAGGTGTTGATGCAAGCGGAAATCCAAAAGATTTATGGACAGGCACAAGAACAGATACTATTATTCTTGTAAACATTGATCCCAGAACCAAATCAGTCAATGCTCTATCCATACCGAGAGACAGCAAAGTATATCTTCCCGGTGACAATGGTGTAAATAAAATTAATGCGGCCCATGCACTTGGCGGTATAGAAATGACAAAAAGAACAATTGAAGATACCTTGGGCGTGCACATTGACAAATATATAATGGTACACGACAACGCTGTGAAAGAAATTGTAGATGCTATGGGCGGAATTGACATATATGTAGAAAAGCCTATGCACTACAACGATTATTCGGGAAATCTTCATATAAACTTTACAAAAGGAGATCATCATCTAAACGGTCAACAAGCAGTTGAATATTTGAGATTTAGACATGATGCACTTGGAGATATTGGAAGGACTCAAAGACAACAATGGCTTTTACGAAGTCTTTTGAACAAACTTAAAGAACCTGAAACAATTACTAAAATCCCTGATATAATTTCCGTTGCAAAAAAATACGTAAAAACAGATATGTCATTCTATGAAATGTCACAGTACGCAGCTCTTGCAAGACACATTGACATGGACAAAATAGAAATTGCAATGTTGCCTGGAGCCCCAAACCAAAGAGGCTATATCAGCTACTGGATTTTAGATCCTGAAAAAACTCAAGAAGTTATAAACAGAGTAATATATCGTGATAAAACCGCAATTGATGAAAACCTTGTTATGAGTGCTGGTGTTATGGCTCCAAATTCAGCTAAAGCTGAACAAATGGCTGAAAGCCTTAAAGCTGCAAACATAGATGTTAAGTGCACCGGAATAACAACAAGAGCTCATTCTCAGTTTATAGCACATTCTTCAAAAGTTACAAATGACTATTACAACTGGCTTAAGAAAAAGAATGAAGCATTCGGCGGATTTCAATTTGTATATGATCCGGTGAATTATCAATGCGGGGAAACAGATTTTACAATAGTTTTGTCAGGAAACTAAAAGGGAATTTTCAAAATTGTGCCTGTAGCTCAGCTGGATAGAGCGTTTCCCTCCGAAGGAAAAGGCCGTGCGTTCGAATCGCATCAGGCACGATTAAAATTTATTTCTAAACCCAAAATTCTCATCAATGACATAACGCCCGATGTTTAAAAGTTTACCCTCGAGCTCTTTTCGTGTTGAACTAACTTTATTGGGATATATTTCATACATTTTTTTGTGAAAATCATCAGTTAAATTCGGCATAACAACATTTGCCCCGCTTTGTAATGCCAACAATCTTCCGTCCGCTCTTAAAGATTCCATAGCAGTTGTCGCAGGAATATTTATATCTGGCAGCATAACACGAGTTATTGCCATAACTTTTACCGCCAAATCCAAATCACCGGCCTGCTCATTTTTTAAAGGGGTTTGACAGTGAGGAATAAAAGGCCCTATACCTACCATATCTGCGTCTAATTCTTTAAAAAACAATATATCATCGGCCAAAGACTCTATACTCTGTCCGGGAAGCCCGACAAGACAACCCGTCCCTGTTTCGTAGCCAAGTTCTTTTAAATTATAAAGGCATCTTTTACGATTTTGAAAATCTGCATTCGGATGCATTTTTGTATATAAATTTTCATCAGTCGTCTCAATACGCAACAAATATCTGTCTGCACCAGCATCTTTATATGCCTTATACTCTTCGAAAGATTTTTCCCCAATACTTAATGTCAAAGCAACATTAAGATTTTTAATCTCGGAGATAATTTCACATAACATACCGACAGAAAAAAAGTCATCTTCCCCTGATTGGAGAACAATTGTCTTAAACCCTTCTTCAACACCTTTTTTGGCTATGTCTAAAATTTCAGATTTTGAAAGTCTGTATCTTTCAACATTTCGATTTGAACATTGTAAACCGCAATAAAGACAGTTTCTCTTACATACGTTTGAGAATTCTATTAATCCTCTCAAATGAATACCGTCTCCAACATATTTTTTCCGAACATCATCGGCTTTTTTTAAAATAGATGTGTCAGAAGATTTTAATATTTCAATAATCTCACTTTTAGATAAAAACATATAACATATCCGTAAAAATGGGAAATTTATAACGGTAAAATGGTGGCCCCGGCGCGATTCGAACGCGCGATCTTCGGTTTAGGAAACCGCTGCTCTATCCTGCTGAGCTACGAAGCCTTACTGTACTATAATACATCAAAATATAATAACTGCAAGTAACGCAAACAAAATTAAAGCTACATTGTAATGCAAGAAGGTCGGGATACATGTATCTTTAATATGTTCATGCTGTCCGTCAACATTCAATCCCGCAGTAGGGCCAAGTGTTGTACCAGAAGCCGGAGAACCAGCATCTCCTAAAGCCGCTGAAGCAGCAAATACAACGATAGCCTCCATTGGAGAAAAACCCAAATGTATAAATATAGGTACAAATAAAACAGCCAAAATTGGAATTGTTCCAAAAGAAGTTCCAATACCAATTGTAATAAACAAGCCTATGACAAGCATCAAAAATGAAGCAACCAACTTAGAACCCATCATAAGTGGGATAAAAGCATTTACAAGTGAATCAATTCCACCGGTTGATTTTAAGACTCCGGCGAACCCTGCTGCCACAAGCATTACAAAAGCAACATACCCCATAAGTCCAATACCTTCATTTATAAGCGTATCCATTTTTTCAGGATCAATTGCACGTGTCCCAAAAATAATCGTCAGTCCAATCAACGCACCCAAAGGCAATGACTTTGTCCACAATTGAACAACCAAAGTCGCAACAGCTGCAAACAAAGTTATGTAATGACTTCCCGTAAAACGCAGTGATCTGCGACGCTCTTCCCTAAATGGGATATTTTCGTAATCACGAGGTTTTCTATAAGAAATAAAAATAGCCCACAAAAGAGCAAACAATAAACCAATTCCTAAAATCCAAACAGATTTCCAAACATCAGTAACAGAAACGTTTAAACCATTAAGAGTCATATTATCTGCTAAAAGACGTTGAAAAATTAAACCAAAACCTGCAGGAAAAACAATATAAGGTGTTACAAGTCCAAATGCAAGGGCACAAGCAACAGCACGCCTGTCAAGTTTAAGTTTGTTCATAACTGATATTAAAGGTGGAATAATCACAGGAATAAATGCTATATGAACCGGAATCAAATTTTGAGAAGCACAAGCAAGAAGCGTCAGAATTAATAACAATATAAACTTGTTATTTTTGATTAACAACGAAATTCTTTTTGCCAAAATATCCGCAAGTCCTGTATGAGCCATAGCAGCAGCAAATGTTCCAAGCAAAATATAACTCAAAGCTGTTTCACTATTTTGCCCCATACCATTTATAAAAACATCCATAATCTGTCCTGCATGCATACCTGCCACTTTACCTGCAACAACTGCACAAACAATCAACGCTAAAAGAACATTAATCCTCAATAAGCACAATACACAAAGCAATATAACAGATATAACAATAGGATTAAACAGCAATTCCATAAACTATACTTTTGCCACCGCCAATTCTTCAAATTTTGGTTTACGACCGCAAGACTTGTCTTCATCACAAAATCCTAAACGTTCGCATTTGGGTACAAGATATGGTTTCAACCATGGTTCAGACTTTACTAATTCATCACACATCATCTTTACCATAGTACGAATTTCATATTGAGCACGAGTACAAAGCCTCAAATTTGCCAAATGTATCATTTCTCTAAGGTTTAAACTAGCAACCATAGAGCTTGCTGCAGCATTTGGGAGAATAAATCTTGCATCCTCTGCTGGAATACCTGCTTCAACAAATTCCTGATACTGCTCAGAAATTTTCCCCATAAATTCAACAAACCTTTCTTTTAGTTCGGGATTTTTTTCAATTGTTGGGGGAATAATATAATCAAACTGGCCCTTTTCTTTAACGTATCTTTGCGATTTTTGAGAAAATGACATATGTCTGTGTCTTACAAGCTGATGCGTACAGGCCCTTGAAACATTTGAAATCGCAAAACTTACTTGAATATGTTCAATAGTAGAATAATGACCGGATGATATAACTCTTTCAACGAGTTTTAACATTTTTTCT
This sequence comes from Candidatus Gastranaerophilales bacterium, assembly GCA_944324345.1. Lineage (GTDB taxonomy): Bacteria > Cyanobacteriota > Vampirovibrionia > Gastranaerophilales > Gastranaerophilaceae > Stercorousia. The sequence continues at coordinate 347,957 of CALUVT010000002.1, forward strand.
TCATCATCAGTACTATTATAAATATTAATCGGATAATCAGCACTATAACAAGTTCTACATGCTGTATACACGGTTTTTAACATGTTATCAGGCTTCGATATTAAATTAACAACAGGTTTATTACTATTTTCCATACAAATATCCCCCATATCAATACAATAAAATAATTATACCACCCTTATGACTAAGAGTGGTACAATGTAAATTTTTTCTAACAATTCAAAAAACAAACTAAGCTTTCTTGTTGCCGTAACGTTTGTTAAATCTTTCAACACGTCCTTCAGAGTCAAGAATTTTTTGTTGACCTGTATAGAACGGGTGACAATGATTGCAAATTTCAACTGTTATGTTATCGTTGATTGAACCTGTTTCAATTTCATTTCCGCAAACACACTTGATAACAGTCTTTTTATAATCAGGGTGTATTCCTTTTTTCATTTCTAACCTCTTTCTTTTTCTCAAGATTCCAAACTTGATTAATAAATAAAATTTCGACTGATTATATGATACTACAGAAATAAAAAAGTGCAAGCGGGAAAAATCTCATGCATATGTTTGATGTTAATTTTTATTAATTTTGCAATAATAACAGAGTTATCCGTTATTAGATTTTATAGGTGATAGTTTAATGAATCTGCACGAAAAATGTTTGTTAAGATATTTACAAAACCCTGACGAATTATCATATTCAACTGAAATTTTAAAAATCAACAATTTTATCTTTGAAAAACAATTTATATTAAAAAATTTTGTTGCCAAATCTTCTACATTCAACTATACTGAAAGAATAAAGTAGTATATAATAAGATTATTCGGTTATGTTTAAAAAGTTTTTGTATGCAATAGGGCTTATAATTTTTGGGATATTTATTTTTTTAATAGTAAAAAATGCTAATCTCAATTCTTTTATAGATTCTGTTGAAAATAGGACATTTGATTTAAGACAAAGTATAATAATCAATGAAGGCGGGAAAAAAGCAAATGAAGACATTGTAATTATTGCCGTTGATGACGCAACTTATGAATATATTTTGGCAAACTATGGAGAATGGCCGTTGCCAAGAGATGTCTATGCGAATATGATTAATTATCTTGAGCAATTTAACCCGACAGCAATAGCCTTTGATATGATGTTTGTCAAATCATTAAAGAGTAAGAATAATGCTGATCAAGCGTTAATTAATTCTTTTAAAAAATACAAAAATGTGTATACCTCAATGAACTTTGACAACCAGTCACCGGATTTAAGAACTCCACCACAATTACCTGACAAGCTGGCAATAAATGTAACAAATAACTCTAAAATAGATTTTGCCGAACTAACTTATACTAATTGCAGAAAAATACTTGAAGGAATTATAGATGCCACATCTAACATAGGAATTATTAATGTTTCAAGATCAGACGACGGGGTGTTGAGAAAAATGCCTTTAATTGTCAAGTATCAAGATAAATTTTACCCTCAACTTGCACTAAAAGTGGGAATAAATTATTTGGGAGAACAAGGAAATTCGTATGAAATAGATAAATATTCTAACCTGAAAATAGGAGACAGGAAGATATTTCTTGATAAAGACGGTAGTGCAATTATAAATTGGTATGGGGCATCAGGAACATATACTTATATCCCGATGTATCAACTAATTAAAGCTGTAAACGGTGAAAAGACCCAGCTAAATTACGATTTTTCAAATAAAATTATATATTTTGGAACAACAGCCGCAAGTCTATTTGACATAAAAACAGTACCAACAGGAAAAATTTACCCCGGAGTTGAGATCCAAGCGACATTTTTAAATAATCTAATTGATAACAACTTCATAAGAAAAGTAAATAGAGGCTATACACTTGCCCTAAGCATACTTCTGGCTCTTTTAATTGCGTCTGTAGTAAGCCGTGTAAATTCAGCATTTACTGCATCTTTGATGTCATTATCCACATATTTTATTTATATTTTGGTATCATATTACGCGATGAAATTTGGGAACTTATGGCTTGAAGTAATTTATCCTTTGATATTTTCTATTTTTGCATTTACCTGTGCATATATTATTAAATATCTTATTAAGTCAAGAGATTTTGAACTTCAATACAAACTTGCAACGACAGATGGTCTAACAGAATTATATAATCACAGGTATTTTCAAGAACAAATCAGAATGCAAGTTGAGCAATCTAAACGTTATAATACGAGTTTTTCCCTCATAATAATAGATATAGACTTTTTCAAAAAATTTAATGACACGTTTGGTCATCAATCCGGTGACGCCGTTTTAAAAGAAGTAGCTCAAACATTAAGACGTAATGTTCGTGCAACAGATATTGTGTGCAGATATGGCGGTGAAGAAATGAGTATAATATTACCTAACACAAGTAAGGAAGAAGCTCTTTTAACGGCACAAAAGATTTGTGAACGTGTAGCCTCCAAAAAATTTAAGCTCTTCAACGGAAAAGAGACAAATGTAACAATTAGTTTGGGGGTTTCAACGTACCCTTCTGACGGTTCAACGGCGGTTGAGATAATAGAAGTTGCGGACAAACGTCTGTATAATGCTAAAAACAACGGTAGAAATCAAGTTGGATAAACAGGACAAACAAAATAAAAAAAGCCTTTGAATAATTTATTTCAAAGGCTTTCTTTATTTTATATTTTTTATAATTTTAAAAAGACTTATGAGGTTAAAAACATTTTAAATAACAGGTACATCAACCGGATCTACGAGTATAACATTAAGCACTTCACCTTTTCTAAGATTTACATCTCCGCCCTTTCTAATCATATCGGCGAAAAATTCGTAAACATAATAAGCACCACCGCCGATAGCACCACCGACAGCACCAACACCGGTCATTAATTGATCAGCCACAATAACATCATCGAAAACATCTCCGCCCCACTCGGTTGAATTTGATACAATATCTTTTGTTACTTGCCAATTATTAACCAATGCTTCTTTATATCCTTTTCCACCTGTTATACCGCCATCATAAGTGATATCAGCACGACCTGTAACAGAAAAAGTTAAAGGCAATTGACGCCCATTTGGTGTCACAACATGGTCAAAATCCAAGTACAAAATTGCTCCTTTTGACATTCTTTTTGAAGGTTCAATCCTCCTAATCGTTCCCCTTACAAGAGAACCCATAGGAAGAATTACGTCATTGTCAGCAGTCTCATCACTCATTAATATTGCTGTGAATTCTGTTCCTTGTGAGTTTGTTAGTGTTGATATAGGATTCATCAACTGTAAGGAAAACTTTGTTCCTGCCGGAATTCTTTTTGTCTTCGCATTAGCGTTAAAAGGGGCCGCAAAAGCGGTATTCACAAATAACAAAAAGGATAATATAAAAATTACAAATCTCATTTAATCTCTCCTCTTTTTTTTACATTTTATAAAACAATTAACAATTTTGCAATATATTTACAAAAGTCTTATACTGACGATATGGCAAAAATCGATAAAATAGAAAAATTACAAAACATATTAAAAGAAGATAATACTAATTTTCAAGCCCGTAGGGAGCTGGCTGTATTACTTTTGGATTCCGGTTATCCAGAAGAAGCTAAAAAAAACTTTCTATACTTGTCAAAGATTTTTAGTGAAGACAGCGGGATTTTTTACAATTTAGGAATAACCTATGAAAAATTAAAAGATCTGGATAATGCTCAAAAAGCTTACCTCAAAGCTATTGAAATTTCACCTAACGAAACTGATGCCTACTATAATTTAGGGCTTGTTTATATGGATAAAAAATTATATGAAAAAGCTGTAGATTGTTTCGAAAGTGTACTTTCAAAAGATTCTGATGACTCCAATTCATACTTCTCAATCGGTCTTTGCTACTTCAAAGAAGGAAAGTTGGATGGAGCAAAATATTACTTTCAAAGGACTGTTGAATTGAACGATGAGGATATATACGCACATTTCTACATAGGAAATATCCTAAAAGAGCAAGGCGACAACAATGGAGCGAAAGATGAGTTTGAAAAAGTTCTAAAGATTTCACCCGATTACAGTTGGGCTTATTTTAATCTCGCTTCAATATACTATGAAGAAGGAGATTTTGATTCATCAATATATAACCTCAAAAAGACAATTGAATTTAACCCGAAAGATATGGACGCATACAAAATATATTCAAAAATTATGAGTAAATTGGGACATTATGATAAAGCTTTGTCGATAATTGAAAAGTCAATTAAAAATTGCGGTGAAACAGGGGATTTGTATTATATTCTGGCACAAATATTTAAACTCAAAAATTCTAAAGAAAATTATGTTAAATCAATGAATAAAGCATTGAAACTAAATTCTACTCTTTCAATTTCCCCGAAACTTGTAAAGAAAGAACTTGATACATTTTTCAAGGATAAACAAACTGACTAAAGTGTGCTATAATAAAACTTATGGATAAGAAAATCGTCACTACAAACAGAAAAGCATTTCATGACTACAGCATTGTTGAAAAATATGTAGCCGGAATAGTCCTAACAGGTACAGAAATTAAATCCATAAGAAAAAATGCTATAAATTTAAAAGACAGCTTTTGCAAAATTGAAGATAACGAAATTTTCCTTTATAAATGCCATATTTCCCCTTATGAACAGGGTAACAGATATAACCATGATGCAGAACGTGTAAGAAAGCTCCTTTTAACAAAGAAAGAAATCCTAAAAATGCAAACAAAAGTAAAACAGGATAATTATACAATTGTGCCTTTGGAAGTATTCTTTTCACACGGTTTTGCAAAAATTGAAATAGGACTTGCAAAAGGTAAAAAACTGCATGATAAAAGAGAAGACATTGCTAAAAAAGATTTAAAACGAGAAATGGACAGAGCATCCAAAATAAGGTATTAAAGTTTTAAAATTTAGGAGAATTAATGAAAGTTGTAATCTTAGGTAAAGGTGAAATGCTTTCGAACCTCATAGAAGGCACACTTGATGCTAAACATAAAATTGTAGGAGTTTTGAGATACGAAAGGACAGTAATGCCCAGATTTTTACTTGCCCTGAGAGATTTTTTCAAAAGTTCTTCTGATGTAACGATAATCAAACAGCATAAATTGCATGAAATAAAGTGTAATAGTGCCAATTCTGAAGACTTCAAAAAAGAAATTTTAAAATTAAATGCGGACCTAATAATAGTTGGCACCTGGCATGAAAAGCTCAAAAAAGAGATTATAAACCTTCCGGTAATAGCTTGCGTAAACGTTCACCCGTCATATCTTCCAAAATACAGAGGGCCCAATCCTTATTTGCAGACTATTCTTCACAGAGAGAATTTCTCAGGCTTAACATTTCACCTTATGGATGAAAACTTTGACACAGGAGCGATTCTTGCTCAAACAAAAATTAAAATTTTCCCTGGAGATACCGGTAAAGAATTAAAAGAAAGAACAGTTTTTCAAGCAAGAATTTTGTGTGCTGAACTACTGCAAAAACTCGGTTCAGGCCTATTAATTCCAGTTGAGCAAAATGAAAAAGAAGCAACATATTACCCGAATATAAAAGCTGATGATATGATGCTTGATTTTAATGGGGAATCGGCAGAACAAATTCATGCAAGAATACGAGCATTTCATCCTTGGCTTCCGTGCTATGTAACCTACAAAAACAAATACTTTATCCCTAATCCTTATAAACTGAAAATTCTTGATAAAGAGCACACATTTAAAATACTGGAAAAAAATAATATTAAACAGCCAAAAGCCGGAGATATTATAAACACTAACTACAAATCACGTTCAATAACAGTAATGTGCAAAGAAGGTAAATCTCTAAAGCTTGTAGGAACAAACTTGTACGGATTTTTCAACAAACCTTTAACAAAGCTATTTATAAAAAATATTTTGTAGAGAAAAAACAATCAAAAACTAAAACTTGAAGTTTCTTTCTCCATCTTCAATTTTTTTCAAATTTTCTCTTACTTTGTTTCTAACATCCTCTGACTCAATTTTATCAATTTCTCTTGCAATAAGATCATCCCCGACTTTTTGGGTTTCAGCAGATGCGTAATCCATTAAATATTCCTTCAAAGTCATAATTGCATTTGGATGACAGAAATTATGAATTTGTTGATTTTTACAAATCTCCATAAATCTGTCTCCGGTTCTTCCGCTTCCGTAGCAAGCCGTGCAAAAACTTGGAAGATACCCGAGCTCCATAAGCCATTTTAAAACAGCATCCAAAGGACGTCTGTCTGAAACATCAAATTGTGCAGAATCATCCTTTTCTGGCATTGGATTAAAATATCCGCCTACACTTGTTTTGGAACCGCCGGAAATTTGAGAAATTCCAAGATGTAACATTCTTGCTCTGCATTCTTCACTTTCTCTTGTAGATATAATCATGCCTGTATAGGGAACAGAAATTCTTATACAAGCAACAATTTTAGCAAAAATATCATCATCAATTCCATTATCAAAAGTTTCAGGATCTATATCATCAGCTTTTTTAATTCGCGGAACGCTGATAGTATGAGGACCGACTCCAAAAACGGCTTCCAAATGTTCCGCATGCATCAAGAGTGCCGCAAATTCATATCTATATGATTCAAGCCCGAATAGAACTCCCAAACCTACATCATCAATACCACCTTGCATAGCTCTGTCCATGGCTTCTGTATGATACTTATAATTATGTTTAGGTCCGGTCGGATGAAGTTTTTCATAACTTTCTTTATTGTAAGTTTCTTGAAATAATATATATGTACCAATTCCTGCGTCATGAAGTTTTTTATAATTTTCAACCGTTGTTGCAGCAATGTTAACATTTACACGACGGATTGCACCGTTCTTATGTTTTATACCATAAATCGTTTTTATTGATTCCAGAATGTACTCAATAGGGTTGTTAACAGGGTCTTCTCCTGATTCTATCGCAAGACGTTTGTGCCCCATATCTTGAAGTGCAATAACTTCATTTTTTATTTCTTCTTGCGTTAATTTCTTACGCGGAATATGCTTATTTTTTGCGTGGTAAGGACAGTAAACACAACCGTTCACGCAGTAATTTGAAAGATATAAAGGAGCAAACAAGACAATTCTGTTACCGTAATAATCTTTTTTTATTTTTTCCGCAAGTTTAAAAATTTCATTATTTTTTTCTTCATTATCACATGCCAGCAAAACAGAAGCTTCTCTGTGTGTTAGCCCTTTACCGAGTTTTGCTTTTTCTAGAATTTCATCAATTAATTCTATATTATTTTTATTTTCATCAGCATATTTTAAAGTTTCTAAAACCTCGTCGTGGCAAATAAATTCATCGGCATCATGTGATTTTGGATTGTACATAAAGTTCCCTCCCTAAGCAAAACCATGATACAGCCGTAAAAAATAATTGTAAAGCTACCTGTTTATTATTCCGCCACCAATTAAATGCATGTCATTTAAATCGTAAAATACACAAGATTGACCTGAGGTAACGGAGTTTATCGGTTCATAAAAACTTACGTCAGCACACTCATTAATGATTCTAATATGAGCTTTTTTAGGATTCATATTGTAACGTATTTTGACACAAGCATCAAATTCTTCAGAATTAAAGGGATATGAAAAATTCAAATTACGAACACTCAAACTTTTCTTGTAATTATCTTCTTCTCTTCCCACAAAAACTATATTTTTCTCTGCATCAATATCTATAACATAGAGAGGATAAGGTGCAGCTATACCTATACCTTTTCTTTGCCCTATAGTATATTGATAACATCCCTGATGTTGCCCCCACTTTTTGCCGGTTAAAACATCTATAAAATCCCCTGTTTTACAACCAAATCTATCAATCAGATATTTTTTTGCAGTGACAGGCTTTTGAATAAAACAGATATCTTGACTCTCTTTTGAGTCTTTGGGAGGTAAATCATAATCAATTGCTATTTGTTTTACCTCTTCTTTATCATAATGATATAGCGGGAAAACTGTTTTTGATAATTGCTTTTGATTTAGACGATACAAAAAGTAGAGCTGATCTTTCTTTTCATCTTTAGCAGGATACAACTTATAGAAGCCATCTTCGCAGCGAATATCAGCATAATGACCTGTCGCAAAAATATCAGCTTTTAATTCATTTATTGCATAATCAAAAAGAAATCCCCACTTGACAAATTGATTACACATAATACAAGGGTTTGGTGTTTGACCGTTTTTGTAAGAATTTTCAAAATAGTTTATAACTTTTTCCTTAAACAACTCGGTAACATCACAAACATGATGTTCTATTCCGAGTTTATCTGCTACTCTTTTTGCATTGTTGATAACAGCTTGAGCAGACTCTGAATTAATCATCTTTCCCGTCAAACCAATTACTTCATATCCTTGTTGTTTAAGCAACAATGCGGCAACAGAACTATCAACCCCACCGCTCATTGCAACAACAGCTTTTTTTTGCTCAACTTCCATAACTAAATTTTAGCATAAAATTATACAAATTGACTTAAAAAATTGAAAATAGTAAAATTAACATATCAGACACAGGAGAGAGAAAAGTATGAATAAAGAAATTAAATCGGTAATTCTTGCCGCCGGCAAGGGCACTAGAATGAAATCAAATACCCCAAAAGTTTTACACAAAATATTTGAAAAACCGCTTTTGGGATACGTTTTAGATAATGTGAAAAATATTGTAAATGAATCATTTGTAATAGTTGGACACCACGCAGAAGAAGTAACGGAATATGTTGAAAAAAATTACAAATCAGCAAAAACGGTTCTTCAATCTCCACAGCTGGGGACAGGACATGCTGTCTCAATGGTCTGCCCTTTTTTGCAGAATTTTGAAGGAGAAGTTATAATTCTTTGCGGCGATACTCCGCTAATAACAGAAAAAACCTTAAAAGACTTTTTAGAATATCACAACTCAAAAAATTCCGATTTAACAGTTATGAGCACTGTCTTTGAAAACCCAACAAATTACGGAAGAATTATAAGAGAAAGTGACAATTCTCTAAAATGTATAGTTGAAGAAAAAGATGCAACAGCAGAACAAAAGGCCGTAAAAGAAGTTAATGCAGGAATTTATTGTCTTAACTGGGGAAAAATTAAAGACGCGTTTTCTCAATTAACAAGCAACAACGCACAAGGAGAATACTATCTTACAGACATTATTGCTTGGGGCAAAAAGAACAATCTTAATGTTAATGCCTATATTCTTGAAAACAGTGATGAAATATACGGCATTAACTCACGTTCCAACTTAGCCACAGCAACAAAAATTATGAATGAGAGAAAATTAAATTCGTTAATGGATAATGGTGTTACAATTGTGGATCCTTTATCTACTTGGATTTCTGAAGATACTCAAATAGGTTCAGATACAGTTATTTACCCTGCAACCTACATAGAAGGCAAAAATATAATCGGCAAAAACTGTAAAATTGGTCCTTGTGCTCATTTAAGAGGTGATGTCGAAATAGATGACAACTGCAAGATAGGGAATTTTGTTGAAGTTAAAAAAGCAAAAATAGGCCATAACACAAATGCTGGACACTTAAGTTATATAGGAGACAGTGAACTCGGTTCATTTGTAAATATAGGTGCAGGGACAATAACAGCAAATTATGATCCGATATCAAAAACAAAAAGCAAAACAACTTTAAAAGACAACGTAAAAATCGGTTCAAATACTGTTCTTGTAGCACCTGTTGAAATTGGCGAAGGTACAAATATCGGAGCAGGAAGTGTTATTACAAAAAACATCGGGAAATGGGCTCTTGGATTAACTCGTGCTCCTTTGAAAATTATTGAAAACTGGGTAAAACACTAAAATGACTACCAAAGAAATTAAGTGGACAATGTTTGTAATCACGGCGATTGGTAATTTTATTGCCATGCTGGATTCTACAACAGTAAACCTTGCATTATACCCCATGTCAGTTGATTTGCATGTAACAATGGGGCAAATTCAATGGGTTATGATTGCGTATATGCTTGTTTTAACCGTATTTTTGCCTTTTTTCGGCAAACTCGGCGATATTTTCCCGAAAAACAAACTTTATGCAGCAGGCTTTTCATTATTCGCACTCGGAGCTTTTTTAAACACAACAGCAAATTCATTCGGACTTTTAATAGCTTACAGATGCCTTGAAGCTCTTGGCGCTTCCATAATGCTTTCAAACGCTCAGGCAATTATTGCAACAATTTTCAAGAATGAACGCAGAGGGAAAGCCTTAGGGCTTAACGGTTGTCTTGTTGCAATCGGCGGAATGAGCGGACCGGCACTTGGTGGTATTTTATTAAACTACTTTGGATGGCACTCTGTTTTTATACCATGCATACCTGTAGCTGTTGCAGGAGCATACTATGCTTATAAAGTTTTACCGCACCACGCAAATAACGATAGAAAAAGTTTTAAATTTGATTATAAAGGATTTTTATATTTTACAATAAGCCTGTTTGCTCTTCTGCTTGCAATATCTGAGGGACATAGCTGGGGCTGGAATTCCCTTAAAATAATAATTCTTGGGATAATCACTTTAATTTTTGGAGTTCTTTTCTATGTAAGAGACCACCATATAAGCTACCCTCTCATTGATTTTTCTCTATTTAAAATAAAATCATTCACTTTTGGGAATTTGGGTGTAATGACATCATATATGGCAATGTACACAAACAGCATACTTTTGCCATTCTTCTTACAAGAAATACTCAAATATAACCCGCTTATAACAGGTTTACTAATTCTTCCATACTCATTAACCCTTTCCTTCATTGCTCCAATTGCAGGAAGATTATCCGGTAAATACGGAAGCAGGTATTTAACATTGGCAGGACCAAGTGTCTATTGCATTGCACTTTTAATGTTTACGCTATATGGGAAAAATGCAGCAATGTGGCAGATTGTTTTGGCATCAGGGATTATGGGTATTGGAAACGGACTTTTTCAATCCCCTTCAAATAATGCAATTATGACAAGTGTAGAACACGGGCATGTCGGGCTTGCATCAGGGATTCTTGCACTTTCAAGAAATATGGGAAATATTCTTGGAGTCGCTGTGACAATAACATTATTTGAAACATTCAGGAATATTTTTCTTGAAGCGGGTAAGCTTTACGATATAGCATTTTTAACTGCATATCGAGTAACAATGTGTTTTGGGATATTCTTTGGACTTTGTTGTCTAACATTTGCTTACTTTGCGTACAAGCCTCACAAAACTACACATTAAACTTGAAAAAATATTATTATCATTATAAAATATAAGTGTAATATTTACACTAAACAACTAATAAATGGCAGGAAATTATGACAAATCAAAACGAAAATATTAGAAATATAGCAATTATTGCACACGTTGACCACGGTAAAACAACTCTTGTTGACTGTCTTTTAAGACAAGCAGGAGCATTTAGAGCAAATCAACATGTTCAAGAAAGAGTATTAGACAGCAATGATTTGGAAAGAGAAAGAGGAATAACAATCCTTTCAAAAAATATTTCTATTAATTACAAAAATACAAAAATTAACGTTGTTGACACTCCCGGTCACGCTGATTTTGGCGGAGAAGTGGAACGAGTTCTCGGTATGGTTGACGGTGCTTTACTAATCGTTGACGCTGCAGAAGGTCCTATGCCTCAGACAAGATTTGTTTTATCCAAAGCTCTTGAATTAGGGTTAAAAATTATTGTTGTCATAAATAAGATTGACAAGCCGGCAGCAGAACCTTTAACAGCACTTGATAAAGTATTTGATTTGTTTACGGAATTGACAGACAGGGAAGATTTAATTGACTTTCCATTTATTTTTGCAAGCAGCTTGAACGGATTTGCAATAAAAGATTTGGATGATGAAAGAAAAGATATGATTCCGCTTCTGGACTGTATCTTAGAAAACATAAAACCTCCTAAAGGAGATCCTGAAAAACCATTCCAATTCAGAGCAACAACTCTTGATTATAATGATTATGTCGGACGAATTGTAATAGGCAGGATAGAAAACGGAAAAGTTAAATCCCAAGAACAAGTTTGTGTTGTACATGCAGATGGCAGCCATGAAAAAGGTAAAATTACAAAGTTATTTGGATTCCATGATTTAGGACGCATGGAAATTGAAGAAGCATTTGCAGGTGATATAGTCGGTATTGCGGGATTTTCTGATATACAAATTGGTGAAAGTATATGTTCTTTAGCAGATCCAAAACCTTTACCGTTAATCAAAGTTGATGAACCTACATTACAGATGAATTTTTCCGTAAACGACAGTCCGTTCGCCGGAACCGAAGGAAAATTTGTTACATCAAGACAATTAAGAAAAAGATTGTATGATGAATTAGAAAAGAATGTAAGCTTACGTGTCGAAGATACAGATTCAACAGATGTCTTTAGGGTATCAGGCAGAGGAGAGCTTCATTTGGGAATTCTCATAGAAACAATGAGACGTGAAGGCTATGAATTTCAAGTTTCAAAACCAGAAGTTATTTATAAGACAATTGACGGAGTAAAATGTGAGCCGTTTGAAAACCTTGTCGTAGACGTCCCGGAAGGATATGCTGGCAGTTGTATAGACAGACTTTCAGGAAGAAAAGCTGAAATGAAAGAAATGAACAACAACAAGGGAAGAACTGTTATGGTATTTCATATACCTGCAAGAGGCCTTATAGGATTTAGAAGTGAATTTATCAGAATGACACGCGGCGAAGGTATTATGTATCATACTTTCCTTGATTACAGACCTTATGCAGGAGATATTCCTCGCCAAAGAAACGGTTCAATTATCGCACACGAACAAGGAGAAGCAATACCATACGCTTTAGCTCAATATGAAGATAGAGGTGTATTTTTTGTAACACCAAAGACTAAAGTTTATCGTGGAATGATTATAGGAGAATGCAACAAGCCGCAAGATATTGTTGTCAATATTTGTAAGACGAAAAAACTCACGAATATGAGAAGTGCTACTGCCGATGTAATGGTAACACTTCAGGCTCATAAAGAAATGTCTTTAGAAGAGTGTATGGAATATATCGGAGATGATGAACTCGTTGAAATAACTCCTGAAAATGTAAGAATTAGAAAAGCTGATTTAAACAGAAAAATTTATAACTAGAAAAAATTGTAACTAAATTACAGATTTCTTTCATTCGGCATTACTTGGCTGTGAAATTTTTTGCAGCTTTAGTTATCGCATAACATTTATTAACATGTAATGGATTTTTATTGCGGTTTAAAATAAAATGTTGTTGTGAAAGGATGATTATGGAACTGATTTTAGACATTTTATATATTTATGTTGCGGTATATTCACTGTATTTCTTGGCTCTTGCCGTTAGAAACCTTAATGATAAACCTTTTAAAATTGAAAAGAGATATTCTCAATATGCTGAAAAGAAAAATCTTGCTGTAGTTATCTATGCAAGAAATAATAGGTTTACGCTGGAAAATTTAATAAAAGAGCTGAAGATGCAGGATTATCCTATAAACAATTTTAGGGTTTTTGCAATTCTCGACAACTGTACTGACGGTTCGGAACAGCTTTTCATCAATGAAAGATTTATCAATCTTATAAATATAAAAGATGTTGGAACTGTTGGAAAAGATCAGGCTGTATCTATGCTTGTTGAAAGATTGTCTAAAGATCAGAGTATAGATGCTTACGTATTTTTGGATGCGGACAGAAGTATTGCCGCAAATTTTCTGACAACGGTTAATTCCGCTTTGGTTAATAACAGTGCTCTTAGCGGAGAAACTTTAATTTTGACGGACAATCTTGGTCCTGTAGATAAAATTAAAGCTGCATATCAAAAATACCATATGAATTTTATGCGTAAGGCAAGATCCCTTTTTGGACTTGCTGCAAGTGCAGATTCAGGTGTTTTTATTATTGACAAAAGGATTGTTGACGAAATCGGATGCATTGATTTTAAAGACATTAACAGCGAATTAAAATACAGCATGTTACTTTCTAAAATCAAGTGTCCTTGTACGTTTAATCCAAATATTCAAACATACGTTGATACTGCAGGATATGAATTTAGAAAGCCGAGACTATCTGCAAGGTTGGAACTTTTTAAGAATTGTTTCTCTCAGATTCGAACTAAAAATTTTGTTTTTATTGAACATACATTCTCTCTGCTTAACCCAAATATATGGTTGGTATTGCTTATATACGCAATTGTTATGAAACATTCTTACAGATACTATTTCTTTGTAGACTTTAAAATAGTTTTACTTACTTTTTTGATATTGGTAGCAGGTTTTGGTATAAGCTTGATAAATTCAAAACTAAGGTTTAAGGAAATCGGTCTCTTATGTTTGTACCCGATATATTCTCTATGCCATATAATAAAAAATCTACCTCCAATCAGAATAATAAGGAATAAAGCTTCTCAGATAGAGGAATCATCAGATAATTACCAAAAACTTGCTATAGAAGCTTTGGTGATGAACAATTCCGGACGAGAATTGCCTTGCAAGCTTGAATTCATATCTGATTCAGGATTATCCAAAATAAAATTTATGTATAAAAAACGCAAATTTGTTACGGGCAAACATCTCAGAATGATAGATGCCTTACAGGAATTAAGACAAAAACTGAATGATTATGGATTCGTTCTTAAGATATGCAGCTGCTGCAAGTATTTCACATCTAATGTTGATGGCACGACTAATATGCTTAAAGGCTTTTGTAACAGCGATTACCCGAGCCCTTCTCTAAAAGAACCCAAACCTACATTGATTTGGAACTCTTGTACTGATTTTGAACCGGCACATTTTAATAACTTGATTGAGGAAATGGCTGATAAACAAGAGACTCAGGGATAAGTTCATTAAGCATATAAAAGGAGCCGCAAACAATTTTTAATGAGTCTTTTGGCAATTTGTCAAAAGACTCAAAAGTTTTTGATGGAAAATTACAAGCTGACTTTAGCTCTTCTACTGAGCAAGAATTCTTATTATTAAAATGATAAAAATATATCTCATCATTTTTTTCAAACAGTATTTCCATCATTTTTTTATAATCTTTATTCCTTAAACAGCCAAATATAAAACAACGTTTTTTATCAGGATAATAACTGTCCAGACTCTGTTTCAGAGCCATAGCTCCATTTGGATTATGAGAACCATCCACTAACAAATCTTCCTTACATAGTTGAAAACGACAAGGGTGAATTACCTTAGATAAACCAATCTGAATGGTTTCCTCAGAAATTTGATAAAACAAAAACCTAACAGCTGCAAGAGCTAATGACAAGTTTTCTTGTTGGTATTCACCTTTTATTGAAAGGTTTCCAGTATCTTCAAAAGGAGCAACCAGAACAAACAATGAGTTGAGTTCATCTGCTCTATCTTTTATTTCTTCATATCCTTCACAAGTGAACACAGGACAATTCGGTTTAATTATGCCCGCTTTCTCGTATGCTATTTTCGATTTTGTATTTCCAAGTCTTTCTGTATGGTCAAGATCAATATGCGTAATTATTGAACATAGATTTTGCTTTATAACATTTGTTGCATCAAATCTACCGCCTAAACCAGTTTCAACAACAGCCACATCCACACAGTTATCCGCAAAATACTTAAACATTACAGCCGTTAATACTTCAAATTCAGTTAAATGAATATTGTGCTGATCTGCTAGCTCGGTTATTTCAAACACATATTTAGAGAAATCTTCTTTTGAAATATCTTTACCATTAATCTTAATTCTTTCAGTATATTCAAAAATATGCGGGCTGGTGTACAATCCAACATTCATGCCTGCTTGTTTTAAAACTGAGGCAATAATTGCACATACAGAGCCTTTTCCATTAGTTCCCGCCACGTGGATTATTTTAAGTTTATCTTGCGGATTTAAAAGCAAATCAAGTATTTCAGAAATTCTATCTAAGCCCAAATTTATATAAAATTTGCCTTGGGAAGTCAAGAGTTCTATTGCTTTTAAATAATCTTTTTCCATAAAACTTAAGGTAAAACAAAGTTAAAATATTATCAAGCAAACTTTGGATGAAAAAGTAATTTCAAACATCTTTTTTTATGAACCCTGTTTGAATAATATCTTTTCCAAAACGACTTTCTAAATTATCAAAACATTTAGCGAGTTTTGATTTTTTTTCATCTATTTCAGCGTCAGCAAACAAAGACATTTGAGCTTCATGGTTAAATACAAAAGTATCCAAAATTACACCTGTACTTCTGTAGAGAATATTGGGATTATATATTCTATCAAGAAGTTCAAAAATAACCGAAGAAATTTCAAGTTCAAAATCCGTTGCAGTATTCAAAACTTTTTTTTCACAATAAACTTTAAAATCTTTTGTCCGCAAAAAAAGACTTATCCCATGACATTTTGCATTTATTTTTCTTAGTTTGACACAGGCTCTATGAATATGATAGTTCAGTGAATTTTTCAAATAGTTTTTATCAGAGGTAAATTTAGCCAGAGCACTCGTTTTTTGAATTGATTTAGGAAGTTTTATTTCATCCGAGACAGGAGAAACCATTTCACCTAAAAGTTCATGCTTCATCTCCAAACCTCTTATCCCAACCTGCTTATTTAGCCATAAATCGTCCTGCCTGACAAGTTCATAAGCTGTCAAAATTCCATTTTTTCTAAAAAGTGAAGATAAATTCTTACCTATTCCCCAAATTTCATCAATGCTTGTTTTTTCAAGTACAGGAATAATTTTTCTTGAACCGATAACAAATACACCCTCATCAAGTTTTTTTGCTTTATCAGAAGCTAATTTCGCCAAAGATTTAGAAGAACTCAAACCTATCGAAACAGGAATATCAACTCTTTCTTTTATTTCTTCTCTTATCATTTGGGCTATTTCCAGATAATTTTTCTTATACAACCTTTCAAGACCTGTCAAATCCACAAAGGCTTCATCTATCGAATAAACTTCGACTTTGGGACTAAACTCTTTTAGCACAGACATCACTTTATTTGAAATTTCTAAATAAAGATCATGATTTGCATTTATATAAACTGCCTTTTTCATTTGTCCTTCTATTTGAAAATACGGCATCCCCATTCTTATCCCAAGCTTTTTTGCTTCTTTAGAACGAGAAATAACGCACTGACCGCGTCCGGACATTACACATACAGCTTTTCCTTTTAAATCAGGATTAACAGCTTGTTCGCAGGAAACAAAAAAAGAATCACAGTCAACAAGTGCTATAACATGTTTTCTTCCCATATCAACATTATCCGATACTTTTTTAATATCTTCCAACATTAAACAATAATTTCCTGTTCACACTTATAGGTAACGTAACCAAGGTTTGCTTTAGGAGGCTTTTTCAAAAATTTACGTCTCGTATATATTACCCCAACTTTTGAAGAATCCTTCCCTTTTGAATATTCTTTTGCAAGTTTTGCACATTCGAAAATTAATTTGTCAGTCGGCTCTTGGCACCTTAAAAGAACATGCGAGCCGGCACAATCTTTTGTATGAAACCACAAATCATCATCTCGTGACAACTTTGAAACGATATAATCATTTTGTCTGTTATTGCGTCCAACAAATACTTTACATCCGTCTAGATCAAATTCCAAAGGTTCCACTGACATTTTTGAAGAAGTTTTTGATTTTCGTTCAGGTTCCAGTTCGGATTGTATTTCCGTAAAATCTTCAAATGATTCGGCAATTTCTATAGAATATAAAATCTGCTCATAGTAATCAATTTGAGTTTGCAAATCTTGTGATAATTTCGAAAGTTTTAATATTGAAGTTTTTGATTTGTTATACAGTTTATAAAAATTATTTGCATTCTCTTTCAAAGTTTTTGTTTCATCCAGTTCCAGGGCTATTTCTTTGCCATTTTCGTAGTCATATACATTCACAGATTTCTGGTAATCTTTCAAGTTGTAAAGATTTGCCATAATCAAATCTCCGTACAATCTGTACTTGTCAAATGATTTTTCTTTATCCAATCTTGACTGCATTTTCTTTAGAGAATTTCTATCCTTTTTTAATTGATTGGAAACAAACTGTCTACAATTTGATCTTAAACGGTTGATTTTATCATTGTATATATATTCAGAATAATAGTTATCAATAACGGAATTTATATCCTCACATTTTTCTGACAATGAATTTTTATTCGCATACCAAGTATTCGGACGTCCCGAAGGATAAACATAGGGTAATCCTCCGGACATTTCTCTTTCACGACTTTTTTCGGCACCTACATTGTGGGCACAACCAATAATTATATTTGTATCGTAGTTATATAAAATTACGTTTGAATATTTCCCCATAAGTTCGACAGCTAAACATAAATAAATTTTTTCTGAAACCTCATTATATGTCTCAAAATAAAATTCCAAAATTCTTTCAAACTCCGGTTGCTCAACATGTGTTATCCTCGCATTTTCAAGATATTTTCGAAGCAGCATACAAAACATTGGAGGTTTTTCAGGGATACTTATGAGACGATTATTCTCAGTTTCTTTATTCATGAAACATACATGATAATATTGAGGGTTTATATTTATGTATAATTTTCTTGTAACACCTTCATTTCGAATAAAAAATACAAAATCACGCCTTGTCGGCTGTTGAATTTTTTGAACACGAGCATTTGTTAAAAAAGCTTTCTGCTGCTGAAGCCAATATTTTAAAGTCAGACTATCAAAACTAATCATAATAAAATATTACAACAAAGAGAATATTAAACAATAATAAAGAATTGACGGTTTGGCAAAAATATGGTATCATAAAGCACAATATAAGAGGAGTCATATATATTATGGTTTTATGGGAAATTTTTGTAATCGTCGGATTAGTTTCAGTCATTCTTGAAATGCTAGCACCTTCAATATTTTTCCTTAACCTCGCTCTTGCAGGTTTTATAACCGCGATTGTAGCGCTATTCTTAGATAGTTGGGTATATTTAACATTGATTTTTGTTATTCTTTCAATAGTTTCAGTTCTTTTTTTACGACCCATACTTTTAAAACATAGAGAAAATAAAGAACAAGAAACAGGAATGCAAGGAAAATATATAGGTAAAATTGTTAAAGTTATTGAACCGATTACAAAATTTTCGGGAGCTATTACAATTTATGATGAGAGATGGGAAGCCAGAACAGAAAGCGAAGAAACCATACATGTTGGAAGCGAAGTCCGCATCGTAAAATATGAAAGTCTTGTTTTGACAGTAGAGAAAGTATAGGAGATATTTATGAGTTTAGTATTGTTAATCTTACTTGTTGCACTTTTAATTTACGTATTTAAAGGCATTATCATTGTACAACAACAGGAAGAAGTTATTATAGAAAGAATGGGTAGATATGAAAAAACATTAACTGCAGGTCCTAACTTTATCTTCCCAATATTAGAAGCTCCAAGAGGGATTTTAGAAAAAGTTTCTCAAAGAGGGCTTGATGGTACAAGCTATTTTTATTTAAAACCTACAAACAGGATTGATTTAAGAGAACAAATGTATGATTTTCCCCGTCAAAACGTAATAACTAAAGATAACGTTTCAATAACAATCAACGCTTTAATCTATTTTCAAATTGTTGATGCAAAAAGTGCTGTTTATGAAATCAAAAATCTACCTGATGCAATTGAGAAGTTAACACAAACAACTTTAAGAAACCTTGTCGGCCAAATGGATTTGCAAGAAACCTTAACTTCTCGCGGGAAGATTAATGATGAATTGAGGACGACTCTTGATGAAGCGACTAACAAATGGGGTGTAAAGGTTAATCGCGTAGAAATTCAAGATATATTCCCTCCAGCAGATATCCAGGCATCAATGGATAAATTGATGAAAGCAGACAGAGAAAAGAAGGCTACCATAACCGAAGCAGAAGGCTTAAAAGAAGCTGCAATAAGAAAAGCAGAAGGGGAAAAAGAAGCCGCAATTCGTTCAGCCGAAGGTGAAAAACAGGCAGAAATTTTGAGAGCAGAAGGTATAGCACAAGCCCGTATAATTGAGGCTGATGCAGAAAAAGAGGCTATTCAACGAATTATAACAGCGTTAGCAGATAAAGGGCAACCTGACAAATATTTAATAGCCATGAAATATCTTGAAACAATGCAAACAATCACCAGCGGTGAAAATAATAAAGTTGTTTATATGCCTTATGAAGCTACGGGAATTTTGTCTTCAGTTGACGGTATAAAAGAAATGTTTAAAGGCACAAGTAAATAGATACAGCGGCAGAAAATCTGCCGCTAATACTATAAAGGATAGCAAAAAAATATGAGAATGAATGATTTACCTAGAATGCAAGTATTGATTACCACAAATGAACAACAAATCGAAGGGGAATTGTTGTTACCTGAGAATATGCGTTTCAGCAATACTATTCCTGACAATATGCTGTTTTATATACTAAATGGCGGGTATCAATTTATCACAATAAAAAATTGCGAAGTGAAAGATCGTAAAAATCTTGCATTTCGGCCGGATAAATCTCCTCAACTCCATATTAACATATCTTGTGTAATGACAGTTCAGATAATTGAAATACTTCCTGATGATTTTGAATATGATGAAGATGACTACGACAGTGTAGGAAAATAAAATTCAAAATCCTGCATAACTTCAACAATAACTACCTTTAAATATGAATTGCTTAAATTATTCTTCACATTTTATGTTCATTTTTTTATGTTTTTGCTAATATTGAATTAAGTCTGTAAATAGAAAGAGAAAAGGAACATAAGATGATTACAACAAAGATGAAAAATCATAACTGTGGAGAGCTTAACTTATCTAATATCAATGAAGAAGTAACACTATCAGGTTGGGTTTCTACAGTAAGAGACTTAGGCGGGATTTTATTTATTGAACTTAGGGACAGAAGCGGTTTTTTCCAACTTGTTGCAAACCCTCAAATAAATCCTGACGTACACAAAATATTTGAAAAAGTTCGTTCAGAATATGTAATTACGGTTCGCGGCAAGGTTACACGCAGACCTGAAGAAACTTATAATGAAAAGTATGCTACAGGACAGGTCGAAATGTATCCTGAATTTGTTGAAATATTGTCTGAAGCTAAGACACTGCCTTTTGTTCTGGATGATGAAAATGTATCAGAAGATGTTCGATTAAAATATAGGTATTTGGATATAAGACGTGAAAAGATGTTGCATAATCTTACTTTACGTCATAAAATTTGCCAAGCAGCAAGACATTATTTAAACAATCTTGATTTCTTGGAAGTTGAAACACCTATTTTGATTAAAACTACTCCTGAAGGTGCAAGGGATTATTTGGTACCTTCACGTGTTCAGGAAGGCAAATTCTACGCCCTTCCTCAATCTCCGCAAATATTCAAGCAATTGTTGATGGTTGGAGGTATTGAAAGATACTACCAAATCGCAAAATGTTTCAGAGATGAAGATTTGAGAGCAGACAGACAACCTGAATTTACACAAATCGACATTGAAATGTCTTTTGTAGAGCAGCAAGACGTTATAAAAGTCGTTGAAGGATTGATTGTAGATACATTTAAAGCAGCCGGTGTTGAAGTTAAACCTCCTTTCATTCAAATGCCTTGGCAAGAAGCTATGGATAGGTTTGGTTCAGACAAACCGGATACACGTTTTGGCTTAGAATTGTTTGATATTGGCGATATTATTTTACAGTCAGAATTTCAAATAGTTAAAAATACCCTTGAAAACGGTGGTATTGTAAGAGGCATAAGAATCCCAGGCGGAGCAAAATTCTCAAGAAAAGATATAGATGATATTACTAAACTTGCAGTATCGTTTGGGGCTAAAGCTCTTGCAAATATTATCTATAATGAAGATGGTACGGCAAAATCTCCTGTTTTGAAATTTGTGACGGAAGAACAGGCTAAACAAATTCAAGAAAGAGCACAAGCTGAAGCAGGTGACATAATATTCTTTGTAGCAGATAAGCCAAAACTTGTTTACGATATTATGGGAAGATTAAGACTTTATTTCGGCAAGAGATTAAATCTAATAGATGAAAGTAAGCATAACCTTTTATGGGTGGTTGATTTCCCAATGTTTGAATGGTCAGATGAAGAAGGTAGATTTATGGCTATGCACCATCCGTTTACTTCTCCTTGCATTGAAGATTTAGACAAATTGAAATCAGGTGACTTAGGAAATGTAAAATCTATTGCGTATGATATCGTCTATAACGGAACAGAACTTGGAGGCGGTTCGGTCAGAATTCACTCATCAGAAGTTCAATCTGCAATATTTAAGGCTTTAGGTTTAACTGAAGAAGAAGCTAAAGAAAAATTTGGATTTATGGTTAATGCACTACAATATGGTACACCTCCTCATGCAGGTTTGGCAATCGGTTTAGACAGACTTGTTGCATTGCTTTGCAGAACAGAAAGTATCAGAGATGTTATAGCATTTCCGAAAAATTCAGGTGCTAAAGATCTTATGAGCGATGCTCCGGGAGAAGCTTCTCTTCAACAATTAAGAGAACTGCATTTGAAAAGTACAGCACATAAATAAAAAAAAGCCCCTTAGTTAAAGGGGCTTTTTAGTAAACTTTTTTATTATATAAACACATTATGCAAAAGAGCTACACAAGTACGTGTGTAACTCTTTTCTTGAATTAAAAGAACCTTTTATGCTTTTAGTAGTCCATTTTCCATCCGTCTGCGACAATTTTAGAAAAACAACCCCGTCCATAGGCTTCATTGGCATCTCCAGTCAAGCATTGCTCAAATTGTGACTCAATAGCATCATATACATAACTATCATAGTGCTCAGCAACTTTCCCATCACTATAAAGTTGAATATAAAACATATCTCTGCCAACAATATTGGGAGGAGCAGCCCCATTAATATCTACATGCAAATCCATATACCCGTGAAATCCATCAGACTGATAACTAAAAGCATTATCTCTAACTGATATAGAGGCTCCACTAGCAAGTGAAACTGCAGCTAGTGGCTCATTAGCTTCAAATGCTGTTCCATTTATATATTTATAACTTTCTGCGAAGCAAGGAGTTAAAGACGTATCACAATCTTGAACTACGTTAAAATAGGTATTTAAAAACTCTTTTGAAGCGTTTGGGTTATATGAAGTAAATTTCCCCTCATCAAGGGATACCAGATTATTATCATTTATAGCTCTTTTCGCAGCTTGCGAAAGTTCCGTATATACCTTCTTAAGCTGAGTTACATACACTGTTTTTTGATGGTTGGAAATAAGTGTAGGCATTGTCATTGCTGCAACCACACCTATTATACCTAAAGTCACCAAAACTTCTGCTAAAGTAAATCCAAATTTATTCATAAATCTAAACCCCGCAACCTAATCCGTATAAAACAATTATAACCGAATATTTACAACTTTTCAAGCTTAATTTATCGCGTATACCAATTTATTTATAATATAATAAATATATGCAAATAATCACAGAGCTATCTAAAAATCAAAACTTATCTATTGCACTTGGTTTTTTTGACGGAGTCCATCTGGGGCACAAAACAGTTATAAAAAGTGCCGTTGAATATGCTCATCAAAATAATTGTAAATCAGCTGTCATAACTTTTAAAGATCATCCGAATTGTTTTTTTTATGGGAAAAGCCCCAAATACATATTACCTAAAAAAGTAAAAGAACTAAAAATTGAGGAACTTGGAATAGATTTCCTATATGAATTGGATTTTGAGAGTATATCAGGTCTTACTGCATCCGAGTATTTAAAAGATATACTGATAAAATATTTCAGTCCTTGTGCTATTTCAACAGGTTGGAATCACAATTTTGGGTATAAAAAAAGCGGGAATGCAGAATTTTTAAGAAATAATTCTAATAAATTCGGATACAAATATTTTGAACTTCCACCTCAAAAAATAAATAATGAAATAATAAGCAGTTCTGTTATAAGAAAAAATCTTTCACAAGGGAATATAGAAAAAGCAAATTTGATGTTAGGTTATAAATTCTCTACATCAGGCGAAGTTATAAAAGGCAAACAAATTGGCAGAACAATAGGTTTCAAAACAGCAAATCTAATTTACCCTGATGAACTAATAGAATTACCTCACGGAGTTTATTCAGTTCAAACAAATTACGGCAAAGGTATAGCAAATTTCGGAACCAGGCCAACTGTAAAGGGAGAGGGAACAATTCTTGAAACACATATACTGGATTTTGACAAAAATATTTATGGCGAAAAACTTTTTGTTGAGTTTAACAAAATGATACGCGTCGAGAAAAAATTTAATTCCCTCGACGCACTAAAAAATCAAATCCAAAAAGATATAAAATACATTTAATAATCCATTTTCCAACCGTCTGCAACTATTTTAGAAAAACAACCTCGTCCATAGGAGTTATATTCACCTGTCAAACATTGTTCAAATTGCTGCTCAATAGTGTCATATAAATAAATGTCGTAGTGCTCAGCAACTTTCCCATCACTATAAAGTTGAATATAAAACATATCTCTACCAACAATATTGGGAGGAGCAGCACCATTGATATCAATATTCATATTCATATATCCATGATCCCCATTGTCTCGGTAACTAAACCAATTCTCAAAAACTGATATAGAAGCACCGCTAGCAAGTGAAACTGCAGCTTGTGGTTCTGAGACTACAAAATCAGTTCCATTTATATATTTATAACTTTCTGCGAAACAAGGAGTTAAAGTTGTACCACAATCTTGAGCGACATTAAAATACGTCTTTAAAAAGTTACTTGAAGCACCTGCCACATTAAAATTAAATCTTGTTTCATCAAGAGAAACTGCGTTACTATCATTAATTGCACGCTTCGCCGCTTGCGAAAGTTCTGTATATACCTTCTTGAGCTGGGTAACATAAACTGTTTTTTGATGATTTGATATAAGTGTCGGCATTGTCATTGCTGCAACTACACCTATTATACCCAAGGTAACTAAAACTTCTGCCAAAGTAAAAGCATTAAACTTACTCTGAAACATAATATCCGAAAACATCTTAAAAATAGGGAAAATAAATTTTTTCATAAGTTCTCCTCATACATTTAACATTTTATTTTACTTAATAAGTGCCTGAACCTCTTTAAATTTAGGATTTTTAGCACCTTTTAACCAATCAAATAGAGCAATCTCAACACAAGAAATTTTCGCACCATTTGCAACCATGGCATCAATACCCTGTTTAAACTCATATTTATTTCTGCTTGCACAGGCATCTTTTATAACATAAACTTCATAACCCTGTTCAATCAAAGCGGATGCTGTTTGATATACACAAATATGCGTTTCTATTCCAAAAATTACAATCTGCTTCTTACCATAAGATTTAATTTTATCAAGCATGCCATCCTCAAGTAGTGCGTTAAAATAAGTTTTTTCAACGATTTGGGTTTCTTGCGGCAAGACATCCTTTAAACTTTGAACAGTACAACCAAGCCCTTTAGGATATTGCTCTGTTACAATAATCGGAATTCCTAAAATATTTGCCGAAGTAGCAACCTTTAAAGCATTTGAAACTACAACATCTTTATTTAAGGCCGCAACTAATTTTTCCTGTATATCAATTATTAATACCAAACTGTCTTCTGCTGATAAAGTATTCATACATCTCCTTTACAATTATAATATCGACTTTTTGAAATCTTTAATAAAATCTTCTACTATCTTAACGAGCTCTCTTTGAGTAATTTTAGTAAGTGGAATCTGAATTTCCGTATTTTCAGGGCTATCAAGACCTTCGTGAGTAACAGAAATCACAATTTTAGCAAACCCTGGATACACAATTTTCAAAACACTTTCCTGTTTTTTATTAATCAGTTTAAAAACACATTGATTTTGGTCTGTGTATTGCTCTATTTCCGTATCAAAAAGTTTATCCTCATAAGTTTTTTGTAGTCTGTAAAAAACCGGAGCTATAACTTTTTCCATTTTTTTATTAAAAATTTGGCGGAAAATTTTATACCCCTTTTTTAATTCGTCATCATCCAACCATTCATCCAAAGTTTCTTGCTCATCTTGAGCAAAAGAATACTCCATACCCGTTGCTAAAGCGGTTGAAAGACTATTTAATGCATCACTTTCTATCTGCTCAAAATTTTTATCGCTTATGCCTGAAATACCCGCACAAATTTCAAACTCTTCCAAACAACTTTCTTTTACCTTATTAAACACTACAAGTGCCTGATTCAAATCTGCATTTGGTAGCAAAACATAGACTTTTGAGCCTTTCCCATAAGTTACAACATCATCAACTCTAACAATACTCTTTACATTAAGTGCTAATTTCTCTACATCAAAATTTGCCTTACTTTTTTCACTTGCAGACAAGGCCATAAAACAACCTTTTTCCAAAAGGTAATCATCAATATAATTTTCAATAACCTGCTTGGAACTTGAATAATTATAAACACCGGAATTCTCGTCCATTACGCCTAACTGTTCTAACATTCTTACATTCCTAAAATTCAAATACTTTACAGAATTATGCTTCATATTATGAACTATTCTCAATACGAATTCAAAATCATCAGCGGAAGACAATATAAAATCATCTGCTCCACAATCATAGGCAGCTAATATGAACTCGGGCTTGTAAGAATCGGAAACTAAAATAATGCATAAAGATTTATCTTTCCGTAAATCTTTTATTAAATCATAAGTTTCATCCCTATCAGTTCCATGAACAAGAACTACAATAGGCATATATAAATCAACAGATGTAAAAGCTTCGCTATAATTTGAAGAAACTACTTTGTCATTACATCGTAAAAACAAAAGTTTTGAAGCTAAAACCTTTAAAAATTGTTCATCTTCAGATATTAAAAGTATATTATTTTTATCTTTCATTAACTATACCTGTAAATGTTTCTTAATGCATAGAAAACTTCCACCAGCACCAAATAAAATAGCCATAGCAAACATTATCGTTACAACAAAAGTTTGTGCATATAATGGCGTTGGAACCATGAAGAACTGATGCATATGATTTAAGCCGTTTTGTACTACATTCAAAGGCAACAAGGCAATCACAGCACCTGAAAATCCGTAAAATGCACCCTGCATAATAAGCGGGAATCTGATATACCAATTAGAAACCCCCATTAAACGCATAATCTCAATTTCTTCTTTTCTTGATTGAATAACAAGTTGTATAGTATTGTTTATGATTGTAATTGTCAAAATAGCCATAATAATAACAACAAACACAGTAATCATATTGACAATTCTATTCAAAGCCTCAATTTTTTTAGCAAGATCTTGAGCGTAACTCATATCCTCTACAGATTGCAGTTGTTTCACATTATTAAACACTTGTTCAATATTTTCAGGCTTGTCAACCTTTACATGTAATGTATCAGGCAAAGGATTTTCAATATCAGGCAAGTCCATCTCTCGCTTCAAATTACTCCAAGATGAAGCCTTCGGTATTATTGTTACATTCTCAACATGCTCAAACTCTTTAACCCGATTTTTGACAACATTTGCATCAGAATTTTCTTTCAAATAAACGGATATTTCAAGAACATTCCCAAGTTCGTGAGCAAATGATGAAATAGAAAGAGCCGATCTGAAAAATGAACCAAATATAGTTAAAATAGCCGCCATTGTTGTTATGATAACAAGATTTACGATACCTGTTCTTGCAATATCATGAACAGTCTGTTTTGTAAGTCTGTACAATATTCTCAACTCACAGAGCCAATCTTTTGGAATATGCTTTTTTACCTGTTTTTTTATCCTTGTTTTTGAACTATTCATACGTACCTGCTTGTATATCCCTAACTACTTCACCCTTATCAAGAGTAATAACTCTTTTTCTAAAATAATCTACCATAGCATTATCATGAGTGGACACTATAACAGTAATCCCTCTCTGATTAATTTGATCCAAAATTTGCATAATCTCCATTGAATTTTTTGGATCCAAATTTCCAGTCGGTTCATCTGCAATAAGTAGCGGAGGCCCATTAACTATCGCACGAGCAATACCTACTCTTTGTTGTTCGCCGCCAGATAATTCTGAAGGATAAGCATTCATCTTATTATAAAGGCCCACTATCTTGAGAGCACCGGATACCCTTGCATTAATTTCTTTCGAACTTATGCCAAGAGTTCTAATAACATAAGCCACGTTATCATATACACTTTGATTCTGTAAAAGTTTATAATCCTGGAATACAATTCCCATACAGCGTCTTAAATTAGGGACTTTATCACTTGGCAAATTTGCGACATTAATCCCACCTATTGTAACCGTTCCACTTGAAGGGCGTTCTTCATTATAAAGAAGTTTCATCAAAGTAGACTTTCCTGCACCTGATGCCCCTACAATAAAAACAAATTCTCCTGACATAATATCAAGATTAATATTTTTTAGTGCATAATGATCATTTTTGTACTTTTTTGTTACTGATCTGAATTGAATCATACTTTTCCTTTATTTACTTTACCAGACGATATTTATCGACGTAGCGTTTAATACTTATTGCTAATTTTTGAGCACTTAAGCCATAATAATCAAGTAGAAAATCCCATTTCCCGCTTTGACCGAAATTATCATTCACCCCAATCCTGTGAACAGGAACAGGATAATACTCAGCAAGTAACTCGCAAATAGCACTTCCTAAGCCACCTATTATAGAGTGATTTTCCACTGTCATGACAAACTTTGTTTTCTTAACCTGATCAATTATTGTAGCACCGTCAAGAGGCTTGACGACAGGAACGTGTATAATCTGGATTGAATATCCTTGCTTTAACAAGTTTTCACGTGCTTCAATAACCTCAGCAAGAGTCTCACCGTTTGTAATTACAGTAACATCATCACCATCTGTAAGGACTTTTGCATTACAGAAGTCAAAATTATAGCTTTCATCAAAAACATCACAAACATTTGTCCGCGGAATTCTAATATACATAGGACCGTAATTTTCTGACGCAAACTTTATAACTTGTTCACACTCTCTGCAATCAGCAGGAACAATAACTGACATGTTAGGAATACCTCTCATTAAAGAAATATCCTCTAACGCCTGATGGCTTGCCCCATCTTCCCCAACGGTAACACCGCCATGTGTTCCTACAATTTTAACATTAAATTCGGGATAACAAACAGAATTTCGAATCTGGTCATACGTCCTGCCTGTAGCAAACATAGCAAAGCTTGAGGCAAAAGGTATTTTACCAACAGAAGCTAACCCAGCAGCAGTTGCAATCATGTCCTGTTCTGCTATTCCACAATTAAAGAAACGGTCTGGGAATTCTTTAGCAAATATCTGAGTTTGTGTAGAGCATGACAAATCAGCATCCAAAACAACAATATTAGGATTTGTCTCCCCTAATTTTGCTAAAGTTTTACCAAAACAAGTTCTGATAGATTTTCTCTCATTTTTGTTCAAAATCATAAGAATGTAATCCCGTTTAATACAATACATCAATATTATAGCATAAATATAAAATTAAGTATAGAAATTTTACAAACGTTTATTTGTTAAGAATTATTAAAAAAATTTTTAAATTTAGCAATTTTATATCTTCAGGGATATTTAAACGGTAGAATGAAAATAGTAAATATTTTATATTGATGAAAGGAAGAAATTAGATGATTCAAGCTCCAAGTTTAGTAAATCCTTACATGCAACCCCAGATGGTACCAAGTTATGCATGCCCACAGCCGATTCCTGCACCTAATTACAACGCTGTAAAAATTGATGTACATAATCCATCAGTAAGTGCACCGGGAGTTGGCCAGGTTGCTATGAACGTTCCACAATATGCACAACCGACAATGCCATATTATTCATACCCGCAAAACCAGTTGTATTCATATCCACAGGCACAAGTTCAGCCATATTACATGCCAGTTCAACAACCGGTACAACCAACAGTAGCACAAGCACCTGAAAATGCAGTTCAAACTGTTGCTCCTCAGGCTGTTACACCACAAGTTGTTGTTCCACCAGTTGTAACTCCGGCACCTGTAATTCAACAGCAAAATGTTAATGCTCCGGCTTCTGTAGTAGCACAACCTGCAGAGACCAAAGAGGCTGACAAACCAAAAGTTGAAATTGAACAGCCTGTTGCAATGACACCTCAAGTAGATCTTAATTCTTTCATAGCAAAATTAACAAACCCAGACTTTGAAGTTCAAGCTAACGCAATGGAAGAAATCGCAAATATGGTAAAAGATGACCCTCAAAAAGCAACTGAATTGCTTGATGAAAAGGTTGTTAACGCTTTGAATAATATTATTAACGCTGATTCAAGCAAACTTGCAGGTCCAACTCAAGAGCAAGTAGCTGCAAGACAAAAATTAATGAACGGAGAAAAGCTTTCAGATGCTGACAAAGCACTTGCAACAACTATAACTCCTATGGAACAAGCTGAAAGAAATAAGAGTTATGCAATGTTCACATCATCAATAATGGAAAAACTTTATGGTGATGAAGTAGCTAAATTAACAGGCTCTACAGTTCCTTTAACAGAACTTCCGGGTGCCGTAACTATTGTTGAGCAATTGAAAAACAATCCTAACCCAATGGTTAGAACTTCAGCAATCGAAGCATTAAGCTACATTCAACAACCGGCATACAAACAAGACTTGACTACATTGTTCACGATTGCAAAGAACGACCAAGACAAAAACGTTCAAGAAGCAGCAACTGCAGCATTAGCAAAACTTGAACAAATGCAACCTCAAGAACAACCAGCCAAAGCTTAGTAAAATAACAAAAAACTTTTCTTTCATCATTTAACTACAAAAAAGCTCCTTTATAAAAAAAGGAGCTTTTTATTACTAATTAACGAATAAAACTTATATAGTATTATCAAACAGGTTGTTTTTCAAGCAAAGATTGCGGTATAGGTGCGGTATTCTTATAGTCAGCGTATTCTGTGATTTGCTTACACCATTCATAAATTATTTCCTCTTCACTCAATTTATATGAAATAGGTTTGCCAACATGTAAATGAACCTCTCTTCTTGTAAAAGGTTTTAGTTTTGGGTATCCTGTAAAACCTCCAATTGCAACCGGCACAATATCAGCTTTTGCATTTTTGGCTATTACAATAAATCCCTTTTTCAAATCACCTAAATCAGATCCATAAGGGCGAATTCCACCTTGAGGAAATACACCTAAAGACCAGCTTGTTGATAAAATATCTTTAACTGTTTTAAATGTCGCTATTTCAGGCTTAGTTCTGTCAACAGCAAAAGCCCCAAGCCTTTTTACCAACCACTCAAATTTATCACCCTTTTGAAAAAGTTCCTTTTTTGCCATATAAGCAATAGGACGTCCGCAAGCCATGGTAACCATCGGAGGGTCAAAATGGGAAACGTGGTTTGCAGTATAGATGAACTTCCCGCTTTTCGCTTTTGTCGGGAGGTTTTCTCTGCCTGTTATAGTATAATTATAAAATATTTTCATAAAAGGTATAACAACAACATACAGAAAACTCATATAAAACATCGTACGAAATATATTGTATTCATACGGATATCTTCTATTATAATTCCTTTCTTTCTTAACCATTCTTAACTCCTAAATTTTCACCATCATCTTTAGAAACGTACTTAAACCCTGTAAGATTTTGGATTGAATCAATCCATTTTTCAACAACCTCTTCAGGATTATTACTGTAAGGTATTGGTTTCCCAATTTTTACAATTATTTTTCCAGTAAATGGAATTCGTTTGACTTCATCTGTCCCAATAATTCCTACTGGCAAAACATCGCATTTAGTTATTTTGGCAAGCCCTGCGAATCCTTTTGTAACGCCTTCAATAACCCCTGGAACACCCCTTGTTCCTTGAGGAAAAATTCCAAATACCCAGTTACTTTTTTTGATTTCCATAACCGTCTTTATTGTCGAAGGACTTAAACTTTCTCTATTAACAGCAAAAGCACCAAGCCAGTCTAGCCACCATCTTATAAAAGGGATATTAAACAACTCTTGTTTTGCCATAAATGAAATTCTTCTTGGCATGACAGCGGCAAGCATCGGAGGATCAAGAGTTGATAAATGATTTGCACAAACTATATACCTGTTATCTTTAGGAACATTTTCTAATCCTTGGACCTCAATTCGGTACACAAATTTCAACCTTATGCCGTAAAAATACCTGCAAACTAAAATCTGTAAAAATGATCTCCAAGCATTAAATTCAGATGCTTTTCTTTTTGTATAGTTCTTATCTTTATCCCAGAACATTACCTACTCCATATTGAAATTAATATACAACATGATTATATATTCAAAGATTGCACATTACAAGTTTTTTATATATCATTATAACTAAAATATATTTAAGGAGAGAGTAATGAAAAAATCTAACGTTGAACTCGAAAATCAATTATTTAAAAGCGTATATGAAAAAACGCCGGACTATGTAAAAAATTTAAATTTAATGGATTTTTCTAAAGAGGGATCATTTACGTTTACCCTAAAGAAGGAACACTTATTACCTTACGATGAGAAGAAGAATCCTGAAGGCTTAAATCTTGAAGAGTGGTTTGCTAACTATGCAAAAGAAGCAAAAGTTTCTACTGCAGGCATTAGAGGACCGCAAAACATTTTATATCCACAAGACACAAGATTTCCTATCAACCTTGTTGGTATAGTTTTAGCAACACTTGCAAAAGCTCTCGTTGCAAAAGAAAAATATCCTAATGACCAAATTATAAAGGTCGCAGGAAGAGAGGTCAGATATAATTCAGACTTGTTTCTTGAGGCAATAACAAGAATTCAGGCTGCAAACGGGATCAGAACACTTGTTCCTGAGGGAAAGAAGACTATCCCAATTTGGCTTGCATCATTCTTGGCATTTAAACTTGATTTATTGGGAGGAGAATACATAACTTCGAGCCATGGTATTTCTGTAAAAAATGCGACTAAAGACCTTAACTGCCAAGGAAGTCAGTATCTTCCCGAAGAATCAATGGAGTTTGTAAACAAAATTAGAGAAATTTTTGATACAACGAAAAGAAATGGATCATACAAAATTGAAATAGCCGCAAAAGACAACCCTTTAATTGATGAAACTGTGCTTTCAAAAGTTGATGATGGAGTTGATCTTTACGTAGAATATCTAAAATCCGGAGTTGCACAAAAAGTTAACCTTGATTTAATAAAAAAAATCAAAGATAAAATTGTAATTGAAAATGTTGGAGGTTCAGCATATAGAACACTTAGCAGAGTTTTAAATAAATTGGGAATATCAGAAAAATTTACTTGGTTTAATACAGAGGAAGACCCATTCTTCCATTCTATAGGAAAATATGACCATACCCCAAAAGGTGAAAAAGCATTTTATGACTACTCAGTAGATGCAACGGTTACTTCTAAAAGGCAAAATGGAGATAAATTCTTCCCGGTCATTGAAACATTGCACTACGAAAAGAAATTAACAGAAATGCCGGTTGGAACTTCTGTATTAATAACAGATCCTGACCATGACAGATTAACCATCGCACAGACAGAATTTGCTTGCACGATTCCAGAACTTGAAAGAGCCGGAATTGATTACATCAGGTTGAATGAAGACCTAATACTCACAATATTTACAGCCAATCAAGCATTTTTAATGATAATGGATTTTTGGTCAAAACAATTGAAAAAACAAGAACTATGGAACAAACATCCAAGATTTATAATCAAAACGACAGCATCCGCAATTTCTTGGGATGAATGGGCAAAAAATCAAGGAGTTAAGGTTATCAATGTTCCGGTAGGCTTTAAAGAGATAGCAAATATAATGAAAAAAGTCGAATTAAAGTTGAAAAACTCCCCCGAAAAAGAAGTTGTTATTGATGATGTATTTGGCAATTCAATCAATCTTGGGCTTAACCCCAGACTTCTCTTTGCCGGAGAAGAATCAGGCGGGATGATACTGGGTTCGGAAGACTTAATAAAATCAAATAACGGAAGATTAGCAATCGCAATGAGAGAAAAGAGTGCAACAGAAGCCATAATTGTTGCATCTGCATTAATTTCCAAACTACAGAAAGAACAAGTTTCCCTGTCTGAATACCTGGTAGAAATATTTAAAGATAACAATATTAAAGGGCAATATGATACACGTGTAGATATTGCGTACTATAATGAATCAGAACCTGACATAAATAAATTGAAAGAAGACAAGGCAAAAGGGGAAGAAAAGAGAACTAAAAATGATTTATTCTTTCTTTCAATGGCAATGGCTGTAAAAGAGGGGAAAATGACTTTAGAAGATGTAAAAGATGTTCTTAACCATACATTTAAAAGTCTTGTATTCGACAATTTATTGTGCATCAAATTTGTAGGTGACGGGACTTATCTTGAATTTAGTGACAAGTACATAGAAATACGTCCTTCCGGTACTGATGCAAAAACAAAAGCCTACGGAGGTGGTTCAGATAAATCAGTCATAGAAACTTACGCAAACGTGTTGGGTAACTATTCCGGAGAGCTAAATGATTTTCATAGAAAATACATATCAAAAGACTATTATGATGAAGTTAAGGACAAAGCTATGAAATATTATCTGGACTTCGTAGACAAAGATGCAAATAACGAAGTATTTATGATTCCGAAGTACGATTTTTAAATATAAAAAAAGAACCTCATAAAAAAACGAGGTTCTTTTTATTTATTAAAGTATTTTTTCTTCACACGTTTTTTAAACGAAGCTTTTGCAAATTCAATTGCAGAAATTTCAGACGAAAAGACATGTTTTTCACCTATTTGAGCAACTACTTTATAATCTCTTAACTGTTGCAAAAGTTTCTCACTGTTCAGAACAAGAAGAATTTTTATATGTTGAGATTTTAAACGAAGAATAATATCTTCAAGGGCAAATATTGCAGATATATCAAGCATATCACTACTGTCATAAACAAGAATTAAATACCTAGTCCCCAATAATTCATCAAAATGAGATATTAACTGTGTTGCTGAGCCAAAAAAGAATGCTCCGTCAATATGTACAACACGAATTTTATGTTTATAATCTTTTTCAACAGCTATTTCAAGTTTCATAATATCTGCGTCATAAACAGGTTTGTCAATAATTTTTGCTTTATCTGCAACTCTTTTTGCGTACAAAAGAGCAGCCAATACGATACCCGCACCAACAGCCACAATCAAATTGTAGAATACAGTCAGAATGAAGACCAAAATAAGTACATACAAATCATCTTTAGGGGCAATTTTAAGAACTTTTATAAATTTCGTGTCCAAAATATCATACCCAATCTTGATAAGAATTGCCGCCAAAACAGCAAGTGGAATTTCTGCGACAAAATCAGCGAATTGAGAAACCAACAAAACAAGAATAACAGCCGAAACTAACACTGCAAATTTTGTTGATGCACCTGTTTTTAAAGCCGCTACAGTTCTCATTGTTGCGGCAGAACCTGGCATTGTTCCGGTAAGAGCACAGAATATATTTCCTATTCCTTGAGATGCAAGTATTCTTTTGGCTGACAATTGTTTTTTTGTAATAGAAGTGCAAACAAGTCCAGTTAACAAACTCTCTGATGACAAAATAATCGCAAGCGTAACACCATAATGCAGGTAAGTTATCAAATCGTGAAGATTCGTCCTTGGACAGATAAATTTAGGTAAATTAACAGAAATTTCAGATATTCTCGAAACATTCAAACCAAATTTAACAGAAATAATTGTACAAATAATTAATGCAAAAATTTGAGCCGGAAAATATTTGTTAAATCTTTTAGGAAAGAAAAAAACGATTAACAAAGTTAACAAACCTATAATGATTGAATCAATATTGAAAGCTCCCGCAGATTTTATCAAATTTTCAATACTTGATATCGTATTTGCAGAAACGGGTAAGCCTACAAGAGGATTTATCTGCATTATTATAATAATTATTCCAACACCATTCATAAAACCTGAAATAACAGGATAAGGAACATATTTAACAATTTCTGTCAATTTTGTAAGAGATAACAAAATTTGAAATATCCCGGCAATCAGAATTATAAATATAACGGAACTTAGATCCTTATTTAGAGCATGCATAATTGAAGCTATAACTATTGCGACAGGGCCAGTAACCCCTGATATCATCGGAACTTTTGTCCCCAAAATTCCTGCGACAAAAGATAATATCACAGCACCCCACAATCCGGCACTTGCACCAAAGCCTGTTGCGACACCAAAAGCCAAAGCCTGAGGAAGTGTAATTATAGCGGCGTTTAATCCACCAAGAATATCTCCTGTGAGAATTTTTAACTTGTTTTTTAAATCCATAAAAGCATTATAATTAATCTTTATGATATAATCAAATTATGAAGTTGAAAGAAATTTACACAAATAATAAAAATTTTCCACTAATTTCTTTTGAAGTTTTCCCCCCAAAATCCGACGACAAAAAACTTATAGAAGAGATAAAAGTTTTAAAACAATACACCCCGCAATTTATATCATTAACGTACGGAGCAGGCGGAAAGGGTAATAAATCCTTTGAACTTTTAAACATTATAAGAAACCTTGGAATTAATGTTGTACCTCATTTTACCTGCATTACATCGTCTAAAAAAAGTGTAAATGAAAGATTAATAAAAATTGAAAAATCAGGAATAGAAAATATCCTTGCATTAAGAGGAGATATTCCTACATGTGAATCTGATAGGCATTTCGATTTTAATTATGCGAATGAATTGGTTGCATTTATAAAAGATAAAACAAACCTATCAATAGGAGTTGCAGGATACCCTGAGGGACATATTGAAAGTCCGGATCTGCATTCTGATATTCTTAACCTGAAAAAAAAGGTAAATGCCGGAGCGGACGTAATATTTACACAACTCTTCTTCGACAATAAAAAATTCTATAATTACACTGAAATTTTAAGAGAGAAAGGTATAAATCTTCCTGTTATTGCGGGGATAATGCCGATTATCAGCAAAAATCAATTACAGAAAATGACTTCCATGGCAAGAGTTACAATTCCTAATATCATAAATGAAAAAGCTGAAAAATATGCAGACGATCCGATTTCATTAAGAGATTTTGGGATAGACTATGCAACCGAACAGTGTTTGGATTTGATTAAAAATAATGTTGAAGGGCTGCATTTCTTCACTCTAAATAAATCATATTCAACAGCAAAGATTCTAGACAATATAAAGGGGGTAAGATGAAAGATTTAAACAAACATATTGAACATACGCTTTTGAAACAAGATGCAAAGCATGAGGACTTTCTAAAACTTTTTAAAGAAGCTGAAGAATATAAATTTTTAGGCGTGTGCATTAACCCTCTATACGTAAAGTTTGCAAAAGAACAATTAAAACACACTGATGTAAAAGTTGTAACTGTGGTAGGTTTTCCTCTTGGAGCTAACAGATCTGACGTGAAAGCCTTTGAAACATCCAAAGCAATCGAGGATGGAGCGGATGAAATTGATATGGTAATTAATGTCAGTAAATTAAAAGATAAAGATTACGATTTTGTTTTGAACGATATAAAAACTGTAAAAACTTCCTGCAAAGATAAACCGCTAAAAGTTATCTTGGAAACAGACCTGCTTACAAAAGATGAAATCAAAAAAGCTTGTGAATTATGTATAGAAGCAAAAGCAGATTTTGTTAAAACATCAACAGGATTTGTCAAAGGCGGCGTAGGTGCAAAAGCGGAAGATGTAAAACTTATGTATGATACTGTATCTCCATACGGACTGCAAGTGAAAGCATCAGGAGGTATAAGAGATAAAGAAACCGCAATAAAAATGCTTGAAGCAGGGGCTGAAAGATTAGGTACAAGTTCAGGAGTAAAAATAGTTGCTGGCTAGCAAATCGTGTAAATTATAAAACCCTGTATCATATCAAAAATTTATTACAAATAAATTCAATCTTGACCATGCTATAATTATAATTAATAAGGATATAGCAAATGGGTGATGAAGATAAACAATATGACGCCACCCCAAGGAAACTTGAGCAGGCAAGAAAAGAAGGGCAGGTTGTTAAGTCAAAAGATTTTTCAACGGCTATTTCTCTGCTAATTTTATTCTCTGTAATTTTTGGGCTTGCACCGTTTGTTTGGAACCAAATTGTTCAGCTCTATGTTTTACTTTATGAACAAATTCCAAATGGGCATTTGTCTGATATTGGCTTGACTTATATTCTAACAGTCACAATAAAATGTGCAGTATTAATTATAGGCCCAATTCTTTTTATAGCTTGGTTTGTTGCGATTATGGCCGATTTCATCCAAGTAGGGCCGCTTGTTGCAACAGCTCCTTTAGTCCCCAAACTTGATAAACTAAATCCGACAAAATATTTTAAAAACTTAATGTCTATCAAAACTCTTTTTGAATTATTAAAAAATATATTAAAGGTTGTTTTATTAGGTTATATTGGTTACACAGTCTATATGGGGCATATCGAAAACATCTTAATGTTAGCCGCTATTGATAACAATTTTGCTGTCATGATTGAATTTGGCAAACTTATCACAGAATTTATATTCAAAGCCTGTATAGCGTTTTTAGTAATTTCTGCAGCAGACTACGGTGTGACTAAATGGAAATTTTTGAAAGATCAGAAAATGTCTTTCAAAGAGATTAAAGACGAATATAAAAACACAGAAGGAGACCCAAATGTAAAGGCTGCACTTCGCCAACGCCGTATGCAGATGTTACAAAGAGGTATGATGGATGCCGTTCCTGATGCAGACTTTGTGGTTACAAACCCCACGCACATAGCCTGTGCTCTTAAATATAAAGCAGAAGAGATGGCTTCTCCAATGCTTATTGCAAAAGGAACAGAACTTATTGCAAAACAAATAATTTCTATTGCTAAAGAACATGGTGTTCCAGTTATTGAAAATGCTCCTGTTGCAAGGGCTCTTTTTAAAATGGTAGACTTAAACCAGCAGATTCCACCGGAACTTTACAAGGCAATAGCTGAAATCCTACTTTTTGTTTATAACTTGAAAAATACTACAAATAAAGGTAGAATATAAGAAGTTCTATGATATTATAATATTGAAAATATGATTATACAGGATAAAAATAAATTAAAAGAATATATAGATATAGTTCAAAGGGTTGCGAAAGTCGAGCAGCGAAGAATACCTTCGCATATGGTCGAATATGAAGAACTCGTTTCTATTGGAATTATTGCTATACAAATTTTGATTAAAAATAAAACTCCTGAACAATTAGAAAAATATAATGCAGCCTATATTGCAACTGCTGTCCGCTGGGCAATAAGGAATGAATTAAGAATCAGATATAAATGGTATTCTCTAAAACATAAGCCTGAAGGAGATTATGAAGAAGAAGAAGCAGTTGAAGGTATGGATATGCAAAAAGCAAAAGTTCGTGAAGCTATTTACGAAACTGTACTTTCAATTGATGGATTAGCTGCTGCAGCCAGTGATAATGATTCACCATTCGACTTTTTGAAAGATACTCATGCTCAACCTGACGAAAATGCGGAAATAACAGAAATGGGTCGCATGATAAGAGAAGCGATTGCTAAACTTCCACCAAAAGAACGAACTGTCGTTGAATACAGATTTTATAGAAACATGCAGGTGAAAGATATTGCAAAACAAGTTGGGCTTTCACCATCCAGAGTTACACGTATTGTACAGGCATCTCTTAACACGGTAAAAGAATACCTTAACTCAAAAGAACAATACGGGTATTAAATAACGTTTAACTATTTTGCTTTTTATTAGTCATTTTATTAGTCAATAACGGTTATTCTACCATCATCTTTTATTTCAATTGGTGTATTCAGCTTTTTCACATAATCACAAACAAGTTTGTCTTTATCAAAATCAAATACTTCATCAACTTGTTTTTTTGCAATTTTATTTTCAATCAGATTATCACCGCCTGATGCAAAGAAATCATCTGTTGCAACAGTATAAAATTTATTCGGATCAGGATTATTTACATCAATTGCAACTTCTTTCCCTGATTTATCGATAAACGATGCCGCTTTTATTTCACCATTTCGAGTTACCGTATATTTCAGACCTGAAGGAATAACTATGCCAGGTTTATTACCTGGTTTTGTAAATGATTTTGCACCATGTTTTAGGGCGTCGACTATCTCTTTTTCACTTAATTTAAGTTTTACCATGTTGTTTTTTAATGGAACAACTTCAAAAACTTGATGAGAATCTAAAGGACCCTGTTCAAAAAATCCTCTTATATTTCCGATATTAATTAAAGCTAAGTCAGTACCAAATTCATTTCTGACTGCATCCATAATAAAGAAAGCATTTGCATTAGGGTCAATCAATCTATTTTTTGTAGGTCCCGAAGCGGATTTTATCTCGCCTAAATATTCAGGCTTACCCAATATCTGTTCGAAAACACCCTTAATTACTCTGTTTCTTTTAAAATTACTTGATGATGTGACGTTATTTTGAGCTTTTACAATGATACCTTTTTGATCGTCCCAAGTAATCTTTAAATCACCAAAATATTCACCGTCTTTACCTGCTTGAGTAATTATAACAGGTTCATTTGATTTCGAGTACAAGAGATTTTTACCTTCTTCAATCCCTTGCAAAAGGTCATGCGTATGACCACCGATGATAATATCTATTCCGGAAGTTTCCTGTGCAATTCTTTTATCCTTTTCCAAACCACAATGAGAAAGTAAAATTATTTTATTTATACCCTGTTTTTTATATTCATCAGTTAAGTTTTGAATATCTTTAAGTGTTTTACCGAAATCATCTACACCTATTTGCTTACGTGATTCATTATCTCTTATGCGTTCATGCAAATCCGGAGGTGCAAGACCTATTACAGCGTACTTGTGACCATTTTTTTCTATTACGAAAGACTTTTCTATAACACCGTCTAAAGGATTCCCTTTAGGAATTTGTAAATTTAGTCCGAGACTTTTGTATTTTGCACCTTTTTTACTTTCCGCAATTTGAGACGGGCTTGCATCATATTCGTGATTA
This sequence comes from Candidatus Gastranaerophilales bacterium, assembly GCA_944324345.1. Classification (GTDB taxonomy): domain Bacteria; phylum Cyanobacteriota; class Vampirovibrionia; order Gastranaerophilales; family Gastranaerophilaceae; genus Stercorousia. The sequence goes on from CALUVT010000002.1 coordinate 388,770, forward strand.
CCGTCTGATGTTGCATCCACACCAAGACCATTCATATATGTACTAGCTGCTTTTACAATATGTAAGTCAGCTCCTGCGGATATATCACCTGCTGCCAATACTAACTTGTCTACATCTGAAGATTTTGTTAATGAATCATAATATTTCTTGGCACTGTAAATTCTAGCCATATTACCGGTACGACCGTGATTATCATTTATGTAAAAGATATCAGTCTGACTATAATGTGGAGTTGAGGAATTTTTTGCTGAAGCTTGTGATACATTCTCAGATTTCTCATAAACATCCTGCTTTAACTGAGAAGATGCTAACGGCTGGGACGGCTGTTGCAAAGGTGCCTGCCCCAAAGATGCTCTAAAGGAAATTTTTGGTAAGCCACTTATTATTATGTTCATATTTTTTCACCTATTTTATTTAAATTTATTAAACATCATCAAAATATTTTTTGTTAAAAATTTGGCTCAATGTTAAAGAACATTAAGCCGCTATTTGGAAGTTTTGCGAATTTTTCATTTGTGCCTGCGACTTTAACTCTTTATAAGTTTTCAACCCTTCTACCCAGTTTTCAACAAGGCCTACATCACTTGTTACAACCGATTGAGGAAGGGCGGCATGGTGAATTTTAGGAAGCAAGTAGTCCTCTGAATATTCTACGGGTTTTGAAACATTATCATCAGTATCATTACATATAAATATCAATTTACCGTCTTTCCCGACCTTTGCACCTGTAATTGTAATTTCATGTCCATTTATAATTGTGTTGTTGTTATCAACTTGAGTGTACCCGATGATGACATTTTCACCTAAATTCAAAGTATCTGTGATTTGTTTTTTCATAGTATTAAAATCTGTTTCATATCCAACCAGCCGTGCGTTTTCGTCTACTGTCTGATAAGTAACAGAAATTTTATTTTTATCTTCAACTACAGATTCTGTGAATGTTTTTTCAAATTCAATCAAACCTTTGTCATTTTGGTTAAACTTTCCTGCACGCTTATCTGTTAAAGAATCATAAGATTGTTGAGATCCAACCTGCATGAATGTAGATTGCATTAATACATCCAAAGCGGAACGCTCCAGTTTATCTCTATCTACCGTCTGTATATGTGCCCTTACAATTGCATTCTTGTCAGGAGCAAAAGTCAAAGTCGCTTTGTTAAAATCTTTGGCTTCATAAGGAATTTCAAAAGCATTCAATAACCAGATTGCATCTAATGTATTATCTGCAAGGTTGTTCAATTTAATATCTTTTTTTACAGACATCGCGGGAGAACTCAAACCTTCAGCAAATCTTGCAAACTCCGCGGGGTGCTTGTCCGCAAGATTAAACTCTATACTTGCAGAAACACAAGTTCCGGAATGTTCTACATTTACATCATGTCCATTTTCTAAGGAAGCAACTTGGGCTTTATATTGAGGAGGTATATTCCCAAACTGTTGTGTAATAACGTGGGGGTCTGAAATCGCTGCAATTGTGTCCTTCAATATAACAATGTTATTTAGACCTTGAGCTCTTGGAGTTGTTGCTATTTTATATAAATTATCTAAAGTTGTAGATTTATCATTTGATTCGGAGTTAAGCAAAACTCCTGTTTTTAAAAGAACATTCAACTGCTTTCTGCTATCTTTATCTAAAAGCTTCGTTAACTCATTATACTTGTTTTTTTCATCATTTGATGACAAGACTGTTCTTAAATTGGAAGCAGCAAATGACGGATTAAAAGGAATTTGTGTCATAATAGGATTAGATGTAAAAGACGGTTTGCTATCCTTTACAGGTTCATCATTTGAAACATTCAAAGCCTTTACAGACTTAACTGTGTTATAATTGTTGTATTGAGAACTATTTATATTATAAGAGTACACAATTCCACTCCGCTACTACATATTATATAAAAAAAATAAAACACAAAAAATTTGCTAATATTTTAAACTACATTAACAAATGTTACAACGGGAATAAGAATATTTTGAAAATTAAACCACTGACCAAAGAACAACTAATAATTTCAATAGACAGACTCACAAGATTTAAACAAACAGAAATAAAATATCTGCGAGTTTTTAAAGATATTATAACCAACAATCTCATAGAACCTAAATTAAAGAAAACAGAAATTGATCTGATGGATTACTCTGAAGTTAGGGATTTAGCACAGGAGATTATAAATTCTTCTTTGGACGGGAAATTTGAAGATTCCTTGATTAACCAAAGAATTTATGACTACGAAAATTCGATTTTTAAACTCGACGAAAACGCTCAAAAGCTTTTAAAAAATAAAATAAATTACAAATCAATACTAAAGCTTATACCTGATGATGCAACTCTTAATTTAAAATTTCTCAAAGCACTTGAAAAAGAAAATCCCAAAGAGGAAAGGCTAAAAGAAGGTTTTTGCTTCCCGATAGAAAAACTTATTTTGTGTGAAGGAATAACTGAAGAAACTCTTTTACCTGAATTTGCAAAACTATGCGATTATGATTTTAATAAAAACGGAGTATACATCATTTCTGCAGGAGGGAAAAATCAGGTTGTAAAATATTTCTATAACTTTGCAGAATCTCTAAAAATACCTATATTTGTCCTTTTAGATAGGGATGCAACAGAAAACTTTAACGAAATTAAACCTAAACTAAGAGAATTTGACAAAATTCATATTTTAAAAAGCGGAGAATTTGAAGATACTTTAACTAACTCACTAATTATAAAAACTCTTAAATATGAAACTTTAAATATATCAGCAACATCACTTGACGGGCTTTTGGAATGTGAGTCAAAAGTTGCATTTCTTGAAGAATTTTTCAAACACAGAGGCTTGCACGATTTTAAAAAATCAGAATTTGCACAAGCTGTAAAAAATAATATAACCAATAGCGATGATATATCTGAAGAAATAAAAGATATTATAAAGGAAATAAAAGGGACAAAAGTCCCTTTGTAAAATGGAGTTTAAATGTATATGTATTGTCTTCTAGTTGCTTACGAGCCTCATAGCTTCTTCAAGCAATTCTTTATTTGACGAAATCAATTTATTTGCAACTTCCATTTGCAGTTTTGCCATTTGGTAATAAGATATGTTAGCCTTAAAGTCTGCATTAGAAAGTTCTATCAAACCTGAACGAATTTCACCAACACCTAAAAGAGGTTTTCCTGATTCTTCCGTTTCCAGAAACAAACCAGGCTTAAATTCATATAAGGCAGAAGCATTATGAAAATTTCGAGTAGTTACTTTGTATAAAGGAACTGAACGTTTTCCTCCGTCAGCTTTACCATATATAGTACCATCACCTTTTATTTCATAATCATCATATTTCCCTAGGAATTTACCATTATTGGGGTCTATCCACAATTTTATATTTGTTGTTGGAATATCGAGGGCACCACCTTTCATTGCAGTTTCCTGATAAAGGTCAGATGCAATGGATTTTGTTCCCTGCATAATTTCGCCCTTGTCATTTAAAATATAACCTTGAACGGTATTCCCGTTTCTATCTCGATAAACACCTTCACTATCAAACTTAAATTCTCCCAACCTTGTATAAATACTTTTACCTTCGGCGTCTTTTACAAGGAAGAAACCCTTGCCTTCGAGAAATAAATTTTCAGAAGACGTTCCAGGCGTTGATTTACCTTGATCTATTTTTTTATCGTAATTTTCAGAAACAGCTCCACCCAAAAACGTCTTGAATGTGACTTGTTCTTCTCTAAAACCTGGAGTATACACATTAGTCATGTTATTAGCAATAACATCCATCCAGTTAACAGTAGATTTTTGAGTATTAAGTGCCGTTATAAAAGAATCATTCATTACTATTCTCCTTATTACTGTTTCTCCGTCTTTCCTGTTGCTGTCTGTTTTGGTTACTATAACTCAATTCAGAATACGGAAGATTTTGGTCATCAAATCTTTGTCTCAAAGATGCAATATTGTTTCTTAGATATTGTTCAACAGCCTTGTCTCCAGGAATAAAATTGGCTGCTAAACTTCCATCCTTATTTACTTTTATAATGACAGAAACATCTTTGTCAAAATCTATTCTAAAAGGTTGGTTTGTCTTCATAGACTCTGAGAGTTTTTCCATTAAGACGGAAGACACTTGGACATTTTTTTGTACATTTTGAGTATTATTATTCATTAAGGTTTGATTTATTGAATCAGATATACTTTTCATTGACATATCCGTATTCTGAACAAGATTTGCGAAGAAATTTGCATCACTATCAGACATATTGATTACGTCATAATCGAAAGAGGTTGCCGCATTAACAGTCGACATTAAATCTTTTGTATTCAATAGACTTTGTATATTTTGAGTTAATAAAGATTGTGTATTGTTGTTATATTTATAATCTGTAAAATTAACTCCGCCTGACAAAGAATCCGAAGAAATTAAATCATTATAATCATTTTTGCCCTTGGAATTTTCATCATTTTTGTGATTTTCATCTTTTGAATTAACCTTGCTATCATTGTTGGAAGTTTTGGAATCTTCAGAAGATTCAGTAGACTTTTCCGCTTCTTCTGAGGTAGAAACAGACTTCATTTCCTCATCAAAAGATTTTTCAGATGTTTTAGCAGTATTGCTGGTCTTACTCTGAGATTGAGTTGAACTGACATCTGTTGAACTTGCTGTGGCAGCAGCTGCAGCTGTGCTTACATTCATTTTTAACTACCTCCGTCTATTTCTTCTAACTGTTTTAGAATTTCATTTTCTTCTTCAATTCTTTCTTGGTTTTGCCTAAAGAATCGGGTAACTCCGAGTTCTGAATAAGTTTTGAGTTCTGTCTTCTTTTCCTCTTCTATATAGGCTTCTTTGTGCTTTTCTTTGTGTTTTTCAAGAACTTTAACACCTTGTTCCAGTTTTACTAACTTTGCAGTTTCTTCATCTAACACTTTTTGAGCTTCTACTCTTGCCGCTTCTAATTGTTCCGCCTTCTCCCAAAGATGTTTCAAGTAATTGTCATAACTTTCATACATCATTGGATCTGCATTTCGCATGTTATTCTTTGTTGATTCTATTTCTTCCTCATTTTTTCTGATATTCTCTTCCGCTAATAAAACTGCTTGCTGTGCTTTTTGAACCACCAACAATTGCTCTTCTTTTTTGCGGATTCGAAATTCCAGAACTTTTTGGAGTCGGTATCTGAACGGCATTTTATATCACTCTTTGTGTCTTATTATTACTTATTTTTCGAGTGTTATAAACATCTATATGTATGATATTAATGATGTTAAATCAAAAGTCAATCTAATATAGTTACACCTGTACCTACACCACGATTAGTCTTTGACCTATAGTAACCTGTATTACTCCTGTAATCGACTTCTTGTCCATTGCCCATCATAGCACGCTCTGCTTCAAAATAATCCATATAAGCAGGATCCATAGCAGGGGTCATGCCTGTCGGAAGTCCTATAAATTGGTTTTTGAAATTCCCCCACAAGGTATTTTGCCACCCGCTGCCCATTGAACCTGTAAAAATTGGTGGACGATACCCGTTATAAGTATCATAACCTTTAGATGCCGAATACATTGCATCCGGATTATAAGCTTTATAATTTTTGGAAACGCTTTTCAGTGTGGAAAACCTGTCATTTAAATCTCCATTTTGAACCGCTCCAAAAAACTTTTGTTCAAGCCTTTCTATACGATTTTTGGGAGTATCATATTCATAAGTTTGAAGTAATATTTTTTTTTCCATTTTCTCAAGACCGGAAAAATTGTTTGAAACGAGTTTTATATTATCAGTATTTTCACTTTTTCTTATAACATTTGTACGTCTTATAACCGGTTGTCTGTAGTAATAATTATTTGGGTACCTGTTATAGTACCTGTGGTTATACCGTGGAGTGTAATAATTTCTGTTATAGTAGTTGTTGTAGCCATAAGGATAGCTTCTATATCTTACGTAAGATGGGTTATAATAATAGCCGCTGTTATAACTGTTATTAAAGCCAAATATATTCGATAAAATTCCGGCTTGCACTGAGCCTGCAACCGATAATAAAACAAAAGACAATAAAATAATTTTCTTCATAACACCTCACCTCATTTAATGTGAGGTTAAGGTAATCTTAAATTATATTCATCACACATTAGAGTAATTTCGGTAGATAATTTATGTTAAATCTTTGCACTTACTATAAAAATATGTTAAATAATAGTTTATGAAAAAACAAGTTATTGCATATTTACATACACATTGGGACAGAGAATGGTACAGAGAGTTTGAAGTTTTTAGATTAAGACTTTTGAGAGTTTTTGATAACGTATTGAACCTTCTTGAGACCAACAAAATCCCGTCTTTTTACTTTGACGGACAGGTTAGTGCCCTTCTTGATTATTTGGAAATCAGACCTGAAAAAGAAAAGATTGTTAGAAAATTTATTAAAGAAAAACGCTTGTTTATCGGGCCGTTTTATACCTTAGTAGATGAATTTCTAACAGACAGAACTGCGTTTGAAAAAAACTTGCAGATAGGGTTAAAGATATCAAAAGATTTTGGATGTACAGATTTTATAGGCTACCTTGCAGATACCTTCGGTCATAGCCAAAATGTACCTAAAATATTAAAAGAATTTGGGATAGACAAATGTGTTGTCTGGAGGGGCTGTGGGGACATACCGGCAGAGTTTACATTCAACGGAATTAATACTGTAAATCTTATCCGCGGATATTTTATGGACATATTTTCAGCACCTATGACTATAGAGAAAAAAGCCGAATGGCTTAAAGACAATTTGGACAAAATTGCAAAAAAATCGGGAGATTACCTGCTTCTCCCAATTGGAGCAGACCATTTAGGCATAGAACCTGATATTAAAGAGCAAATTGAAAAAGTAAATGAGCTTTTGATAGACTACGAAATCAGGCTGTCTAGCCCTTTTGAATATTTTGAGCTTGTAAAAGATAATTTTAAACAATTTGAATGGAATAACGAACTGAGAGATAACAGCTTAACTTTTATCCTTCCTGGTTCATACTCTGCAAGATTAAAGCTTAAACAATACAACGTAAAATGCACCTACTTGCTGGAACAAGCAGATAAATTACAAAAAAAATACGGCTCTAAATACGATTCAATTATTGAGTATGCCTATAAATTGTTGTTAAAAAATCAAGCACATGACGGAATTTGCGGATGTTCAACGGATTTAGTTCACCGTGAAAATATTACAAGATACGAAAAAATAATTGAAATAGCAAACACAATTGTTGAAGAATTGAGACTTAAACACAATTTTAAAACTCCAATAATGCAAAGTAAAGATTTGCTACCTGAATATAAGGTTGTATCTAAACATTTTGGAGTCGAAAATTCAATTCTATATGACACTCAAAAAATCCCTGTGACAGAAGATTTTACGGATATTTATACTCTAAAATATTCACCTGCCGTTAAACCTCAAATTAATTTTGAAGTAAAAAACGGAAAAATCCGCATTGGAAATATAGAGATGGAATTTATCCGCTTTAAAGATGAGGGGGATACGTACAATTTTGGGGCTGTTGCAGGTGATGTTGGAGAAAAAGCAGAAATTTATTCATTTAAAAATAACATCATTAAAACAAGCTTCTTTGACGTACAAGTAGAATTTTTAGAAGAGCTAATTAACTTCAAAATAGAATGGGATAATAATTTAAAAAACAAATTATGGCAAGTGAAGTTTAATCTTAAAAAGCCCGTTGCAGAAACATATTCAGAAGATATGAATTCAATTATCAATAGAAAATTTGATCCGGAATATGATATGAGAAAACACCTGCCAAAAGTCAGAGGAATTGAAGTTAAAACAAACTTTGCACCTATGCAAAGATATGTAGGAGCACAAGGTTTTGGAATAATTACACAAGGTCTAACAGAATATGAAGTAAAGGGCAAATCTTTACTTGTAACACTTCTGCGAAGCACAGGAGTAATTTCAAATCCTAAAAACCCATCCAGATCAACTCCTGCTGGACCTCCGATAGAAGTTTTGGAAGCACAACAATTAGATCATAACACCGCAGAATTTTCAGTCGGCTTTTTTGAACCTGAAAACTACAAAAAATATATTGACATAATATATCCCCAAATGTATTAAAAACTAACGCAAAAAGCTTTAAAAGAAATTTATTATATACATAAAAAAAAACCCTATCTGAAAGATAGAGTTCGGAATTCTTTTTACGTAATTCCTCGTGTGTGTAGAAGGTTAGTGTGTAGTAGGTAGTGTAAATAGTTAGTGTGTGTAGTTTATGTCTCGTGTTTATTTAATTCTTAATTATGATTTATTGCTTACATATTAATAAAGTATTTTTTGAGTATATAATTGCTATATCTTATGTATTTCTTTACATTTCTTTACATATAGCCGTAAATTTACTGCTCATAATAGTTTCAGAAAATCAATATTTTTTAGTTCCCTAAACTTAATATCCCTATTTCCAATTTACATATACCCAAAAAATTTATATATTTAACACTTTCTTTAGAAAAACATTCACTATTTGTAAAAAAATTTCCACTTTCTTTATCAAATCTTTACACGTAAAATACTTGACCTTTTTTGAAAAAAGTATTCTAATAATAGGATAAAATTTAGTTGTAGTTTTAATGAAAGAGGTCCGTATGAAAGAATTTTCCCACACACGTTTAGACAACAAACATTTTAGCGAAGATGACATTAAGGGGTACATCAAAGAATACAATATCAAATTTATCAAACTGCAGTTTGTAGATTTGAACGGACAGGTTAAAAATATGACTGTACCGTCTCAACATATTGAAAAAATTCTTAACAACGAGATTATGCTTGACGGTTCGTCTATAAAAGGATTCAGAAGCATTGAAACTTCAGATATGTTCTTTTACCCTGATAAAAATTCTTTCCAGCTTCTCCCTTGGAGGGAAAAAGACGGGATGCATTCTGCAAGATTAATTTGCGATATATACAATGCCGATGGCACTCCGTTTGAAGGATGCCCCAGATGCAACTTGAAAAGAGTTATGAAAGAGGCTGAAAAAATGGGGTTTTCCATGAATGTTGGTCCTGAAGCAGAATTTTTCTTATTCTCTAAAGACAAAGATGGAAATGTCACAACATTAACTCAAGACAGTGCTGGATATTATGACGTCGGGCCTGAAGATTTGGGAGAAGATGTTCGTTCTGATATTGTTTTAACCCTACAAGAAATGGGGTTTGATATTGAAGCATCCCACCATGAAGTTGCAGACGGCCAACACGAAGTTGATTTCAGATATGCCGATGTTCTGACTGCGGCAGATAATGTTGCAACATTTAAAATTGCGGTTAAAGCAATTGCTGCAAAACATAATCTTCATGCAACCTTTATGCCAAAACCTATTTTTGGGATAAACGGTTCAGGTATGCATTGTAATATTTCGTTATTCAAAGACGGCAAAAATGCATTCTTTGATGAACATGCCGAATATCAACTCTCAGATATTGCAAAATACTCAATCGGCGGTATGTTGAAACATGTTAAAAGCATAACAGCTATTTTAAACCCGACAGTAAACAGTTTCAAACGTTTAGTTCCAGGGTATGAAGCTCCGGTTTATCTTGCTTGGTCATTAGCAAACAGAAGTGCATTGCTAAGAGTACCTGCAAAACGTGGAACTTCAACAAGAGTTGAATTAAGATCTCCTGATCCGGCATGCAATCCGTACTTGGCTTTTGCAGCCATTTTAGAGGCTTGTCTTGACGGTGTAAGAAATAAAATTGATCCTCCGGCTCCTGTTGAAAGTAACATCTATAAATTAACGACTAAAGAACGCAAAAAACAGAGAATTGATGCACTACCGGGCAGCTTAGCAGAGGCGTTGGATTACTTTGATAAATCTTTAGTATCAAGAGCAGCACTGGGAGATCATATATTCAATGAATTCTTGTCTGCTAAGAAAAAAGAATGGGATTCATTCAGAACATACGTATCGCAGTGGGAAATCGACAGATATTTGGAAAGATATTAATATACTTTTCAAGCAACAAAAAACAGGTAAGGTTAAATTCCTTACCTGTTTTTATATTAACTGTTTTAGATCTAAAACTTAATCGGATAATCTTTTGGGAATTTCCATCCGTTGCGTTGAATTAGCAATCCGCACTTATGGGTACCCATATTGTTTCCAACTTTGCACCAGTTATTCCTTATACTTTCTGTTGTAGCCGAAAAATCACCGTCATTTTCGGATCCACCAACGTGGAAGCCCTTAATTGGTTTGCCACGGTCACCATATCTCAAATAGTTAGATAAAGAAAAAACAAATACATCCTCACCCATAACAGAATGTCCTTTTTGACCGTTTACATCTGCTACAAATGTTACATATTTCCACTCACGGCCTCTATCATAGGTTACCATAACTAAGAGAGTACGTCCATCGTTCAACAAATATTTTGGAGAAACCCTAAAATTCCCACCAATAGACAGTTCCTCTTGCCCGGGATATCGCCACACGTAGAAATTACCATCAGAACCTGCAAAACATGGCATAGTCCCTTTATTTTTACCATTATGTCCTTTACACTCTGTCAAATTTATATACGGTGCAAAATACTTCGCTACAAAATTCGCACTTGAAAGAGTATAATCCCACTCTTCATAAGTTCCGTTATCTGCTTCACTACGTTTTATGAGATTATACAAATCTGAATAAGTCTTTTTAAATCCTTCTTCAATCACTTTCTTTTCATAATTAGAGATAACAGCAGGTATTGTTAATGCTGCTACAACTCCTATCACACCCAAAGTTATCAATACTTCCGCTAACGTAAATGCAAAAAACTTTTTCATTTTCTCTCCGCTATTAATGTGATAATATACATTACTATTATAGCGGATTTTGTTTATTTGGCAACACTCAAAAATGCTTACCAACAGCCTTAAAGTGCCCCCCCCCCGAAATAATTGAATAACTCTTTACAAAACTCGTCAAAAATCTTTTTCATCACTTGCTGCTCCTATCTTCCAAATATTCTACAATTTCCTTCATCGAATATATATCTTCTACCACAAAAAATTCTTTTTTTGTAGATTTTTTTACATAATCAAGAGTTTTGCCATCCAAAAAATCTTGCGAATAAGGTCTTAGCATAACAGACGGAATTATTACCAAATCCGAATCAATATCTTTCACAGTTCTTATCAAATCATCCGTAGTAATAAGTCCTGCAACAGTAATATCATCCCCCCAATAAGAAGACTTTACGGGATTTACACTCACTTCCAAGTTCTCAATATTATTCAAGGTTTTTGCAATCTTTTCAATAGCATACTTTGCAGCGTAACTTGTTGCAAAAGAAATTTTCAAAGGTTTTGCAAGTTTTTGGGGTAGTTTTCTTGATTTAAAATCATCAAGCAATAACCTTATAGAACCAACTCCATCTTCCAACTGTGAAAAACTTCCATAATATTTAGAAGGTGGAATTTCTCGTTCAGCCAGAAGAAAAAATTCATCAGAACAACACACCCTCTTGTATTTGGACGCTATATCAATAGTCTGTTCCGCACATTTTTTATCAACCCTTTTTAACCCTTCTTTTCTAAACTGGGTAACTCCAACAGGAACTATAGCCGTTGAAAGAACCGTATTTTTAAGTTTCGCTAAATCAGACAGCGTCCTTTCAAGTTCTTTACCGTCATTGAACCCCGGACAAAGAACAATTTGAGCATGAAACGGGATTTTATTTTTACGGAACCAATCCAAATTTTCAAGAGCTTTGCCTGCATTGGGGTTTCTTAACATCTTTACGCGTAAATCGGGATTAGTTGTATGCACTGAAACATAAAAAGGACCCAAATGCATTTTTTTTATACGTTCTTTATCTTTCTCGGTTAAATTTGTAAGCGTTATGTAAGTTCCTTGAAGGTAAGAAAGCCTATAATCATCATCTTTTACATACAAAGTATCTCTTAAACCCTTTGGCTGTTGATCAACAAAACAAAAAATACATTTATTCAAACACGGCTTAACCCTGTCAAATACCGCACTTTCAAATACAATACCCAAATCTTCATCAAAATCTTTTTCTATTTCAATAACTTCAGTTTGACCATCAAGCTTTTTTACTTCAATAGTAAGAAGTTCTGATTTACATAAAAAATTGTAATCAATCATATCAGACATTTTTGTATCATCAATTGATATAATCTCATCTTTTGGCTGAATTTCAAGTTCCTCAGCTATAGAACCTTTCAAAACTTCACTAACTATTGCCGGCATTATCTTTTTCCAATCCTTCAACTATTGTTATAAAATTTGAAAAATCACAAATTGTATTATCTAATACAATTTTTTGATAAAAATTAGTATGCTTATATTCATCTGCCAAAATATCTTGAGCATCTTTTCTAAACTTTGTAGCAAGAGCCTTTATAGAAAAAAACAGTCTTCTCTTTTCGTCAACAGACAAAACATCCGCACAAGCTATCTTTATTCTTGCATTTGAATAAAATTGTAAAGGATTATCACTTAAATCCTCTAAAATTAAACGGGATAACTCAGCCCTGCCCTGATTAGTAATTGAATAATATACAGATAATTTTCCCCCGTCAGAAAGCATTTTTCTTGAAGACAAATATCCCTTTTCAACTAACCTCTTCAAAGCCGGATTTAAAGCTCCAAAACTCGGTTTAGTATACGGTGCAAAGACATCCTCTATATGTTTTTGCACAGCATACATGGTCAAATCACGCTTTAATAAAACATACAAAATCAAAAGTTCTGTCATAACAAAACTAATATATCACAAATACCAGCTAGTGCGAAACAATATTTAAAAAGGCTGAACCAAAAAGCAAAACACCGATAACAATTGCAACAACGGACGCAAACATTACTGCTCCTGCCGAAATATCCTTTGCCATACCGACAAGTCTTGAATAACGATTATGAAAAACAGCATCCAAAGAAAACTCTATTGCAGAGTTTAGCATCTCCGTTGCTATAACAAACGCTATTGTTAATAATAATATACACATACGTTCCAAACTAAAATCCAAAACAACTGCTAAAGCCAGAACCGCCATAGCTATACAAAAATGAATTCTTATATTTTTTTCGGATTTTAATACAATACGCATCCCTTTTCTGGCGTTCTTAAAAGTATTTGTAAATCCCTGTTGCTTAAACTTTGTCATACCCTAAACTTTCCAAAGCTTTATTTTGTAAATCTATAACAAAATTATAATCCTCTTCACTTTGATGGTCAAATCCCAACAAATGCAAAATGCCATGACTTATTAAAAAAGCTAACTCATATTCCTTTGTAACATTTTTTTTATCGGCTTCTTCAATAACTTTATCCAAAGCAATTATGACTTCACCAAGATTAATTTCTCCATCAAAAATAAATTTTTCATCACTATCAGCAAATATAGCAAAAGTTATAATATCTGCAACATAATCTTTATTTCTGTACTCTTTGTTTATGCTGTGAGTCTTTTCCCCGTCACAATACAAAAAGTCAAATGAAACAACATTATAATCAAAACCATTCAAACAGCATTTGCTATAAACCTCAGGAATAGAAAGATAAAATCTTATTATTGCTCTAGCGAGATCTACAAACTTCTTTTCATCAACCTGCCATCCTTCATAAATATTTTCACTAAAAATATTAAAATCAGGCATTTTTACCCTCATCAGGTTTCTGATCACCTTCCAACTGTTTGATTTTATTTTCCAAATCTTCATCCAAAAGCTTTGCCGGCATATTAATTTTTTGTTTTTGAAGTTCTTCTGCCAAGTTTTCTTGATATTTTATTCTATTATGCTGCATTCCGCGTAATATTCTGGAAAATGTTGAAGCAATAGTTTTTATATCTTTCAACGTCAAAGGACTATCTGAGAGCTGTCCGTCATTAAGTCTTTCAACTATAATTTTATTTATCATTCCCTCAATTTCTTCAGGTGTAGGATTTTTTAAAGATCTAACAGCAGATTCAACAGCATCGGCAATCATTAAAATAGCTGTTTCTTTAGTATTAGGTTTGGGGCCTGTATATCGGAACTGTTCTTCTTTTACATTTTCAGCTCCCTCTTCCTTCACAGCCTGATTATAAAAATAACTTGCAAGTCCTTCTCCATGATGCTGTAAAATAAAGTTCTGGATTACTTGCGGCAGGTGGTATTCTTTTGCAATTTCTATACCATCTTTAGGGTGTGCTGTAATAATCATTTTACTTATTCTTGGAGTAAATTTATTGTGAGGATTTTCAATTAGAAAATACGACTGATTTTCAACGAAAAACAACGGACGTTTTAATTTACCTATATCATGGTACAAAGCACCAACTCTTGCCAAAATCGGATCTGCACCAATAGCTTCGGCTGCTGCCTCACACAAGTTAGATACCATTAAACTGTGGTGATAAGTCCCAGGAGCATCCATTTGTAAGCGTTTTAATAATTTTTGATTGTGGTCTCCCAATTCTGCAAGCCCGTATGATGTGATAATTTTGAAAACACTTTCAAATAAAGGTAGCGAACCTAATGTTATAATTGAACTTAATATACCGTTTAAGAAAATATAAGATACATCCTTGAATATCAACACATTATCAACATCAATCAAACATTTTTCGAGTATATAAATACTCAAAACAATAATAAGCCCTGCTAAAGAAATATTAAAACCAATACGAATTAAGTCAACTCTTTTTGCATACTTTATCTGTGACATCAAAATTACTGAAATCAAAGTCAACATCAAAAAAGTTACTATGAATTGTACATTATACTGATAGCCTATTGCCATAACCGCAATCATAATAACGGAAGCAACCAAAGAAATTCTAGGGTTCGTAAATATAGACATCAACATTAAAAAAGCAGGAATAGGTAGTACATAGGGTGAAAAACCTACAGGTAAGATAACACCTATTAATGCCAATAATATCGACAATACGGCGGATAAAGAAATAAATCTCGGTTCTAAATAGTCTTTTTCAAAGAATTTCATAAAACCTAAAAACAATGCCGTAGCTATAAAAACAATTATATATATAGCAGCCAAACCCTGCCAGTTTAGTTCATAAACATTATAACCAGCTTGACGAAGAGCGTCTCTTTTCAGCCTTGTTACAGGTTCTCCTTCAAAAAGTATTTTATCACCCTTTTGAAAAACAACTTCATAGGGCTTAACCGAATTCTGTGCATTTTTTCTTGCAATTTCAGTAGCGAACTCATCCACTACAAGGTTCGGAACAATAACCTGCTCTAACAATGCCGTTATGACAGATACTTGACGTCTGGAAACGTTGGATACCAGATTATTCAAGATTATTTTGTCAATATTGTCCTTCTCATAGTCTTTTTCTGTTATTCCAGTATGAAGAATATTAGTAAGAGTTAAAGATGACTTGTCGAAAACTTCATGAAGGCTGTTATCATCAGCTTTTAACAGATAGTTTATAATAAAATCGCGTTTTGAATTATCTGATAAATCGAACAAAATCCCAATTTCTTCTTTTTTTACAGAAATATCTGCATCCTTACGTCTTATCTGCATTATTGATGATTGGAGAGTTTGTAAATTCCCTTTTATAAAATCATCTTCTGCAGGTGCCATAATAGGATCTATCTTTTGAGCGACTTCTTTTTTATGCTGCTCTGTCCGTTTTACATCTTCTACAATAAGAGTTTTTTGGGCAACTATATCACGTTTGCTTATCCCATTTTCTATTATGTTTTGGAAAAAGAAATTCTGTGACGATATAATAGCCGTTAAGATAAACGTAAACGAAAAAAATGCAAAGATTTTGACAACTTGAGCAGAAGTCATATAATCTTTTAGCTTAGAAATAAAATCAAATTTCACCATATATAAAAATACCTTGTTATTTTTAATAATCTCTATACATTTTATAACGTCCTAAAAATTTTTCAAGTCTTGCATTTTAAGGCGTTTTTGAATATCTTCAAGAATTTTTCTGTTTATTGAAAACAGTTCCGAAAGAATTGCAATAACTCCAACCTGAACAGAAGTAATAATTAAGATTGCAGAAAGTATTAAAGACTGAATATGCCCACTCCCGCTACCGTTGATATAAGACCAAACAAATCTTAACCCTAACAAAGCTCCCGGCAAAAAGAATAAAGCAGCCAATATCATAAAAAACCTAAATGGTCTGTATATTATAAACATTCTAACCATAGTAAATATTGAATGCTTTATGTAATCAAACATATTTTTAACAAGTTTTGATTTTCTCAAATCAGGGTTTACGTTAACGGGGACGCAAACAAGCTTTAAATCTTTTGCCTGTGCCTGAATAATAGTTTCGAGAGTATAAGTGTAGTTATCAAATATGTTTATCTGTAAAGCCGCATTTCTGGAAAATGCTCGAAAGCCGCTTGGTGCATCTTCAACAGAGGTTGAGCTTATAACTCGCATAACCCAAGACCCGAGCTTTTGAAGAAATTTTTTCATAAATGAAAAATGTTTAATCTTTGAAACCGGCCTTGTTCCAATAACAATATCTGCATCTTTGTCTAAAATGGGTTTGATTAAGTCTTTTATATTATCAGAACTGTATTGATTGTCAGCATCTGTATTTACTATTATGTCGGCTCCAAGCTCCAAGGATTTTTTTATACCTGCCAAAAAGGCTTTTGCAAGCCCTGAATTGTGCCCCATTTCAACAAAATGTTTAACCCCAAAACCCTTTGCTACCTCAACAGTATTGTCTTTTGAGCCATCATCAATAATAACAATTTCTATCTCGTCAATTCCTTCTATACTCTTAGGAAGAGCTGCCAAAGTAACAGGAAGAGCCTTCTCCTCGTTATAACATGGAATTTGAATTACCAATTTCATATCTGTCCTCTTTTAAAATTTCCTTTTTATTATATAATTAAACAGGGATTTTGACAATCGTGAAAAAATACTTGTATTTATTAGGGATAGTAATTTTTGGACTTATTTTGAGACTTATTTGCATCAATAAGGCTGACGGCTTGTGGAATGATGAATACGTAAGCTACATGATTTCCGCAAAACCATTTTTCAACGGTTTTTTAGATGGGATAAAATCTCAATGCCACATGCCTTTTTATTACTTGTATTTAAAATTTTTCATGTCTGTTTTTGGTCAAAGCGACATACTGTTAAGATTAACCTCAGTCATTGCAGGTGTTGCAGCAATACCTGTGATGTATTTTATCGGGAAAGAAAAAGATAATACCTTAGCTTATTTATGTTCGGGGTTTACTGCAATAAGTTCCTTTTTAATTTATTATTCACAAGAGGTTAGATTATATTCTATATTATTTTTGTTTTCGGCATTGTCATTACTCTACACGATTAAAATAATTAAAAATCCTGTTAGAAAAAACTTTATCCTGTATATTTTGTTTAATTTTTTAATCCTTTTTACACACACAATCGGATTTGTATTTGTATTCTTTAATCTTATATTCTTGAGCTTAAATTTGTATGAAAAGTTTAAAGATGTTATAAAAAAGGTATGGATCTGTGCATTTATAGGTGGATTAATTTTATCCCCACTTGTTATTAATGTTTTCATGACTGAATCTTTTTCTCAATGGTGGGGACATTTTTCAATCGCAAGAATCGGGTTTTTATTTACCGATTATTTCTCGCCTGTTTTAACTAATCTGACTAATGCTCCTGATAATCTATTTTATATGCCTAAACTTGCAATATATATGTTCATACCGGCATTGATTGCCATTTTTGGAATAATTAAATCATTAATTAACAACAAATTTAACATTCAATTATTTTCTGTAGCTCTTTTTACAACAATTGTTCTTATAATAGCTTCTATATCAGGTAAACTTGTATTTATTACGAAATATTCCATAGAAATTTATCCAATACTTATTTACTTAGCATGCTACGGGATACAAACAGTAAATAAGAAATGGCTAAAAAATTCCATAATAGTAATCTATTGTCTTCTGTCTGTCTGGTACCTGATAAAATCACCACAGTCAGCACCTAAAATCAGAAGAGCAGAAGGGCACAAAATAGTTGCAGACCTTTTAAACAATTCTGAACTAAAGAACGGAGATATAATTCTTCTCCAATATTATGATAAAAACAGATTTCTAAAATACTTCGATTTTTCTGATTATTATGTTGTATCAATTAACAAAGGGAATTTCTATAAATATCTCTTAGACGGATACTCTTATTCCGATACCCTATCAAACGGAAAAAATATTTATAAAAATATATTCTCAACATACAACAATCCGTACTTTGAGAATATAATTAACAATAAAATAATAAACAAGCTAAAACTGGGTCAAAGTGTTGCTGTAATAGTATTAGACAGTGTTTCATTTATAAACCCTGATATGATGTCAGAAATCACGAAAAATGAGACTCTGTATTCAAAGCAGCCACTCTTATTCCTGGTATTCTCATACATAAAAAATAAAACCTTTTATGATATGGCAAAAACTCTCACTCTTACAAGGGTTGAGAGAAAAGGGCGTTGGACTTTAATAAAGTTCACAAAACTTAATAATTTATAGCATGACTAGCAATTTTTATCATGTTTAATCCTCTATATATGTAGAAGATTTCGTAGTTATTCGTAGTAGGAAGAAAAAATGAAAATTGACAAAATTAATCAAAATTATTCTGCGTCAAGCCGACAGAGCAATATAACACGAGCCGGCTCATCTACAAATTTTACAGGAACAAGCAGTATTAATAAGGATATTATGGATTTGTTGCCTGATAAAACAGCTATAAAAGTAATGAAAAAATTTGAATGGTTAAAAGGTGAACTTGGGGGAATTTTAATTACAGCATTAGGAACAGGTGCGGTTGCCCCAATTTTTATTGCTTTTAACCCATTCGTTAAAGCACCAAAAAATGCAACAAAAGAACAAAAAGAAGATGTTGAAAATACAAAAAAATATACAGCGATGAGACAGCCTGTTTCCGCTGTATTGGCAGTTTTAATTCAGACAAGTATTCTAAAACCTATAGATAAGGGCTTAGAAGCATTATTCAACAATGCTAAATATGCCAAAAATTTATGGCTAAGCCTTGATCAAAGTAGTCTTTCAAAAAAATCCTACATAAAAAAACAAATCAAAAAAGAAATGAAAGCCGAAGGGGTTTCATTTGAAAACAAAAAAGCATTTGAAAAAGAACTAGATACAAGAGTTGAGGCTAAACTTGAAGCACAGATAGCACAAACTGCCGAAAAATTAAAGAAGACAGGACAAATACATGTCGGAGACAGAATTGTTGATAATCAAACTACAGCAGAAGTTTTAAACAAAGTAATAAACGATTATATCAAAGATGCAAGAAAATTAAGGACAAAAGACGCAGGTCTTGAATTCTATAAACAACGTGCAAGCATATTGATGAATAATGAAGAAACATTTAGGCAAATGTTTAAAGATCTTCCGTCATCCGGAGCAGAAATCGCAGAGTACTTAAAAAATGAGAGTATAAAAACAAAAAATCCTGATGTCCAATTAATCCTGCAAGAAATAATTAACGCTCCGGAAAATCTCAGAGCAAGCAGATGCCAAAGGACACTTGAGCGTATAGACACAATCAGAAGAACCTGCGATAATAATTTTACTCCGGAGCTCTATCTTGAAAAAATGAAGGCCACAAACAAAGAATTGGATAAAATTATAAGGAATTTGAAGGCAAGCAGGATAAAAGAAGCGAAGAATGCAACAGAAGAAACAATAAAACAAACAATAGAAAAAGTTGCTTCATACTGTCAGTTTGATTCTTCTGACTTAAGACTTAAAAACAAATTCCAAGAGACAGAAACTTTCCAAACAAACGTTAACGATTTACTTAAGAAAATATACAAGGATGTAACAAAAGGTTATAAAGAAGTTATTGAAAGACGATATAAAGGTTTCAACCAGATTTCTAAAATAGCAATAGGTCTTTGCATAACTTTACCTGTTACTTGTACTGCATTAAACTGGGTATATCCGAGATTTATGAATTTGTGCTTCCCTAAACTTTCAGGCAAAAAGAAAGATAATGCACAAGAAGTAAAGAATGGAGGTGAAAAGTAATGCCTTCAGTCGGTTCAGTAAGTTCTAGAATAATTGGTAGCATAACAAACCTCAAACCAGTACAAAAATGCTGTAATTTCTTCAAAAAAGATCCGGAAAAAGCTATTGCATATTCAACAATTGCATCTGTTGTCGGTAAAGATGGTATAGGATGCTACATGTACGTTAAACAAAGTTTGAATAATGAAAAAATCCCAGAAGACAAAAGAAAATTTGTAGCTGCACTAGACCTTACAAACGGAGTTCTAATGATTGCGGCTCAACTCGCACTTTTCTTTGGAATAAGAAAATTAAACGAACCATTATTTAATAAAATCTTCAATAAAACATTTGACAAAGCTGGACAGGTGTTTAAGACCATTGCAACTCAGATAAGAAAACAACAAAGAGAAGCTGGGGAAACAGTTTCTAGAAAGCTTACTTTAAAGAAAGAATATAACAAAATCAGAAAAGATTGTTTAGACACATTCAAATTTGTTACAGAACTTGCTGCTGCAACAATCATAGCAAAAAGAGTTATAGTTCCGTTTATAGCAACCCCACTTGCACAAAAAGTTGAAAATAAGATGGGGGCTAAAATCGAAAGTAAAAACAAGGCGAATAACAAATCTGAAAAATCAGAAGATGTTAAACCCGATAAAACCAAAGAGACAGCTCAGGACACAAAGAAAATTGCAGAAGAAAAAAGTTCTGAATCAGACAACACTAATTTACTGAAAAAGTACACTAATAAGGTAAACAAATAATAATATATAATTTCATATACAAAAAAGAAAAAATCGAAGCAAATCGGTTTTTTCTTTTTTATTTGTAATCAACTTTATATAAATTCTATTCTAAAAAGGTTTTGTCTGGTTTAATTTTAACCTCAACTCTCTAAACCTTGAAATATCCTCCTGTGTTCTCCCTGATTCTTGGAAAACAGCTTGAGAAGAAGGATGAACCATTAAAACATAATCCATATGAATTTCTAAAAAATTATATTTTCTCGGAGACTGGTTTGAATTTCTAGGGTAAATTTCAGCATTTGTAACTGCAAGAAAGCGACGCTCTCTATCATTTAACAAATCTGTTAATTCTCTATTTGTATTTGTATATTTAGAAACGTGAACCACACCTTTTATATCATGATCAGCAGTTAATATACATACTTCTATTGGAACAGTATCAATATTTTTTGCCATTTTAGTATCCTTCTTTATATAATATCAAACTTCCTTATAATAATACTATATCAATTAAAAATTGTCTACAATGTTACATTAATATCAATTTCGTCTTACACCTTTTCTTCGCCCACCATAAGCTTCATGAACATCAACGATAGAAATAAATGCTCTCGGATCAATTTCCTTTACAACAGCCTTAAGTTTTGCAAGCTCCAGCCTTGAAATAACGCAATAAATGATTGTTTTTTCAGCTCCAGAATATGCACCTATACCTTTCAAATAAGTAACACCAATATCAAGTTTTTCCAAAAGTTCTTGACCAATTTCATATCCTTTGTCACTTATAATTTCTATAGACTTAGCAGAATTAAGACCTTCCAAAACAACATCTATAACTCTATAAGCGATAAAATAAGTTAACACCGCAT
Organism: Candidatus Gastranaerophilales bacterium; assembly: GCA_944324345.1. Classification (GTDB taxonomy): domain Bacteria; phylum Cyanobacteriota; class Vampirovibrionia; order Gastranaerophilales; family Gastranaerophilaceae; genus Stercorousia. Next base: position 410,414 of record CALUVT010000002.1, read on the forward strand.
ACATGGCCTTATTCCAACCGAAAACCAAACCAGAAGCACCATAAATAAAAACATTAAAAGCCATTATCCACTCACCAACAGAAAAGCCCCATTTTTTGGACAAAACTAATGACATAATTTCAGTACCATCCAAAGAGCCTTCATTTTTAAGAACAAGTCCAACACCTGTTCCGAGAATTATTCCCCCGAAAACCGTAGATAATAAAAGATCATGCGAAACCGGATGGTGATGTGTATTGAAAAAGTTCAAAAACAAGGACAACATACCGATTGCATAAAATGTTTGAACAACAAATTTTTTACCTATTTTATTGAAAGCTAAAAATATAAAAGGAATATTTATTACAAATACCAATAATCCTAAATTTATTTTTGTTAAGTAACTAATTATAATTGATATACCAACAATTCCACCATCAATTATGTTATTTGGGACAAGAAAAATTTCCAAAGCAAATGCTGCAACAAAAGGTCCAAGTGTTAAAAAAAATAACTTGCTTAAAAATAAACCGAGTTTTTCTTTTTTTGTTAGTTCCCTATCAGGCATAATTTTCCTTCCCTATTTTATTTTAGGATTTTTCTTTATTGTCATAAAATTATTTATTTTAAATATTGTGTTCTTACCATCGTCGACTTGTTCCTTATATCCAAGAATGTTTTCCAAATCAGATTTTAAAGTAACCAGATCTTCATATTTTTTTAAGCTGCCGCCTATCGCTACAGAGACATCGCCTGTTTCTTCTGAAACGACAAGACAAGCACAGTCACTAACTTCTGACATTCCAATAGCTGCCCTGTGACGGGTACCATATTTCCAACTAAGTTTTGGATCCTCGGTCAAAGGCAAAAGAACACCTGCAGATATAATTTTATCACCATTTATAACAACAGCACCATCGTGCAAAGGAGTATTTGGATGGAATATAGTAAGCAAAAGCTCTGTTGACAAATCTGCATTAAGCACTGTTCCCACGTCCGTATATGTATTTCTCAAATCACTTTGAAAAACGATAAGTGCACCCGTATGAGATTTGGATAAAAACTTAACACTTTCAATCAATTCTTTTACAACATCAATCTTTTGTTCTTTAGGTTTGTTCCCGGAATTAAATAATCTGCTTATAAAATCCACCTGTCCCAAGAATCCTAAAAATCGTCTCAGCTCCGGTTGGAATATTACTATCAAACTTAAAGAAACCAAAGTAACTATTGCCTTTAAGAACATTCCAATAATTTTTAAATCTATTCGTAGCAATATTTCACTAAAGAACCAAACACATACTAAAATTAAAAGTCCTTTGACGAATTTTTCCGAAGACGTATTACGGATAAATTTTCTATAGAGAAACAAAAGTAACCCTGCAAGAAACATTAACTGAATAAAATCAGACCAATTAAAAGATATTTTCAGTGTTTCAATATATTTTAATACGTATATTACTAGATCATTTAGCATTTACTTTTAACCTATCAGGAATTTCATCGTGAGATATTAAATCTTCAAGTGTCTCTCTTTTTACTATAATATCAGATTGTGAATTATTTACAAGTACCATAGCAGGTTTTTGAACTCTGTTATAATTTGATGCCATAGAATAATTGTAGGCCCCTGTATTGTAAACACAGAGTATATCACCCTCTTCAAGTTCAGGAAGATAAGCATCTTTAATCAAAATATCTCCTGATTCACAGAATCTGCCTGCTACTGTGTATTTTTTTTCTTGAGAATTTTCTTTACAGTTTGCAACTTCCGCAATGTATTCTGCATTATACATAGATGGTCTTGGATTATCAGCCATCCCTCCATCAACAGCAATATATGTTTTACCTTTGGGAACTTGTTTGGAGCTCCCGACCGTATACAAGGTAACCCCCGCAGTAGAAATAATACTTCTTCCTGGCTCAATATATAATGATGGAGAAGTAACAGAATATTTTTTTATACAAAAATTCAACTTATTTAAAATAAGATTTGCTATTTCATATACAGATGGAGGTCTGTCATTTCCTGTGTATTTTACACCCAAACCACCACCAATATTGATCTCACTTAATTCTAAACCGAATTTTTTATCTAATCTTGCAACCTCTTTTACTAAAATTTCAATCTCGTCTTCGTAAACCGCTGTCTCAAAAATTTGGGAACCTATGTGTGCGTGAAGGCCCATTAATTTTAAATTTGTATACTCAGTAAGAATAAGTTCTACCGCATCATCAATCTGTGTTAAATCAAAACCGAATTTTGAATCCAAATGTCCAGTTTGGATGTATTCATGGGTATGACACTCTATTCCGGGAGTAATTCTCAATAATATATTAACAAATTTTTGATGACTTTTTGCAATTTCATTTAATAATGAAAGCTCAAAGAAATTGTCGACAGAAATTCGCCCAACTCCAAGTTCCATAGCTAAAGTCAATTCATCAAGTGACTTGTTATTTCCGTTAAAAAGTACCTTAGACATATCAACACCGGCTTTAAATACCGTGTATATTTCACCTGCAGAAACCACATCAAAACCAAAGCCTTCATCATAAAGCAACTTAGAAGTAGCCATTGAGCATAACGCCTTTGAAGCAAACATCATATTTACTTTCGGGTAAGATTTAAATGCATTCTTATAATCTTTGCATATCCCTCTTAGAGTTTGTTCATCAAGAACGTACAACGGAGTTGAATACTTTTCAGCTAAATCAACGAGATCACATCCGCCAATTTCAATATTACCGGAATCATTTATTCTTGTGCTTACAGGTTTCAATAACTGATTTATGCTATCCATTGACATCCCTTCTTACAATTATAGGATAACATAATTAAAATAAAATTAAAATAGTAGAAATAGTGTAATTAATAAAGAATAATATACCATTAAATTTCTGGGCTTTAAAAGCCTTGAATAAAATTCTTTAGTATCATCCCCGCAAACAAATGATTTTAGCGATTTTGCAATATCAAAAACAAAAGGAACGAGGACAAAAGTGAACAAAACAAGAAAATTTTTCGTCATAACTGAAAAAACAACTGTAAATAAGTACCCTAACCCGTAAATTACAAAAACCCCATTTATCGCCTTATTTTTATCCCCAATACGGCAGACAAGAGTTTTTTTATGAGAGAACATATCACCTTCAAAATCTAAAATTGTATGAACATACAAAAGTCCTACAGTGAACATAACAACAGCAAACGATAAAACTAAAACCTCAAAAGAAAAACTTTCTGTCATAACAAAATAAACCCCTTCAAACAATAATGGGCCAAAAGCCAATCCAACAGCAAATTCACTTAAACCAACTTGAGATAATTTTGCATATAAAAGCACAATAAAACAGCCGACCAAAGATAGTAACAAAACAGGATATCCGCATCTTATCAACAAAAAAATACCTGCCAAACCTGCCAAACTTAAATATATCAACACAACTCTTAAGACGTCAGATAAGCTAACCTTTCCTTCTTTTATATACAAACACTTACATTTTTGGGAACTTTCATTCACTTTTTTATAATCGACATAATCATCAAACAAATTTGTTGCAAGGTGAGCAAAACATATTCCGACAAGTGCAACTATACCGTTTAAAAAATCACCACCGCACTTCAATGAGTAAACGAATATAATAAGCCAAGACAATACAGTCATTGGTAAAGAAAATATTCTGGAGTTTTCTAACCAAAAAAGAATTTGTCTTATCACCTTAATATACTTCCCATACTTTTAACGGCTTCATAGCTTGCACCAGCCTCTAAAATTTCCTCTGCAGAAAATCCGAAAAGAGTAATCAAGGAATAAGCATCTTTGTTATTTTCATTCAGCAACTTTGCTGCTGTTTTCACTGCATCATTTCTTGATAAATTCTTAAATTGGAGATTTTTACCTTTGTTTATAATCCTTTTTTTTGACTTACCCACTTTATTTGACTCCTAAAGCTAAAAGGGCAGCACCAATCATTCCTGAATAATTTCCTGCACAGGCTCTAACAACTTTAAATGGAGTAGTGACAATCTCTTTGTTAGCTTCCTGTTCCAGATATTCAACATCCACAAATTCTGCCATTGAGCCAGATAAAACAACACAATCAGGATCAAAAATATTTGCAAGTCCTATAATACCGTTTAAAATATCATCCTGCCATTTATCAAATATTTTTTTCATTATAGGTCTTTTTATATTGTTTATAACATCATAAGTTGTAATATCAGGATCTTCAGATATTTCTACAGCAGTAAGCCTCAATCCAGTACCTGAAGCGTAAGCTTCAAAACAATCATAACTTCCGCAAGTACATTTGCGATGTTTATCTGTTCTCATTTTAAAATGCATTTCCCCTGCAGCACCATTTTTACCCTTATAAAGTTTATTATCTAAAATAATACCTCCGCCAACTCCTGTACCCAAAGTCAGCATAATAGAGTATGGCATACCTTTTGAAGCTCCTATAACATGTTCTGCCCAAGCTGCCGCATTTGCATCATTTTCAACGAATACAGGCTTTTTACTTAAACTTTTAAAGTCCATATTAGGATACTCTTTTGCAATATTTCCGGTTGAGCCGAGAATCCTGTCATTAGAATTATTTACAGCTCCACAAGTAGAAAAAGCAATAACATCTACACTATCCTCAAAAGATTTTATAATATCCCTAAATGCACTTTCTATTTCCTGAAATGTTTTTGGAGTAGGGCGTTTTTGCACATCAGACAAAATTTCGCCTTTTTCATTTATAACAGCACTATAAATCTTTGTACCACCGACATCTATAGCCAAAGCCAACTTAGACATTTAACCTACCCTCTTTGTATAAATCTTTTTGTTATCAACTGCGGTCTTGTTATCGCAGAACCTATCACAACGCAATGAGCCCCAAGTTCAAATGCTTTATCAACTTCCCAAGGTTCCCAAATGCGACCTTCAAGAACAACCGGTAAATTTGTATTGTCAACAAGCTGTTTTAATAATTCAAAATCAGGCCCTGAACCTCGATTTTGAGAAAACTGCGTATATCCGGAAAGCGTTGTTGAAAGAATATTTGCCCCCGCTTTTTCAGCATTGATACCCTCTTCAAGAGTTGACACATCTGCCATCGAAACTCTTTTATTTATTTTTATGTATTTTATTAAATCTTCTAATTTTTCACCGTTAGGTCTTTCCCTCATAGTTCCGTCAAAAGCAATAACATCAGCTCCCGCCTCAACAAGACTAATAACGTCTTTTAAAACCGGTGTTATGTAAACTATCTCTTGCCAGTTAGACGGTATAACATCTGGCTTTGTAATACCTATAACAGGGACATCAAAAAGGTGTTTGGCGTTTTTAACATCCCTTACTCCTGCAACTCGTAACCCGCCTGCTCCACCTTTTATAACAGATTTCATCATGGCGACCATACACTTTTCAAGATACAAAGGCTCTGACGGCATTGCCTGGACAGAAACGATAACCTTATGTTTTAAACGATTAATTATATCCATATATTAAATACTAGCACAAATAGGAAAAAAGGAATATAATATACAAAAAATGAGAAAACGTAAATATTTGAGATACAATAGACTTATTAATGGAGATAATTATGAATAAAAGTTTAGTCAAATACCCTTACCTAACAGAGGATGTTGAAATTTACGAAAGGGAAAACGGTCATAAAATTGTACTTGCTCACAAAGAAGGAGAGCTTGTTAACGTCAGTACTTGGGTAAAAACAGGTTCAATTAATGAAGATGACACAAATAACGGGATTTCGCATTTTCTTGAACATCTTATGTTTAAAGGGACTCATAAGCACAAAGCAGGATACTTCGATAAAACTCTTGAATCAAAAGGAGCTATTGTAAATGCTGCAACTTGGAAAGACTATACATTCTATTATGTAACCCTGCCTCGCGGGGAAAACTGCAAAGACTTAAATCTTGCAATAGAGCTTCACGCAGATATGATGCTTGATCCTGTTCTGCCGGAAGAAGAGATTGGGGCTCCATTTAATCTTGATAACCCGAAAGTTACAGATAAAAGAGAACGCCACGTTGTAATAGAAGAAATAAGAATGCGGAAGGATCAAAATTGGACCAAAGTTTACAACGCATGCAACTTTAACATGTATAAAAAGCACCCCTACAAAAGAGATGTCATAGGTACACCTGAAATTATTTCACAGGTAACTCGCGAACAAATTATGGATTATTACAAAACTTTTTATACTCCGGAAAATATGACTACCATTATTGTAGGAGATTATGATAAACAAAAAATTCTTGAAAAAGTCGAGAAAGAGTTTGATTTTAAGGGAAGAAAAAACGGCCTCAAAAGAGTTAATGAAATAGATAAACCTACAGATCACACAATTTTCGTTGAAAATAAGGGAAAATCTAATACTTCATATTTGATTGCAGGATTTTTAGGACCAAAAGCAAACCAATTAAAAGAGAATATAGAACTTGATATTATAAGTATAATTCTGGGAGAAAGCACAAGTTCAAGACTATATCAAAACCTTATAGAAAAGCAACCTGACAGAATCTTTAATATGGCAAATGCAGAACATTACCAGTTTAAAGACGGCAATAACTTTTTTGTACAAGCAAATTTTAAACCTGAAAAACGGGATATAGCTATAGAACTTGTAAAATCAGAGATTTCAAACCTTTTAACAAATAGGATAACTGAAGAAGAGCTTGAAAAAGCTAAGAAAAAGACTAAATCTCGTTTTGCATATGCTGCCGAAACAGTATCAGAAATTGGAGAAACGATAGGATATTACATGACAGTTTGCGAGGATTTAAGCCTTGTCGAAAGCTACTTAAAAGTTGTTGAAAGCATAACCGTTGATGATTTAGAAGAAACTATCAGAAAGTACCTAAATCTGAACAATGCAGTAATCTCAATTCTGGAACCTGACAATTAAAATTTTACAAGAAGGGAAAATTTCATAGTGCAAGAAGCCACCAAAACAGAACTAGAACAACTTGAAAGCATTAAGATGAAATGCCTGTCGTGCAATAAATGTTCTCTTGCTCAAACACGAACAAATATAGTATTTTCAGGCGGAATTCCAAATCATAAACTTATGCTTATCGGAGAGGCACCCGGGTACTATGAAGATCAAAAAGGAGAACCCTTTGTAGGTAAAGCAGGTCAATTGCTTGATAGAATTTTCGCATCAGTAGGTCTGTCAAGACAGAAAGACGTATATATCTGTAATACTCTCAAATGCCGTCCTCCAAACAACAGAGATCCGCTTCCTGATGAAAAATTAGCTTGCAAGGAATACTTGGACGCACAAATAGAAATCCTAAAACCTCGTATAATTTTGCTCTGCGGGAGAGTTGCAGTAAGTTCTCTTCTGAATACAACACAGGGTATAACAAAACTCCGCGGAAAATGGTTTGAGGGCCCTTATATGTCTAAAATGATGCCGATATTTCATCCATCATACCTACTAAGAAATGACTCCAGAGAAAAGGGGAGCCCCAAATGGCTTATGTGGCAGGATATTAAAGAAATAAAAAGAGTTTACAGCCAAATGGATTAGGTATAAAACTCCATAATTATATAAACTAAAAAAAACAAAAACTATTTGTAAATATCCTGAAGCATATGAATTCCACCCTTTTCCTTGGGCAAACAGTATGTTATGTTCGAGTGAAAATAATAATTTCCTGATTTACTTCTCATAATAACGAAACTAAATAAGTCATGTCCGCTTTTGTTAGGGAATAACTTACCATTACTATCGACTGCAAACATAGGTTTTGGAACATTTTGGGGTTGATTAAACACAACAATATTAGAATTATCATCCATCACAAAAACTTGATTGTACCTGTTAAACATACTTTCTGAAAATCCTGCACAAGACGGGATTACTGCATAACTTTTGTAAACAGGTACACAGCCATTTTTTAGTGCGTTATTTTTGCAGTATTTCCTTACACGAAGATTTGTCGCAAACTTCTTATAAAACTTATCACACTTTGAAAAATCACTGTCAAAATTCTTATTAGAACTGAAAAAACACCCCGTTTCACCATCCATTTCATAAACTGTAGCTGACAAAGCCTGAGAATATAGCGAATACAATTTTTTAAAAGATGTGATAGAAGCTTTTTCAACCAAACTTATAGTACAACGTGTACTAAAATATAACAAAATAACCACGTATACTAATGTTAATATTAAAATTCTCTTTTTATCAGCCATATATCAAACCAACATTAAAAAAATTTTTGTTAACCTACAAAATCTCCATAGGTTCAACAGCAATATCTGCAATAAACGGTCCGCTGTAATCATAGGCGGCTTTACAAGCAGCTTTTATATCTTCTGCTTTCTCAACTCTTACAGCTGATATTCCGTAGCTTTTTGCCAACTTTAAATAGTCAGGATTAGAAATTTTAGTTTCAAAATACCTGCCATCACAAAGCTTTTCTTGAAATTGTCTTACCATACCGAGATAGCCATTATTGATTATAAAAATTTTAACAGGGATATTATAATCAACACAAGTTGCAAGTTCTTGCATATTCATTTGAAAAGAGCCGTCACCTGCAATACAAATTACTGGTTTTCTTCCAATAGCTACAGAAGCACCAATCGCTGCCGGAAGACCGAACCCCATAGTACCAAGTCCTCCGGAGGTTAAGAATCTTCGAGGTTTATCAAATTTTAAAAATCTTGCTGCCCAAACCTGATGCTGTCCAACTTCTGTAGATATAACGGGATCTTTATCGCCAAAATAATCTTGGATTTGTTGAATAACCTCAAAAGAATGAATTTTATCTGAACGTTTTTGAGGAACAGTATCTTGGCTTTTGAGATTGCTTAAATAGCTGCACCAATCTTCGAAAGACGAAAAATCAACAAGGAATTGATCTTTTTGAATTGTGCCAATCATTTTAGAAAGAATCAATTTTGCATCACCGACGAGTTCCATTGCTGAAGGTATAACCCTTGAAATTTCCCTCTTACTTATATCAAGATGAATAAGTTTCTTTGATAAATCGTCAACAGAGAAACAACATCTGATGCGGTCATTAAATCTGGTTCCAACTGCAAACACCAAATCACTATCATTAACAGCCTTATTAGCAGCTTCATTTCCAAATATCCCGACCATACCAATATAATTTTTATCAGAAGCAGGAAATCCTCCAAGACCCATCATCGTGCAAACAACCGGAATATTCAAAAGGCGTGAAAGCTCAGATAGCTCCTCTGAAGCATTTGATTGAATAACACCACCACCGCAAATTATCAAAGGACGCTTGGCTGAGCAGATACTCTTAATTGGAATTTTTACATCCGGAAGCATTTCTGTTGTAGAATTTATGGAATAATCTGCCCTAAACTCAGTTGCTTCTGAAAAAACATTTTTCGTAATATCAACAACAACAGGCCCCTGTCTTCCAGACATTGCGGTATTAAATGCCTCAATCAAAGTTAATTCAAGATGCTCAACACTCTTAACCTGAAAACTTTTCTTACTGCAAGATTTTGTAATATCTACAATATCAACTTCCTGAAAAGCATCTTGATGAAGGAGATTTTCAAGTACTTGACCGGTTATAACAACAACAGGAGTTCCATCAAGATACGCATCTGCAATACCAGTAACAGTATTAGTAGCCCCGGGACCGGAAGTTACTAAAACTACGCCACATTTCCCAGAAGTTCTGGCATACCCCTCGGCCGCGTGAACAGCAGCCTGTTCATGGCGGACGAGATAGTGTTTTATATCGTTTTGCTTAAAGAGTTCATCATAAACATTCAGCACAATTCCACCCGGATAACCAAAAATAGTATCAACTCCAAGAATTTTTAAAGTTTCTACAAGAATCTGTGCCCCTGTTAGAGTTTTTGTTAAAGTTTCCATATATGAACTCCAATTTATAAAAGGATTTTATCACAGAGAAATATTTTATACAAATAAGGATGTCTTAAAAGACATCCTTATTTTGTATTTAATTTAATCAGTTGTGAATAGTTCTTTTATTAAAGATTTTTTCTTATTCACCTTATTTTGATGCTCCTGAGCTTTTTTCTGTCTTTCTAATTGTCTTTGTTTAGCTTTGGCACGTTTTTTTGCAAGTCTTTGTTCTCTAGCTTTTTTCTTTGCTGCAAGCTTTTGCTGTTTCTCTTGCTGTTTTTGATAAGCTGACTGTTCTTTTTTTGATACTTTACCTGTTAAATTGTCTAACCAACGAGACACAGGACCTTGAGTTTCTGCAGCATAAACGCTGGACATACTCAAAACTGCTATTGCCATTAGAGCTGCCAACTTTTTCTTCATCATAACCTCACTTTCAAATTTTACCACTACAAGCTTTTAGTCTGAAATTAATTCATTCCATAACTGTTTTTTCTTTTCAATTTTCTGTTGTCTTGCTTTTTGAGCATCCTCACGAGCTTTTTTATCAGCTTCTAACTTTTTCTGGAAAGCTTCTTGCTTTTCCAAACGTTCCTGACGCTGTTTTTCCATAGCTTCTTCTCTTGCTTTTTGTTGCTGCTGTAATTCTTTTTCCTTATCTACAATCTTTTGAGTATGTTTTTGCAAAAACTTTTCTGTATAAGTAGAAGGTTCTGAACTTGCAGCATACACTGCTGATGCTCCTGCCATTACAAGAACTAAAGATGCAACTAATAATTTTTTCATATACACTCTCCTTTTTTGTAGTGAAATTATTATACTAGATATTATTGTACATATCAACTATTTTTTTTATCCCTTGTTCTGCTACATTAAAAATTTCAAGCATTTGAGATTTTTCATAAGGTTCACCTTCTGCTGTTGTTTGAAATTCTATAATCTTGCCGCTTTTTGTCAATACAATATTACTGTCAACTTGAGCGTGAGAATCCTCTTCATAATCTAAATCAAGTCTCACCTCACCATCAACAATACCCGCTGAAATTGCAGCCACAGGCTCTATTATTGGGTTTTCTTTTAACACACCTTTTGCCAACAATCTTTCTACTGCAATTTTCAGTGCTAGAAATCCTCCACAAATACTTGCAGTTCTTGTCCCTCCATCTGCTTGCAGAACATCAGCGTCTATTGTTATTGTTAAATCTGGAATTTTTTCCAAATCAATACAAGCTCTAAGACTTCTTCCTATAAGTCGCTGGATTTCCTGAGTCCTACCGGAAACTTTGGTACGTTCTCTCTGGCATCTTGTATTTGGGGCTGAAGGTAAAAGAGAATATTCGGCAGTTAGCCAACCTCTTTTATCTTCTTTGTCCATCCACTTAGGCTTTCCCTCCTCCACGGAAGCCGTTGTTAATACTCTGGTATCACCAAATTCTACAAGAACTGAACCTAGTGCATGCTTTGTGTAATCTTTTATAAATTTTATTTCTCTTGTTTCGTTATTTTTTCGACCTTCTCTTATCATTTTTACCTCCTACTCATAATCCCACATATATATCTGTCCGCAATATCGACAAACAGCATGATCATTCATAAACTGTAAGTCCGGAATAAATCTATAGCCATCAACAGTTATTTCTATATCACCATTTTTGTTATATTCCTGTTTAAAATTCTTGTCTCCTCTGTAATCAGGAGAATACATTAACTCGAATTTATCAATTGATTTACAATTTTTACAGATAAACATATTTAATACTCATCATCTTCAAGTCTTGCACGCCTTATTATTTCAGGGTCAATACCTCTTTTTTCAATTTTAAAAGTTTTGGCAGATGCTTTTTTGGAAGACTTCTTTTTCTTTTCAACAACCTCAACAGATGAAGGGATATAAAGGTTTTTATACCACAAAGTCCAACATATACTTCTTATAGGAAGGGTAAAACCTACAACTATAAAAAATACAAGTTGCTTTACTAACTCAGTTGCAACAATTGCAGGAGTTATATTAAAGCGTTCTACAGCTTCCAAAGGCAAAGTATAAGCCCAAGCTTCAAAAGTTTTTTCTAAAAATGCTGTTATATTGAAAGAATCAAAAATTACCGCAAGTCCGGCTGTTAAAAAGTAATATGTAAAAAGAGTCAACAAAATCATCAACAAAAAAGTTCTCGAAAATTTTCCCTTTATGAGTTCCAAACTTCTTTTAAAACAACCTACAGGGGATACTCCATCTTCGAATGTAAATACTTGAAAAATAAGAACAAAATAAACAAAAAATATAGCTCCTATTACCCAAAATATCGGAATAATTGAAAGCACAGTAAAAATACTAAATAAAAACCACAACAAAATGTAAGAAAAAGTTTTCTTTGTAATCAATTCATTGTGAGCACCGAAATCATAAACCTTACCCGTGTTTAAGTATCCTTCTGTCATCGAATTTATGGCACCATAAGCGACTAAATAATCCCAAAAAGCCTTGGCCCAAATTAATAACCCTGGTACAACAGTTAACACAACCAAAGTTAACATCGTTGAAAAATCGTTTAACACAGTATATTTTGCAGCAAGATCCTGATAATTCATGGAAAACCAATAGGTCAATCCAAAAATCATAAAAAGGCCTAAAACTTGTCCAAGCACAGGGAAACCCATATACAAAATAAATTTATGTATATTCAACGCATAAATTTTTATCCCTTCAAAAAATATTAACCAAACACTTTTATCTTCTTTTGACATATCTCTCCTATGGAAAATTTTAATTCAGCGTATAATAATTTTATTACAAATATGGAAAATTATACAAAAGAAGATTACATAAATAAAAGAGTAAATTTGCACATACACACAAAATTCTCCGATGGGGAAGCAGATGCTGCAGACATTGTAAGACAAGCAAAAGAAAAGGGTTACAAAAAAATAGCAATATGTGACCACAACACAATTGGAGCACATCTGAAAATACAAGATGACATACTCCTCACTGCAGTTGAATTTGACGTATGGTGCGGTTATGTTTTCATGCACCTGTTGGCTTATAACATTGATATTAACAATGAAGAACTTAAAGCGTTTTACGCCAAAACAAAAAAAGAAACCGAATTGGATATCATAAGAATTTTTGCCAGAAGAGATTTAAAAAAACTCATTACCGCAATTCACAAAGCTGGTGGAATCGCAGTACTTGCACATCCTGCTTGTTGTTGGGCGATTAATCTTGATTCATTTGTAAAAAAGCTTGTATCATACGGACTAGACGGGATAGAAGTTTATTACCCTTATGAAAGACACAGAGGGATAATAAAATTTCATAAAGCTGAAACCGTAAATAAAATTGCGGACAAGTACAAACTGATAAAAACAGGCGGGACAGATTTACACAAATCTACATTAAATTGATAAAAGTCCTAATCTTTTACAAACTTTCGCTGGATTGCAGAAGCCCCTGTTGCACCTGCAATAGCTCCCAATCCGATTCCCAGTAAAGACCCTAAAGCTCCACCATGCTTTGCACCAATTGCACCCAAATACCCCATGCCTGCAGAAACACTTAGAACATTCAATGCGGATTTACCCGATTGTATCGCAAAAGATTTAGTTTTTTCTTTTGTATTTTCACCATTTTTCAATGATTTTATAATTTTGGGGAGTTCTAATAAACCCATAAAAGCCAACCCCAAAACAGTTGTACGTTTCAATGCTCTTCCGGTCAATTCTTTTAACCCTAGAAAATCATTTTTTACATTTATAGAACTGACAGGAAGTGGATTTCCCCACAAGTCTTTAACAGAAGAATTAACAGGAGAACCGTTTGTTATCCCAAGTATTTTTTGAAGAAATCGTCCAAAACCAGTATTATAAACTGTTTTATCAGCATTATAGAAAGCTTTTACAATCTTTTTACCGCGTTTTGACTTTACCATTTTCATAAGCTCATGCAAGATTGTTCCTCTAAAGAATGAAAAATCATGTTGAAATATCTTATAGTCATAGGCCTTTGGTGCATTTTTCCTTGATAACAAGCAAGCAGAATGCTTATATGCGGCTTTTAAGTCCCTGCAATCTTCAGGTAAATTGATTAAAGTCAAAGCAGCTATACCTGCAGCTCCAAACGTATCCCCATTTTTTAACATATCGGGAATACCTGAAATACGCCGTGCAGGAGCAACACTACTAACAACAGTCTGTTCCACAGGTTCGATAATACTGTCAACAGTACTATGATCATCATCTTTTGAAATCGACTGCTTGCTACTACTATATGTATTATGAGAAGATAAAAATACAGGATTTAATGACACAAAAATACACCTTTAACCTTTTACCTACTCATATATAAAGTATTTTTTTTATTAAAAATTGCTTTTTTATTTAGAATTTCTTAAATATGCTTCTATAAAACCATCAAGTTCGCCATCCATAACAGCATCAACATTGCCAACTTCAAAACCTGTACGGTGATCCTTTACCATTTTATAAGGATGAAAAACATAAGATCTTATTTGAGAACCAAAGTTTATATCAGCTGTTTCACCTTTCAATTGTGCAAGTTTCTTTTCATGCTCTTCCTGTCTCATTGCCAACAATTTTGAGGCAAGAATTTGCATCGCATTCTCTTTATTTTGTAGCTGGGAGCGTTCTTGCTGGCACTTTACGACAATCCCTGTAGGTTTATGTAAAATTCTTACAGCCGTTTCTACCTTATTTACATTTTGACCACCGGCTCCTCCTGAACGCATTGTATCTATCTCCAACTCTTCTGGAGGTATATTAATTGTTTTTTCAAAATCTTCAATAATCGGAGTAACTTCTACGGATGCAAAGCTGGTTTGCCGCTTTCCGTTAGCGTTAAAAGGAGAAATTCGCACAAGCCTGTGGACTCCTTTTTCTGCTTTTGCATAGCCATACGCAAACTTTCCTGTTATTTTTATTGTTGCAGATTTGATACCTGCTTCCTCACCATCGAGCTTATCAAGCAATTCAACTTTCCAACCTTTTTTTTCCGCCCATCTTGTATACATACGAAGAAGCATACTAGCCCAATCTTGTGCATCTGTTCCGCCCGCTCCTGAATTTATGGTTAAAATTGCGTCTGCCTCATCATACTCTCCGCCAAGCATCTGCTTAACCTCAAATGAATCACAAGCCCGCTCCATAGATTTTAATTTCTCTACACTCTCTCCAATAAGCTCATTATCACCGATATCAAATGCGACTTCCGCATCATCCAGAACATTTTCCCAAGTTTTCAAAAATTCCAAATCATCTTTTATATTACGAATTTTTGCACCCAGATCCGAAGCTTTCTTTTGATCTGCCCACACATCAGGGCTTTGCAAATCTTGCTCAAGTTGTTTTAAACTTTCATTTAATTCCTTCGGGTCAAAGACACTCCTTTATTTTGTCATATCGATGCCTTAAATTATTAATCTGCTGTTTAATTTCTAAATCCATAAATACATTTTACAATAAAAAAATACATTCTTGCAATTACTTGAAAAACTGCTATAATTAACTAGATAAAAGGAGAGAGAAAATGGCAGGGATAGTTGAAAGTTATAAAAAAGTTTACGAAAATAAAAAAATTCATATAGGACTTTTTGTGATTGCTCTTTTATGGACAATTAGTTCGATACTTCTTGATGTTGCAACAGGACATGAAGAAAATTTCAAACAGAATATTTTTGATTTAATTTTCGGGCTTTTTGTAGGAGCACACAGTCTTCAGTTTTTACATAACGCTATTAACAACATTAATTCAGGAGAATTACCGACTTTCAGAGATATAAAAAAACAGATTTATTGGGGAATGATTAAACTTGACGTAGTTTGGAGTATATATGCAGCAGTTATACTTTTAACAGCTATTATTATCTACACAACACTGATTAACTCTTTAATACTGCCGATAATTATTTTTGCATTGACCGCATTTGTTGCAATTTTTGTTTACTACATATATTTGGCTTATGCAGATAACTTGGATACAAAAGGGCTTTTTAATATTGCTTTAATATTTAAATTTATTAAACCGACTATAAAAAACACTTTGATTAAGCTATGCCTGTTTATTCTTGTCACACTATTAGCTCTGCTTATTTGCATTTTGTTCTACGCCGCAGTTGCTATAACAGGCGTTGATTCTATTGGGAATATTACCGGAGATTATTATATAGCTGATTTTGTTATAATAACTTTAGCAGCTTACTTTTTGATTGTAACTTGGTATTATGCTTATCCATATTCGCTTATCAACACTTACATCAATAAAGTAAGACCTGTAATAGGGAAGGAAGAAACAAATGGCGAAAATGTCTGAAGGATTTGTAAATATTTTATCCGGTAAAGATGCATTTCAAAGACAGCTGACGCTATTTTCAATTTGCGGAATAATCGGATTATTTCAAAGCTATATTCTTATTGAAAATGCAGGAGTTATGTATAGGTACATTCTTGCTATTATTTCAATCTTGTTTACATTCTTCCTAACAGGGTATGAGATAATTTTTATGAAAGAACGAGAACTACCTGACGCAGATGTGCGATCTTTTAAAATTATGAGCAATAAAATTCCGCTTTTGGTATTTTTTGTTTGCATACCGCTTACTCTAGCATCAATTTTTACCAAATATCAAAATCTGGCTTTTTGCATTGAAGCAATTCTTGCAGTTCCTTTAACTATGATGCAAGCCGGTTTTTCCTATAACTTTAGTGATAGAGATTGGAATATATTGTTCAAAGTATTTAAATTTGGTGATTATATTTCGTTATTTTTTAAAAGAATGTGGATAATAATTTTAGCTTATGCAGTTACATTTACAACAATATTTTGTACTTTTTTTGTTATAGGATTTATTATTGCTCTTTTACACAGAGGAGATTTATCTGGGATTAAATTTTTATTGACATCGAAAGAGTATGCTATCAAGGCTATATCTACATATATGACTGGTGTACTTATGATATACACTCTTACAATAGGAACGTTAGTGTGGGATTATGAATTAATAAAAACTTATGAAAGAGAGGTTGAATGAACGCTGTTAATCTTATCGTTGAAGGGTACAAAAAAATTTTTTCCGGTCCTAATGCAGTTTTAAAGAATGTTATGCTATTCTGTTTAACCGGTATTATTGCTTTGGTTTCTCTATATTTTGAGAATATTAAGGAGTCCAAAATTCTTTTTTCTGAATTAAATCCTTTTACCTTTATATTGGCGGCAATATTAATTATTGTTGCAGGTATATATATTGGTGGATATACTTACAGTTTTATAAACCGATCATTTTATGATTGTGAAGATAATATATTACCGGATTTTAACTTAAAACATATAAGTATATTTTTTAAAGCTCTGCCTCTGGCAATAATATGGATTATATATTTGACTCTAGTGCTAATACTTTCCGGAATATTTATGTCACTAATCCATATTTTAGGAATTGTCCTTGCTATAGGGTTTATACTTATGGCTGTTTTTACAACATTTGTTTTTATTGCATTTTGCAAAAATTTTGATGCAAAAGGCCTTTTTGATATTACTTTGCCTTTTAAATTTATGTCAAAAACCATAGGAATAGTAATAATACTGGGACTTTTATTTATTGTTGTCGGGATATTATCTCTGGTTCCTAGTTGTTTGGCAGGAATAGTCTGCGGAATTTTGGGATTTGGAAAATCTCAATTTGCATACTACCTTGGAGGTATTCTTGGAGGTTATTTCGGATGCCTAGCCCAATTTGTATGGTATTACTGTCTGGTACAGGTTTATAAAGAGAATTTCTTAACTGATGAATTATAAGCTTTAGAGGCATCTTTTAGATGCCTCTTTTAATTTACTATTTTAATCCTGCCATCATCCTTTATTTCTACGGGTTCTGAATGCCTTTTGAAGTAATCCTCAATACATTTTGTAATATCAAAATCATATTTTTCCGCATTTTCGTAGTTATTTAACATTGAAAATCCATCATGGCCTTGACAATAATAATCTGTTAATGCTGTTTTGTAAAATTTATCTGTTCTTGGATTATTTATATCAATCGGTATTTCCTTGCCCGTTTTATCAATAAATGCAGCACTTCTTAATTGACCGTCTTTTGATATTTCGTATTTTAAGCCTGATACATGGAGAATACCGGGTTTAAAATTTGTATTAACAAGCGACCTTGCGGAAACTTTTAAAGCATCAACAATTTGCTTTTCAGAATAATTTGTAACTACTATCTTATTTTTGAACGGAGAGATATCCTCCAACCATCTAGTATCAAGATTTCCGGCTTCAAAATACCCACGAATTGTAGCAGAACCAAACAGAGCAATGTCTGAATTCAATTCTTCACGCAAACAGTCACACATAAAGTTAGCATGTCCGCTTGGCTCTATTGAATCATTTAACAACGGAGGAGGTGCTGATTTAATTTTTCCAACAATCTTTGGCTTGCCTACTATTTGTTCAAAAACATGTCTTGCAGGGACATTCCTTTTAAATCCCCGCGTACTTGTCACATTGTTCTGAATCTTAGTTAGAATTCCTTTTGGGTTAAATTCAACATTTAATACCCCAAAATATCTGCCATCTCGGCCTGCTTGGGTAATCACTACAGGTTCTCCGGATTTGGACGTAAACAAATTGTATTCCGGCTTGATATCTTCTACAAGATTGTGCGAATGACCGCCAAGTATTATATCAATACCATCTGTTTCTTTGGCTATTTTTTGGTCATAACCGAAACCTACATGGGATAATAATATTATCTTATTTACGCCTTTGGATTTAAGATTATCAACCTCTTTTTGAACATCTTTTATAGTATTTTCTATACTGTCTACAGCTAACTCCTCAAAGATTTTGCCATGTTTTAATCGAGAGAAAAGGTCTACGGGACTTATGCCTATAATGCCGTATTTATGCCCGTTTACTTCCTGAATATAAGACTTTTCAACTTTTTTATATAACGGATTATCAGGTTTTATATTTATGTTACAAGCAAGCATCTTATAGCCCATATGAGGAATAAGTTCTGAAATATGCTTTGGCATATCAAATTCATGATTTCCCATAGCAGAGGCCATAATTCCCATTATATTCTGAGCTTCAACCATTACTTTGTTCGCAGCTACAGGCTCCCCAAGCTGAATATCCCCAGAAGACAATTTTAATTTATCGGTCGGCTGCGATGGAATAAAATGATCAAAAGCATTTGACGCTGTTATTGTTCTTTCAATATTTATAGACTTCCCGTGAAAATCATTAATATAAAAAATACTCGTTCTAATTTGCTGATTTGGTTCTGTTTTACCGTCTGGCAATCTACGTTGAATTGCCTTATTTAGCAAATTTGATTGTAAAGCATTTACGGGCGTTATCATTGGTATAGTTCCCATTGATTTGAAACACCCTAAAAATTTTTTTTGCTACTTACAATTTAATTACTTTACAAAAATTATTATTCAAATTCCATCGTTTGAATTTCCCAGTACTTTGAAAGCTCCAATTTCAAAAGTTCAGCATCTCCGGAAACTTCTAAAAGCACAATTCCCCTGTTTAAGCAAACCTGTTCTTTTGAGGAATGTAAACCAATCCTTGTTCTAATTTTACAGCCGAAATCTGTCACAATTTTTTGAAATTCAATGGATGTTTCCAAACGGTTTTCTAAACTCACACCAATTATCGTTGTTCTCATTTTATCCTCCTGGTTTAAAACACTTTCCTTTAAAGCACTTTAAAATATGAAACACTAATTAACCAATTTCCCTAAATGTGGATACCAAAATGATAAAACTTTGCACAAAAAAATAACACCCACAATCGGGTGCTACCTTTTATTAATCTGATGAGTACTAATTATTTTCCATCTCATCCATAGCTTGAAGCTGTTTTTTCTTGTAGTTATATATTACTGCATCTACAAGAAGCTCATAGGATTTCATATTCTCGATATTCGGGAATTCCTCTTTGAGTTGTTCTCTGACCATTGCTTCCAGCTTACGTTCGTCAGAACTTGATTTCAATTCGTCAACACCGCTAATCAACCTAACATAATCAGGAGACGACTTATCAACATTGTGGTTCATAAAATTCAACCAGCGTAACCTTGGGCTAATTTGCTGTTTAAAAGTTTTCACAATTTTTAAATTTTTAAAGCGGTTTAGCATTTGTTGACTCCTACCATTTATTTATTGTTTAAAATCTTATTACCTACTTCGTATTATTGTAAAGTATCCTGAAAAAAATAATTTACTTTTTTACAATGATTGTTTACAATTCTTTATAATTTACTAAAATCAGCAATATGATTGTACTTTGACTTTAATAAAGTCAAAAGAGCAAGCCTGTTCTCCTTAACATTCTCATCTTTATCCATGACAAGAACATCATTAAAGAATTTTTCAACAGAAGGGTTAATTTCCTCTAACTGCTTCAAATAAGTTTCATAACTCATATCATCAGTCAAGGTATTTATCTGCTCTAAAAGCATCGCTTCCGCAGGTTCTTTAAATAAATTCTTATCGACAGATTTTTTGGAATCTTCTTTCAACATTCTCAAAACTCTATTTGCACTCTCCAGCATGGAAGGAGAATTTAGTTCGGAAACAACTTCTACACGCTTTATATAATCAGTCAAATCAACTAACGGATTAACATTTGACGCACAAGCTTCCAAAACATTTTTGCTATATTTATCTGATAAGAATATTATCAACCTTTGAACAAAAAATTCTTGAATTTCTTCTGTCACTTTACCTGTCAGCCTGTCTTTGCAAGAGCCGGTAAAATTCTTAACCTTATCAATAACGCTTGCACCTTCAGTTGAAACAGGAAGTAAAAGTAACGTTCCATTAATAAGCTGTGTTAAATCTATTTTTAAATTATTTTGAAGAATAGTTCTTATAATACCTAAAGCAGCACGACGAACTCCCAGAGGGTCAGAAGAACCGGTAGGCTTTTTCCCCTCCGCGAAAACAGCACAAATATTATCAATCTTATCAGCTATTCCTACAACCTGCCCCTCTTTAGTTTTTGCAATATCTCCATCTGCATTAAGCGGGAAATAATGTTCCTTTATACCCTCGCAAACACACTCAGGTTCACCGGAAACTCGTGCGTAATCAGCACCAATAAATCCTTGCAGTTCTGTAAATTCAAAAACTAAACTCGTTGTCAAATCAGCTTTTGCAAGTAATGCAGTCCTTTCAATCATCGGGTCATCTCCGGCAATCATCTTAGATAAAGCGACAAGCCTTATAGCTTTGTCATACATAGTTCCCATACCTTTTTGGAAAGTTATGCCTTTTAAATCTTCAACATAATCTGCCAAAGGCTTTTTAGTATCTTCATTAAAGAAGAATACCGCATCATCCAAACGAGCCTTAATTACTCTTACATTACCAGCCTTAATATTTTCAAACTCATCACCTATGTAGTTAGTCATAGTTATGAATTTATTTATAAGCTTACCATCCTTATACAGAGCAAAATACCTTTGATGAACAGCCATAACCGTAACAACAAGTTCTTCAGGAAGTTTAAGATACTCTTCTGAGAACTCACAAACAACAGGTACGGGATATTCGGTTATGAACGTTACTTCTTCAAGTAAATCCTCTGTATAATAAGGGGATGCACCCAATTTTTCAGCTTCTTCTTTTGCCTTTTCTATAATTCTTTGTTTTCTTTCATCCTGATCAACAATTACACAGCAATTACGCATAATTTCAACATAATCATCAGGGTTGTTAATATAAACATTTTGCTGTGCAAATCTATGACCTCTTGTTACATTTGAAGATTCTTTGTCTATAATTTTTATCTTAACTTCATCTCTATCAAGAATTGAAACAATCCATCTTATAGGACGAGAGAATTTTTCATCATTTACTCCCCATCTCATAAAATGAGATCCTTGGAGCTTCAGAACAATTGAAGGAACATTTTCTTTTAAAAGTTCTACTATAGACTTTCCCTTTATAGTAACCTTTGCATGAACATAGTCGTCTTCAATATACAAATCTTCAGGGGCAATTCCGTTTTTACGACAAAACCCTTCCCCGGCTTTTGTCAAATTACCTTGATCATCAAAAGCAACCCTTTTAATAGGACCTTTAACAATTTTTATTTCATCTTTGCTTTCTTTATCTAATCCCGAAACAATAACCGCAAGACGCCTTGGCGTTGCATAAACTTTAACATCTTCAAACTCAACTTTATTCGAGTTTAAAAAATTTTCAAAACCTGTTTTCAACTGTTGAATTGCTGACGGGATAAACTTGTATGGTAATTCCTCACATCCGACTTCCAATAAATATTTACTCATTCTCTGTCCTTTTTATATCTTTTAGCTTTACTACAATTATAATTTGTCAAGCCAGAATGTAAAGTGTTTGATATTGTTATTTTTATGCTAAAATTAAAATATAAATAAACAGAAAGAGGAATAAATTATGTCAGGACACTCAAAATGGTCAACCATTAAACATAAAAAAGCAAAAGTAGATTCACAAAGAGCCGTTGTATTTCAAAAATATTCAAGAGAATTGATTGTTGCCGCAAGATTAGGCGGAGCAGACCCGGCAGGGAATTTCAGATTGAGAACCGCTATTGAAAAAGCAAAAGCAGCAGGGCTTCCAAATGATAATATTAAACGTGCAATTGAAAAAGGTGCAGGTGCGGGAGCTTCCGAAAACTACGAAGAACTAATATACGAAGGTTACGGTGCAGGAGGCGTCGCAATTGTTGTTGAAGCAATGACTGATAACAGGAACAGAACTGCAGGTGATATAAGAAGTTTCTTTACTAAATACAACGGAAGCTTAGGGGCGACAGGATGCGTAGGCTGGATGTTTGAACAAAGAGGTATAATTACTTTCGACAGTTCGTCAACCGATTTCGAAAAACTTTTTGAGGCAGCTATTAATCTTGATGCTTTGGATGTGATTGAAGAGGATGATAATTACAAAGTATTGACAACACCTGAGAGTTTTCAATCCGTAGTTGAAGGGTTGGAAAAAGATGGGTTTAAGGCAGAATCTGCAGAACTTACAAGAATTCCTAACAATACTGTCGAAATTACCGATGAAAAAACTGCTGATCAGATCTTAAAACTTTTGGACAAACTTGAAGAACATGATGATGTTCAAAATGTATATTCAAATTTTGATATATCTGATGAGATTTTACAAAAATTAGAAAACTAGTATGATTGATAATCTAAGACAAATATTTAAATTTCTTGACGAAGCTTCAAATATTCAAGGTATCGTAAATGTTTTGGAAGAAGTTTTTCCCCTAAATGCAATATACATATATGATTCCACGACAGATTCCTTGCGGGATTTTTCCAAAAGCTGGATGTTCATAAAATCCAAGGAATTAAATAACATCTTTAAAAGTCTGGGAAGCAAAAAGTATATAACAGAAGGCAGTCATTCTTATTATGCCCTTTTTAACAATGGGCAAA
This sequence comes from Candidatus Gastranaerophilales bacterium, assembly GCA_944324345.1. Lineage (GTDB taxonomy): Bacteria > Cyanobacteriota > Vampirovibrionia > Gastranaerophilales > Gastranaerophilaceae > Stercorousia. The sequence goes on from CALUVT010000002.1 coordinate 433,744, forward strand.
TAATAGGAATGCTTGAATTTTATGAAAAACTTCACAGCAAACTTTTGGAATTTTTAGAACTTTCCATATTTTGTATCTCGCTAAAAATTCAAAACATAATATTGAGCGAGAGAATGCAAAAAAATATTGATTTTCAAGATTCCATGAAAAATATTGCAAAGATTATAGAAACTCAATACGAAACAGGTTACATAGTTCCTATTATAGGAGAAATGATTGATAAATTTGTTTCGGATCATTTGGTATACATATTTATTGACGGGAAACTTGTTTGGCCTTCAGCCTGCAAAGATGATAAAATCTTTGAGCTCATAAAATGTTTAAACAATAATTCAGAATATATTCTGACTCCTGATAAGAAAATAGGACTTTTTCCACTAATAAGCGAAAACAAATTACTTGGCTGTATTGTTACCAAAGGTACTGACAATGTTTTAAGTGAAAAAGAAATCGAATATCTTGAACAGCTTTCTAAACAGGCAGCGACAACAATTAATAGAGCAAATGTCTATGCAGAGATATTAAAACACGCTACATTAGATGCATTGACAGGTTTTTATAACAGACGGCAGCTGGAAGAACGTATAAAACAAGAAGTTTCCGGGGCAAAAAGACAAAACAGAAATCTGTGTGCAATTATGATTGATATAGATTATTTTAAAAATGTTAATGATACTTATGGACATGCAACCGGTGATTTAGTATTAAAAACAGTTTCCAGAACAATCAAACTCCAATTAAGAGATTATGATATCGCCGGCAGATATGGTGGCGAAGAATTCGTTATTCTTTTACCTTTCACTAAGCTTGAAGAAGCATCAATGGTTGCAGAAAGACTTAGAAAAACTATAGAACAAACAAAAATAGACATTTCTAAAGTCAATCAGGATACACACGTTAAAAATATAAATGTTACAATAAGCCTCGGAGTTCACCAGTATAATTGCGAAGAAAGTGAAGAAGAACTTATTAAAAATGCGGATAAAGCATTGTATGAAGCAAAAAAAAGCGGGCGTAATAAGGTAATTACAAGGGAATAAAAATGAAAAGCTATAAAAAAGTATGTAAAACACTTGATGACACAAAAAAGCTTGCACAAAAGTTTGCACAACTGTTAAAGGACGGTTGCTTTATTAACCTTTATGGCGAAATCGGTGCAGGGAAAACGGCTTTTGTAAAATTGGTAGCAGAAGCTCTTGATGTGAAAGAAAAAGTTACAAGTCCAAGCTTTGTAATACTAAACGAGTATCATACAGGCTCAATTCCAATTTATCACTTTGATTTGTACAGACTGGAAAACGAGGGAATTAAGACAATTTATGATGAACTTCTCGAATATTCTGAAGGCAAACAAGTTACTTTTGTAGAATGGGCAGAGTTTAATCAAAATGAAGCCCCATTCAACCACATAAAAATTAATGTAACATATTCGGACGACGATTCAAGAATTTACGAATTCATTTCCTGCGGGAAAGACGAAATAATAGAAGGATTAGAAAAATGATTACACTCGCTTTTGATACCTGCCTAGATAAAATGTATGCCGTAATTAAAAAAGACGGGGAGGTTTTGTCTTCCAAAATAGTAGAAAACAAAGATAATAAATATCATTCGGCATTTTTAATATCTACATTACAGGAGATTATGAGTAAAAATAATATCAAACCGCAAGATGTTGATTTAATTGCCGTAAATATAGGGCCAGGGAGTTTTACAGGAATTAGGGCCTGCGTGACGGTTGCGAGAGTAATGGCACAGCAGCTAAATTGTAAAGCGGTCGGAATATCTTCTCTTGAAATATTATCAAAAATTACTGATGGCAATCCACTTGTTGCTCTTGATGCCAGAAAAGGCTGCGCATACCTTTATTTGAATAGCGAAATTAAAGGTGCAGTTCCAATAGAAGAAGTTAAAAATATAATATCAAAAGGTAATTATCAAGTTATAACTGATGATAAATTAAATCCAATCCTGGGCGGAATCTCATATCAATCAAAAGATTTTCCACTGGGAGAAATACTAGCTGAGCTTGCAGAGAAAAAAGATGATGATGGAAATTGGAGAAAATTAAAACCATTATATATACAGCCGCCACCAGGGGTATAAAATACGCAAAATCGGGAATAATATAATTGAACAACAATCTCGATGGTAACGTATGGAGAAGAAAAATAAAAAAACATTAAATACGCCGGAATGTCCCCCTATTCCACTTACAAGAAAAGAGTTGAAAGATCTTTTTAATTACCATATTCCTTGTTTGTGCTGCGGTGAAGAAATGCTTCATCCGGATATTTACATGCAAATGCTCGATATGAAAGAATTAGGCGGAAATGCAGCAAATGCTGTAAAATTCCTTGAACCATACGAAGGCATAATGCATTCGGTTGAAAAGCAAGTTTTTAACATGTTTAAGACAATGTCAAAAAAATACCCAAATAAAAATTTCCAAGAACTTTTGATAATGAAAAAGGATATCCATGAGCTTGCCCTTGTTAAAATTCAAAGTTCAATATTCAACAAAGTAAGTTTTTACAGACGTATACTCCCCAAAAAAATGGCACGACAACTGCGTAAGTTAATGATAAAAACAAATGATATAATCTTTGATCCGGAACCACATAAACCATTTTCAAGAAGAATTTTTATCAATAAGTTAAAAAATATTCTTAAACAACTCGAAAATAAAAAATTAAAAAACGAAATCATAGAAATTGCTCGCAGACTGCCGCGTTCCAGTGATGAGGTATGTGCTTTTGTGGTAAAAAACGCCAGGAAAAAACCTGAAGTAATAGCCTTAAACCTTATCCATCCGTCAGTTGGAACCTTTGAGCACTTAACTCCAAGATGTATGAAAGGATTAAACAACTCTCTTAACTTTGGATTGGAATGTTCCTACTGCAACAACTCCCGGCATCATTACCCGATTCCAATACAAATAGAAGAAAATCCATATATGCCTCAAAACGCACAAATCCAAGCAGACAAACTAATAAGCCTATACAAAAAAGGAATAGGTAAAAAAGAATATATTGAAAACCTTAGGGAAGTGCTGTATTGGCTATCAGACAGAACAATTGACCTTGATATTTCAAAATTGTATATTTCTTAATATTTATTAATATAATAACAAAAAAAAATAATCAGGTGTATTCTAACTTTATGAGGATCGCACCACTACTAAATTGCGTAATAAAACCCTTAGGAGTTCATAATAACAATCGAAATGATTGTTCAATTCACGGTGCAGCAGGAAGCAAAAACTTTTTTTTAAATTCGCCTTCTACAGATTTATTTATTAAAAACCAACCGACCTTCACCGCAATTAATAGTGCAGCATCATTTAGGAATCTTGCTTACGTAAGAAAGATGCATTGTATATACTGTGGCAGACCGCTTTTGAGTGATAAAATAGCTAGTAAGCTCAAAAGTGACGGAGTTTTTTCAGGTCCTATTAGAAATTTTGTTAAAGAAATGCTCAATTATGTAGAGTACCTTCACCCCTCCGAACTTGAATTTGTAAAAAGAGTAGCAATTATGGCTTTTGATAAACCAAATATCCGACTATCAGAAGCAATTAAAGTTATGTACCCCAAAGCAAATGAAGAGCTTTTAAAAGTTCAAAAGCCTATTTTTAAAGAGCTTTCAAAACTTGTAGATGAAATGCCATATGGCTATAAAACCAGATTTAAAGAACTTTTAAGGATTTCTCGTTTCAGATTGGAAGAAAAAGAATATGTCCCTAAAGAATTCAGCGGTAAAGAATTTAGATATAAAATGGCACGTATAGGAGTTACCATAAAAGATGACTATATGGCAAAAAAGATAGCTGAATTAACAGAACCACTCACACATCCAATATTCAAGAACGACAAAGAACCATTGACTTCGAGATTTGTTGACAAAATTTTGCGTGTAACAGAAACTCGCGATGTAGACAAAAAACATTTAACTAAAAAAGACTTGCAGCTTATAATACTGAAAAAAATAAGACAATATGGCGAACTTCTTAACAGAAGGGATATTATCTCATACTGCGATGTGGGTATAAATACACTGGAAGGTAGACCGGTTAAAATAAAATTCAGTAACAAAGCCTTTAAATACGACTTAAACGAAGCATTAGAGGGTATGAATGATGAGCAGCTCAGAGAAAAAATCAACAAAATAGTAGCAAAACTTCCTACATCGAGAACTAATGTAAACTCATTTATCACAAAGCAGGAATTTTCAGCATCAGATGCCATTGGCTATAATGTATTAAGACCCTCAATTGTGACAATAGAGCATCTAAAGCCAAAATCTCTTGGCGGACCTAATGAATTGTCGAATTATGCACTTGCTTGTGCTTACGATAACAATAATAGATCAAATGGAAGTTTGGTGGAATTTATCAAGCAATTTGACAGAAAGAATCAAGAAGTGTATTTTCAAGAAATTTTCGAAGAAGTTGCTAACGGCAAAATTCCTTTAAAAACAGCAGTAGGAATGGTCGAATCATTTTTTAGTGAAAGCGGGAGAAATATTGATATTACGAAAGTTAGCAAAAAATCAAGAAAGTAATTTCGTTAAATAATTATTAACATTTGTAAAAAACAGGACAAAATTATTGAATTTTTAACCCTAAACTGCCGACTAACTAAATGTAGTTAATAAGGATATAATTCAATGGCAGATACAGGAGCATCATTTAACAGACCATACAAACCTTTTGGAATGAATGTAAAAGTTCCGGAAATTGGAGAGAGGACTTTAAAGCAAGCTGGAGACACACTTGGCAGTATAGTAAAAAGCCCTGCAGAACCTCTGTTTAAATTTCTGGAAGATAATGAAGAAGTCTTTACAGGTGATATTAACTATAAAATTAACAAATTATACGCAGAGAGTTTTACAATAGGATCTGCTATGCGTATGGAAGATGAAAAAGTAAACGGAATGCCTTCAACTTTTGATATGCACTTTTAATTTGATAAAAAATTTTTTACAACTAATTTTTCTTTGTTAACCATTTAAGGCCCTTAAAGGGCTTTTTTGTTAGTGTTTTTATATGTACAGCTAAAAATTATTTCTTGTCCTCTCCGGTTTTTTATAGTATAATCTGGAGTATAGGAAAGAGATGAGTATGGGATACAAAATTTTATCAAAAAAAGAGCTTTGTCCAAATCAATTCGAAATAAAAGTTGATGCTCCTTATGTCGTTAGAAACGCTGAAGCAGGACAGTTTATAATATTTAGAGCAAAAGAAAACAGTGAGAGAGTGCCTCTGACTATAGCCGATGTTGATAAGGAAAAAGGTGAACTTACTCTTGTATTTATGGCTGTAGGGTATTCTACCAAACAACTTGCATCGTTAAATGTTGGGGATGAAATCCATGATGTTGTAGGTCCGCTAGGGAAACCTACACATATAAAAAAATACGGGACTGTAGTATGTTTGGCAGGAGGATATGGAGCAGCCCCTTGCTACTTGATAGCAAAAGCCTTTAAAGAAGCCGGGAACAAAGTATATATGATTATGGGAGCCAGAACAAAAGATTTAATATTCTGGCAAGACAAAATGAAAGATGCTTGTAATGAGCTTTTTATAACCACTGATGACGGGACTTTGGGAGAAAAGGGGTTTGTTACTCAGGTTCTTGAAAGGATTATGGGACAAGAAAAAGTAGATTACGCCATAGCTGTCGGACCTATGCCAATGATGAGAGCAGTGGCGGATTTAACTCGTGATAAAGGAATTTATACTGAAGCAAGTATGAACCCAATTATGGTTGACGGCACTGGTATGTGTGGAGCTTGCAGAATTACAGTCGGTGGAGAAACTAAATTTGCTTGTGTGGACGGCCCTGATTTTGACGCTCATAAAATAGATTTCGATGAAGTAATAAATCGAACAAAAATATACAAAGATCAAGAAAGAAAACGAGACGAAAATTGTAATTTGCTAAGACAATCAATCAATAGATAGGAGAAAATTATGGCTAAGGATATCCCGTATTGCCCTCTGATGAGTGCAGGTTCAGACATCGATAAGGTTTGTACGCTTGAAAGTTGTGCTTGGTTTGTACCAAGTGTAAGAAAGTGCTCTATGTATATGCTTGCTTACAATGCATTGCTTGATACAACAGCAAGACAAAAAGCTGCAAAAATTCACAGATAAGGTTTCAATATGAAAATTATCGTCTGCATTAAACAGGTCCCTGACACAAATGATATTAAATGGACCGAAAATAATACCATACAAAGAGAAGGGGTAGAAAGTATTATCAATCCTTTTGATTTGTATGCAATAGAAACGGCTTTAAAAATCAAAAATACATTACCTGACGTTGAAATAACTGTGGTTAGTATGGGGCCTTTACAGGCTGAAAAGATGTTAAGACATACAATAGCACTTGGATGCGACAAAGGAGTGCTTATTTCCGATAAAAAGTTTGCTGGGGCAGATACCTATGCTACAGGGAAAACATTGGCAACAGCTATAAAATCAAAACTTGGAGATTTTGATCTTATAATATGCGGACAATTTGCAATAGATGGAGATACCGCTCAAACAGGCCCCAGCATAGCAAGCCAGCTTGGAATTCCTCAAATCACTTTTGTTAGAGAACTAAAACAATGCAGTCAAGATAGTATTTGTGCGGTAAGGGAGATTGAAGAGGGGTTTGAGACGGTAAAAGCTCAATTGCCAGCACTAATATGTGTTTTAAAAGGTTTAGAAGACACCTCCAGAGCCAAAATTAACGGTGTAATAAGAGCAAAAAATACTGTGGTAGATGTTTACTCAATGGAAGATATAGAACTAAACCCCGAAGATACAGGGATTAAAGGTTCTCCGACTTATGTCAGCAAAGCATTTCGTCCGGTACATAACAGAGGTGAATGTGAATTTTGCAAGGATTCATCATCTCTCGCTCAAAAAATAGTAGAATATGGAGGGCTTCATGAGTAATATTTTGTTATATGCAGAAGTTACAAGAGAAAATTTTCTCCATACAGTTCTTTTTGAGCTAGCATACAAAGCTCAAGAACTTGCACAAAAGCTAGATAAGGCAGAAGTGTCAGCCTTTTTAATTTGTAAAACAGGTTTAGCGGCTGAATATAAAGAAGCGTTTATTAATTCAGCTTTTGACAATGTTTATATTGCAGAAGATGATAGCCTTGAAAATTATTCAACAGAACTATATTCAAAAATTGCACTTGATATAATAAAAGAAGTAAAACCAGATATTATTCTTGTCGGAGCAACAACTCAAGGAAGGGACTTGGCCCCTAGGATATCATCATCTCTTCATACGGGCTTAACAGCGGATTGTACGGGTCTTGACATAAATGAAAAAGGCCAGCTTGCGGCGACTCGCCCAACTTTTGGCGGTAAGTTGATGGCAACTATTTTGTGTAAAACGTTACCGCAAATGGCAACTGTAAGACCTAAAGTTTTCAAACCGGCTCCTGAAAATATTGTAAAAGATACAAAATTTGTGTACTTCAAACCTGATATAGAGAATATTAAAACAAAAGTTGAATTCGTTGAGTTTGTCAAAGGAATGAATACTTGCATAAACGAACTTGATAGTGCTCAAATAATTGTAGCTGGCGGCAGAGGGATGAAAAACGAAGCAGGATTTGAATTGTTAAAAAACTTTGCAGAAAGCATTGGAGGTTGCGTTGGAGCCAGCAGAGGTGCAGTTGAAATGGGACTTGCCCCGGTTGATATTCAAATCGGACAAACTGGTAAAACTGTTACCCCAAAATTGTATATTGCCTGTGGAATTTCCGGTGCAATACAGCACATTGTAGGCATGCAGGAAAGTGATAAAATAATTGCGATAAACAATGATGAAAAGGCTCCTATATTTGAAGTCTGTGACTGCGGATATGTAGGAGATGTTTTTGAAGTCCTGCCAAGACTTATAAATGAGTTTAAGGCAGAATGACATCAAATTATTTTTTATGTTAAAATAAATCAGTAAAAAAGCTTTTTGAAAGGAAGAGGGATATGAATAAGGTTGTAGTAGGTGCACAATGGGGAGATGAAGGTAAAGCAAAAATTACTGATTTATTAGCACAAGATGCTGATTTGATTATAAGATACCAAGGAGGGTGCAATGCAGGACACACCGTTGTTGCACATAACAAAACTTTTAAATTTCACTTGATTCCTTCCGGAATATTATACAAGGGCAAAAAATGTTTCATTGGAGCCGGAACAGTTATACTTCCAGAATATTTTGAACAGGAAATAGATGGACTCATTAAAGAAGGGATTGACGTTTCAGGCTTGAAAATTAACCCTCTTGCGTCAATTACAATGCCTTATCACACAGAAGTCGACGGATATTCAGAAAATACTGCTACCAAGGGAAAAATCGGAACAACAAAAAAAGGTATAGGGCCTACTTATACAGATAAAATGGCAAGAATTGGTCTTAAGGTTCAGGATTTATATTCCCCAGAGGCGTTGAATGAGAAACTTGATATCATTCTCCCTCTTAAAAATAAAACATTGGAAAAAGTTTACGGCTTGGAACCATACACAAAGGATTGTATTTTGGCTCTCTGTGAAAAATATGCAGAAATTTTTAGACCTTATGTATGTTTTGATTGGCAAAAAGAATTAGAAGATGCAAAACGCAATAAAAAAGCAATTCTATTTGAAGGTGCACAAGGTGTAATGCTTGATATAGACTATGGAACATACCCTTTTGTTACATCATCAAACCCGATTGGTGGTGGTGCCGCAACAGGATCTGGCTACGGGCCGACAATGATTGATGAAGTTATAGGTGTTGCAAAAGCTTATGTAACAAGGGTTGGAGAAGGGCCTTTTGTAACTGAATTAAAAGATGAAACAGGCGACAAAATTCGTGAAATAGGTCATGAATACGGAGTTACAACAGGGAGAGCAAGACGCTGCGGGTGGTTTGATGCAGTAACTATGAAATACGCCGTATTAGTTGGCGGTTTAACATCAATTGCTTTAACAAAAATTGACGTGTTTGACACATTTGATGAAATTAAATTATGTACAGCGTACAAAGATACTCGAAACGGAAAGATATACACAAGCTACCCTACCAATGTTTTTATTCACAAATACTTAGAACCTGTTTATGAAATTCATAATGGTTGGAAAAAAGATGTCTCCGGAATAAGAAATTATGAAGAATTACCGGAAAACTGTAAAAAATATCTTACTCGTCTGGAAGAGCTTCTTGAAGTGCCAATTTCTATTGTAAGTGTAGGGCCTGATAGAGAACAAACTATTTTTAAATAAATATACTGATGTAAAATAAAAGGAATAAATAACAATTTAATTTCAGAGGAGTTTAGATATGTTGAAAATAAAAAGCTTACAGCCGCCCCCCCCCCGAAAATCGCTCACAGGACGGTTTTGCGAATGGTTACACGAAAGAAATAATGCCTTTACGTTAGCTGAAGTCCTAATCACTTTAGGAATAATTGGAGTAATAGCAGCTTTAACAATTCCATCTCTTGTCACGAAATTCCGTCGCCAATCTGCAGAAACACAATTAAAGAAATTCTACACTGTTATAAATCAGGCAATTGAAATGGGAAAGGCAGAATATGGCGATATTGAAATTGAAGACAAAGACAAAGTAGACTATGACAATGCTGAATACATAAGCAGTTGGATGAAAAAATATATTACCAGATATTTGAAAACTCTAAAATCCGAACAGCAAGATGCTAAATTTTATGAAGTAGCCCTAAATGACGGAAGCGGATTTATTGCAGAAATGTATCCACCGTATGATGAAACAAATACAAGCCATCTTTATATATTTTACTGCCGTAATTTTAACAAATGTAATAAAAATATAGTTGATGGGGAAAATACGTTTTGGTTTACCTACGATACAGATAGAAAACAAATATTGCCATTGCACACATATAACGCACCATCTTCTTTAAAGGAAAATTTTTGTTACAATGGGACCAATAAGAGTGGATGTGCTGCAATAATCATGAAGAATAATTGGAGAATTCCAGATGATTACCCTTGGATTAGATAAAATTATATATTGATTGAAATAATTTAATAATTAAGCAATTTTTAGTTTTTTCATGTTTTTATATTAATGTGGTTAGAATAAATTCAATTAATAGTGTAAATAATTATCAGAACAAAAACAAAATCTGCTTTAAAGGTAATAATACTCAAACCAATCCACAAATAGAGCAATTACCTGATGTTAGCCCTGATTTTGCGATCAAAACGCCTATGGCTTACGTAAAAACAGGAGAAATGGAATTCCCTTACGGGACAAAAGCTTATTGTTACAAACTTTCTAACGGACAGAAAGTTATAATTGTCCCACAAGAAGGTGAAACTGTTCTGAGAAGTTACGTAAACACAGGCTCAATGAATGAACCTGATAAACTTCGAGGAATCAGCCACTATATTGAACACAATTTGTTTAATGGTTCCAAAGGTCTTGAACAAGGAGATTTTTTCAAACAGGTTGACAAAATGGGTGCATCTACAAATGCATCAACGGGTTTTGCAGAAACAAATTACTATATCAGTTCAAATCTAATAAATAAAGATGACTTGGAAAACAAAATAAAAATTCACGCATCTATGCTTGAAACCCCTTTGTTTGCAATAGATAAACTTGAAAAAGAAAAAGGTATTGTAAATTCGGAAATAAACATGATTACCTCAGACCCTGAAAATCTTGCTATAAATAAGATGCTCAAGAATTTGTACGGTATTAACTCGACATCTACTGACCTTATTGGTGGGACAACAGATAACATCACTAATCTGACAAGAGAAGATGTTGTAAACTACTATAACAATAATTATTACCCTTCAAATATGGTAACAGTCATAACAGGAGAGGTAAACCCCGATGAAACAATAAGACTTATATCAAAATACTTTACATCAAAAAAACAGCCTTCGGGGCAAAGAAAGTTTGAAAAACTTACTCCAATACAAAAAGCCGTAAGAGAAGATATTATATCAGATAAAGCTACTGCATCGCATATTGTAGTAGGGTTTAATGGTGCAAATGCAAAAAATATTAAAGATAGGATTTTAGAAGAAGCTGTTATTGAAATTCTATCTGGCTCTGCCACATCAAGAATTGATAAAAAGATAAAACCATACAATACTGCTTCTCATGCAAATGAAGAAAAGATAAGCTCTAATCCGGAAGACGGGAGAGCCTTAATATTCACGACTGAATCAGCAGAAGAAAATTCCGAAAAAGTTTTAAAAATAATATTTAATGAGATAGCAAACTTGGCAAATAATCCGCCAACAGATGATGAAATGCAAATTGTCAAAAAAAGAATGCTAAACAATTTTTCCAAAATCTTTGAAATGTCATTTGCTACAAATAATGCAATAGGTACAAATATTTTAGAAAATAATGAAGACTATTTGAATAATTATGAACAAATTGTGAAATCTATAACTCCACAAGATATAGCTGATGCTGCAAAAAAATATTTCGATATAAACAAAGCTTCAGTCACAGTCATCCATCCATCATCTGCAAGTGCAGAAAGTATCAATAAGAATTATAATGAAGCTAAGAAGGTCTCTTTCACAGGAAGAGAAGAAGCTGTTAATCCTTCTGGAATAAAAGAATACAACATGCCAACTAACAATTTTAGGATAATAACAAACAACAATAAATCCGATAATTGTTACGTTAGAATGCAATTCTCAACAAGCGGATATAACACCGATAAATACGGTGCAATACTCTTGTTATCCGAACTTTTAAATGAAGGGACAATGAGTAAAAACCAAGAAGAATTTTTATTAGAGCTTCAAAAATCAGGAATTGGCACAAACTTTATAAGTACGAACAAATCAATCATAGTATTCTCAGAATTTGGAGCAGAAGATATGGACAAAGCTCTGAAATCTATTAAATCTGTTTTGGATAATCCAAGATTTACGCAAGAAACTTTTGACGAGGTAAAATCAAGGGCAATTGAAAATATTACGATATCGGAGAAATCAGCTTTTGATAAACTTGAAAAAGAAGCTTACCCAAATCTTCCTCAAGGAATATCTAAAGAGGAATTGTTACAACAATTAAAGACTTTGACCTTAGATGATGTAAAAAAACTCTACAATACCATTATGGCTAATGCAAAAGCTTCAATATCAATAACCGCACCGTTTGATAGAAACTCTGATTTAAATAATACATTATTCAAAAATATTTCTGATTATAAAAGATTTAATGTATACCAACCTAGAGAACTCCTTGACAAATATCTTCCAAACACACAAACAAAAGTGCTAACTGACGTAGATAACAAAAATCAAGCTGAAATCATTGAGGCTTTCAAATTTAGAACAAGTAATAATTTAAAAGACGAAATATGTATAAACCTTTTAAATACAATTCTTGGGGGAAATACTTCTTCCCGTCTATTTAATGATCTTAGAGAACAGCAAAAACTTGCCTATCATGTAAATTCAAATTACGACATTACAGATAATATCGGATTATTATATTTAAGGATAGGAACAACTACAGAAAATAAAGACACTAATGAAATTAGTTTTGACAACGTTCAAAAATCAATAGACGGATTCAACAAACATATTCAAAAAATTAAAACAGAAAAAGTTTCACCGGAAGAATTAAATAATGCAAAACTTAGTCTTAAAAATAATATCTTAAACCTTAATAATACATCATTTGATAGAAATACTTCACTATCTTATAACCTGGATACACCGTACGGTATATTCAAAGATAATGAAGCATTCAAAATTATTGATAGCATTACGGAAGAAGATATTCTAAACACCGCAAACTATATATTTTCAGATAAACCTATCTATTCTATCGTTGCAACAGAAAACACTCTTAAAGCAAACGAAAGCTACCTGAAATCTTTGTAAATTATATATCTTTATAAGCAAAAACGGTATATACAAGAGCACTTATCCCGACTAAAGAATATACTATCCTTGCTAACAAAGTCATTTCACCAAAAATCATAGCGACTAAATCGATATTAAAAAGACCTACAAGTCCCCAGTTTAAGGCACCAATAATAACTAAAATAAATGTGATAAGTTTTAAAATATGCATAATAATTTCCTCCTGTAAATCATTATTTAAGAATTCAATAATTTTACAATTAGCCACGCAGATAACAAAAAGACCCGCCTTTTAGGCGAGTCTTTTTATTTAAAATTACTACTTCAAAAATTATAATTTTGAAGCAACCATCAATGTAGTTTCAGCTAATCTTGTAGAATAACCCATTTCATTATCGTACCAAGAAATAATTTTAACTTGGTTACCACCCATTACACGAGTTAACAAAGCATCAACTGTAGACGATTGAGATGTACCAATATAATCAGAAGATACAAGCGGTTCTTCAGTATAGCAAAGAACGTGTCCGTCAGCACCAGCTTTTAATGCTGCATTAACTTCTTCAACAGTAACATCTTTAGAAAGTTCGAATACAACGTCAACTAAAGATACATCCGGAGTAGGAACTCTCATAGCGAAACCATCTAATTTACCTTTCAATTGAGGCAATACAAGAGCAACAGCTTTTGCAGCACCTGTTTTTGTAGGAACAATGTTAAGAGCACCAGCTCTTGCACGACGAGGATCTTTGTGACCAGCATCCAAGATTCTTTGGTCGCCTGTATATGAGTGAACTGTTGTCATCAAACCTTTTACGATACCAAATTTTTCATCAATAACTTTAGCTACAGGAGCCAAGCAGTTTGTAGTACAAGAAGCCATAGAAATTACATTGTGTTTAGCAGGATCGTATTCTTTATCGTTCACGCCCAAAACAATTGTAATATCTTCATTTGTTGCAGGAGCTGAAATGATAACTTTTTTAGCACCAGCATCAATATGAGCATGAGCTTTTGTTGCATCTGTGAAGAAACCTGTTGATTCAACAACAACTTCTACACCTAAATCTTTCCAAGGTAATTGAGAAGGATCTTTTTCTGCGAAGAATTTAATTTTCTTACCATTAACAATAATACCTTCTTCGTAAGCTTCTACAGAACCTTCGAATTTACCCATAACTGAATCGTGTTTAAACAACAAAGCAGCTTCTGCAGGTTTCAAACCTGGGTCATTGATTGCTACATAATTAATTTTGTCAAAAATACCTTCTCTGATAGCTGCACGTAATGTGTTACGGCCAATTCTACCAAAACCGTTAATTGCTACATTTACCATAAGTGTTTCCTTTCTTTTATAAAAACTCTCACATGGCAGTTATAGCACTAACAAAAAAACTAATCAAGTATTTACGTCTCCTGAAATATTAAGAAATAGTTAATTTATTGTTGCATCATATTTACTATTGTTGTAATATTTTTGTATGAAAGTGACAAACATAAACATTTTAAATGCAAACTACCCTTCATTTGCTAATAACGAACAAGGTAAAAAATCTTCCTGGCTTGATCGTATCAATACCTATTCAAAAAACTCTGCAGATATGAACGATACCATTGTTGTGCCAAGAACCATATTCAAAGGGTACTTGGGGATAATGTTAGGAACAACACTTGTGACACTTGGCGGATTAATTAACAAAAGCACACATCCTAAGGCTTTTAAAAGTACTATGGCAACCGGATTAATTTCTTCCTTATATGGGACTTGGGCTTTTGTAAGACCTTTTATTGTAAAAGATGCCCCAGGAGTTTCAAAGCATAAGTAAAATAACTACTGAGCCGAAACACAAGCTGTTATTGCATCTATAAGGCGTTTTACAGGCACAATTTCAATTCTCTTGTCGTCAATTTTATTTGCAAAAGGAATGATAGCTTTTTTAAATCCTGACATAACAGCTTCATTCAAACGTTTTTCAATATTATTAACCGGATGGATTTCACCAGATAATCCAATTTCACCAATTATAACTGTTTGAGGATCTACAACAACATCCCTTGCACAAGTTGCAACTGCTAAAGCTATACCTAAATCGGCAGAGGGTTCCGATACATCAATTCCACCCATAACATTTACATAAACATCCTGTTTGGAAAGATTTAAGCCTACCCGCTTTTCTAGTACAGCAAGAATTTGAAGAACCCTACTTGTATCTACACCATTTGTTACTCTTCTTGGGCTAGGATACGGAGTAGTTCCAACCAGAGCTTGAATTTCAACTAACAAAGGTCTTGTCCCTTCATTTGTAACAACAATTGCACTACCGGGGACAGAAACTTGCGAACGCTCATTCAAAAAAAGTTCATTAGGGTTTGTAACACATTTCAACCCATCAGAGCACATCTCAAAAATACCAACTTCAGAAGTGTTTCCAAAACGATTTTTCATCGAACGAAGCATCCTGTAGGATTTGTACTTATCACCTTCAAAGTATATTACCGTATCAACCATGTGTTCCAAAACCTTTGGACCTGCGATATTCCCATCTTTCGTAACATGGCCTATCACAACAATTGTTATATTTTTTGATTTTGCAATGTGCATCAAAAGATTTGTACATTCTCTTATCTGAGAAACACTGCCGGCAGAACTTGCAACATTTTGAGAATAAATAGCCTGAATACTGTCTATTACAACAATATCCGGAGATATTTCCTCAATTTGTTTTTTTATGTTTTCCATAACTGTTTGAGGATAGACATAAAGGTTTTCAGAACTTATTCTAAGCCTATCAGCTCGCAATTTTAACTGACTTGCACTTTCTTCTGCAGAAACGTAAAGAACTTTTTTGCCGTTGCTGCAAAGTTCTCCACTGGTTTGTAAAAGTATGGTAGATTTTCCGATTCCAGGGTCTCCAGCTATCAATACAAGTGAACCTTGTACCAAACCACCTCCGAGTATCCTGTCAAATTCGGAAATGTTGGTAGAAACTCTTACCTCCTCACCTATATGAATATCTTTTAAGAGTTCAGGTTTTTCGGTATTGACAAATTCTTGCGGCAATTGCTGCTGATTTTTCATGACAAACTGAACTTCTTCGCTCAAAGTTCCCCAAGCACCGCACTCAGGGCACTTTCCTAAATAACCTGCGGTCTCATAGCCGCACTCTGTACAAACCCATTTTGATTTAACCTTTGCCATAAAAAGATTATATAACAAACAAAAAACTTAAAAAATTTATACATAACAAATAAACATTTTTAAGATATAAAGCCGGATTTAAAATCCGGCTTCTTTTGTTAATTCTTTCCTGTTTTGTTTATCAAAGAGACATCGTCAACTCTTAGAGCAAAATACGGCATATCCTTATCAGCTTCTTGCAAGAATAATACAAACGTATCATCAAAATAGAATTTTCTAGGTTTTACTCTATCCAAAGGCATAGGCATTGACATTGTTGTTGCAATTGCCGCTTCAGATTTTAACTTCACCCCTTCATTATTCATTTTAAACTCTACTGTTTCTAAAGCTTTATCTATTGTTATATCAGTATTCTTTATCGGATGATTACATAATTCATCAAATGATTTTTCACTGTAAAGAGATATGTCAGGGACTTTTAATTCATCTTTTGCCGTAAACTCAAAAGCTCCTTGATATTTAGCTTTCTTCATAAACATGTCTGCATAAAGTCTTTGGAAATTCTTATCATCATTTGTTCTATACAAGTACAAAATATCATTACCCTGAGTTGTAACAGAAACGGCAAAATCCTTTGAAGAATTGTAAAACAGTACGTGAACCATTTTATCTAAAATAGCATCACTATCTTTATCTATACCAAAATAATTGACTTTTTTGAATGAATGAGCAAATCTTGCAGGTTTTAACTTGTCAAATGCAGTTAAGAATTTAAAATCTTTTTTCAACATCGCATAAACAAGGTATTTACCTTGAGCAGGAGTCCAGTCTATTGAATTTAAGATACCGCTTGTTTCATTAAATTTTTCTTTTATAGCTGTTTCAATCTGAACCTTCAATTCCGGAGATATGGCTCCGTAAGTTTTGTAGTAAGAATCTTCAGAAATCTGATCTGCCTTAAAAGTTTGTTCATTAAGTTGTTTAGCTAATTTAGATTTGTAATCCTCAAACTTGACAGGACCTTTAACAATACCATCCATTAAATCGTTCCAAACAAGTTGGAAAGTTCCAACCCACAAGCGATTTTGTTGTACCGATTTTGAGTTAAACAACGGCAAAACATCAAGTGTCTGTTCAGATTTTGCAAAAGAACAACAACTTGTTATAAGAAGTACTGCCACTAAAGTTAATAATTTTTTCATATTTTCTCCTTAAAAATACTAATTGTCATTGATATTCAAAAATTTTAAAAAGCCCTTGAAAAATCCTTTTGTACTTTTTTCATGAAGGATATTAGCACAGACATAATATTTTTCATAATTTTGTATAATATTTTCCGGAATATCTTCCCCGCGTTCAAGAATATTTGACAGAAATTCAAGATAATCATCCTGCTCCTCTCTATATAAACTATCACGATTTCTTAAATCTTCATCTGCCTCATAATGAACAAGAGCATGATAAGCCGCATGAATACTTTTATCCTCAGTATCACGCGGAAAATTCAAAATAGCTTCTCTTACACACATACGAGAAATCAAAACTTGTCTTATTAGAGCTGCGACAAAAGCTCTGTCTTCAAAAACACCCATACTATACTAATAGTTCTTCGGTTTTCTTTTCTACAAATTTTATCAATTGGATATAGCTGCCGTTGAAAAATTGTTCAGCAACAGTTTTGACAGCTTCCGAAGCCATTTCATTTTTAGTCATAGCAGCCTTATAAAAGAATTTTTTACCAACCTTGTACCTTACAAGAATAGATTTCATTGTCAGCCTATCCATAACAGTCTTTATTGTGGTATAAGCTCTTTCAATACCATGAGACGACAAATCATCAACTATATCTTGAATAGAAATATCCCTATCCTCATTCATTTCAGTCAATTGCCAGAATGAATTTAATATATCTATTTCAAGTTTACCGCACACCATACGTTCCTCTACTTTCTTTTTTATTCTAATTACTAACATTGTAACATAAAAAAAATATAATTCAATACATTAATGACAAAAAAGTTACAATCACTGGACATCAAACAGATCTTCTTCTTTTTTGAAATTAGTTTTTTTCTTCCTTAATTTTTGATTTTTCTTTTTTGTTTTTTCTGGGACTTTTCGATAGGCATTATCAACAGAAATTTTTGTCAATGCTGTACCTGTTCGCCTGTCATAAAAAGTTAGCCAGAACTTTCTATCCAAATTATCTACCGCAAAAGAAACTTCTCCTACAAATTTATCTCCGGGCTTTATCTGCTTAAACATTAACTTTGTATCTCCAAAGATTGATGGGCGAAAAACAGCGTTATAATCATTTACAAGCCCCATATCAAGCCCCGAAAATGTTTTGTCTGAAAGATTAGAAATCATAACCGTTAGGGTCATAGTATTAACTTCTCCGAAAGGATCTTTTTCGTGTTTTACGTTGCTTATGTGAATATCAAGCCCCGGGTAAAACAATTCATGTTGCATCAAGGCTGATTCTTTGTATACGGGAAGAGGGACAGATGTATTAATTTTGACTCTAATCTGATCCCCAGGAGCAATTAAAACATCACTGCCTTTCCTTATTAAAGCAACACCTAATCCTATAGCCCCACCCAAAGCAGCTCCTCCTGCAAGCGTGTATCCTTGAGATGCAATTGCAGCTTCAAGCCCAAGCCAATTTAAGGCTAAAAATCCGCCAACAGCACCTCCGGCCAAAGTATATCCTACATCTTGAGCAACTATTTTCGAAGCTTCTGCTACCGGATGCAGTTTTGTAGACATTTTTCCTTCAATTGGAATTTCTCTACCATCAGGGGTTACCAGATAATCAAATTCCAAAGAAATCCAGCCTTGTCTGCCCAATCTTTGAGGATCCCCCGTCTGAGAAATAATTCCGTGAGCAATTGTGCCTTTTGGAATAATAACACCTTTATCTCCCTTGACTTCATCTGTAACCTCAGCAAAAAACTCGTCTCCCTCTATGTTTATGTTGCTATCCAAAACCTGAGAGACAGTCATATTTATAACGTCTTTCCGTTCTAAATGTTCAACTTCTCCCGTGAAAAGTTCCTTTTGAAGTTGTTGTTCGTAAGTGTCAGTTTTTTCTGCATGCCCTTCCAAAACTTCAGCAAAAGCACAAGAATTTGATGAAATAAATGCTATTAAACATAACAAAGCAACAATCTTTTTCATAACAGAATTATATATTACAAATATCAGAAATACAAAAATGTAAAAAAATTTTTTAATAGATGTTTTATTTTATAAAAATATGGGCATAATAATTTTGTACATAGATTGGAGGAAGCTGAAATGCGTTGGTACGACATCGAACCTGACGTCTGTATGGCAATTAGTATGATTGAGTGTGCTGCACCTGATGCTCAAATAGATTATGCAAACTACATTATAAACCTTGTAAAAGAAAAAGATACCACAATGTCCTATATCAAAAATGCTGCTAAAAGTAATCTTAAAAACAGATACACAAGGTGGTACGACAGGAATGAAACAGTTAGCAGGGCATTTTCTTATTTAAAAGAAACTACCAAAGAAATCCAAAAAGAAGTTTCTCTGTCAGTTCTCGCATATAAAAATAAAAAAGAGGCAGTTGCCTAATATATTGACAGATTTGAGAAAAATTTGTATTATGAATGTATGAAAAAGCGTTGGTACGATATTGATCCTGTGGTCAGCAGGGCAGTTGCGAAATTAGAAAAGGCTGAGGAATACATTCAGGTTCGTTGTGCTGATTTTATAATTGACCGCTTAAAGGACATTGATTTCAATATTGAAATGTCTCTTGATGATCAGTACAACTATATTATGAGAAGATGGTATGACAAAAATATTAAAGTTTCGCATGCTATGGAATATCTAAAAAATGCCCCAATTGATGTGAGAAAAGAACTTGCATTAGAAATTATTGACTTTATTAAAGAATATACGGATTACGAAAAGAAAAATCGTAAATAATTTTTTTGTAGATACAAAGCATCTTTTTTACCGTTTTTTACATTTGCTGATGTGTAAATGTTAGGGTTTGTTAAAATCAGCTTTTAACTTTCTGCTACACTTGATTTTTTACCAGTTGTAAAGAGATTTGTAATATTTTTCTTAATATATAGCCATGCTCATTTAAAGTATTGTTTAATATTGTTATGAGCGATGAGATAAACAAGAAAGTTATTGATATATTTTCCAAGCACAAAAACGATTTTTCCCCTGAAGTAAAGGAAAAAGTTAAGTATTATGCTGGGTTTAATTACGTTAGAATTGATAAAGATCATAATGGAAATAAATTTAACCCTGAGCATCTAAAAAAATATGCTCAAAAATGCCACTATATTGTAAGAGTAATGCGGGAATATAAGGGGGATACGGTTCTATACAATTATGATGTTCCTAACGGGGAACTTTTCAGGTTTATTAAATCGTTTCAAGAAAACACTTTGGATGGTACAATAATTGAGATAGATAAATATTTCCCCGAGGATTTAGCATAATGGATTGTTTTTTTAGAAAAAATCACGAAGCCTTACATAAATGCAGCAAACCTTATCAATATGTAGGTGGAGAATTTCTCTCGTATAATAAAAGCTTTGATGAATCACAAATGCGTTTTGTATTCGCTTTCCCAGACAAGTATGAAATAGGTATAAGCAACCTTGGAGTCAGAATTCTATATGACTTGATTAACAGACAACAGGGCTGTATGTGTGATAGGGTATATGCCCCGGAACCTGACTTTAAGCCTGAAACTTTATATGGGCTTGAAAGTAAGCGTAATGTAAAAGATTTTGATGCTGTAGGTTTCTCTTTACAATATGAAATGTCATATCCTACAGTATTAAAAATGCTTGAAATGTCAGGGATTCCATACCGCAATGACCAAAGAAGTGACAATGACCCTATTATTATTGCGGGAGGGCCTTGTGCGTTTAATCCCCTACCGCTCAGTGATTTTATTGATGTTTTTATGATAGGCGACGGAGAAGACAGCATTGTAGAAGTTTGTGAGATATTGAAAAGCACAAAAAACCTTCCGAGAGCCGAGCGTATAAAAGCTCTTTGTCAGGGAGAAAATTCCGGACGTTGGTCTGCATTAACAGGCACTCCGGTAAGGAAAAGAATTGCACAATTAAAATATGATACCGCCTTAAAATCTTATCCTATACCATTTTCTACATCAGTTCAAGACAGAGCGGTTGTTGAAATTCGAAGAGGATGCGGCAGAATGTGCCGTTTTTGCCAGCCCGGACATGTAACACTTCCGATAAGAGAAAGAGAAGCCGAGGATATAATAAAAATCGCAAAAGAACTCGTAAAAAATACAGGATATGATGAGTATTCTTTACTTTCACTTTCTTCGAACGATTACAAGAACATAAATGAAGTAATAAAAGAACTTGCTGTTGATTTCAATGATAAGAAGGTTTCAGTATCCCTACCGAGTCAAAGAATTGACGGCTTTAACCTTGAACTTGCAAACCTTGTTCAAAGTGTTAGAAAGTCAACTATGACACTTGCTCCTGAAGCAGGCAGCCAAAGATTAAGAAATGTCATTAAGAAAAACATAACAGAAGAACAAATCCTAAATGCACTCCTGACTCTATATGAAAACGGCTGGTCAAAGTTAAAATTCTACTTTATCTGCGGACTTCCAACAGAAACGTTGAAAGATATGGACGAAATGGCCCAACTTTTAAGCAACATAAAATACAGGTGCAAACTTTTAAAAAAAGAAAAGGGGCTCAACCACGGACTTGACATAACCTGCACACTCTCAATATTTGTTCCGAAACCTTTTACTCCGTTTCAATGGTTTGGACAAATGAAGTTAGAAAAAGTTAGGGAACATATCTGCTACCTTAAAGAAAAAACGTCACATATCAAAGGATTAAAAATAAATTACCATGAAGATGCAACCTCCCAAATTGAGGCAGTCTTGACCAGAGGTGATAAAGATTTGTGCAGATATGTAGAAGCATTATATAAAAAAGGCTGCTATCTTGATGCATGGGGAGAATATTTTGATAAAGATATCTGGCATGAAACAGCAAAAGAGCTTAAAATTGACTTAGCAGAACTTGCTCAGCATAATTACAGTACAGAAGAAGAACTACCTTGGGAATTTATAGATGTCGGGCTTGATAAAAAATGGCTGATTAATGAATATAATTTAGCGATAAACACTGCTTGTGAAAGCAATTTTACCCCTACTTGCGAAAAACAATGTGTAAACTGCGAGGTTTGTAAGAACTTAAATACACACAAGGTTCTTGCAAAACCTTATAAGGCGAGTGAAAAAGCACAAAATTTAAAAATTGAAATCAAAAATCCTACAACTTGTACAGGCTATGATAAAGAAATATTTAAATACAGGATAAAACTTACCAAAAGCGGGATTTTGAAGTATTTTTCACACCTTGATTGGCAAAATACATTTATCAAAGCACTGGCAAGGACTGATTTGAATATCGTTTATTCTCTGGGTTATAATCCTTTGATGAAGGTTTCAATGGGTATTGCACTCCCTTTGTTTGCAGAAAGCGAATGTGAGCTTGTTGATTTAGAACTGTTTGACAATCTTGAAGTGAACGATTTGAAGCTAAAATTAGAAAGAGTTTTGCCGGAGCAGTCAAAAATTATAAGTATTGTTAAAATAGAAAAAAATGCTCCTGCAATTGATGTTACAGCTCAATGGGCAGAATACAAAATTGAAATTTTTGATAAATCTCTTTACGATTTTGAAAATTTACGATATAATACAGAAAAAGTTTTATCTTCTGATGAAATTTTTATCGAGAAGAAAAACAAAAAAGGTTTAAAAATACAAACAAACATCAAGCCATCAATAAAATCATACAGATTTGAAGATGAGAGTATGTTTATAATACTGAAAACCGGCCAGTCAGCAATTAATAAGAAAGACGGCACCGTACAAGCAGGGATTCCGGCTTTAAGAGCGGATGTTCTGATGAGTTTAATTGCTCCTGATGTTACTTTTAATATAAAAAGAAAAAGGTTTTTTGACGAGAAATTAAAAGAGTTATAGTAAAGGATTTTTTTATGGCAAACGAAAAACACAACAAAAATTCTCAACAAAACATGCATGTTGACAAGAAAATCATTATTGCAGAACGCGATAATATTGCAGCCGTTATGGAAAACGGAAAGGTAACTGATTTTTTCATTTCAAGAGGAGACGTTATATTAGGAGATGTTTATTTAGCTACTGTTGATAACATTTTACCAAGTATTGATGCGGCATTTGTGGATGTCGGTGTTGACAAAATGGGATTTTTACACGCCCAAGATGTTATGGGCAAGGGCTCTTTGAAAGATAAATTATCTCCAAAACAAAAACTCATCGTACAGGTTGTTAAAGAACCTACAGGGCATAAAGGTCCAAGAGTTACAACAGAGATAAGTCTTCCCGGAAGATTTTTAGTACTAATGCCAAATGAACCGGGTATTAACATAAGTAAAAAAATCGAAAATTCAAAAGAAAGAGCAAGATTAAAAGCAATAGTAAGCCTTATAAAACCGGTTGGAGTTGGTGTCATTATAAGAACCGAAGCAGAAGGACAGACAGAAGCTGATATTCAGGAGGATTTAGAAATTCTTCTTGAAAAATGGAACAACATTATAACATCAGCAGAAACAGTAACCCCTCCAAATCTTTTGTACAGAGACCAGGATTTGCTTTACAGAACTATAAGAGAAGCTTGTACCGAAGATGTTAAAGAAATTGTCGTAGATACAGCATTCGCACTGCAAAGAGTCCAAAATATCTTGCAAAACTGGCACATGAACAAAAATGTACAAGTAACTTTATACAAAGGAACAGAACCTTTGCTTATAGCAACAGATATTCACAAAGAAATTAAGGCAGCATTAAATGTCAAAGTAAATATGCCTTCAGGCGGATATCTTTTCATTCAGACAACAGAAGCTCTTACAGTAATAGATGTTAACAGCGGCAAATTTACAAGCTCGTCAACACAGGATGAAACTATTTTAAAAACAAATATCGAAGCTGTACACGAAATTGCAAGACAACTACGCCTTAGAAATATAGGTGGAATGATTATCATAGACTTTATTGATATGTTATCTCGTGCAGACAAACTTGCAATAATGGAAGAGCTCGAAATTGCACTGGAACCGGATAAAGCAAAACCTCAAGTGGGTCAGCTATCAGATCTTGGCCTTGTAGAACTTACAAGACACAGACAGGGACAATCTTTGTCAGAAATATTCACAAAAAAATGTCCACATTGTCAAGGTACCGGATATTTTATGAATGATTTTAACTTCGCCTCTCCAACAGCAGAAGGTGAGTATAGAGCAAAAGCGGCAAAAATGAAACTTCCTGTAAACAACTTTAAAAAGAATAACAAAAAAGATAAAAATCAACCGCAACCTGTTGCAGAAGCTCCTTTAGTTGAAGAAATTCAACAAACATCTGTTGAAATAGAAACAGAAAATCCTTCAACAGTAGCCGTTCAAGAAACAGAAAAACGCGAAAATAAAAGAAAACGCGGAGGACGAAAAAATAAATTCGAAAAGAAACAAGAAATAGAAATCCAAGAACCTGCAATTGAGACAGCAGAAACTGTCTTGAGGCCAAATGAAGAGATTAAACCTGTAATAGAAGTTGAAGAAACTAAACCGGAAGCTCAAAGTCAAGAGAACTCAACGGCAGAAGAAAGTAAAGAAGAAAAGCCTAAAAAAACACGCAGACCAAACAGAGGAGCGTCAAAGACAAGAAAACCCAGAGCTAAAAAAGCTAAAGAGGAAAAAGTTGAAGAATAAAATTTTCTATACATTTTTAACATTAATGCTATTAACAGTCACTAAGGGGTTATGCGAACAAACCCCTGGTGCTGTTTCTGGCTCTATTCTAAACAGATTTGGCCTTGCTATGGGAATTGTTGTTATATCTTCCGTTATAATTTTTTTAGTATTATCTTTATATAGTAAGAAAAACAGGAGTAATACCAATTACCAAACTTCGGAATCTGATATTTTAAAAACTCCCAAAACATCTCAGCAGGCAATTGAATTTTTTATACACAAAAATAAACTGACATAAGGGTACAACGAATGAAACATAAAGCATTTGGAGCCATTGATTTATTAATAGGACTTGTTGTAATGTCTTTTATATTTTTAATGAGCGTAAAAGCTTTTAAAGGTGCTTCTTCAATTAATATAAAGAATTCTACTATTGAACAACAAAGCGTCCAAGATCACGTAGATGAAACGGTTGACGAAATAGAGCATATGCGTCAGGAAACAATTAATTATAATAAACAGCTGATGCAGGAAAACTATTAGATTGTTTATTTAGACATAATCAGATGTTTTTCCTTTTCAATTTGTTGTTTTTCGTAAATAATATCAATAAGCTCTTTGAGAACTTGATTATATGGAGTTTCAATCCCGTGTTTAATTCCAAGTTCAATAACTGTTCCGGCAAACATATCAACTTCTGTTTTTCTTCCGGCTTGTACATCCTGAAGCATTGACGTTTTACCTTCAGGAATCATTAAGTTCAGATTTCTTACAGTTTCTTCTATCATTAATTCACTGTTTTTTACTCCCTCAGCACGGGCTATATCTTGAACCTCTTTTAACACGTTTCTCACGAAACTCATTGCTTTAGGATTTTCCAATAATTCTCCAAAAGTAAGCCCAAGTATTGCAGTTGTTTGATTTGCAGAAACATTTAGCATAAATTTTAACCATAGAGAATGTATTATGTCATCAGGGATTGAATAACGGATCCCTACACGTTCAAAATATTCTTTTACCCTATTTACATTTTCATTATCTTTTTGATTTTCTGAACCGAAAAAAATAGTGTTAACTCCATCGTGAGTTATTTTCCTACCTTCTCTTACCGCACTATGACCTATAAAATAAGAATAAAGGACTTTTTCTTTACCGTATTTTTCTGCAATTAATTTCTCACTTGTCACACCATTTAAAAGAGAGAGAATTATTGAATCTTCTTTCACAAAATTTTTTATATTAAACAAAGCCTCTTTCAATCCCTCAAATTTTGTTGCAATTATGATTAAATCGGCTTTGAAATCTTTGAAATCTGGAAGAACATAATTCAAATCAAGTTTTTCACCGTTAAATATTGTTGGATTTTCGACATATCGCTGTAATCTCGTTTTGTCAACCAAAATTTTTAATGAATTATTGTCATATTTTTGAATTTTTTCGGCGTAAATACTACCGATTGCCCCTATCCCACAAATCAAAACATTTTTTATAACTTTCATATAAAAATTTTACCATAATCAAAAAATATTAAAAATATTTTTGTTAAAAATTCGTCACATGTACTATTTTTCAGGCAATTTTGGAGGGAGGAAAATACTTTATAAATGTATAGTAGTGTAGAAAATTTGTAGTGGAAATTCAATGGGTTTTGAAATAACAAGCAGGCTTAGTGTAGGTGCAATTAATCCGAATATTCACATTAACCGAAATCGCTATAACACAAGTTTCGGTCAAACTTTTAATGCTGACAAATTTGAAAGACAATCTATTGATAAATACACAACAGAAACAGCCATAAGAAGGATGATTGAAGCTAATCCTAAAATTAAAAATATAGTCAAAGATTTCAACCCTGAAATGCAATTGAATTTAGAAGAACTAAAAGAGCTTTTGCAAAATCACGCATCAGACACCCAAAATGTAGCAAGCGGGATAATCAACAATCTCCCGTTTTCCCTAAAATACAAAGTTGATGAAAAGTCAATTGATGATGCTGCATACTTGCATGATATCGGCAAAATTTTAATCCCAAAGGAAATTCTTAATAAATCAGGAAAACTCGACGATAGAGAAACTAAAATTATGCACTGCCACTCAGAACTGGGTTATGAGATGTTAAAAACAACCGACATTAACCCAACAACCTTAAAGCTGATAAGAAACCACCACCAAAATCAGAAAAGGACAGGCTATCCCTGGGTTGGAAATGACTTTAATGCCGATCTTAACTTGCAAATTTTGTCTGTCTCCGACAAATACTCTGCACTTACAGAAAATCGGGTGTACAAAAAGGCACTTTCTCCAAAAGAAGCACTTACAATAATATACCAAGACGTTAAAGAAGGTAAAATCCATCCTCTTGTGTTCAAAGCCTTAATAAATTACGTTGACAACATGTCATTGGCTAAAGTTTCACAAGCATAAAATATGAAAATTTATTCTGTAAAATAACAAATTATTACCGCAAAACTTTGTTTGTAGTATAATTAATTTGATGAATTTAGACACAGCCATAGATACATTTTTATCACCAATAGCAGATAAAATTTCAGGGATTATTTTCAGTTCAGTCACCATAAATGGTGTGAGAATTGAGTTTTTGGTTGCCTTGTTAATGGCTGCTGCTTTCTATTTTACGGTAAGAACACGTTTTATCGGAATATGGGGTTTTAAACACGCACTCAAACTGATTACCAAAAACTATGAACATAAAGAAATAAGAGTAAAAAAGAAAAGGGGCGAAGTTTCTTCGTTTCAAGCTTTAACAGCCACAATTTCAGCATCCGCAGGGATAGGGAACGTAGCAGGTTCGGCTGCAGCAGTTTCTATAGGCGGTCCTGGGGTAATTTTTTGGATGATTATGGCCGGTTTCTTCTCAATGGCTTTAAAGTTTGCAGAAGTCTTGCTTGGAATCAAATTTAGAAAAGTAAACCCTGATGGCACTATTGCCGGCGGGCCTATGTATTACATTGAAGGAGCTCTAAAAAATAACAAATATATTGGTAAATTTGCTCCTCATTTATCTAAAATTTATGCTGTTTGCTGTGTTTTTGCAATGATTGGCGGATGGAATTTATTTCAGATAAATGCTATGACAACACAAATTACTGAAGTCACGGGAAGGGATAACAGTTTCTTCGCCCATCAAAGTTGGCTTTTAGGATTGATTGTTGCCGTAATAACTTACTTCACAATTATTGGCGGAATTAAAGCCATTGGGAAATTTACATCAAAAGTAACTCCGGTTATGTGCAGTTTATACGTTTTAACAGCGTTTGTAGTTTGCCTTTACAACATAGGACACGTACCTCATACAATCGCATTAATTTTAAAAGAAGCTTTTCATCCAAAAGCATTAGCTGGAGGAATGTTTGCATGCATGCTTTGGGGGTTCAGACGTGCAATGTTCGCAAACGAAGCCGGGCTTGGGACAGCTCCAATTGCATTTTCGGCAGTAAAAACAAATAACCCTGTAGCTCAAGCATTTATTGCCATGCTCCAACCTTTTGTAGACACGGTAATAGTTGGTTCCGCAACTGCATTTGTTATTGTTGTATCAGGTGAATACCTTAATACAACAGGAATTGCTGGGATTGAATTGACATCCAAAGCATTTGGAAGTGTTTGCCCGTTTTTCCCAATTTTGTTAACATTTATGGCAAGTTGTTTTGTTTTATCTACTATGCTTTGTGGCTCTTACTACGGGATTAAGGCTTGGAACTATTTATTTGGCGATACAAAATTGACAACAAGGACTTTTCAGGTTATATATTGTTTATTCATTGTTGTAGGTTCGGCCATGAACTTTAAAAGTATAATTAATCTATCTGATGCATTTACTTTATTCTTGGCTGTGCCAAACTTAATAGCAGTATTCATGTTGTCCGATGTAATCATGAAAGAACTAAAAAGATATTGCAAAAAATATAATGTAGGATTATTTAAAGAGGAGAGAGATGAAAATGAAGAAAGATTGTCTGGAGATAGTAAGCTCGAAGTGTAATAAATGCATGGCATGTGCGTTGGGCAAAACTCGTAAGAATGTTGTTTTCTCTGACGGAAACCCTTCAACTGCAAAAGTTGTTTTTATTGGCGAAGCTCCGGGAGAAATGGAAGATGAAACAGGAAGACCTTTTGTTGGTCGTGCGGGGCAACTTTTAAATGAATTTCTTGCTGAAGCAGGTATTTCAAGAGAGGAAGATATATATATCGTAAACACAGTAAAATGCAGACCTCCGGAAAATAGAGTTCCTACAGATGAAGAAAAGGCTGCTTGCAGAAAATTTTTGGATGCACAAATTGATATTATTAACCCGAGAGCTATCGTTTTGTGTGGTGCTACAGCTTTAAAATCTTTTGTTAATCTTGATAAAAAACAGACAATCTCTAAAGTGAGAGGACAATGGATGACAATTAACGTTGATGGAAAAGATTACAAAGCAATAACAATTTTCCATCCGTCATATCTTCTAAGAAATCGTTCCATGGAAGAAGGTTCTCCAAGAAGATTGATGCAAATTGACTTAAAAAATATCAAAGATACAGTGTTAGCTGATGTTGATCATTTCAATGATGATAATACAGTAGAATATATTGAACCAAAAGAACTGGCTATGGTATAAAAAAATCATTTGATATAGTAAAGATATAGTAAAAAAGACCTCATAAGAGGTCTTTTTTTTGATTGATTTTATTTTTTATCAACAATTTTTTCCGCAGGAGCAAGACCTGGCTCTAAATCAGAACCTGTTATCCATTTTCTGAATTTAAATTGAGCTTTTGGTAAAACATAAGCAAGTAAAAAACTGCTCAACACAACGTTTGTTAAGATATTAGCGGATTTTGCAAATTTCGATTTTCTAACAAATGATAAAAATCCATTGTCAGAAAGATTTTTAGAATTCTCTACAAAAGACAGTATATCATTTCTAAATTTTGCAAGATCTTTCATATCTACGTAAACTCTCGGATCTCTCACCCCATTATCAAAGGTTTTTATCTTATTAAATTTTTTTGCAAATTTTATAAATAGTGTGTCCTTATTTGAGATATCATCAACAAATTCTAACAAATCTTTTGGATTAGCAGACTTTGGAAGATTATTAATGATACTTTTATCCTTGACCTGTTCTATAAAGTCTTTATCAGCGAGTATAACAGGATCGAGTTCAACCCCCGTAACTTTATTCAAAGCTTTTTCAATCCACTTTGGAGCTACAAAATTTAAAAACATCATGCCTGCCATTTTAAAAGAAATATCATAGGCTTCATTTGTGTTTCTTGCAGTTCCAATTCGTCCGAGTGCATATCCCCCGTCCGTTACTGCCATTTTATCCTGTGCTGAGAAATTAGCAACTTTTGCAATCCAATTCCCTGTAAAGTTCACATTTTTCTTCTTAAAGAACCGATCTTTCTGCAAAAAACTCACCTGACTATTCATTTTTTGCTGAATTTCTTTTTTTCTCAGATTTTCAATTTTTCTTGCCGAAGATGCAAAAATCAGCTTTGGTAAAATATAACCCATAAACAATATCGGAATTGTTGTTGACAGGATAAATTTTGACGCCAAAAGTTTTTCATACAGCTTTTTATTCTGTTTAACTTTTACTAAATCTTTTACAGCATCCGGAGCTATATTACTGAACTTTTTGATATTATAATCTATCCCCTGAATTCCGTCTTCTTCTTTAAATAATTTTAAATTAACGCTCGGATTAAAACCTCTGTTTTTTATCAAAGTATCACAAACTTTCCCAACAAGAGGTATTCCTCCTAGCCAAACAGCAGATACGGAATATTCATCCAAAAAGCGTTCTCTTGCAGCTAAATAGGCAATCCCTTTTGATTCTTTTTTGTTCTGTGCATAAGTTAAGGCAATTTTTGTAGGAACTTCTATGCCACAGTCTCTAACAATTAAAGGGTAAACACTATTGTTGTTGCCTATTGCCGATATTATACTTGCTATTGTCATTTTTATTTTCTCCAATTCCTTTAAAAAAAATAGTCTTCCACGCAACCTTGGTTCCTTGAAAGACTATTTTTTACGGAATTGTTTTTATTAACTGTCTTTAAAGCGTGCACCACCAATCCCATAGCCTTTCAAGGTTGCTATGATGATTGTGATGATGCAATTTTAAAGATTGAATTTTCAAAATTTGAATCCTTTTTTTTTATAGTAAACTAAAAGATATTTTTTTTCAACATTTTGCTTATTACGCACAAATCAATATATTTGATAAGTTATTTTTCTAATAAAGATCTCAACGTATTAGCATATCTTTCCGGCAAATGGTTTGAATAGTTTAGAAGCCTTTGCCTAAGTCGGATATTTGCTTCTTTAAGCTTACTCATATCTATATTCGTTAATGCTTCTAAAGGGGTCCAACCATCTGCTTTAACTCGTTCCGGTTCAAAAAACTCAAGACCAGGTATTGCCCTGATTGGCTCTGTCCCTGACAACAAGAATTCTCCGGTTTTTTTCACAGGGTCAAAATCTATACCTGATATTTCCATATGCTCAAAATTTGTATTTTTAATATTTTTAATAGCAGGAAAACTCAGAAGCATATCACCTACAGGATCCTTGACAATTTCCTTTAAAAATGAGGCCTTAACTCCTGCCTGAAATGACAAATTTTTATGATTAACAGATTTGTTATTGTTTACATAATAATTAGGTTGAATACTTCTAATTTCCATATAATTTCTCCTACTTTAGTTCTTATCACCTACTTTCTAGAAAACAGATGAAAAAAATTTTTGCCTAATTATTCAAAATTATTACAAATTATTAACTATCCTTTTTACAGTATCCTTCTTTTCTGTATCAGAAATTTTAATTAAGATTTTTTTATCTTTAGAAGCCTGCCCCTTTACTATTTCAAAATACGATTTTGGAACTTTTAGCTGTTTAGATAAAAATTCAATTACTGCTTTATTCGCCTTTCCCTCTATTGGTTGTGAAGTTATTCTGAGTTTTAAAGTATCCGCAGACTTTATTATCTCATTTTTTGAAGCATTCGGAATAACTTTTACAGATATCAGCAACCCTTGTTCAACATCATTTATCATTTTTGTAATCCTTATGAATGAAATTTTTTGATTTACTTGAAAAATTCAAATAAAATCTGTATTATGATTATATCATGAGTGAAAAACCTCTTTTCGATGAGATAAAAAAAGAACTTGTTGCACAAAACAGAGAGCCTTCTGAAATAGAAGAAATAGAAAAGGCTTATCTCTTTGCAAAACGACTACATGAGGGACAATATAGGATATCTGAAGAACCATATATAATCCATCCGGTTGAAGTTGCAAAGATTCTTGTTGGGCTCAAAGTTGATTCTCATACCCTTGAAGCAGCCTTCCTGCACGACATTCTGGAAGATACAGATACGCAGCCTGAAGAAATTGAAAAACTTTTTGGCAAAGATGTCCTTTCATTAGTGCAAGGGGTTACAAAACTTGGGAAACTTCAATTTAAGTCAAAAGAGGAAAGACAAGCTGAGAATTTTCGACGACTATTCATTGCGATGGCAAGAGATATAAGAATAGTTTTCCTGAAACTTGCAGACAGACTTCACAATATGCGAACCCTCAATTTTATGACGACAAGCAAACAACAAAAAATCGCTCGTGAAACTCTCGATATTTTCGCTCCGCTTGCGAATCGTTTAGGAATTTATAAAATAAAAGCAGAACTTGAAGATTTGTCTCTCAGATATCTGGAACCTGATAAGTATTTTGAAATAGCAAGACTTGTATCCCAGACAAAAGCTGATAGAGAAGCAACTGTAAAAATACTTATTGACAAAATTAGTGAAGACGTAAAAAAAGCAGGTATAAATGCTCAAATAACAGGTAGAGCAAAACATTATTACAGTATCTACAGTAAAATGAAACGTCTGAATATTGCATTTCATGATCTTTATGACATTACTGCTGTAAGAGTAATAGTTGATACAGAAAAAGAGTGTTATGAAGTTTTAGGATTAATACATTCCCAATTTAAGCCAATTCCCGGAAGATTTAAAGATTATATCGCAATGCCTAAGGGAAATATGTATCAATCCCTGCACACATCCGTAATCGGACCAAGATCAAAACCTTTGGAAGTACAAATTAGAACTTGGGAAATGCATGAAGTAGCGGAATATGGTATCGCTGCACACTGGAGATATAAAGAAAAAGGTTCACAGAAAGCTAATGCACCTTCTGATATGCAATTTTCTTGGATGCGAAAATTGGTCGAATACGATAACGATATGGCATCAGCAGAAGATTTTGTGAATTCTGTTAAAATAGATTTGTTTTCAGATCAAGTTTTTGCATTTACCCCCAACGGAGATGTATTTGATCTTCCTGTAAATGCTACTCCTGTTGACTTTGCATACAGAATTCACACAGAAGTTGGGAACAAAACTGTTGGCGCATTAATTAACGGTAGAATTGCACAACTTGATACGAAACTGCATAACGGTGACATTGTAGAAATATTAACATCTAAAACTCCTGCTCCCAGATTAGATTGGCTGAATTTTGTTGTCACAAAGCAAGCCTCTTCAAAAATTAAGCAATGGTTCAAGAAAAATAATCGAGAAGAGCACATTGAACTTGGAAAAACAAATTTGGAGCACGAACTAACCAAAGCCGTATTTGATGAATACATGAAATCCGGGGAATTTGAAAAAGTTGCAAAACAAATGAACTATCTTACATCAGATGATTTGTTTGCAGCTCTTGGGTATGGGGAGACTACTGTAAATAAGATTATTAATAAGCTTAAAAAACCGGAGCCTCAAAGAACAGCTGAAAATTCTTTCCACGGGGTTACTAAACGCAAATCAGATAAAGATATAGTCGGTCTTGAAGGTTTATTGTACTCAATTGCAAAATGCTGTTCTCCAATTCCCGGCGAGCCTATTGTAGGTGTCGTTACAAGAGCCAAAGGCGTTACTGTGCATAGAATGGATTGCCCTATGCTTGAACACATTGAGCCTGAAAGGTTAATGTCTATAAATTGGGCCGGAGAAAATGTAAATAAAACTTATAATACTACAATTAGAGTTGAAACAGCTGAGAAAATGGGGCTTTTAAAAGACATAATTGCTGCTGTATCGGACAATAATACAAACATCAATTATGCAAATGTTAAATCAAAAAGCGGTAAAATCGGTATTGTAGAACTTGGAATAGAACTTGACAATATTGATACTTTGAAAAAAGTAATTTTGAGTATACAAGCAATCCCTGATGTTTATAGCGTTAAACGAATTCAGACATCATACACTGTTCCTAACGCTCCAAGGCGGAATAACGGGAAACTAAAACATAACAAGAGAAAAAGCAAGTAAGAAAGTTATGAGAAGGCTTTAAATGAGCGTTCTACGTTTTTATCTATTACACTTTTTATAGACTCATATTCTGTTTGTAGGGCACTGTGTTCGGTATCTAATTTTTTTAGGTCCTGATCTATTTTTTTATCTTCATTTTCTATTTCTCTTAGGGCATTTTCATATTCTACTTCGGCTTTTGCTATTGCTGTAGAATCTTCTACCGAAACTATATCACTGGCGTTTGTATAAATAATTGATGTCCAGTCATAACTTCCCATATTAGGATATTTAGAAGATCCATTTTCATTGTATGATGCTTGTTCTAGGGTTATTACTCCATGTTCCAAAGCAAATTGAAGCCACTCGGAACTGTTAAGTAAAGTGGGGTCTAATTCTTTATATTTGCTAGAATTTTGTACTTTGCTTGTATCTGTAATACCACCCATACGATACCAAAGATTTTTGTACCACTGGTATTTAGAATCGTCAGGGTCAGGAATTAAAGTATTATTGCTATTTATGTTATCTAGCTCTGTTTTATAAATATTTTCGTTTTCCAAATAACTTTTGTATGAAGAAATTATAGAATTTTCAAAATCTGCGACTAAATCCCCCAATTGTGCATTATATTCTTGAACTGCTGCCGCGTATTCCTGATCTATTTTTTCTTTTTCAGCTTCATAGGCTGCATAATCAACGTTATAAGAATCATAATCTATATAAGTTTCAGAATGTCCGTTTAATTTTAGCTCGTTCATGACATTAGCGATCATTTTTTCGTAAATATAACTAATATTTGGGTTTTCGTAATCTTCTTTGTATGAAAGACTAGGTGCTGTATACCAATTTAAATTATCTAAATCAAACTCATAGTAGTCACTTGTAAGCTCTTTTTTTGCTGCTTGATATATTGCATTTGCCCTATTAAATTCTTCTTCATCAAATAAAGAACTTGGAGTATTTTCCTTTTCTTCTAAGAGTTGATTAAAATATGCTTCTGCTTCAGCATAAATTTCTTGATCTCGCAATTTGTCTTCTTCAGTTTTTAAAACTCTTAACGGATAAGGTTCAAAAAGGTTTCTGTCGGAAATAGTGCTTACAAAATAATAAGCATCGATTAACGCCTGCTGAAGTTCAGTAGGATTCTCTTCATCGTAATCCTTCCATATTTCATTGCGAAGATCTTCGAATTTATCGTATTCAACTCCTTTAGAAATATTTTCATCTCCATAAAACGAATTTGCCCAATAATATTCATGATTATATTTGCCGTAAACTAAAAGTGAATTAAAAATGGAATCACTAGGATAATAACCCTGCGAGCTAAAGTTTGTATCCATAGAACCTAAGCCTTCAACCATCAACAAGCCTAAAACATCCTGTATATGCATATATCCGGGAGCAACATTTGCTGTCATAGCAACATTAAAACTATTTGTTTCTTCATCATACAAACCAGAATATTGATTAAAAGCATCCATAAATGTATCAGTATACAAACTGTCTACATAAGCCTTTTCATATGACGACAATTCTGGCTCCTCAGGATATTCTGCTTTTTGAGGTTCTGAAAGGGTTGGGACCGATTTTATAATATCTAGAGCACTATCAAGTAAATTGCCGAAAACACAATTCCCATTTATTTCATTGTAACCCAGAGCATTTACATATTTTTTTAATTCCGAAGAATAATTTGCATAATCAGAAGATACAATAATTTCGTTTATACCGTCACCGTTTGTATCGGAAATTGTAAAAAATTGTTGGTTGAGGTTATACTG
Organism: Candidatus Gastranaerophilales bacterium; assembly: GCA_944324345.1. Taxonomy (GTDB): domain Bacteria; phylum Cyanobacteriota; class Vampirovibrionia; order Gastranaerophilales; family Gastranaerophilaceae; genus Stercorousia. The sequence continues at coordinate 469,672 of CALUVT010000002.1, forward strand.
ATTTGTATTTTCGTCAAATGTCACAAAATTATTCATTAATCCTCGTAAACCATCGGCATTAACAATATTATCATTATAAATTCCATAAATATTGTTGGCATCATAAAAATTAGTATAATTTTGACCATAAATTTTTTCTATTTGAGCATAAAGATTTGGATTTTCTGTTTTTGAAACTCCATAACATTCTAAAAATTCACTTAATGTATTACTTTTTTGAAAATTAACAGCATCTGTTCCACTCACTAAAATTTGCCCTGAAGAATTTACCATTGCATATTGATTCTTTAAATCTGCAAAAGTAAAAATTGTATTTGCTGTTAGAGCTGTACTTTGCTTATTACCCGAGCCATCGTAACTCGTGTACATTAACTGTTGAGTATTTAAAGCATCCATGTATTCATTGCTTGCGGCACTTGATTTGTCTGCAAGACGAAGTTTAGTATTGGTCAACATTTGTGACCTTAACTCGTTATCCGTTAAACGTGCGGTTACACTTAATAATCTTGCTTGTCCTGCCGACATTCCCATAACAGAGATTCCCTTTTTGTTAACTGCAATCATGGATAATATCGGAAATTTTATTCATTTTCTTTAAATTATACATATTCAAAGAAAAATAATTGTTACATTTCTTTATATTATTTAAATTAACAAAATTGCAAAATAAAAATAAATTCTTCAAAATCAAAATTTTACTATGAAAAGGCTTTAAATGAGCGTTCTACGTTTTTATCTATTACACTTTTTATAGACTCATATTCTGTTTGTAGGGCACTGTGTTCGGTATCTAATTTTTTTAGGTCCTGATCTATTTTTTTATCTTCATTTTCTATTTCTCTTAGGGCATTTTCATATTCTACTTCGGCTTTTGCTATTGCTGTAGAATCTTCTACCGAAACTATATCACTGGCGTTTGTATAAATAATTGATGTCCAGTCATAACTTCCCATATTAGGATATTTAGAAGATCCATTTTCATTGTATGATGCTTGTTCTAGGGTTATTACTCCATGTTCCAAAGCAAATTGAAGCCACTCGGAACTGTTAAGTAAAGTTGGATCGAGTTCTTTATACTTATTACTGTTTTCTTCTTTTTTTGTATCGGTAATACCACCCATACGATACCAAAGATTTTTATACCACTGGTACTTAGAGTCTGTTTCATCTGGAATATCTTTTACAGGTATTTCATCTATATACTTTTCAAATTCTTTGACAGCTTTATTTGCACTGGAAACCCATTGAGTAAATTCCGCTTGAAATTCTACATAATCATTATATTTTTCCAAATCATCGTTATAGGTTCCTAATTCTTCATATCTATCATCACTGGGGCCAGAATTTAGTATATCTTCAGCAACAGCAACCAATAACTCATTAATTAACTCTAAATATCTTTCTCCAATCTGTTCATTTGTCCACAACTGATTATTATTTACATTTGTAATGGAACCACTTGTCAAACCACCATTTGTATTGTTTTTACTAATATGCAAAGCTATTTGATAATACAATTGTTCCAATTCTTCTTTTAATACAGCATTTTCAGGTTGTGCTAGAACACCTCTTACATCCATAGGATCCTTACCATTACCTCCTCCAGATGACAAACTAAAAGTCCCAGAGTTATATATACCTGTATCTTTATCAACATTGGTCATCGTTTCAGTTCCATTTTCCGTCTGAACAGTAATTGTCCCCCCATCACTGTAATTTGATGCAGAAGAATCTGTTGACCACAAATATTGAGATAAAACGTGTTCCATGTGCCAAATCTCTTCATTACTTGTGCTACCGGTACTTGTTCTAAGGTCATCTATCCCTGTGGACTGCCAACATTGAGGTCTCAATAACTCCTGGGCATAGTCCAATAACTCGGGCTTCTCAGCTTTCTCTACATATTCAGGGATTTCATTTAATATGTTTACGTAATTTTTAAAAATTCCTGAATTAGCTGAGTTTACAACCAAACCTGCATTTGTTAATGAATTTAGATATTGGGTTTTCAAATTATTGTAATCACCAGCAGATATGTTTGCGATATCTACATCTGTAAATGAACTGAGAGTCGTAACATAACTCAAAGCGTTTCCATTCTTATCTTGAGTATATTTATTGGGATTAGCATAATCAAAAAATTTTTCATAATCATCTCCAAAAATATACGTTAGCGACGATACATATTCCGGATTCTCAGTTTTTTCAATACCATATGCATACATAAAGTCTGCCATTGAGGTTGATGATACGAAATTTTTTATATCAGAGCCTAACACTAAAATTTGCCCTGAAGAATTTACCATTGCATATTGATTCTTTAAATCTGCAAAAGTAAAAATTGTATTTGCTGTTAGAGCTGTACTTTGCTTATTACCCGAGCCATCGTAACTCGTGTACATTAACTGTTGAGTATTTAAAGCATCCATGTATTCATTGCTTGCGGCACTTGATTTATCTGCAAGACGAAGTTTAGTATTGGTCAACATTTGTGACCTTAACTCGTTATCCGTTAAACGTGCTGTTACGCTTAATAATCTTGCTTGTCCTGCCGACATTCCCATAATTGAGATTCCCTTTTTATTAAATTTAATTAATTATAGTATCGGCATTTATAGTAGATTTCTTTAATAATTATCGTCTAGCACATATACTATTGTTATATTTCTTTACATTAGTACAAAAATTTAACTTATTTGATGTATTGAAACAAGTTTGGTAAAATTAATGTTATGATTAGAATTTTAGTATTATCTGACAGAAAGAATGAATGTAATCGCTTTAAAACAATTTTTGGGAAGAATACTTATGACCTTTCCTGTTTGTCGGATGAAAGTATGATTTATGATGTTGTAAGTTCTGAAACTCCTGATGTTATAATTATTGACACACAACTTGGGTGCTTGAAAAATGTAAACAAAAGACTAAAAAGTGACTGTAACGGTTCAATAATTATTTTTCTGGTTAATGAAAACAAAATTGATAAAGAACTTTTAAAATATGCAAATGCTTTTTTAACTGACGATATGTCAGATGATTTTATACTATCTACCATAAACATAAATTTAAGAATGAGAAACTCTCTTGAGATGCTTTCCAACTCTAATAAAGATTTAGCAGACAGTTTATACAGGCTCAATGCATTATATGCAACAAGTTCACAGTTTTCAGGGACACTTGATAAGGCTAAATTAATTCAATATATGGTTGAAGGAATGGATAAGGCACTAAGCTTTTCTTTAACTTGTACTCTTTCTTTCTGCACAGAAGAGGAGCCCGTTTTAATATTAAATTCTTTGTACGAACTATCTGATGAATTGGTGGAAGCCCTAAAATTTCGCTCAATTTTAAATTATAACTCTCTTTTTGAGGGCAAAAAACCACCGTTTGAAATTAATTCAGAAAACTTAAGGGTTGTAAAACACATTAAATACCCGGCTAATAGATTTACATTCAGTCTTTTTAGATTTGATAACATGTTTGCTCCAATAAGTTTGGGGGACAATTTTTTCGGATGCGTTGAAATATTTAAAGAAGCCTCATTTTCTCCTGATGACGCAACTTGTTTTCAAACCATAGCTCAACAAGTATCTTTGCCATTGAAAAGTGCAACATTGTATCAGGAAATAATTGAGGCAAATACAAAGCTTGCAAAACTGGAAAAATTAAAATCTGAATTCATATCAATTGTTTCACACGAATTAAGAACTCCTCTCACCTCAATAAAAAACTCTCTGGATATATTAATGAGTGGGCGATGTGGCGAAATAACACAGTCAGCAGACAAATTTTTATCAATGGCAATGCGAAATGTACAGAGATTATCAGGAATTATAAATGATCTTTTGGACTTGTCAAAAATTGAAGCAGGGAAAATGGATTTCCATTTTGTTCCAACAAATATAAACACAGTAATTGAGTATGTTAAATCAACACTATCAGAAGTCGCAAAAACAAAAGGGCTCTCAATAATTACAGACCAGGATAATTCAATCCCTGACACAATTGCAGACCCGCAAAGACTTGAACAAGTTCTGGCAAATCTAGTCTCTAACGCAATAAAATTTACTCCTGAAAATAAAACAATTACAATATCTTCAAAACTTGTAAACTCTAAAAACATCCACATTAACGACTACTTTAAAGATACTATAAATCTTTCAGATGGTGATTACGTTCTTGTTAGCGTAAAAGACGAAGGCATAGGTATTGCAGAAAAAGACTTGTTGCATGCATTTGACAAATTTGCACAAATTGAAAACTCTCTGTCAAGAAAAGCCGGCGGTACCGGTCTAGGATTGCCAATTGCCAAACAATTATTGGATGCCCATAAGGGAGCAATATGGTGTGATAGTGAATTGAACAAAGGTTCAGAATTTTACTTTGTCATTCCTGTTGAAAAAATGCTAACTCAAGTTTAAGATTTATTGCTTTCGGGAAATTGATAAAAATTACAAAAATTAACAATGTAGAAGAAGATGTTTAATATGTTATAATATTTTTAGATAAATTCAGACTAGGGGAATTGTATGAAAAAGATTTTAATTGTCGACGATGAACAAGATATAGTAGAAAGCTTAAAATTCGTTCTTGAAGCTGCTGATTTTACTTGTTATTGTGCATATAACGGAGAAGACGGCCTGAGACTTGCAAAAGAAATTATGCCTGATTTAATTATACTTGACGTTATGATGCCCAAAATTAACGGTTATAAAATAAGCCGATTATTAAAATATGATGCAAAGTATAAAAATATTCCAATATTAATGGTTACTGCCCGTTCTCAAGAAGAAGATAAACTTATAGGAGAAGAAACGGGGGCAGATGAGTATATTACCAAACCTTTTGAATTGGATGAAGTTGTAAAGATTGCGGAAAAGTACTTGAAATAATATGGAAACAACAGTTACAAACAAAACTCTTGAAAAATTAAAATATGATATGGTCAGAGCTGGCCTTGTTCCATACGAAACGATTGAGCAGGCTGAAGAGATTGCTAACGCTCAAAATATAAATATCGGACAGGCTTTGATAAATTCAGGCACAATATCTGAAGAAACCATTCTTAAATTCTTAGAAACCAAATTGCATATACCATACGTGAATTTAGAGGATTACACTCTTGATAGTAAATGTATTAAATTCGTAAATTATTCTGACGCAAAAAAATATCGTATTATTCCTCTATTCAAAATAGAGGACACTCTAACAGTTGCAATGGCAGATCCTTTGGATCTTTTTGCCATTGACAAAATCATTGAAACAGCTGAGTGCTCAATTGAACCTGTTATATCATCAGAGAGTAGTATTCTTAAAAAAATTGACGAATATTACAAAAAAGACTCGACAGTCGGAGAAATTTATACCGAAGACGGCACAGAATACGATTGGAGAGATGAACTACATAGTGAAGATCTATCTGACCATCATATTCAAAAAATTATCACCGCAATATTAAAACAGGCTATTCTTGAAGGCGTGCATGAAGTAACTTTCCAGAGTGATGAAAACGGATTTGGGGTTAATTTCAAAAAAAATGGAGAACTTTTAAATAAAGGTAGTATTCCACAAGTTTTGACCTCATCTTTCACAGCAAAATTAAAGACACTTGCAGAACTCGATGCTTCAGTAAGCGAAGTCCCTCAGCTCGGCAAACTTACATTCAAAGTTGATGAGATGAATGTTGTTGCAAGTATATCAACATTTCCTACAATCATGGGAGAAAGAATTTTTCTTAAAATATACAAACCACCAAAAAGCTTAAATCAGATTATCAAATCCGAAAAATCTTTGAATGTTGTAAAATCCGCTCTTAATGTTCCTGGGATTATTATTGTTTGCGGTTCTCCATTGAGCGGGAAAACTCATATTATTTATTCCCTGCTCATTGAAGCAGCCGAAATGAAAAAGAATATAATGACGCTAGAAAGTATTGCTAAATACCATTTGAAAAACGTTCATCAATGTGAACTTAATGAAAATGTCGGATTTAACATGGATAAAGCTTCCAGATTTATAGAGTTTCAATCTCCTGATGTTATCTACCTTGAAGGTATAAAAACAAAAGAATCATTCGACTATTTTTCCAGTCTGGTATTTGAAGATAAAACGATTATAATGGAATTTTTGGCAAACAATATGGATGATTTAAGGTACAAATTATCATTCTCTGATTTTGAAACTCTTAAATCACTGATCAGCTGCCTTATATTCATTCATTCTCAAGACAGTATTGAGGTATTCTCTAAAGAATCAGTCCAAAAATACCTTGGTTGAACTATTCCATAAGATACCTGGCAGAACAACCGGAACCGGCTATTTCATATACAGTATTTGAAGATTGTGAACCTATGTCTTTTGAACAACCGGTTATACCATAACTAGAGTTGTTTAATCTTGTATCATCCTGAAATATAACGTCAGAACCTGCTGGCGCAATATAATGTCTATCTTTCTTTATATTAGAGTAGACATGAATAACAAATACATCTTTTCCAAATTCATTTGGACCTTTCTGAAAATTATTCACATCTACTACCAACCATGGTCCAAACCACAATCCACCAAAATAAACAACAGAACCATCAGGTAATAATAATGCCAACTTATTAAAATTATACGCATTTACACCATATGGTGAATAACCATTTGTCCCGAATGGAGCCCTTACACCAAGAGCTTTATATCGAGAATAAATATTAGCAACACCTGACCATTTGTGCTTTGACATTTTATTCCAATAATCTGAATTAAAATGTTCACACGTATAACCTGATGGTAAAAATGCAGCTGTACCACAATAGTCAACAACCTTCAATTTTGACTTCATGGCCTGTAAAAATTCATCAGTATATGCTCCTCCAATACAATCTCCATATTGAGAGTGATTACATATCGTTATGTCATCTGCTAAAACTTCATTGAATGCCGTATTAACAACAGAATACACTTTTTTCCACTTGGCAATATTTTGCTTATTTTGAATTTCAGGGATTACTGTAGTGAGCGTTAATGCTGCTACAATACCAATTATGCCTAAAGTTATTAATACTTCTGCAAGGGTAAATCCTTGTTTTTTGAAATACCGGTATTCCGTAACACCAATATCTCTTTTGTTTGCGTTTCGACTAGCCTTTGACTGGTTGGCTAAGCTCTGAGTGCCCCCCCCCCCGAAGTTTCTAAAATTCTCTTTTTTCATAAATCAGCTCCTCTTTTATTCTGTAACACCTGTACATTAACATATATTACTCAAATTTGCAATAATTTTTCTACTTGCCTGACGAAAGCTTAAGTGATATAATTTCAGGTATGGATAGACAACCGGTGAGCTTAACAACCCAAAACAGACTTATTATATCAGGATTAATCTTAAGTACAATTTTAATCGTTGCTATAGCTGTATTTGCAATATTTAATATCCAAAAAAAATTAAATCTGGGTTATCAAAATTTCGGACAGATTGTATCAAAAGTCCTTGCGATAGAAAGCAGCGAACTTACATCTAATCTGTCAGAACAAAAGTTATACAATACATTAAAAAATCACGCCGATAAAATAGTTCAGACACACAATGATATTGTTTTTATTGAATTTAGAGACTCTCAAAATAAATTAATATACAAAACGGAGGATAAAACCAACAACTTACAAAAAATTCCAAATATTATTGTAAGTTCACCAATGGCCTCCAAAAACAATACAAATTCAGGATCCGTAACCGTAGGTCTTTCAGGAAATATTATAAATCAGATTTCTTCAACTACAAGAGCATCTCTTTTATTTGTTTTCACTGTTGCTTGGGTTGTATTTGCGTTTGTTATACTTGTTAATACTTACTTAATTACTAGAGAATTAAGAATTCTTCAAAAAGGGGTACAAAAAATCTCAAAAGGAGAATTCGGTTACAAAATTATGGAGAAAGATGTTAGTGCTGAGGTTAAAGAGCTTTTTAACGCATTTAATAATATGTCTAACAGGCTCCATTTATATGAAGAGCAAAATATCGAACAATTAACTCTTGAAAAAAATAAACTTGAAGCAATTCTTATGAGTATCGCAAACGGGGTTGTAGTATGTGACAACAATGATAATGTTGTACTTGTTAACAACCACGCCCAAAAACTTTTGGAACTGGAAGAGAATCAAATGCTAAACAATAAGATTCAACTGTACGTAGATACTGAAGGGAATTACTGTTTTAGAGATAAAATCGAAGAGTTCAAAGATACACCTATAGAAATTATGGAAAACAAACCGCTTGAATTCAATATTCAAGTAGACAAAAGGGTTATCAAATCAATAATATCCCCAATGTTCACGAGAAACAAAGATTATGTAGGGTACATAATTGTTTTAATTGATATGACAAAAGAAGCGGAAATGGATGCTATGCGGTCAACATTTATCTCAAATGTTTCACATGAATTAAGAACTCCTGTAACCGTCTTAAGAAGTTATATTGATACGCTATACAACTACGGAAACGAATTTGATTACGAAACTCAGAAAGAATTTATAGGGACAATTAATCAGGAAATAATAAGACTAAATAGAATGGTTAATGATATACTTGATTTTTCAAGAATGGAAGCTAACGCTCAAATGGAAAAATCTTTAAACAGCATATATGAAGTTGTGGACGATTGCATTAGCCAAGTTCAACCGCTCACAAAAGAACACAATTTAAATATAACTGTTGAAAAACAAGATGGTATTTCTGAATTTTTGTTTAATTTTGACGGTATAGAAAGAGCTTTGACAAACCTTTTATCAAACGCTATTAAATATTCTCCCGACAACGGAGAAATTCATGTATCAGTAAAAAAACTTAACGATGATGTAGAAATTACGGTTTCTGACCAAGGATGCGGAATAGCATTAGAACATCAAAAAAAGATTTTCGACAGATTCTATAGAGTCGAAAATAACATACATACTATTAAAGGGACAGGGTTGGGATTGCATCTGGTAAAACAGACCATTGAGAAATACCATAACGGCAAAGTTTTTGTCCACTCTGAAATCGGAAAAGGCTCAACATTCGGTTTTATTTTACCAACTAAAGTCGAAGAGAATGTAACAACATTTGCATAAAAGGACAATTTAATGCGATTTGAAAAAATTTGGAATTTGTTTTGTACACTTTGCTTTATTGTATTTGTTGTAATTGTTATAAATTCGTTATTAGGAGACATACTTTTCAGGATCAAATACTCTTTCCCAAAGATATCAGGAATTTCGAATGAATTAATTAATACCGAACATGCTCCAAAACAACTTAACATCAAAGAAAACAAATATATAAAAACTTATGGTGAAAAGAATATTTACGCATTAAAACTCCAAGCAGAATATTCAATATCAGGACTTGTCGTGAGCAGAAATACAAATTTCTGGTTTAGAGATGTAATGAGAAGTGACTTTGATGATATATGTCTTATGGACGTTGGAATTGTATGGGGAGAGCTTGCAGAAACCCCCAAAAAACTACATAAGCATTGGAAGTTCTCATCTAAAAAAACTTTAGGATCTGGCAGGCAGTTAAGTTGGCGTTCAAAAGATTCTAATCACGACAATATGCCCTGGAGTCTTTCCTATGTAAATTCACATATTTCGCATACACATCTTATCCCTGCAAATCCAAATGTTATGGGAGGTCTTTTGAGTATAAAAAAGAATGACATAGTAAATTTAAGAGGTTATCTTGTCGACATTTATACTGACAAAGGGGAAACAGTTGCCTTAACAAGTTTGAGCCGCTACGACAAAGACACGACAAGCAGAGGATATGGAGCCTGCGAAGATATGTATGTAAAACAAGTGCAAATAGGAAACAAAATTTACAGATAAAAATTAATTAAACAAAGCATTAATTTTGTCTAAAATATCTTGAGGATCTATTTCATTGGTAATTTTGTTTATGTCCTGAGCTATCTGATATAATTTTGCAGCCTCAATCTTATCTCCTGTAATAGCAACAGCACGTGCTAAATTAAAATGAGCCAGAGCATAATTTGGATTGCATTCGACAGATTTCTTGAACAAATCAATAGATTGCTTTACACGGCCCAAATCATCCAGATAAATAACACCTAAATTATTGTAAGCAATATCATAATTTTTATCAAACTCAATAGCTAATTCATACTCTTTTATTGCCTCATCAATATCGCCTTTACCCCAATATAAAAAGCCTAAATTACAGTGAATTTTTGCGTTTTGAGGATCTAAATCAAGAGCATTACGGTAAACTTGGAGAGCATTTTCCACATCTTCTTTATCATAAAAAGCACTTCCCAAATTAACATATATATCAATGTCTTTAGGAGTCAATAAGTAAGCACTTTGATACGAACTTATCGCAGCATCCAGATCCTGTTTTGATTCTTGGAAAACAAAACCCAAAGTCTGATTTATTATACTTGTCCACTGTCTTTTTGGGTTAAGAGTAACAGCTGTTTGAAAATGCGAAATCGCCCTATCAATATCCCCCTTAACGTACAGAATATTTGCAAGATTTGAATGTACATCAGGCATATTCGGCATAATTTTAATCAATTTTTCATAAATTTCAACAGCACTGTCATAATCACCCTGCTCCTCGTAAGCCTGACACAAATGTCTGTAAGCGGGAATATTTAAGCTGTCTAACCATATTGCCATTTTATACTCAGTTATCGCATCATCAAAAAGCCCTAGAGATCTGTAAATATCTCCTGTCAAACAGTAAATCGGTGTAAAACCTGGAGCCTTTTCCACGGCTTCTCCATAAACTTCTAAAGCTTCATTCAACCTGTTTAATTGCACCAGGTAAGCACCTTTTAGCAATATAGGTAAAAATTTGGTATAAGAAAGAGTTTTTGCAACATTTCCCAAAGCAATTTTATCAAAGGGAAGTGTTAAAAGAGACAAAATAAATTCAAATTTTGAAAGAAAATAATTCTTTAAACTCCTTGCCGAAGAAACACTATACAAATTTGATAAAAGAAAATGTGCACAAGAATTTGAAAAAGGCATAGCTTTTACAGCCTTTTTAGCGTTTAGCGAAGCTTCTAAAAATCTCGCTTTTTTTGTGTAAGTCTCTGCAAGAAGGTAATATGCCTTGCCCAACTTGGAATCTTTGGAAATTGCCATATCCAGGTAATTTATGGCTTTATCTAAATCACCTTTAAAATAATGAGCTTGACCTATTTTAAAATATATTTCCGCAGAATCAATATAAGTTTCAAGAGCTCTTTGATATTCTGTTATAGCTTCATCAATATACTGACAAGAATTGTAAATATCAAGATGCCATGCTAAATATAAATCCCCTAATCTCACATGTAAATCCGCATTTGTAGGATCATCCTGCAAGCCGATCTGACAAAGCTCTATTGCATTTTTTACATTTCCGGTTTTATATTCTTTATTAATTTTTCTTTCAAGCTGCTTAGTATTGTTCATAGTATAATGTTTAATAAAATTCTTGACAGAACTCCGAAAAGATTCCATACTTAACATTGTAAATAATATAGTACAAAAATGCAAGTTATTTAAGAATTAAAACATGCATATTTATTAAAAAAAAAGAGGTTTGAATGAGCGAAAATAAGATTTATTTTGTAGATGTCACAAACAGAGACGGTGTCCAAACATCAAGATTGGGACTGGCAAAACTTCAAAAAACGATTATAAATCTAATGCTGGATGATATGGGAATAACGCAGTCCGAATTTGGTTTTCCTACAACAAGACATGAAATTAACTATCTTAACGGCAATTTAGAACTTGTAAAGAGGGGAGTAATCTCAACGACTAAATTATCAGGCTGGATGAGAGGGATCGCAGAAGATGTTGAACTTTCCTTTAAGAATGTCCCGGAATTAAAAAATATAAATCTATCGCAATCAACTTCAGAACAAATGATTAACGGAAAATATCTTGGCAAAAAAACTCCTCAAGATATAATCAATATGACCTGTGAAGCCGTTGAATGTGCAATCTCAAAAGGAGCAGAAATTATAGGTGTAAATGCGGAGGACGCATCCAGAAGTGATATTGATTTTCTAATCAAATATGCAACTGAAGCAAAAAAATGTGGTGCAAAACGTTTTAGATACTGTGATACCCTTGGATATGAAGATCCTCAAACAACTTATGACAGAATATACAGGATCGCAAAAGCAATACAAATGCCCGTAGAGTTACATTTTCACAACGATTTAGGTATGGCTACCGCATGTTCTGTCATGGGAGCAAAAGCCTCTATTGATGCCGGGGTTGATGCATACATTAATACTGCAATAAATGGAATGGGAGAACGTGCAGGGAACGCAGATTTAGCATCGTGCCTTCTTGCGGTTCTAAAATCTGCAGGGTTCAAAAATAAATACCAAATTGATCCGAATATAGACTTGAGTAAAATTTGGCAACTTGCTAAATATACATCTTATGCTTTTGGAGTCCCAATTCCTATAAATCAACCTGCAGTAGGTGACAATGCTTTTGCTCACGAATCCGGTATTCATGCAGACGGAGCATTGAAAGATCGTAGAAACTATGAGTTATATGATTTTGAAGAACTTGGAAGAGGAGAACCTGAGATAATTGAAACCGGTAGAATGATTACAACAGGGGAATATGGTGGCATTAAGGGATTCCGAAACGTTTATAATAACCTTGAAATAGAGTTCAAAGATGAACATGAAGCAAGAAATATTCTTGAACTTGCAAGATATGCAAATGTTCACACCCAAAAACCTTTAACATCAAGTGAATTAAAATTTATATACTTCTATCCTGATATAGCTGCAAAAATTATGACAGTTTCACCATACTATGAACCTATTGGTGCAATTAAGGAAAGAGTAGAAGCTAAGTTGTTAACAAAACCTCAAAGTATTTTGTAGTGCTATTAGGGATTTTGAGATTAATTGTTACGGAAATTTAACAAAATAAAATAAAAAATTAAAGATTTGAACCATACTTGACGACATGCATGTAGAGGAAACAAAAACGAAAGGAAACATGTCATGGGTATGGCTGCTTCGCAGGCCAGATTCTTGGGTCTGACTGCAAGAA
>CALUVT010000003.1 GCA_944324345.1 Candidatus Gastranaerophilales bacterium
CGAGCATACTTAGAATTTATTTTGTTTCCTTTCCCTTTTTACGACCTTTCAGGTCGACTTTTTTTTTGGGGGGGGGAGATTAGTTTTCAGCCTTATATAATCTTGCAAAAAAGCAGGCAACGTGTTGAATTGAATCAACTCTTACCCACTGTCTCGTTGCTTTAAATCTTATAGAATTCAGAGAACGAGCTTGATTTTTATGGGAATAGGTATATTCACTACAGTTGAAAAGATAAAATTGGGATTTGGCTGCTTTTTTACAACCTTCTAAAAGTCTTTTGGCAATGTTATCTTTCCCAAGGAATTTAGCCAAATAATACGCTGCAACAAGCCCCTCAGATCTTGCACCATCAGGGAAGTAGTGATCTCCATAGTTGTAATAGTATCCACCTTCATAATCAATATACGGGGAATCATCTCTTTGATACATTTTTTCAAGCATTGTGTTTGCATCTGTAAAGACAAAATTTATATAGTTGTCTTTCCTAAAATTTTTATCCTTTGCCCATTCTTCAATAGCCTGCATAAGCCAAGCATCTGAAGGCAGTGCCGTAAATAAATCCGCATAAATCTTAGGGCGTTCATCAACAATCCAATCGAGGGCTTTTTTAGAAATTTTTCGAGTTTCTTTTACGAGCTTGTCATCATCATAAAAATGATTTGCAAAAAGAGCCAGACCTAAAAGTGCTTCTCCAGGATAATAAAACGAAAATGTTTCTTTTCTTTCTTCATCAGACATATTTACAAGCGGATTTCCGTCTTGATAGGCCGGATGAATATAGTAGCCCAAAAGTTCACCATTTTTATAAACCCTGCTTAATATGTGCCTTACATAACCCTTGATATATTCATCATAAGATTTGTCTCCGGTAAAATTTCTATACTGCATTAAAGCAACAAGGAGAACTCCCGAGCCACCCAGTTTAGCCTTGTTGTTATAAAATGCATAATAGGCTTTTCCCCATTTGGTATCGTGTTCTTTTGTTATAGAAATACTCCAATCAATTGCTTTTTTAGCGGCCACAACATACTTTTCATCAGAAGTTAATTGATAAGCCCTTATTAAGGCAATAATCCCGCCGCAATGCCTTAAATCATTGTAGTAAAGATTATCTTCATCCCTTTTAGGATGCTCATGGTCTTTTTTTGAGTCATCTGTACAGTCGTAGTAATAAAGAAATCTGCCATCCTCATACATATTATCCAAAAGCCACTGAGAAGATTTTACAACCTGATTGTACAAAACTTCGTGATTAAAATTATTATACAAAATATTACCCCTATAAAGCGGGATACAGGTATCTTTATAAGAGATAAAAGCTCTTGAGCGAAAAAGAAAATATTCATAGGTCTTAGAAGAAGACAAAATTTTTAACCTTTGAGAAATACTGTTTGTCATCTTTCCTATTGGAGTTTTTTTAACAAGAGTGTTCAAAACAGCTTTCAAGGCCAACTGGTTCAAAACAATTGCATCAGTAGGCATATAATAGTATGATATTCCATCGTTTCTTAATTCTAAGCCATTTATGCCAATTTCAAAACGGCCGTTGTTAAAATATTCGGAATTTAGCTCCGACGGTTTTATCTTTTTCCTGTCTATAACATACTCCAACATTATACGACATACATCTTCATCATCTACATTTAACTTAGCAAAATCTTTATTTTTCCTCAGCATTTCAATATTGCGATTTAATGTATCTTCAAAATTAGATTTTCTACTACCGTAACGGATAAATTTAAGTCCTGATTGGAAAAGTGTAATATATGTCAAAGTCTCATCTTTTTTATAATCCACAATTCCTGACAAATCTAAACCATCAATTTTTAAGCGATTACCACTAGTTAAAGAAAAACGAATACGTTTTAAAAGCTCATTAATCGCAGAAAAATCTTTATTATAAAACTCTCTTTCTTTATCATTGAATTCTTTAAAATCAAGCATAAGCTAATAATATCACT
The DNA here is from genome assembly GCA_944324345.1 of Candidatus Gastranaerophilales bacterium. Classification (GTDB taxonomy): domain Bacteria; phylum Cyanobacteriota; class Vampirovibrionia; order Gastranaerophilales; family Gastranaerophilaceae; genus Stercorousia. The sequence continues at coordinate 1,963 of CALUVT010000003.1, forward strand.
AAATTGCGATTATAGCAAACGGTTATAAATTAAAGCAGATAAAAATACTTTGCATAAAATAAAAAACGTAAAGATTTCTTTAATCTTTTGACATGCCAAAAAAGTTGTTGTTCAATAGGAATAAGACTTGGTAGGAATTTATGTACATAAAACAACTTGAAATAGATAATTTTAAATCATTTGCCAACAAATCAGAAATCCCCTTACTTAAGGGATTTACAACAGTTTCTGGGCCAAACGGGTCAGGAAAAAGCAACATTATAGACAGTGTTCTTTTTGCACTTGGTCTTGCCAATGCCAGTGAACTTCGTGCAGAAAATTTATCCCATTTCATTTCAACTTATACAAAAAGAAATGAAGCCTTTGTAAAAGTAACTTTTGGCGATACAGAGAATGGAGAAGATTTAAGCATAGGGAGAAAAATCCGCAAAACTTCACAAGGATACGCAAGTACCTACTATATAAATGATAGTGTCACAACTCTTACCAATGTCCATGCTATTTTAGAAAAATATAATGTAACCCCAAACAGCTATAATGTTATGATGCAAGGTGATGTTATGGGGATAACTAACTGTTCTCCCAAAAACAGAAGAAAAATTATTGACGAGATAGCAGGAATAGCAGATTTTGACAGACGTATAGAACAAGCAACAAATGAACTTGAGACTGTAGAGCAAAGGGTAGAACGTTCAACCGTTATTCTAAATGAGGTTGACAACCGTCTTGAACAACTCAAAGAAGAACGGGAAGTGGCCCTAAAATACCAAAAATTGAGAGAAGAAAAACAGTCTTTGGAAAGTCAGGTTAATAAAGTAAGATTTTTTGACCTAAAAAGAAACCTTGAACAAGCTCATGAGAATATACTGGAATTTACAAAGAAGAAAAAAGAAGAAGAAGTAAAAAATAAGGATTTAGATGAAAGACTAAACCTCATTAAGCAAAAATATCAAGAAATTTCAGAGCTTGTAAAAGAAAAGGGTGAAGCACAACAAATCGAATTGAAAAAACAAGAAGAAGAAATAAAAGGCGAAATTGACCGAAAAAATAATGCAACAAATTATGCAGATAAACAAATTCACGATGGTCTTCGTTCTATCGAAAACGCTAAAAACGGTATAGAAGGTTTTAAAAAGAAAATAGAAGATTTTAAACTAAAAATTCAACTCAAAAATGATGAAATAGAAGGTATTAAAACCAATATTTCTACAAGAGAAGCAGAACTGAAAAAGATTTTAGAGGATATGACAGGGCTTAGTGCAACGGCTGATGAGCATATTGAAAAAAGAAACAATTTAAGAAAGCAGCTTGAAGACCTGAAAGATGAGGAAACAAAACTAATACAAACTAAACTCCCTCTTGAGAGTGAATTAAAAAATCTTCAAAGAGATTTAGATGAAGCAAATGCGAAACTTCAAGAACTGAATGAAATGAAATCTAATTTTGCATCAAATCAGGATTTGAAAAAGACACTTGTCGATCAACTTCAAAAAGAAATGGCTGATTTTAAAGTTATTCAGCAAAATTCAATGCACGATTTGGATTTAACGAAAAATGAAATTAACGATTTAAACTACAATATCCAAATGGCATACAGAAAAATTTCAGCGATGGAAGCTAAAAAACAAGCCGCTGAGGATGCAAATTTTGGACGAGCTATAGATACTGTTATTAATGCAAAATTAAGAGGAGTGCATGCTCCACTTGCAAAACTCGGGACTGTTGATAAAGAATATTCAATAGCTATGGAAGTTGCATTTGGGGGAAGAATGGCTCACATAGTTGTAGATGATGAGCATGTAGCATCGGTTGCGATTGAGCTTTTAAAATCCTCTAATGCCGGCAGAGCGACATTTATACCATTAAATAAAATTAAAAAAGCTCCAACCAAATTACAACTTCCAAAAGATAGAGGCGTAATTGATTTTGCAATAAATCTTGTCGATTTTGATGATGAATATATTGATGCATTTTATTATGCAGTAGGAGATACAATTGTCGTCGAGGATTTGGAATCTGCAAAAAAACTTATCGGTAAATATAGAATGGTAACCCTTCAGGGAGAGCTTTTAGAAAAATCAGGTTCAATGACAGGTGGAACACGCCTTAGGACAGGTTTAAGCTTTAGCCAGAATGATGATGAGGAATTAAACAAGTTTAAAGACCGTTTAAAAGAGATGGAACAAAAACTTGGTTCTCTTGAAAACAAAAAAACATCTTTGGAACAAAAACTTGAAGATGTTAGAACAAAATATTCAGATGCGATGAGCGAGTATTCAAAATCTAAAGTTGAACTTGATAATATGAATCAAAATTTTGCAAACAGTGAAAATATTATCAAGGAAAAAACTGATTTTATAGAAAAAACAGAACCACAAATTGCAGAGTTAAACAAAAAGTTAGACAAGCTTGAAGAAAAAAATGTCAAAATTTATGATGATATGGCCATCTGTCAGGAACAAATCGAAGAAGTTGAAAAACTTATTAATGACAAAGATCTGAAAGATTTGAAAGAAAAAACAGAAGGTGTAGAACACGAAATTAAACGTCTTCAAGGCAACCTTATGAATGCTAACAATGATAAGAATGAACTTGATCGCCAAATTGCATTTCACAACAATTTAATAGAAACCAAAGAAGAAGAAATTGTAAATATAGAACATAATAATGTAAAACTGGAAGAAGACAAAGCTCGTTATAAAAATGATATAGTTGAATTGAGCAACAAAATGGAACAGCTCCATGAACAAATAGAGCAAATAGAAGAGAAATTAGGCAAACTGTTAAAAGAACGCGATGATATCAATAATGAGCTGATAGAACTTGAAAAACAAAAACACATAAGAATTGCAGATATCGAAAGAATAGCAGAACAAATTGAATCTTTCAAAGCTCGCAGACGTGAACTAGAACCTCAACTTGAGACCGCCAAAAAAGAACTTGAAGATTCAGGAGAAGATATTAACAAACTCGAGCCGGTAACAATCTCCATAGAAGAAATAACTTCAAAAATTAAACGGCTTGAAAACCGTATGGCAGAGTTAGGAGATGTTAATATGCGTGCACTTGCCGCATATGAAGAAGTTCTTGCTCGCCAAAATGAGTTGAAAGAACAAATTGAAACTCTATCTAAAGAACGTAAAGAAATTTTGGATAGAATGCAAGGGTATGAACAGCTGAAAAAAGAAACATTTATGAAGACATTTAATCACATAAATGAAAACTTTAAAGAAGTTTTCCATCAACTTTCAGAAGGAGAAGGGGAATTAAAACTTGAGTGTCCTGACGATCCATTATCAGGAGGTTTGACAATTGAGGCTCAACCAAGAGATAAAAAACTTCAAAGATTGGAAAGTATGTCCGGCGGAGAAAAATCATTAACAGCTCTTGCATTTGTATTTGCAATACAGCGTTATATGCCATCACCGTTTTATGCATTTGATGAAGTTGACGCGAGCTTGGATACAATGAATGTTGAGCGTATCGCCCAAATGGTGCAGAACCAATCAAAAGATACGCAATTTATAGTAGTTAGTCACAGAAAACCTATGATAGAATCAGCTAATAGGACATTAGGCGTAACCCAAAAAGAAAAGGGTATAACAAAGGTTACGGGTATCAAGTTAAGGGACGAGTAATAAGGATATATGAGTACAGAGGCAGTATTAAACTATAATATGGATTTACCCGATCTTGGATTATCAAAAGACGGAAAACCTAAAAGTGAAGGGATAGGTATTCTTGTCGATATGGCAAAAGCCGGTAAGATTGATCCTTGGAATATTGATATCATTGATGTAACAGATAAGTATCTTGCTCATATGGTTCAAATGAAATCCCAAAATCTGAGGGTTACGGGAAGAACTTTTCTTTTCGCAGCAATTTTACTAAAATTAAAATCCAACGTTCTTGAAGGGATAGACATAATGTCTTTTGAACAACAGGAACAGGACAACATAGAATATGATGATGATGGATTTATAGTTGATTACGGAGAAGAAGATTACGTCCCGACAAATAATGTTATATCAATCGACGAAGTACTCCAGAGAAGAACCAGCGTAAGATTAAACCATAATCGTGTTGTGACTTTGAAAGATTTGATAAGACAATTGCAGTTTTATGAAAAACTTGAACAAAGACAGTCTCTAAAAAGTGCACATGAACGTGCAAAAAGGAGAGTGCAATCATATTCAAGATTAACGCCGGATGACATCGTAAACTTAGCTCACGAAGAGTACATAGAAAGCTGCGTTCTAACTTTGAAAGAAAACTTGGGACAAATTTTTGAAAAAAATGATAAAATAGAACTAAATGAGTTAACGCTTCTTGGAATGGACAGAATAAGTGCTTATATTGCACTTTTGTTTCTAACGGCGGAAACTGATTATGATCTGAAACAGGACGAATTTTATTCAGATTTGTATGTTGTAAAAGGTGGAGAAAATAATGAACACAGAACAGTTGAAATCTAGAATTGAGGCTGTTTTGTTCATAACGGCCAGAGCAGTTTCTCTCGATGAAATTGCAACAATTCTCGGAGAAGATACAGAAACAATAGAAGAAGCAATCCTTGAGTTGATTATGGATTATTCAACCAGAGAGGGAGCTTTGGAAATTGACGACGAAAATGGTTATATATTACAGGTTAAAGAAGATTATATGGATTTAGTAGAACTTCTCTGCCCTGTAGATTTAAAACCTGCTGTACTGAGGACGCTATCTGTTATAGCTTTAAAGGAACCTATAAGGCAAACCGATTTGAAGGAACTCAGAGGTTCAAACGCCTATGAACACGTTCAGGAACTCGTAGAAAAAGGACTTGTGGCAAAAACAAGAGATAAAAACGGCAGAAGTTTTAATCTTAAAACTACACCAAAATTTGCAGAGTATTTTAAACTTAAGGGTGATACCAGATCTCTGGCTAAGATTCTTGAAATTGATAAAGGCGTAAAAGATAATGACTGAGAAAAATAGTAGTCATAAATTATTAACAGTTGTAATTTGTACATTTGCTGTAGCTTTTGGTCTTTTTTTTAAACTTCTTCCTGCATTTTTTTTCTGGCAGGGACAGAATTATTTAAAAAATCAGGATTACGTAAAAGCATACTACTATCTTAAAAATGCTTATAATTTTGACCGACAAAATAAAGACTACAGATATTACTACGTTCAAACCCTTACAAACTTAACCCCAACTGTAAAAGTTCAGAAAAGTATTTTTGAAATATCTGAAAGCAAACAGGATGACAGTGCAAGAATGCTTGCAAAATCCGAAATATCCAAATGGCAAAACAATATTCTTAAAAACATCGGTGACAATTATATAGAACAAGTTCCTCTAGACAGGAAAATTATAAGATGGGATGCAGAAACATTTCCTCTTCAAATTGTTATAAAAGACAAAAGTGATATAGAATTACCGCCATATTACAGAGTGGAAATATTAAGAGCTTTCGCACAATGGCAAAATGCATCAGGTTTTTTGAAATTTCAAGAGACAAAAGATGCCAAAAATGCTGATATAATCGTAGAAATAACCTCTTTACCACCGGATTTATGTAAAGAAGAAGTTTGCAGATACGTCGTTGGATATACTACCCCAAAGTACAAAGGTTCACAATTAAAAAATATGACAATTGTATTATATGACAAGGATCCTTACGGAAATTATTTTTCAGATAAGGAGCTTTTTAACACAATACTGCATGAAATAGGTCATTCTCTTGGGATTATGGGACATAGTTACAGCTCTGAAGACTTGATGTACATGAGTAAAGAAGGCAACAATTTCTATTCCCCATACAGGAGTTCTTTCCAGTACCTATCATCTAAAGATATTAATACAGTAAAACTGTTATATAAACTTATTCCTGATATAACCAATACCCCAATAAATAAAATCAATACAAAAGGACTTGTTTATGCACCCGTCGTCCTTGGAACATCACAAGAAATTTCGTCAAGAAAACTGGAAGAAGCAAAAAATTATATAAAAAATGCTCCTGATATTGCAGGTGGATACATAGATTTGGGAATTGCATACGCGGAACTAAACAAAAAATCTGAGGCAGAAAAAGCAATGAATAAAGCTTTAGAACTTGCTCAATCCGATAATGAAAAATACATAGCATTCTATAATCTTTCTATTCTATACCTGAATAACAAACAATTAGACAAAGCGTTAGAATATGCAAATAATGCAAAAAATATTCTTAATTCCGAAGAAATCAAAGAGTTAATAACAAATATCAACCATGCAAAATCGTCAAAGAAAAAACCTTTTGCCGGAAATAATTTTACTAAGTAGATAGCAAAATTATTTTTCAGCGGTTTTAAAAATACAAAAAAGGGGTTTTCTATGATTTCAGCAATTAATTCCGGAACACAAAACAATATTTCTTTTACAAGTGTGGTGCCTTTTCGAGTTTTTATAGACGGTTTAGAAACATTTGATCAGAAGCATTTAAAATATGCAACACACAAACTTACTTCAGTACTAGCAGGACCTGCCAATAACGACCCTAAAAAATTAAAAATCATAAGAGAATTTGCAAAATTTGACCCTGATTATTCATTAGAAAGTGGTTTTTACGGATACCCAAGAAGAAAAAACAAGAAGAATATACAGCCGTCTGACTATTTCAGATGTATTTTTGACAGAATTGGAAATTTTTTATTCACCGGAGCACAGGCCGAGAAGTTAAATGAACTTGGCAAATCAATAGGTAGTGAAAAAGTTGCATGTAAATCAAGAAGAATATCAAACAGCTTTGATCTTCAAGCCGCGAAACATTACTATAGCTTTGTAATCGGAAATTTTTTGCGTTCTGCAAAACTTAGAATAAAAGAGACTTTTGATCCAAAAACAAGAGTAAGAGTCGGCAAACCTGTTGAAATGCACATTAATATGTTGAGCAACGGTAAGTATGGGATGTCTAATTTTAAAATGCATCTTGATAATATAGATTTTAAACCAATCAACTCTTAACAATCGCTTCACAAACACTTTAAAAATAACCTTGTTTAATTTATATTTAATTGGTTTGGAAAATAGAATATGGAGATATGTGAGATGTATAATGTAGCAATTATCGGAGCAGGGCCTGCCGGAATTTTTGCGGCTTTGGAGATAACAAAGTTAAAACCTGATTGGAAAATCGTTCTTATTGAAAAAGGACAAAAAATAGAAAACAGAAAATGCTTGCTTCGTGAAGGCTATGAAAAATGTCCATCTTGTAAGAAATGCGGCTTGTTATGCGGATGGGGCGGAGCCGGAGCCTTTTCTGACGGCAAACTTACTCTAACTCCTGATGTAGGTGGCCATCTTGTTGATTATATGGACCGTAAAAAAGTTGAAGATTTAATTGCATACGCCGATCAGCTATACCTGGACTTTGGTGCTACAGAAGAAGTCTTTGGTACTGATATGAAAGTTTTTAGAGAACTTGAAAGACAAGCTGTTTTAGCAGAATTAAAACTTGTTCATTCTCCTGTAAGACACTTGGGAACAGAAAGAAGCCTCGATGTATTAAAAAACATGCAAGATTATCTTAGTGAACGTATAACAATATTGAATAACGTCACTGCACAATCATTTATCGTTGAATGTGAACAGGTTAAGGGAATAATTCTTGATAATGGAGAGACAATAAGTGCCGAGTATACTATAATTGCTCCTGGCAGAGAAGGTGCTGATTGGTTAACTCAAGAATTTGCAAAACATAAAATAGGAATGGTTAACAATGCTGTTGATGTAGGTGTCAGAGTTGAACTTCCTGCTCCGGTTTTTGAACCGTTAACAGATAAACTTTACGAATCAAAATTGATATATCATTCTCCGACTTTTGGAGATGAAGTTAGAACATTCTGCATGAATCCAAATGGAGAAGTTGTTCAGGAAAATTACAACGGAATATCTACTGTAAATGGCCACAGTTACGCAGAAAAAACAACTAATAACACAAATTTTGCATTACTTGTAAGTGAAAAATTTACAGAACCGTTTAAAGAACCTATACAATATGGTCAACATATTGCAAGATTAGCTAACATGCTTGGCGGAGGAATTCTTGTACAAAGATTTGGAGACTTGCTTGACGGACGTCGTTCAACTCCGGAAAGAATTAAATCCAGCATTATTAAACCAACTCTAACTTGTGCAACCCCTGGGGATTTAAGCCTTGTAATCCCTTACAGACAAATGACAAGTATCATTGAAATGCTTCAAGCACTTGATAAAGTTTGTCCGGGCACAGCATCAAGATATACTCTTCTTTACGGAATAGAAGTCAAGTTTTATTCTGCAAGAGTCAAATTGACTGATGAACTTGAGACTGAAGGTGTAAAAAATCTATTTGCAATAGGTGATGGAGCAGGTGTCACAAGAGGTTTGATACAGGCATCAGCTTCCGGTGTTCACGTTGCAAGAACAATTTGTAACCGCGGATAAAATTTATGGAACATAAAACGAACGTGATGAGAGAGCTTGACAAGCTTAAGATTTGCTACAAATCTTATTGCTACAAGGATACCAACGCTATAAGCGGTATTGATGTTGCAAATGTATTAAATCAAAACCCAAAGCAGGTTTTTAAAACTTTAGTCACAATTGGAAAATCAAAGAAGAACTACGTTTTTATGGTTCCGGTAATAAATGAGTTAGATTTGAAAAAAGCAGCCAAAAGTGTTGGTGAAAAATCAATAGAAATGGTTAAATCAAAGGAACTTTTGGGTTTAACAGGCTACATACACGGCGGGTGTTCTCCTATTGGGATGAAAAAGTTTTTTCAAACAACAATAGATAAAAGTGCAGAACAATTTGATTCCATAATTTTTAGTGCCGGGAAAATCGGTTATCAAGTAGAACTGAGCCTAAATAATCTATCAAAGATTATAAAATTCGATGTCGCTGACATTATTGAATAAACAAAAATTCTACCGCGACAATTAAGATAACCAAGGTTTTACAAGGTATTTAATAGCCTTCCCTTCAATATGCTGATTCATAGCCCACTCAACTTTCTCAAGAGGAATCGTATCTGTGATGAGTTTTTCAACCTCTAATTCCCCTGATGCAATATAATCAAGAGCCATTCTAAAGTACTTTGGCGTGTGGTGGAAAACACTCATTAAAGAAATATCTCCATAATGCATCTTTGTTGTATCAAAAGTCACTGTAGAACCTGACTTACAGCCTCCAAAAAAGTGAACTGTACCACCCGGGCGAACACAAGAAAATATCCTTTCCCAAATTTCAGGCAATCCTACACACTCAACAGCAACATCCAAGCCTCTATGTTCTTCTGTATATTCTCTAAATATTTTTTCGGGATTATTGTACTTTGTTAAATCTACAATTTCATCAGCATGAGCGAATTCTTCTGCGGCTTTTAATTTTATAGGATTTCTTCCCGCAACAATTACATTAGCACCTTTTAACTTCGCAAGTCTTGCAAACATTAAACCGATAGGTCCTATACCTATAATTCCTACAGTCTGACCTTTTTTTATGCCGGTTCGTTCAACACCATGAACAACATTTGCCAAAGGTTCGCAAAATGCAGCCTTATCAAAGCTTAAATCATCCGGCAAAATCAGCATATTTTTCTCAACAATACGAGCCGGAACTGTTATGTATTGAGCATAAGCTCCATTTAACAAATCGAGATTTTCACACAAATTGTACTCTTCTCGTTTGCAGAAAAAACAGTGCCCGCAAGGTGCAGAATTTGCAGCAACCACTCTATCTCCGGGTTTAAACTTTTCAACACCTTTTCCAACTTTTTCAACAATTCCTGCAAATTCATGGCCAAAACCTGACGGCACAGATTTTATAAGGACAGGATGCCCTCTTCTGAAGGTTTTAACATCAGTTCCGCAAGTTAAAGCAGAAATAACCTTCACAACAACCTCACCCTCCTGAGGAGGTTTTACCATTACTTCTTCTAACTTTATATTTTGAGGTCCATAATACTGTATAGCTTTCATAATTTTATATACGCTTTCATAATTTTATTGGATATTGTATCATCAAAGGCTTTTTGAATATCGTCGAGTTTATACACAGTTGAAATTCCAGAAACTTTAACCTTACCCGTTTTTAAAAGTTCCAGAGAATCTCTTAAATCTCTCGGTGATGGAGAATAACTCCCAAGAACAGTTAGTTCTCTGTAATAGATTTCATTATTTGGGTAAGAAGATAAATCCGACGGAGTACTTGAAAATACCAAAATCTTCCCACCATTCCTAACATACTTTAATGCTGTATCAATAGCCTTATCTGCACCTGAAGTCATAAAAATACCATCTGCTTTATAACTTTCAGGTAATTCTCTAACATCATAAGCATCAATTCCAAAAGACTTCAAAAACTTTATTCTATCCTCGATTAAATCACAACCGACAACATTAATACCATAAGCTTTTAAAGCTTGTGCCATCAATATTCCAATGGAACCAAGCCCTACAACAAGGGCACTGTCACCAACTAAGAGATTCGCTCTTTTTACTGCTCTTACAATACAGCCTAAAGGTTCATAAAATGATGCTTCTATTTCAGATAAATTTTCAGGTTTCAAATGAGCAACATTCTCTAAATGTTCCTCACTCAAATAGACATATTCGGAAAATCCGCCTGGAAGCAAATTTGTTTCTTTAAAATGCTTGCACATAGAAACATTTCCGTGTTTACAGTATACGCAATTTCCACAAGGAATATGATGAGAAGTTACTATTACATCCCCTTTTTTAAAAGAAGTATTTGAATTTATATCAACGATTTCGGCAACAATTTCATGGCCTAAAACAGTTCCATCTTTGGATATCTTATGAATAAATTTTACGATGTCAGATCCGCAAAGACCACAACCCAAAACTTTGACCAAAGCACCTTTTCTGTCATCAAGATTTAAATCTTCGATTGTTTTTACAGCAATTTTGTCATTATCAATTACAGCTATTTTCATATTCAGCCTCACTGGAAAATTTTAACACAAACTTGAAAAGATTAAAAATAAATTATATAATAAGTATATGACAGTCATTAGAAGATTAAATTGTTTTGATGCTCCTAAAATAAAAAAGATGATTTCTTATCTCGGTAACGATGATGGAGAAAAATTTTCAAAGGCATTGGTTGATGAAGCTTTTATGGTTCTTCACAACTTATTACCGCTCAAGTACAAGTTTATGCCTTTGTCATATATTTTACTTGAGAATAAGGAAATTTTGGGATTAATTACAGTTGTTCCAACTTATGGTAATACTTCTAAGGTAAACATTACAAAACTCATTTTTAGACAAAACCTCTACGATGTAGGCAAACGTCTTATTGAATTTGTTATAGCAAAACTCGGGGCTAAAGGAGCAACTTCGTTTCACGTCGCAGTTGATCAATCACACGATGAATTGCTTGATCTATTTATGAGAGGATGCGGGTTTAGACAGTGCAGCTACGAAAATTTATGGAAAATAGAAAATTTTATACCAAAAACCGACAAGAAAGCTGATTTTAGATACTGCCAAAACTCAGATGCAATCAAAGTCGCAGCTCTTTATAACAATGAACTGAACAACCTTTATAAACCTTCAATGGAAAGATCTAAAGGAGAATATAGAGAACCCTTATTTGCCGGAATGACAAATTTTTACAAAAATCGATATGTTCTTGAAGAGCCTTCAAATAACAGAATTATAGCATACCTTTCTATTACGACATCTGATAATCTGAACTTTATAATTGATATGTCGTTAAATGATGCTTACAAAGTTCCTTATGATGAGATAATAAACTTTGCACTTGGAGAAATTTCCAGAAAGAAAACAAAATTCTATGCTTTTTTAAAACACCGTCAATACACAAAAAATGCTGACATGCTTGAAAAATACTTACACGAAAGAAATTTAAACTGCATCCAAACACAGTGTGTTCTGGTTAAAGATTTTTATAAACCTGTAAGACAAACAGAAAACGCTTTACAGATATTTTTGTTTGGAGAAAATGAACTCGCCTCAAATTAATAATTTATTTTGTTTATTTTATTTGTGATAAAATAAACGTACTTGATAGAAAGGCGGGATATGAGTAATTTACAAATTTATCTTGACAAAGATATAGATAAAGATTTAATTAAATCAAAAAAAATAGCTGTAATTGGATTTGGTTCACAGGGTTACGGTCAGTCAATGAATTTAAAAGACAGCGGATGTAATGTTGTTTTGGGGCTCAGATTTGGCGGGAAATCCGATGTGAAAGCAAAAGATTATGGTTTTACAACAATGGCCATAGAAGATGCCGTAAAATGGGCAGACATTGTACAAGTTCTTATTCCTGACGAAATACAGGCAAAAGTTTACGAAGAACAGATTAAACCTTATATGAAAAAAGGTCAGTATCTTATGTTTTCTCACGGGTTTAACATTCATTATAAAAAAATAACAGCACCCGAAGATGTTAACGTAATTATGGTTGCACCAAAGGGGCCCGGACATACAGTTAGAAGTGAATACACAATCGGACGAGGTGTTCCGTCTTTAATAGCTGTTTATCAAGACCCTTCAGGGAACTCGAAAGAAATCGCTCTTTCGTACGCATCAGCAATTGGAGCAGGAAGAGCAGGGATTATCGAAACGACTTTTAAAGAAGAGACTGAAACAGACCTTTTTGGAGAACAGGCTGTAATATGCGGCGGGGTTTCAGCCCTAATTAAAGCCGGTTTTGAGACACTAGTTGAAGCAGGATATTCTCCTTATATGGCATACTTTGAGGTTCTTCATGAGATGAAACTTCTTGTTGATTTAATAAATCAAGGCGGGTTAGCAGATATGAGATATTCGATATCTAATACCGCAGAATATGGCGATATGACACGCGGTCCAAAAGTTATCGGAGAAGAATCTCGAAAAGCAATGAAAGATTTGTTAAAAGATATACAAAGCGGGAAATTTGCCGATGAATTTATGAATGAAATGGCAACCGGTTGTAAGAATTTTAATAAATTACGTAAGGAAAACGCTGAACATTTGATTGAAAAAGTTGGAGAAGAAATCCGCTCATCATTTGTCTGGGGTTGTGATAACAAGATTATAGACAGAAACAGGAACTAATAAAATATGCTAGATAAAAATACAGATTACGAAATAGTAGTGTTCTCAGTAGGCGACACAAAAGCCGGCACTAAAATGGGAAAACTTCAATTAAAAAACCTTGAAGATGAATCCATTTTAAACTGCATACTTTGGGAAGAAACACTAAATCGCTATGACAGCAAAATTTTTAGAACAGGCAATATAGTAAAAATTATAACAGCTTCGTTTAATGAACGTTACAACAACTGCCTTGTATCTAACTTGCAACTGATTAAAGAAGCCAAAACTGGCTTAGATGAAGATGAGCGTGAAAAAATTTACACAGAGCTTGTATCCTACATCGACACAATTAAAAATGAAAAACTAAATACTTTTCTAGCTAAATATTTTGCTGAACACAAAGATAAAATTAAAATTATGCCTGCAGCAAAGCTTATGCACCACAACTACATTGGCGGTTTAATGGTGCATACGCTAGAATGTCTTCGTTATGCAGAAACAAATATGGAATTATCTCAATACAAGTTTAATCGTGACAATATAATTGCGGCTTGTATGCTGCATGATATAGGAAAAATCTTCGAATACACAATTGATTTGGAAACCGGATTGATTGACTATGATGAAAATTTTCGCAAAGAATGGTTAACACATTCTCAATACGGGTTTTCAATTTGTATGAACGAAGGTTTCCCGCAAATCGCCAGAATGATTGCTGCACACCACGGAAGAAGTGATTGGGGAGCAATTATAGACCTTGACCAAAAAGATTTGGAACCCGAACTATATTTTATACATTTTATAGACAATTTGTCAGCAAAATTTGGGAAAATAAACGTTCATTTACTTGAAAAAGAAGGAGTGTAGATGTGTCGAAATTAACAGAAAAGCACAATTACAAAGGGACTTTAGTTTGTGTAGAAGGGATTGACGGATCCGGAAAATCTACTCAATTAGCTCTGCTCCGTGACTGGTTAAAATCAATTGGGCAAGATGTTATTTTTACGGAATGGAATTCTTCTGAATTAATCTCTCAAACTACAAAACTTGCGAAAAAGAAAAATATGCTTTCTCCAAGAACTTTTTCTTTGCTTCACGCAGTTGATTTTGCTGACAGATTAAAACAGGTTATTGATCCTGCTTTGAAAGCCGGTTTTATTGTTTTGGCTGACAGATACGCATACACAGCTTTTGCAAGAGATGTTGCAAGAGGAGTTGATCCTCAATGGGTTAGAAATGTATACAACTTCGCTATAAAGCCTGATCTTGCAATCTATTTTGACATCAATCCAAAAGATTCTATGGAAAGAATCTGCTCAAACCGCACTCCAAAGTTTTATGAAGCAGGTATGGATTTAAAACTCAGCAATGATCCCTATGAAAGCTATATGATTTTTCAGGGAAGAGTAATTGACGAATATAAAAAAATGGTAGATGAATTTGGGCTGATTAAACTCGATGCTATGGACTCTATACATTCAAAACAAGTGAGAATAAGAGAAATGTTAAAGGAAGTTCTTAATAACAAAGGAGTAAACATATAATGACACAATTTAAAACAAAACACGGATATGAAGGTTTGCTTATTGTTATAGAAGGGACGGACGGTTCCGGAAAATCCACTCAGCTGGAGCTTTTGAAACGTTACATTCAAGCTCAATCTTATGGTGTAATAATTTCAGAGTGGAAAACATCACGTTTGATTGCAAATGTTATAGATGATGCTAAAGATAGAAACCTACTAAACGCAACAACATACAGCCTTCTTTATGCAGCTGACTTTGCAGATAGGCTTGAAAATACGATAATCCCAGCCTTAAAATCAGGATTTATAGTACTTTTAGACAGATATTATTATACCGCTCTTGCTCGAGATGTAGTAAGAGGACAGGATATTGAATGGGTCAAAAATCTCTACGATTACGCACCTGAACCGGATTTAATCTTTTATCTTGATATGCCTGTAGATGTTCTTCTAAAAAGAATTATCGGAACAACGGGGCTAAATTATTATGAAAGCGGAAGAGATGTAGGTTTTTCATCAGATTTTTATAAGAGTTTTGAAATATACCAAAATAAGTGCCTTGAACAGTACGAAAAAATGAAATCTGAATATAACTTCATAAGTATTGACGGCACAAAATCTATTGAAGAAATCCACTCTATAATGAATTTTGAAGTCCAAAAAATTCTTAATTCCGGAGTGTTGTACTAAATATGTGAAATAAATATTATTCTAACAGATACTTGGCAGAACAACCCGAACCGGCTATACCATAAACAGTATTCCCCGTTTGAGAACCAATATCTTTTGAACAACCTGTAATTCCATACTCTGGATTGTTTAAATTAGGCATTTCTTCAAACAAAGTATCTGAACCAGCAGGAGCTAAATAATGCTTGTTCTTTTTTATATCAGAAGATACATGGATTACGAACACATCTCTCCCAAATTCATTCGGACCGTTCTGAAAATTATTTACATCAACAACTATCCAAGGCCCTGACCACAACTCTCCAAAGTATACTACTGCACCATCCTGTAATAGCAATGCTAATTTGTAATAATTATATGCGTACAACCCAAAAGGTGAATAATTATTAGGAATAGCTCCTGTTCTAACCCCAAGAGCCTTATATCGAGAATAAATATTGGCAACACCCGACCATTTATACTTTCCTCGCTTATTATACCAATCAGAATTATAGTAGTCACAAACCTTATTTTTAGTGAGAGCAGTAGAAGAAACTCCACAATAGTCAACTACTCTTAACTTCGATTTCATGGCACTGAAAAATTCATCAGTATAACCTTGATCATGACAATTACCATATTGACTGTGGTTACATACAGTTACATCATCCGCTAAAACTTCATTGAATGCCGTATTTATTACAGAATACTCTTTCTTCCACTTGGCAATGTTTTGTTTGTTTTGTATTTCAGGGATTACTGTAGTGAGCGTTAATACTGCTACAACCCCGATTATTCCTAAAGTTATTAATACTTCTGCTAGGGTAAAACCCTGTCTTTTATAATAGTAATGTTCCATATCACTATTATAACATTTGTTCTCTTTTTTACAAGCCTTAAATCCAATGGTTAAGCTCTGAGTGCCCCCCCCCCGAAGCTCCTTGACAATAAAATCTTATTCATAAATCCTCTCCTTATATCCTTAGTATAACTTATTTATCAATGTTTTGTTAAATTATTAACATAAAAATTTACGTTATGAAACATTTTGCTTCATAAGTCATGGTTTATGCTACATTATAGAAGTAACGAAACATACACTATAGTTTAAGGAGATTAATGAATGTCTGAATATCTGAGCAAGGAAGAGATTAAACAATGGAGAAGCTCATTAGAAAAGATTACATTAGAAGAATATGCTGCCAGATTAGGGAAAAAAATAGAAGAGGCAAAACCTACAAACGATTTAATTGACATAGTTTTAAAAGGGAAACCTGTTGTCTCATCTGAAGACGATTGGGAAAAACCTCACGCTGAAAGACTTAGTGCTATTGCTGAACGCAGTTATGAAAGGGAAAGAGAAATTGCCCCAAGTCCTTTTTCTATACACAAAATGGTTGCGGATGAAACCTCTGTAAAAGTAGAAAAAGCTGAAAAAACTCCGGAAAAGAAAAAGACAACTGCAAAAAAATCTCCACTACCAAAAACTTCAAAAAAATCCACATCTAAAGAATACACAAACGATTTGAGAGATGAAGTAAGAGTTGTGTTTAAAAAGGCTTTAACAGATCGTGAACAAAAGGTTTTTGACCACTTTGCCGCTAATAAAGGTAAAATTGTTTACGCAAAGGATCTGGCTGCTTTGCTTGATTTGCCAAGAGATTATGTATATAAATACATAAAAAATCTTAGAGCAAAAATTGAAGGTGAAAAACTTGAAAATGCAGATAAAGGCGGATTTATTTTAAAAATTTAGTATCTGTTTGCTTTTGTCAAATTTTGAAGATTTAGAAATATAGATTAAAAAGCCTTCTTTAAAGAAGGCTTTTTAATTGTGTTTTTTTACTAAATTGTCTTGTGAGAACCTATTCATTTGAACAATTTAAAGTTTAACTTTAATCTTCAATTATTCAACATCATCCGCAATATCATCAGGAAGGTTAGGGAGTTCCTTTGTGTATACACAACCTAGTTTTTCTAGTTTTGTTATCTGGTTAATGATATTTCCGGTACCATTTAATTTCTTTAATGAAGAATTCAAATTATCACGGATTTTTAGAAGCTCTCCAAGCAAAGAAGCAAATTTATCGTGAATATTTGTACATAAACGTGCCATTTCAAGAACATTTTTATTCTGCCTGTCAACAACATGGAAAGCATTTATAATTTTTAACGCTGCAAGCAAGGTAGAAGGGGACACCGGCATAACTTTATTTTTCCAAGCAAAATCCCATAACGCACAATCATCACAAAACATCATAGAATAACAGCTTTCAATAGGAATAAACATTAACACATAATCAGGGGACGCTTCCTCTGTAGAATAATCTCTTTTCGCCAAACCATTAATATGAGCTTTTGTAGAATCAACAAATTGTTTATAATGAATCTGTTTTTCCTCGTCACTTTTTGCATTTAAAAAGCCTTCCCAAGCTGCAAAAGAAGTCTTACTGTCAATATAAATACATCTACCTTCTGGTAAAAACACTGTAGCATCGGGTCTACCTTCTGAGGTACCTGCTTGAATTTTATATTCCTCATCTTTTCTCAAACCTGAAGCTTCAAGAACTCGTTCCAAAACAATTTCACCCCAGCGTCCCGAAGCTCTGTTATCAGATTTCATAACATTTACAAGGGAATTAGCATCATGTGAAATTCTATTACCTGTTTCCAAGAAACTTTTTATATTCATATCGAACTTTGTAAAATGTTCAGCCTCAACTTTAAAGTTCTGCTCAGCTCTTTTTTCAAAATCCTCAATCCTTTCTTTAAACCGTTTAAAAAATTCATCTAGTTTTTCCCTATTTTGGTTTGAAAGTTCAGAAGAATTTTCCTTAAAAATTTTATTTGCAGTATTTTCAAAATACAACTTCATTTGTTCAAGAAGTAAATTTTGTGCTTCATTATTGTTTTTGTTTATCACTTTAAAAGGAATAAACACGCACAAAGCACCGACTAAAAAACCAACTAAAAATATTAAAATTTCCATACCCTACATTTCTCCTTAAGAAAATTATACCACAACAAGATTACTCCAAAAAGACTAGCACTAAAAAATAAATCAACCATGCGGCCAAATATTGAAAAGCATGATTTAGAGCATGGTTGAGGCAATATATCAATCTAAAGATGTAAGACAAATTCTCAAACCTAATAACAAGCAATATCAATCAGGGCATGGATGAAAAGAACCCTCTAAAAGTTGTAGTATTTATAATGTAGAGGGAAGATAAAAATAGGGAGATAACAATGAGAGAGTTTAAAAGAAGATCAAGAGTTTTACTAATTGATGACAATGCAGATCACTTAAGAGGGGTAAAAGAATTAATCACGCTTGAAAGCAGTTACGAAGTAGTTGGAACAACAACAAGTGCAAACATTGGAATTAATCTTGCAAAAAAATACCGTCCTGATATCATCCTAATGGATATCAATATGCCGGAAAAAGATGGTTTACAAGCAATTCAAGAGATTGAAAAGCTTGATATGGGAATCAGAGTAATAGCACTCAGCGGTTATGATGATGCAGACTTGATATTCAGAGCAATGAAAATAGGTGCAAAAGGTTACGTATTAAAAACTATGGCATCAGCACAACTTATCTACGCAATGGACGAGGTTGCAGCAGGAAAGATTTATCTTCCTACAGCACTAACATCACGTTTCTTTGAATATTTCCAAAACTCATTCAAAGAAGAGGCAAAATCCTCTTCAGAAGAAAACCTCCTTACTTACCTTACAGCACGTGAAGAAGAAGTTTTGGATCTTCTCACTCAAGGTAATAACTATAAGGGGATTGCAGGGAAACTATTTATTTCGGAAACTACTGTTAAAACTCACGTAAATAATATCTTCCAAAAATTACAAGTTAATGACAGAACTCAAGCAGTACTCTACGCATTAAATAACGGATTTGCAAATAGAAGACTCTCTAAAATTGCAGTCTAATTATAACGGCTATATGTAAACAACATTAATGGTTCAGCCGTCAGGCTGAACCATTTTTTAAGGGTAAAGTTAATGACAAATACTGACTTAATACTTGAACAATCAAGATGTATCTCACACGAAATTCGAAACCACTTGTCAATTTGTGAGATTTACACTCAAATCATAAAAAAGAATCTTGAAGATGCAAATATCGAAAACACATCAATAAACAATGCTCTTGAATGTATAAGTAAATCACTTAAAATCATGTGTAATTCTCTTCTTGATTTAAAATCCTTAAACAACATTAATCCTAAAAATTGTGACATTAAACAGCTTTTAGAAGAAGGGACAAAACTTGCTCAAGTCTACATTCACGACAAAGATATAAAAATAAAATGTAATTTGAAAAACACCTGCACAGCCTATGTAGATGAAAACAAATTTCTTGCCTGTGTTGTAAATATAATAAAAAATGCAATAGAAGCAATTCCGGAAAAAGGCGAAATAAAGATTTCTCTTGACGTAAAAGGCAATTTTGCACATATAAAAATATCTAATAACGGAACCCCAATATCAAAGGATAAGCAAAAAACTATATTTGAAGAAGGATATACAACAAAGTCAACAGGAAGCGGACTTGGTCTGCATATATGCTTAACAAATCTGAAAGCACAAAATGCACTTCTTAAATTAAACAAATCGAACTCAGAAATTACAGAATTTGAAATTGATATCCCAACTATTTAGGCAAAATTTACTCATTAAATTCCTGAATTGAAATAGATTCAATGCCTGAAAGATTTCTGTATGTTTTATACAACTCTTGAACAGGATTACGTCCGGCAAAGTCTAATATAACGACTATTTTAGTCATATTTTCATCCTGTTTATTCAATTTTTTTGAAACCTCAATTAGATATTTACTGTTTTCTATAATGTAGTCATATATAGAATTGGAATTTTCATTCAAACAGGAAATACTCATCTTTATTCTTTTAGTGTTTTTTGCAGTTGAAACCAGAATATTTCTCTCGAAAAGTCTCACAGAGACCAACACAAGGATAGAAAAGACAGTTGCAAAAATCGCAATAGAAAACATACCTGCTCCGCAGGCCATACCAACAGCAGCCGAAACCCAAAGAGTTGCCGCAGTTGTTAAACCAAAAACAGTTGCTCCGTGACGAAAAACAGTACCCGCACCAATAAAACCGATACCGGTTACCACTTGAGCAGCAACACGTGCAGTGTCTCTTGTCCCTAATTCATCACCTGTTACAGAAACTTCAGGGAAACCGTATATAGAAATTATAGTAAACAAACAAGCTCCAAGACATACCAAAATATTTGTTCTTAAACCTGCATATTTATTTGTCATTTCACGTTCCAAACCAATCGCAAAACTTAAAAGCAATGCAGATAAAAGTCGAACAGCAAGTGTTATATCAAACATAAATCCGGAATTTACTAAATCCATATAACTTCTCCTTATACCAGCTTAACATATTCATTTACTATCTTCAAAGCCAATTATCTTGTCTTGCTTTTCGGATCTAAAATATCCCTTATTGTATCACCAATAAGGTTAAAAGCCAACACCGCAATAAAAATTAAAAAACCAGGAGTCAAAAGCCAAGGACGGTAGATTATGTTTGTATATTCCTGAGCTTCTTTCAACATATTCCCCCAGCTGGCATCGGGTTGTTGTATACCAAGTCCCAAAAAGCTTAAACCTGATTCAGACAATATGTAAGATGGGACGGATAAGGTCATTGCAACAATAACAAAGCTTGTTGTCTGTGGAAGAATATGTTTTACAATTACCCGCAAATTCGATGCTCCAATAGATTTTGCGGCTTGAACGTATTCTTGCTTCTTTATTGACAGAACCATACCTCTTACAACTCTTGCAAAGCCTGCCCAACCGATTAAGGCCAATATAACAACTATAAGCATAAATCTTTGAACACTAGTCATCCCGGAAGGTAAAATTGATGCCAATATAATCAATAGGTAAAAACTTGGTATAGACATTACAGCCTCAGCAAATCTCATCATTAAAATATCAACCTTACCACCGAAATAACCTGCAATTCCGCCATACAAAAGACCGATAGGAAACAAAACAAATAATGCAAGAAATCCAATAGTCATTGAAATTCTTCCGCCAAAAAGTATTCTTGAAAAAACATCACGACCATTGATATCTGTCCCTAAAAGGAACAATCTGCCGGTGGAATCGGTAGTTACAAGGTGTCTTTTCATAGGAATTAAATTCAAAAACTTATAAGGCTGACCTTTTGCAAAAAATTTTATATAATGTTTTTGACTTCTATCTAGTGTATAAACAATTTTCAATTCTTGCGGATCAAATTCTCGTTTGTAATTGTATGTGTACGGCCGTGACAATTTCCCGTTTTCATCTATAGTAAATATTTTGGACGGCGGGACATAAGCCATAGACCTATCAGAAAAATCCTTCGTATAAGGAGCTATAAAATCAGCAAAAAATAATGAAAAATATATAAAACCTAAAAGCAAAAATGCAATTCTTGCAAACTTGTCTTTCCAAAGCTGTTTGAACAAATCTTTTATCATGCCTGACTCCCCTCTCTTATTCTCGGATCAGTTATAATAAGGAGAATATCCGCAATCAAATTTCCTAAAATCAACATAACAGCCCCCATCATCAAGGAAGCCATAACAAGATTTATATCAGATTTTAAAACAGCTTCAAGAATAAGCCTGCCAAGTCCCGGATACTGAAATACGTACTCAGTTAAGGCTGCTCCGCTCAATAATCCTGCAAATTCAAACCCCAAAAGTGTGATTAACGGATTAACAGCATTTCGAAGAGCATGTTTAAACACGACCTTTACCTCACTAACCCCCTTAGCTCTTGCAAACTTAACATAATCGCTATCCAAAACATCAAGCAAGTTTCCTCTCATCTGACGCTGCAAACCTGCTAAGGATAAAGTAAATAATACAGTAACCGGCAATATTAAATGATGCGTAATATCTAAAAATTTCTCTAAAAAAGACATCTCCATAAAATTTGAACTTGTAAGTCCTCCTACAGGGAACCAACCCGTTTTTACCGCAAAAATTAAAAGTAAAACTGCGAAGAAAAATGAAGGAATTGCCATTCCAATACTTGTTAAAACGGTCAATATTCTATCAAAAGGAGTCTTCCAATTAATAGCGGCAAGTACACCGAGCGGAATCCCGACTACCCATGCCAGAAATATAACAACCGTTGTTAAAAGCAAGGTATTTGGTATGCGTTCTTTTAATTTTGTACTAACTTTTTCTCCGTTTGATGTAACCCCTAAATCTCCTTTTATAAAGGATTTGGCCCATTTCCCATATTGGACAATAATCGGTTTATCAAGTCCTAGTCTTTCAGTTTCTTTCTGCAATGTTTCTTTTGATACAGAAGGATTTAATCTTAATTCTGCAAGAGGATCAACAGGAGACAAACGAATTATAAAGAAGCTTATCAATGAAACTATAATAAGTAAAGGTATTGTCTGAAGTATTCTCTTTAGTATATAAATAAGTATCTGCATCATTCACCTTCCTCTATATAAATTTCCTCAATATTATGAGTAACACCTCCAAGACTTGTCGGATATACATTTTTAAACTTATTTCTTATTGCTGAAATTATAAGCGGTGAATAAATGTATATAAGCGGTTTTTCCTCATATACGATTGATTGATATTCGTCGTAATACTTTTTTCTATCCTCAAATTTTGTTTGAAGTGCACCTTGGGTATAAAGGTAATCAATTCGTTTTTCAAACGGATATCTTTTACTTTCAATATCAGTTTCAAGCCGTTGGTTAAAAATATGGAGCGTCCCGTCAGAAAGCCAAACATTTTTCCCGCCATTCGGTTCAAGAGGAGAGCCTGTAAATCCCATAATAACCATGTCCCAATCTAAAGTTGACATAAGTTTATTTACCAGAGAATTGAACTCTATTGGTTTAAAGTTGACCTTCATTCCCAAGTCTTCCAAATCCTGTTTCACCATAACTCCAATTGCTTCTCTTTCGGTATTTCCAGCATTCGTGTAAAGATCAAATTCAACATGGTTTCCGAATTTATCTATCAAATGTCCTGCTTTGTCCCAGTAGAACCCTGATTTTTTAAGAAGTTCTTTGGACTTATTAATATCTCTTTTATGTCCCTTAATTTCTTTATTCAAAAATATTGAATTAAGTGTTTCAGGGGTAAAAAGCGGTTCTGCCAAACCATTTGCAATATTGAAAATCATATTTTCTCTATCTAGGGCATAATCTACAGCTTGACGGAAATTTTTGTCCTGAAACCATACCTGCTTTTTGGGATTAACGTAATACTTGCCGTTTTTGTCTTTGCGATTATTCAAGTTCATAGACAAATACATAGTTCCGGTATTTGGACCAAGGTTGTAAACGGTAAAATCTGAATGTTTTTCCATTTCCTTAAATCTTGCAACATTTGCACCCTGGAGTCCTATTTCATCGAGTTCTCCACCCTCAAATTTTAAAACCTGATTGTTTATATCTCCAACAATCATATAAACAATTTTGTCTAAATACGGAAGTTTTTGATCATCCTTATTTATCACGTAATAGTTAGGATTACGTTCAAACACAACCCTTTGTGCCGGCACATATTCTTTTAACTTAAATGCTCCTGATATTACAAAGTCCTTTGGGTCAGTATTAGTTGACAAAAAACCGTCAAAGTATGCTTTCCCTCGATTTACTGCCGGTTCAAAAATATGTTTCGGAGCAATAGGTGATGAAAGCATCCTTAAAAATGGGGCAAAAGGTTTTGGAGTGACAAATTTAACAGTATAATCATCAATCTTCTCAACAGTTGGAAGCTTTCCATCTATTACAACAGAATCTCGCGTAGAAGTATTACCATACCCGTCAAAAATTATATTTTGCCAAGTAAATACAACATCATCCGCATTGATTGGTTTTCCATCTGACCATTTTATCCCTTTTCGTAAATGTATTAAATATTCACACCCGTCTACTTTGAAATCCTTAGCAAGTTTTGGAATTGTTTCCCCTGTAACAACATCAGTCGTAACAAGTCCGTCATACATAATTTCAGACATTTGAGATGATATGTTATCTTTGGAATTAAACGGGTTAAAAGTTTTTGGCCCCTCTCCAATCGTAGAAGTAACAAAAGTCCCTCCAAATTTCCCTACAGGTGCCTCTGACTGTAAATAATCAACCCCATCTATTGTAACATTCCTCTTTATATAAGGATAATAATTTAAGATAGATTCCTGCTCATAATTTTTCGGGTTCAAAACTACTTGCTCAACATCAGCCCTAATACAGGCTTTCAAAACAAGACCTGTTAAAATTAAAACCAAGATAACATACAAAACCCGTTTCATAGTACTAGAATAACATAAAAAAGATTTTTGTTTATAGCCTATACAGGGAAATTCTTATGTTATTTAATTTGAATACAACTTTGTTGCACTGCAACATGCACCTGAAAGAGATGTTCCATTTAATAAGTCTCCAGAACCTAAAAAACCTTGAGCTCTTTCTGCACCAGCATCTTTTGAACACCGACAAACATTTCCATTTGCACTTTTATTAAATGTCCCTTCTGCTCCTATTGGTTTTATCCAGTCATCATTTACCATAGCTGCAAATAGATCTTTACCTACGACATTTGGCCCTTTAGCAAATGAATTTACGTCAACAACTATCATACCTGTTGAAAGTCCACCAAAATATATTGTTGTTCCATCCGGTTGTAGCACTGCCTTAAACATATAATCCCAACCAGTATACATTGTACCCGCATAATCCCGACATATTGCTGGCATTAGCTGTTTTCTAGAAGAAGCAGGAGAAGATGTCATTAAAGAATCATAAAGTCCATAAGCCGCAGAACCACCACATAAACCGGTCCACGGTTGATAATAATTTGCACAATATTCACTTTCTCCATATTGGGGATACCCGCAACTGTCAATAACTTTGAGACGGGATACAAAATTTTTGACAAATTCTGGGGATAAAGTTGCGTATTTAGAACTTAACATATATTCTCCAGGAGGTATACATTTTGTAGGAATGTCTAAATCACCTTCCTTACTCTTTACACATATTCCCCCTCCCATCTCTTCTTTTACCTCATAGTAGACATTGGCAATTTCACTATACTTTTTCTTCCACATAGCAGCATACTGTTTATCCATGTAACTATCTATAAATGCAGGTAAAACAAGAACTGCAACAACCCCAACTATTCCTAAAGTTATTAAAACTTCTGACAGTGTAAATCCAAATTTTGTGCAGTGATGTTTCATATCACTATTATACATTTTATTTTTAGTTTGACAAGTGTAAAACCCTTGAAGGAAGCTTAGAAGTGCCCCCCCCCCGAAAACCTGACAAAATTCAACATTCTCATACTTCTTGCTCCTTAATTCATATAAAATACTTCTTACAGGACAATTATAAAACATTTTTCACAATTTTTCAATAAAAAAAATTTAATCAACATTTCCTTGAAAAAACAAGCTGACAAAATTCGAGCAACAATATATGAAAACTAACATTACAAAAATTAATTTTTCCTTAAGAAAATTAATTTTTGTACAAATCCGTTATATAAATATAATGTAGACTTGAATTAGGAGAAAAGGAGAAAATATTATGTTAAAACCATTAGGCGACAGAATTGTAATTAAGGTTATTGAAGATACCGAACAAACATCCGGCGGAATATTTATTCCTGACAGTGCAAAAGAAAAACCTCAAAAAGGTGAAGTTGTTGCTGTTGGGCTAGGCAAAATGAACGACAAAGGTGAAAGAGAACCTATGGATGTTAAAGTAGGTGATACAGTTCTTTATGCAAAATATGCAGGCACAGACATCAAAATGGATGGTGTAGAATACAAAATTTTATCAGTAAAAGATGCATTAGCAATTATCGAATAAAAAACAGGAGAGATATATTATGGCAAAACGTATAGTATTTAATGAAGAAGCGAGAAAATCACTTCTTAAAGGTATAGATGCAGTAGCAGACGCAGTAAAAGTA
Source organism: Candidatus Gastranaerophilales bacterium (assembly GCA_944324345.1). Classification (GTDB taxonomy): domain Bacteria; phylum Cyanobacteriota; class Vampirovibrionia; order Gastranaerophilales; family Gastranaerophilaceae; genus Stercorousia. The sequence goes on from CALUVT010000003.1 coordinate 28,256, forward strand.
ACATTAGGACCTAAAGGAAGAAACGTTATTTTGGAAAAGAAATATGGAGCTCCTCAAATCGTTAACGACGGTGTAACTATTGCAAAAGAAATCGAACTTAAAGACGGTTTAGAAAATGCCGGAGCACAGTTGTTGAAAGAAGTTTCATCAAAAACCAACGACGTAGCAGGTGACGGTACAACAACCGCATCAGTACTTGCTCAAGCAATCGTAAGAGAAGGTTTGAAAAACTTGACAGCAGGAGCAAATCCAATGTCTATGAAACGTGGAATTGATAAAGCTGTTGAAATTTCAGTAAAAGAAATTAAAGACATGTCAAGACCTGTTAACACTAAAGAAGAAATAGCACAAGTTGCAGCAATTTCTGCAGGCAACAACAAAGAAATAGGCGAACTTATCGCAGAAGCAATGGAAAAAGTAGGCCATGACGGTGTTATAACTGTTGAAGAAAGTAAATCTTTCGGAACAAACTTAAAAGTTGTAGAAGGTATGCAATTCGACAAAGGCTACTTATCACCATATTTTGTAACAGATGCAGAAAGAATGGAAGCAGTCTTGGAAGATGCTTATGTATTCTGTTGCAACAAAAAAATCAACCTTATTTCAGATATGGTTCCATTGTTGGAACAAGTAGCACGTGATGGCAAATCTTTGCTGTTAATTGCAGAAGATGTTGAAGGTGAAGCTTTGGCAACACTTGTTGTAAACACAATGAGAAAAGTTTTAAGAGCAGTAGCAGTTAAAGCTCCTGGATTTGGCGACAGAAGAAAAGCAATGCTTGAAGATATCGCAATTCTAACAGGCGGCGAAATGTTTACGGAAGAACTTGGTATCAAGCTTGAAAATGTAACTACACAAATGTTAGGTAAGGCAAAACGTGTAACCGTAACAAAAGATGAAACAACAATTGTTGTAGGCGACGAAACAAAACAAGCTGTTCAAGACAGAGTTCGTCTAATCAGAAAACAAATTGAAGCTTCTGATTCAGAATATGATAAAGAAAAACTTCAAGAACGTGTTGCAAAACTTTCAGGTGGCGTTGCCGTAATTGAAGTAGGTGCAGCATCTGAAGTTGAATTGAAGGAAAGAAAATTAAGAATTGAAGATGCCCTCAACGCAACAAGAGCAGCAAATGAAGAAGGTATTGTACCGGGTGGTGGCGTTGCACTGGTAAGAGTTCAACAAAAATTGTCAAAACTTGTTGATACAACAAGCTTCTCATCAGATGATGAAAAAATCGGTTTCAAAATCTTAACAGCGGCTCTTGATGTACCTTTAAGAGCAATCGCACATAACGCAGGTGCTAAGGCTGATGTAGTAGTTGATACGGTAACTTCACACGAATCAGCATATGGCTATGATGCTTTAAATGATGAGTATGTAGATATGTTTAAATCAGGTATCGTAGATCCTGCAAAAGTTACAAGATCAGCATTACAAAATGCAGCATCTGTCGGTTCAATGTTGTTGACAACCGAAGCTGCAATTGTTGATATTCCTGAGGAAAAATCTGAACCTGCAATGCCAGCCGGAATGGGCGGCATGGGCGGTATGATGTAATAAGTCCAGTAAAAATCAAAAAACCAAAAAAGCGAGCTAAAAAGCTCGCTTTTTTGGTTTACCCTAATAAACTATCAAGTCCGGTAGCTTCTTTAAATTTTTGCCACCAAGATTTTTGTTCATCATATTTTGAAATTGTCATGCTTTTGCAATATTCTCTAAACATTTTTCTGGACATTTTTAACTCTCTATCCGGATACCATGGGTTAATAAGGATAACTTCATCATCAGTTACTTTCTTAACAGTAAAAGCATGCCCTCCGCTATCTTTTAATGAATCCCCAATTTTAAAGCTGGCTGTTGCAACTAGGTCTGATTTATTGTCATCTTCAAAGTCTTTTTGTATTTTATTGAGCATTTTGTTAAGTGCGTAGTCTGTTTTCCTTATATTTCCATCTATTTCGTCTATGGATTTAACCTTGTATTGATACTCTGTGAGGAGTGGAAGTGCCATATTATCCTTTAATGCCACTGATGATAAAATAGGAAGTTCATCGTAATCTGAACTTGAATAATATTCTGATTTTTTGCCTGTTAAAATAAATATCGCATCGTGTTCCCATCCACTATTAAGAATATTATGCTCTTCTCGTCCTGTTACCATACCTGCTTTTTGCCAGTATTCTTTAACAGACAGATTATTCGCCTTAAGAGTTTGTTGGACTTCTTCTCTATATTTTTCAAAAGCAGCTTCCAACAATATTACATCGGGGTCGCCTTTAGAGTATCTTTCACCTTCTTTTGCTAGAATATCCCTAACTTCATCTTCTGTAAAGGAATATTGCCCAGTTATAAATACTTTGCTCATATTATCATCTTTTAAAGATTTTGCTGCCAATTTAGCACCTGGCAATTTGAGAGTATATACTTTCTCTCCATTTACTGTTTTTTCTGTTCGGAGACTTTGCAGATATTCTTGACCTCCCGAAACGTTTCTAATGGAATTTATTGTAGCTAACAAATAGCAGTCACCTTGGCTTTTTTGAAAAGAATTGCCATAATAATTATCCAGTCCTAAATCGTCTTGTTTAGGTTTCTTAATAGGTTGTTTAGGCTTGATTGTGTTTATTGGGGTTGGGTCTACCGGTGTTGGGGTATCAGGATTTTTTATTCCTTTATTCCAGTCTTTTAAATTTTTTGCACGTTTCATTTTTAGCTGCTCATCATCTATAGCTCTTAGAATTACACCACCTTGTTCATTTTTTTCTAAGGAAAATGCCATATCTTTGTATCTGGACATATAGGTTCCGTCAGCTTCGTTATATATGAGTTTTGTGAATTGATTCTCTCCGTATGCGGAAGGGAGTTCCATCATTAATATTTTAGGTAATGAGCCGTCTTCTGGCATTGTTGTATTCTGAGGAATTTTAACAACACCATTGTATATTCTATCAGAGATTCCGGCAGCTCTTGCATCAATTTCAACATTTTCAAGTTTACCGTTAACAAATCCAAAATCTCTCGCTTGGAGCGTTACTTGAGCATGTTCATCACTTTCCGTCCCGCCTAGTTCAAACATAAATTGTAAAAACTTTTCGTTTGCGATGTTGTTTAATTTTTTACTATCAAGATATGCTCTTGCTTCTTCTTCAGTTATTACTTTATCAGAAATTGCTTGAGTTAAATCAGCCTTTAATATCTCAAGTTCTTCCTGACTAATTTTTCCGTCGCCTGAAGTGTCAATTTTGGACCAAATAGTGTTAAGATCTTCTGAAATGTTTTCTTTTGTTATACCAGTTTTTAATTTTTTCCAGTCAATACTTCCAATGTTACCAATTTGAATTTTATGTTCATTATTCGGCATTAGATTAGCTCCTAACACAAATTTACCTACGTAAACTTATATACGGCAGAAACTATCTAAATCTTTAAGTTTTGCTTAATATATTGTAATGAATTCAAGCATTTAGGTAACGCTCACCCGTATCAGGCAGAATGACTACAACCATTTTATTTTTGAACTCAGGACGTTTTGAAATTTCAATTGCTGCGTACATTGCGGCACCTGATGAAATCCCGCATAAAATTCCCTCATTTGTTGCAAGAAGTCTTGCTGTATCTATTGCGTTTTCATCACTTACAGGAACAATTTCATCAACGATATTTTTATCAAAATTCTTTGGAACAAAATTTGCACCAATACCTTGAATTTTATGGGAGCCTGCCGGTTTGCCTGCTAGTACCTGTGATGTTTCAGGTTCAACTGCTATAACTTTAATTTCAGGTTTATGTGTTTTTAGACCTTTTGCAATCCCTGAGATTGTTCCACCTGTTCCGACACCCGCTATAATAACGTCTACGTTGCCTTCAGTATCTCTCCAGATTTCTTCGGCAGTTGTATTTATATGAGATTCAGGATTGGCAGGGTTCTCAAATTGCTGGAGTATAACTGAATTTGGGTATTTTTTGCTTAATTCTATCGCTTTATCCACTGCACCTTGCATGCCCTTTTCACCCGATGTTAAAATTATTTCTGCACCGTATGCACTTAACAACTTTCTTCTTTCAATACTCATAGTCTCCGGCATAGTCAATATCATTTTATAACCCTTTACAGCACAAACCATCGCAAGTCCAATTCCTGTATTCCCGCTTGTTGGTTCAATAATAACCGTATCTTTATTAACCAAACCTTCTTTTTCAGCTTGCTCTATCATATTTAAAGCAGGACGGTCTTTGACAGAACCGCCGGGATTAAAACTTTCTAGCTTTGCGACAATAACAGCATTTCCTGTATTTAGTTTATTAATTTTTACCAGTGGTGTATTTCCGATTAATTCAAAAACATTTTCAGCGATTTTCATTACAAAACTCCCTTTGGATACATACTACAAAAGGGTTGATTAAAAATCAACCCTTTTGTTTTGGAGATTATAAGTTATTCTTTTACAGGAGTTGGTTCTACAGGTGCAGGAACTGCAGGTCTTGCTCCATCAGGGCCAAACCCGTGACGACGACCATATTCTGGATGACCACCTTTTTTATGTCTTTTTTCGAAGTTCTTACGACCTTCTTCTTTCATCTTTTTCAATTCTTTTTGCTGTTTTTTAGTCAAAATAGATTCGAAATCTTTCATATTCTGCATACGAAGTTCATGAGCTTCACGTTTTAATGCAACAATTTCTTTGTGAATTTGAGCTAATTTTTCTTGCTGCATTTCTACTGCCATTCTTGAACGTTTTACAGCTTCTGCTTCCGCACGTTTTTCTTTGATTTTTTCCATAATCGGCTTCATCTGCTCAATGCCTTTTTGACGAATTTCTTTTGCCTGAGCCTTTTGTTCATCAGTTAATTTTAAACGGTTCTCAAAATCTGCTTGACGTTTTTTAAATTCCGGATTCATTGGAGGTTTTTTGTGAAAATCAGCTTCTTTGGACTGAACTGCCGGTTGAGTCGATGTAGTAGTCGTTACAGCTGATGTGTCTGCTGCCATGGTTGCACAAGCACTGAACGCAATAATACTTGCAACTAATAATGTTTTTTTAATCATAATCATAATCCTTTCTTTTATAATAAATCTTGTAACGTAACAGCCAATTCTTTTTTGGCATTGTATAGTCTTGATTTAATTGTACCTACCGGACATTTTAATTTATGAGCCGCGTCCTCATAAGAATATCCATATATTTCACACAGCATTACTGTTTGTCTAAACTTTGGTTTCAATTGATTTATAGCTTCAATTATTCTTTTTTGCCTTTCGTTACTTATTAGAGTAAGTTCCGGTGTTAGTTTCTTATCTTTTATTTGATTTAGAGATTCATCGTCAGCAACAGCATTATCACTGACTTTTTTGTACGATGATTTTAAATAATCTTTTGAAACATTTTTGGCAATAGTATTTATCCAGCTCTTGAAAGAGCCTTGTTCTTTGTAATTCCTTGCATTTTTCCAAACCTTTATATAGACCTCTTGCTCTAAGTCTTCGTTATTTTCTTTTGTTATAAGTTTTATGATATTTTTTACGTTGCTTTGATTGCTTTTTATAAGCTGTTTAAAGTCCATTAACTATTCCACCATTAAAAAACCGTACGAATCCACCGGGAATCCATAATCTTCTGCACTTAAAGTTGTACCGTATTTTATTGTATCCGAAATATCTGTATTAAAATTGATTACACCCAGTGTTGTTCCGCTTAGTAATATCGCAAAAACAGCACAAGCAGCTTTTAACTTTGTAATATTTCTTCTTTTTTCTTTGTAATATGGCCTCACTTCTTTCAACAAATCAGAAACTCTGTTCATAACTTCTTGTTCTTTTTGACAATCAGGACAACTTTTCACATGTTCCATCAAAGTTTCTTCATTGCCGAAAGTAAATAAAGCTTCATATTTTGTACATTTTTCGTTCATTTGGTTCCACCTTTTGTGTAGATTGTTTTATTTTTTAATCTCTACACTTATATAACGATTAGAAAAATAAAAAGTTCATTTTTTATTTGAAAATATTTTTTCTGTAATATATTATAACAAATGTAAATATACTAGCAAAAATTTAAATTTACGGTTTTTAAACATAGAGAATCATGGCACTAGCAGAAATTTTAAAACGTACCTGTAAGAAATTGGGCGAAAATAATAAACCAACATACGTTGTAATGGCAATAGCAACCGTTAAAGGCATTTGCCGTCCAACTTTTACTATGATGGACAAAACTGAAAATCCTGAAACAAAAAAGTACACAGCTTTAAGAGAAGGATTAACAGAGGTTATTGCAATTCCGGCATATTGGGCATGCGGAGAATTGGCAGGCGGATTAGCAAAAAAAGCATTTAAAGATAAAGCATTAGCAGGTAGAGCTGAAAAAAATCTAATGTTTATGGGAGTTTGTATTGCCGCATTATTTGTTATACCTGGACTTTGTTCTGTTGCAATCAAACCTATCATGGACAAAATCGGATTAAAAGCCCCAGACGAGAAAGAAAAACCTTCTAAAAAAACAATTACCCCTACGGTTAATCCATATCTAACAATACCTGCAAATCAGGTTATACAAAGAGACAAATTCCCACAGGTCCACACCTTTACGGCAAGACCACAGATAGGAATGAAAGTAGGTGGGTTATGATAAGTATCGCACAAAGAATGCTAACAAGTTCTAATCTCGCGTCTATTGCGCAAAATACAACCCAATCTGTTACGATAGAAACAACACTGAAATCTATAGGAAGACCCGGATTTATTCTTATCGACAAGGACATAGATTCTGATACAAAGCAGTACGCGGCAGCTAAAGAATTCTTATACCAAGCAACTTGTCTTGCGGTTTATATGGCTCTAATTGTACCTGTGTTCAAAAAAGGCGGATTTAAACTTGCTAAAGAAAAGTTATTCAAAAATACAAACGGTTTTGAGCACTTCAAAAATGTCACTGAATATTTACACTATAGAAAATTGGCAGATAACCCATCAGTAAATAACAGGCTTGCAACACTTGAAAAAGAACTTCCTGCAAGCAAAACAAAAGTTAAAGAAAAATATAATGACATATTAATTGAAGAGTTAAAAAAAGAAAATCCAGAAAAATTTGCATATGTCAAAGGAGCAGTTGAGTTAAGCAACATAATCGGTTCAGTACTTGGGCTTGCAATACTTGCACCTCAAGTAAGCCATGCATTCATTCATCCTGCTCTCAAATTCTTAGGACTTGAAGATAAAAACAAAAAGGCCGATAATCAATCAAAAACTTTGGATAAAAATGCATAAAAAAAGAAACTCTCTCGAGTTTCTTTTTTTTACACGAAATTAACTTCTAGTAATCCATTATCCAACCATCACGTAGGATCTGGGCAAAACAAACTCCATATTCACCTCCCATACAACCCTCTAAAGTAGCACTATCAGGGCTGACCGTTGATGTAACCGAACCATCACTATCAACGGATAGAATAAACAGGTCTCTTCCATAAATATTTGGAGGTTGTTTCCCATTTATATCAACTGTGGCGATAAGGGAAGAATCAAGTTTTCTTAGACATAAAGTACTTCCACTTGCCAAAACTGCACAGGCATCATTTGAAGTTAACGTATTAGGGAACTCTACACCACTTAATGTTGTATATTCATCAGCTAAACATTCAGTAAGATTTGAAGAAGTACAAGACTGAACGGTTTTAAAATATGTTGTTAAAAATGTTAGAGCACTTTGCCTCAAGGCTCTCACTTCACTCAAACGTTGTGTATTATTTTCTGTCATTGCCGTTTCTGCAGCTTGGGACAATTCTGAATATACTTTTCTTAATTGCGTTACATAACTTTGACGTTGGTAATTTTCCATTAAATTAGGGACAGTCATTGCTGCAACAACCCCAATAATTCCAAGTGTAACCAAAACTTCTGCCAACGTAAATGCATTTTTCATACGCAGTATCCTCTCTTATCCTCTCTTTTTCCTAATATAAATATATTTTAACATGTATTATCATTATTTACAAGACACAATATAATTAATAGAACGCTCTGTTATTAATTCTGCTTTTAATTTTTTGTTCTTTCTTTCCTTTTTAGGCAGAACAACGGGCTCTACAATTCCCCAGTTTGAATTTATCGGCTGGAACTTTTCATGTTCAATATCGCTTATATATTGAGTCAGTGCCCCTAGCATTGTTATTTTAGGAAGGACAACAAGCTCCTTTCCGGACAAATAATTGAACGCATTTATCCCTGCAAGCATTCCTGTTGCTATTGATTCAGTATAACCTTCAGTACCGGTAATTTGACCGGCAAAAAATAAATCTGCTCGATATCTCGCTTGAAGAGAGGCATTTAATACTTTTGGAGAATTTATAAAAGTATTTCGATGCATAACTCCGTAACGGACAATATTAACATGTTCCAAACCCGGAATTGATTGCAATAACTCTTTCTGACTTGCCCATTTCAAATTAGTTTGAAAACCTACAAGATTATAAAGAGTTCTGGCGGAATTATCCTGCCTTAACTGCACTACAGCATAATTTTCGATACCTGTGCGTTTATCAACAAGACCAACAGGTTTCATAGGCCCAAACCTTAATGTATCAACACCACGAGAGGCCAAAACTTCTATAGGGAGGCAACTTTCAAAAAATTTTGCATTTTTTTCAAACTCCTTGAGTTCAATTCTTGGGGCATTTATTAATATTTCGTAAAACTTTTCATACTCAGCCTTATTCATAGGACAATTTATGTACGAAGCTTCTCCTTTATCATATCTGCTTGCCCAAAATGCTTTATCAAAATTTATACTATCTTTTTCCACTATTGGAGCAATTGCATCAAAAAAATGCAGATGTTCACTTTTTGTAAAATCTTTTATGGAATTTGCTAATTTGTCTGAAGTTAAAGGGCCAGAAGCAATTATTGTACAGCCATCAGGAATATTTTCAATTTCTTTTCTTATAACATTGATATTGGGGTCATTTGAAATTCGCTCGGTAACTCTGCTTGAAAAGAGATCTCTGTCAATAGCCAGGGCATTTCCCGCCGGGACAGAACTTTCACGAGCAATTGTAATCAATTCCCCACCTAAAAGCTCCATTTCTTTTTTTAAAAGCCCGGAAGCATTTGAACAATCCGACGCACCTAAACTGTTTGAACATACAAATTCTGCAAATTTATCAGTTTTATGGGCACCAGTTGACTTATTTGGCCGCATTTCATACAAATCTACCTTAATTCCTCTCTTCGAGAGCTGTAAAGCAGCTTCTGAACCTGCCAATCCTGCACCTATTACATTCACTTTTTCCATAAAAAGAGTTTATATCGGACAAAAAATAGTGTCAATTTTATAGACAACCGGGGTATTTGTTCATTTCTTAATTTCAGTTATTACATTTTTTGTAAATTTATTGTTATATTTGTAGTAAAAAACTTGCAAGTTTTTTTATTATTAAGTATAATAAATACACTTAATACATTTATTACCTTTCTTAACTTTTGTTAAAATCCAGATTAAAAAAAGCAATAAGTGTAGAAATAAAGTTTTTAAATATGTGTGTAGTTATGAAAATTTAAAGTAGGGACATGTCAGTAAAAGCAATCAATTCGTCAACAGATGTTGTTAGATACAACCGCTCTGAAAAGAAAAAAAACAATCAACATCAGCAAACATTTACAGGTAGTTTTAACCCCATAGTGATGTTGATGGATGCTATTGATAGAGGAGGTTTTGCAGCCTCATTTATTGCTCAGGACGGTATTGGGATGGTTGCTCCGAGAATATACGAGGGACTTAACAGAAACCGTAAGGAAGACGAAAATGGTAAAAAGACTGGACCTTTGAACTGGGAATTTGCCAGAAGAGAGGGTATTCGAGAAGTTCTCAGCGGTCCGAGTGCTTTTCTTATTCCGCTTGGAATACTTTCTATCATCAAAAGAGTTTCCGGTTCGGCAAACAATGTTCATGTTAGCCATATCAAAGCTTTAGGACAAAATTTAACAGAGTATATCGCTAAAAATCCTGAACAACTTAAAAATTCTGTAGAATTAAAGAAGGGATATTATGCGAAAGTCTTTGAAAATGCCCTTAGAAATTCTACTGATGAAAGTTTTGTAGAAAATGACGTCAAAAATACCGCCAAAAAATTCGCTGATACGCTTGTTGAAGTAGAGACAAAACGTGCAAGTAAAAACAGAAAATCTGCAAATGAACTTTATTCAAAGCTTGTTGAAGAATATATGAATATCAGAAAATCCCATGCTGCTCCGTCAAGTGATGAACTTGGCGTAACTATGAAAATGACTGATGGAGAATTGGGTACAAACATAAGGCGTTTAACACAAAGCTTAACTGATTATACTGGAGATGTCCTAAATAAAGCTGCTAAGAAAGGAATTTCTCCTGAAAATATTCAGGAATTTATTGCTAAATTTAATAAACAAAGAGCAGGAACAAGAGTATTGTCGAACTTAGGTATGTGGTCAGCTGTAGTTGTTTTCTACACGTTAATTCCTAAACTTTATAATTTGGGACTTAAACATGACCCTGGCTTAAAAGGTTTGGAAGATACTCAGGATAACAAAGCTGAAAACAATACAAAACCTGACAAAAAAGCTGCTGATAAAACAGACAAAAAAGGTGATAAGGATGTTTCATTCACCGGGAACTTTGTTCAAAAACTCGGAGACACAGCCGCAAAAAAAGGTGGAGTTAGTAATATATTAAAAATATTTGAATTTAATGGTGCTTCTATGTCAGTACCTGCAATGCTTACTTTGTTGTTTGGATTTTGTCTTCCTCCAAGATATGTAAATGCAAAGAGTGACAAAGAAAGAAAAGAAATTTTGGTTCGCGATATATCAAGCTTCGTAGCCATATTGTTCGGTGCAAAGGCACTTTCAAGAGGTTTTTCAGATATGTTTGCAAAAATTTCCGGACTTGCACTGAATGTAAAACCAAAGAACCATTCCGATGGATTGTTCCAAAAAATTAAAAATTACTTTACTGCAGGAGCCGGAGTTGAAGTATTGTCCAGTGAACAAATTGTTTCTAAATATAGCGATTTAAGTGGTTACAAAGACGGCATAAACGGATTTTTCAAATTCCTACAGGAAAATGGCGGAAATGTTAAAAAAGTTTTGAAACTTGATAAAAAAGTTAAGGAAAATGCTGACGCAATATTACAACGCTTCAAAAACAAATCACTTAAAGAAGCTACTTTAGAGGAAATTGACGATGCATTCAGAAAAGCAAAAGGCTCTATAGCTCTTGAAAACATTTATTCAATATTCTCATCAAAAGACAATAAATTTATAAATCGTGCAAAGACTTACAATAGTGCATTTGGATTTGCCTCAACACTTGTTCTTGTACCGGCATTTATGATGTGGCTTGCAAGATACTGTGAAAAGATGACCAAAAATGCCGTTGAAAAAGAAAAAGCAGAAAAAGAAAAATTGCAACAAAATGTTTTGGTTCAGAGTGCAAAGTTTATTCCAAGCAACAAGCCTACAATGGCAGGATTTCTCAAATAGGAAAGTAAATAGAATATAAATAAAGCGGATAAGAAAACTTATCCGCTTTATTATTTATTGATATAAAATCAACACTAATCTTTAATTAAAGCATTAATATCTGCAACCATAGCATCAGGATCGAAGCCGTGAACTTTTGCTCCTGCTTCTAAGTTTTCAAAATGAGCAGCTGCACATCCTATACAGCCTAAACCATATTTTTGAAAGACTTCAATACTTTCAGGGCACTGTTGAACAATGTCCATAATGTTCATATCTTTTGTGATTTTTCCTGCCATAATAATTCTCCTTATATTGACTTAATTTTTCCTGTCATTAAATATATTATACAATAAAAATAGAAGGAAGTATAAATATGGAATTTTTGAAAAATCTATTCAAAGATGATGAAAAAGTAATTGGTCTTTGTGCGCTAAAAAAGCGTGAAAAGAGGGTTTTCTCATTCACGCCTGCATTTTCTGAATCCAATCTTATATACAAAACAAATTACTCTCAGAATATTTTCTTAAATTAGCATTGAATATCCAATCTGTTGGCGACTGGAGAAACGCTCATGCCAATAGCTTTAAAATACTCATTATCTGCTGTTTTAGGGTGATTTGCATTGTAAACTCCATTATTTACAGCATTTGCAACAAACCTATTTGCACGCACAGGTTTTTCAAAATTAAAACCGCCATTAATTCGTGGTAAACTTGGATTGAAATTAACTGTATTAAACATAATTACCCTCAATTTTTCCCATTACATATTAATAAAGTATTTTTTTACAAAAAAATTGCTTCAAATGCATAAATTATTAAGAAAAATTAAGCAAGTAAATCTAAATTTCTTGCTTGTGTGGCACTACCAGCAACTCTAGGATGATTTAAATTGTATTCTTCATTGTCCTGACGGGCAAAAAGTCCACTGTTAAATTCGTTTTGAACACCTTTATTCTGTCTGTCATTTTCAAACAAATTAACAGCATTAACCCTAAAAATATTATTCGGTTGTATTCTATCAATTCCGTTCATAACTCTATTATTAATAAAAACGAAATTAAAACAACATTTTCAAAAACAAAAAAATTCTTTACAAAATTAACAAATTATTGATCACTCTCGTGATGATCATTATCTTTCATTAATTTTGCAAAATCAGAAGGTTTAATGCTTTGAACGAATTTTTTAAATTCTTGAGCTTCCTCCTCATCTTTTGCCGAATCTGTTGAAACAGAGCCGTTTGAAATAACATTTGCGGTAACAAATATTGGAGCATCAACTCTTATCGCAACAGCAATAGCATCAGAAGGTCTTGAATCTATTTCCAAAACATTTCCGTCATCATTTGTTAAGAATAGTGTTGCATAATAAGTATCTTTTTCAACATCGTTAATCTCTATTTTATCAAGTTTATAACCTGTTTTTTCTATAATATTAATAATTAAGTCGTGAGTCATCGGACGTGCAACAGAGAGATTTTCAATCTTCCTGATAATTGCACTTGCCTCAGCTGAACCTATCCAGATAGGCAAAGCTTTTCTGTTTTCTTTATCATGTAAAACAACAATGGGAGAACCTGTTCTAGTATCAAGAGCGATTCCCATTACTTTCATCTCAATCATAATCTCATAACCTTTCATTTACTTTAAGAATATTTTACTATAAATAAATCTTCAAGTAAAACAGTAATAAAAGGATTTACGAAAAAAAATATTTATGATAGAATAACATTATCCGCATGAAACATGCAGCTATGGAGTAGTGGCCGAGTGGCTGAAGGCGGCACCCTGCTAAGGTGTTATGTGGGGCAACCTGCATCCAGGGTTCAAATCCCTGCTGCTCCGTATAAAACTCCGAAACTAAAAAGTTTCGGAGTTTTATTATTTGTTTTAATTTTTATTTATAAAAACAGAAACGGGGATATTTGCAAATGCGGAAAAGAGTATGGCGTTGACTCTGCAACATGGTTTGAAAATCAAGAGCTTCCTTCCGGAACTTGTTGTAGTGCTTACTACTTAACGAAATAAAAAACTTTTAAATCCACGATATTTCCAAGCCCTATTTTGGATTATCATTCGATTGAAAAGTTTGTTTTATATACTCCAAATCAATTTGTTCAGGATCAAAAGCACAAGGAATACTCTCCTCTTTCAGATAAATAATTCCCCATTTATTTAATTCAACTATTGCTGGAATTAGTTTTTTCCCGCGTTCAGTAAGTGAATATTCCGTTTTGGGCGGTACAACAGGATACAATTTTCTATTTATTATTCCATCAGCTTCCAATTCTTTAAGTTGTTGTATAAGCATTTTAGGGGTTGCATGTGATATTAGTTTTTGGAGTTCACTATATCTTAAAGTCTTGTTTATCAAATGCCCGATGATAACACCCTTATATTTCCCGCCAATTATTTCCATCGTCGCCTCTAAGGGACATTTGTATTCTGCATTCTTTTTTTTCATAATATTCCTCAATACTTACTTTTTAGTAACTATTATACATAAAAGTATATATTATACAAATAAGTAAATTCTTGTAAAAAAGTAAAACATATTTTAAAATATACAAAAAGGAGGGTAAACATGAAAATAACACAAATTAGAAATGCAACTATCATAGTCAATTTTAACAATATAACATTTTTAGTAGATCCTTGGCTTGCTCCAAAAGATTCAATGCCCGGGTTTGATTCTGCAATAAACTCTCAGATAAGACAGCCAAGAGTAGAACTTCCTTGTAAAATTAATGAAATTCCACGAACAGATGCAGTTATTGTAACCCATATTCACCCTGACCATTGGGATGAATACGCTGAGGACTATTTGAATAAAGAAATACAAATATTTGTCCAATCAGATATTGATAGAGACTATTTAAATTCCAGAGGGTTTATAAATGTAGAAGTACTATCAGATAAAGGTACTGAGTTTAAAGGTATAAGTTTGTATAAAACCTACTGTCAACACGGGAAAAGAGAAACTATAAAACCAATTTGTGAACAAATTGGAATGCCTTATGATTCTATGGGAGTAGTTTTTAAGTCAAAGGGTGAAAAAACTTTATACATTGCCGGGGATACAATATGGTGTGAAGAAGTTGAAAATGCTTTGCACAAATACAATCCTGACGTTGTTGTTGTAAATGCTTGTGGAGCAACTGTTTTAAGCGGTGAAAGAATAATTATGAATATAGAAGATGTTGATAAAGTAATAAAAAACACAAACAACACAACCACAATAATAGCCAGCCATATGGACACAGTTAGTCATTTAACGGTTACTAGAGAAGATTTAAAAGAATATACTAAGAGTAATCATATAACGAACTTACTCATTCCTGCGGATGGAGAAACAATAGAAATTAAATAGTAATACATATAAAAAAGTTGTCAAGCAATGCTTATAGGGTATAATTTTTTATACAATATAAGCATTTGCTAATTTCTTAAAATCTGATAAACTTGCTTTATATAGTTAATTGTATTTTTAAAGAAGAGGTAAATATGGGTAAAAATGTTTTAATTATTTCAACGAGCTTAAGAAACGGCAGTAACTCGGAAGTTCTTGCCAAAGAAACTGAAAAAGGAGCAAAAGATGCAGGCCACAATGTTGAATTTGTTTCTCTTAAAGAAAAAAACATCCAATTTTGTAAAGGCTGCTTGGCTTGCCAAAAATTAAAACATTGCGTAATTGACGATGATGCAAATGTTATAACAGAAAAAATGCTGAATGCAGATGTTATAGTCTGGGCTACTCCCGTTTATTATTACGAAATGAGCGGTCAAATGAAAACAATCATAGACAGAGCGAACCCTCTATTTGCAAGCAATTACAAATTCAGAGAAGTTTATCTTATAACAACAAGTGCAGACGGAGATGATGCAATTCAACCTGTTATTAATGGATTAAATGGTTGGATTGCTTGCTTCAATGGAGTTAAACTTTGCGGATATATCAGCGGCGGAGGACTTAATGGTCCTGCGGAAATAAACAACAATGAAAAACTTCTTGAAAAAGCTTATAATCTTGGAAAAAGTATATAAGTTAAGAAATAAATTTTCTGTACAACTTTTCAAGAAAAATCTTAGATGCCGGAGAAAATACCTGATTTTTTTTCCACACAATGTCAAGCTTGGATTCGAGTTTTGGACTGAGAGGCCTGAAACATATATCACTGTTGTTTGTTACATCAACCAGCTTATCCAGAGTAACTGCGTAACCCATCCCAACATTAACCATAATTGCCGCATTATAAACGAGATTATATGTAGCAACTATGTTTAGTGTTTCAAAGCTTTTTCCAAACCAATCAAGAAAACCGCTGTCACAAGAGTACTTTTTTGACATTTGTCGGGATGCTATAATAGGTTTGTCAACAATATCTTCAAGAGTTATGAAACTCTTTTCCGCCAATGGACTGTCTTTTTTCATAATGACACCCCAAACATCTTTTTGAGGAATTGTAATGTTGTCATACTTAGACAAATCTATGGGTTGAATCAGTACACCAAAATCAAACAGACCTTTATCTAATTTTTCTGTAACATCTTCTGCATTGCCACTGTATATATGAAATTTGATATCCGGGTATTCCTCCCTAAGCTCTTTCATAACCTCAGCAATGTACTTCATTGATTCCGTCTCACCACAACCAATATAAATATCTCCTCCAACTATATCGTTCATAGATTTTAGCTCGGACTCGGTTTTTTCAACCATTTCAACAATTTCTTGAGCTCGTTTTCGAAGCATAACACCTTCCGGGGTAAGAGTTACATGAGACTTTCCCCTAATTAAAAGTTTTTGTCCGAGCTCCTTTTCCAAATCCTGAAGCTGTCTTGATAAAGTTGGTTGAGTTAAATGTAAATAATTTGCAGCACCGGTTATACTCGATTCTCTTGCAACTGCCAAAAAATATCTCAAAACCCTTAGTTCCATAAGCTAATGGTAATATTTTTAATTATGCTTGTCAAGTATTTTTAATTATGTAATATAAGTATTTGCTATTTTTTAAATATGGTAAATAATAAAGGAAGATGTAATAAAAAAAGAGGGAAAAATGGAAATAATAAGAGTAAACACCCCAAGAGGACTGGAACTAAAAGGAGCCATGTGGGGAGACAATAGTTTTGATACGGTTGTTATAATGATGAGCGGAATTTGCAGTAACGTGTTTCAAAATGACCTTTTACCTGCTACCGGAGAACTTTTAGAGGCTAATAAAATTGCCTTCATTGCAGGACATGCAATGGATGCTTTTTCTATGATTGCTTACTCAGATTTAAAAAATAAAAAGCAAGTTTATACAGGTGTAGTATTTGATGAATTTAATTACGTGTATGAAGACGTCGAATCCTACGTAAAATACGCACAGGAGCTTGGTTTCAAAAACATTATACTTGCAGGGCATTCCCTTGGTTCTAACAAAATAATCAATTATTTGGGCAATACAAAAGACAATTTTGTCAATTATTTTATCGTAACGTCACCTGTTGATTTAAGCTATTGGTGGAAGGTCATGCCTGATATGGATAAGTGTCTGAAAGCCGCACAAAAATTTGTTGAGGACGGGCAACCTAATGCAATTATTCCGTATGTTTTTGGAGGATTTTCTCCAATGAGCGCACAAACTGTATTGAACTTTTATAATGCCGAAAATCTTAAAAATTGTCCGGTTATAACTAATGACGGTGAAACAAATTCTTTAAAATCTATTAAAATAAACGGAGCATTCATAATAGGTGGAAAAGACAATATGGCAGATGGTAATCCCAAAGGCTTTTTGGAAAGGATAAATTCATATTGTAATCATCCGGGAAATAACAGAATAGTTGTAGTCGATGGAGCATCACACGTTTTTTATAACAAGCACAACGAATACGCATCCGCAATTCTTGAATGTGTAGAAAACGTTGTATCTTCAACAATAAGCATTTAAAAAATGGCATAATATATCTAACAAGCATTTTTTAGTTTTGGTCAAACACAAATTCAATTTCTTACATTTACAAAACAGATATTTCATGCAAAAATATTGACGGAATCTTTTTAAAGCTGGATTATATTATGAAAAAAGTTTCGGTTATAATACCTTGTTATAATCAGTCACAATATTTGGCTGAAGCTGTTTTATCAGTTCTTAATTCAACATATAAAAATATTGAAATTATTGTGGTGAATGATGGTTCAAGTGATATATCAACAGAAGATTTGAGGGATCTTGCCCCTGCAGGTGTAACTATTATCAATCAGGAAAACCTCGGAGTCTGCACTGCCAGAAATAATGGGATTAAATCATCAAGCGGAGAATATATTTTAACACTTGATGCTGACGATAAAATAGCCCCAACATACATTGAAATGGCTGTGAATATCTTAGACAATAACCCTCAAACGGGTATCGTTTACTGTGAGCATGAATTTTTTGGTGTTAAAAGCAGGCAACACAAAATTGCATTTGCAACTATGATAAACATGCTTATTCAAAACAGAATTTTTTCAGCAGCTATTTTTAGAAGAAATCTGTTTGACAAAGTTAACGGCTACAAAACTGACATGGAAAAGGGTTGTGAAGATTGGGATTTTTGGCTTTCTATAATGGAAACAGGAGCTGATGTATACAAAATTCCGGAAGTTTTATTCTTTTGGAGAAAATCAGAAAATGAACGGACGCAAAAGGCACTTAAGCCTCTTAATTACCTAAAAATAAGACTTTCGATAATCAAGCATCACAGAAAACTTTACAGTAAATACGCTTTAATTGTCTATCCTGTAATGTTTGCGATGGTTGTGAAAAACCTGTTATCACATTTTTACAAATCACTAAAAGGCGGCAATAAATGAAAATTTTATCATTATTTACAAGAGCATTTTTGTATATACCAAACAATATAAAGGGAATTCTTGTACATAAGAATTATAAAAAACGTCTAAAAGAGTTGCAAAAAGTTATTGGACAAAGGAAATTAAAAGTCTGTTTTCTAAATTCCGAAAATTCTAAATGGGTATACCAGTCTTTATATGACGAACTTTGCAAAAGTGACTTGTTTACTCCTCAAATCATTGTCGCTTTAGATAGAAGGTTTGATAATGCAGAAATTGAGAGGTTAAAATCAAATTACGAATTTTTTAAAAGCAGAGGGATGAATGTTGTATGCTCATTTGATATTGAAAACAAAAAACACATACCGCTGAATAAATTTTGCCCTGACATTTTGTTTTATCAGGAGCCCTGGCAATTACCTGAAATATACAAACCATATGAAGTATCCAAGTATGCACTTTGCTGTTACAACAGCTATGGAACAGGTACAACTAACGGGAAAAACGAATATTGTGCAAGATTCTTTAAAGAAGTTTGGGCATACTTTCTTGACAATGAATTTGTGAAAAAAACTTTAGAAAATCACGGAGTATCAAATAAAAATCTTGTAGTTACCGGGAGTATAAAACTGGATTCATATTTATCGCCTGCTAATCCGGAAAAACAATTATGGAAAACTGATAATTATAGAATAATATATGCTCCTCACTTTTCGTTCTATAAAACAAGTACTTTAAAATTTGGGACGTTTGACAAATATTACAAATTCTTTATTGAATATGCAAAATCACACCCGGAAATCGAATTTGTTTTTAAGCCGCATCCGATGCTAAAGAAAACAATTATAAGAAAGAAATTAATGAGTCCTGAAGAAACCGAAAAATACTACTCTTTCTGGGATAAATCCTCAAATACTCATCTTTGGGAAAAAGGTGACTACTTTGACATATTCAAAACCTCTAATTTAATGATTACAGATTGTAATTCATTCTTAACTGAATATCTTCCGACTCAACATCCGCTCATTCGTTTAGTTCCCGAAAAAACAATAGGTTTGAATATATTCGGAGAAGAAATTACACAAGGTTATTACAAAATACATAATTTAGAAGAACTAAAAGAAATTTTGGACAAATTAATAATACAAAAACAAGATCCATTGGAAGATGAGCGAAAAAAATGTTTAGAAAAATTAATTTTGCCGCAAAATGGAGTGTGTTCTGTTATAATTAATTATCTTATTAATAGAATTAGAGAGGGTGTATGATGAATATAGCAATAATTTTTGCTGGAGGAACAGGACAAAGATTTTCTAACGGTAATCTACCAAAACAGTTCGTGAAAATCTTTGACAAGCCAATTATCATACATACACTTGAGATTTTTGAACAACACGATGAAATAGATAAAATCTATCTTTCAATATTACCTGAATACCTTGATTATATGGAAGAATTAGTTAAAACTTTTAATCTTAAAAAAGTGCAAAAAATTATCAAAGGCGGCTCAACAGCACAAAATTCAATATATAATGCCCTAAAAGCAGCTGAAAAAGATAATCCACCAAATTCCATAGCTTTAATTCACGATGGAGTTCGCCCAATACTTGATACAGAAGTTATTACCAATAACATACAAGATGTAAAAAAGTATGGGAATTCTATAACCTGTACACCCTGTTATGAAACGATTTTAGTAAGTGATAACGGAATAAATCCTCAAAAAATTCCGTACAGAAAAAACACTTATGCAGCTCAAGCTCCGCAATGTTTCTATCTAAACGAAATAATATCTGCACATGAAGAAATTCAGAAAACAAATCCCAATTACGTTGATATGATAGATGCTTGCACAATTTTCAATACTTTGGGAAAAACAACGCACATGACAAAAGGGAATTTCGGAAACATAAAAGTTACAACTCCTAGAGATTTATACATACTGAAAGCTCTATTGGAATTTAGGAAAGAGGAAATAAATGCATTACAGTAACATAATCAATCCTAATACAATAATAGATACCAGACTAATAGTTGGATCCGATTATATAAATTGGGAAAAATTGAAAAACAAAAGTATTCTTATTACCGGAGCTACAGGGTTTATAGGTGCTCAAACAGTTTTAGCCCTTTCAAAAGCTTCTATGGATTTCAATTTAAACATCAAACTTGTTTTACCCGTAAGAAACATAAAAAAAGCGAAAAGCTTATTTTTCAAAGAGCTACCTTTTGTAGACATCAAACTTCTAAAACATGATTTAGGCAAAAAATTAAGCTACGGCGGACAAATTGATTATATCATTCATGCTGCCTCAAACACCAGTTCAAAATCTTTTATTGACTACCCTGTAGAAACAATTAATACAACACTCAACGGCACAAGAAATATTTTAGAAATTGCAAAAGAAAAAAATATTGAAAGTATTGTATACCTTTCTTCAATGGAAATTTATGGGACTTTGAGTTCTGATATTCCGGTAAAAGAAGACGAACTTGGACCTTTAAATCTACTAAATGAAAGAAATTCTTATCCACAGGCAAAACGTATGACAGAGACAATGTTGTATTCATACTTTAAAGAATACAACCTGCCTGTAAAAATTGCACGTCTTTGTCAAATTATAGGCGGGAGTGTTCCCTTTAATGACACAAGAGTATTTGCACAGTTCGCAAGAAATGTTGTTGAGAATCAAGACATAGTACTGCATACGGATGGTTCAACCGTAAGAAATTATTGTGATATAACCGATTGTGTAACAGCAATTTTAAAGATATTAACAGAAGGCAAGTCGGGAGAAGCGTACAATGTAGCCAATAAAAATGCAATGTGCTCTATCAAAGAGATGGCAGAAAAAATTGCATCTAAAAAGGAAAATATAAATATTAAATACAAAATTACAAATGATAATAAGTATTTGCCCCACATTAAACTTTTACTAAATACAGAAAAACTTGAAGCATTAGGTTGGAGGGCCGAAATTTCAATTGACGATATGTTTACAAGACTTGTTGACGGACTGCTGGCTCAAAAAAACCAATCAATGATAAAATATTCTTTTAAAGATAAATTAAAATCATATATATGTTTAAAAAACTTTGGCGGTTATAAAAATTTGTCATTATTCGGTTTAAAACTAAAAATTCCAAACAACTGGATATATGAACATATATATAAGTTTTTACCAATAGATAATAAAAAAATTGTATTCAGCTGTTTCGCAGGAAACGGCTACGGCTGTAATCCTAAATATATAACTGAAGAATTAATAAATAAAAATATTAACTGTAGAATAGTATGGCTAACACTAAATCCAAAACTCAAGAAAAACATGTTCCCTCAAAATGTCCATTTGGTTGATGTCCAATCGGAAAGAGCTATATATGAACAGGCTACGGCTAAAGTATGGATTGACAATATCCGAAAAGTAAACTTTATAAAAAGAGGGTTATCTAAAAAAACTTCTCAAAAATATATCCAAACATGGCACGGCTCACTTGGGATTAAAAAAATTGGCTCGGATGCTGACTCCAATTTTTGGAATAAAAAAATTACAGGACAACTTTATAAAAAAGATTCTGAAATGACTGACATTATAATATCAAACAGCAGCTTTGAAACAGGAGTTTACAGAAGAAATATTAGTAGTAAAGCTAATATCAAAGAAATCGGTCACCCAAGAAACGATATACTTTTTAAAGATAATCGTGATGTAAAAGAACGGATATACAAACAGTATAAACTTGATGAAAACTCAAAAATTTTGTTATACGTTCCAACATTCCGAGACAACAAACATATAAGCTGCTATAATATCGACTACCCGAAATTACTTGAGCCTTTAGCAAAAAAATTTGGTGGAGACTGGAAAATTTTCATAAGACTCCATCCTAACATTAATCAATTAACAAATATACTTGTCCCAAAACATGACTCAATATTTGATGCAACAATGTATCCTGATATTCAAGAGTTAATGGCAGTTTCAGATATTGCAATCACAGACTACTCAAGCTGTATATTTGACTTTTTGTTAACAAGAAAACCCGGATTTATTTATGCTACTGATATTAATGAATACGATACAGAAAGAGGTTTTTACTATTCATTAGAAGAAACCCCATTCCCAATTGCAAGAAACAATGATGAGCTAATTGAAAATATATTAAATTTTGACAATGAAAAATACCAAAAAGAAATTGAAATATTTTTAAGAGATAAGGGCTGTATTGAAAATGGACATGCCTCTCAACATATAGTAAAATTAATAAAAACAATAATAGAAGAGAAAGGTTAGTATGAATTTAAAAAAATTTATTAAAAGTAAATTATCAAATTTTATCAACGAAAATCCATTAAAATATTTTTCAAGATTAAATACTCATAAAAAAATGGTTTTAAATTGCTATAAAGAATACATGGAAACCAACGATTTAAACCAATTGTTCAGAGAACTTGCTAAAGATTTGGATGAACAAAGTATAGCAACCATAACAACCATTCTATCCAGAATTCAGGAATTTCTTTTGAAAAATAAAACCTTTTTACTAACAA
The DNA here is from genome assembly GCA_944324345.1 of Candidatus Gastranaerophilales bacterium. Classification (GTDB taxonomy): domain Bacteria; phylum Cyanobacteriota; class Vampirovibrionia; order Gastranaerophilales; family Gastranaerophilaceae; genus Stercorousia. Next base: position 51,129 of record CALUVT010000003.1, read on the forward strand.
AAGAAGAAGCCGAGAAAATATCTCATGCTAATTTCCTGAACAAAAACATTGTCAAACTGGGAGAAAACATATACACAAACGGAAAGTATTATCTTCCTGTTAATAATTTTTTAGGCACTATTTTTATTGATAATTATTTCATTGAAGAGATAGAACATCCGGAAAAATTAAAAGACAAAGCAATAATTGATGTTGGGGCTTATATTGGAGATTCTGCATTGTTGTTATCTAAGCTTACAAATAACAATGTATATGGTTTTGAACCTGTATCAAGCAATTACGAAAAAATGATAAATACAATTAAGCTGAATAATTGTACTAATATTATTCCTGTAAAACAAGGGCTTGGAAGTGAAGAAAAGACTACAAAAATAAATATTTACGGAAAAACCGGAACAACCTGCTCTGTAATTAAGCACCAAAATAAGGCTAATTGCATTCAAGAAGAAATAAGAACAACAACACTTGACAAATATGTAAATGAAAACAATTTAAACATTGGTTTGATTAAAGTTGACATTGAAGGTATGGAAAAAGATTTTCTGAAAGGTGCAGAAAATACTATAAAAACTCAAAAACCGGTATTGTTACTCAGCGTATATCATACTGCTGAAGACTTTTTCACTATTAAACCTTTAATCGACAGTTGGAACTTAGGTTATAAATTTAAAATAAGAAAAGCAACAAAAGAATCTATTCTTGATGATACAATTTTAATTGCAGAGTGCAGATAGTAGGAGATAAAATTTTGGAAAAATTTAAAAACATAGAGTTTTTGAGAGTTGTTGGATGTATCGCAATTGTTTTACTTCACATTTTTAATGGGGGAGGTTTGTATGAGAGTTTTGCCTCAGCTTGGGATTTTAACTATGGCAAGATACATTGGATCACATCAAATGGGGCAAAGGCCGTTGATCTGTTTTTTATTTTATCAGGTCTGTTTTTTATGCTTAAAATCGCCCCCCCCCCGAAAATGCAATCTCTATATAGTTTTGTTAAAAAGAAAGTTATAAGACTTTGGCCGGTACTTATTTGGACTATATTTTTATATTTTTTAGTATCTCTTACAGGTGCTATAGAATTTCAGACCTTTAGCAATATTATTACTTTTTTTGGATTAAGCGGTAATGGAATCGGGTTGGAACGAGGTAATGTAGGGGCTTTCTGGTATGTTTCTGCAATGCTTTGGGTACTGGGACTATTTTTCTACTTGTTGAAAAATTTTGATAAGAAAATCGTAAACCTTATAATTGCACTACTTGTTTACTTTTCTTATGTATTTTTGCTGCATGCTAGAGATGGCTCTATTGGGAATCATATACAAACATTTTACAATGTTGTCAATGTAGGAATGCTAAGGGCATTTGGAGGAATTGGTATTGGATATTTTATTGCTGAATGGTATAAAAATAACAGAGAAAATATACAAAATCTAACATTATCTTTTAGTAATAAGGTAGCTGTTTCTATTTTAGAATTTGGGTGTGTATTTTTCATAATTAAGAATCTCATGTTAAACAAATTATATTTTCACAACCAAATAATTTTTATAATAATATTTGCAATTACAATAATTTTATTCCTTTTAAACAAAGGTTATATATCCGAATTCTTAAACAATGATTTTAACGTTTTTCTTGCGAAATATACTTATTCCATATATTTAACACATTCTGTTGTTCGTGAGCTATTTAAAGGAACCTTTTGGAAATACCACCCGGAATTTGTATTTATGCACCCGTTATTGAATATTGTTATAACATTATTAACGGTATTAATACTCGGAATCATTACATATCACTTTGTTGAAAAGCCTGCAAGTAAATATTTACAAAAGAAATACTTATAGAAAGGGGAATTTTCTTTATAAGAATTGTTGTTTGTGCAAAAATACAAAGCATACAACGGAGTAATTGTTATGACTAAGATAAGTATTGTTATGCCTGTTTTCAATAGCGAAATTTATTTGAGGGAAGCCATTGAAAGCCTAAGAGTTCAGACTTTTAAAGATTTTGAGCTCATTTGCGTTAATGACGGTTCTACAGACAGTTCTTTAGAAATTCTAAACGAATTCAATAAAAAATATAATAATTTTATTAAAATAATATCTACTGAAAATCAAGGAGCCGGAGCTGCCAGAAATTATGGATTCCAGTTTGTTCAAGGGCAAACGACAATATTTCTTGATAGCGATGACTATTTCTATCCAAATTTTCTTCAAGAAATGTATAAAAAATATACAGAAACTAAAGCTGATATCGTCGTATGCCAGTATTATATATCCAAGCTTGGGAAACTTATTCCAGAGCCAAAGGGTATAAATACAAACATGTTACCAAATCCTTGCAAACTCATTTTCAATAAATATGATATACCTGACTATATTTTTAATTTTACAAACTACGCTGTAAGAAACAAACTTTACAGTACTGAATTTTTAAAAAAACACAATATACAATTTGAAAATGTACCTTCGGGCAATGATGTATTGTTCAGTCTGTTATCTCTTTTTTATGCAGAAAAGATAACAACCTTATTGAGCCCTTTAGTTGTATACAAAGCTCAAAATAAAAATTCTATTTCTTCTAAAGGTACAGAATTACTTGATATGTATAAATTCGAGACTTTTGAAAAACTAAAAAAAATAGTTCTTGCAAGCCCTGAAAATAAAATTTTTGAAATTAGCCTTTATAACGTCTATCTCGCAAACATATTGAGATGCCTTAACCGTACAAAAGGGAAAATGAGATTAAAGTACTTGGATTGTATAAAAAATAATTTCAAAACAATTACTTCTAAAACAGAAATTTACAATCTCATAAATTATTATAAATTATTTTTTATAAAAATTCTTCCCGGTTGGCTTTATGTCCTTTTATACTATAAAGTAATCAACTATTTAACTAAAAACTTTGGAATAAAGCCTTCCAAAATTTTAAAACGGATAAGCAAGGTCAAAAACTAGCAACAACAAATTATTCGGTGATAAATAAAAATATTAATCGCAACTTTTGCCAATTTATTGGTTTATTGTCTCTGAACCTAAGAATTACTTTCAGGTAAACACTTTTCGCTTGTCAAAGTCCTAACAACCTTGCAAGGATTTCCAAAAGCCAAAACATTTGATGGGATATCTTTTGTTACAACACTCCCGGCTCCAATTACAGTATTATCACCTATTGTTACTCCGGGGAGCACAGTTACGTTACCGCCAAACCATACGTTATTGCCAACTTTTATAGGTTTTGCATACTCTAAACCCTTATTTCTTGTCTCATAATCCATTGGATGAATTGGAGTGTAAAACGAACAATTTGGGCCGATAAAAACGTTATCTCCAAAGCTGACAACTGCAGGATCAAGAATTACCAAATTGTGGTTTGCATAAAAATTTTCACCGACTTCAATATTATAACCGTAATCACAAACAAAAGGTTGCTCTATAAGTAAATCTTCTTTTGTTTTACCTAGAATTTCCTTTACAAGCGTTTTTCGCTTATCAGTTTCTGAAGGATGCAAATTATTATATTCATAACATAAAGATTTGCATTTTGTGCGTTCTTCTATCAATGATTTATCATAATTTGCATCATACAACATGCCTTTTAACATTTTTTCTTTTTCGTTCATATATCTTCTCCTGTTATCATGATAAAATAAACATAGTATATTTGGAAAAAATTTATGAAAAATATTTTGTGCTTTGGCGACAGCAATACGTACGGTTACAATCCCAAAAACGGCTCCAGATACAATGTAAACACAAGATGGAGCGGAAGATTGGGTAATTATCATAATGTAGAAGAAGCCGGATGCAATAATAGAACCGCATTTTGTATTAACCCTGGGGGAGACAATTTAACAGGAATAAAAGTAATACCTAAATATTTGAAGCGAAATTTTGATTTTTTGATTATACAAATAGGGATAAATGATCTTCAAACGAATTATAATGCAAGCCTAAAAGATTTTGAAACAGGTATGAATAAGTTTTTTTATATCATAAATGATTACTGTCCAAACTCTAATGTCATAATTCTCTCACCTTGCGAAATTCAAGAAAATATTTTAAACAGTAACTTTAAATTTCTGTTTGATGAACAATCTATAGAAAAATCAAAAAAAATATTCCCAATATATGAAAAAATTGCACAACAACACAAATATCAACTACTTGACTTAAACAAAATAACAGAAGTCTCAAAACTTGATGGACTACACTATGAAGCGTCTCAACACGAAATTATTTCTAAAACAATTTTAAACTTGTTATAGTATTATAAAAAAATATTTCATTGTACCAAGAAATAACCAACTTATGTAATGTTTTTTTTAATATTTATCAAAAATAATTTTTGTATGGATTTAACTTGGTATAACACATTGAATAAGCCCGATTTTAACCCGCCTGCACAAGTTTTTGGACCGGTATGGGCATTTATGTATACTCTTATATTTATTTCATTTTTATTTTTTCTTTATTCTAAGAAAGCTGAAAACAAAACTCCGGGATTTTTAGCCTTTATAATACAAATTCTGCTGAATTTTAGCTGGAGCCCTGTATTTTTTATGCTTCACAATATTGAACTGAGCTTTGCTATAATAATACTTCTTATCATATCTATAATTTTAACAATTATATTTTTCTACAGAATATCGAAGATTTCAGGTCTGTTGCTTTTACCATACCTTGCGTGGACATGTTTTGCAGCTTACTTGAATTACTCAATTATGGTACTCAACTGATTACTTAATTTTCTTTAGAGATGAAATAAAGTTGTTGTGCTGAACATCTCCATCTACCTTTGTTAAAAATATCTGACAATCTTTTTCGTCAGCATCAATTGGAGGTAATTGAGATATTTCTGCGGCATAGTAATTACTGTCATTTCTCGCACTCAAAGGAATTCTATTAGCCAGACTATTTAAGGAGATATTTCTTAAAAATCCTGCAAAGCCTTTGTTTTTATTACTAAACTTAGTATAAATTCTCAAAGAAGCGTCCCCCGATTCAAGTTCATAACGTCCTATAATAAACGAACTTAACTGAGGTGCGGAAGATTTTATCATCATTTTTTCAACATTATTGTCTTTCAGTTCCAATGTCCCGTTTATCTTGTCAAAGTTCCCCTCAGGAATATTTACAAGATCAGAAAAAGTCGAAGGACTAATCATAGCAAGAGGATTTCTGAACAACGCAGCAAATTTGAGAATATATTCAACAAGCCCGACTTTTTGTATTGTTCCATCCTTAACATTAAATTTTATAGAACCATTCATCTTCAAAGAATCATCTGTATTTAATGCAATAATTCCGCTTGCTTTACCTGTAATTTCTCTTGGCAGAGCAAGCAAAGTTGTAGCAATAATATCGGAATTAACATCCTTAATACCTAGCACTAAACTGTATTTATGTTTTTTTAAATCACAGTTTATTTTTGCAGATGAATGTCCCTCAGCAATTTCAAACCTGTTTGAATACATATTAAGTACACTATTTTTATCTAATGACAATGTAGCTTTTACATTAGCGAAATTAATATCCTTGTATTTGCCGTTAAGAACTTGCAAAACACAATCTTCAACAATAAAATTACCGATATCAAATGTCGGAGTATTATCATCGTCGTCAACAGCTTCTCCTGACGGAGTTACATCAAATTTAGTCTCGGTAATTGCCTTGGAGCTTTGTTTATTAGCAGAAAGTAAGAATTTTTCAACATCGACATCATCAACAGTCAAATTAACATTTTTCACAACAACAGGAAACTTAATCTCGTTTATCAAACTGCCAGAAAAATCATAAGAAGAACGTCTATATTTTCCTTCTGCAGCAAGCTTTAACAGTCCGTTTTCAGTTGTCATTTCACCGTGTTTTAAAAACACTCTCTGAGATGGAATTCTAACCTCATCCATACTTAAATTCCCTTTTAAAGCAGGATATTTAGCCGTATTGTTATATTCCATAATCCCAGCGATTTTACCACCCCTGAAAAGCTTTTGTCCAATCAACACATTCAAAAATTCGCTTGGCAAAGGCCTTGGAATTTCAAAACCAAGATTTTTCACATCTGGAATCGGCTTTCCACAATCAACATTCCCAAATACTTTTACAACAGGCTGTATTTTGCCTTTCTTTTCATTTGGTAAATTTTCGGGTGCAATATAATAATCTATAGACTTAATTGCCAAAAGATTATCTTCAAAATGAATATCACCTTTCAACATTCTTCTGTATGATGCTGGGGTTAATGATGCACCATCTATCAATATGTCTTGACCTGATTTTAATCCAAACAACCAAACCAAATCAATCTTATTATTAATTGCTTTTATATCAAGTCTTGTTTTTGTAGTTCCACCAATCAATTCTACGGGAATACCCACCATTTTGGAAAAATAATTTTGTGCAAAATCATTGGTTACAACCGCTCTTGCAACTACGTTTGTATCAATGGATTTCAAATAATCCTTAACGGTTCCTTCCATTTCAACTTTATTTTCCTTACGGTAATTGTAATATCCGTCAAAATCTTTGAGTGTTATGTCATTTTTTGTCATAACAATCTTACCTTTTTCCAACATGACAGGAATGTTACTTATTGGAACAATTTTGCAAGATATTTTATTTAAATTTACAACTCCGTTTAAATCATTTTTTGTTAGTTTTATTTTAAAGTTAAAGTTCCCTTTCAAGTCTTTAAAAAATGCAAGAGGTTGATCTAAATTATTTTCAACAATATCTGAATCTATCAACGTGAGGACATCTGCTACATCAATTTTATCAGTATATATTTCAAGCCAATACCCTATTTTGCGACTCGCTTCGGCATTGAAAAATATCTTTGACTTATTCATTGTCAAATAACAATTCTTTATAAAAAGTGTTTTGTTATGAGTATAAACAGCATTCCTATCAGCAATATTGAAATGGGTATTTCTGCCGTCCTTTGTAATATCAGCTGTTATATTAAAATGAAGGAACTTAACATCTTTTTGGTTATTATCAAGCTCTAAATCATCGGCCTTCAAAGAAACGTAAGTTTTTGGTTCAACTTTGTAGAGAAACAAGGATTTTTTCACATATAACAATGAGTCGAAAAGATCAATATTCCATTCACTTTTTTTCTGCTCAGTTTTTTGCTCGGGGGCACTGAGTTTTGAAAGGTTGTTGATATCTGCAAATATGTAATCTGCACCAAGTTTTCTTATAATAATATTCTTATCAAAAATTTCTTTAAAAGAAATCACAGTATCAAAATTTTCAACTGCAAGCAATAAATCTTTTTTGTTGTACAAAGATAATTCGTCAACTTTAAAAGATATAACAGGAGAAAGTTCTGTCTTTAGGATAGGATTTTTGATATTTAATCGTAAACCCGCAAGATCATACAAACTTTTTTCTACAACATTTATCACATGCTTGTTAGAAACAACAGCAGGTAAAAGCTTTAAATAAGCTCCCAGCAATGCTCCTATAAAAACAAAAACTACAAATACAGATACAATAGTTATTTTTAATCTTTTTGTTACGTTTATCATCTTTCCCTCTCCAAAAAAATTATAGCACAAATTATAACTTTTATGATACTATGTAGATATGAAGAGGATTTTTATACTACTTGCAATTTCATTATTGTTAGGCAATTGTACATTTGCTGAAGGGAATCAAACCCAATCAATTTCTTCAAATATGAAATATACTGTTTTTTCAGATGAAGATAATAATTTTGGGCTTAAAGACAGTCAAGGAAATGTTGTAGTTGAGCCTGAATATAAAAAAATGATTAAACTTGGCAATTCTTGGATTATTCAAAAAAGGTCAAAATACGGACTTATGGATAATTCGGGGAAATACCTCATAGAGCCCAAATACAGACACGTTGACAGAATTCTCGGCAAATACGTAAAACTGGGCAATGACAATGATTTTGGGATTTATAATGACAAAGGAGAAACAATCATACCTCCCGAATACACATCAGTTGATATACTTTTTGGCGGAATGTTCTTAACAAAAAAGAACTACAAATACGGAGTCTGTGATAAAGAAGGTAGAGTAATTCTTGAAAACAAATTTGATGATATCTATATGCCCAAGCCAAATGTTATGCGTATACAGTATGCCGGGCAGTGGTATGAAGTAGAACAAATTGCCGGGGGAGAATTCGTACCTCCTGAAGATATTCAAAATATCAAGAACAACGGTGATTTTAAAGTAACAGCATTTGTAAAAGATCCGGTTGCTGCATCAGGATATTCTGCGGTTACATTTACGGATTATTTACTAAAGGTTTTCTCATCTATTTCACCGGCTCACGAAGAAACCATTGATGATTTAATGCTATCTCAAGGTGCTGATACAGTTAACATATTTATAAAATTTACATGGCTTCCAAAATATCCTTTTACATTTGCTAAAAATTATTACCACAACCTTAGAGCACCGAATAATGGGCCACTTGCAGATGTAAAAACAGAATTAATCCAAAAAATGCAATAATTATTCGACAGCATGCTCCAATGCTTTTTCAAGAATGACTTTAACGTGATTATCATTTAATGAATAAAATACATTTTTCCCACGTTTTGTCGACTTTACAAGCTTTGCAATTCTTAGGATTTTTAGTTGGTGAGATACAGCCGATTTTGTCATATCTAAAAGAACCGCCAAATCATTAACGCACATTTCAGCTTCCTCTAAAGCCCATAACAATCGTATTCTTGTGCTGTCTCCCATAACTTTAAAAAAATCGGACAGCTCATACAAAACCTTCATTTCAGGCATATTAGGTTTTATTTTACCGACCAATTCGGGATTTATCGGTTCGCAATCAGCTCTTTTTACTTCCATACTATTATTATAGTTCAACAATTGTTCAATTGTCAAATTTTTGTAACAAAATTTATTAATACACTTGACAATTGAATAGTTATTCAATTATAATACTAATAGAACAGTTGAGCTATTACTCAATTATTAGGAGAATAAATATGTGCGAACACGACCATCAACATCAGGGCTTGAATGAAGATAAGAGCAAAATATTGAGTATTACAGTTTCACTTATTGTAATGATTTTAGCAATACTCAGTTCACAAAATAGCGGATTAAAAATCTGGTTATTTTTTATTTCATATTTAATAGCCGGTTGGGATGTGTTGTTAACAGCCGTAAAAAATATTTTTAAAGGGGAGCTATTTGACGAAAACTTTTTAATGACAATAGCTACTGCAGGAGCACTTGCAATCGGAGAATACCCTGAAGCGGTTATGGTTATGGTACTGTACCAGATTGGAGAACTTTTACAAGATAGAGCTGTTGAAAAGTCCAGAAAATCAATAACAGCTCTAATGGACATCAGACCGGATTATGCAAACATCGAACAGGACGGAAAACTTGTACAAAAACATCCTGAAGATATAAAAGTAGGTACAATCATAATTGTAAAAACAGGAGAAAAAATTCCTCTTGACGGGGAAGTAATAGAAGGTAATGCTGTTGTTGATACTTCAGCCTTAACCGGCGAATCTGTTCCTAAAAATATTTTTGTCGGGGATAAAGCTGTGAGCGGATGTATAAATACCAATGGACTTTTAAAAATTAGAACAGAAAAAGAGTTCAAAGAGTCAACTGTATCTAAAATTCTTGAGTTGGTAGAACATGCAAGTTCAAAAAAAGCAAAAACAGAAAAGTTTATAACAAAGTTTGCAAAATACTATACTCCTGCAGTAGTTTGTTTAGCTGTACTTCTTGCAATCTTACCTCCTTTATTAATAGAAGGTTCTCAGTTTATGGATTGGTTTAAAAGAGCCTTAACATTCCTTGTTATATCTTGTCCTTGTGCACTTGTAATATCTGTTCCTCTTGGGTTTTTCGGAGGTATAGGAGGTGCTTCAAAAGAAGGAATTTTGATTAAAGGAAGTAATTATATAGAAGCTTTAGCAAACACAAAGGCTGTAGCATTTGATAAAACTGGCACACTTACTAAAGGAACATTCAAGGTAACTGAGCTGCATCCTTCTGAAACAACGACAAAGGAAGATCTTTTAAAATACACAGCATTTGCAGAAAATTATTCTAACCACCCGATTGCACTTTCTATAAAAGAAGCATATGGAAACATTATTGACACAAGCAGAATAAAAGATGTAAAAGAAATTGCAGGTCAAGGAATAAAAGCTTTAGTCGATAATTCTGAAATTCTTGCAGGTAACAGCAAATTAATGAAATCGAATAACATAAAAATTCCAAAGATTGAATGCCTTGGGACTATAATTTATACCTCTATAGACGGGGAATTCGCAGGTTATATAATCATTTCCGATGAATTAAAAGAGGATTCGAAAAAAGCAATATCTTCACTTAACAAAATTGGCATAAAAACAATTATGTTAACCGGAGATAACAAAAATACCGCAGAAATGATCTCGCAGGAACTTGGAATATCAGAGTTTCATTCAGAGCTCTTCCCTGAAGAAAAAGTTCAACAAATAGAAGAACTTATTAAGCACAAAAATCCTAAAACCAGTGTAATGTTTGTCGGTGACGGAATTAATGATGCACCTGTACTAACAAGAGCAGATGTGGGAGTAGCTATGGGAGCATTAGGTTCAGATGCAGCAATAGAAGCAGCTGACGTTGTAATAATGGATGATAAACCATCAAAAATTTCAAAAGCAATCAAAATTTCTCAAAAAACAATAACCATAGTAAAACAAAACATCGTATTTGCACTGGGTGTTAAAGCAATATTCTTAATCTGCGGTGCATTAGGATTTGTCACAATGTGGGGAGCCGTATTTGCTGATGTCGGAGTTGCCCTCATTGCGGTTATTAATTCTTTAAGAACTCTTAAAAACTAGCGAATAAAATTTGTCATAATTTTATTTTCTGTTTGCGGGTGATTAATCCCCGCATTTTTCCCTGCTTCAATACATTTGAGTAACCAGGCCATGTTGTTTCCCAAAACTCTCATAATCTGCATGCCTTCCAAATCCTGTTTTGCTTGCTCCGCAGAATTTTGAGCACCATGGGCCATACACCAATAATTTGAAGAAACTACCGGCATTTGATTTATAGTAAAATGTTTTATAATTGCATCCAGAGAGGCAGTTGTACCCGCTCTCCTTGCAGAAACAACTGCAGCTGCAGGCTTAAAAGTAAAAGCTTTCCCTCCTGCATAAAATAATCTGTCCATAAAAGATAACAATCTTCCGCTTGGATGTGCATAATAAACAGGAGAGCCAAAAACGAACCCATCAGCCTCTTTAGCTTTTTCAATAACTTCGTTAACAATATCATCTTTAAAAACACATTTACCATCAAGTTTTTGACAAGCACCACAGCCTATACAGTCACGAATAGCATTCTTACCAACCTGTATAATTTCAGTTTCAACACCATTATTTTCAAGGGAATCCGCTACTTCTTTTAACGCTGTATAAGTACAACCATACTCATTAGAACTCCCATTAAACAACAAAACCTTCATTAGAAAACACCTCCTGTAAAAGTTATTTTATCATAAAAAATAAAAATTTTTTTACAAAATCCGCAAACCAAAAACCAAAAAATTTCATATTTATTATAAAAAAAAAGGCCTCCCTTTTCAAAGGGAAGTCTTTTATGCTATACACCAATATCCTTTAATGGTTTACCATCCATAAGATTTTTCTCTATATTTTCAAGGGAAACACCCTTAGTTTCAGGAATAAGTAATATAGTCAATATGACAAATAATATGTTCAATGCTGTATAAATCCAGAAAGTAACAGCTATACCGAAATTACTGATTAAAGTTAGGAACGTTGCACCAATGATCATATTTACTATCCAGTTTGTAGTTGTCGAACAAGCAACACCGAAATCTCTGCTCTTTAATGGCTGAATTTCAGAGCACAAAATCCAAACAACAGGACCTGCACTCATTGCAAAACTTGTGATGGTGAACAAAGTCATAATAACAGCAGCAATAGAAATCCAAATTGCACTAAATCCTGCATTAATCATGTATAAACAAACACCCAATAAGAATGTACCCGTAGCTATTCCCGCAAAACCTATTTTCAATATAGGTTTTCTTCCTTGTTTGTCAACAGTCTTCATTGCTATAAGAGTAGCGAGAGAATTTACAAGACCACATATTACTGTTGCCAACATTTGTTGCTCAGTGTTTGCAAAACCTGCATGTTTGAAAATTTGCGGAGCATAATATAAAATCACATTCATACCGGTAAATTGTTGCATTGCCTGCAATAACATACCTAAATAAACAGCTCTGCGAACATTTTTATTGGCTTTAAAAAGGCCCCAGCCTTCCTGTTTTACCTTAAGACTTTCTTTTATTTCATTAAGTTCTCCATCAGCTTTCGCATCAGTAGTATTTAACATTCTTAATATGTCTTTTGCTTTTTCAAAATGACCCTTTGAAGCCAGCCATCTAGGACTATCTGGCAATCCGAAAACAAATACCATTAAAAAGATTGCAGGTATACTTATCACACCCAACATCATACGCCAATGACCGCCATAACTGAATAAAGTATCAGAAATAAATGCCAATAGTATACCCAAAGTAACCATCATTTGATACATGGATATTAACTTTCCTCTATCTTCTTTTTCAGACATTTCAGAAAGATACAAAGGTGCTACATAAGATGCAATCCCGACAGCAAAACCCAGCATAACCCTTGATACCAGCAAAGTAGCAATATTCAATGCACACGCACACCCTATAGACCCTATAATAAATAAAGCTGCACCAGCCATCAAACTCTTCTTACGGCCCAACTTAAACGAAATCCATCCGGTAGATATAGCACCCAAAGCTGCACCAAGCATCATGGTGCTTACAACCCATTCCTGAAGCCTGCTTGTCAGCTCAAAATGTGATGTAATAAAAGGTAAAGCCCCTGATATTACACCAATATCCAACCCAAACAATAATCCTGCCATACCAGCTGAGAAAGAAATAAAAATTTTCATTAATTTTGCTTTCTTAACTCTTTTTTCTTCCTCATTTCTCAATAAATCTTCCATATAAAAATCTCCAAACAATGTAGAAAAACAAAAAACTTCGTATAAATTTATTATACCCTATTTTTTCGATTTAATAATCATACAAATTATATAAATTAATAAAAAAGACACTAAATTTTAAAAATTTAGTGTCTTTTAGTTTTAGGAAAAGCCGGCAAAAGATTTATTATTTATTTTGGTCAAGAAGCAATTTATGTGCCGGCATAGAAAGTTTTGTATACAATATTATTCTTTTCACAGTAATCTTTTATATTCGAATCTATTTCCTCAAAATATTGTAAATTCTTCCTATTATATATATCGTCATACAATGATTTATAAATAGGATATTCCTCATCTATAAACTTAAACATTTTGGTCTTGAAACTGCTTCTCAAACTTAAATTATCAAACCAGTATTCATCCGTAAAAGCTTTAGTCCGTTCGATGATAGTTATATAATCAGTAATTTGCGGAATTATTGGCGACACAAACACTACCGATTTAATACCATTTTGCTTTAATTCTTTTAAAGTTTCAAGTCTTTCTTCTATAGAAGAAGAATTAGGTTCAAGTTTATTTTTTACTTTTTCATCCAAAACGCAGATAGATAAAGCGACTTCAACATGTTTCATTTTTTTTAACAAATCAAGATCTCTTAACACTAATTTAGATTTCGTTACAACACTTAAAAAAGCTTCAGAGTTTACAAGCTGTTCCATAATATTACGAGTTACACAGTATTTCTCATCATAGGAATTATATGGATCGGTAACTGTACTCATCATTACTTTTTTATTCTTTATTTTAAATGTGTTTATCTTTTTTCTAGTCTGCTTTACATCTATAAAATCGCCCCATTCTTCTTTATGTTTGCTGAAACTTGACATATAAGCAGCATAGCAGTACAAACACTTGTTAGGACAGCCTACATAAGGATTGATTACGTAGTCCAGATTAGCTAACTTTGTTTTTGTCAAATAATCTTTCACTCTTGCTGTGTCTTCTACTACCATAAGATTATGATAAAGTTTGCACAAATATATGTCAACACCACTGACTTATTATTGTTCAATTTTTATATCTTTCTCTACAACAGGCGGAATCGGTGATGATATAATCATTTCGAGATATTTATCGTTATTTTCTTTGACATTTTTTGCAATCTGTTTTATTTGTTCTTCATTTGTGAAGAAGTACTTCACAGAATACTTTAGGAGCAACAAGCCTTTATTCGGATGTTTTTCAAATTTATATATATCATATTCGAAATATTTCTTAGCATTTTCACTTCCATTGACCAAAAAACTTATAGCTGCTTTATCAGATTTTTTATTTTCTATAAATTTTAACAGAACACTGTTATCAGTATTTTCAATGGTTTTAACAAAATTTTCCGCAAACTTAATCGGATTGTTTTCATCCGGATAGTAATATATTCCAATCATCTTTGTCCAATTTGCAGTATTTTCATTTTTCTTAAAATATTCATTACCGTATCCGTTGTTTTCCGAAACAACTGCACTGTATTTCAGAGTATAAACATCATTATCAAAATGGATATCCTCTGCATAACAATTTGAAATACTTAAAATAATAGCAATTATAGTTAATATTTTTTTCAACATAAATTCATTAAATCATTTTAGAGATTTAATTTAATTCGACAAACGGCTGAAAAAAAGAATAATATCAAAAGTCATATTAAACAATTTTCTACATTATATTTTTTCTATAAGTTGTCGTTAACAGTTGTAAAATCTTTGCCTCCAACTGCTTTATAAATATCTAAAGTAGAAATAAGATAATTAACCTGACTATTAACCTTGTCTTTATCAGCAACAAGAAGTCTTTCGGTATCTTTCATCAAATCAAGATTTGACTTAGCACCTATATCAAACTTTCTATTTGCGAGTGTGAATTTCTCATTTTCCAAATTATATCTTTTAACGCTTTCATTATAATTTTTCTCTCTGGTTTTTGCACTACCCAAAGAGTTATTTACTTCCTGAACAGATGTTAAAATAGTTTTTTCATACAACTGTTGGGCTTTTTCTAACTCAAGTTTTGTCCATCTGAGCTTTGCCATTTTAAAACCACCCGTAAACAAATCAAGAGAAGGAACGACGCCAGCCAAAGATTTAAAAGTATGATTTCCAAAAATATTGGTAAAGTTGTATGCACTAAAACCGGCCTGACCATATAACGTGAATTTAGGTAAGAAATCCCGTCTTGCAACTTTAGCATCAATACCTATTTTTTCAATATAATCTTCTGCTTTTAAATAATCGGGTCTGTATTGAATAACTTCGGCATTTATAGTATCAGGCAAAGGCAAAAGAGCCAAAGTCGAATAATCTGATCTTGCCATTTGAGACAAATCTTTTTCTCTCAATCCTGTTAAAACTCCAAGTTCCCTTGCAATAATTAATCTCTTATCAACATATACATTTAACTCTTCTTGAAGTTGTGTTAGAAGTTGTTTTTCATCCATTAGTTCAGTCACCGGACATAAACCATTTTTGTATTTAATCTCTTCTAATCTCACAATTTCAGTCTGAAGCTTAACAAGTTCTTCCTGATCCTTTATTAATTTATCAAATTTTACAAGATTAAAATACTGAGAAGCAACTGCAGAAGTTAATGATATATATGAGGCTCTTTCATTCTGTTTAACTATTTCCAACTGTTTTTTCACAGACTTGGTTTTCAAATAATTTTCACCCCATATATCAATTTCATAACTCATTGTAAGAGGGAGGAAAAAGTTGCTCTGTTTATAATCAGGGATTACAACATCCCCGAATTTTATCGTTGAAGAAGAAAAATCTCTAAACACATCACCTTGAAATCCCAATTGAGGCAATTGTCCTGAAAAGGCCATCTTCACGATTTGTTCTGATTGCTTTACGTTTAGAGTTGCTATTTTCAAATCCTGATTGTTCTTAAATGTTGTTGAAATATAATCTGTCAAAACAGGGTCATTATATTTTTGCCACCAGTCAAGATTTAAGTATTCTATCCTGTAATCAGGAGTATTTTTTTTATTTTTCGCTTCTGCCGTTACATTTATTGAACACAGCAAAATAAATAGGGTAAGTAATATTTTTAAATTTTTCATGCTTGCTATTTCCTTTTTTGTGTTATCATAATAACACAAAGAAAAATCATGGACAAGCACAATTTATTAAAAAGTAGAATTGGGATGAAATTGGTACGCGTTGGAAGGATGGTAAGAGCCATAGCTAACCAAAAGTTTGTCAAAGCAAATCTTCCCATAACCCCTGAGCAATTCACTGTTTTAACAGCAATTCTTGACCATGACGGTTTGTATCAAAGACAAATAGGAGCACTTACCCTTAAAGACAGACCAAATATAACAAGAATTATAAATATCTTGGAAGAAAAAGGACTTGTCACAAGGACTCCTGATACAAATAAACGGAAAATATTTAAAATTAACATAACCGATAAAGGGAAAGAAGCCTATAATGAAGTTCTTCCAACTGTTGCAGAACATTGGCAAAGTACCGTAGAAGATGTTTCAGATGAGGAACTTGAAAATTGTTTAACAGTTTTAAACAAAATAAAGGCAAACTTAGAAAAGAAATTAAATATACAAATATAAGAGGTATGATATGGTAGATGAACCCCAAAAGAAAAAACATGATGAACAATTTGTAGAAAAAGCAAAAGAAAGATTAAAAACAAGAAAAGAAAAAGCTAAAAAGAAACGTCCTGAATACAAGAAAAAAAGAGTATTCGTTCCTGTGATAACTGCAGTAATTTTAGTTTTAATGGGAATTTTCCTTGCAGTGCATGCGACATTTTACCAATCAACGGACGATGCTTTTGTTGAAGGAAGGCTTATTTCTGTAGCTCCTCGTGTATCCGGGCCTGTTATAAACCTTCTGGTAGACGATAATGATGTGGTAGAAGCAGGTCAGTTACTTGTAGAAATTGATCCCGCCGATTATGAGGTAAAACTTCATCAAGCAGAAGCAAAACTTGCAGAAGCAAAAGCTCAATTGAATGTTACCGAAAAACAAATTGAAGAAGGAGCTTCAAACGTCAATCAATCATTTGAAGATGTAACTTCAACTCAATCTAAATTAGACTTTGCAACAAAAGATCACAAAAGATACACGGATATGTACAAAGAAGGTATTGTATCTAAACAAGATTATGATAACAGCAATACTCACTACACAGTTGCTCAAGCAAATCACAAGGCTGCAACAGAAAAATCCAAAGCGATGCAATCAGCCTTGGAATCACATCAAGCAAAGGCAGAAGCTGTACAAGCAGAAATAAAAAGACTGGAAGCAGAGGTTGAACAAGCTAAATTAGACCTTTCATATACAAAAATATATGCACCTCAATCCGGTATGGTTTCTGCAAGAAGTGTTGAAAAAGGCAACTACCTCCAAGTAGGTCAACCTTTAATGAATATAGTTCCCGAACATGTTTGGGTAATAGCAAATTTCAAAGAAATTCAATTAACACACATGAAAAAAGGTCAACCCGTTTCAATCAAAGTTGATACATATCCGGGTAAACGATTTAAAGGACATGTGGACAGCGTACAACGTTCAACCGGAGCTAAATCAAGCTTATTCCCACCGGAAAATGCTGTAGGAAGTTATGTAAAAATTGTCCAAAGGGTTCCTGTTAAAATTCTTTTTGACGAAGACATAAAAGATTACAACATAGTTCCAGGTATGTCGGTTGTTCCAAAGGTTAAAATCAGATAATGGAAGATACAAAAAAACAAACAAACCCCTATATAGTAGCAATTTCAGTATTGCTTCCGGCATTTTTGTCACTTGCTGCATCATCTGCGACAAACGTTAGTCAACCGCATATTGCGGGATTCTACGGAGCAACACAGTATGAAACTAATACAGTTATAACCTGTTATATTATATCAGGAGGTCTGATGCTTCCCGTGACAGGCTATCTTGTTAGAAGTATCGGGAAAAAACTACTGCTTTTCTACAGTATATGGATTTTTGCATTAGGCTGTCTGCTTTGCATTTTGGCACCAAATTTGCAGGCTCTTATTGGAGCAAGATTGATACAGGGTATAGGTAGCGGTGCAATATTACCTTTATGCCAGGCGGTACTTCTTGAGATATTTCCACCTGAACAAAGGGGAGTTGCGATGGGATTATTCGGTGTTGCCGCAATGTTTTCACCTCTGGCAGGGCCTTTTATTGGAGGGTATCTGACGGACAATTATTCTTGGCAATGGATTTTTATTATGAATATCCCGTTATGTATGATTTCATTTGCACTTGTAAAGATGTTTGTCCCAAATGACAAACCTGAAAAACAAAAATATAACAAAAAATTCGATATAATTGGTTACAGCTCAATTGTAATAGCTATGGGCTGTATGCAAGTTGTACTTGATAAAGGACAGCAATATAATTGGTTTGATACAACATGGATATGTTGGACTACCGGTGTGTGCGTGTTTGCATTTGTTTTCTTCTATGTTTGGGAACTTGAATATAAGTACCCAGTTATTGACATAAGAGTATTCAAAGATCGGAATTTTATGTTTGGCACAATGATGAGCTCCTTTATAAATGTAACAATATATTCAACATTGCTTTTAGTTCCTATGTTTGTCCAAAGTTTGTTAGGATATAGCCCATCAAAATCAGGGCTTTCAATGTTTCCAAGAGCTGTCGTATGTCTGGTTTGCCTTCTTTTATTTGGAGAAATTTCCAGATTTATCAAACCTAAAATCATGGCAACAGCTGGTTTTTTAACGATATCTGTTTCGTTGTTAATGCTCACACAGTTGAACACTACATCTTCAATTGAAAGTATAATTCTACCAAACCTTTTGTTATGCGTTGGAGTCCCGATGGCTTTTGTTCCGATTACGGCACTGTCGTTCCAGACTCTTCCTGCATCTAAAAACGCGGATGCGGCATCTTTGCATGCACTTTTCAAAAATCTTGTTACTGCGGTTGCAACTTCAGCATCTGCAACCTTTATTGCAAGGGTTTCCCAAGTCAGACAAACTTATCTTGTAGAGAATTTGTCTCCACATAACCCAATTTTTCAATATAAATTAGCCGCAATGAAGACAAAATTTTTAATGCATTATCCAAGTGTGGTAGCTGCAAGAAAAGCTAGTGGAAGTTTATATAATCAGCTTTTACAGCAGGCCAGACTTGCATCATTTTTTGATGCATTTACGGTTCTGGCATTGTTGGCTGTTGCGGTTATACCGCTGTTGCTGCTGATAAAATATAAAAAACCGAAATCAGAAAAACCTGCTTCATAAATCTATTCAGATAAATACTTAGCAGAACAACAGCCTCCGGAAACAACTTCACCGGCACCTCCCGCCCCGGCAAAGTAGTTTCCTCTCTCTGCACCGGCATTTTTTGAACATTCACACTTTCCGTTATTTGCGGATTTGTTATAAGTACCATCGGCCCCAAGCGGTAATATTTTCTTATCAAAGCCTAGTATTTGAAAAAAATCACGACCAATTTGATTAGGCCCCTTAGCGGCCCCGTTAACATCAACAGAAATCCATGGCCCGCCATGAGATCCTCCTATGTAGACAACACTACCGTCTTTTAATAAAAAAGCAGCTACGTTAAAATTATAAGACGGGAAGGAAAATACGCCTTTTGAGTAAGGTTTCTTTAAAGTGCCATATATACTAGCTGTCGAAGGTGCGGCAAAACCTGCCCAATTAAATTTTTTTGTCCCTGCATGTCCAACTCCAAAGTTATCACACTTTGGCTCTACTCTACTATAACAAACAGAAACAGGGTTTAAAATTTCACGAAAACGATCAACAAATTCATCAGAATATCCAAAATACTGATTACCATACTTACTTGTAGAACCAACTATAGTCTTACATCTGCTATTTGAATACAACGAACCGGGTGCAGATGCACCATTACGACATACAGTTACCCCCTCAGTGACAATTAAATCATAAGCATTATTCACAACTGAATAAGTTTTCTTCCACTTTGCAATATTTTGTTTATTTTGGATTTCAGATATTACTGTTGTTAGAGTTAATACGGCAACAACCCCGATTATTCCGAGTGTTATTAAAACTTCTGCGAGGTTAAATCCAAACCTGCTAATCCTTAAAAGGTTGGTTAAGCCCTGAGTGCCCCCCCCCCGACGTTTTTAATACCAATCTTTTTCATAAACTGCTCCTTTCCTATACCTTCTACTTCAAAAATCTAAGCCAAATATATACAGAACTTAGTGTCAAAGATATTAACATTATAACAAAACCATATTTAAAAAACTGCATAAATCCTATTTTATGTCCGTGATGAGCAGATGTTTCAGATACAATAACATTTGCAGCAGCACCTATTATTGTCATATTTCCACCCAAACAAGCACCTAAAGACAGACACCACCATAACGGCATAGTATATTCAACCCCCATTACATTTCTTATCTCTAATAACATTGGCGTCATAGTTGCAGTATACGGAATATTATCTATTACACCTGATATAATCCCTGATGCCCAAAGAATTATCATAGCCGTAGCGGATTCAGAGCCTTCTGTAACATTTAAAATCCATTTTGCCATCAAAGCAATGCCACCTGATGCTTCTAGACCTCCGATGATTATAAACAAACCTATAAAGAAAAATATAGTATTCCACTCAACTTCACAAAATATATCTTTTGGTTTTTCAAACAACAAAAGCACACTTGCTCCAAGCATCGCAGTAACACAGGTTTCTATATGAGTTACATCATGAAAAACAAAACCTAATATAACAAGGCCAAGAACAATAGCACTTCGAACCATAAGAGGGAAATCCGTAATCGTTTTGGAATTATCCATATTGGCAACAGCCTGCATTTTTTCAGGTGTAGTATTAAGTTCATGTCTAAATATCAACCACATAACAAATAGCATAACAAGCATAATTACAGCAACAATAGGGGTTAATTCTTTCACAAAATCCATAAAAGACAATCCTGCTGCACTCCCGATTATTATGTTTGGAGGATCACCAATAAGAGTGGCTGTACCGCCGATATTTGAAGCAAAAATTTCCGTTATCAGGTACGGTATAGGGTTAATATCCAACTTCTCTGCGATAAAAAATGTAACAGGCATCACCAAAATTACCGTAGTTACGTTATCCAAAAGTGCAGATGCAAAAGCAGTGAAAAGACCCAATACAATCAATATTCCGACAGGATGTCCCTTAGTTAATGTCAAAAGTTTGTTTGCAACCCAATTGAACATACCGCTTCTTGCAGCGATACTAACAATTATCATCATTGAAACAAGTAAAAAGATTACATTGAAGTCAACGAAATTTATGAAATAATTAGGTTCAAAACCTCCGTTCAAGGTTTTTGTCTGGCTAACAAGTCCCAATAAAATTGTAATAGCAGCCCCAACTAATGAAATTGTAACTTTTGGAATCTTTTCTATAGCAATAAAAATATATGCAATTAAAAGAATTGACGCGGATATAACAACACTGTGTTGTTGAACAATATTATGAAGCTGCTCAATCATAAACTCTCCTCATTTCATAATTTTATAAAATATATGTGTCAATTATAACACAAGTTTTGCTTAAGAAAAATAATTTTAAGTTAGAGATTATTTACGAATGTACTTAACATCAATAATTTTTTCCAAATCGTCAATCCTGCTCACAACAAATTCAGAATCAGAAGGCAAAATATAGAGGGCATTGATACCCTTATCAGAATTTTTTTGAGAGCATCTTCTGCAATCAAAACCTTTTGTCCCTTTAGGCAGGCTTATACGTAATATGTAACCACAATCTTCATGTCCTCTATAATTTATAGGGTCAGCACACGCCAGCCATTCATTATACTTTCTGGAGGTTATAACAGGTATTTCATTTCGAATTACAAAACCTTCTTTTAAATCTTTCACAAAATCAAAATTCTCAAAATCATCCCAAGTTCTTTGGGTTCTTATTGCCCCATAAACAAAGGATTCAGACTCCAATGCCCTGCCATCATTAATCAATAAATTAAGCCTTTTTAAAGTTTCGTTACTTATTAAATCAGGTTTTGATTTAAGTTTACCTTTCAAATATGACATTACTGCTTCAAAATCATCCTGAGCCAAAAATCTCGTATCAGATTCTATTGTGGATTTCGAACTACCTTCAATCATTTTAATTCGCGGTAAAAATTCGGGAATATCTTCTGATTTTCCTCTTGATGAAACAAATAAATCAAAAATCTGTTTTCTTATGTCTTTTTCGGCAGCTCTAATCAAATTGTCATCATTTGAACTTATTGTTCCCGGAAGCTTTACAATTACAGGACTTTGTCTTATTTCATTTACAATACTTTTACCTTTTTCCAACCCGCCATTTATGCGTCTGGAAACTAAAAAACCACCAACAGCAATAGCTGCAAGAGCTGAAGCACCTGCTAAAATTTTTATATTTTTAGATTTCTCATCCGGTTTTTTACTAATATTATTGTCAGACTCAGCTCTGGCAGAATTATTAACACCGCCAATCGATTGAGAAATAATCCTATTTTCTATCTCTCTAATTTTTAGCATGTTCTATTAAAACCCATAAAAAAAATTTTTGCTAAATTTTAAACCAACTCCAAATTTGAAGTTGCAAAAGTTTTGATATAATTTTTAATTTCGTTAGATGCAATATGGCATTTTATACGCCCGGAAGGATATTTACTGCAGTGATAAGCAGAGGAAATCAATATAAATTTCATAGCATCAATGATATTGAAATCCGACAAATCCACAAAAACTTCAGGGCAATTATGCTTTTCCACATAACTCTTAAAATGCATGGAAAGTGTATTATAATCATATTTTCTGCAATCAAAATGCTTTATCATACAGATAAACTCGGTAATTTTTTACAAAAATTAAATATTCTGAGCTTTTTTAGTACTTTTAAATGATATTTATTATATAATTTCATTATTGATGGGGGATAAGGAAATGGAAACTATAACTATGAATAACAATAAGATAAATGAACTTGCAAAAGAAGTTCTTGATATAGAAGCAAACTCTATTTTGCGTCTAAAAAACAGCATTAACGAAAACTTTGATAAAGCAGTAGATATTCTATATAACTGCAAAGGTCGTGTAATTGTCACCGGAATGGGGAAATCAGGCCTTATCGGCAGGAAAATTGCGGCCACATTAACATCTACCGGAACACCATCATATTTTCTTCACCCTGCAGAAAGCACCCATGGAGATTCCGGGATCATCACCAGAAATGATGTTGTAATTGCCATTTCTAACAGTGGAGAAACACAAGAATTACTCAATCTTTTACCTCTTATTAAACGTTTTGGCGTTACAATGATAGGAATGACAGGAAAACTAGGTTCAACACTGGCACATTCCTCAGATGTTACGCTTGATATTTCGGTGGAAAAAGAGGCTTGTCCTTTAAACAAAGCTCCAACAGCAAGTACTACAGCAACATTAGCTATGGGAGATGCACTCGCTGTATGCTTACTTGAAAAAAGAGGATTCTCGGAAGAAGACTTCCTTATTTTCCATCCGTCAGGAGCTCTTGGAAAAGGATTTACATATAAAGTTGCAGATTTGATGCTTACAGATTCTGACAAACTGCCTATTGCTAAAGAAACCAATTCATTTGCGGAAGTTATTGAACTTATCTCCGATAAAAAACTTGGAATGGCTATGATTGTTGATGAATCAGGTATCTTAACCGGTGTTTTGACTGATGGAGACATTAGAAGAACTCTTATAAAATACCAGAATATCAGACCACTTCTTGCAAGAGATGTTATGTCTAAAAATCCAAAACATATTTCAAAAACTGATTATGGTGCAAGTGCCCTGAATTTAATGGAAAAATATTCAATTACCGCTTTAGCTGTTGTAGATGAAAACAACAAGCCAATAGGTGTAATTCATATCCACGATTTATTAAAAGCAGGAGTGGCATAGTTATGAGCATAAAACTTGTTGCATTTGATGTTGATGGCGTACTTACTGACGGAGGTCTCATTTTTGATGAAAACGGACATGAGTACAAGGTATTTAATGCAAAAGACGGACAGGGTATCGTAAATTTGAATAACGCCGGAATTGTAACTGCCATTATAACCGCAAGAAAAAACGGAACAGTTGAACATAGGGCCAAAAATTTGAATATAAAAGAACTTCATCAAGGCTCAAAAAATAAAATTGCAACCCTAAATGAAATAATGGAAAAATACGAAATATCTTTTGAGGAAATTGCATATATGGGAGATGATTTACCTGATATTTGTATTTTAGAAAAGGTAGCATTAAAAGGTTGCCCCGCTGATGCGGTGGATGAAGTAAAAAAAGTTGCCAACTTCGTTTCATCAAAAAATGGTGGGCATGGAGCAGTTAGAGAATTTTGCGATTACATATTGAGAGGGAGATAAAATGTTTGAAATTAAAACACAAGCTTTTTTTGCTGCAGCACATCACCTTCTAAACTACGAAGGAGAATGTGAAAATCAACACGGACATAATTGGATGGTTGAAGTGTTTGTCAAAGGGGATACTTTGGACAAAAGCAACATATTAATTGATTATAAACTTTTGAAAAGAGAACTTAAAGCTGTTTTGGATCTTCTGGATCATAAAGATTTAAATGCTCTTGCCGAATTTAAGGGCGAAAGTCCTTCCAGTGAAATGATATCCATGTTTATCTATAACAAACTTAAAGAACGGGTTGTGCAATTGAGCAAGGTAACTGTTTGGGAAACTCAAACTTCTTGCTGCAGCTACTTTGAAGAAGAATAGTCGGAAATAGGAGAAAAAATGAATTTTATACAAGCGATATTAATGGGTATAGTTCAAGGTTTAAGCGAATTTTTACCAATATCCAGTTCGGCACACCTTGTTTTTACCTCTAATTTTTATAAGGTTTTTAAGGGAATTGAAATTGTACAGAGCTCAAATGAAGAGGTTTTTTTTGATATAATGCTCCACCTTGGCACACTGATTGCAGTATTGATTTTTTTCAGAAAAGATGTAATTAATATATTGAAAGCAATGCTGCAAGCCTTAAAAACAAAGAATTGGTCAAATACTGAAGCAAAACTTGGACTGTTTATAGTTCTTGGGACATTTGTTACGATAGCACTTGCACTCCCGATTAATGAAGTTGCGGAAAAACTTGTTTATGCACCTTCAATTGTAGGAATATTGCTTTTTATAACAGGATTTACACTTTTATACAGTGAATATAAATCCAATAAAATTGAAGAAAAAAAGCAAGAACTTAATTTAAAAACATCCATACTTATAGGTCTTGCTCAGGGGTTGGCGGCACTTCCGGGATTTTCTCGTTCCGGCTGGACTATTGCAACAGGTTTATTTTGCGGATTAGACAGAATAACGGCTGCCAGATATTCATTTCTTCTCAGTATTCCAATTATCCTTGGGGCTTCTATGGTTTATCCGCTAGTAAAAATAGATATTCATGAGGCTTTACAGTACAATTGGGAAGCCATAATTGCAGGAACACTTGTTTCTGCTGTTGTCGGATATATTTGTATTAAATATTTCATGAAATTTATATCAAAATTTTCTCTTGCGATATTCGGTTATTACTGCATTATCGCAGGAATAGCGACGAGTATATTTTTTGCAATATACAGCTAAATTTGATGTTAAAAATTGTAAAAATTTAGGCATGACTGACAAAAAATAATATTCACAGTTATTCTAATATTACGTCTATTTCTATGGAGTAAAGATGATTTTACCGATTAATAACATAAAAAATTCAATAAATTTTTCTGCTGACAGCAACAATGATGGTAAAAAAAATCTTAAATACGACCATGACAAATTGTTGTCTAACAATCCATATACAAATTTGCGTATAGGAATGGACAAACTGACAAACGCTTTTACTCTCTATCCTGCTAAAGGTTTAAAGGGAAGTAAAAATGCCAATTTTTATGAATTTTTAACGATGGGAACAGTTCCATACTTAATAGGCAGTGCGACATTGATGGCTGTTTTTAATTTAGCAAATAAACATTTTTCCCATTTTGACAAGCTTCAAGCTTCCAAAATAGGTCAGAAAATGGCTCTTGGCGTCGTATTTTACGGGCTTGCAAAAAATTTATCAAAGCAGTTAATCAGCCGTCCCGTTAATATGCTGACAGGTGTAGATACTGATAGACCTTATGCAAAAGTTAATTACGAACTTCCTGATAACGTGTATGATACAGATATAACAAGCATTGAATACCATAAGGTATTTGAAAGTGTGGAATTTCCAAGGTGGGATTTATTGTATGGAGACGAAGCCAAAGGGCAGAAAAGAAACTACCGATACGATAAAATTGCCAAAAAACTGAATATGGGAGAAAACCTTAATGACTCTGATCAGGAAACAAAACCTCGGATTAAAAAAATTGTTGTAAAATCAAATTTGGCAAAGAGCATTTCATCATATATGTGGGCAGCTGCAGGTGTTGCTCTTGCATTCCAAAAGCCTTGGGAAGAATACTTTAATGCAATGACCTTTAAATTTTGGAAGCCGGAAGAATTTGTAAGGTCTCTCAAAATATTTGGTAACAGCTTTGTAAAAAGTGCAAAAGAGCTATACAAAGGAGAAGGTCACGGAGTTGCAAAACATGCCGGTAAAATTCTTTTAGGTCTTGCGGCACTTTCATCTGTACTGGGTGTAGTTAATACAGTTGCAGGAGTTCGAAAGAGCCCAAAACAAAATTCGGACATAATCAAGCCAAATGAAAAGCATGTGGTAAGCTAATATGACAACAAACTTAATTCAAAACTACATAACAAAAAGACCTGCAGGAGCAGTCTATCAGGCCCAGCCAACAAAAAGAAAAGATACTCCTAATAAGAAACCTATGCCTGATTTTGATATACAAAGAGAACTTGATAACAGAACATTTATCAAACCTCTAAACGGTAAGGGCAGACTACTTAATTGGAATTTATTTAACGCTCCTGCAATAATGTTCAAAGATATGATTTATAATGCAAAAGCTTTGAAACATGCAATAAACGGGAAAGCTAATGACCATGAATTAGGAAAACTCAATGATTTCGGCTTACTTTTAGGTGGGCTTTCGATAGCAGGATATTTGTTTACTAAAAAACAAACTCCAATGACTAAAGGGATGGAATTTGTCGGCTTAGCATCATTTTTGGGAGCAATGGCAGTTTGGCCTAAAATTGCGATACAACTTCCGGCTTATTTAATCCACGGAATAAATGTTCAAAAAGAATACGAAGATAGTTTTGGCAGAAAGAAACCATTCTATCAGGATCCGCAATTCCTACCTTGGGATTTGTATACAGAAGAAGAGATTAATAAAATTGGGGACAGAATGAGAGTTCCCAGAAATATTCCAAATAGACGTGAATTTATCCAAGAAAAGATGAAAAAAATCGGAATCCAAAATAATACTCTTTGGATGCTAACAGCCGGTTTTGCAACTCCGATAATCAGTGGTCTTGTTTGTAACCTATCAGAACCATATTTGAGAAGATATCTTGATGAAAGACAAAATAAGCAAGCTGATAATATTTTAACGAACTTAGAAACTCATTCTCAAAAATACAAGAAATTATCCATAGAACAAGATTTGTTGAAGGTATTAAGCGAAAATCAAGGAAAACCATTAAACAGAGATTTAGAAGAAAGTATATCATCTGTTTTAACAAGATACATGGATCCTGTTACAGCTGAAAGCTTCAAACTTGACTTAAAAGATGCTGTTTGGGGCAAAAATCAGTATACAATTCAGGATGATAATGTCAAAAATATTATCAAAAACTTGCAAGAAATATTTGCTAAAAAAGTTCCGCATGCTGATGCAGAATTTTTGAAATCAGTAATCCCAGATGAAACAATTCTGCTAGAATCTTTGAAAAATGAAGGCTTGATCGGTAAAGAAGTAAAATCAGTTGAATTAAACACTGTATCGGATATCATCAAAACTTTAATTGAAAATAACGTAAGAACATATAACGAGGCTAATCCTGACAAACAAAAGGATTTACGACTAATTCGCAAGCTGATTATGGGCAATATGACAAAAGATAAAAATTCAAGTCCTATAAAAATTGTCTTAAAAAATACAGGTTCTAAAGTTCTTACAGAAGAAATCTCAACTAAATTGAAAGGTCTTGCACAAATAATAGACAATTTTAACATCAAACAGTTCTCACTTGATGAATATGCTCTAAAAAAAGTTGGTGCTGCTCCTGAAACAGTTATAGCTAATTATTGGAATGATGTCTCACAAGATTTGATGAAAACATTGGGCTTTACACCAGAAGAAATTACAAGAACCAGAAGTGACAGAACACTTATGGGAACTTTACTCAGAGACAAAATTGAACATATTGTATCAAATAAAGCCAGATACAATAGTGTTATGGAAAAATTGGTTAAAAAGATTGCAGAAGTTAACAGTAAAATTAAAACCAGTGATATTGGCACTCCTTTATTGACAGACAGTACAGCAAAAAGTGCATACGAAAAAATTGTAGACAGCGTATTTGACAACTTTGCAAGCCAACTTAGAGGGCCCAAAATTGGTTTTGCCAGAACAGCAAAGGCAATTGCAGGGGTTAACAGTGACGATGTTGTCGGATCCGCAAAACAATTACAAAAAACCTATGCAAGAGATAGACTTTTAGGTGTAAAGAGCTCTTTTTACAGGATAATCAATACTCTTGATTTTTACAGAAGAATTGCTGCTGATGCAAATTCAATACCTGCGTTACAGGGCAAATACATTGAGCTTAAAGAAGAGTTAATTGAATTGTGTAAAATAATCACCCTTGAAGGGCATTCATCTGATTATGCAACAAAATTTTATATGCTGAGAAATCCTGAACCTGATATGACGCAAGGCCCTGTAGAAGTGAAGGATGGCAAAGTCATTAACCGCTACTTTGGTAAAACAGAAGAGTTAACAGATATACCAGGAGATAAATACTTCTATCAAGATGCTATGAGATTAATGTACGAAGGTGATATGCATCCGGATACAATGTCTGTTCTGAAAGAATCAAGTATTAAGGATGAAGTCGTTAAGTATAGAGAAGTGATTCTTGAAAAATTAGGAGGAGAAAAATATTTCGCAAAACCTCGACATTTAATAAGAGCAGAAAACACCTGCGGTTCTGATGTTAAATTCTTACTGACAGGTATTGCTCCTGACGAATTGATTTTCAAAACCGGTCAACAATTGTACAATAATAAAAAATGGTTAAAAATGTTCGGCGGATTTGGAGCAGCACTTCTTGGCTTAACAGTGTTCGCACAATTCTTCTTTGGCAAAATGAAAAACCCGACAAAAGTAGGTGAAAAACAATGATTAATACAACAAATTTAATTGCACGCAAAATTCAACAACTTCAACCTAACTCCTTTGAAAGCAACAAAGAAACACCATCTCAGCCACAAAGGTCAAATGTTAATTCGGGTTTACTAAATTCTTACCTTAATAATCTTGCGATGATAAATATTCCGGCGGTAAAAAAATCTGAAAATACAGAACCGGTAAACTATCATAATAATTTACGAACAATGGTACAAAACAATCAAGCTAAAATTTTAGCAATTGTTATGAGAACTTTTAACGCTAAAGATACAAACGGGAATGATTATATTGACGGAAATGAGCAAAACGGAACATTCCTTAACGCTATCGAAAGATTAGATGAGGTAAAAGCTCAAGGATTTAATACCTTGCATATTCTCCCGATTCATCCGCCTGGAAAGATAAAAGCTATGGGAACAGCAGGCTCAATATATTCTCCGAAAGATATGCTTGCAATTGACCCCAATTTAGTCGACAAAAATGACCCAAGAACTGATAAAGAACAGTTTAAAGCGTTTATAGATGAATGTCACAAACGTGGGATTAGAGTAATGCTTGATATGCCAAGTTGTGCATCTTATGATATGTTTTTAGAACATCCTGAATGGATGGCAAAAGAACGCGACGGGCTTGCCAAAACTCCTCAAGGATGGAATGATATTAGAATGTTTCAACCTTGGGAAGATGAAGGGAAAAGAACGCTTAATCCAAAACTTTTAGAACTTCATAAACAGTACGTTGATATGTGTATTGACCTTGGCATAGACGGTATAAGGTCAGATGTTGCAAGAGCTAAACCGGTTGAATTTTGGGATATAATAATCCCTTATTCTCGAATGAGAGATCCTGAGTTTGCTTGGCTGGCAGAAACTTATACCTATGAAGATGCTTCTCCACAAGCAAATATGCCATTTGACAGACCGGAAGATTCCTTAAGAGCCGGATATGATATGATTTATGGACAATATCACATATTCCATGAGTGGCCAAATGCTGAAACATTTATGGATTACGTCAAAGATATGCTTGGAATGTCCTATAATTTACCAAAAGGTAAGTCTCTAATAGGCTCTTTTGCGACACACGATGACATCTCTCCAATGTTTCATGGTGGAGCTGATTATTGTAATCTCACAATGGGGTTACAGGCAACGCTACCAATGCTTAATCCTTATATAGTTGATGGCTACCAATCAGGAGACGATTATATTTACCCATACGAAGATAAATATAATCCTGTTACACAAACAGATAATCATGAAATGACTGTTCACAGAGGAAAGCTTGATATATTTAACCTATCAAGAAAACCTGGCGGAACTCAACCTGAAATCGGAAAGTTCATGACAAGTGCTTTTGAAATGAGAGATAAGTATCTTGACGTGATTACCAAAGGAACATTTATTCAATTAGATAAAAAAGGTGACAAAAACGACCAGATAATAGCTTATGCAAGACATCTCAACGGGAAAACTCTCTTGGTTGTAGCAAACAAAAACGTAAATCGTTCTATGGCTTGCAAAATAAGTATCCCTACACTTAAATCAACTCAAGAATTAAAAAATCTTCTTCCATCCTACGGACAAGAAAGTAAGTTCCAAGTTCATGACAATGAATTATGTGTTGATTTAGGGCCTGCAAGGGTTCATGTGTTTGAAATTGATACTCCAAATATAGAAAATTATTGCGACAAAATATATAAACAAAACATTTAACTAGGCACATTAAATAAACAAAAAAAGGATGTAACTATCTTTACATAGTTACATCTTTATTTTGATTTTTTTTATTGTTTGCAGTAAAATGTTCAGGCGAGGTATAAATATGCTGCAAGAATTTATTAGTTCAAAAATACATAGAGCAACAGTTACGGATGCAAACCTTAATTATGTAGGTTCCATAACTATTGACGAAACATTAATGAAAGCTTCTAAAATAAAAGAATGGCAAAAGGTTGATATTTTAGACATCAACAACGGAGAAAGATTCCATACTTACGTAATTAAGGGTGAGCCGGACTCAGGAATGATTTGCCTTAACGGAGCTGCTGCTAGAAAAGTTCAACCGGGAGATAAAGTTATTATTATTGCATACGGACTTTATAACCCCGAAGAAATGGATGGTTATAAACCACAAATCGTTATCGTGGACGATAAAAACAAAATCGTACAACAATAAAAAAGAGCCAAAAGGCTCTTTTTTTTATCTATAATTTGTAAACTGAAGAGGATAGTCATATTTATCCTCATTGGAACGTAAAAGTTTGATAATGTCTTGAAGATCATCTTTGTCTTTTCCGGAAACTCTAACTTGATCGCCTTGAATAGATGCTTGAACTTTCTTTTTCGAATCCTTAATATCAGCAACTATTTTTTTTGCTAACTCTTGATTTAAACCTTTTCTAAGTTTAAATACCTGACGCACTTTACCTCCGAGAGCATTTTCTACCGGTTGAGGATCCAATATTTTTATACTTAAATTTCTTTTTACAAGTTTTGATTGCAAAATATCATAAATATTTCTTAATTTCATATCATCACTTGTCGTTATCGTAATTGTTTTGTCAGCTTCCAAATCAACCGTAGAACCCGAATCTTTCAAATCAAAACGAGAAGATACATCTCTTTTTACTTGATCTACAGCATTTACCAACTCTTGTCTATCAAATTCAGATACTACATCAAAACTACAATCTTTAGCCATTTTAACCCCCTTATTTTGTTAATCACTATTATAACATGGAAAATGCAAGATATAAAATACCTTGCATTTTGTTTTGGATGGGGGATGGATGTATTATTTACTAAAATATTCTTTTAAAACCATGGACAACTTTGTCCCAAGCGTCTTTTAAATATTTACCAATACCGCCTGCAGCTTTAATATTTTTGACGAAACGCCCTGACAGACCAACTGCAAAAATTATACCAAGAGCAGCAGCAACTTTCTTTGCGGTACTAATACCTTCCTTTTCTTTTCTGTCCATTATCTGAAACTTATCAGCATCAAGCTGTCTTGGTAAATTTACACCTCCAAGATAAGATGGATAATACCCGCCTAACAAACCAATTGGATAAGCTGTTGGGCCCATTGTACTGTAACCTAAATCCTGATACATTATAGGGGTATCGATATTACTACCTAGCATAACCGTTTTCTCCAGATTAAAACTAACCTGTATATATAAAGTATTTTTCTACTTCAAAATTTACAAAATTATTAAGAAATATTAAAAGAGACTCCGGATTTTCAGAGTCTCTTATTTAAAATACTAAAACGCTTATCAAAAAAGCTTCTACTTAGCTGCCTTTGCTGCTTCAAAAACAACTGAAAAAGCTTCCGGATCTCTAACAGCCAAGTCAGCTAACATTTTTCTGTTTACAACGATATTAGCTTTCTTACAAGCATTAACAAATCTGGAATAGCTCATTCCACGTTCTCTGACTGCTGCATTAATTCTAACAATCCACAAACGACGCATATTACGTTTTGTAGTGCGTCTGTCTCTATAAGCGTATTTCAAAGCTTTCATTACTGCAATATTAGCAACTTTAAATATTCTGCTTCTTGCACCAATAAAACCTTTAGCTAACTTTAATATTTTTTTATGTCTTTTACGTAATACATTACCGCGTTTTACTCTCATTTACTGCCTCCTATCTCGCATACTTTCTGTAAGGTAACTCTTTTGAAATCAATTTAAAATGTGATTTTGAAATTGAAATCGTCTTAAAGATTCTGCGTTTTCTTGAAGCAGATTTGTGTTGGAGCAAGTGACCGATACCTGCTTGTCTTCTAACAATCTTGCCTGTTGCTGTAACTTTATAACGTTTAGCAGCAGACTTGTGTGTTTTCAT
This sequence comes from Candidatus Gastranaerophilales bacterium, assembly GCA_944324345.1. Lineage (GTDB taxonomy): Bacteria > Cyanobacteriota > Vampirovibrionia > Gastranaerophilales > Gastranaerophilaceae > Stercorousia. The sequence continues at coordinate 84,405 of CALUVT010000003.1, forward strand.
TTTTGGCATTTTGTCCTCCTTTTTTGTAACCTCAAGACAAGTACCGCTAATGTTAAAATATTTCGGCATCGCTTAAGGAAGTGTACTTAAGAAGCTTTTGGCATACCAAAGCCATAAAACTTCTGCAAAACAATTATATTATGCAGAATCTTTATTTGCAAGCTCTTTGTTTAATTTTGTTAATCAAAGGACAATTTTAAGCCGGAATAAACTTCCTTTACCTTCAAATATTCTGACAAAACAAGTTTGGAGTTCAAATCACAACAATGTCCGGGATAAAAGTTTTGGATATTTAATGATTTCAGATATATACCGAGTTCTCTAATTTTATATTCAGTTTTGTCTCTTAGCCAAACTCCTCCGATTAGTGTGTTAATGCGTTCTTCTTTTGTCACTTTTTTAGCATGATCAATTATGTTTGGCAAACCAATATGTGAGCAACCTGCCATTATTACAAGTCCGTCAACACCCTTGTACACAACTGCTGATTCATCATTATATTTATAATCGGATTTATACTTTATAGGAATTTCTCCTAAAAAAACAAGTCGAGAAGTCAGCCAAACAGGCTGGTAAGACAACTCAATGTCAAAAACATCACACAAATCACCGGCATTACCAGGGAAACCAATATTATGTTTTTGGGCATTCAATTTAGGCTCAAAAACATCAGGATGAGCATATATAGTTTTGTGAGTTAAACTAATTCCTGCAGCCAGCATTTTTCGATATAAAATATCAAGCCTTATAAGGCCTGCAGTATGATCATTATGACCGTGAGAGAGTACTATCTCGGTAACTTCTGTTAAATCCAGCCCCATTTTATATGCATTTTTGATAAAAATATCACTATACCCGCAGTCAAAAAGAATTTTCTGATAATCATTTTCCAACAGAAAAGATAAACCAGGTTCAGCAAGCATATTAATATTACATCCTGCGTTGTTGTCAACTAGTACAGTAAAATTCATTAATCCCTCGTAAACATATATATACAACTATTATAACAATATTTTTTCAGAATTGCAATATTATATTAATAAAATTTTTGTACTACAGGCATATTAATCCCATTACAGAATGATCTTTCAGTCAATCTTACGCCCAAACACCCTTGATGTCTTTTAAACTGCATCCTGTATATGGTTTTTATTGTTTTATCCACAAGAGTTTTGTCATATTTGGCATATATTTCATCCAAAGAAATGCACTGTTCCAAGTACATTTCAATTATATCATCCAAAACAGCATATTCTGGGAGTCTATCCTGATCTTTTTGCCCTGGATGAAGTTCTGCTGAAGGAGCCTTATCAATTATAGCCTGAGGTATAACCTCTTTATCTTTATTTATGTAGTTTGAAAGTTTATAAACATTAGTCTTTGTCAAATCACAAATCAAATTAAACCCGCCTGCTAAATCACCGTATAATGTTCCAAAGCCCATAGCACTTTCTGATTTGTTACCAGTCGAAAGAAGTAGACGGTTTTCTCTGTTAGAATAAAACATCAAAATCAAAGCCCTCAAACGTGCTTGTAAATTTTCTTCAGCCAAATCATGAAGTCTTTCTCTATTTGACATAAATGCATCAAAAAGAGGGGTTATAGGTTCTTTTACTGTTTTTATGCCAAGATTTTTGGCAAGATTCAAGCTATCTGTAATACTACCCTCTGAAGAAAACATACTTGGCATTAATATTCCCAAAACATTTTCATTTCCGAGTGCTTTTACTGCCAAAGTTGCTGTTAATGCACTATCAATACCTCCGGAAAGACCTAAAACAACTTTTTGAAAGCCGGAATTCTCGCAATATTCCTTCAACGCAAAAGTAGTGACTTTTAAAACCTGTTCTTCCATGGGAATATCAACAAAATCAATGCCGCTGGCAAAAGATATTTCAGATAAACACTCTTCGCAAACCAATCCTTGATAAACCAGTTGGTTATCGGCATTTTTTGCAAAACTCCCACCTGCATATATGTTTTCATCTGCCATACCAATTGCGTTTATGTACACAAAATCAGATTTAACTTGAATGCCATCTACAAAATCTCTATATGTATTCATTGCAAAATATCTGTTTTTAGCTAATACATACAAGTCACAATTTACATCTTCAATAAAAGAGTCCGATACAAAAACTTTTTTCCCGCAAATATCATAATAACCATCATCAGAAACTTCAACGTTGCCGTTTCTGACTAAAACATTCCCTATTAACAAAGCGGAATTAAATTTTTTATCAGCGAGTCGATAATAAAAGTTTGTCTGAGCACTTCTACAATCTTTATCTAATACCAAATCCTTACCACCCAAATCTTCTATATCAGAACTTGGAAAAATTATTAAATCAAAACCATCTTTAACTTTATCAACTATACTATTAAAGTTAAAGTCAAAATCTGCTGTTTTTAATCTTGTTTGTGCTAATAAAATTTTCATATCCACACTCCTGTTATTGTAATTTCAAATAATTTACCTTCTCCCAACTCAAATCCAAATACTTAACTTTTGAATCAACGAGTTTTACCTGGGGAAGAATAGATGGAATCCTCTCTATTCTTTTATAAACATTCTCATCAAGTCTTCCTATCCTTATATTTACGGACTTTATTTTTACATATATATCGTTTGGATTTCTAAAATCAATATATTCTACTGGCTCTTTTGAATATGTTTCAACATACAAAGCGATTTTTTCAATCTGCTTTATTTTATTCAAATCCCATTTTCTATAGTCATCTCCTTTGTTCCCGTAAGATAGTACCAAAATGGTCTTATAACCCGGTTTTAAAGGTAAGAATTCTCTGCCAATAAGTTTCCCATCAGTTGTAAAAAATGCTACAGGTGCTACTTTTACATCCGGAGAAATAGTAACCGCAGGAATCCTCTCTCTTAAAATAATCTGGATTCTGGCCGGAAATGCATAACGTCTGATGTAAACATTTTCTACCGGTGCAAGCTTCAAAAGTTCCTTCTTTATTTCGTCTGTTCTAGCCATATATATAGGAACATTCGGGACATTACTGTGCTTCAATAATGCCAGTATTTTATTGCTTGGAACGATATTGTTGTTAATAATTTCAACAGAATTACTTCCAACACGATTAAAGGCGTTCTTGTCCATGTACCAGCCCGGACATTTTAACGCATAAGCTAATGCAAATATAAAAAACAGAGATAGGAAAAATCGCATAAAACCTCTGAAACGTTCCTGTTTTATACGTCCCTTCCTTACCAAACGTTCTCGTCTTTTTTTCTTTACAAGATGTTTGCCATCATCTATTGGAGGATGGTTGAGCTCCTCAGGATCTGCAACTTCATCATATTCTGAATCTATAGATTTGTCCGTTATTTTTTTTTCCATTACTTATTTAATCCGACACTATTTAATATTAAAAGCACCAACTCATCGTAACTTATATTCATCGCCGCAGCCTGTGCAGGCAAATCACTTATAACCGTCATCCCCGGAATTGTATTTATTTCAAGCAAATATGGAATATCAACCTTCATCATAAAATCTATCCTTGCTAAACCTCTGCAACCTGCTGTTTCAAATGCCTTAACAGAAACATCCTTAACATGTCTTGTAACTTCTTCAGACAAATTTGCAGGACAAATAAAATCTGACATACCTTTTGTATATTTTGCTTCAAAATCATACCACTCAGTTTTAGGTCTTATTTCTAATATCTCTGTTGCAAAAGGTTCACCCTCACATTCTAAAACTCCTACAGTTACAAAAAATCCGTCTATAAATTCTTCTATTAAAACATCATCATTGTATTTTATCGCAACATCATAAGCAGCTTGCAAATCTTCTTGTCTGTCGACTTTAGTCATCCCAAAACTCGAACCTTCACAAACAGGCTTTACAAATAAAGGATAAGTCAAGTTTTTTGTTTTTTCAAAAAGATCATCCCCTTTTCTTACAAAAGCTGATTTTGCCATAGGTATTTCAGGATTTGTTGATAATATTCGTTTGGTATATTCCTTATTCATACACAAAGAACTGGACATAACTCCACAACCTGTGTAAGGGATTTGTAAAATCTCTAATAACCCCTGAATACATCCATCTTCACCATATTTCCCATGTAAAGCATTAAATGCATAATCGAAATTTCCATCCTTTAATTTTAAAGCAATATCCTTGTCGACTACAACTATCTGTGAATTTTTAAATCCTAGCCTTTGTAAAGCTTCAAAACATCCTTTACCTGAGCGCATAGAAACTTCTGCTTCAGAAGAAAAACCTCCGCACAAAACTGCAATTTTAGCACTTTTATCTACTTTTGATACAATATTTTGCATATCTCAACCTCTTTTTTATTGTTCCCACCCAAATATCTCACTTCAGGCTTTAACTCTATACCAAACTTTTCTTTTACCCTTTTGTACATCTCATACATTAAATTTAAAACATCCAAAGACGTTCCATCATTATCATTAATAATAAAGTTTGCATGATTTTCCCAAACATAAACTCCTCCGGAGACAAAACCTTTCATCCCTGCCTGTTCTAAAAGGCGACCGGCAGAATCCCCTTGCGGATTTCTAAATGTACTGCCACAATTTGGTAAAGTCAAAGAAGGCTGTTTATTTAGCCTAAAGGACAAATTTTCATCCATTTTTTCCTGTATTTCAGAAGAAGACTTTTCTTCAAGTTCAAATTCTGCTTCCAAAACATAATATGGCATTCTCTGGCAAATAGAAGTTCTGTAACTAAATTCCATTTCAGAATTATTCAATGTAAATATTCCTTTTTCGGGAGAATAAATTCTGGCACAACTTAAGACGTCAGCAATCATCTGCCCGTGGGCACCTGCATTCATAAATACTTCCCCGCCAACAGAGCCGGGGAAAGCAACCATAAATTCTAAACCGCTTAAATTGTTTTCTAAAGCTAATTTTGAAAGCTTTGTGCCTCTTACCCCTGCACCAGCCAAAACTTTCTTCCCATCAAAAGTTATACGATCCATCTTTTTTGTTAAAATAACAGCACCGTCATAGCCATCCGATGAAACAAGAATATTAGATAAATTGCCGGCTATAAATGCATTAGGTTCTTTTTCAATGGCCTCTAAAAATTCATCCACATCAGTAGGGAAATAAACTCTTGCAATTTCCCCGCCAATCTTAAAGGAAGTCAGTTTTTTTACGTCAAAATTTTCTCTATAATCCAACTCTTACACCTTCTTTATCAATAGCCAAAAGCTCTTTACCTAAATTAGTAATTGTTCCAGCTCCCAGACCAATTACCACATCATCTTTTTTAAGCTCCGGATAAAGCTTTGCGGCAACATCCTTTATACTTCCTGATATATATTCACAGTTTTGTCTTTCAGCAAGCTCTTTGACAAAATTGGCAGAATTAACCCCGTCAATTTCATCCTCAGAAGCTGAATATACATCAGTTACAACGACTTTATCAACATTATCAAAAGCCTTCAAAAATTCATCCCACAGATTTTTTAATCTGGTATATCTGTGCGGCTGAAAAACTGCAACTACACGTTTACCAACCATACCTTCGGCGGATGAAAGAGTTGCTTTAATTTCTGTTGGATGATGTGCATAATCATCATATACAGTTATTCCGTTAAATTCACCTATTTTTTGGAACCTTCTTCCCATACCTGAAAAGGTTGCAAAATGAGGTTTTATGAGGTTAATATCAATCCCTGCCTGATGCAAACTTGCCAAAACTGACAACGCATTATATACATTGTGCCTCCCTCTAAGGATAATCGTTAAATCTGTTAAAAATTCACCCTTATAAAAAATATCAAAAGTCGTACAATCACTTTTATAACTTACATTTTCAGCTCTATAATCAGCTTGTGCATCTAAAGCAAAAGTCATAGTTTTGTGACCATGAAGACTGTTTGTAGCTTCACAATCAGCATTTACCAATACTAAAGAACTATCAGGCATTTTAGAAATAAATTTTTCGAAAGTTGAAAGAATAGATTTCAATCCGTCTTTATAAAAATCAAGGTGGTCTGCCTCTAAATTATTTACAACACAAATATTCGGGCAATATTTTACAATAGTACCGTCACTTTCATCAAGTTCTGCCACAAAAAATTTGCCATCTTGAGAATGTGCATTAGTATTCAAAGACGGTATAATTCCTCCAACCACATAGGAAGGCTTTAATCCTGCCTTTTCAAGCACATAAGAGCAAAGACCGCTTGTTGTAGTTTTCCCATGCGTTCCGGAATAACCTAAGAAAGTCTTACCCCACCTTGAAATTTCTGCAAGAATATCAGATCTATGATAAACCTGAAGTCCTAATTCTTTTGCTCTTACCATTTCAGGGTTGTTATTCCTAATTGCCGTACTTGCAACTACAATCGCATCAGAAGGGACATTTTCGGCTTTTTGGCCGATGTAAACTTTTGCACCTAAATCCCTTAATCGTTGTACATACTTACTATCAACAATATCAGACCCGGAAACTTCGCATCCGTTTTCTAACAAATACTTAGCCAGCCCGCTCATCCCTATTCCGCCTATAGCGATAAAATAATATTTATTTTTTTTCAAATTCCTATCCCTATAATCTTATCTAACATCTTTTATTATAATACATAAAAGATAGATTGGGTGTGTTTTTTACTATTTGTAAATATTTTATCTTTAAATTTTTGTAGCAAATATTTTTTTTACGGAACTTTAGTATTGTATGATAAAACTTGATCCAAACAGTTACAGAAAATTTTTAGACATCAGAAATTTCAAAAAACTTCCTGAACAATTAATATATTCATTCAGAGCTGATGCTTTCGATGTGTCTGTTAATAGACGCTGTATAGTAAATGTTCACAGAATGTTTGAAACCAAAACAGGGAAATACGTTGGAGAGATGGTAACACAACCTTATAAAAATATTACTTCAAATCTTATATACCCTGAAGAAGGAAAAACCAAAGCTCTTGAAATTGTTAGGCTTTTGGTATTCCAGAGACGAAAAGGATACGGGACGAAATTTATAAATTTTGCAAAAAACGAAAGTAACGAATACAACTGTAATAATCATCTATTTCTACTGGCAAGCAGTCTGTATGACCCACAATATCCAAGCCATATTTTTTATAGAAAACAGGGTTTTACAAGCATCAATAAAAAGATGAACAAAATTTTAGACAAATGCATTGCTAAAAATGAAAAGCTAAATAATGCAGAAAATCTTATAATGTACATACCTGTAAAAAAAGAAGAACCCGAACAAAAGTACGGATTCTTCAAAAAATTAAAAAATTTACTGTCTAAACTTATTTAACAACAATATTAACAAGTTTTTTAGGGACAACTATGGTTTTAACAATAGTTTTGCCTTCAATCAGTTCTTTTACCTTTTCGCTCGATAAAGCTAGTTGTTTCAACTCTTCTTCAGACAAAGCTTCATCTGCTTCTATTTTGTCTTTTACTTTACCGTTTATTTGTACGACCAAAGTAATCGAACTTGCTTTTGCAAGGTTGTCATTCCATTTTGGCCATTCTACATCGTGAATAGAAGTTTCTCCGCCCAACTCATGCCAAGCTTCTTCCGTCAAATGAACTGCAACAGGTGACATTAATTTAATCAAAGTAACAACTGCAAAGCTGAAAACAATTTTGTCTTCTTCATCAAGATCGGATTTTTTACTTCTCCAATCATAAATAGCATTTACAAGCTCACGATACTTAGATATAACCGTATTAAACTGAAAATCGTTTGAAATATCGTTTGTAATACCTTTTATTGCAATATGAACAAGACGAAGAAGATTGTCATTTTCTTTTTTCTTCAAAGAACCGCAGCCCAATTCAGGATAGCTTAAACCTATAAACTCTTCATTTGAAGAAATCAATCTCCAAACTCTATTTAAGAATTTATAGCATCCTTCAACACCAGCATCTGACCAGTCAAAGTCTCTTGCCGGTGGTGAATCTGAGAGGATAAACAACCTTGCGGTATCTGCTCCGTAATTTTCAAATATTTCATCAGGATCTACGGTATTTCCCTTAGACTTAGACATTTTTGAACCGTCTTTCAATACCATACCTTGTGTCAAAAGGTTTTTAAACGGTTCATCAAAATCAAGAAGTCCAAGATCTCTCAAGGCTTTTGTAAAAAATCTTGAATACAATAAGTGAAGAATTGCATGTTCAATTCCTCCAACATACTGATCAACCGGAAGCCATTTATTTACTTTGTCTTTAGCAAAAGGCATTTTATCATTTTTTGCATCCGAATACCTTAAATAATACCAGCTTGAGCAAACAAAGGTATCCATTGTATCTGTTTCCCGTTTTGCAGGACCGCCGCAGCATGGACAAGTTGTATTCATAAATGTTTTTGAAGTCGTAATCGGAGATTTTCCAACAACGCTAAAATCAACATCTTTCGGTAATAAAACAGGAAGCTGATCTTCTGGTACAGGCTGAATACCGCATTTTTCACAATACACAACCGGAATCGGAGCTCCCCAATATCTTTGGCGTGACACAAGCCAATCTCTTAGCCTATATTGGGTTTTAAATTCTCCAAATCCTCCGTTTACAGCCTTTTGAGTGATAGCCTTTTTAGCATCTTCATTATTCATACCATCAAATTCATTCGAATTTACAAGAACTCCAGGTTCAGTATAAGCTTCATTTTTGCAATCTGAAGGTGAATTAGGATCTTGGATTACAACTTTTAGCGGCAAATTATATTTCTTTGCGAAGTCAAAATCTCTTGTATCATGAGCAGGAACCGCCATAACAGCACCTGTACCATATTCTACAAGTGCGTAATCAGCAGTCCATAGAGGGAATTTTTCTCCCGTGTAAGGATTTATACAGTGTGTTCCAAGAGGGACACCCGTTTTAACTCTATCTGTAGAAAGTCTTTCAATTTCTGTCATTTTACGAGCGTTAGCTCTATATGCTTCAACCGCTTCCTTATTTTCAGGTGTGGTTAATTTATCTATATCCTTATATTCCGGAGCGACAACAAGATAAGTTATTCCATGAACAGTATCAGGACGAGTGGTATACACAGGAACTTCCAAATCTTTTTCAACAACCTTAAATTTTAAAATTGCACCTTGAGATTTTCCAATCCAGTTCGCCTGCATTGTTTTTACATTATCACTCCAGCCAGGGAGTTTATCCAAATCTTCAAGAAGGACTTCAGCGTAATCGGTTATTTTCAAAAACCACTGCGACAAATATTTCTTTTCAACGACATGGTCACATCTCCAGCACTTGCCATCAATTACCTGCTCATTTGCAAGAACCGTACCGCATTCTTCGCACCAGTTTACTGCTGCTTCTTTTTTATATGCCAAACCTTTTTTATAAAGTTGCAAAAACAACCACTGAGTCCATTTATAATAATCAGGTTTACAGGTTGTAACTTCTCTATCCCAATCATAAGAAAGGCCGAGCATTTTTAATTGTTTTGTCATATACGCAATATTTTCATCAGTCCAAGTTTCAGGATTTGCCCCGTGCTTCATGGCAGCATTTTCTGCTGGAAGCCCAAAACTGTCCCAACCCATCGGATGAAGAACATTATAACCGTTCATCTTTTTAAAACGAGCAATAACATCCGTTATAGTGTAATTTCTAACATGCCCCATATGGAGCTTGCCTGAAGGATATGGAAACATTGACAAAGCATAGTACTTAGGTTTATCACTGCTGTCGGGAGTTTTGAAAGCTCCTTTTTCTTCCCATATCTTTTGCCATTTTTTTTCTATTTCCTGAGGAAAATACGCATCTTTCATCTTTTTCTTCTCTCCTAATCTACTTTAAAAATATTAGCACAAAAAAAAGTTTTTATGTATAATAAGTATATGAAAAAGTTATCCGTTTTATTATTTGCAGCTTTATTACTGACAGCGACTGTACAGCCTAATTGCCAAGCAGGGATTATTTCTTCTCAAAAGGCAAGAATTGAACAGAACAGGATTAACAAGTCTAACTTAAATGCAATAAAAAATGTTATAAATCAACAAATTGTGTTCACGAATAAGTACGATTTAGAAGGTCTAAAAACTCTTTACTCCGAAAATTTTGTAAACTCTGACGGGTTTACGAAGGGAGATTATTTTAAGTTGATTAAAGAAACTTGGGATATTTATCCTGATATAGTTTATTTTACGGATATCAAAAATATTGATTTCAATGATAATTATGCATCGGTTTTGGTTCAAGAATCTGCAATTGCAACATCTAAAGAGCACCTCGGAGATTTTACCGCTATAGGAGAGCTTTACTCAACTTCTAAGTGCATATATTACTTAGAAAAACAGGGACAAAAATGGTTAATAAGCTCTGAGAAAATATTAGAGGAAACATCTTCACTAAAATACGGTGATGCAAGATATATAAATATGGAATTATTCGCTCCAAATCAAACAGGTGCAGGAAAAACTTATACAGCAACATTAAAAGTTGATAGTCCAAAAGATACTGTTGTTGTAGCGTCAATTAACAAAGAAAATATTGTTTATCCGCAAGTAAAGACGGATGAAGCATTTAGAAAAATGCCTGATGACAATATTCTTGAACGTTATTTTACGTCAAACACCCTAAATGTTAATGAATATGCTGTCGCATCTGTCGGGATTACCAGAGCTGAAAATTACTCCGCAGACAAAATAAGAGTATATATGGGCGGATTAGCCTTCATTATGACAAGAGTTAACGTTGTTCCGGAAAATAAATACGTAAAATTTGAAGAAAATAAAGCAACCAAAGGGGAAGATAATGGAAAAGGCAAGTAAATTAATATATTTTGCTGTATGTTATGTGTTCTTTATTTTTACTGACCTTTACTTGTCAGATATGATGGTAGAACAACTCTCCCAAGGTTATCACCTGTCAAACCCCGTTTTCTCTCTAAATTACATAAAGAATACAGGGGCAGCTTTCAATATTTTAAAAGATTCTCGAGAATTGTTAATAATTTTGTCAATGATAGCTCTTGTTTTACTTGCTTTGCATGTCATCAAAAATATCAAATCAATATCTTTAAAATCCATATTTTTTATTTCAATTTTGTCAGCAGGAATTGCCGGCAACCTACACGAAAGAATTATTTACGGTTACGTCAGAGATTTTTTCAAACTTAATTTTGTTAATTTCCCTGTTTTTAATATCTCTGATATATTTATAAACGTAGGTGTAATTGCTTTAATAATACTAATACTTATAAAAAAGACAAAATAATCAGATGATATTTTTTGTAGATGAAAACGATGAGAACAAAAGGCTGGATAGTTTCTTAGCAGAAATGATACCGGATATTTCGCGTTCAAAAATACAAAACCTTATAAAATCAAATGCAGTAACAATTAACGGTCAAAGTAAAAAGTCATCTTACTCTTTAAAAGACGGAGATAAAATAGAATTTGAAATTCCTGAAAAAGAAAATTTATCTATAATAGCACAGGACATCCCGCTTGACATAATTTATGAAGACGATAATATGCTTGTTGTAAACAAGCCTTCGGGAATGTTAACCCACCCGACTGCTTTAGAAAGAGAAAACACTTTAGTTAATGCTCTTTTGCATCGATACGGCAACAATTTGTCCGATATTAACGGAGAGTTCAGACGAGGGATTTTACACAGACTTGACCGTAATACATCAGGACTCTTGATGATTGCAAAAAACAACAAGGCACACGAATTTTTAGCAGAACAAATAAAAAATCACACAATAACAAAAAAATATCTTGCAATTGTTAAAGGAAATTATGAAAAAGACACGGATATCATAGATCTTCCTATAGGTAGAAATCCTAATCAGCCGCACAAAATGATGATACGTGAAGATGGCAAGGAAAGTAAAACTATAGTAAGAGTTTTGGAAAGATTTAAAGATGCTACCTATCTTGAACTAACTTTGATAACAGGAAGAACTCACCAAATAAGAGTTCATCTTGCAAGCAAAAAGCATCCAATTTACAATGACACACTATACGGTGCAGGTAAAGGAAAGGTCAACACAGAAGAGCAAGTTTTACAATCATATTACTTAAGGTTTACAAAACCTTTTGGAAATGAAATAATAGAACTTGAAATAGAACCTGATGAGAAGATAAAAAAAGTTTTAAAATATTTGAGGAGCCAAAAATGAAAATTATATCAATAATTTCAATTTTAATTTTATGTATACTTCTGATTATGAACTATCAAGACACAGCAGGAGTAACCATTTTGAGCAGCAAAATCGGGCAATTGCTTCATATTACCCCAAAATCAATAACCTTAAATATGTCCATTTACACATTAATTATATTTTTGCTGGGGGAAATATCTGCCATATTCTTTTTTGCACCTCTTTACCTATCATTAAAAGAAAAATATAAAGCATACAAAAGAGAATTAGAAAAAGGATCAATATCGAACAGTACAAATGAATCAAAAATTGCTGTTTTGGAAAACAAAATTACTGTTCTTGAAAAAGCTCTTGATGAAGCTTTAAAACAACAAAAAAAGGACAACTAAATAATTGTCCTTTTTTTATATTTTAGGCTTAAAATTTTTCTAAGCTTCTTGTTTTGCTTCCTTCTGCTGATTAATAAGGTTTTGAAGTTTTTCTTTAATTTCATCACCTTTTTTCTGCATATCAGAAACAACGTCATCAGCTTTTGATTGAATTTGTTTTACAGTCTCGTCTGCTCTTTTCATAGCTTCTTTTGCACTATCAGAAAGCATAGCACGAGTTTCTTCACCCGATTTTGGAGCAAGAAGAATTCCTGCGATAGCTCCAATTGCACCTCCGACTATAAAACCTGCTAAAAATTTAGTTGCTGACATAATGACTCCTTTACTTGTTTTTCGTTATCATTTTAACTTTACTTAAATAAATATTAATCACCATAAACGGCTATTTTTTGAATAACTTATATGCCGTCATAAAACCGTTAAACAACCCGCCGATTAAACTGCCTGAAACCGCTTTTGTCTTATCAATAATCTTCCCTACGGCTGTTTTAAAATCTCCGACACCTTTGTCAGTGTTTTTTACTATCTCATTTATTGAGCTCAAAGTTGTATTTAATTCCTGCAAAGTCGGTTTGAGTTCCGTATTAACAATTATTGATGTTTGATTTAAATTCTTTGCCAGTGTGGACAGGTCAATCAAAAGCTTTACCAAAAAGCCCGCAACAACAATTAAAATTACACCTGTTGCCCAAGCTAAAAAAGTTAACCCTTGATTTAACGCAATTTGTGACATCTCCATTGATTAATTTCCTTTTAATTAATTGTATTCAGTGTATTCATCATCCATTTCTTCAAGCTCTTTCGCTTTAAGAAGTTTCTTTGATTTTATCATATTATTAAATTTTCTCAATTGCCTTTCAAGCTTATATTTCATAAGATCAATGTTCTCAAGTGCCTGTTTTTTTGCATCATTGATTGCAGGTGAATGTTTTTCATAGAATTCACAAGCAGCTTCTTTAACCTGACGTCTGGATTCTTCTCCTGACTTTGGTGCATACAAAACGCCTGCTATAATCCCGCCGACAACACCGGCTAACAAGCCCATTCCGAACATTAATGATTTGTTTTTACTCATAACATAACCTCATCTTTCATTTTTCATTCTATCATATTTTTGTTAAGATTACAAGCTAAACCAGAAAATTGCCCGCTATATCTTGAATTACACCTGCTATGCGATAAGCGTGTGAATATTTTTTTGACTTCGACCGGAAAATAGAAAGCAAAATATAAATAGCAATAACTATCAAAAATTTGTTGAAAATTTGTTTTTTCTTGCAGGCAACATAATCAATTAATTTATCAAAATTTGTCCTAAAACCTGTAAGAATGCATCTTACGTACTGAAGACATACCTCTGCCAAAGGATTAAATACCTCAACACAAGAATTCAATTTATTTACACGGTTATTTATCTTGACAATAAAATTAATTACCGTAACGGCAATGATTAATTCTGCTATGAAAATTATTGCGATAAATAAATACATTTCTCTTATTCTTACTTTTGTATTATATTATTAAAGGATAAGATAATTATAAAAAAATTAGAATACGTCTAAAGGACTATTTATGATAAACAAATTCAAATTTTACCTGTCGTTAATAATAGCGAGATGTGCATATCTGGGGATAAGGTTGCTAAACAGATCTTCAGGAACCTCATTTGTAGGAATGCTCGTTTTAAAAATATGCCCTGATTTTTTGAAATACTGCTCTAAATATATAAAAAAAAGCTTTGTAACTGTTACAGGGACTAACGGAAAATCGACAACTTCGGGATTAATAGCACACATACTTGAAACAGCTCACCAAGAAGTAATTCACAACCTTAAAGGTGCAAATATGCTAACGGGAGTGGCCAATGTTTTTGCTCTTTGCATTAGACCTTTTCGAAGATTTGACTACGCTGTTATTGAATCGGATGAAGCTTATTTATCTAAACTGTACGATTTTGCAAAATCTGACTACTTGGTTGTAACAAATCTTTTTCGTGACCAACTTGACAGGTACGGAGAACTCAACACAACAGCTAACCTTATATTGAAAGCTATAAAAAAGAATCCTGATCTAAAACTTATTTTAAATGCCGACGATCCGATAGTAGCAACATTTAACGAAACAAAATACGCTGTGTATTACGGGTTTGAAAATGTTGAATACAAATGCAGCTATCAACATACATCCAATGCTCCATCGGAAGTATTTAACTGCAAATGTAAAGAGGAACTTAAATATACAAAACAATTCTTTGCTCAACAAGGGCACTATTTCTGCCCGCACTGCGGTTATAAACGTCCTCAGTGCAATTATTCAGCTGATGTTACTGTATTTGATGACTATTCATTAATAAGTGTCAAAAATAGTGGAATCACTTTTGAATTTAAAGTCGGACTTGCAGGCTTGTATAATGCATATAACGCACTTGCGGCAATATCTTTTGCATTTGAATGCGGACTTAATCAAGAAGAAATTCAAAAGGCTCTTGACAGCTACCACGCAATATTTGGGAGAACAGAAAAATGTGTTATTAATGGCAATCCTGCAATTATTCAACTCATCAAAAACCCAACCGGAGCAAGTGAAGTTTTAAAAACTGTTGATTTGAATTCGAATATTGTTATAGCAATAAATGATAATTATGCTGATGGAAGAGATATTTCTTGGCTATGGGACAGTGATTTCGAGCAGCTAAAAGATGCTAAAAAGCTCGTAATAACATCCGGCACAAGAGCAAACGATATGGCTACAAGACTAAAGTATGCAGGAATTCCGCAAGAAAGAATTATAGTGGAGCCAAATATAAAAAAGGCAATAGATAAAGCAACTACAGAAGGTAAAACTACAATTTTGCCTTCATACACCGCACTTTTGAAATTAACTAAGGAAAAGAGGTAAAAATGTTATTAGGCGTAAATATCGATCATATAGCTACATTAAGGAATGCAAGGGGTGGGGTAGAACCTTCCGTCGAGAGAGCTGCTGAAATTGCAGAGGCAAATGGAGCAACCTCAATTACGACGCACTTAAGAGAGGACAGACGTCATATTAAAGATGAAGATGTTTATGCTTTAATAAACAAATTAAAAACCCGATTAAATCTTGAAATGGCAATGGCCGAAGATATTCAACAAATAGCTCTTGATATAAAACCTTACTCAATATGTCTTGTACCTGAAAAACGGCAAGAAGTAACAACAGAAGGCGGATTAGACGTCGCTGGACAAACAGAAAAAGTCGCAGAATTTATAAAACCCTTACTTGATGCAGGAATAATAGTAAGTTTATTTATTGACCCGGATGAAGAACAAGTAAAAGCATCTGCCAAAACAGGAGCACAATTTATTGAACTTCATACCGGCACTTATTCTGAATGCTTTGGTTATGAGGAAGAAGAGGTCGAATTTCAAAAACTAAAGAAATCAGCAGAACTTGCACAAAGTTTGGGACTTAGAGTAAATGCTGGTCACGGACTTAATTATGAGAATGTTTACAGGATGCATGAAATAAAAAATTTACACGAATTAAATATCGGTCACAGTATAATATCTCGTGCAGTATTTACAGGCCTACCGGAAGCCGTTAGCAAGATGAGGGATCTTATCAAATGAAAAAAACAGAAAAAGAAATAGCAGAAGAAATGGCACAAGTTGTTGAACAAATGCGGATTGATGATATTGAAGACAATCCTGATATTGTTGATGAATACTTTGATTGCGACTGCTGCGGAGAAAACAAATGTCTTGCAGGTTCAATAGAATATGATGGTTATAGACTCTGTAATGACTGCGTGCTTTTAGCCGAAACAGGATTTGCACTTGGGAAAATTAAGTCAGTAAATGAACTTATTGAAGCTATAGAAGATAAACATCTTGAAGAACTTGCAAATTTTGTAAAAGAAGAAGAATCTCGTGAAAAAAACTAAATGTAAACTATCTAAAAACGAGATTTATTAACTAATTCAAAAGAATGTTTAAAACTTTTAACTAATTCTCAAGAATTAGAAACATTTCTTTACATATAGTTATAAAGAATTAGTTTTGTGGTATATAATATATATACGGAAGATATAGGGAGCGAAACTAACAATACATATATAATTCATAAGCTTGACGGGTTTGAGTCGCAACCCCGTCTTTTTTCTTTTTTGTAAAAGTATGATATAATTTAATTATGAATAATAAAATTTCGGAAAAAGTTATAAACAGACTTACCCTCTATCATTGTATACTTTCGGATTATATAAGCAAGGGGATTGATGTTATCTCCAGTAAACAGATTGCGACGTTACTCCACATTGATGACTCTCAAGTAAGAAAAGATATTAACCTCTTGAATAACTCAGGTAAAAGCAGGGTAGGATACATCGTAACAGAGTTAAAAAGTTCAATTGAAAAAACTCTTGGATTTAAAAAGACGAAAAAAGCTTTTATAATAGGTGCCGGCAACCTTGGTTCAGCAATTGCAAATTATGGCAATTTTACAGACTATGGCCTAAATATTTTAGCATTATTTGATAACGACCCGAAAAAGATTGGTAAAATCGTAAACAAAATGGAAATTCAAGAAGTATCTCAACTCCCAAAACTGGCAATAGAAGAGGATGTGGATATTGCAATTTTAACCGTTCCCGGCAAGTTCGCCCAAAGTACAGCCGACTTTCTGGTCGAATCCAACATAAAATATATATGGAATTTCACCCCTGTCGTGCTTTCTGTGCCAAATGACGTTCAGGTATGGAATGAAAACTTAATGGGAAATTTCTTGCAATTCACTTATAACATTTAATTTGTTGATTTGGTATAAGTATCTTAAACCTTCAAGCGTCAAAGTCGGATTGATAAAATCAAAAGGGCGTTTCAAGTAATTTGCTATTAGCCCTGAATATCCACCTGTAGCAACAATTATCGCCTTCGCCCCAAGTTCTTTCTCACATTGTTCAACCAATCCATCAATCATTGATGCAGAGCCTCTTAAAACACCTGAAAGAATCGCATCCGTGGTATTATGACCTATGGCAGAAGAAGACAAAGTTACGTCAATTCTTGGAAGTTTAGAAGTAAATTTATTTAAGGACTTCAACTGTAAATTAACACCGGGAGCAATTACACCACCTATAAACTCTCCATTACCATTTACTATATCAAAAGTAGTTGCTGTTCCAAAGTCAACAACAATAACGGGATGCTTATACAATATATAAGCCCCTGCTGCATTAGCAATTCTATCGGCTCCAGCTTCCTTTGGATTATCCAAAGAAATTTTCACTCCGGTATTAATTTCAGTTGATAACACTAAAGAATGAAGCTTAAATGTATTATCAACAGCACTTTTAAACTTGCTTGTAAGTTCCTCAACAACAGAAGAAATAACTGCACCATCAATTTTAAAATCTTTACACAAGGATTTTAAAAGAACCTCGTATTCTTCCAAAGGCAAATCCTTATCAGAAGCAAGTCTGTACTCTTCAACAAGAGCATTGTCATCAAAAATTCCTAAAGTTATACTTGTATTACCTATATCTGCCGCTAATAACATAAAAACTAGTCCTCTTTTTGAAGACTAGTTTATTACAAATAAAAACTTTTTGCAAAGTATTTATCCTAAAAATGCACCCTCAGCCTGATTTCCGCTCTTTCCAACAGTAAAAGCACTATTGAATTTTTCAGGCAGGTTTAACATAGAACCAATCCCTGTCATTGCTGCACCAATGTTTTCCCAGGGGTTCTTCTTTTTTACCTGACTTGTATATGATGCTTTGTTCATTCTATCATCTAAGCCAATTGCATCAACGCGTCCACTATTCATGCCCATAAATATATCTCCTTAATATTATACTCATATCTCTTATATATATATTAAGGATATAATTTCAACAAAATTGTCAATTTTATAAAAAACATTTACAAATGTTTACATTTTTATTTTAAAATATTTTTTGCCAATGCAAGTGCAGTTTTGGTAGTTGCAAGTCCGCCCTTTGAACTTTCTTTCAGCAGTGGTGACATTAGCTGTCCAGTTTGCTCCATTGCATCAACGACTTCATCCGGTGGGATTTTAGACATTATATCTGCCATAGAAAGTTCACTCGCTGTTACGGCATGAATGGCTAAAAACGGATTGCGTTTTACACAGGGAATCTCTACAAGACCACAGACAGGATCACAGGTTAAACCTAAAACATTTTTTAATGCCAAAGCTGAAGCATTTATAATTTGTTTTACGGTACCACCTCTCATTTGAGTTAAAGCTGCCGCTGCCATAGCAGAGGCCACTCCGCATTCTGCTTGACACCCTCCAACAGCTCCAGCTAGAGCCATTTTGTTAGAAATAATTCTGCCAACTTCACCCGCAGTAATCAATGCATTAATTTCTGCGTCTTCTTTTATTTTATTATCTTGAGCATAGGCAACAAGGACAGAAGGAACAATTCCGCAAGAACCGGCTGTAGGGCAGGCCGCAATTGTTCCCATACGGAGGTTTTGTTCACTGGTTGCAAGAGCATACTTCATAATTTTCTCAGCAGTAGTACCGAGTATTGAACGATTGTTTGAATAACGTTTCTGAAGTCTGTCGCAATCATCTCCGCTCATACCGCTTGGAGAAAGTTCTGTTGATGAGAGACCTTCTTTTATAGCCTCTTTCATAGCATCAAGAGTTTTTTTTGCCTGAAGACGAATATTATATTCCGAATAATCACCTTTATCGACTTCATTTTCAATTGCGACTTCAAAAATTTGCTTACTTTGCTCTTTGCAAGTGTAATATAATTGTCTAAACGTACTTATAGAATGTTTCATATTAGCTTTCCAATTTTTTTATATACCTTACAATATACATATTCTTTAAATCACTTATTTCTTTAAAACAATCGCGTGAAAGATCCCCATCTATGCATATACACATTGAGGCATCCTTACCTTTGCCGCTTCTATCACAGTGAAGCGATGCAATATTCACTTTGTCCTTTTGAATTATCCCCGTTACCGTCGAAATCACTCCCGGTACATCGTCATAAACAAGTAAAAGAGTATTGTATTTACCATTTAGCTTAACCATAAAATTATTGATATTTGTAATTTCGATTTCTCCGGCACCTACAGAATTCCCTGAAATAAACATATTTAAGCCACCTTCGATAACGAAATCAACGGCATTGGGATGTCTGTTAAAATCTTGCAAGAACTCGAATTCGTATTCAATTTCTTTGGCTTCAGCCGTGTTAAAAACATTTTTTATTCTTTTATCACATACGGAAAACCCTAAAACACCGGCAAGCAAACCTTTATCCGTACCGTGACCTTTCCCTGTTGAGGCATAAGAATTATATAGCTTAAAAGTTATCTTATCAGGCTTTGCATTATATATATTTCTTGCGAGTAAACCCAACCTCACGGCTCCTGCCGTATGTGAACTTGAAGGGCCTGCCATTATAGGGGAAATGATATCTATAATTGATGATTGATTCATAGTCTTATATTCCTTGTTTACAATTATATCATCACATTAAATATTGTAAATAATTTGTAAATTTCTAACAATAAATTACAATTTTATGTTTTTATATAAGTGTGATGTGTGTTAAAAATTATTTGGTGTAGTAAAGGAGTACGATGTTTAGCCCTGAATTTATGAAGTATTTGATTAATTACCAAAAATCTGACTTTACCCCGGAAGAAACAAAAAAAGAAATAAAGTTTAAAAATAACGGCGGTGGAAAATTGGCAGAGGTCTTGGCTGTTATTAACAAGTAGGTTTATTTAAACATTAAAATTTGAGTTTTTGGTCATCGTTATAGTGGATAAAAAAAACGCCGCAATCTTTCGAAAGCGACGTTGGAATTCTTTAACAATTCCTCGTAATAGTGTGAAGTGTAGTGTGCAATAAAACGTTTTTTTGATTCCTCGTTTTATGCATTTCCTCGTGTCATTTATATAAAAAAATTTTTGTATATATAATTGCTATATTATAAATATCAAACTTATATTTTGTTACATTTCTTAATACTAGAGATTTTGTTATGTTTAATCTTATAGTATTATTGAAGAAAGATAGTATTGTAATGAAAGGGAGAAATATGAAAATATTAGTATCTAATGATGATGGTATAGCTGCTAATGGAATAAGATGTCTTACTTCAACATTAGCAAAAGAACATGATGTTTATGTTATTGCCCCTGATAGAGAAAGAAGTGCAGCAGGACATTCATTAACTTTGCATACACCGTTAAGAGTGGAAGAGGTAGAAGCATATAATGGCGTTAAAAGAGCATGGGTTACAACCGGAACCCCGGGAGACTGCGTAAAAATTGGAATCAACGCAATTTTAACACCGGAAGAACAGCCTGATTTAGTTATTTCAGGCATAAATCACGGACCAAATTTAGGTGCAGACATATTATATTCAGGCACTGTTAGCTGTGCTATGGAGGGAGCAATGCTTGGAGTTCCTAGTATTGCAATGTCGTTAGCAAGTATGAACTATGAATATGAACATTTTGAATACAGTGCAAAATTCGTTAACCTATTACTTAAGAAATTAAAAGGATTTAATTTCCCTAAAAAAAGTATTTTAAACATTAATGTTCCGGCACTTGATGAAGAAGATATTGCAGGTGTAGCAATTACGGAACTCGGAAGAAAAATGTTTACGGATAATTACGAAAAACGAATTGATCCGAGAGGCAAAGTCTATTATTGGATGGCAGGAGAACTTATCACGGAAGCAGAAGACTCAAATACAGATATTGCTGCTGTTAAAAATAACAAAATTTCAATCACACCTGTTACGTATGAAATGACAAAAGAGGATGTTATGGCAAATCTTGAAAATATTCTCTGTAAGGGAGATTCCTGCAATTGGTTTAATTAAGCAAAAAAAAAAGAGTTCAATGAACTCTTTTTTTTTGTTTTTCTATTCCATAATTATTCTTGCCGGATAATTATTACGTAAAAGATCGTTTACAACACTCTGAGCCTTATCACGAGTTGCAAATGAGCCTACCTGAATTGTATAAGCTCCACCAATACTCCTGACAAACGGAGAAACTCCCAAACCGGATTCAGCTATTATACCCTTTGCGACTTCTGCTTGTTCTTTTGTAGCATAATAGCCAACCACAACTTTTGCAGATAAACTTTGTGCCTGCTGAGGCTGCGAAACTTGAGGAGATGGTGACGCTGTTTCCTGAGGCTTTGGATTTGCACCAGTACCTGCAAGATTTATCGGTTTTTCTTCAAATACGTCATTTCCAGAATTTTCTTGATGTTTTTTATCATCAGGAATAACTACCTTTTCCTCCAACTCATCTGCAAACATATGATCTTCTCTTGAACTGTCTTCTTCCTGCAAAAGCTTCAATCTTGAATCGACAGATGATTTATACATATCATTTTCATCATTCATGGCCTGTTGATTTTCATCTCCGATTGATACATCAACTTCCGGAGAAATTTGTTTTGCTATACCGAGAAATAAAAGTAACAAAATAAAAAATGCTGAAACAAAAATTATTATCCCATCATTTGGTTTTTTTGTTATTTTCTTTTGGTATTCTTTGTAACTTATGTGCGAAGGTCTTTTCAAATCTTCTTCCATCATACACCTCTAACTTTTGTAGATGCCAATATTATATCATCAATTTCTTTGGAATATTTATCCATTATCTCTTTTGCTAAATCAGTTATATCATAAATACCAAGCTCGCTGGACAAACCGCTTGCCTGAACAGGAGCATTATTGGAATCAATATTTATACCCGTATGGATTAAAATTGAATTTACTGATTTTGTTGCAATTGAAACGGTGAGCTTTTTATTGTCAAAAAATAAGTCATCACCATCTCTATAAATTTTAAACCCGCGTTTTTCCAATGCCTCTTTTATTACGCAAATCAAAAGTCTTTGTCTAAAAACACCTTCAACCAGACCAACATTGAATTGTTCCGAAATAAAACTCAGCATAGACTTGCTATATATGGGTTCATTATTTATTACATCTTCAATATCAACCATCTCAGTTAATTTAACGTCACACTCACCTATAAAAGCAACAATGGAATCCCCCTGAATTTTGAAATTTTTGTATATCCAATGGGGAGAAAGCTGCCAACCTTCATATTTTATTGCTTGTTCTATTAATTTTGTTTTCAAAAGAGTTCCTTTATATAGTATGTATCGTGATTATACAAAAGTGCATTTTTCAATCTGGTACAAGACTCGCACTTTCCACAGTGCCTTTCGCCTCCCGCATAACAACTTCTAACGTATTCCAACGGGATTTTATTGTCCAATGCCAGCTTAACTATATCATTTTTATAACAATTTATCAAGGGTGCAACAACTTTTGGATGTTTTTGAGTTGAATATTCAAATTCTGCATTTACTCTTTCTATAAATTCTTGTGAATTATCGGGGAACGTCTGCCCTTCTTCTTTGTTAGCTCCTATAACTATATAATCATAATCCTCTCCATCTGCATAACTCGCTGCAATATTTAAAAAGAGGCCATTTCTATTTGGAACCCAGACATTTTTAGCTGACTTGAAAGAATCAGATAACTCTTTATACTGCGGAATTTTCTCATCACTAACCAAAGCTGTATGAGTGACTGTTTTCAACCAATCTAACCTTATTACCTCATGATTTAATCCATAATATCTGCTTATATTCTTTGATGCTTCAACTTCCTGTTTGACTGATTTTTGACCGTAATCGAAAGTTAAAGCCAGACAGATACCGTATTTTTCTATGCCTAATCCTAAGCTAACTAGAGAATCCAAACCTCCGGATAAAAGTATTATACCCCTATTCATCCTCATTTGGAACCTCTTGAGAATTATCTTCATACTCTGATATCATAGAAACTGCCTCCATTTTTAAAAAATCAGGATACTGTGAACTATTAGCAACTTCATCAAGAATTTCACGCCCAACCAAATTATACAAAGCGATTAATGCGTTCTTTTTGACCTCTTCATCCTTATCTTCTACAAGACAAGTCTTTATAGTTTCTACAGCCTTAGGATTTTCGCTATCCATTATTGCTTCTATAGCATTAATTCTTATTTGAGGAGATTCATCCATCAAAGAGTTCTTCAAAGCATTAAAAACCCTGTCATTTTTATCATAACGCAATTTCCCAAGAGCCTCTATTACACGCTCTTTTAAAAACGTGAATTTGTCCCAAATTCCCTTCTGAGTTTCCAAAATGCTTACCAATGGGTCAACAGCTCGCAAGTCGCCTAACATCCCAAGAGCAGATGCGGCAGATTCTCTAAGATAAACAGATCTCTCACTTTCATCCTTAACAACGGCAATCAATGGTGCTACTGCATATCTGTCCCCAATTTTTCCTAATGCGTCAGCACAAGCCAGACGAATTTTATAATTTTCATCCTTGTCGTTTAAACAATATAACAAAGGAGTAACAGCAGAAGTATCTTTAAGATTTGCTATGGCCTTCGCGCACATTACCCTCACATTTATAAGGGAATCTTTTTCACTTTCGTTATCTTTCATCAAAAACAAATCCAAAAGAGGGCTCAAAGATGAATAGTCCCTAATTCTATCTAAACACTGAATCAAACACATTAAAATATTAGGATCCTTTGTCATAGAAAGGAAAGAATTGTATATTTTTACAAG
This sequence comes from Candidatus Gastranaerophilales bacterium, assembly GCA_944324345.1. GTDB lineage: Bacteria > Cyanobacteriota > Vampirovibrionia > Gastranaerophilales > Gastranaerophilaceae > Stercorousia. The sequence continues at coordinate 108,547 of CALUVT010000003.1, forward strand.
ATTATCCTTTTCATAAATCTCATCAAGAGCCTGAATATTTTGGATTATAGAGTCAACATCAGATCCGTCTATAAGACCGCACTTCCTGGCTATTGAATCTATATCCAAAAAATCTTTTTCCAATTACAAACCCCGTTCCTAATGCAAAATATAATACAAAAATCTTTTAAAATCAAGCAAAATACAATTTTATACTACACGTTTAGTAATATATGGATTTATACTTTATTTTTCTTTCAGGAACATCAAAAACATTCTTAACAGGAGTTTTTGTATACCCAAAATCCGATAGAGTACTAACCACATCACATTGTCTTATGTTTTCAGAATTTCCAACTACAAGCAAGGAATTTTTTTTCAACAAAGCTTGTATATTGCGTGCAAGATTTCTACGTTGAAAATCTCCATCTAAATATATCCAAAAATTTCTTGCCATAACTACGGAATTGTTTGGCTTTACAATATTTATATCAGTATTTATATCTGCGTGCTGAAATATAACTTTATTTTTCAAATACGATCTTACACGCCATATAGAATCACAACCCAAATCCAAATCCGGAATAATATGAGTTTTTTCGAAATACTGCGGATACTCGGTTAATATTTTTTCATCTGATTCATTTGCAGGGAGATAACCACGTTTTGCCATAAAAATCATTTTTGCATCTATATCTTTTGCGTTAATAGGAAAAAATTTATCGCAATCAACACCAAGTTTAGCGGCTTTTTCCATAAGTTTTATAGCAAGAGAATAAGGTTCAGACCCATCCGAGCAGGCATAACAGTAGATGTTTACTTTATCAGTATTTTTGTATTTTGAAATAAGAAAATCTACAAATTTATCCCAATCAAGATCTTTACGAAACAATCCGGTAGTATTCAAATACAACAGAGAATTCGTAGAAGCATCATACACCCGCCTTAAATTTGAAGTAAAATTGGGTTTTCTACAAGTATTATCAACATAACTAATCATTTTATGCACTTTGTTTTTCAGATAAGTCTGACTTTGCTTTTTTATAAGCAAGATACTTCTCACAAAGCAAATTAGCTGGTTTTGTAACAACAACCGGAACAAAATAACGGTATACAAAGCCAAATACTATCATTGCTCTAAGAGGTGTCATACCTTTAACTTTTGTTAGTAAAGCTTTTGCATCAGTTTCAGAAGTCTTTAGTAAAGTCTTATAGTAATTGTGACCTTCTACTAACTTAGTAACTTTAGGAACAGACTTCAATTCAGGTTTCTGCCCTAGTCTCTTTGCAGCCTCTTTCAGACTTTTATTTTCTTGGTTTATTAATTGTTTTTGTTGCAAATAATTTTCATAAAACTTGCCATCACCAAGTAAGTGTCCGGCAAAACGAGCTGTGACATTGTCCCACCAGCCCTTAACGTACTTATCAAGAGCATAAGCACCTATCGTTGAAACAACAAATGTCAAACCCTGATTAACTGCTAGAGTATTTTTTCTATCCTTATCCAACTTGTCATTAGCCAACGTTCTTTGCATATACAAACCACTTGTAATAACAGAGCCGACTGTCAAACAATGTTGGTAGAAATTTTCACTATTTTTAAACCTGTTCGCAAGCTTCATCAAAGCACCTGATTCCAATACTCTTGAAGTAAATTTATCAGCTATAAAATCAGTAAATTTATCATATTTGTCATCAAAATATTTAAAGAATTTTGACTTTTCTTTCATAGCTTTATTCATCAAGTCTTCTGCAGCCTGTGTTTTTCCGGTAAAAGCAGGTCTTTGTTGATTATTTTGATAATTCGGTAAGTTATAAATACTATTTTTTGAGAAAGTGTTATTAATAGATAAATTCATTACTTAACACCTCCCTTAAATTGTTCAAAAGCAGGTTTGTTCATAAAATCCATTTTTGGGGTATCCGTTTTACTTGTATCTACAATTTTGTTTTGTTCCTGTGGGTTTTTCTTCTTCTTTTCTACACCAAACACATATTTCAAAATAGGCGGAATTAAAGCAATTGTCAAAATAGCTCTTGGAACTCCTATTACCCAATCCGGAATATTTTTAATCAGAGTTTTTAGTGTTTCTCTGCGTTTTGTCAGAGATTTTAGAGTTTCCTTTGCCTCTTGTGTAATATTTCCGGCATTTTTTAATTTTGTCAACTCATCAATTTTATCATCAATTGCTTTAAATTTTTTACCTCTAAAATTCTTATCATCAAATATTTTACGTATAGATACATCAAATGGGCTAGTAACAGCTGTTGAAACAAGGAAGCCTATAATCCCTGATGCAATCGCATGACCTGCTGCATAAATCTTGTCTTCTTTATCCTCTTTCCCAGGTAAAGAAAGGATTGTGGCAGGACGCATAACACCTGCAAGCACCAACGCTATAAGAGCACTTGCCGAAATATTATGTTCTTCAGCATATTTTGCAAGTTTACCAAACCAGTTGCTTGCCAACATCCGATCAAATAAATTCCTCTTTATAACAGTTGCGGCAGGTTTACTCTTTCCCGTAAAACTGCCGCAATATAAGCCTTCATTATATCCTCTGTTTTTTTCATACAAGCCCGCGTTATTCTTCTCTCTAAAATTATTAGATTCCGAAAGGAGCCCTAAGTTTCCCTGTTTAAGGGACGTATCATAATGTATTGAGTTTATTTTCATTTTTTCACCAAAAAATTATATCTTCTACATTCATTTTAAAACAAAGAAAAAATTTTTTTGCTACACATTTTATGAAACTTTACAATTAATTATTCTTCTATATAAAAAAGAGCTTAAAATAACCTGTGCGAAGTATTTTTTAAGCACTTTATATATAAAACTAAAAAGTTACAATTTTAAAATTCTAAGAATATTTACATATCCAATGCCAAATCCAAAGTTGGAGCTTTCGCAACTATAGCACTGGAAGATATAATATCGACACCGGTAGACGCAATCTTATTAACTGTTTCAAGTCTTACATTCCCGCTTGCCTCCACAATAGCTTTGTTATCGATAATCTTAACAGCCTCTTTCATATTTTCCAAGGACATGTTATCAAGCATGATTATATCAGCACGAACTGCAACTGCTTCTTTTACCTGCTCCAATGTGTCGCATTCAACCTCTATTTTGTGAGCATGCGACAAATTTGTACGCAATTTCATCACTGCATCAGTAATAGAACCGGCTAACTTTATGTGATTATCTTTAATCATGGCACAATCTGAAAGATTGAACCTATGTAAAGCTCCACCACCAACTTTGACTGAATATTTTTCAAAGGCTCTAAAATTCGGGGTTGTTTTTCTTGTATCTACAATTTTGGCCTTATAAGGAGAAATCGCATCTTGATACTTTCTTGTTTCGGTTGCGATACCGGACATTCTTTGAATATAGTTTAAAGCCGTTCTTTCACCCATAAGAAGACATTTTGCAGAACCCGAAATATCTGCTATTTTATCCCCTTTATGTATTTTGTCCCCATCCTTAAAGTAAAATTTTATTTTCACATCATCACAAAGACTCTTAAAAACTGTTTTAAAGACCTCACATCCGCACAAAACACCATCATCGCGGGTGTTTAATTCAGCACTTAAGAAATCGTTTTCGCCTGCCAAGTTTTCAGTAGTAATATCTCCAAAACCAATATCCTCAATCAAAGCATTTTTAACATGCTCCTGTACATAAAATTTATTTAACAAAATCAGGAACTCCTTCTTCCTTAGTAATATGACTATGAATACATTCTTCGTTCAAATTCGGATAATCTAACCTATAGTGAGCACCTCTGGATTCTTTCCTTTGAAGTGCACAAAATGCTATCAATCCTGCAACCGTTAGCATATTTTTTAACTCGTACTCTTCCTTACTTAGGCATTTATAGGGCCGCAAGAATTCTTCTTTCAATTTGTTTAATTCTTCCAGAGCATTTAATAATGTTTTTTCACTACGCAATATTCCAACATTATCCCACATGATATTCTGGATTTTTTCTTTTAGCGAACCTACGTCAACATAATCAAGTATGACATCTTCATCTATATATTTATCAATTACAGATTTTATTTCTTCGTCTATTTGTTTGGGCGTTTTTAATTCAACGGATTTTAAATACTGTGCAACAGAATACGCACAAACAACACATTCCAACAATGAGTTACTTGCCAAACGGTTTGCACCATGCAAGCCTGTAGACGAAGTTTCACCGATAGCATAAAGTCCCTTCAAAGAGGTCTCGCCATTTAAATTTGTCTTAACTCCTCCCATAAAATAATGTGCTGCAGGAGCTACAGGTATAAAATCATGTGCAATATCTATACCATTTTCCAAACATTTTTTAGAAATAGTAGGAAAACGTTTTTTCAATTTTTCGCTGTCAATGCAAGTCGCATTTAAGTATACATTGTCGACGTTATTCTCAATCATTTCATTAAAGTTTGCACGGGTAACAATATCACGAGGAGCCAACTCCTTGCGTTCATCGTATTTTCCCATAAATTCATTTCCATGAATATCACAAAGCTTTGCACCTTCACCTCTGACAGCTTCTGAAATCAAAAACCTATTTTCTTCCCCATCAATAGCAAGTGCTGTTGGGTGAAATTGAACAAATTCCATATCCTGAAGCACAGCACCGGCTCTGTATGCTAAAGCTATACCATCTCCAGTAGCTCCTATCGGGTTTGTTGTATATCTGTATAGCTGTCCTATTCCGCCTGTTGCAAGTATCACTGCCGGTGAATATATCGTCTCATATTCCTGAGTATTATCATTAAATACAATCAAACCTCGGCATTCTTTTTTAGAATTTACAATCAACTCAACAGCCGTAGTATGTTCATATATATCAATATTAGCGTTTTCCTGAACCTTTTGGCAAAGAGCAAGTTCTATCATTCTGCCTGTTGCATCACCGCCACAGTGAAGAATACGTCTTACACTATGAGCAGCCTCACGAGTAAAACATAAATTATTGTTTTCATCGCGATCAAACTCTACGCCAAATTTCAAAAGATCTTTTATTACAGTATCTGAATTCTCTGAAATATACTTTACAGCATTAAACTCACTCAAACCTGCACCAGCTTTAATAGTATCTGAAATATGGGAAGCTGTTGAATCAGATTTATTCTCCTTCATTACCCCAACAATACCACCCTGTGCGTATAAAGAGTTACTCTGACCGAAATCGGACTTGGTAACAACTAAAATCCCGTCAGAAAGATTTGACTGCTGCTCAATCTTTAAAGCCGCATACAAACCTGCAATACCGCTACCTACTATCACCGCTGAATATTTTGAATACTTCATTTGTAATACACCTTATGTATATTTACCATTTATATAATAGCTCAAAAGATTTTATTTTGCTATTAGTAAATATTAAGATTTAATTAAGTTAATCAAAAATTCTCATAAATAATATCCTAACTAAATCAACTAAAAAGCCTCTTTTAAAGAGGCTTTTTTAATTATTTTTATCTGTCTTTTTCTGGTTTGGGAGCTCTTTTCTCCATCGGAGCATTTGGATGTTTTTTATGTGGTTTTACTCTATGATCATTCATTCTATGTTCCGGCCCAAATTCAGGTCCCGGAGGCATCGGAGCATCATACATAATCGCAGGCGGCATAGGGCAAGAACATCTTACATTGGTCCCAACAGCCGCATTATAAAGACATAATGCTACAAGACAACCAACAAAAGATGCCAATATTGTCAGCAAAAATTTCTGAAAATCAGGACTAACAGCCCATCTGTTGCATTCACAACTTACCTGTTTGTTTTCATCACTCATAATAACCTCCTATAATTTTGTAGCTAATTACCTGTAACTTAAAATACATTATAATCTATTTTTTCAAAAAATAAACATTTTTTTAAGATTTATATTAAAAAAAATCTTATTTCCCATATAAATCCAAATATTATTTATCAATCATCGCTACATAATATAACCCCATAAACATAACAATTACGGGATTAATTACAATCACGAAAACTTTATAAGTAAATATAAGGGAGAATTTATTATGACAATTAACGTATTACTTGTAGAAGATCAGAAACTTATCCGAGTAGGATTAAAATCTCTTTTTGAAGATCAAAATAATATAATAGTATCCTCAGAAGCTCAAACAGGGAAAGAAGCTGTTGAAAAATTTAAAACGGTACACCCCGATGTCGTTGTTATGGATATAGGATTACCGGATATATCTGGTATTGAAGCGACAAAAAGGATTCTTGAGATAAATAACAAAGCTAAAGTAATAATTCTTACATCGCATTTAAGTGAGCAAGAAGTCCTTGATTCACTTCATGCCGGAGCTTGTGCTTATGCAATGAAAGATATTAGCACAGACGTCTTGAAAATGGTTATTAAAACCGTAACAGAAGGTGCAATGTGGCTGGATCCGCAAGTTGTCCCGATATTAAGAGAGAAAAATTGCGGAGTAATTCCTCCACGCCAAATGTCAAGGGCTATGTTTAAAGAACAGCACGCAAATCTTACTCAAAGAGAATATGAAGTATTAAAACTCGTAGTAGAAGGGCTGTCAAACAATGAGATTGCTCAAGAATTAACAATTTCGGAACACACAGCAAAAGCTCATGTTTGCAACATTATCCAAAAACTCGTTGTAGACGACAGAACTCAAGCTGCTGTAAAGGCATTAAAAGAGGGGTTAGTTTAATTTTATTGAAAAATCAAAAAATTTCTGGTATATTAGAAAAACTGCAAGGGGATATATTTTATGAAAACTAATATACTATCAAATTTTAAAGGTGACTTAGCAGGCGGTATAACAGCAGGGATAATCGCCCTTCCGCTGGCTATAGCGTTTGGGGTATCAAGCGGACTGGGAGCAACAGCAGGAATATATGGAGCAATCATTGTAGGAATGCTTGCTTCAATATTTGGAGGGACCCCAACTCAAATATCAGGCCCTACAGGCCCCTTAACTGTTGTTGTTGCATCAGTTGTCACTCTGCATTCTTCTAACCCCGAATTAATATTTCCGGCAATTTTTTTATCCGGAATTTTTCAAATTATCCTTGGAATTTTCAAGGTAGGAAAACTTATAAACTTTATACCCTATCCGGTAATATCAGGGTTTATGAGCGGTATAGGAGCAATTATAATCCTTTTACAAATAAATCCTCTTTTAGGAATTGAATTTTCTGGAACGCCGGTCGAAGGATTGATAAGTGCTGTAAAACATCTTCCAAACTACAGTATGGATAGCCTGTTATTGGCAGTATTAACCTTAATAATCGTCTTTTTTAGCCCTAAAAAAATTACAAAAATAATTCCTTCCCCACTAATTGCATTGATAATCGGAACTGTTACAGCAGTTTTCTTCAATATGGATGTCAGTACAATCGGAGAAATTCCAAGAACCCTTCCTTCAATTATTTTACCGAACATTAATTTGGACAATATTGAAATAATTGTACCAATTTCACTAACAATTGCAGTTTTAGGCTCTATTGATTCTTTACTAACATCACTTGTTGCCGATTCTATGACTCGAACAAAACACGAATCAAACAAGGAATTAATAGGACAAGGTATTGGGAATATGGTAGCATCAATGTTTGGCGGTCTTGTATCCTGCGGTGCCACCATGAGAACTGCCGTAAATATAAAAAGTGGAGGAAAAACTCGTCTGTCAGGAGTTATCCATTCAATATTTCTTATTGCTATAATTGCATTTTTAGCACCGATTGCTGCAAAAATTCCGAATGCAGTTCTTGCAGGGATACTGATAAAAGTCGGTGTAAGTATTATTGACTACAAATTCATAAAACTTTTAAAAATTGCCCCCAGAAATGATTTATTGGTTATGCTTTTGGTATTTTTAATTACGATATTTGATGATCTAATACTTGCAGTAGGAGTCGGGGTTGTTTTATCCTCTATTCTGTTTGCCGCAAATGTGGCCAGACAAACAGATGTAAAATTAGTTGGGATTTCAGACATAGCAAATGACAATTATATAGATGAAGACTTTGTCAATAACACAATGATTTTACATATAGATGGAACTCTTTTCTTCGGATCGGCTTCACAAATAGCCTCTAGAATAGATGATGTTCTTGATAACAAAACCGTTATAATAGATTGTTCAAATATTAAAAGCATGGATATTTCCGCAGTATTTGCACTTGAAGATTTGGTTCTCACACTTAAAGGGAAAAAAGTAAGGGTAATAATTATATTTAACAACCGCGAAATAGCAGCATCAACTCTAAAACTGGGGTTGAGAAAGCTTATAAACCAAAACGATATAGCATTCTCATCTGAAGAAGCAATTGAGAGTGTACAAAATCAATAAAAAATGCTATTATATCTTTATTAAGAAGGAGGGAATATGAAAAAATTACTTGCACTACTATGTATGGTTTTTGCAATACAAACAGCTTGTTTTGCGGATTTGGAAACAGATATGCATCAAGCTTATATTGCAAAGATTCAGGCTCAGGACATAACTTATAACACATACAACTTTTTCTCAGCTATAAGTAACGGAAATGTCCAACTGGTTGATTTGTTTTTAAAAGCAGGCATGAGTCCTGATTCAACGTTTTTGAAAACTCCGGCTATATATGTTGCAATATCAAGCAACCAAAATGAAGTCGTAAAACTCTTACTTGAGAACAAAGTAGACCCAAATAAAGAATTGGCAGGATTATCTCCACTAATAATGGCAATAAGAAACAAAGACGCTCAGATAGTCCAAACCTTAATTCAATACGGTGCTGATGTAAACAAAGAAGTAGGTTATACAAAACCGCTTGCATACGCAATTCAAAAAAAGCAGCCTAAAATTGTAGAATTATTAATTAATGCAGGGGCTAAACCCGATAATGAAATATTAATAAAAGCATTAAAGTCTGATGATAACTATATTAAAAATGCTGTTTTAACTAAATTCAAATCTATGGATTAAAAAAGAGGCTATAAAGCCTCTTTTTTTTTTACGCATTTTTATATTTTTAAAAATTTAACTTTCATATTTTTTTAAGCACAATATTTCCTCTTTTAGTATGAATTTCATGCAAAAAAAGTACAATTTATTAATATATTTTTCTTAGTATGGTATAATACTTTTATACTTTACGGGAGATTGAGTTTGTAAGATGGAAGGCAGTATTAAAAATAATTACCATTTTATTTTTACCAATGTAATGACTTATTTGCCCTCACGCTTATTGATTATTTTAAACTCTGTTATTATAATTCCCCTTTTTACATACTTTTTAGATGAAAAGCAAATGAGCATATACTTAATTGCTCTTCAAGTCCTAAATTTGATGTGCACTTGTTCTTTCGACTGGATAACTAAGGCTGTCTTAAGGTTCTACGAAAAATACAATATAAGAAATACTCTGAATTTATTTTTCTCAAGTATTTTTTGGCTCTCTGTAATTGTTTACATTATCATTTTTATAAGTTATTTTACGTTTAAAGACCTAATATTAGAAAAATTTGCCGTTGATAACACTTCTTTTCTTTACACAATTCTGCTGGTACTACCATGCGGTATAAGGCAGTTCTTATATCAGATTCTGAGAGCTAGAAATGAAGCAAAACTATATACATTAAGCATTTTATTATACCAGCTGGCTTTTATATTACTATTCTTTGCAATAACAAAAATCATTCCTGATGCCCACGGGGTATTACTTGCAATGATAATTGCGATAGTAGCTATTGATATACACATAATACGTTCAATCTTCCTTGATTATAAAATTGAAAATAAAATTAATAAAGAAATACTGTTTGAGATATTGAAATATGGATTGCCACTAATTATCACAAACACATCATATTGGGCGATTCTAAATTATTCAAAGTTAATATTTCAAAATTGGCATGAGTATTTAAATACCGCAATTACAGGAGTTTCCTGGATGCTTTCCGGAAATATTATACAACCTCTTGTAACAGTTTTTACATTCGCGAGTTTCCCCGTAATAGTCAAAAAATTTGAATTAAAAAGACTCCATAAACCATATTTTACAAATATTTTACAATTATATTGCTTCCTTTTAATCCCAATCGTAAGCGTCTTTTGCTACTTTTCAAAAGAAATAGTATCCTTAATTTTACCGGAAAATTACTATATGGTCTCTTATATGCTACCGTTCTTCGCCTTCGGGATTTTTCTGCATGAATTTATGAAGCTTATAAATATCAAATATCACCTAAAAAACAGAACTTATATCGAAATGCTTTTAGGAATTTTTATAGCATCAATGGCGTATTTTGCAAATATAAAACTAATAAGTGCATATTCTATTTTGGGAGCCGCAATAGGATTATTCGGGAGTGAAGTAATTCTTGTGTTTGTTAACCTGTTTGTTAAATTCAGAAGTTTTGACTACCTGAATTATAACAAAATTTTGAAGACATTTTTCTTAATATCATTCAGCGGCTTAATAATTTGGGGAGCTATTCAACTTTTGTTTATCCCATTTAGAATGAATAACATAGCATCAATAGCAAAGATACTCATTTTTATATCTATGTACTATTTGGTTTGTTTTAAATTCAGAGACAAAATACTTTCTTAGTATGTAAAAGTAAATTTGTATTTCATATTAAAATTCTTTTTGTCGTCTAACAAAGCTTTTCTTAATTTTAAGTAATTTGCCTGTTCTGTCTCACTCGGATTATATCTTACCCAAACAGAGTATTTAACAGGCACAACAGGGTCTTCATTAGGTTTCAAAAGCTTGTAATTAACATCTGCAAGTTTATTTTCTTTAGCAAATTTTTTCAAATCATCAATAGAACGGGTAAACGGAATATTCTGAATACCCATAGTATTTTCATCTAACCAGTAAAGAGTTACTTTGTGGAAGCCTGCATCTGTATAAACCTTGTTGAAAATATTAACAATTTTATTAAGTTCATCTTTACCGGAAATTTTGTCATATATTGCTTTGTTTATCAAGCTCTGAACATCACCAAGTTCCGGGCTAAAAATTATACTTCTGAAAGCAACAACTTCAGCTCCGGTCTTTAGTAAAAACATTTTTTGCAATTCCAGAGACTGAAATTCTTTTAATTTGGTAATTACTTCGGGATTTACGTTACCTCTCATTTCAAGTTCATCCAGACACTTTGTCATATAATCATACATAACTTTAATTTTTCTTTCTCCCATCAAGCGAAGGAAAAGTGTAGGAGATTCTTGAATTAAAAATAAATTAGTACATATATTGGAATACTCATTTAACAGCTGAATATCCTTATCAGAAAGATTTTTATATACTAAATCAGAAATCTGTTGATATGTCTCTGGAGCAATAGCCGGAGATATAATATCAGCGGTCTGCATAACACGCTTTAACATTTTTACTGGTCTGTCCTTAATCAAGCGTAAATTAGAAATTTCCTGCAGATGCCTTTTATAAGAAAATAGTCTGTAGAAGAAATAATCATCATCATTTTTCATGTAAGATAAATTCTTCACATATTTACCGGACACAAAATCAACGAAAACAGTTGATGCAAAAAATCTTCTTGAAAGTTGAAGTCTTTCTCCCAAAAATGCTTCCGGAATAATTTCTGCAATAACTTCCTTATCATCGGTTTTTATCTTTACAAAAAACTCGGGGATTACAGATATTGTCCTCAAATACTGAGGCATTTCATCATTATAAGATACCGAATCACTATACAAACTTATAGGCGAGTAATCCTCTATTAATATTTCATTTGATTTTAAGAAATAAGGCAGCTCTACTTTTTTACTATCAGCCTTTCCATCCATAGGCTTTTGCGTATATCTTACATAATCCTTCCCTTTCAATATCAAGGGAATTGAAAGAGCTATACTATCAGCATTTTTTTTGTGTAAAGCCGCGTTTCCAGCCAAAACTTGAAAAACATTTTTATCAACATATAAAGAGCCATCTCTCAATGAATTAACATAAGAGTTAAAAAGATACTGGAATGAATCCATTTTATTTACGACAGAATCAGCTATCTCATCTGCATTTTCTCCATCATAAGTATATTCTCCAAGGTAAACCCCAATTGCGAAGTCCAGATCGTTTGGGATAGGATTATTTTTCAAAAAGCCTGAACCATAAGCGTTTTTGAAAATATACTTAATATCATATCCTTCTTTTGCGGAATTTTGTTTCACAAAATCAAAAGCTTTATCAAGACTTTTCACAGTTCGAGAAATTTTTGAAAAACCGCTTGTTTCGGTATATGGATTAACATACAAAAAAGAAACTTCATTGTTTACTATGACATAGCAACAAGCAAACAAGCATAACAAAACCAAATAAATAACATATAACTTTATATTTTTAAATTTAAACATAGCAAATTCATTATACCTGTGTAACCGCTATCTGTCAAATACAGAAATACATATTGAAATTTTGACCAATTTGGGGTACAAATGTATATAATTCAGGTAGAGAGGTGTTAAGAAATGGAAACTTACGGTCTTGAGAAAGTTGGGATAAAAAAGCCTAAAGCTGTTTATAGGAACTTAAGTCCGGCTCAATTAGTAGAAATAGCTTTAAAAAGAGGAGAAGGACAACTTAGTAGCACAGGGGCTTTTGTTGTAACAACAGGGAAATATACCGGTCGTTCGCCAAAAGACAAATTCATTGTAGACACAGAGAACATACATAATGAAATTGCTTGGGGGAAAGTCAACAAACCTATAAGCCGAGAAAGATTTAATGCTCTAAAAGACAAAGTTACCAAATACCTTGAAGATAAAGACATATTTATTTTTGACGGTTATGCAGGGGCTGATAAAAAGTATACCCAAAAATTTCGGGTTATCAATGAACTTGCGAGTCAAAACCTTTTTATTCATCAGCTTTTAATACGTCCGTCAAAGAAAGAATTAGCAAGTTATGGAGATTCAGATTACACAATCATTTGTGCACCCGGTTTTAAATGTAATCCTACAGTTGATGGCGTTAATTCAGAAGCTGCAATAATTATAGATTATGAGGCCAAAACAATTTTGATTTGCGGGTCTAAATACTCAGGAGAAATAAAAAAATCTATATTTGCAACAATGAATTACATTATGGTAAAAAATAACGTCCTTCCAATGCACTGCTCTGCAAACATGGATTTAAAAACAGGAGAAACTGCAATATTTTTTGGTCTTTCAGGTACTGGCAAAACAACTTTATCTGCCGACCCTAACAGAAAATTGATAGGTGATGATGAACACGGGTGGTCTTCAGAAGGAATTTTCAACTTTGAAGGCGGATGTTACGCAAAATGTATTAATCTCACAGAAGAACATGAACCTCAAATATACAATGCTGTTAAGCTTGGAGCATTAGTTGAAAATGTTGTAATGGATCCTGAGACAAGAGATATAGATTTTAACGACAAAAGTTTAACAGAAAACACACGAGCAGGCTATCCTATTGATTATATAGAAAACGCCAAAATCCCGGGAATTGGAGGGATTCCTAAAGTTATTATCTTCTTAACAGCTGACGCATTTGGAGTACTACCGCCAATTTCAAGATTGGATAAAAACTCTGCAATGTACCATTTTGTAACAGGCTTCACCTCAAAACTTGCGGGAACGGAAAGAGGTGTTACCGAACCACAACCAACATTTTCAACATTGTTTGGGGAACCATTTATGCCTATGGATGCTTCTGTATATGCAAAAATGCTTGGGGAAAAACTTGAAAAGTACGGAACAAAAGTTTACCTTGTAAATACAGGATGGTCCGGTGGTACTGCATCATCAAATGCTAAACGAATTGATTTAAAATATACAAGAGCGATGGTAACGGCAGCTCTCAACGGTGCTCTTGAAAAATCCGAATATAAACATCACGAAATATTTAACGTTGATTACCCTCTATCTTGTCCCGATGTACCTAGTGAAAAACTCAACCCGAGAGAAATGTGGGATGATAAAGATGCGTATGATTATCAGGCAAACGAACTTGCAAAGATGTTTGAGCAAAACTTTAATACAAAATATCCAAATATTTCACAAGAAATTAAAGATGCAGGACCAAAACCGAAAAAATAAACTTTGCATAGCCTATGCTTACCTTATAACGTGAAATGAGAATATCTGTTTTCCAAAGTTTTTCTTTGAAAATTCTTTTGCAAATTTTATTAATTCATCAGTAAATTCTGACAAAGGAATTTTAAATTCGTATGTTTTATCTGTTTTTCTAAGATACTCAACAAAGGCATCTTTTTGAACAAAAGTCTTCAGCTTATCAAAATCTTTCACCAAATAATTTAAAATTCTTTCATACATACTCTTTGCAGAAACATTTGCAATTACTAATTTGCCTGATTTTTTATTCTGAATTTGTTTATAATACTCGACAATTTTAACCTTTTTAGCTGTAGTTTCGGGTTTCTGACAAAAAATCTGCGGATATTTAAAACCTAGTTTTACAATATCCTCTATACCTAAATTCAATAATTTGGCAGTTTTAGAAATATTTGTAATTATTGTTTTTGGCTTTTGATAGAGTAATTGCGGATGTTTTGTTGATATTTTAACATATTCTTCTTGGTTAACACCCAAGAACTTGCTTACTTGAGAAACATTATCAAGTAATGTCTCAGGTTTGAGACAGAAAATAGACGGATGATTAAGAGAAGCTTTTACAAATTCTTTAGCATCAATTTTCAACAAGCGTGAAGTCCTTAGTACATTTTCTTCTACTGTCTCGGGTTTGAGGCAGAACAATTGTGGCTGCTTTAAAGCTGCTTTTACCATCTTTTTGGGTTCTATATTTAAAAGTTTTGACATCCCCAAAACGTTTTCAACAATTGTTTCGGGCTTTTGGCACAATAACTGCGGATGCTTTAGTGTACTTTTTATAAATTGTTTTTCATCAATATTAAGCAACTGTGATATTTGCGAAATATACAGCTCGATTGTTTCAGGTTTTCTATAAAATAATTGAGGAAATTTTAAAGCCAATTTTAAAAAATCTTTATGGCTAATATTCAATATTTTTGATATATTTACAGCATTTGAAACTATCAAATCAGGTTTTTGAGAAAACAGAGGCGGAAATTTTAAAATTGCTTTAATGTAGGAATTACTGCTTACCCCCAAGCCTTTTATTGTCTTTGATAAATTTTCGACAATTTTATCCAAATCAGTTTTCATTAAATATGCAGAATTTATCAAACTTTTTCTGATTTTTGATTTTGGAATAGTTAAAGCGAATTTTTCAATCAATTCTGCTGCAAATTCATCAAACTCTTTGGGAAGAACATTATTCTTATCTTGTATCTTAGCAATTGAGGATGCTACTTTACATCTCAGTGTTGTAACACTTCGATGTTCTTCTTCAGATATCGTTTTATAAGTCTTGCCGCTACTTTTCTTATGTAAAACGGTTTTTTCTGTGGGGCTGAGGTTTGCTCCTTGTGAGATAGAATCAATCTTTCTGATTAATTTTGTTCGTTCAATTCTTGATGCCGCACGAGTGTAAACGGGAGAATCCTCTTCGGTTAAAACATCTTTAATTGGGATATCATCATTTGTTCTGGCACTTTTTTCGATTGAAAATACGTTAATTCTACACCCCTCTTTTAAGTCTTCATTTTCTGGTTTAAAATCATCTAAAATTTTTACCAAAACATCTGTCGATATTTGTTTAATATTTTCTATTGCCTCAAAAAAAGTGAGGTACATTTTTTGAAGAAAATCTTCTCCATGGAAAATATTTCCGGACTTAATTTCTGCTTCTTTTTTAATATGCTTATCAAAAACATCCAACAGTTCTATTTTTATCTTGTCTTTTCTTTTGGTGTGATGTATTTGTCCCAAAAGAAGATCAGATTTTTCTTTCTCTTGCTGAGTAAGATCAATTGAACCAAAGGAAATTCTACAGTTATTATTTTTAATTTGCATACCTTTTAGAAAACCCGTAAATATTTTTTTTGTCTTCTAAAAAAAATTTTTAATAGCCTCTAAAACAGTATTCCGTAATTTTTTAAAAAAATCTGAATATCTTTACTAATCTGAGCGGAATAGTTTATTTTAATTTTAACTTTGGAAACCACATTGGAACATTTTTCTTGTATTCCAAGTATTCATCTCCAAAGTTTCTTTCAAGCTGTTTTTCTTCAAATAGTTTAAAGTAAACACAATTAATAATGAAAAATGTTAACATCCAATAAAAAATATTAACTGCATTTAAAATTACAGCTTCTGATACAAGTATTAACAAAACAGCTGTTATCATAGGATTTCTGACAACCTTAAATGGACCTTCGACAACCAAATGTTTTGTGCATGCCCAAGGAGCAAGGGTTCCTTTACCAATTTTTTGAAATAACACTACAGTCCAAATAAAAAGTGACAAGCCAAAAAACAATAGACAAATACCAAAAAATATCTGCCAAACATCAGGAACTTTGTACTGAAAGTTTGAAAAATACAGTATCAAAAAAGGAATAATCACTGTAACATTAAAAGGTAAAATAATTATTGCTTTAAGCCATTTTTTCATAAATAACCTCCAAAAACGAATTGTATTTAAAAGTATTATAACTTAAATTCAAATACCATGTAAATCTGTTTTTATTTACAAAAATAACTCAATATGCTAAAATACTAATATTATGGTAAATTTAACGATTTTGGAACTTGGAGCACTTGATGGCAAGACTATAAAATCTTTTAATTTAAAATCAAGGGAAATCGAAGTTGAGTTAACAAATTATGGAGCATCTATACTTTCTATCAAAGTCCCTGACAATACAGGGAAAATGACAGATGTAGTTTTGGGTTACAAAAACATAGAAGATTATTTTAAATCTGACAAATTCTTGGGAGCTACTGTCGGACGTTCTGCAAATAGAATCAAAGGTGGGATTGCAGAAATTAAAGGGGAAAAAATTCAGCTTTCACTAAATGATGGTGGAAATCATATCCACGGAGGTTTTTGCGGTCTTAATAAAAAAGTTTGGGACTACATACAGATAGAAAACGGTATTAAATTTTCATACCTAAGTCTTGATGGGGAAGAAGGTTATCCGGGAAACTTAAAAATTGAAGTTTCGTACACAGTAGAAAATTCGTCTTTACAAATAAATTATCGAGCAACATCCGACAAAGATACAATTTTCAACCCAACAAATCATACATATTTTAATCTAAGCGGACACGGAGATATATTGAATCAATATGTCCAAATAAATTCTGATTTTTATACAGAAAATGATGAAAAATCTTTACCCAACAGGAAAATCTGTTCCGTAAAAAATACACCAATGGATTTTAGACAATTCAAAAAAATCAAAGATGATATAGAAAGTGATTTTGACCAGATTATATATGGCAAAGGTTTTGACAATAATTGGGTAGTAAAAGATTTCAACGGATATATAAAATCTGCAGCAAAAGCATATTCTCCCGATAACGGGATAAAATTAGAAGTTTTGACAGATTTGCCAGGTATCCAATTTTACAGCGGGAACTACTTAGATGATAAATTTATAAGCAGAAATGATATAAAAATTGATAAAAGATGCGGATTCTGCCTTGAATGTCAATATTTCCCGAATTCTTTTGCAAACGAAAAATTTATCAAGCCGATTTTATATGCTGAAGAAATTTTTGATAAAAACATAATTTATAAATTCAATTAAAATTTTTGAAACTCCTACTATAATAGTATGTTACATTTGTCAAAGATAGGGTATAAATATTAAAAGAGGGTATTAATAAATGAAATCTGCAGAGAAACTAAAAAAAGACATTTCTAATGGTTTGTACAATTCAATTTTAGAGAAGATATATTGTAAGAAAGATTTTAAGAAAATTCACGAACGATACATAGATTTGATAAACGGATTTTGTGCAAACTTCGGCTCAAATAGAGAATTGTCCCTTTTTAGTGCTCCAGGAAGAACCGAAATCGGAGGGAACCATACAGACCATCAGCGGGGCTGTGTTCTGGCTGCCAGCGTAAATTTAGACGTGATTGCGGCTGTATCTTTAAATAATGAAAATACAATAAGGCTTCAATCGGAAGGCTACCCTCTGGATATAATAAATCTGGATAAATTAGAGCCTGAAATGTCTGAATACAATCAGGCAAAAGCTTTAATTAAAGGAGTTGTTGCGAAGTTTAAAAAGCTTGGATACGATATAAAAGGATTTGATGCTTATACATCGTCAAATGTATTAAAAGGTTCAGGATTATCAAGTTCTGCGGCTTTTGAAGTTCTAATCGGAAACATTTTAAACGGACTTTTTGCTAATAATTCTGTAAGTGATATTGAAATCGCTAAAATTGGTCAATATGCAGAGAACGTATATTTTGGAAAGCCTTGCGGATTGATGGATCAAATGGCATCATCTGTCGGAGGGGTAGTATCAATAGATTTTAAAGATAGCGAAAAACCTTTAATAAAAAAGATAGAATATGATTTTTCCAAATCAGGATATGCACTATGTATAATCGACAGCGGTGCAGACCATGCGGATTTAACTGATGAATATGCGGCGATACCTTACGAGATGAAAAAAGTTGCACAAGTTTTTGGGAAAGAAGTTTTAAGAGAAGTAGATGAAAAATTATTTATGGAAAATATAGCAAAAGTTCGTGAAAAATGCGGCGACAGAGCTATTTTAAGAGCAATGCATTTTTACGCAGACAACAATCGTGCTATATTAGAAGCTGAAGCATTAAAGAAGGGGGATTTTAAGAAATTTCTGGAAATTGTAACAGAATCAGGAAAATCATCATATATGTACCTCCAAAATGTTTCAGTTTGCGGATCTTCAACTCATCAAGCTGTGGGCTTGGTTCTTGCATTGTGTGACAAATTTTTGGAAAACAAAGGTGCTTATCGAGTTCATGGCGGAGGTTTTGCCGGAACTGTTCAGGCTTTTGTTCCTTTAAATATGGTAACAGAATTTAAGACAAAAATCGAAAAAGCGATAGGAAAAGATTGCTGTCACATATTATCAATCAGACCTGTCGGCGGTATTCGAATTGAATAATGAAATGAGGTAAATAATGGCAATATTAGTATTAGGCGGAGCAGGATATATAGGTTCACATACAGTATATGAGCTTATAGACAAAGGCGAAGACGTAGTGATTGCAGACAGCCTTCAAACAGGTCATATTGAAGCAGTTCATCCAAAAGCCAGATTTTATAAAGGTGATATCAGAGACATTAATTTTCTTGATGAATTGTTTACGAAAGAAAAAATTGATTCAGTAATACATTTCGCTGCAAATTCTCTTGTCGGAGAAAGTATGACCGATCCTTTAAAGTATTATGATAACAATTTATACGGCACAATGGTGCTTTTAAAATCAATGGTTAAAAACGGCATCGGAAAAATTGTATTTTCATCAACCGCCGCAACTTACGGTGAGCCCGAAAATATTCCGATATTGGAAAGTGACAGGAAAGAACCGACAAATACTTACGGCGAAACAAAACTTGCAATGGAAAAAATGATGAAATGGGTATCAAAAGCTCATGATTTAAAATTTGTGTCACTCAGATATTTCAACGCTTGCGGAGCACACAAATCAGGTAAAATAGGAGAAGCACACGAACCTGAAACTCATTTAATTCCGCTAATTTTACAAGTACCAAACGGCAGACGTGAACAGATAAACATTTTTGGGGACGATTACGACACTCCTGACGGAACCTGTATAAGAGATTATATTCACGTAACCGATTTAGCTCAAGCACACATTTTAGCGGTTGAATACCTGCAAAAAGGCGGAGAATGTGATATTTTTAACCTCGGAAACGGTATCGGCTTCAGCGTAAAAGAAGTAATTGATACGGCAAGAAAAGTCACAGAGCACCCAATTCCTGCAGTAATTTCACCAAGAAGAGCAGGCGATCCAGCTCAACTTGTCGCATCAAGTGAAAAGGCTAAAAAAGTTTTAAGTTGGAAACCTGAGCACGCTGACTTGGAAGAAATTATCACCTCTGCTTGGAATTGGCACAAAAATCATCCGTACGGTTTCTCTCAAGAGTAAGAAAGGGCTTTATGATTTCAGAAAGTATTTCAAAACTTGTTCAATACGGAATAAACAACAACCTTATACAAAAGGTTGACAAAATTTATACGACAAATCGTGTTCTTGAAGTTTTGCAGCTTGACGATTTTGAAGAATGCGAAATTACCGATTGTGAAATAAATTTAGAGCAAATTTTGAAAGATATTTTAGACTATGCTTGTGAAAGAGGTCTAATTGAAGATAATATTGTCGCTCGAGACTTATTTGATACAAAAATTATGGGCTGTCTTGTACCTCCTCCACACGATGTGATTGAGAAGTTTGAAATGCTCTATAAAAATTCGCCGGAACTTGCGACCGAATGGTATTACAAGTTTTCTCAAGACACTGATTACATAAGACGATACAGAATAAAAAAAGATTTGAGGTGGAAAGCCCAAACAGAATATGGCGAATTGGATATTTCAATAAACCTTTCAAAGCCTGAAAAAGATCCAAAAGCAATTGCCGCTGCAAAATCAGCTAAGCAATCAGGATACCCAAAATGTGCCCTTTGTGCAGAAAATGAGGGATATACAGGTAGATTAAACCACCCAGCAAGACAAAATCACCGTATAATTCCGATTGACTTAGATAATGAAGAGTGGTTTTTGCAATATTCACCTTATGTTTATTACAATGAACACTGTATTGTGCTAAACAGCCAGCATATTCCTATGAAAATTGATAAATCAACTTTTAAAAAGCTTTTTGAATTTGTAGAAAAATTCCCTCACTACTTTATAGGTTCAAATGCTGATTTGCCGATTGTAGGCGGATCAATCCTTTCTCATGACCATTTTCAAGGCGGCCATTATGAATTTGCAATGGCAAGGGCTCCTATTGAAAAACATTTTTCAATAAAAAACTATGAAGATGTTGAATGCGGAATTGTCAAATGGCCGATGAGTGTAATTAGGATTCGGCATGACAATTATGAACACTTGATTAATCTCGCTGATTTAATTTTAAAGAAATGGCGGGAATATTCGGATGAAGATGCTTTTATTTATGCTTACACAGATGGTGTTCCCCATAATACAATAACACCTATTGCAAGAAAATCAGGCGAACTTTTTGAACTGGATTTGGTTTTGAGAAATAATATTACGACAGACGAACATCCGCTTGGGGTTTATCATCCGCATAGCGAATATCATCATATTAAAAAAGAAAACATCGGGCTTATCGAAGTAATGGGATTGGCTGTCCTGCCTTCAAGATTAAAAACAGAATTTGAAATTCTGTCTGAATATATTTTGAATGATAAAGATATAAGGAGCAACGAAACAATCTCAAAACACGCTGACTGGGTTGAGGAATTCTTGCCAAATTACCAAATTACTGCTGAGAATATTCAATCAATTTTGCAAGCTGAAACAGCGAAAGTTTTTGCAAAAATTCTCGAATGCTGTGGAGTATTCAAGCGTGACAAAATAGGCCAAAAAGCCTTTGAAACATTCATAAAATCGTTTGTATAAGCCCATTTTAACTAACATATAGAGCTGATTTAATTTAGGTGTTTTAAATAATAATTGGGGCAATAGCGGTACAAAAATAAAAATGTATGAAATAAAAAAATAATAGCAAAGTTTAAATACCTTGCTATTATTATCTTTTAATTGGTTGCGGGAGCTGGATTTGAACCAACGACCTTCGGGTTATGAGCCCGACGAGCTACCAGACTGCTCCATCCCGCGACATTATCGCTCACACCCCATTATGTAACGCTAAAAATCAAAAATCAACCCCCTTATTTTTTATTGATGTACATACCCTACTTAAGGTTAACTGGAGATAATTTCGGGGTTTACACATAATAAAAATTCTTTGTAAAACTTATCATGCTTAAAATTTAAATTTACATAAATAAAAAAATAGCGATAAGTGAAAATCCTTATCGCTATTATCTTTTAAAACCTACGCCCGAAGAGATTCGAACTCCCGACCTTTTGGTTCGTAGCCAAACGCTCTATCCAGCTGAGCTACGGGCGCTTAATACCGTTTATGGCTTTCCTGATGCCTTGCGTTTTACATCAGCAAACCCTATGTTAACAAAAAAAGATTTTTTTTCAAGTTATTTCTAAAATTTTTAAAAAATGAAATATAATTAATGTTTTTTATATAGTATATGTTATTCTCTAACTTGAGAGGTACAGATATGGAAAAATTAACTCAAAGAGAAAAAACAGTTCTTAAACTTATTACACAAGGTTATGGTTACAAGCAAATTAGTAAACAAATTTTTGTTAGCACACATACTGTCAAAGCACACATTAGCTCTATAATAAGGAAACTTGAAGCAAAAAACAGAACTAATGCAGTATATATCGCTATGATATATCATCTTCTCGATGAATAAATTGTTACAATTTGATAGCTTAATGCACTCGTTATATAATAGAAAATGAGATAATATCTATGAAAAAGTTTTTTATTTTATTTTCTATAATAGTAATTACCTTATTTACATTTGTCCGACAAGCTTGTGCCAACGAATTATACAAGTTTACAGATGCAAATTTTGATACATCAAACTCCATGATTGTACTTTCCGGTCAAGACACACCTTCTGGAAACGTTTTACAAAATATCAAGTTGGTCAAAATGCAAAATCCGGATAGAGCCTACTTTGATATAAATTCTTCTATAATTACATTTCCTAAACAAAACTGGATATTCAAGACAGGGCCCATTAAAGAAGTTAAAATTAACCAATTTTCTACATCACCAAATGTAGTAAGAGTCGTAATGTATTACGAAAGCGGATTCAATCCCGATAGTATCAAATTTTTAAGAATTAAGAATAACATTATTATCAAACTAAAAGATAATGGAATATGTGACAATGAATTTTTCCAAAATACATACAGAGATGAACACACTTCTTCAAGCGATTTTTACGAATATATGACAATTTCTACACCTGTTGAAAGCTCAAACGATAACATTGTCGGACAAATTCAAGATGCTTTTAACCAGCAAGCAGAACAATTGTTTGAAAGGAAAGAACTAAAACTTAATACAAAATATTATCTTAACAATATTACTCTAAGGCCAAATACAATTTTATTAAACGGTTTTGGTTCTGTTTCCATTGAAAGACCAATGATACTGTATAACCCAACAAGAATTATATATGATCTCCCGAACACATTAGTTGATATGAAGATTAGAAACAAAGAGTACAGGCTTAGCGAAACAGAAACAGTAAAAATTGGTCAATTTTCCGTAAACAAAGCCAGAATTGTAATTACAACAGATGCCGTAAAACAATATATTCCAATATATTCAAGTGACAATCAATCTTTGATAATTGCGAATTTCCAAAAAATAAATAATTCAACCTTGTACAATAGTTCAAGTAATGCAATCGCATATAACAAAGAAAAGAATGATTCAATGACAGAATCTATGCTACTTAAATTTGATGCCCCAATTGTACACGGGCTCGACAGATATAATGACAAGATTATCTTATATCTCTATAATGTTTCAAAGTATAATGACGAAAATTTCAAAAACGCTTATAAAGATACAATATTTAAAAATGCTTATATTGAATTAATGCCTAAAATCGGGTTAAAATTGACAATACCGATAGAACAAGATGCTATTGTAAATACATATTTAGGTGCAGACGGAAGAAATTTAAAAATTAAAATTAAGGAATCACAAAAAAAAGAACAGGTTCAACAACCTTCAATCATTTTGAATCCTGTTGTTCCTAAAGATAATTCCGGCAATAAAAAAATAGTTCTAGACGCAGGACATGGCGGAAAAGACGTAGGAGCAATAGGTGGTGAAATTTATGAAAAAGATATTACTCTTGATGTTGCAAAACGTGTGGAAAAACTTTTAAAACAAAAAGGCTACACGGTTGTAATGACAAGAGATGATGATAGTTACGTTTCACTACAAGACAGAGTGTCGATTAGTGAAAATGCTCAACCTGATATTTTTGTTAGTATTCACGTAAATTCAAGTGTAAGGCCTGAAATTACAGGAGTAGAAACACACTATTATCATCAGGAAAGTATCTCACTTGCACAAACTGTTCACTCCTCTTTGGCAAGTTCTGTGCAATCTCCAAACCGAGGATTGTTTAAATCTAAATTTTATGTTATAAATCATACTACATCCCCTTCAATATTAGTTGAAATAGGATTTATCTCAAATAGCGACGAGAGAGGGCAGCTCACCGGGGAAAAACGGAAACAGGCGACCGCAAAAGCAATAGCAGACGGAGTACAGAATTATTTTAAACAGTACAAATAACAAAAAACCTATAGCATTTTTTGATTCAGGAGTCGGAGGCTTGACAGTTTATGCAAAAGTAAAAAAACTCTTACCTGAAGAGAATTTTTTGTATTTTGGAGATACAAAGAATATGCCTTATGGGGAGAAAACTGAAGAACAACTTCTTACATTTGCTGACAAAATTTTTAAATTTTTTGAACAAAAAAACGCAAAAGCTGTTGTTATGGCTTGTAATACAACATCTGCAATAACATACGAAAAATTAAAAAATAATTATAACTTTAAGATTTACCCTATAATACAATCCGTATGTTCAACACTTGCAAATCTGAGTGGGGTTGAAAAGCTTGGAGTAATAGCAACACCTGCAACAATTAATTCTCACATTTATTCTAGAGAAATTGCAAAATATAACAAAAATATGCAAATATTTGAGCTCGCTGCTCCAAATTGGGTAAGAATTGTTGAAGAACACAGGATTAACCAACCCCAAAGTATCCTTCAGATAAAAGAAATTATTGATGTTATGAAGGAATTTAATCCGGATAAAATTGTGCTTGCTTGTACACATTATCCTTATCTTTTGGACGTTTTAAAGAATTTTTTACCGGAAGAAAAGTTCATTGACCCTTCTGTTTATTTTGCAAAAAATATTAAAGATGATTTAACCAAATTAAACTTACTTAATAACAAATTTGAATATGAAAAGTTTTTCGTAAGTTCAGAACCCGAAAACTTTAAAACTGCAGCAAAGATGTTTTATACTATAAATGAGCTCCCTCAAATTATAAATCTTTAACGCATTTTAAACAGGATTCATAATCAGAAATTTCAATAATTTTATCACTAATTTTGCTGGGAGTAATATTTAAAGCCGAAGTATTTTCCTTAATAGCAAAAACTTTTATTCCCCGTCTAACAGCTTCAAAAACCACAGTAGATCCTAATGAATCATAAGGCATAACGAGATAATCTAAATTATCTATACTTATACCGGCATCCTTTGAAAACAAAGGAGCATTATTTAAACCAACTAAAATGCAAGGAAGAAACGTCGGAGTTATATACTCAGAGGCAGCACGACCATCAACTAAATCCGAACTGATTTGATAATCAGCAAAAGCTGGAGAATGAGCACAAGGTACCAAAAGTTCTTTTGATAAATAATGTGACAAAATAGCCTCAACACCTCCAACAGGGTCTACTCCAACACCGTTTGAATAATCAGGATTATCATTTTCAGGATCTTCAAACATGCAAACTATTGCCAAAGCATTGCAACCTTTTTCTAAGAGTCTTTTACCGGTTTTTCTCAATGTTTCAATATTTCGGACAAAGCCGGTTGAAATCCCGCTTTTTTCAATTCCAAATTCCACCCCGACATAATCGTCCGTTAACTCATAAAACGGAATATCAATCCCATAAACAGCTTTAACAGCATTAATGGTATTTATGTGTATGTTCAAAACGTCCTCTGGTATTGCACGGTCAAATATAACTCCAATTCGATTATTCTTTGATGGAACTAAATTTAAGTTTCCTTTAAAAAATTCATCAAGAGAATAACCTTCCACATAAAACATCTTATCAGTAATTCCGGAAAAACAACCTGCATTCACGACGTTGGGATTTACAATAATACTGGAAACTTCAGCAAATTTTCTTGCATACCGGCTTGCATCACCGGCATAACCGCCAATAGATGCTCCAATACCTGTAGGCACAATAAAAGCTCCTAATTTTTCTCCATTTTTTAACATATTAATATAATACAACAAAAAAGACAGTCCTAAGACTGCCTTTTTTAAAATATTTAACTTAATTTTACTGCTGTGCTCCACCATATGAGAAGTCGTTTTTAATATTTGTTTGAAGCAATTTTGTCCAAGTGCTTTCGTATGTTGAAATTTCGTTTAATTGTGTTTCAAGGTTATTTTTTTCGAGCTCGAGTTCTTGCTCCCAAGAATTTATATTAGCAAGTTCAAGTTCATGTTCTTGTTCACAGCGTTCTGTCAATAATTCATAAGTTTCAGGATCATACTCATAGTATTCATAATATATACTATTAAGCTGGTCATTATACTTTGCCTGATTTTCAGCGGTTTGTTTTGATGAATTAAGCATATCCATCATAACTGATGACAATTTGTCATTAATTAATGATTTTTGTTTTGTGTAAAATAACAATGTTTCATGAATATTTGAAATAGCCATCGTCGTCGCCTCTCTTCTTTTTTACTCTCTTACTTATATAAACAATTTAAGAAAGTCGCAATTTCAACAAAGGATTATTTCGTTACAATTGTTAACATAGGGAAGTATTATATAAGGAGCAATAAATAACTATAGTATAAGTTATGTATTTACTTATTTTTATAATATAATATATTTGTTATATAGGAGAGTGAAAATGGATCAACAAACTTATATGAAAATAATGGGTTACGTACCCACAGTTATAGAAGCATCGTCCAGAGGAGAAAGGTCTTTTGATATATTTTCAAGACTTTTGAGAGAAAGAATAATTTTTCTTGGGACAGAAATTGATGATGATGTAGCAAATTCAATTGTTGCACAACTTCTTTTGCTGGACAGTGAGAATTCTGAAAAAGATATTATGTTATACATAAATAGCCCAGGCGGGGTAATAACTGCAGGAATGGCAATTTATGATACAATGCAGCTCATAAAGTCTGATGTTTCAACGATTTGTCTTGGAGATGCTGCTTCAATGGGAGCATTTTTGCTTTGCTCAGGAGCAAAGGGCAAGAGAATGGCTTTACCTAACGCAAGAGTAATGATTCACCAACCTCTTGGAGGTGCCAAAGGTCAAGCTACTGACATAGAAATTGAAGCAAAAGAAATTTTGAGAATGAAAGATATGCTGATTGAAATTATCGCAAAGAATTCCGGTCAACCAATAGAAAAAGTTAAAGAAGATTGCGAACGAGATCACTTCTTAACAGCTCAACAGGCATTAGAATACGGTCTTATTGACAAAGTAATTACGAAAAATGAAAAATAATTAAGTTAACAAATCTTAACAAAACTTGTAAAAACATGCAATTCTAAGGAGTTGCATGTTTTTATATTATTGTAAGGTTAAAAAAGGTTGGTTATAAATTAGGTAGGAGTTAGGACAATGTCTCCATTACTTTTCGCGTATCGAAAATTGGAACTTAATCATCGTCGAATTGAATTACAATATCGATTGATGGATCTCACAAGGAAATTATCCGATTTGCAACAATATTCTGCAAATATAGCGGACGGATCAGTTTCTATGAGTGACATGATGAATACACCAAGTTCAATGTTCGGTAGACAAATGATGTATATGCAATACGCTCACAATACAGCATTGATGAGTGCAAATCAGAATATGATGATGATGCAGCCGATGATTGCAATGCAAATGCAACAAATGCCAAATCCACAATATCAAGCAATGTATCAACAGTGGATTTTCAGGAACTTGTACAATCAGGCACGTGAACGAGTCGGCAAGCAGGAAGCTAAACTTTTGAATGAACAGGAAAAACAAATTCAGGCAGAAAAAGCTAAGATTGAAACCCAATTAAAAATGATTGAACAAGAATATGATTCAGTAAAACAGGGTGAACAAGAAGCTATAAAATTAATGAAACCTGAATATTAATAAGGTTTATTTATCCCCCTATCCTTAACTAACCTTTCCTGGGAGTCTGCAATTTTGCAGGCTCCTTTTAGCATTTTAACATAATATAAATTCGTCAATTTTTCTGTCAAATTCTTCCCTTGGTAGATTATCTGTAAAAAGTTTATCCGGAATAACCGTCAATGTTTTGGTACCACTATACTTATTTAAAAACCTGTCATAAAATCCGCCACCATAACCTAATCTATACCCATTTTTATCTATCATTAAAGCAGGTACAATTATCAAATCCAATATTTCAGGATTGGAAGGAAGTGAACACGGTTCTTTTATTTTTAAAGATGACAACACAACTTTTTCATTCCTTTTAAAAGGACATACCAATAGGTCTTTACCGGAAACTTTTGGCAGATAAAAATTTTTGTCATCATCCAATAAAGCAAGAAGATCTATTTCGTATTTTGTCGGATAATAAAGCATGACATTTTTAGCCTGCAAATAAGTTTCATTCTCCCTCACTAACTTTACAGCACAAGAACTAAGCTTTGGAATGTCAAGCTGCTTTCGAATATATTTTGCCCGTATCCTTAAGTCGATTTTATCTTCCATTTTTTTAGTATATAATAAAAACATGGAAAACTTCTGTAAAAACGATTTAGTAAATCCTAATTGGGCTAAACACGGTTATATTCAGGTCTATACAGGGGACGGAAAAGGGAAAACAACTGCTTCTCTGGGGCTTGCAATGAGAGCTTTAGGAAGATGCTGGAAAGTTTTAATTATAATGTTTACCAAAGGCGGTGATAATTATGGAGAACTTGTTTCCTTCAGGAATTTATCTCCCCAAATTGCACAAAATCTTACAATTATTCAAGCCGGACTTGATAGAATAGTGTATTCTGATAACAAAAATAAAAAAGATGAAGAAGAAATAAAAAAGGGTTGGGAAATTGCAAAAAAAGCAATTAATAATGATGAATATAACTTGATAATATTAGATGAAGCCAACATAGCAATAGATTTAGGCTTTATAGATGTAGATGAAGTTGTCGATGTTCTCAAAAACAAACCGGAAGAAATGGAAATTGTTCTTACAGGGAGAAACGCAAACAAAAAAATTGTTGATATAGCTCACCTTGTATCAGAAATCAAGCCTATAAAACATTATTGGGACACAGGTATCGCTGCAAGAAAAGGGATTGAATACTAAACAATAAAATCACCAGGGATAATCATTATCAATTTTCCATCCATCAAAAAATATTAGAGCACCACACCACGAGCGGGATGTTGAATTGCAATTTTGCAGTATATCTGCTCTTGATTTTTCCCGCAATTGGTAATTTTGTGGCTCTGACGCAGAATATAAAATTGTATAACTACCATTAAAAAATAATTTGTCATGCTTTGGAGAAAACATCATTCTAAATAAGTCTCTTCCCCATTTGTTAGGGCCTTTTTTAGCTCCATTTATATCAACAGTATAAGCAACAACTTGATATTTATTTCCATCCAGACCAAATATAATCCTTTGACCAGAAGTTAAATCAATATAGTAATTGTGATGACCCGAAAGGCCAATTATACTTATCTCCATAGTCTAATGCAGGAGATTCCTTTTTAGTATTGATAATTGTTTTTAGATAAGGAGAAAAATACTGGTTTACGTAAGTATCTATGCAATCAAAATTATTCCAACCACATCCGTCTCCACCATTAATTGTCCCAATATTCCATCCTATTGGGTCTCCATAGTCAGTTTTTGCCATTTGAATTACATTGGCTATTATATTATACGAAAACTTTAATTTTTCTATGGTCTGTTTTTTAGAATATGAATCAACAAAACCAGATATCAGAATTGCTGCAATAATCCCAATTATACCTAAAGTTATAAGTACCTCTGCAATGGTAAAAGCCCGTTTTTTGCAGTGATGTTTTATATCACTATTATACGATAACTTTGAACACTTGCAAGATATTAATTCTTGTAAAAAACCTAGAAACGCCCCCCCCCCGACGTTCTCAATCCTTTTAACTCTTCCATAAACTGCTCCTTTAACTTTACATTGTATTTAATATATTAAGCACTTCTTCTCATCAAATCAGATATTTTAATTTCTTTGTGCTCTTTTTTTATACTTTTTACAGGCTGCTTAACCTCTACTTTTTCTTGCTTAAACTGTGATAAGCCAACCTTCATATTTGAATTTTCATCACTTATCATAAATATATCTTTAAAAAATGCAATTAATTCTTTCATAGGTATCTCCTAAAATTATTATAACCTTATGTAATTTATTTATATCATTCATTAAACCTATTTTCAACTCAAAAAACATTATATTTTATGTTATATTAATAATATAAATCCCTTAGGAGCACAATTTGAACAATAATACAACACAAATTCTGAACGATAAATATAATGACGATTTTAATACAGCTTTAAATATTTATGAAAATGAATATTCTCATGAAGATTTGATTGAATTTTTAAAATCAGGCTCCGTGGCTCAAAAACAAGCAGCAGCCTTAAAATTAGATAAAATAAATTCAAAAAAAGATGCTCAAATATTAATTGCAAATCTGACAGGATGTGACGGAAAAATTAGAGAAGCAATCTCTTTCAGACTAAAAGAATTTATCCCGCAAAACCCCGAATTTTTTCTTGATACACAAAATACTATGTTAGAAGCAATAATCGATATCAACGGTAATATTTGCAGAAACACAATTACCGCAATAAGTTCTTTAAAAAAATACTCTCAATTTACAACGGCATTTTGTGAAAAACTAATAGAAAAGACAAAAATATCAATAACGAAAGTTAAATCTTTTGGAATCCAAGACGGAAAATATAAAATTAATAAAGAAGTATTTAAATTATACTGGTACCTCGAAACAATAAGTGAGTTTTTAGAATTCATCAATATAAATATACTAAAAAAAATTATAGAAGAGACAAAAGAAATAAAAGACTACACTATTCGGGAAAAAACTGCAAAAATTCTTTCAAAAATTAATGACGACGAAGATTTGTTAAAACTCAAACAAGAGCTTAAAAATGACCAAAATTACTACGTAAGGCGTTTTTAGCCTATATTATATTAACTTTTATTAAGCAATTTATAAAAAATATATACACTTTACGCAATTTTTAATTAATAATTCCCTTTATATATATACAAGGGGAATTTAATAAGGGATAACAAAAAGGAGAACATTATGGCCAGAGTTTTAATATCAATGCCGGAAAGATTTTTGGATGAAATCGACAAAGTTGCAGGGAACGAAAATCGTACACGTTCAGAATTAATCCGTGAAGCTTTAAGAACATACATGTACAGAAATCAAATTAGAAACTCACAAAAAGCGATAAAAAATGCGGAAATCTTAGATACACTGCTCGGATAAAAGTTAAAATCAAAAGGGGAAAAAAGAAATGGAAAATAAAGAATATATAATGTCATCACTTGATGAATATTTTCAAATTTTGGATAGGGAAAACAAAAAACGCTCTGAACTAGTTGCAAAATCTCTGGTCAAATATTTGCAGAAAACGAAAGAACAAACAAAATTTCAATCATTGCAAGCAGCTAAATAAAAGTCAAGGTCATAGATTATTTTGGGAAAAGGTAAAAATTTAAGGGGAAAAATCAATCGAATTGTAAACGGCTTACGAAATGTAAGCCGTTTTTGTGTACTAAATAAGCTTTAACCATAATCCAAAATTTATATAAATATTTTACATAAAAAACGAGCCTGTCGCCAAGCTCGTTTTTAATTTTAAAATATTGTTGAATTGATTACTCAATAATTTTGTCAACAACACCGGCACCAACTGTGTGGCCACCTTCTCTGATAGCGAATCTCATACCTTCTTCAATAGCTACAGGAGCGATAAGTTCAACTTCCATAACAACGTTATCACCAGGCATAACCATTTGACCATCAAATTTGATAGAACCTGTAACGTCAGTTGTTCTGATGTAGAACTGAGGTCTGTAACCAGGGAAGAATGGAGTATGACGTCCACCTTCTTCTTTTGTCAAAACGTAAACGTTTGCTGTAAACTTAGTGTGTGGGTGAATTGTACCAGGTTTAGCAAGTACTTGACCACGTTGAATTTCAGTTTTATCAACGCCACGAAGCAATGCACCAATGTTGTCACCAGCTTGACCTTGATCAAGTGATTTTCTGAACATTTCAACACCAGTAACAGTTGTTTTCTTAGTTTCGCCTAAACCAACGATTTCAACTTCGTCACCAACTTTAACAACACCACGTTCAACACGGCCTGTAGCAACAGTACCACGACCTGTAATTGAGAATACATCTTCAACAGGCATCAAGAATGGTTTGTCTAAGTCACGAACAGGTGTTGGGAAGTATGAATCGATTGCATCCATTAATTCCCAAATTTTGTCAACCCATTTGTCTTCACCACGTTGGATTTTTGGATTAGCTTGAGCAGCTTCCAAAGCTTTCAATGCAGAACCGTGGATGAATGGGATGTTATCACCGTCAAATTCGTATGAAGAAAGAAGTTCTCTAACTTCCATTTCAACCAATTCTAACAATTCTGGGTCATCAACCATATCACATTTGTTCAAGAATACAACCAAGTTAGGAACGCCAACCTGACGAGCTAACAAGATGTGTTCACGAGTCTGAGGCATTGCACCGTCAGTAGCAGCAACTACAAGAATTGCACCGTCCATTTGAGCTGCACCTGTAATCATGTTTTTAACATAGTCAGCGTGGCCCGGGCAGTCAACGTGTGCATAGTGTCTTGATGCTGTTTCATATTCTACGTGAGCTGTAGAGATGGTTATACCTCTTGCTTTTTCTTCAGGAGCAGCATCGATTTCATCGAATTTTTTCAATGCAGCTTGTCCTGCAGCAGCCAATACAGCTGTAATTGCTGCTGTTAATGTTGTTTTACCGTGGTCAACGTGGCCGATAGTACCGATGTTAACGTGCGGTTTGGTACGTTCGTACTTTTCTCTTGCCATGAGATTAATCTCCTTTTTTCTACTTATACTACAATACTAATTTGGTATTTTAAGCCATAGTATAATAATATTTGCTCAATTTTTTTTGTCAAGGCTTACCATACCTGTAGTAATATTAAACATTGTATTCACAACGAATTTAATCGATTATTTTCTTCTTTTCTTAGGAGCTTTTTGCATGCCCTTTTGGATGTAATCACCGGTTTGTCTCATTGTTTTTACGTACTCATCTACCTTATCAATTGAGACTTCGTGTAAGGGTAGTTTTTGGTATCTTTTAAATCCGAACTTTTTCAATAACTGCTCGACAAGGGAGTCATAAATTTCGTTCACAGAAATTCTTCCATTTCCCTTACCTGTTTTTGGAATTTGGAAAATATCTATTTTCCCTGAATGTTTAAGAAGCTCAGGAACCAAAGCCTCTCTTTTGGCCCTATTTAAGCCGGGCTGCGTCATTGGAAAGCGATAACTAGATGTAAAATTAATAGTGTTATTCATTTATCCTCCTTTATTGATGATACAGATAAAAACCTAAAAAAAATTTTTTTGCTAAAAAAAAGCGTTTATTGTCTCCAATAAACGCTTTTTCTTTTATTTAAAAAGATTCACTATACTTCATCTTCGTCTGAAACATCTTCTAATGCTTCACTTTGCTGGAAATCTTCCTCATCAACTGCCTGTTGATTCATTTCTTCTTCAATTTCCTGTTGAAGTTCATCAGGTTCTTCTGTTTCTTCAATATCGTCTTCAGGTTCTGCGTAATTTTCAAAGTTTGCAGCTTCTGCTTTCTCCATTTGAGAAACACTCTTTATATCTATCTTCCAACCTGTTAGTTTGTGAGCAAGTCTTACGTTCTGACCTTCTCTGCCAATTGCAAGGCTTAACTGATCATCAGGAACGACAACCATTGCCTCATGGGAATATTCATCATCTGCCAAAATATCAACTGATACTACTCTTGCTGGAGATAAAGCGTTTACAATGTACTCGACAGGGTCTTCTGAATATCTTACAATATCTATTTTTTCATTTTTCAATTCTGATACGATAGTTTGAATTCTGCTCCCACGTGGCCCGATACAAGCACCGACGCTATCAACCTCAGGATCATTTGACCATACTGCAATTTTGGTTCTATAGCCGGCTTCTCTTGAAATTGATTTAATTTCTACGATACCATCTTCAATTTCAGGAACTTCTAATTCAAACAATTCTCTTACGATTTCTGCATGAGCGTGTGAAACAATAACTTGAGGAAGTCTTGTAGTTTCCTTAACGTTCAAAACAAAAACTCTTATCCTGTTACCAGGTTTGTAATATTCTCCAGGGATTTGTTCTTTTTGAGGCATTATTGCATCTATTTTACCAATATTTACGATTACATTGCGATTTTCAACTCTTTGAATTATCCCTGTTGTAAGAGTTCCCTTCTTTTCCATAAACTCTTGCAACACAAGATTACGTTCAGCTTCCCTTATTCTTTGAGTGATAACTTGCTTTGCAGATTGAGCAGCAATACGTCCAAACTGTTCTGGAGTAACTTCAATTTTTACTTCATCACCAACTTCAACATCTTCTGCTATTTCTAATGCATCATTTAATGAAATTTGAGTATCCGGATCTTCTACAGAATCAACAACCAATTTTGTTCTGAAAACTCCAATCTCACCTGATTGTTCATCTAGAATAGCTTCAATATTAGTAGCTTCTTTAATTCTCATATGTTTTTTGTACGCTGCAACCATTGCATCACACAAAGACGCAATCAAAACGTCTTTTGAAATTCCTCTTTCTCTTTCTAATTCTTCACAAGCTTCAAAAAGAGCTGTACCAATTTTAATCATTTTTATTTCCTTTCGTTTTTTATTTTAATCAATGTAAAGTTTTGCTGATTGGATATTTTCTTTAGGAATCTGGAGTTCTTTCCCATCGTCAAATCTGAAAAATTTTAAACCATTTACATCATCGTAATCCAGAATTTCACCCTTAAAAATCTTATCCGTTTCACCATCCAGAGGTTGTTTAAGTTTCAAACTTATTCTTCTACCGTTAAAATAAACAAACTCTTTATCAGATTTAAATTTTCTTTCTAATCCAGGGGATGATACCTCCAAATAGTACTTAACAGGAATAAGTTCGTCCAAAAAATCCGACAAACTTCTTGTAACTTTTTCACAATCATCTAGGGTAACATCTTTTTCTCTGGAATAAAGATAAATTCTCAGAAACCACCTGTGGTTTTCTTTGACAAACTCTATTTCGATAGGAATATACCCATAACGCATAGCAGTATTCTCAATCAATGGAGTAATTTTATTTAAAACCTCATGCCTGTTAATATCTTGTTTCATAATAATCTTACCCTTTCTAAACACACGCTGAATGTTCGCCTATATTAGCTAAAAAAGAACGGGGTTTCCCGTTCTTTTTTAAATCTGACAATACTGTCTGTGAATATATTATAACTTAATCACTTTAAAAAGTAAAGGTTAATGTAAAATTATCTTAAAATTATAACTTAACCATTTTCAGCTTTATCTAATAATTCATATCTCGCCATTGCAAGATTGTATTCACCTTCACTGACTGCTTCAGAGCCAACCATGTAAAGAGTTTCTCCATTGAATTGACCTGTTCTGAATTGTACACCGTGAACAACTGCTGTAGGTTCTTGCTTATATAAATCGGTATAGCCGACATTGCGTTGTGCGTCAACAGCTTCTTTATATTTTTTACTGTCACGCAAACCAAGAGACTTGTCATCACTGTTACCTAAGATTCCGTCTTTGCCTGACATTTTATCTTTCAATTCCAGTATTGTATCTTCAGCAGCAGATAATCCGTCACGTTCTTGTTGTTCCAATTCAGCTAAACGAGTTTGTTGTTTAGGAATTTCTGTTTTCAATGCTTCTATTGTTGGTTTAGCAGATTCAAATTCTTTCATAGATTTCTCTAATTCGGACTTTTGGCTTTCTAATTTAGCAAGTTCATCTTTAAGTTTCTCTAAATCACTTTGAGAATTTTTTAAAGTTTCTTCTGCATTTGCCAAATTGTCTTTAGCTTCCAGATACCTTTGAGATGCAATATTGTTATCTTCCTTTGCTTTGTCTAGATTTCCTGCTGCCTCACTCTTTGCTTGTTCCGCATCTCTTACAGCTTGTTTTGCCTTTTCAACAGCTGCTTTAGCATTGCTGTAAGCAGGTTCAACAGGGCTGCCAGTCTGGGGATCTATGTTTGCCTTTGCCGCTGCCAATTGACTTTCTGCTTTCGATAATCCTTTTTGTGCAGTATTGAGATTTGAACAAGCTGTATCAAATGCCTCGTTACAACTTCTTAAACGCTCTTCTGCAACATCCAGATTTTTTTCGCAATTTTTTAAGTTTGAATTATTTTCTTTTACCTCGGTTTCTTTTTGTGAGATTTCTTCTTCTTTAGTTTTTATATTAGAATTTACCTCTTCCAATTGCTCTTTATTACTATCATATGCTGCTTGCAAATCTGGGAATTTTGCTTCTAAAGTTGATAATTCACTTTGTGCCGAAGAAATTGCCGCACGCAATTCTGATGAACTTGTTGCACTCTGCATAGAACTTAATGATTCAGATGATACTTGACCTATATCTGATTTTGAAGTTTGCTGACTTTTTGGAGAAGTAACTTCTTTTTTGTTTCCGCTCTGAGTTTGTGTGCTGACAGAATCCTGCCCGCCGCCCGCAGCTTTTAATTCTGCAACACCATTTAAAATAGTTCCCAAAACACCTGCTCCCATACTTATACCAGCCATAATATTAAGGAACTTGCTTGAGCTGTCTTCCTGATAATAGTTTGGAACAAAACCAATATTGTTGTTTATTATTGGTCTGTTATCATTGAAAGAATGTCTCAAATCTGAGGTTATGGGGCTATTATAGCCTACATAATTGTTCTGTAACCCAAGTCTGGTTGTCGAACGTTGAGCATATATGCCAAATAATGAACCAGTTTTTGACATAGCAGAAGAAGCACTAGTACTTCTAGTGGTAACAGCCATAGAGCTGGAGGCACTCTTCTTAGTTGAAGAGCCTTGCATATTCAATTTTACAATTCCTGCTGTATAGCTCATTATTTGCTCATCTCTTTCTTATAACTCTAATGATATAAAAACTTTGAAAATTAACTGATTTCATAAATAAGCCTTTTTGTTACAAAAATTAACATTAGTAAAAAGCATGTCTATGCTATATTTCGACCATTATTTTTCACTTAAAATCCTTATAATTTACTTATACCCAATATTTTAACCGATAGAACATACCCCTTCTTTAGGCGATAAAAACTTTAATTTAAACTTAGTTGCCATATTTTAATTCCCTGATTTTTATTATTAATAATATTAACAATTCATAATTAAGCCCAAATAACCATGTATAGACTTTATTCGGGATATGCAAGAGATTTTAACATTTAATTTACAAAAATTATGTAAATTTTTTCTAAAAATGTTTTTTTGTTCTAAAAACTTACAAATCGGTCATCTTTAACTTTTGTGCAAAAATAATTGTAAAAAGATTGGCATGGATTGTTATAAAGTTATTTATTTTTTTTGATTAAGTTCTATGATGAATATACAAAATCTTGGGAGCGGGGATAGATACATTTATCCATCTTTTGCTCTAGAAATTTATACATCCTTGGAACGATTAAATAGTGGGATAAATTCGTTAAAATAAGGATAGAGGAACTTGTCAGTTTATTGGAGGTAGTGAGTCGTGTTAGAGCATGGTTATATACAAATTTACACAGGAGATGGAAAAGGGAAAACCACAGCCTCTTTAGGATTGGCTTTAAGAGCATTAGGACACGGCTGGAAAGTATTAATTATTCAATTCACAAAAGGCGATAGTGCAACTTCTTACGGGGAAATTGTTTCATCATCAAAATTCCTACCGAATCTTGATGTCGTTCAATTCGGAATGGATAGGGTTTGCTATTCCCACAATGTTTGTATGGAAGATTTTAAGGAAGCTCAAAAGGGTTGGGAATTTGCTAAAAAAGCCATAAATTCCGGAGAATATCAACTGATTATTTTGGATGAAATCAATATTTGTACTGCTATGAACATGATTAAGGTTTCGGACGTAAAAGACGCACTTTTACACAAACCGGAGAATTTGGAAATCGTTCTGACAGGGCGTTATGCTCACCCCGAATTGAAGGCTATGGCTCACCTTGTTACTGAAATGAAACCTATCAAACATTATTTTGATATGGGAGTAATGGCAAGACAAGGTATTGAGTACTAATACATGAAAAAGATTTAGAAATAAACACAATATAAGTTAATGTAAATCCTTTTTGTTTCAGAAAATGAAATGCCGGACAATCTATCTAAAAGAGAGTCCGTTTTTTTTTGCTTAATTTATATTTTTTCGGAAATATTTACGTTAAGAACAAATATTATTTAATAAAACGCAATAATAAATTTGCATAAAAGCATGTTTGTAATATCATAAGATTGGTTACACTAGTCTGATAGGTTTTGCCCTAGTTCAAAATGTAACAAGATAAGTAAAAAACTTTATTTTTGTTGCCTAACTGAATGAGACAGTATAGCCCGTAGTACAACAAGTTAAGAAAAAAAGGAGAAAACCGATGCCAACAGCATCTATGATTGAACTTTTAGAAGCAGGTGTACATTTCGGACACCAAACACAAAGATGGAACCCTAAAATGAAACCGTATATCTACGGTGCAAGAAACGGTATTTATGTATTAGATTTGCGTAAAACAACAGATTTGCTTGATGAAGCTTATTCAGTTGTAAGAGACTTTGCTGCAAAAAATAAAAATGTTCTTTTTGTAGGAACAAAAAAACAAGCTGCAGAAGTTGTTGCAGAAGAAGCTAAAAGAGCAGGTGCATACTACATTAACAGAAGATGGTTAGGCGGTATGCTTACAAACTTTGATACAATCAGAGGCCGTATAAACAAATTAAGAGAATTAGAAGATTTCATGAATTCCGGCCACGCAGAAAAACTTCCTAAAAAAGAAATCGCTAAATTGAATAGAGAATTAGGCAAGTTGAGCAAAACTTTAGGTGGTATCAAGGATATGAGAGGTTTGCCTGATATTATCTTTATCGTAGACCAGAAAAAAGAAGATATTGCTATCAAAGAAGCTAATAAATTGAACATACCTGTTATCTGCTTGGCTGATACAAATGCTGATCCGGACGGTATAAACTATATTATTCCAGGTAATGATGACGCAATTCGCTCAATTAAGCTTATTACTTCAAAACTTGCTGATGCAGTATTGGAAGGAAAACAATTGAGAGAAGCAAATGCTAATACTAAAAAGGTAGAAGAAATAAAACCTGAAGATGCAGGTGTATCATCTGAAGAAGTTAAAGCTTCTAAAGAAGAAGAGAAAACAGAAACAGTTGCAGAATAATTGATTGAAGACAAGGAGGGACAGAAGAGAAATTCAGCTCAAATCCTATAAGGGTAAAAGCTCATTAAATTCAAATTCTGTACCTCCCGACTTCCTATAAATAAGGAGATTATAATGAACATTACAGCTCAAATGGTAAAAGAACTCCGTGACAAAACAGGTGCCGGTATGATGGATGCTAAAAAAGCTCTTGTTGAAACTGACGGAGATATGGAAAAAGCTATGGAAGTTCTTCGCCAAAAAGGTATGGCTTCCGCTGATAAGAAAATGGGCAGAATTGCGGCAGAAGGGCTTGTTGCAACATCTATCCAGGCTAATTGCGGTGCTATGGTTGAAGTTAACTGCGAAACAGACTTCGTTGCTAAGAATGAAGAATTTAAAGAATTAACAAATGGCCTTGCTGAATTTGTAGCTATGACAAATCCTGCTGATGTAGATGCTTTGTTATCAGCAACTTGTCCTAAATGCGGAAAAGTTATTTCTGAAATTATTAAGGAAAAAATTGCTTCTATTGGCGAAAAAATTACTTTCAGAAGATTTGTTCGTTACGAAGGAAATACAGCATCTTACGTTCACAACGGCAAAATTGGTGTACTTATTCAAACAGACAACAATGACGCTGAATTAATGAATGATATATGCTTACACATAGCTTCATCTGCTCCGGAATTTATCTCAAGAGCAGAAATCCCTCAATCAGTTATCGATCACGAAACTGAAATCGAAATGGGTAAAGAAGATTTGTTGAAAAAACCTGAACAAATCAGAGCAAAAATTGTTGAAGGAAGAGTAAATAAACTTATGGCATCAAGAGTTCTTCTTGAACAGCCGTTTATTAAAAACCCTGACGTAACTGTTGGGCAGTTGATTGAAGGTAAATTAACTGTTAAAGCTTTCACAAGATTTGTTCTTGGAGAAGGCTTGGAAAAACGTCAAGACAATTTTGCTGACGAAGTTATGAGCCAAATTAAAGGCTAGGCTTCCGATTTATATTAATATGAAAAAGGTCCGACAATATATTTCGGACCTTTTTTGTTAACAAAAAAAAAGATTTACGGTTTTTAATTCTCCAGAGGGTTGAAATTCCTCAAAAATCTGTTATCATATAATATACAAGCTTGAAAGGGATTATATATGAACGATTTAAAGGTAAAAGAAATTTCTTGCTTCACAGAAAATAATGTGAGAAAGACTCGTTTAATAATTTCTGAAAACGGGAAAGATACTGAAATTATACTTCAAGGCAACGGAGAACTTAAAGCAACCGTAGAAGTATAAACTAAAAGATGTTTGTTGTTAACTTTTAATGAATTAAAATTTAATATTAAAAAAAAATAAATCAAAGAGATTAATCTCTTTGATTTATTAATATCCAGTTACTTATCATAGCCAATATTTACAAATTTTGTTATTGTTTTAAAGAATTTATATTATTATCCCTAATTTCTGACTCAATTATTAATTTGTCAGGGATATTAAAATTACTACCATTATCAAAAGAGTCTAATTGAATCCCGGGGAATTCCTTCATAGTCTGAGGGATAGAACCATCATAAAGAACCGGAGCTGTTCTATTCACAACAGATGATATTCCGCCTTGCGGATTTTGAATATTTTGATATTTGGAACTTACAGGCTGTTCTGTCTTGTTTTCCGTTTCTATAAAATCAAGTATAAACTTAGAATCTTTTGCTATAACTCCATTTGCCGGAGTCTTTGTCTTTGAATCAAGCATTCCTACAAACTTTGCAGGGAAATTACCATTAATTTGAAAAACTTCATTATGGAAATTTTGGAACTTCACAGGCATAAAAACGAATGTAGAATCAGAAACATTCATAATCTGTCCCAAAACATAGTAACCTTCGTGCAACATTACACCATCACCCAACTGAACATTAGACAAAATTTTAATAAGAAGCGTCTTTGAAGGGTTCTGAATTGAAAAATCCTGTAAAGTCTGAACAGGTGTAGTTTTTGCGAATGCCGGCTGGAAAGCAAATCCTACTAACAAAGCAAATACGAATAAAACTTTTTTCATAACACTTTTCTCCATAAGAGGATAATAACATAATTTTGGCAAACAGTCAATTAAAATACATTACCTGGTCTAGGCAAAATCCTTATATATACCGGATATTTTTAATATTGCTATGAATCACCGGAATCAGAATTTACATTTTTGTCAATTTCTGTTGGCAATTTTTCATAACTATAATTTGGAACGTCTTTTTCT
This sequence comes from Candidatus Gastranaerophilales bacterium, assembly GCA_944324345.1. Classification (GTDB taxonomy): domain Bacteria; phylum Cyanobacteriota; class Vampirovibrionia; order Gastranaerophilales; family Gastranaerophilaceae; genus Stercorousia. Next base: position 150,151 of record CALUVT010000003.1, read on the forward strand.
TCATTCTCTTCATCATCATTACTTTTAGTTTTAAAGTTTAAGAGAAATATTTGCTCTTTTTTAATTACAATATCTTCACCTGTTTCAACATAAGAAAAAGGAGAATCCTCATATACTTCATTCACACTTGATTTAAAGCGATTATCTTTTTCATTTTTAACAGCACCCTCAATTGCACTGTAGCCCAGAGAAAGTCCCTTGACAAAGTAATTTCCGACACTCAAAGCAGCTGTTTTAGCAATTTCACCTTTATTTAGCTTAGTAGTGTATTTCGCAGGATAATAACCTCTTATTTCTACAGTTTGCCCATTTAAATCAACAAATGAAAGAGGGACAAATTGAAAATTTGCGTTACGTTTTAATCTTTTTGGGCCTTTTACATCAACAATCTGGCCTTTTATTACACTACCACTTTTAATTGTCAAATTTTCATCCAGAAACAAATCATCCATAGTTTTTATTGACATATGATCAACAGGATTTTCTGTCGAGAAATCACTGAGAGCCTGTACTCTGATGGTTTCTGCACAAGCCGGTAACGATAAAAAAAGTATGGCAATTACATAAAAAATTCTATAATGTAGCATAATAAACCGCTTTCTTTTTAATTGAGGATATATTATTTTAAGGCGTTTGTCAACATTGGTTTAAGATATTGTCCAGTATATGAATTCTTACATTTTGAGACCTCTAATGGGGATCCTTGAGCCACAATCTGCCCTCCTCCAACTCCACCTTCAGGGCCTAAATCTATTATGTGATCAGCAATTTTTATAAAATCCAAATTATGTTCTATTACAAGAATTGTGTTACCTTGGTCTGCCAGTTTTTGCAAAATTTTGATTAGCTTGTCAAGATCATACCAATGAAGCCCCACAGATGGCTCGTCAAGCAAATATAAGGTTTTACCCGTCGAACGTTTATTAAGTTCGGATGCAAGTTTTATCCTCTGAGCCTCACCACCTGATAAAGTTGTAGCACTTTGCCCAAGTTTCATATAATCAAGTCCGACATCGTTTAGGGTTTGGAGTTTGTTTTTTATAGAAGGGATACTGTCAAAAAACTCCAAGGCCTCTTTAACACTCATATCTAAAACATCAGATATAGTCTTCCCTTTATATTTAACCTCAAGAGTTTCTCTATTATAACGCTTTCCCTTGCATACATCGCATTTTACGTAGACATCTGAAAGGAAGTTCATTTCAATCTTAATTAAGCCGTCCCCTTTGCAAGCTTCACAACGGCCGCCCTTGACATTAAAGCTAAATCTTCCAGGCTTGTAACCCCTTAGCTTAGCTTCATTTGTTTTTGAATAGAGTTCCCTTATGTGAGTAAATAAATCTGTGTAAGTTGCAGGATTAGAACGAGGAGTTCTTCCGATAGGGGATTGATCTATATCAATAATTTTGTCAATATTTTCAAACCCTGTAATTTCTTCCACCCCCTGAGGTTTGGGCTTGTTGCCACGAAGCTTATGAACAGCATATTCATATATCAAATCCTGCATCAAAGATGATTTCCCTGAGCCCGAAACTCCGGTAAGACAAACGATTTTTCCTAAAGGAATATCGACATCAATATTTTTTAAATTGTTTATATGGGCATTTTTTACATGCAAAAAGTGGCCATTACCTTCTCTAATTTTTTCAGGAATTGGGATATATTTTTCACCACTCAAATACTTTCCTGTTATTGAAGATTTAGCCTTTATTATATCTTCAACGCTGCCACAGGCTATAATTTTACCACCATTAACCCCTGCTTTTGGGCCAATATCGACAATATAATCAGCATTCCTTATCGTATCTTCATCATGCTCAACTACAATAAGAGTGTTACCAAGATTTCTTAATTTTATAAGCGTTTTTATTAATCTGTCATTGTCTCTCTGGTGAAGCCCTATAGAAGGTTCATCCAATACGTACAAAACTCCTGACAATCCGCTACCTATTTGAGTTGCAAGTCTTATTCGCTGTGCCTCGCCCCCTGATAAAGTTCCAGCTCTCCTTGCAAGATCAAGATAACTTAATCCTACATCCTTTAAAAATCTCAACCTTGCACGTATTTCATCTAATATTTGTTTTGCAATATGCAACTTAAATTCACTTAACTCAAGATATAAATCAGAAATAAATTCCAACTCATCATCAACTGACATCTTGGTAAATTCGTATATATTTTTACCCTTTATGGTTACAGCAAGGGGGAAAGGTTTTAATCTTGCTCCATTACATGCAGGACAAGGGGTAGTTGTCATATATTTTTCTATTTCTTCACGCCAATATTCCCCGTTTGATTCATTATAACGCTTTTCCAAATATGGGATTACTCCATCAAACCTTCTGTATTTTGTTTCATAACGATGGGTTCCAAATTTCATTACAGTAAATTTGACAATGTCATCACTACCATACAGGATTATTTTTTGTTCCTTTTCCGATAATTGTTCAAATGGTTTGTTCATATCAATTCCATATTGGGAACAAACTGATTTTAGAACATCTTCATAATAATTTGTTGAAGTTTTTGACCAAGGATATATTGCTCCGTCTTGTAATGATTTTTTCCTATCGGGAACTATTAAATCAGGATCAATTACAAAGTCTGCTCCAAGCCCTGAACATCTTTCACAAGCTCCATAAGGTGCGTTAAAGGAAAATATTCTGGGGGCTAATTCTTCAAAACTTAAATTACACTTTGGACAAGCAAGCTTTTCACTATAAATAACTTCTTTATCACCAACAATATCAACTATTGCAATTCCATCAGCCTTTTTTAGTGCAATTTGAACACTGTCAGCGATTCTTGATTGAGCCTGAGGTTTTACTACAATTCTGTCTACAACTACGTGGATTGTATGTTTTTTATTTTTCTCTAACCCAATTTCATCTTCGTCAAGATTATAAATTTCTCCGTCTACCTTTACGCGAACAAAACCCTCTTGCCTTAACTCTTCAAAAGTGGAGGTAAATTCACCTTTTTTCCCCCTTGCAATGGGTGCTAAAATTTGAATTTTTGTACCTTCCTCAAGTTTCATAATACTGTTTACTATTTCATCAATAGTTTGAGGTTTAATTTCGTCACCACATTCCGGGCAATGAGGGACCCCGACACGGGCATACAAAAGTCTCAAATAATCATAAATTTCCGTAACCGTTCCAACTGTTGATCTCGGATTATTACTTGTTGATTTTTGGTCAATAGATATAGCCGGAGAAAGACCATCAATATATTCAACATTAGGCTTGTCCATTTGCCCCAAAAACTGCCTTGCATAAGTTGAAAGACTCTCAATATAACGTCTTTGCCCTTCTGCAAAAATAGTATCAAAAGCAAGAGAAGATTTCCCTGAGCCCGAAACTCCGGTAAATACAATAAGTTCATTTTTCGGCAATTGCAGGGAAATATCTTGTAAATTATGTTCTTTAGCACCTTTGATGGTAATAGTATCTAGCATACAAACATTATTGCATGTAAAAAAGTATTTTCAACAAATTGTAATATAGCAATTGTAGATACCACTAAGCTTTAACAGTATTTAAATATATGGAAATACTTTAAATAGGATGTTAACATTTATTAAAAATACTTGTTTAATTAGCAAAAATATTTTTTATGTAATTTAGTGTCAATACAGATGTTGAAATAAGTTATAGGAGAATAATATGCAAATATCAAACAATAATAATGTATCTTTTAGTTCCAGAATTCTACCTTGCAATCAATTAAAGAAAGCGATTACAGAAATTGGTCAAAGCACTGACAAAACAGCTAAAAGAACAGGTGATAGGCTTTGTCGTTCATTGGATGCTTTAATAAACGACGGACGTAATGATGTTTATGAATTTGTAGTAACCCCTGGGAATAAACAAATGTTAATTCCAGATCGACTTCATTTTATCAAACATACTCCCACATTTGAACGAACTCATAAACTTGCAGATGCAGATTCTCCAAATACATCTGTCTATATAGATGATGGTTTCTCGGTAGCCGATTCTGTAAGTTGGCTTGTAGAAAAACAGATAGAACACCAAAAAATTAATGCAGACTTAAATTCACCATTTTTCCTAAAATGGAAAGAGGTTAGATCAAGACTTCAAGAATTAAAAACGCGGATTTTTGGTGAGTAATAGTAAGCTAACATAATATTTTACCTATTTTTTTATGTTGTAGATAAGCTCCCCGGATATGGAACCTTGCGATAAAGTCGTTGTGCCAGAAATTAGCATATATTCAAGTCTTATCCAAGTAATCAAACAGTCAACTCAAGAATATTACAATATGAGAATTATTTTGGGGTTAGACAGTGTCTAAACAACTCGCTATGTATTTTTTATTTTCAAAATATTATTAATTATGAGTAGAATCAAATATGTAATTATCGTTATTAAAATAGGATAGACTTGTATCACATAAGTATACAGCATTGAACAAAGTATTATTGCCCCTAATATACGTATAAATTTATTTTTGTAAATTTTATATTCTTTTTCAAGAAAATATAATGTTAATACCCTATTTTTGTTAGATATAACAAATAAATAATATGCTAGTGGTATTACGAAAACAAATATTGAAATCAGTGCAACAAACAAAGGTACACACCAACCTACCATTCCCCAATCATTGTAAACGAATACAAAAGCATAACTTAACATAAATGATACTACAACACTAAGAAAACTCCAAAAAGCATATATTTGTAAGAATTTAAAACAGTTATTATTCATTGTTGTTATTTAATCACTCCTAAATATATCTAATTAAATTTATATAATTTGTCGACGGCGGGACTTATCTTGGATTTGCTTCACGCTCTCAGAGTTTCGCCTAAGTAGCTTTGCTACAGTCGGCTCAATCTGTTCGCTCACCGGACTCATTTCACTTCGTTCACTCCGTCCGTCCGCAAATCCGCTGAACCCGCTATTTTGCGTTTCGCGGCAATACCATCATACAATAAAAAAGGCCATAACAAAAGTTATAGCCTTTTTTATTTGTCGACGGCGGGACTTGAACCCGCACGGGTTTCCCCACACGCCCCTCAAACGTGCACGTATACCGATTCCGTCACGTCGACATTTATTTTGCCGTCACTTTGCAAACGACTTTACCATGCCACCCCATTGTAGCATAAAACAAAAATTCTTTGCAACAAGCTGTTTTATTTTCAATTTACAATAACTATCAGTCCTTTTAGGAATAAAATATTGCCACCAACCGTCGGAATATTCTTCTCGAATATGATGTAACAACTTGATATATTCTTTATAGTAACCTGCTTTCATATCTTCATGAAATTTTCCAAGCCACGACGTTGCTTTAGAAAAATATCCGCTTACAAAAACATGTTTATATTCATTAAACAAACCTTCATCCTTTAATAGTTTTTCGATTGCAAGAAAAACATATATGGGTGAATAATTTTGTTTCTTTTTGCAGCAAGTTACAGCCCCCTTTCTATTTTTGCGATAATAGTACAAATTCTTTGCCAAAAGATATATCCTTTCTGCCTTTATCATTGAATGAAAGAATAAAAGCTGATCTTGACCTGTCCTGATTTCTTGGAATTTTATATTATTCTTTAGAAGAAATTCACGCTTATACAATTTTGTCCAAGCTGTTGAGGGGAACTTAAATATTTCTCTTTTTATTTCCTTTGCTGAAAATACGTTCCCTAAATATTTTCTTGGGAATTTTACTGAACTATATCCACCATTTCTCTTTCTACCTTCGTGCAAAGAATAAGCTCCAAAAATTAAGATATCAGTCTGCTTTGTATCTGCCACACTCACTGCAATCTTTAATGCATCTTGTGCCAAAACATCATCTGCATCGACAAAATAAACGTATTTCCCTTGTGCAAATCTGAGACCATAATTTCTTGCGACTCCTGAACCTTCGTTCATCTTGTTTATAACAACAATTCTCCCATCACGTTTTTTATAATCATTTAATATATCCAAAGATCCGTCACTTGAGCCATCATCAACACAAATAATCTCAAAATCATTAAAAGACTGAGCTAAAATACTATCTAAACACTCACTAATATAATCCTTTACATTATACACAGGGATAATAACAGATAATTTTGTCATACCGAGATTATATGACAAAAAACATCCGTGTCTATTTACTCTGAATATATCTAGACCTTCAGACAATAGACTACTGGCTAATAAGAATTATCTACCTATTTCCGCAGCCCTTTGTGCCATTGATTTTGTAATATTTATTAGAGCTAAGTTAGCTTCATAAGCTCTTTGAGCCAATATTGCATCCGCCATATCCACTGCAGGATTAACATTAGAGGCACGAATATATCCGTTTGCATCTGCATCAGGATGTCCGGGGCGATAAATTTTTTCTCCCATAGTCGGATCCTCAATACATCCGCTAAAAACTACTCCACCCTGCATATAAGGCAATGTTCCAACCCCAAATACATCCTCTTTCATGGAATTCATCAAACCATGGAAAGACACATCATCAGTTGAATTCAAAACAGGTATACGTCTTACGTAATTTGGCGTATCTACGTTTGCAATATTTTTTGCATGAATATCTAATCTCAAGCCATGTGCCTTCAAGGCATTTGATCCGATGTTCATTGATTCCATTATACTCATAGTTTACGCCTTCTTTCTGTTTTTCGTTTAATCACTTATATATTATTTACCAACATTAATTACTGTTTTCATTTCTGTAATTATATTGGACATCCTTCTTGTTGCCATCGTGTAATATATTGAGTTTTTTTGAATTTCCATTAATTCATTGGCAGGATCAATTTCTTGATTTTGTTTTTCTTCTATTACTCCTGAAGGGCCAAGTTTTTCTGACAATTTTGTCTCCAGTGGACTATTCATTGAACCCAAATAATCCGAAAAATTAATATCACGACGAACATAACCAGGAGTGTCTACATTGGCAAGGTTGGAGCCCAAAGCCCTTTGTCTTTGTGCTATTAAGTCCATCATTAATGAAACTTTTCCCATATTATCCAGTGATGTAAACATTTTTATCCTTTCATTCTAACTTAAGATATTTATTATTCTCTTATATTAATAGCCTTGTTATACATATCATCAACAACCTTCATCATACGCATACTGGCTATCATTGATGCATTCATTCGCAGCATATCGTTAACCGAACTGTAAATGTTCGTATTAGCATTTTCTAAATTGTTTTGGCAAAAACAATCGTGATCTTTTACAAGTTCGGGTTCACCCGAATCGGCAGTTGGAATGAGCTTGTTCATACCATACTGTTCCAAATTCTCCTGAGATTGGAAACGAACAAGAGGAATTGTTCCAATTTTTTTAGGTTTTGATGTAGCACCGTCATAGGTTAAAACCTCACCATTGGACTTGATTTCAAACTTGTAACAGTTTGCAGGGATTTTTATACCTTCACCGACAATCCAGTCATCAGTTGTTACGAGATAACCGTTTTTACCTTGTTTAAAAGCTCCATCACGGGTGTAAGCAATTTGTCCGTCAGGGGAGACTACAGGGATAAATCCAACCCCATTTATTGCAACGTCGTAAGGATTGCTGGTAATCTGAATTGAACCCTGACTGTAATCCGATCTTACAGCACCTGTTATATAGCCGTCCTCTTTTAACATTTCCTCAAAATTTACGGCTTTGTATCCTCTTGTATTCAAATTAGCAAGATTATTTGCGACGTAACCAAGTCTTTCAAACTGGTTAGTTGCGTTATTTACACTCTTTCTTACTATTCCTTGCATACTGTACATAATTTATTCCTCAACTTGTTATGATGCAGAACCTAACTGCGATATTACCTTTTGCAAATTCTGATTTTGAATCATAAAAATCTGTCTGTTTGCTTCAAAATTTCTTATTATAGGCATCATTCCCAAAAATTCATTTTGGAGTGACACGTTTGAAAATTCGTTGTATCCCTGTTTTACTTGAGGATCCATGACAATTATGCCGTTAGAGTCTACAACCCCAATATATCCTGCATTTTCCATCTTTTTAGTCTTTTGGTTAAAGACACTAACAAGACCTTTTGCGTTAATTCTTATATCTTCAATTTTTTCGGGAACAACAGGCAGCTTAATGGGGACTCCTGCACTTGACAAAACACTGTCATCCTCCAAGGTTAAAAGATTCCCTTCCTTATCTATCTTGAACCTTCCATCACGTGTAAGTTTTATACCATCGGAACTTTGTATCTGGAAATAGCCTTTGTTTGCTAATGCAAGATCAAGGGGATTGTCTGACATTGCAATACGTCCGACTTTATCATCTACGGTCTGCGATAGTCCATGAACCCCCAAAAACTCCGAAAATGAAGATACAACAGGATCCTTTCTTTGATAACCGATTTTATCAAATCCAAGAATGTTCTCATTGTACATTCCAATGAGTTCACTTTGAACATGCATTGCTCTAAGCGAAGTTGTCATACCTTTTTCGCTGTATCTGATTCCACCGTGAATTATCATAACTACCTCTTTTTTAATAACACAATCGGACAATTATATATTTATTTCAATAAATAAAAAATAAATCATCCGTTTGTATTAGGTGTCATTTATTTAATGAAAAATTCAAGGAAGTCAATAATTCTAAAAATTCAGAATATATTACCTGCTGATAAGATATTTGTACGAACATCCTGCACCTGCAGCCTCTGCAAAATTGGTAGATTGTGACTTCCCAATATTTTTGTCACAGCCCGAGGCTCCGTAATTTGGATCGTTATAGCCTGTAGTCCCAACAGCACCAGATGGGAGCATCTTATCTTCCCACAATTGTGCGCCAAACAAGTCTTTTCCAACCATATTTGGACCTTTTTTATACCCGTTAACATCTATTATTATCCATGGACCACCCCATAAACCACCCATATAAATTACAGAACCGTCTGATAACAATATCATCTGAACAGAAAGATTATAATATCCCAATTTCCCAACTCTATAAGGCATTTTATGCCCATTTACATTATAGAAACGGTTATCCGGAGTAGCCCCTAATGGATCATAACCCTGATTATGTCCCCAAACATAGGTATCATCAGTCCATGACTTACAAGCTGGTGGATACGAATTACCATATCCTGGAGAGCAATGATCCAAAACCTTTAATTTAGAAACAAAAGAAGAAACAAATTCAGGGTTGTAGTAGCCATAATCAAGATCAGTGTTTGGGTTACCATTTACACAGAGATTTGGATTGTATCTACTATGAGTTGCACAAAGCTCTATCCCCTCGGCCCTAACCTCGTTAAAAACATTATTTACAACAGAATATGCCTTTTTCCATCTTGCGATATTTTGCCTGTCTTCTATCTTTGACAAGATTACAGGAATTGTAAGTGCTGCAACAACACCGATTATACCTAGCGTAATCAATACTTCTGCAAGCGTAAAGCCTAAATTGGGGGTAATAAAACCATATTTTCTAACAACATTGTTTCTAGTGTGATGTTTCATATCACTGTTATAACACAATATTGAATCAAAAAAATTTTGACGTTGGTTGAAAGAGCTTAGAACGCCCCCCCCCCGAGGTTTTTAATAAATCTTAATACTTCCATAAAAAGCTCCTTTTCTTTTCTACTAATCCATTATAACATAACTTGAAAATTATTTAAACCTTTATTCACAAGCATCCAACAATTCATATAATGTTGGAGCTTCTTGAACACTGACATTATTTAACGGGACCTTCAAAACACGAGCACAAACTTCTCTGTTTGCGTACTCTATTTTTATAATATCACCTTCTTTTATCTGTTTTGAGGGCTTTGCGGAGTTTCCGTTCACATAAACTCTCCCCATGTCAGAAACTTCATTGGCCACTGTACGGCGTTTTATTAACCTTGAAACTTTTAAAAATTTATCTAATCTCATAATTTTATATTATAATTTATGATATAATTTGTCCAGAGGATATAAATGAAAAAGAAGTTTTTTTTAAGTTTGTTTTTATTTTTACTAATTCAATGTGCTGTTTTTGCAAACACGATTAAATTTGCTCAAATATCTGATGCACACTTTGTTAAAAACGATAAATACAGGACAGAAGTTCTTGAACAAGCGGTAAAAGATATTAACGATGAATCAGATATAGACTTCACAATTTTTACCGGAGATAACCTTGATGCTCCTCATGCGGAATATCTTCCGGATTTTATAAAAATTGCAAATAGGTTAAACAAGCCATATTACATAGTAATAGGCAACCATGACGTCTTTAGAAACAACGGGCTTTCCAAAGAACAATACCTTGAAATAGTTAGGGATAATAACACTTTATACAGGTACAAAAAACCAAATTATGTATTTAAGAAAAACGGATTTGTATTTATAGTAGTTGATGGTGCAAAGGAAATAATTCCCGGCTCTAACGGATATTATAAAAAAGAAACTTTAGACTGGCTTGAAAAGCAATTACAAAAATATGATGACAAACCTGTAGTAATTTTTCAACATTTTCCGCTTGTAGCAGACAAGGAAATAAAATCCCACAGTGTATTCCAAAAAGAAGAGTATATAAATCTCCTTGATAGTCACGATAACGTAATTTCTGTTATTGGGGGACACCTTCATATAAACAGCGAAATCATGAGAAACGGGGTTTATCACATAACAACGCCTACTCTTCTTCACAACCCGCCAATATACAAGATTATCACGATTACAACAACAAAAGGATTTTCCCCAATGATTTATACTGAGTTGAAAGAAGTCAATATGCCTAAACAATAGGATTGCATTTTTTATATAATAATATTATAATTGATTTAAAACTTAGATTGGTTAAAGGAAAATAAACATAATGGATGAGACGGGTAATACGATATTTAATTTGTTTGTAATAGCATTCTTACTATTTTCAAACGGTTTTTTTGTTGCTTCCGAATTTGCTATGGTGAAAGTTAGAAAAACTCGCATTGAGCAACTTGTGAATGAGGGAAATTTCAATGCAAAAATTGCACTTGAAGCATTAAAGGATTTAGACAAATTTATTGCCGCAGTACAACTTGGTGTAACAATATCAAGTATCGGTTTAGGTTGGGTTGGCGAAGGTACACTCGCACATATTATAGAGCCATTATTCTCATTCTTACCTGGAATAAGCCAAAATATAGCTACCCACACAATGTCTGTATCTATTGCATTTGCATTAATTACATTTTTCCATGTTGTTTTGGGAGAACTTATCCCAAAATCAATTGCACTTGAGTATACCGAAAAAACCGCATTATGGGTTGCTAAACCGATGCAAATTTTGACGTATATCTTTAACCCATTTATTTGGCTTTTAAACGGATTCGGGAATTTGGTTTTAAAAGCGATGAATATTCCGCATTCTCATAAAGGGTCTTTGGTTCATTCAACAGAAGAACTTGATATGCTGGTTAATGCAAGTTACGACGGCGGAGTTTTGAATGAAACAGAAAAAGACATGCTTCATAATGTATTTAAATTTTCCGATTTAACTGCAAAGCAGGTTATGGTTCCAAGAACAGATATGGTATGTATTTCTATAGATACACCGTTGGAAGAACTTAATAAGCTTGCGGCAGAAAATCAATACACCAGATACCCCGTATATGAGGAAGATATTGACCATATTATAGGTCTTGTCCATGTTAAAGATCTCTATTCATTATCTATAAAAGATGAAATCTGTCCGATTTCTAAGATTTTAAGAGAAGTTCTGCTTGTTCCGGAAACTATAACAATGGATAATCTTGTTCTTGAATTTAAGAAAAGAAAAGGGCAAATGGCCATTGTAGTGGATGAATTTGGCGGGACTTCCGGACTTGTTACTCTTGAGGATGTAATTGAAGAAATATTCGGAGATGTTCAAGATGAGTTTGACGAAGAAGAAGAACAGCAGGAAGATATCGTAGAAGTTGCTCCAAATACTTATCTTGCAAATCCAATGATGAGACTTGATGAATTCGCCGAATTCTTCCAGATTAAGGAAGAAGATATTGATGATGATGATATAGATACCATTGGCGGTTTGGTTGTAAAGCTTTTGGGACGTATTGCAGCATTAAATGATACTGTTACATTCAACAATTTAACTTTCATCGTAAAAGACGTAGATGGTGCAAGAGTTACAAAATTAGAGATTATCAAATCCGAAGAAGAGAAAAAAGAAGCTGAAAAAGAAGACGACAAAAACGGAAATTAATACAGCTAATACACAATCTTTAGAAATTTCGAAACATTTCCTCTTTTTAAATGATGTTGTAAATTCCTTATTGTATAGAATAGATATGTAAACTATTTGAACAATATTTGGGAATTTTAATGAGTCAAGGTTTCGATTTTACATCATACAATAATATAAAAAGACTTGCGGAAGACGAACTTGAACAACTTTGGCATGAATACCTTAAGGACAAAACCAATAAGGCTGCCCGTGATACATTAATTGTTCAGTATATCTACCTTATAAGATATGTAGTCGGGCGTGTTAAGGTAACTCTTCCTTCAACTATTTCCATTGAAGATATTGCAGGTTATGGAGTTGAAGGTCTTATTAACGCGATAGAAAGGTATTCTCCTCAAAAAAATACGCGTTTCGAAACTTACGCACTCATAAGAATAAGAGGTGCAATACTTGATAAAATAAGAGCCCAAGACTTTTTGCCAAGAAGTGTAAGAAAAAAAATTAAAGATATAAAAAATGCTCAAGAACACTTGAAACAAGAATTTGGCAGGATGCCGACTACAAAAGAAGTTGCTCAATATCTTGATATGGACGTGGATAAAGTTACGCAAATCCTTTCAGAAGACACCGTAATGACATCCTTGTATGAGAAAAAAGGTTCAAATGACGACAGCATAGAAATTATTGATACGATTGAAGATACTAACAAATTAAATCCACAAGAACAAGCCGAAGAAAAAAATGTTAAACAGGAACTTGAAAGAGCATTACAAAGACTTCCTGAACGCGAACGCATAATAATGGTTTTATATTATCAAGAAAACATGACTCTTAAAGAAATTGGAGAGACTATTGGAATGTCTGAATCTCGTGTCTGCCAACTTCATGCTCAAGCAATTATGAAACTTAAAAATATCTTGAGCGAAAATCGCTCTGCCAGATTGAGTAAAAGCATTATCGCCTAGCTTCGTATTCGATTATTACAAAATCAATCCTTTTATTCATTTTTTTGTTATTGTTTTGAAAATTCCCGGGAACTGCCATTCCTGTTGGGTATCCTTTATCATAGGCTTCGACATTCCCTCTAAACGGCATATACTGTCCGTACCCAAGGGAAAATAATTGTAGCGGAGATAACTTTCCGTATGTAATCATGTATTGCACAATATTTGCGGAACGAGCCACTGATAGCTCACAATCATTTGAATAAATACCTGATGATAAATTATTATTTTCAGTATGATCTTCAACAACACAATAGTTTGGCAGTTTGTGAAGCAAAAGAATTATCGTATTTAATATACACAAAGAACTCTCTTTTATCCTTGCTTCTCCATTGCTGAAAAAATAATTTTCGTCAATACTTACAATAAGCCCTCGTGGGACTTTTGTGTACACTATTCCCTCTTTCAAAGGCAAAGCAGATCTGAAGATACTTTCAAGCCTGTCTGTATTTGGTTGATATGAAATATTCAAAAAATTATCATGGTCGTAAAATGTGCCTGTACAAAATATCATAACCATTATTAAAAATATAATATACAGGTATTTCATAAGCTGCCTCATGAATATTATTAAACATATCCAAAAGGTATCCATTAGCTGATAGGGTTACGGCTTTAAGATAGAAAGAACATATTTATCATTGAAATATTTATTAGCACAACGCATAATATCCTCCACCGTGACTTTTTTGACTTTTTCAACAGCCTTTTGGTGAAAATCAAACCCAAATCCCATTATCCCGTAGTGGGCAAGACAATTTGCCTGCTGAGAATTTGTTTCACTAATAAAAGCCCATTTACCAAAAAGATTATTTTTAGCATTTTCAAGCTCCTCTTCGGAAACAGGAATTGTCTTTATTTTTTCTATTTCTTCATCAAAACCTTTTAATGATACCTCAATATTTTTGGGCTCAGTAGCTATATATATTGAGAAATTTGCCGATAATCTTGCCACATCATAAGCACTTCTAACGACATAAGCAAGTCCCTTTTTATCTCGAAGTTCCAAAAATAATCTTGAGGACAGACCGCTCGCACCAAGAATAATATTTAAAAGAGAAATCGCAGGGAAATCCTCACTATCAGCAGAATCAACATACCATCCTTTTAGAATATGCGCCTGATTTAAATCCGGTTGAATTAATTCAACATCCTTTTTCTCTTTTAAAACAGGTTTCTTCAAATCAGGTAAACTGCTTATTGAAGGCTTGATATCTCCCAACTTTTCATCAAGAGATTTTTTCACATAGTCAAAGTCCAAATCTCCAACAAATGCAACAACCTTCTTACTGTTCTGAACAATAGCAGAATAAGCATTGACTACATCTTCTTTCTTTAAATTTTTCAAATTCTCTAAAATTACCGTATTTGTATACCCGTAATTGTGTCCTTCATAAAGATTTTTATAATAACTGTCGATAATTTTTGCTCTTGGGGAGTCTAATTCGGCAATAATTTCTCCCTCTAGTTTTGCACGCTCTTTTTCAAATTCTTCAAATGTCGTATTTTTCACGATATCACTTACGATATCAAGAGCCTTCTCAAAATCTTCATTTAAACAAATAAATTTAAACTTAACATAATCAAGCTTCATCTCTGCAGTAAATTCTATTGCATACTTATCAAGCTCTTCTGATAATTGCTGTGCGTTATATCTTTTTGTCCCCTGCAAAAATAATCTAACCATTAATGAATAAACACCCGGAAGCGGTAACGGATCATTAAGAGAGAAATTAAGATAAAAAGCAACTCTTGGAGTATTAGGATTTTTCTTATAAACAAATTCTATATTATTTTTTAATTCTGAAACTTTTATATTCATACAACTCACCTCTAGAGGGCATTTTACCATAATATTGTAAAAAACACAAATCCAAAACCATTTAGTATAACTTCCATTTTTCTGCTATAATCAAACTAAAGAGGTATTGTATGAAAAGAGGGCTTTTTATAACATTTGAAGGTGCAGACGGCTGCGGGAAAACAACTCAAATGAAGTTGTTGGCAGAGTATTTGGAAAAACAGGGAATTCCTTACCTTTTAACACGTGAACCGGGTGGCAAAGGACTCGGAGAAAAAGTTAGAGAGATATTATTGAATTATGACGGAGAAGTCTCCGACAGATGTGAATCTTTTTTGTTTCTTGCTGACCGTGCTCAAAATATTGATATAATCGTTACCCCTGCGGTTGAAGAAGGTAAGATTGTTTTGTGTGACAGACATATAGATTCCACAGTAGCCTACCAAGGTTACGGACGAGGACTGGATATAAATAGAATAAATATGTTGAATGATATAGCAACAAATGGGAAAAAACCTGATCTTACATTCGTTTTTGATATTGATGTAGAAACATCAATGAAACGGGTAGGCCAGGAAAAAGACAGAATGGAGAGTGCCGGAAGGGAATTCCACAACCGAGTGCGAAACGGGTACCTTGAACTTGCAAAACAAGAACCTCAAAGAATTAAAGTAATTGATGCAACAAAATCTATTGATGAAATTCACAAAGAAGTTATCAAAATTTTTGCGACATTAAACGATTGAGAAAGTTGGATTTAATACAATTACTTTATAAAATCTCCCCAATACTTCCCGCCTTCTTTGTCCGGATTTGTATTTGATATGGCATAGTGAGTACAAGTAAATCCACCATAATTAGGTCCCCCACTAACGGCTTTAACAAAAGAACATTGCCCATCTGTGGTAGAATTAGGCTTCTGAGCTGAAACATATCCATCTTTGTTAAAAGTAAATACATGTAAATCATAACCAAGCTTGTTAGGGCCTTTCCCTGTACCGTTTATATCATAGTAGTATCTATCCCAACCAAAAACCAGCCCTCCAACCCAAACAGTTGCACCATCAGGTAAAATAACTGTCTTTTTTGTATAAGCATCCGGATCAATATGAACAGAACTCTTGCCATCTAGGGTCTTGTATCGAAATTTTTCGTCAGGAGAATTAGTTCCTATAGTACAAATATAATATTTCCCATCACAAACTCTGGCCCCTTGAGTAAATCTTGCAAAATCATTAATCTGTTTAACTGCCACAGCATCATCCCTGTCAACTCTATAGTCTTCATATGGATTAATATCATTCATCTTCATCATTAAATTAACATTTTGAACGACTGAATATGCTTTTTTAAACTGACTTTCCAATACACTGACTTTGTATTTTGAAATCAAAGTCGGGATAGTCAATGCGGCAACAACACCAACTATACCTAACGTAATCAACACCTCTGCAAGCGTAAAGCCTAAATTAGGGGTAATAAAACCATATTTTCTAACAATATTGTTACTAACGTGATGTTTCATATCACTATTATAACACAATATTGAATCAAAAAAATTTTGGTGTTGGTTGAAAGAGCTTAGAACGCCCCCCCCCCGAGGTTTTTAATAAATCTTAATACTTCCATAAAAAGCTCCTTTCAATATCTTACCGACTCATTATAACATAATATGTTGTGTATCTCAACTTATTTAGTATTTTTATTTAGAAAAACTAGCAAAAAAATTTTTTACGGATTTTTATATGGTGACAAAATCGTATGAAGGAATTTTTATGTCTATAAATTCACCACAAATTAATCCTAATACGGCATATTATTCACCGGCCGCCGATAAAAAAATTAAAGCCGGAGGTACAATTCTTGGCGGGCTGTTGGGTATGACAGCTTATTATATTCCGGTAACCAGAGATGAATTCGTAAATAGAGCATTTAAAATTACAAAAGATGAAGCAAATGACCAAATAGTTGCTCTTACAAATGCCGTAAAAGAAATCGAAAAAGGCTCCTTATCAAGCGAAAACAAAATGATTTTACAAGAAATGGGAGTTGGAGAAGATATTGTAGATATTACAAGAAAATGCATGGATATTGATCAGAAAGTTTCAGATCCAACTTCGGTTAGAAATTTAAAAACGTACTTCCACGACAATTTTGCAAATTTTAAGAAAAATCCGCATCTAATGGATAATAATTGTGCAAATGCATTTAAAAAAGTAAAATGGACAAAATTCAAGTGGGGTGTGGGCATTGGAACTGCAATAGGGCTTGCATTTGGTTTACTTTCAAGCAAAGACTAATTTTTCAGGCTGATTAACAAAATCTATAACATCAAAATCTTTAAAATTAGAAATTATTTTAATGTTACTTGGATTTTTTGTATTTTCTCTTGCAAGAATTGCTCCAACTATTGCCTCAAGCTGTGACATAGGCATCATGTTGGAAGGCAAATCCAACCCGTACTCAAACTTCAACATCTGCTGCAGATATTTGCAATCCGCCGGAGAACGCTCTTTATAACAGGAGTTTAAATTCATACTTTGACGTGTAAGATAGAGTTCAAATCTTTTTATATCAACACCCTTTTCGACTAAAGATTTAAAATATTCGCAACCTCTTGTCGAATATCTGTTAGTCCAACCTTCTCTATTTGGTATTAAAGGATTTGTTGCAACAAGCTGGTATGGCTTACCGAGAATTCGCCATTTCCCGTTAAGCATGGTTCTATCCCAAACGAGAGATACACAAATTTTTGAATATTTTAATGATGAAAAATTATCAAAAAAGTGCATAACATCATTCATTGTATAAAGCTTGTCAAGTAAAATAAGCTGATTATCCTCATCCAACACCGCAACACCCGAATCCATTCCGGAAGATGCCGCAAGAGATAATCCTATATAATAATTCATAAAACAATTCTCCTACGACATTAACTGAGTAATAATCAAAGGTTCATCATCAGTCGCAAGAACAGTATGTTCAAAGTGTGCTGAAGGCATTTTATCAGCAGTACTTACAGTCCACTCATCAGCTGCAACAGTAACTTCATCACAGCCAAGGTTTAACATTGGTTCAATTGCAATCACATAACCCTGTTTAATTAAAGTATGATCCCCAACTTTATAATTAAACAAAAACGGTTCTTCATGCATTTCATGTCCAACGCCATGACCACCATACTGTCTGACTATACCAAGTTTTTCACGTACTGCAACAGCCTCGATGGCACTTGAAATATCGTCTAGAACATTACCAGCCCTCATCTGTGCAATACCTGCATAAAGAGATTCTTCAGTAGCCTTTAGAAGTCTTTGGCACTCTTCACTTATTTCCCCGACAGGATAAGTCCACGCACCATCGCCAACCATACCGGCATAAGTTGCACCAACATCAATACTTATGATATCGCCCTCTTTAACTTTTACATCCTCATGAGGAATACCATGGACAACCTGCTCATTAATAGATGCACAAATAGAACCCGGGAAACCCTGGTACCCTAAAAATGTAGGAACCGCACGCTCTTTTTTAATTATATTAAAAGCTATACTGTCAAGTTCTTTTGTACTGATACCAGGCTCTATGACTTCACGCATCTTTTGATGTACCAGTGCTACAATATGCCCTGCATGACGCATTCTCTTTATTTCATCACGAGATTTTCTGTGAATCATTTAATTACCTCTAATAATCTTTCCCAAACTTCATCAATTGAACCATTTGCATCAATTGATTTAAGAACACCTTTTTTTGTATAATACTCGACCAAAGGTGCAGTTTCTTTATTGTAAGTATCAAATCTTGATTGTGCAACTTCTCTGGTATCATCTTTACGCTGAGTAAGTTCAGCACCATCTTTGTCGCAATGTCCTGCAACTTTTGGAGGTTTGAATTCGAGATTATAAATTTCTCCGCAAACAGGGCAAGAACGACGGTTTACAATTCTTTCAACAAGAATACTTGTATCAATATCAAAATATACTGCTATAAATTTTGTTTCAATTCCATTGTCAATTTCAGCATTCATTTTTTCAAGCTGTTCAGCTTGTTCGACACTTCTCGGAAATCCATCCAAAATATATCCGTTTTTGCAATCATCCTGAGATAATCTGTTTTTGATAATTCTTGTAACTAATTCAACAGGTACCAACTGACCTTTATCAATATATGATTTCGCCTCTTTACCTGCATCTGTTTGATTTTTTATCTCAGCTCTCAATAACGAACCTGTATCAACATGCGGAAAGTTCAAATATTCTGCAAGTCTGTTTGTCTGTGTACCTTTACCACATGCCGGCGGTCCTAAAAAAATTAATTCTTTTTTACTCATTTAAAATCCCTCTTTCTTATAATCTATGTAATTATATTACATCAAGAAAAAATTTTCTTCAAACGAAAAAAGAGCCCTCAGATTTTGAGAGCTCTTTTGCTTATGTATCAATATTTGTTGCATATACAGCGTTTGCTTCAATGAAATTACGTCTGGGATCCACTTTATCTCCCATTAATATATCAAACAACTGATCGCATAACATTGCATCTTCGACATTTACTTTCAACAAAGTCCTTGTAGCAGGATCCATTGTAGTTTCCCAAAGCTGTTGAGGCATCATCTCGCCTAAACCTTTAAACCTCTGGATTTGCAATCCTTTTGAGCCTCTATCATCAATCAATTTTTGAAGTTTTTCGAATGATTTTATCTCATATTGTTCTGTATCTGTTTCTAAGATTAATGTATCTTCTTCCTCGATTAAATAATCTCTTATTAGAGGATAAGAAGCTTTCAACCTCTTATATTCAGAACTCTTTATAATACTTTGTGTTATGAGAACGTGTTCTTCTTCATTTAAGTTCAATTGAATAGCGTATTTTGCATTCTCCGGATTATATTTCAAAGAACAAACGTAGTTTGCAGCTTCTTGAATATTGTAATTTTTTGCATGATCCTGAAGATAATGATTTAAATATTCAACCACCTCGTTCATTTTGGCCTGATCTTCAAAATATTCCGGCTCAATGTTTGATCGAACCAAACCTCTTAAAACAACTGCTGGGTACAAGTTCAAAATCGGGTTGTTATAAGAATTGTAGAATGCTGACATATTCTTAATCAATTCCAAAAGATCATCGCCCGTTTTTACTCTTGATTTTGTCTTATCAGAAAGACTTAAGTTCTTTATACCACGTTCTTTAAGCATTTTATCAAGTGCATGTTCATCGTACAAATATTCTGAAACTTTACCCTGAGTAACTTTAAATAAAGGTGGTTGTGCGATATATACGTAGCCATTCTCGATTAAAGGTCTTGCATATCTGAAGAAGAACGTCAATAAAAGAGTTCTGATATGAGCACCATCAACATCGGCATCGGTCATAATAATAATTTTATGGTAACGAAGTTTCTCCAAATCAACCTCATCAGGGTTTCTGCTTATGTTGATACCAAAAGCTTGAACCATAGATTGAATTTCATTGTTTCCATAAATCTTATCAAGTCTTGCTTTTTCAACGTTAAGGATTTTACCTCTCAATGGCAAAATAGCTTGGAACATCCTGTTTCTGCCTTGCTTTGCAGAACCACCAGCAGAATCTCCCTCAACTATATAGATTTCACATTTTTCAGGCTCACGATTTGAGCAATCCGCAAGCTTGCCGGGAAGTGTTGAATTTTCTAATACAGATTTTCTTCTTGTTAATTCTCTTGCTTTCCTTGCAGCTTCTCTAGCTCTTTGTGCTTGAAGAGTTTTTTCTATTATTATCTTAGCAATTTTTGGATTGAACTCCAACCATTCCTGCAATTTGTCACGAACAGCATCCTGAGTAGCCCCCAAAGCTTCTGCATTTCCAAGTTTCTCTTTTGTCTGTCCTTCAAATTCTGGGTTAGAAATTTTTACGCTCACGATAGCGGTCAAACCTTCTCTCACATCTTCACCTGAAAGATTTTGGTCAGAATCTTTTAAAATATTGTTTTTCCTTGCATAATCGTTAAATACACGAGTTAACGAGTTTCTGAAACCTGTAAGGTGAGTTCCACCGGAATGAGTATTGATATTATTTGCAAAAGACAAAACACTTTCGCTATAAGCATCAGTGTACTGCATAGCAACTTCAATCTGCATGCCGTCAACAACTTTATCAATATATATAGGTTTTTCATGCAAAACGTTTTTATTTTGATTCAAAAATTCAACATAACTAGCAATCCCGCCAACATAGTGGAAAATTTCAGTTTCGTTTATATGAGCATCGGTGAATATTATTTTTAAACCTTTGTTCAAAAATGCCATTTCTCTTAAACGGTTTGCAATTACATCTCTATCAATCTCAGTAGTTTCGGTAAAAATTTCAGGATCAGGCCAGAATGTTGTTTTTGTCCCTGTTTTATCTGTAGCTTCACCTTTTTCAACCGGTGCAACCGGTTCCCCTCTCATGTATTCTTGACGCCATACGTAGCCTTGTCTTGAAACTTCTACTATGTATTTTTCGGAAAGAGCATTTACAACTGATGCACCTACCCCGTGCAGTCCGCCTGATACTTTGTAACCGCCGTCACCAAATTTCCCGCCTGCGTGCAAAACTGTATGAACAATTTCCAACGCAGATTTGTTTGTCCCAGGTTTTATATCTACAGGAATTCCACGTCCATTATCTTCAACAGTAACACTATTATCCAGATTTATTGTAACATGGATATCTGTACAAAAACCCGCCAAAGACTCATCAATCGAGTTGTCAACAATCTCATAAATACAATGATGAAGCCCTCTTTGAGAAGTTGAGCCGATATACATACCAGGTCTCATTCTGACAGCTTCCAGACCTTCTAATACTCTAATATTGCTGGCATCATAGGATTGAGAAGTTTTTGTTTCAATAGATTCATCATTATCAGGAAGATCTACAACCTCTATCTTCTCGGCAGCTTGTGCCTGTGCATTTTGTTCATTGTTTACTTCTGTAATTCCATCTGCCATATATAAAATTCTCCCCTTAAAATTAGTCTTATTCCCTTGAAGATATTGTAACACAAACACATTTTTTTTACGAATTTATGACAAAAAGTTAACTTTAGACTTTGATATACCCTACAGGAGAATTTTAGAAATAAAATTGTCAGTTAAACTCAATTAGTAATATAAAGGAGTATAATATGCAAAAAAATCTAATGAAATCAATTAAAAAAATTATCGGGGAAAGCGGGTCCGACAAAATAACAATCTTCACAGGACATTTGAAAATTGATGGGAATTTATTTATCCCTGAAGGCAAATGCGAAGAATGCCACGACGATTTTGTAACTCTTGAAAATGCCCTGGTTTGCAGATTAAATGATTATTGCACATGCAATGATGACAATTGTGAATGCAATGACTACGTTTGTTTTAAATATGATTGGCTAAATATTTCAATATCTGATATTGTGGCGTTTAGCATAATTAAATAAATGAGTAAGAGCCGCCCATATAACCGACGGCTCTTTTTTATAACATCTAACAATAATAAAATAAACTTTATCTGACAACCTTTTCAAGAGCATTTATTACAACAGGATCCCACTTTACGGAAGCTTCCAATTTCATGATATCCAATGCTTTATCAACAGGCATAGCACTTCTGTATGGTCTATCTGATGTCATTGCACAATATGCATCAGCTACCGCGATAATTCTTGATCCAAAAGGTATAGATTGCCCCTTCAATCCTTCAGGCTCACCTGAACCGTCATATCTTTCTTTCTGGTACGTTATGTAAGGGACAACCTCTGATAAAAAGTTTATGTTCATTAAGAAATGAACTCCAACGTTTGCATGCCCTTGAATTTGTTTTAATTCTTCTGGAGATAATTTTCCTGTTGTCGAAAACATCTTCTCTGGCAATGCAATTTTTCCGATATTTTGAAGCAGACCTGCATAATATATCAAATCCGTAGTCTTTTCATTCAGGCCAAGCTGTTTACAAATTTTTCTAGCCAGATTTGCAGTATTTTGGGAGTGAGAAACCTTATAACCACCTTTTGTATCAACAGCGTTTGCAAGATTTTCAACAAAATTTTGCTGATAATCACACAAATCACCTATCAAAGCAGTAAGTTCCGCCCTCATATGCTGTAAATCACTCACGGTAGAATGTTCATCTTTTATAAATTTATTCGCCTCATCTATATTTTTTTGCAATGTTATTGATGTTGCAAAAAGTACAGCGATACTTTCAACGAGTTCGATATATTCTTCATTAATTTCTTTATCAGAAGATTTTTCTAAAACGATTACACCAATGGAAGAAATATTACAATGCATAGGAACAGCTACAACATCTTCAAAAACACTTTCTCCCGATATAAATGCCCGTCCGACAGGGGAATTCTCATCAACCAAATACTTATCCTGACAACTCGAAGTAGTTCCGACAAGTTCTAATACACCGTCTTTTTCAAGATAAATATGGCATGCCCCCACTTCAAGCATTTGCATGACAGAATGGGCAATAGATGTAAAAATTAACTGCTTTTCACTGCCTTCAAAACTCAACACACAAAGAGTATTTTGCATCGAATATATAGATATCAACTCTTTTAACTGATTTATAATTCCTAATTTCTTATCCTTAACATTTGCACCTATTTTTCTTGCCAAATCTTCTGATATAAGATTTTCAGCAACAAAATCGCCTAAATTAAGAGCAAAAATTTCCTCAATAGGATCCTTATCAATTAAATACTCTGACTGGGAAAAAAGTGAAACTCCATTATTTTTCTCTTCTTTTTTCATTAAATTTTTCCTTACTATACATGCCTTCGTATATACTTACGGCACAAGTGAGAAAAAACTTTAATAAATTTTACAAAAATTCATACTTTAGTATGGGATAATTCATACTTTAGTTACAGATATTTCCTAATAACCTATAGCCCAATTAAAAGATGCTGTCTTATCAAAATTTTCATTCACAGCTGAAGCTGACGAAACTGCCTGAACTTCAATAACTTTCGCAGCTTTCTGAAGCATATTGTATTCCATCATTTTGCTATCAACATTATTAAAAGATTTTAGACGATCCAACTGATTTTGAAGCTCGGCGTTCTCATCATTAAGAGTAGTTATTTGGCGGCTAAGCTTATTTAAAGTAAGTTCATTAGACATAGAAAAATAATAACTTACGAATGCAAATAACACTGCAATACCTAACAAACCACATAAAGTTTTATTTACCTTCCTTATAGCCATAGCTTTTTGAGAAATCTCCTTTTGGAAATAACCTTCAATAACTTGATTATCTTCAGTTATAGGATTGTTTACATACGTTTGATTTGAATAACTTACCTGTTGAATTGATTCTTCTAATATTCTTACTCTTGCTGTGTTCAAGTCTATACCCCAACTAATAAATTATCTTACTCCTTCTATAACCTTATACATCTTGCTACTCTTAATTTAGCACTTCTTGAAGGAGGGTTTGCCGATATCTCCTCATCACTTGCTACAATCGGTTTTTTAGTTACCAACTCTAAAACCGGAGGTGGACATTTGCATATCATCTGAGTTTTATCGCAATGACACCTCTGCGAGTGATATTTGAACAAGTTTTTCACTAACCTATCCTCTAACGAGTGAAAACTTATTACACTTATTATAGCACCAAAATCAAGTAAATCCAACACATCATTCAGAGTATTTTTTACATTTGTTAACTCATTATTTACTTCTATCCTTATAGCCTGAAATACGCGGGTAGCAGGATGAATAGATGTTTTTATATGAGGAGTACAATTTACTATCAAATTTGCTAATTCGGTTGTTGTTTCAAGCTTTTTTAGCTTTCTTTGCTCTACAATTTTTTTTGCTATTCTTTTTGAAAATCTTTCTTCTCCGTATTCAGAAAATATACGCACTAAATCATCTTCCCTGTACGTATTTACAACATCGTAAGCCGAAAAACCAGAGTCTTGATTAAATCGCATATCTAAAGGAGCCTCTTTGGAAAAAGAAAAACCTCTTTCTCCTTTGTTAAATTGGTGATACGACGCACCTAAGTCAAACAAAACTCCACCGGTGATTTTTTCTATACCCAAATTTTGTAAAACTTTTTTAATATTTGTATACGAATCTTTTACAATTGTTAAGTTTTTGTAATCTTTTAATCTTTCAGACGAAGCTTTAATAGCATCCTCATCAACATCAAAAGCTATCAAACGTCCATTAGGCTGAATTCTTCGCAGTATAAGTTCAGAATGACCGCCCCCGCCTAACGTACAGTCTACATAAATTTTGCCGTCACAACATTGAAGAGCGTCGACAGCTTCATACTTCATCACCGTATAATGCTTAAAATCTTCCATAAATTGATTGTAACACGAAAATAATTATCATTATTTTACTATTCTGCAATCATATTTAAGCCATAGTGATCATATATATCAATGAAATTTTCATACGGTAGACGCTGAACATTTGAACTGTCATCTTTGTCTGCAATATTTATCATCATACCGCTCTGTTCTAATATTTGCGGAAAAATTGCATTAAAAAGAACTATCATAAAAATATACTTTCTTATTTCATCCGATGTAATATAAATATCAACCATACATAATCCCCAAGCCATTAATAACAATACATATATAAATATTTACGACAATTATTACTTTTTCTTTAATAATTTTATTTTTATATAAACATTTGTAAAAAACTAAAAATAAGTCCGACTTTTGCCGGACTTATTATATCTTATCTATATTTTTTAAACTGTCTGTTTCATTGCAGCTTTTATTCTGTGGAATGTTTTTTCTTTACCGATAATTGCCAAAATTGCAGTCATATCGGCACCGCATATTCTACCAGTCACTGCAGCTCTTATTGCCCACATGGTAACTTTTGGTTTTATACCCTTTTCTTTATAAAACGCTCTAAAAGCTTCCAATTTCTCGTGAAGATTCTCTTCAGACCATTCCCAATCCTTGGCCTGTTCCATAAACGTTTTTAAAACATCCTGAGAAACTTCTGTAGAAAGAGTTTCTTTTGCTTTCTCATCAAATTCAACATCTTCCCCAAAGAAATATGTAACAGCATCAGTTATATCTGACAACAAAGTTAATGGTTCATAAGTAATTTCAATCATACGTGTATATTGGGCATCCGTTAACTCATTCAAATTATACTTCGTCAAATAAGGTTTCAATTTCTCTTTTAACTCAGGAATAGAAAGCATTTTTATATAATGACTGTTCATCCAATTTAGTTTGTCGTACTCGAAAATTGAATTTGATGAAGATATTTCATTAATTCTAAAATCTTGAGCGATTTCATCTAAAGACTTAATTTCTTGTCCATCTGAAGGTGACCAGCCCAATAATGCAACAAAGTTAATCAAAGCATCTGTTAAGTAACCTTTTTCAACAAACTCAGAAACAGCAGTTGCACCGTGACGTTTTGATAATTTACTTCTATCAGGAGCCAAAATCATACCTAAATGTCCGAATTTTGGAACCTCTGCTCCTAAAGCCTCAAATATCAATATTTGCTTAAATGTATTGGAAATATGATCTTCCCCTCTTATTACATGGGATATTTTCATAAGCATATCATCTATTACAACCGCAAAGTTATAAGTAGGAGTTCCGTTAGACTTCATAATTACAAAGTCTCCAAGAAGATCCGTATCTACATGCAACTCTCCTTTTACCATATCGTCAAAAGTTAACATTGAAGATTCGTGAAAAGCTTTTTGAGCTTTTGCAATATTGAATCTGATAGCAGGTTTTCTGCCTTCAGCTTTCAGTTTAGCCTTTTCTTCATCTGTTAAATTTAGGCACTTTTTTGTATATACATAAGGTTTCTTATTAGCTGCTGCTTCTTTTTTCTCAGCTTCCAACTCTTCAGGAGTACAATAACACTCATATGCAAAACCTTTATCAAGAAGTATTTGGGCATATTTAGGATAAATATCAAATCTTTCTGACTGTGTATAAGGGCCATAAGGTCCCCCAACATCAGGGCCTTCATCCCAATTCAAACCTAAAGCTTTCAGGCTGTCAAATATGTTATCAATATATGCCTGACTTGTACGTTCGGCATCTGTATCTTCTATTCTTAAAATAAATTTTCCGTTATTCTTTTTTGCAAACAAATAATTGAACAAAGCTGTTCTTGCAGTACCGATATGCAAATTCCCGCTCGGTGACGGTGCAATTCTGACTCTTACGTCTGTCATTTTTTCCTTCTTTCTTATTTATAAATCAGCAAAAAAAGGATAACATGAGCAAAATTTGATTTCAAGTTAAATACTTTTTTTAACGGATTTGACTAAGTTTAGTTTAGGTTTAAAATGTATATATGAAAAAGGTTTGGCTAATTTTATCAATATTAATCATAATCCAAACTCCTGCATATACAGCCAACAAAAGAATGGAACCAACATCCGGTGCTGATGCGGGGACTTTGCCAAACATTTTTATATACGCAATTCCGGAGGATGAACCCCATTCATCTACAAAACAAGAAGAGAAAGAAATTAAAAGCAAAAACAAAAATAGCGAGCAAAATGAAGAAATCCAATTGAACATTGACGATAATACACAAATTGGAGCAACAACTTTGAAAGGCTATGCTCAATACGTGGAAGATGCTGAAGAAGTATACCTTAAAGACAGCAATGATAATTTCGTTTTAAATATAAAAGTGCCTCAAAAAATATCTTCGTCACAAAGTTTAGATTTCAAAAATTATTCAAAATCAAGAGAAATATCAAGATACAAAAACAGTGAATACAATATAGCTCCCAACTCTGTTAATACCCAGGAAACAAAAGGAGATTTTACATTTGGAGCTCTATACGGTAATGAAGTTGATAACATAGCTATGCTTGAATCCGAGACTGGCTTATTCACAAGGTATGAAAAGAATAAATTTGCCCTAAGTTCAACCTACAAAAAAAACTTAAATACAACTTACAATCAATTCTACGACACAATTTCGATAGCACCGGAATTCAAATTAAACAACTACATGTCAATAAAAAATGAATATAAAGCAGATATCACCAGAAACAGAAAATCCGGAGCATTAATTTTTTCTATAAATCCCTTTGGGAAAAGAGATTCCGACAGAATGAGACTTGAACTAGGAGCCAAACAAACAATATTTGCTGATAACACAGAACCAAAAACAGAATTCAGTTTTTCTACCAGATTCAAATTGTAAATTTATTCTAACGTTATTGTTTTAATAATTTATTTTGTTTATAATCAAAATGTGAGGGTTTATGGCTGATAATCAAGACCAGACAAATACAGGGGAAGACATCAATAAACAGGCTTCAAGAAAATCAAAAGCCAAAACAGGTTTTTATTACTCTTTTCTGACGCTTGTACTTTTGTTTTGCTTAATTCAGATAGGTTTTGGAGCAATATTGAATATTTCCAAAACAATATCCTACAGAGCTAAAATTTCTACACTCACCAAAATAAGAGATAACGCAGAAACCCAAAATCAAGAACTCAAAGAGGATATAAAACTCTTTTCTTCCACCTCAAGCCTTGAAGGTATAGCCAGAAATAATCTTAAAATGGCGGGGGAAGATGAGGTATTAATACTTATAAATAACACGCAAAATCAAAATACTAACGGCAAAAAGAAAAAGAATAAGAATAAGAGAGATAAAAAAATATAACCGCGGAGTATAAATGCAAAACAGTGAAGTTATTGAATATATAAAACAAGCTTTCGAATTAAAGTCTCAAAAATGTTATAAACAAGCTATTGAAATGCTTTATAAGGCTTTAGAAATTGAAAATGATAACATTGAAATTCTCTTTCAGCTCGGGGAATTGTATTTTATGCTCAAAAACTTTTCACGTTCCTGCCATTATCTTGAAAAAGTTCTTTTAAAAGATAATAGACATATAGAAACTTTGAGGATTTTGGGGAAAATATACTTTTATAATAACGATTCGGATAATGCGTATAAAACTGCCGAAACTATATATAATATAACCAAGAATACGGAAGATCTGTTAGAATTTATTAACATATTGTCAAAAGCCAAAGATATAGACAAAATAGAAAAACTGGAAAAACAAATTGAATTAGACGATAAAATATGCTACGGATTAGCAAAAGCATATTACGATAACAACAAACTTGAAAAAGCAAAAGAAAAACTTCAATGTGCGTTAAACCTAAACCCCGAAAATGAATCCGCACTGGTGCTGTTAGGTAAAATATACTTTGATGAAAGCAAGTTTGAAAAGTCCAGAGAAATTTTTGAAGGGTTTTCAAAAAACACTGAAAATCCTGAAATATTGAATTATTTAGGTCTATTCGCAATTGAGGATATGCATTTTATTGATGCTATAAAATACTTTGCAAAAGCTTCAAATATTGACAAAGAAAATCCCAAATATTTTTATAACTTAGGGAATGCTTATTTTTATAACGGCTGGTTTAAAGAATCTGCACAAGCATATCTTAAAGCTATATGTATGCTGCCTGATGAGCCCGGATTTAGATATTCACTTGCATATTTGTACTATACGCAAAAAAACTTTGATAAAGCCCAAAGAGAAATTGATTATATTTTAAAAGAAAATCCAAAATATTCTTTAGCAGTGGTTTTGGATGCTTTACTTAAATTAGAAAAAAAAGATTTTCTCGGAGCGAAAAATGAATTGGAAGAGAATCTAAAAGACGGCAATGATGATAACTTTACTCTTGTATCACTTGCAAAAGTTTATAAAGAGCTCAACCTGTTTGAGAAAGCTGAAAGTGCTATTACAAAAGTTCTTGATAGAACTCCCGAAAGCCTTAATTACAGATGTCTGCTCGCTGAAATATACATTTCAGAAAAGAAATATGATGATGCAATGCAGCTTCTTGAAAATATTATAGAGAAAAATGAAAATTATATACTAGCGTACACTTTGGCTGCGGAAACTTCGTACAAGTTGAATAACCTTGACCTTACAAAAGATTTTGCACAAAAAATGATTAATCTGGATATGAATTATGCAGAAGGCTATTTCTATCTTGCACTTGTGAGAATTGAAGAAGAAGACTATGACGAGGCTATCGAATGTATGAAACGAGCTATAATGTACGACATAGATAATCCCTGCTATTATGCAAAAATGAGTGAAATATACAAACTTAAAGGGGATTATAAAACCGCAATAGAGTATATCAAAGAAGCTGAGAATATATCAGGTAACACTGAATACAAAATTATGCTTAGTGATCTTGCAACACTCAACAGAAAAACAAATAATTTGACGTCAAAAAAAATATAATTATAATGTTTAATGTCTACTACATTTGTAGTTAAAATTCAATTTATTTTATGGGAGAAGAAGATTAGTGGATAGAAAAGGATTAACAAACTTAATATTTGTAGCTACACTGGCTGTTATTACTCAGCTTCCAGCATTTTCGGCAAAAAATGATACGCAATTAATAGAAATGCCAAAAACTTATCCTGCAAAATACACTGCGGAATACATAAAAGAGATTAAACCTCTTTACAAACCGACAGGGAAAGAAGAAATAATCTACGTAGCACTCGATATGCTTAAGGGTACAAACGGAGAGTTTTCAAGAAATGCAATTTTAGGGAATAATCTTTCTGGTAGAGCTGTAAAAATAGAATTTCGCGATCTCGGGACAATAAACCCGGATTACGCAAGCTTTGATGCTCTTGGCTGGAAGAAGAATAAACAACTCTTTATATTCATAAACCCGAGACATAAAGATGCTCCTCCGGGTGCCTTAGCAGCTTTATTGGCACATGAGGCACTGCATCAGGATGAATATAACTCTCTTGCAGAAGAAACTTACGCTTGGACTATGGAAGCTTCCGTATGGTATGAGATTTCAAAACTCTATCCGGAAAGCAACGAAGAACTACACCCCCTGGTTGTCAGAGAAAATACCTTAAAAAAATTATTTGAACGCGGGGGGTACTCAAACAAATACATAAAGAAAACTGTTATGTCCAACGAGGGATACAAAAATCTGCCTGCAACTTCACCGGGATTTGAAGATTTATAATTATCCTTTTTTGTTAATAAATAGTATATTGATTATAAAAATTGCTTGATGTTAAATATTCGTATGAGGAACCGTCAAGCATTTTTATTTATAGCTTTAGTTTTAATCCTTGCAGGACTGAACATATTTTTTATGTTTGCAAATCGGATAGAAATTACCGACATGCCTGACATGGTAGATCACAGTCACATTTCCTCACAAAAGCTGTTTGATAACAGTTGGAAAGTTATTCGTGATAACTACTACGATTCCGAATTGAATGAACAATCTTGGAGTCGCTGGAAAGAGCACTACCACGGGAAAATCAAGACAGACGAAGATGCAAAAGTTGCAATTGACACAATTCTTGCAAGTCTTAATGATCCATATTCCCGCTATATGTCAAAGTCAGAATATCTTGAGCAAAACAATTCCATAAACTCAAAAATAACAGGTATAGGGGTAAATATTACCTCAGTTTCCGGAAAAATTCATATAGTAAATGTTATGGAAGGAACTCCGGCTCAGTTTGCAAATCTTCTGCCAAAAGATATTATTATCGCAGTTGATGGTAAAGAAGTAAACGGATTGTCTCTTTCTGAGGTTGCAAATCTTGTTAAAGGTCCTGAAAACAGTTTTGTGAATATAACTGTCTTACGAAACAATGACAAAATTGTAAAAAAAGTTATGAGAAAAGAGATTAAAATAAAAACTGTAAAAAGTTCCGTTTTGGATAAAAATATTGGTTATATCCAGATTACGAGCTTCATCGGCTCTACCACTCCAAATGAATTTTTGGAAGCTCTTGAAAAAACTAAGGATACAGAGGGGTTAATTCTTGACTTACGTGGAAATACGGGGGGACTACTTCCCAATGCAGTTTTCATAGCAAACCTTTTTATCCCGCATGGGAATATCGTCAGTATAGTCGGCAGGAACGGATACAAATACGATATTAATGCTCAAAATACTGAATTTTCAATAAAAAAGCCGACAGTTGTCCTCGTTGACGGGAACTCCGCAAGTGCAAGTGAAATACTTTCAGGAGCACTAAAAGATTATAACAAAGCTAAACTTTTAGGCACAAAAACCTATGGGAAAGGCATGGTTCAAAAGATAATCCCAATGCCTAATGAAACAGGCTTAAATTTAACAATTGCCAAATACCTTACCCCTAAAGGAACTGATATAAATAAAAAAGGCATCACTCCGGATATACAGGTTGAATTTAGTCTTAAAGACGTAAAAACAAATAATGATGCTCAGCTTCAAGCCGCTAAAAATGTTCTTTCCAAGATGCTTTTAAGTAAAAAATAACTTATCGTTTAAAAATATTTATATCCTTTAACTCTTCTTTTTTCGCAATTAAACCGCATTTTGAGCACGCAAGAGTATCTCCGCTACTGTCTACCGGCAGAAAAATATGCTCACAATTTTCCGACTCATCAGCAGTGTCTACAGCAAAAGGATCAAATGAATTATCCTTTTTTTTCTTCTTAGGTTTAAATAATTTAACTACTAATTCAATAAGATACATCTTTTATAATTCAAAACATTCCGGCAATAATTCATTTATGGTATAAACCTTAACCCCTGCTTCTGTTTTAGTAATAATATCAAGACCATTTTCCGATTTAAATTCATCTAAAACCTGCCTGCAAGCACCGCAGGGAGTACAATTCGCCATATTTGGAGAGAAAACCGCCACTGCTTTAATTTTCCGTTCACCGTTTGCAATGGCCGTACCAACAGCGTTTCTTTCCGCACAGATAGTCAAGCCAAAACTTGAATTTTCAAAATTACATCCGGTGTAGACATTCCCGCTTTCACACAAAACGCAAGCACCTACAGGGAATTTCGAGTAGGGAACGTAAGCATTTTTGGAGGCCTCTTCGGCCATCTGTAACATTTTCTCATAGTCCATATTTGTACTTTAAAATATTTGAATAAAAAAGTAATCCCTTAATTATATGAAATTGTGATATAATTCTGTTATGAAAATTCTTTTGAAATTATTCATAATTTTTATGATTACTATTTCGTCTGCACAAGCAGCTACGACAAATATCCTTGTGCTTCCGGCAGACTTGTTAAACACAAGGGAAAATTATTATGGTTTCAACGAAGCATCAGAAATTGTCGCATCTGATATTATTGCTGAGTTTAACTCATCAGGGGGAAAGATAAGCTCTTTAAGTTTATTCAGTATTCGTGAAAAATTAAGTCAAAACAACGAATTAAAAAACATAACCTCATCTACGTTGGACAAATTCAAAAGAAATGATTCAATTGACTACAAAGCATTAAAACAAATTGGAAATATTTTTTCATGCGACTATGTGCTTTTAACATCCAGCTATGTAACTACGAATAAGAATTCATTAAGACGCAATCTCTGGGAAATATTAGAAATATCAACTGCATTTGATATATCATACCCATACAGGCTTGAAACTTCTATTGTATTAATAGACACAATTAATGAGATAGTCTTGTGGAGCAATCATTATTCAACTAAAATCGGGAACAATGATAATTATTTTGAAGCAAAAAACTACGCTCAAGCAAACGAAATTTTAAGTAAGTTACGATTTTATTTAGACAATGTCGTAGCAGAGAGTGCTTCCCAAAATATTATACTTAGACTTTATCCCAAATCTTTGAGAACGCTAAATAAAAACATTGATAACTCTGATGGAGGAGCGTTGAAATTTGACAAGACAATCCCTCAATTTCCCCAAGAAACTGATGATGACAGTCAATTTTTCGGAGATATGATTTATGGGATTTAGCGGTACCTATTATCTACAGGAGCCGGATTTCTGTTAGTATTTGTTACCGGATTTTTAAATTTTTTACTCTGTTCATTTTCATAATCCCCTTCAAATTGCTTTGGAGTATTCCCTTTTTGGAAATCATCTTTTTCTGCTCTTTCTCCAAATTTTTGGATCATCGGCTTCATTTCAACTTGTGATGGGGTTTTTACGGCAATTGAATCAAGTTCATTTAAGCGGTCTTTCATATCCCATAAGGCTATAAAAGATACAATAAATATTGATAAAAAAATTAACGATTTTCTCATAATTTCACCTGCTCTTTATATATCAAATATTTTATCCTCAGTTAACAATTTTATGTATTAAACAGTTATATAAATTTATAGGCTTGCACAAAAATAGTTAGAATGATAAAATGTTCTTGTTGTAGAGATAATAAAGAGGTAAATTTAATGGCTAGATTAATAAGACCAAGTTTAGCAATCAGATGCGTTCAATCAGGGTGTAAGACTTTATTTGAAGTAGCTAAAGTTGAAGATGGGAAACAGCAAGAAGTTGTTTGCCCGGGTTGTGGAGAACATTACGTTTATCCTATTTACGATGATGAAGAAGACAAAAATCAGTAGTTTTTAGATTATGTTTAATAATACAGATAAGCGCTATAATCAATTCAGTGCTCATTTGAAGAATAAATTCGGCTTTAAGGTTTATAAAATAACTCTTGATGCCGGTTTTTCTTGTCCAAACAGAGACGGAACAATATCTACCGGCGGATGTATATTCTGTGATGAAGGAGGGAGTTTTTCTCAGGCACATTCAAACCTTCTTTCTGTAGAAGAGCAAGTTGAAGAGGGGATAAAAACTCTTTCAAATCGATTTAAGGCACAAAAATTCATGTCATACTTTCAAGCTTATTCAAACACATACAAACCTGTAAATGAACTTGAAAAAATATATAATTCTGCACTAAATAATCCAAATATTGTGGGGCTTTCTATAGGTACCAGACCGGATTGCATAGATGATGAGAAAATAAAACTTATTTCATCATACAAAGATGATTATTATACTTGGATAGAATATGGTCTTCAATCAATCCATGATAAAACATTAAGAAAAATAAATCGCGGTCATAATTATCAATGTTTTTTAAAAGCCTACGAAAAAAGTAAAAATGCAGGACTAAATGTTTGTGTCCACGTAATTTTTGGGCTATGGGAAACACATGATGAAATTATGCAAACAGCCCAAGAGCTTGCTCGTTTAGGAGTTGATGGAGTAAAAATTCACATGCTTTGTGCATTAAAAAACACAAAACTGGAACAAGTATACAATAATGGTGAAATTACATTTATGGATGAAGGAGAATACGTAAAAACAGTTTGTGATTTTCTTGAATACCTCCCGCAGACAACCACAATTCACAGACTGGCCGGTAATGGGTTAAGTACTGAATTAATAGCTCCTAAATGGCTCAGCAAAAAATTTGATTGTCTTAATAAAATTGATCACGAATTTATTAACAGAAATTCATACCAAGGGAGTAAATTTGTTTACAAAAAATAAATAATGTGCAATAATATATGGGCTGATATTAGTTTTTTTTGTAAAAATTTATTAAAAAATAAAAATTTGTATAGCAAAAAAAATTTTTCAGCTGTGTTAGGTAGTGTGTAGAATTATCTGAACGGAGATAAATATGTTAACAGTACAACCTAAAGTTTTTAGTAGTTACAAACCTGCATTCAAATCTGATGAATTTCAAGAAGACAATTATCCAACCAGTCTTGCCGATATGGACCAAGACACTTATGATAAAGTTCTAAGAGATTTGCGAGAACGAAAAGGGGATTTTTTAGATCTAACTAATAACAAGGAATTTAAACTTCCTGGGCCTGCAAAGAAACTTGTAGAAGGCGGTGCCGTTATAACAACAGGTCTTTTGGGCGGAATGGCTACAGGATGGGGTGCAAAAAAATCTATACAGGCATTTTCAAAAATCTTTAAATCAGCTCCAGTCAAAGGTTTTGTAAATTATGTAAAAAGTGCCGGAAGATTTGTTAAGAGAACACTTTCTACTGTAAAAAAACTGTTCTTGGAATCAGAATTATACAAAAAACCTGCAAATGCAATAAAAAAACAATATAATAAATTTGCCGAAACAAAATTTGGAAAATCCTTTACAAAATACTTTGGAATTTTTAAAGAAGGTGCAAAAAAGATTTACTTAAAAGTTAAAAATTCTGTTAAGTCTTTATGGACCAGAGCAAAAGCTGTAAAGAACGAAACATACGAAAAAGCTGCCGTAAATACAGTTGGAGTTGCAGGAGGTGCAGCATCAGGTATTACCGCTTTAAAAGAAACTCAAGAAAAGAATAAAAGGGATGAAGAATCAAATGCCGATGTCGAAGAATTCCCAGGAGTAGATGAATAATATGCATGTAAACTTTGATAGTAAAATTGCATATAGTGCAAATACTCAAGCTTCTGGCAACAAAAGCAAAAATGACGCTAAAAAAGATGTTGTAACAGGCGGAGGAGCAATAGCTGCAACTGCCACCACTGTTAGAACAAGAGCAGCAAGATCCGGATTTGATATGTTTAATTCTGCAAAAAAAGTTTCCGAAGGGATGAAAGGTGTTACCCAAGCAACAAAAGCAACAGCTAATGTTGCAAAACAGACCAAAAGCCTTTGGGGGAAAGTTGTAGAAAATGCTAAATGGGCTAAAGGAGAAATTCTTAGCTGGGGAACAAGATTTAAAAATGTAAGATTTGTCAAAAATATTATAAAGAGCCCAATATTCAGAGGCACAGCAAGTGCTTTAGGTTACGGATTCGGGCTTGTAACATTAATTTCCGGGCTTTCTGATATTACAAAAGTTACCACAGAAGCTATAGAAGGCAAACTTTTACATAACGAAGATTAATAAACATTGTTAAATATCTAAAATCGTGCTAAGCTATGCTTATGCACGATTTTGTTTTAAGAGAATTAAAAAACACAAATACAGAAGAAGAATTAAGAAGAGTCGGTTTTGATAAGTCTTATGCTAACAGAGCTGTTAAAAAATTTGAATATAAAAATATAAAAATATATTCTCTGACACCGGCACAAGCCAATATTCTTAAACAAACCGCAATTTCTGTAGGAGCAGATTGTGCAACACATAGAGAGGTAATTACAGGTAGTATCGAAAAATCAAATTGCATACTTGGAGGAAGTACCTCTGAAATAAAAAAAATTGCAGAAAAATTAAAATTCCAGCCATTTGGACTAAAAGAACTTGGAGAAAAACTTATATTTTTGACTGACGGAGGACCAAAAAGTAATAACATATGCAAAATTGTTGGAATACTTAATCTGACGGATAATTCATTTTCAGATGGAGGTATGTACAATGATTTTGAAAAGGCAAAGAATCATCTTCTTGAAATGATTGAAGATGGGGCAGACATAATTGACATTGGTGCGGAATCGACAAAACCTTATTCATCGGCAGTTAGTGCAAGTGACCAGTTAAAGAAACTTTTGCCAATAATAGAATTTGCAAAGGGAAAAACTAAAATCTCCGTGGATACGAGAGACTCCCAGGTTGCACAAGAGTGTTTAAACGCCGGTGCTGATATTATAAATGACGTTTCTGGTTTTGATTATGATGAAAAAATGGCAGATATAATTTCAAGATATAATGCAACTGTGATTATTCAACATTCAAAAGGTTCTCCGGATATTATGCAGGATTCGCCAAATTATGATGATGCTATAGAAGAGATTTTTCTATCGTTAAAAAATAAAATTGATATGGCACATTCAAAAGGAATAGAAAAAATAATCATTGATCCCGGTATAGGTTTTGGGAAGACGAGAGAAAACAATTTTGAAATAATAAAACGGATAGAAGAATTTAAAACTCTCGGATGTCCTATTATGCTTGGAATATCCAGAAAAAGTTTACTTGATATGCAAAATAGCGATAATCATACCAAAGATATTTATACAACCGCACTTAATACCTTAGCAATAGAGCACGGGGTAGATTTTATACGTGTTCATAATGTAAAAATGCACAAACCCCTGATTGATTTGATGAAAATGTTTGTGTTAAAATAAAGTAGCACTAAGATATAAGACAAGTG
The DNA here is from genome assembly GCA_944324345.1 of Candidatus Gastranaerophilales bacterium. GTDB lineage: Bacteria > Cyanobacteriota > Vampirovibrionia > Gastranaerophilales > Gastranaerophilaceae > Stercorousia. The sequence goes on from CALUVT010000003.1 coordinate 188,068, forward strand.
CCAATAAAAAATCTTATTATATCAGTTAATACTACTAGGAGATATTATGGAAGACTTAAGAGATAAATACGAAGTTGTTATAGGCTTAGAAGTTCACGCACAGTTAAAAACAAAGTCAAAAATATTTGCACCGGATGGATGTGAGTTCGGTAAAGAACCAAATTCGGAAACAAGTCCGATTACTTTGGGTATGCCTGGCGTTTTGCCTGTATTGAATAAAGAAGCCGTTAATATGGGGATTTTAACGGGTCTTGCACTTAATTGCGAAATTCCTGAAAGATGCAAATTTGATAGAAAACAATATTTTTATCCTGATCTTCCTAAAGGTTATCAAATATCTCAATATGATGAACCCATTTGTATTAACGGATACTTGGATGTAAAAGGTAAAAGAATAGGAATTACACGTGCTCACTTAGAAGAAGATGCCGGCAAATTAGTTCACGCAGGTGCTGATGGACTCGCTGGGTCTTCATATTCCCTTGTTGACTTAAACAGAGCCGGAACTCCTCTTTTGGAAATCGTATCAGAACCTGATATGAGATCTTCTGAAGAAGCTAGAAATTACATGGAAGAATTAAGAAATATCGTACGTTATATAGGGGTTTGCGACGGAAACCTTGAAGAAGGCTCAATGAGATGTGACGCAAATATTTCTATTATGCCTAAAGGTTCAAAGGAATTTGGAACACGTGCCGAAATTAAGAACGTAAACAGTTTTTCAGCACTTCAAAGGGCTATTGAATACGAAATTGACAGACAAATTGAAATAGTGGAAGAAGGCGGTAAAGTTGTTCAAGAAACAAGATTGTGGGATGACAATACAAGAGAAACTCGCTCAATGAGGGGAAAAGAAGATGCTCATGATTACAGATATTTCCCGGAACCTGACTTGATGCCTTTAAAAATTTCAAGAGAATGGGTTGAAGAAATTAGAGCAAAAATGCCGGAACTTCCTCAAGCTAAGCGTGAGCGTTATATGGGATTAGGTCTCAGTGAATATGACGCATCTGTAATTGTTGAACAGATGGGGCTGGCTCTTTTCTTTGACGAAGTTTTGAAACTTGGGGCATCTCCAAAAATCGCAGTCAACTTTATAATGGGCGAAATTGCTGCTTACTTAAAAGAAGAAAAACTTGAAATTACAGAAACAAAATTGACACCTGAAAATTTGGCAGAATTAATCAGCCTTATAGAAAAAAATACAATTTCAAATAACATTGGAAAACAAATAATCATAGATATGATGAAAGATGGAACAAAGGCTTCTGAAATAGTTGAAAAAAGAGGCTTGAGCCAAATTTCAGACACAGGTGCAATTAAAGAGATTGCTCAAAAAGTTTGTGATGCTAATCCTAATCAGGTAACAGCATACAAAAATGGAAAAGTTCAATTATTGGGCTTCTTTGTTGGACAGGTCATGAAAGAAACAAAAGGTAGAGCTAATCCAAAAGCTGTAAACGAAATTTTAAAAGAAATATTAGGTTAAGTAGAGAATATTATGTTTTTACATACTCAAAAAGCAACTTGTATGGAGAAAGAAATTTTTGAACAGGCAGAAGTGCTCAAAAATTTGCTAAGAACGCATGTAAATGACAACAATTACATTCTGTTTGATATTCCTGGCGATATCAATAAGATTGTGCTTGTCGCAAGCGGTTCTTCATACCATTGTGCAAGATATAGTGCAGATTTATTTGGAAATGTCGCAGGTATTGAGGCTCGTGCAATATATTCAAGCGAATTCTTGCTAAAATCTACCGTTCCTCATGACACTGATATATTGTACGTTTTTATAACACAGTCAGGAGAAACTTCAGATACAAATTCTGCCTTGAAAAAGGCTAAAGAACTTGGAATGAGAACTCTTGCCATTACAAATAAAAAAGGATCAACTATATGGGAGGCAGCGGATTTTAAAATCGACTGTCACGCAGGAGAAGAAAAAAGCATAGCTGCGACTAAATCTCTAACTGCACAAATGCTTTGCTGCACACTTCTGGTGCTAAAATATGCTGCACACAAAGGAATTGAAATATCAAATTACATAAACGAATTAAAATCTCTGCCGGCATTTGTAGAAAAGACATACTTGCTTCATCCGCAAATAAAAGAAATGGCAAAACTTTTGTCAAAATACAAAAACATTGTGATAACAGCAGATGGAATATCTTATGCCATAGCAAAAGAAGCCTCTTTAAAAATCAAAGAAACATCATACATAAATGTTTATTCCAATATTTTAGGAGAATTTATGCATGGTCATGTTGCTATTTTGAACAACAAGCCTGCTATGATACATATAGCAGTGGAAGAATTAAGTTATACCGCAATCAAGAATTTAAACAAAATAGAAGAAGATTACAATCCGCCGCTATTCATAATCGGCTACACAAACGATAAGATAAAAACTAAATATCACATAGACATAAATTGCGAAAGTGAAATAGTAAAATCATTCTGCATAATTGTAATAAGCCAAATTCTTGCACTTGAAACAGCCCTTTCTCTGGGCAGAAACGTCGATAAGCCACACGGTTTAAACAAAGTTGTAAATTAAAATTGGCAAGACACTACCGAACATTCTTGCTAAATTTTACCAGAGACACTGCTAAAATTGTTTTAAGAATCTCTCATCATTGTTGAAGAAAAGTCTTATATCATCAACAGCATATTTTAGCATAGCGAGACGTTCAATCCCCATACCAAAAGCAAAACCGGAATAAACATCAGGGTCAATTCCAACGACTTTCAAAACATTCGGATCAACCATACCGCAGCCCAAAACTTCTAACCAGCCTGAACCTGAGCAAGTTCTGCAACCTTTACCTTCGCACATAATACACTGCACATCAACCTCTGCAGAAGGTTCTGTGAACGGGAAAAAGCTGCTACGAAAACGAGTCGGACGGCTTGATCCAAAATAAATTCTTATAAATTCATTCAAAACACCCTTTAAATCACCAAAAGTAATGTCCTTATCAACATAAAGACCTTCTATCTGGTGGAATAAATTATTTTTACGAGCATTTATATTTTCATTTCTGTAAACCCTACCCGGTGAAATTACTCTAATAGGAGGGTTTTTCCCTTCCATTGCATGAATTTGGGCTCCTGAAGTTTGGCTTCTTAAAACTACATTCTTTGCAATTTCCGTATAAAAAGTATCCTGAACATCTCGTGCCGGATGATCTTTGGGAACATTTAAAGCATCGAAATTATAATATTCTGTTTCCACCTCAGGAGATTGTTCTTGAGGAATAACAGAGAAACCTAAACTTTGGAATATTGCAACAATCTCATTTGTAGTAGTTGTTAGCGGATGAACTTTTCCCACTGGAGTATATTTTCCAGGAAGAGTAATATCAATCCTCTCGGTTAACAACTTTGCGTTTAACTCTTTACGATAAAATTCTGAATATTTTTCTTTCAAAGCACTTTCGAGTTTTTGAGTAATTTCATTTGCAAGCGAACCTATAACCCTTTTGTCTTCATCCGACAAATTTTTGAGATTTTTCTTAATCTCATTAAACTCTCCCTTACGGCTCAAATATTTTGCCCTTATTTCATCAATATCTGAAATTTTTGAAGCTTTTTCTAAATCTTCCGTTGCATTTTTATATATCGTTTCGAGTTGTTCTTTCATATTAAATCCTCGTTTCGCTTTATATACCAAATAAATTACTAAATTAATTCATTATACTGTTTTTCATGTTCAATTGTTGTCATAGGACCATGGCCTGGGTATACCTTCGTATCATCTGGAAGTTTGAATAATTTATTCTTTATGCTATCTGACAATTTTTCAAAACTTCCGCCGGTAAGATCCGTTCTTCCAACACTTTCTCTAAATAAAGTATCGCCCGAAAACAAGTTGCCGTCAACAAGATAACAAACACCACCTTCTGTATGACCGGGTGTTGTAATAACTTTTATCACCATATCCCCGACTTGAATTATATCATTATCCTCAACAAATTTTTCATAAACAGGCGGTTTTGAATCCGGCTGATTAAACATTCTTGTAAATTCATTTATATTATCAGACAATACTAAATCATTTTTATTTATAACAGCTTGTGCATCTAATGCTTCTTTTAAATTGTTCAACCCCATAATATGGTCAAAATGTCCATGAGTTAACAAAATAAAATTCACATCCGCACCAGTCTCTTTTACCGCATCCTCAATTTCCGGTATCAAAGCAGTTGCATCAATCAATACAGCCTGTTTTGTTTTTTCATCTACAAGAAGATAAATATTATTTTCTAAAGGGCCTGTAACAAATCTTTTTATAATCATATTTATTTATGCACCAACTTAAAAATTTCATTACAAATACTAAATAATTCTTCTGCCTTATCCAAAGCTACCATGTTTGGTCCGTCGCATTTTGCTCTATCAGGATCAGGATGAACTTCAAAGAAAAGGACATTTGCACCTGCAGCAACAGCAGCTTTTGCCAACGTTGGGACAAATCTTCTATCCCCACCGGAACATGAACCCTGAGCTCCAGGGAGTTGAACACTATGAGTAGCATCAAAAACAACTGGATAACCGAATGTCTGCATAATAGGAATAGCCCTAAAATCCACAACTAAATTGTTATAACCAAAAGAACATCCTCTATCGGTTAACAAAATCTTATCATTTCCGCTATCTTCAACCTTTTTGACTAAAGTTCCCATTTGTTCAGGGGCAAGGAACTGGCCTTTTTTAATATTCACAATTTTTCCTGTTTTTGCAGCAGCTACAAGCAAATCAGTTTGTCTGCAAAGAAAAGCAGGGATTTGCAAAATATCCGCAACTTTACTGACAGGTTCAGCCTGATCAGGAGTGTGAATATCAGTAACTATAGGTACATCAAATCTATCTTTGACAGATTTTAACATTTCCAACCCCTTCTCCATTCCCGGTCCGCGGTAGGAATGAATTGAGGATCTGTTAGCCTTGTCAAAAGATGATTTAAACACATAATTTATACCTAATTTATCGGTAATTTCTTTTAATTTTTTTGCTGTAACATCAAGGATTTCTTGACTTTCTGCAGCACAAGGGCCGGCAAGAATCGTAAGTTTATCGCCGCCAATTTCAAAGTCTCTCAATTTAATTTTCTTCATATCCATAGCTTAATTATATTCAAAATATAACTGAATTACAAGCACTAAGATAAGCTAATTATTCAAGCAAGTATTTTGCAGAACAACATACACCAGACATAACCTCTCCTTCACCAGCCTGCACTGCAAGATAAATTTCTGTTATTTGTTTGTTTTTTCGCTATTTTAAAGAATTAATTTATCAAAACCAAAACCTTGAATAATCACTATCTTCATCTACACTCTTATTTCGGAGTATATTTCGTGGAAGGCGACCACCTTTTTCTACAATACTACAAAACTCATCTGTCAAAAAAATATGGGGATCTGAGGATAGATAATCTCTATGTTTAGATAACATCAGAAAAAATACATCATACCCCCATTTATTAGGACCTTTTAAACCATTTATATCAAAAACCATTATAGGCAGAAAGTTCATACCGACTATTGCCCCATCTTTGGTTGAATATCTTTCTGATTGGCTTGAAGCGTAATAATCATAAGAACAGGCAACATTAACTGTTCTACCACCTTGAGCTAAAACGTCTTCCTTTTTAGTATAACTGTAGTCCACACCTGTTTTAATTTTTGTCAAACCAAGTGATGATACTAATGTATCTTTTAAAGCATTACAATCATCTACTTCAGACTTATATGAAGTATCCCCAGAAGGGAAATACATATAACAAGAAGTAAGTCCCTGAGTCAAAACAGCATAGTTTATGGTATCTTGAAACGCAGAATATTGTTTTTTAAAAGCAACCTCGTAAGTCTTAAATTTATATTTTGTTACCAGCACTGGTAAGGTCAAAGCAGCTACAATCCCTATTACTCCTAAAGTTATTAATACTTCTGCAAGGGTAAATCCTTGTTTTTTGGAATACTGGTATTCCATAGCACCAACATCACTTTTGTTTGCATTTCGACTAGCCTTTAACTGTTTGGTTAAGCTCCGAGTGCCCCCCCCCCGAAGTTTTCAAAAATCTTTTCATTCATAAATCCGCTCCTCTTTTGTATTACAACTACTTTACTTTATCATATTCTTTTAGAATTTGCAACAAAAAAGCACCTTTTTGAAGGTGCTTTTTATCTATTTACAATTACAACTTAAGAAATCAATTCCTTTACTTCAGCCGCAATATTTTTTGGATCTAATTTAATTCCAGGTCCCATTGTAGTTGATAGGTAAACTGATTTTACAAATGTACCTTTTGCTGAAGATGGTTTTGATCTCAATACAGCATCTGCCAATGTTGCATAGTTTTTAAGCAAATCTTCTTCGCTGAATTCGATTTTGCCTACAGGGCAGTGAATCATACCTTGCTTATCAGCTCTGTATTCAACTTTACCTGCTTTAGCATCTTTAACAGCTTTTGCAACATCCATAGTAACAGTACCTGTTTTTGGGTTAGGCATTAAACCTTTAGGCCCCAAAACACGTCCTAATTTACCAAGCATTCCCATGCAATCAGGAGTAGCAATTAATGTGTCAAAATCAAACCAGCCGCCTGAAATTTTATCAATAATTTCTTCAGCTCCTGCATAATCTGCTCCGGCATCTTTTGCCTCAGTTGCTTTAGCACCTTTTGCAATTACACAAACCTTAACTGTTTTACCCAAACCTGCAGGCAAAACAACAGTTGATCTAATTTGCTGATCTGCTTGACGAACGTCAATACCTAATCTCATGTGGCATTCTACAGTTTCATTAAATTTTGAAACTTCTTTAGAAATTTCTTTCAATTTCTTAATTGTATCAACAGCAGTTGCCGGTTGGACAAAGCCTTCCAACATTTCCTGCATCTTTTTCTGTTTTTTAGTTAATTTACTCATTGTTTTTAATTCCTTTCGTGGTAATAACGGGTTTTACCCCTTCCATCTAACCTTCTTTTACTGTTACACCCATAGCTCTGCAAGAACCTTTTATCATGTTTACTGCAGCTTCCATAGATGTTGCATTCAAGTCATTCATCTTAATCTTAGCAATTTCTTCAAGCTGTGCTTGAGTAATTTCACCAACTTTATCTTTATTTGGAACAGCTGAACCTTTTGGAAGGTTTAATGCTTTCTTAATAAGTACAGGTGCCGGTGGTGATTTTACGATGAATGAAAAACTTCTATCTTCGTAAACATCAATTACAACCGGAATAATATATCCTGCTTGAGATTCTGTTTTCGCATTAAATTGCTTACAAAAATCCATGATGTTAACACCGTGCTGACCCAATGCAGGACCTACCGGTGGTGACGGATTTGCTTTTCCTGCTTCAATTTGAAGCTTGATTTTTCCTACTACTTTTTTAGCCATTTTTTTCTCCTTTTGTGGTACTAACGGTTTTTGCCCACTCGACAAAAATCCTTCCACAGTTTTTGTACTATTAATTATAATTTATTTATTTGTTTGTATTCTAATTCAACCGGAGTTTCACGTCCAAAGATTGAAACATTTGCACGAAGTTTTGACTTATCTGGGTAAACTTCGATAATATCCGCAATAAAGTCTGCGAATGGACCTGATGTAATTCTAACTTTATCACCAGCTTTAACATCAAGTTCAATTTTCTGAGTTGTTGAAGACGAACGATTAATAATCTTTTTAATCTCACTATCTCTTGCCGGAATTGGTTTTTTAGCAGAACCTACAAATTTTGTAACTCCTGATGTGTGTCTTACAACGTACCAGCTGTCTTCATCCATTATCATCTCAACAAGAACATAACCGGGGAATATTTTCTCTTCACGTTCTTGCTTTTTTCCGCCTTTCATCTGAGTAACAGTCTTTTGCGGAACTTCTATTCTGAATATTTTATCTGCCATATTCATATATTCAATACGTTTTTCAAGGTTTACTTTTACTTTGTTTTCATACCCTGAATATGTATGAACAATGTACCAGCGCTTTTGGTTTTTCTTAGCTTCTTTCTTTTCAGCCTCTGCTTCTTCCTGTGCTTTCGCTTCTAAAGCTTCTTGAGCTTTATCTTCGTTAAGCTGTTCTTCCATTGATTTTTCTTTCTTAGTCATAAGCCACCTTTATGTTTTGTAAACCGAACTATTTGATTAGTCCGAGCAAACCTTTAAAAATTACATCCATCAAATACACTGCAACTGTGAAAACAAATACGATTACAATTACAAAAATAGTTTCAGTAACAACCTGCCTTCTTTCTGGCCAACTTATCTTACCCCATTCGGTTCTTACCCCTCTGAAGTATGTTTTTACTGAATTTGTTGTACTTTCTAACCATGCCGGTGTTGAATTTTCTGAACCTATCATATTTTGTTTCCTTATAACTTTTTAAATCGCGCCCTGAAGGACTCGAACCCTCGACATCCGGTTTTGGAGACCGACGTTCTACCAACTGAACTAAGGACGCACTTTAGAAGTCGGCTGACAAAGGTCTTGAAAGCTAAAAGAATAACGTTCTTAACCTTGACACCCGATACTTCTGTTACTTAGTTTCCTTGTGGTTGGTGTGTCTTTTACAAGTCGGGCAATATTTGCTCAACTCTAATCTTTCTTTAATATTTTTTTTGTTTTTTGTTGTTGTGTAGTTCCTTTCTTTGCAATCTTCACAAGCTAGAACTACCATTCTGTCATTTTTTCCTTTGATACCCATTGTTTTATTTCCTTTTCAGTTTTTAGTTATAATTTTATTTTTGCCTTACAGGCAGTGATTTCGCGACCTTTAAAAAAGAATGTGATATAACTCACATTCTAATTAAATCGGCTTATAGTTAAATAATAAAACAAACAAAATAAATTGCAAACCTTTTGTTAACAAACAATAAGCTAATATTAAAAAGATAACCGGCTTAAATAAACCGGTTATCTTCATTGCATTATGTTAAACTTCTAATTAATTGTAAAGTCTGAGCTTGCTGAAACTCTCTCTGAGGAATATGGAGAAGGCATATCGTAACCCCTGAATGATTCAGAACGGAGTTTTTCCATATATACTTGCCCATTCTTAACAATCTGCTGCTGCTGAGTAAGATTTTTCTCAAGATTTGTGAGAACTTGTTCTGCATAAAGTTCTGCACCTTCTTTTGTCTTCATAGCATCTTCTGTTGCCTGAGCTCTTATATTATCTGCTTCTTCAAGAGCTTTACGTTTAATCTCTTCGCATTCTTCTTGAACTTGGGTTCTGATTCTTATCCCTTCTCTTTCAAGAGCTTTTATAAAATCTGCTTCAGATAATTTTCTATCAGCTTCCATTTGAGCATCTTTTACTATTTTTTCTGCTTTTTGCTGAGCTTCCAATTGAAGTTCTTCTCTGCGTCTTAAGAATGCTCTTGCTTCTTGGACTTCAACAGGAAGTGAAGCATAAATTCTATCAATTAATGTTTCAATTTCCTTTGTTTTCACAACAGTAAATTTTCTTGGTACTATCGGGAAACCTTCTTCTAAGGAAATTTCCAACATTTTTAATAAGTCATATACACCATTTTGTTGCATTGTTGTCACACATATACCTTTCTTGAATATAATTATATTCTACATAAGCGAATTTTAATTGTCAAATATTTTATTATTTAAAAGCTTAATATTTTAACATTTATAAGTATTTTTGAGATATTCGTTAACGGGTTCCGGAACAAATTTAGATATATCCCCATTATTCAAATATATTTCCTTTATTGTGCTCGAAGAAATAAAATTGTATTTTGGTTTTGTTGTAAGGAAAACAGTCTTAACCTCCTCAGCTAAAGCACTATTTGCCTGCGATAACTGCATTTCATACTCAAAATCCGAAACTGCACGTAAACCTCTTATTAAAACAGTTGCACCCTTTTCTCTGGCATAGTTGATTGTCAAACCTTCAAAATAATCTACTTCTACATTTGCTAAATCTTTTACACTTTGTTTTATCAAATCGACTCTTACATCAACCGGTAAAAAACCGTGTTTTTCGGAATTTCTTGCAACTGCGATTATAACTTTATCAAATATGCCTGCTGCAGTCTTTAATATATCTAAATGTCCTTTTGTTACCGGATCAAAACTCCCCGGATATATCGCTATCTTCATAAACCTATCCTTTTTTTGTTATCTGATTATAAAACAAAAATATCATAGGGGAAATTATTTATCTGAATAGGGTAATATTTATTTATGTAAAGTTTTGTTACGATATAGGTTGTATTCAGCAATTATATATTTTTTAAATACTTTATTTATATGTAAGCGATATGTAAATTGCAATAGCAATAATCTATAATTTTCACACTACCTACTACACTTTCTACCTACTAACACTTTACAAAGAATCACTATTTTCACAAAGCTTCTCTAATTACAGAAGCTCTTTTTATTTGTATAGACAAAAAAGCTCCCATAAAGGGAGCTTTTTTAATACTTTTTACTAAAACCTAAACTATTTAAGTCTTACGCTAACTGAAGTTCCTTTTTTAGAAATTTCAACTTTGTCTTCTCTTGCTAACCAGCCAAGACCTAAATCTGCAAAATTGCCTTTAAGATCAAGTTCTTTTTTCATTTTAGAGAAAGTAGATTCTCCGTTATTGTTCAAGTAATTGTAGATTTGACCTGCTGATTGTCCGATTTGTTCTTGTAATTCTTGCATACTTAACCTCCATGCATTTAATTGTATATCTTACATCTCCGTTTATGTCTATTATAATAGTAGAATGTTTGAAAAAATGCAATAGTTCGTTAGGATGATGGCAAATATTTTTTTTATTGTTCATGCTACAATTATTTTTGTAAGGAGTATGAATGTTAATTGAGGGTGATTTATCTTCGAATAAAACGGATATACTGATTAAAAGTTACGCAAAACTTTTAAATTCAGGGGTTAATTCTTCTGAAATACTTGTTATAGTCCAAAATTCCAACCTAAAACAAAACTTCATAAACAAAACTCTGGAATTGATTAGTATAGATGTTCTAGAAAAATTAAACGTTCATTCCTTCTTTTCTCTTGTATACAACACAATAAATGATAACTGGGCTTTCGTAGAAAATATTAACCCGTTTAATAATCCTACAATTTTACCTAATTTGGCAGGATTAGAGGTGTCGCAATTCATTTTAAAAGATATTTTAAAAGAAATCCCATTTAAAGGATACAATTCAAAAAAATCACTCCTACATCAAATTTTCAGAAGATACTCACTCATCGTACAAAATAACTTATCAGACGAAGAAGTTGAATGGAGATCAAGAGTTTTGGGAGAAAGTTTTTCTGAAGATGCAAGGCTTACTCTAAAAAAATTATTGTCTAATACGCTTGCTCTCAGAGATTTTGACTATCTTAGGCAAATTCTTGTATTTAATTACATATACAAAAACACTGACTATTTCAAAAATATCAAATATTTAATACTTGATGACGGCGACGAAATAACTCCTGTTTGTTTTGATTTTATTGAATTCATCGCTCCGCAATTAAAAGATGTCTTCATTGCATTTGATGAAAATGGAGCGAGCAGATCCGGTTACTTAAGTGCCGATAAAACTGCGGTATGGAAATTTGAAGAATTATTCAAACAAAAAGCGGAAAAAATTAAATCCGGCAATATTATGCAACTCGATGCCCAAAATCTGTTTGCAAATGTAAAGGAAGGGGAGTTTAATGTTTTGCAAAACTTTTCAAGTCAATCTCCTTCTAAAAGAGCCGCAATGGTAGAAGCAGCCGTCAGTAAGATTAAAGAACTCTTTGAAAAAAATATAAAACCATTTGAAATTTCAGTAATTACACCGATTGTTGATGAAATGTTGAAATTTTCTCTGAAAGAAAACCTGAATACCAACCTTATGTTTATTTCAGGCAGTGAAAAATTAATACAAAATAAACTTGTAAAATCCGTTCTGACAATTCTCAAACTGCAATGTGGGATGAACGTAGACGAATTTGAAATAAGAGTAGTATTGTCAGAATTTTTAGGAATTCCTTTAAAATATTGTAAAGAGATTCTAGATAATTTTAAATTAAATTCAACATTCCTACCTTTTGAATTTGGTTTGGCTGAATACACCGAAAAATACAATAACTTTAGGAACCTAATAGAAAATTTAAAATTGAATGATTCAAAATTGTCAGAAAAAGTATATGATATTTTCAACGAATTTGCAGAATTTTACTGTGCAAATCCAATGGAAATAAATAAATTTAATTTTTTCATAAAACAACTTCAAGATTTTGAAAATGTCTTGGGAAAAGACTTTAAAAGCAGAGAAAAAGACATAATAACCCAAATAGAAAATTCTATAATTTCTGAAAATCCTTACTCTACACTTGAAATATCTGAAAATGACATTGTCGTATCAACTCCACAAAAAATAATAGACAACCAAATTAAGACAAAATATCAATTTTGGCTTGATATATCAAGTGATGAGTGGATAAAAAGCGATACAGGTCCTCTCTATAATGCCTGGGTATTTCAACGGGGCTGGGCAAAAGATGAATACACAATTGATGATAACCTGCAGCTTTCGAAAGACAAAACAGCGAGGATATTGAGAAAACTTGCATTGTGTTCATCAGAGCATATATATACATACTCAAGCCTTTTTGACGGAAACGGTAACGAAAACTTCGGCGGAATAGAAGAATATATAATAGTAAATAGTGAAACATCCTCCCCAGTATCAAACGAAATCAGACCAATTATCCCGAGAGAAGATCAAAAACCTGTACTTGAGTACGAAAATGGGAAAATGGCAATTTCTGCGGTTCCCGGAGCAGGTAAAACGACAATTTTACTTGCCCTTATCCTGAAACTTCTCGATAAAGGAATAAACCCTGAAAATATTTTTGTAATGACATACATGGAATCAGCTGCAAGAAATTTCAGAGACAGGATAAAAAATATCAGACAAAATTCATCCCAAATCCCTAATATAAGTACAATTCACGGGCTTGCACTTAGAATTCTTAAGGAAAACGGAAATTTCGAAAGACTCGGGCTTTCATCTGACTTTGAAATATGTGACGATACACAAAGAACAAGAATTATAAGGGATATTTCTACAAAACTTAAGCTTAAGAAAACTGAAACAGAAGAGTTTGACAGAGGAATATCGGTGTATAAAATTTCAAAAGGGCAGTTCAATGATTCCATGGATAAAAAGCTGGAAAAATTTAAAACATTCTTTGAAGAATACCAAAACACGCTAAAGGAAGCTAATTTGATAGACTATGATGATATGCTGACTTCTTCTGTTGAATTACTTGAAAATAATGATGATATCAGAACATACTACCAAAACATCTGCCAATATATTATTGAAGATGAAGCTCAAGATTCATCTCTCATCCAACAAAGGCTAATTAACCTTTTAAGCGGTAAATACAAAAATCTAATACGCTGCGGAGATATAAACCAGGCAATTACAACAACTTTCTCTAATGCAGATGTCGAAGGGTTCCGGAAATTTATTCAAGAGAGCTCAAGTGTAAGTATGGATTGTTCTCAAAGATGTACGAAAGATGTCTGGACACTTGCAAACAAACTTGTAAAATGGGCTCAGACTAAAAATGAAACTAAAAATGCTTTTTACAACATATTTATGCACCCTGTTGAAGGGAAAAATCCTGCCTCTGATAATGCAATAAAGGCTACAGTATTTGAAAAGCCGCTGGAAGAAAAAAATTATATATTAAAAGAAATTAAATCAGCCCTTGCTAAAGATCCCAAATGTACAATTGGCATACTTTTAAGAAATAACTACCAAGTTGCACAGTGGATCAACTTCATAAACAACAGTGGCCTAAAGACTATCACAAGAAGTGAATCTCTTGAGCAAAAAGCCATCTTTAAAACAATTTTTGCACTAATGAAAATGGTTGTTAATCCCTTTGATAATGATGTTATTGCGGATAATTACGAAATTCTTGCAGAAATGGGGTTTTATAAACAACGACTGGGACTTGAGATCAGAAAATTTGAGACCCCATTTATTCAAACAAATTGCGACGATATTGAAAACATTTATCTTGCACAATTTTACTGGGATCTTGTCTATTGGAATTCATTCCCGCATCTGACACCGGATGAACTGGCCATTAAAATAGGGCTTCACTACTTCTCATCAGAAATTGAAAAATCTAATGTCTATCTGATTTCAACACTTATAAAACGTCTGAGCTTGAATTATAAAGAATTTTCTACACTTGTAGAAAGACTTGGGGAATTGGCTAAAAAGCCTTCATTAAGCGGGTTTAAATTCTTTTCTGAAGAGCAGGAAAGCGATAAGGAATATATAGCAGGGAAAGTTCAAGTTATGACTATGCACAAATCTAAAGGAGATGAGTTTGATTATGTATTTATTCCCGAACTCTGCGAAAAAAATCTCACGCTGAATTTTGAACAGATTAAACTTAAATCATCAGATTTTACAGAATCCATCAAACGATTAAACCCTTCATATAAACCCAAAACAGAATTTGACATGAAACAAGAACTCCTATCAGAGAATTTAAGACTCTTGTATGTCGCAATTACAAGAGCAAAAAAACACTTATATTTTACAACCAGTAGAAAAGTAAAATCATTCGAAAAAATAATAGAACAAGAACCAAGTTTGATTTTTTCAGAGATTTTAGAATCTGTGGAGGTGTATAATGAATAATTTTTCTCCTAATATGCTTAAAACATTTATATCCTGCCCCAAAAAGTATGATTTTAAATATCTGCAAAAAATTTCTATGCCTCAAAAAATGAGTAATTTTGAAAAAGGGAAAAAAATTCATGCACTTGCCAATTATTACCTGAGAGGAGACAATATTGATAAGTTTGAAACTGTTCTAAATCCCGAAGAAAAAATAATCTGGAACAATTTAAAAAATAACGAATACCTAAAAAAACCTTGCATAGCTTCTGAATATAACCTTTCTTGCAGAATTGGGGAGTACTGGATAGGCGGGCGTCTTGATGCTTTGGTAAAGGATGAATATAATTACTACATTCTTGATTACAAAACGGGTTCAATACCTAAAAACCCTGAATATGATTTCCAAACAATGGTATATCTCCTATGTACTTACAGAAAGTTTGGAGATAATTTAAAATTTATTTATATTGACTTGAAGAATAATCAAAATTGCTCCATAGATTTTTCGCAAGAAAAACTTCAAAAATACACAAAAATTATTGAGGAAACCTGTGATAAAATTTCCAAATTTGTGCCACTAGAAAGTACTTCCCACTCAAGTCTATGCAACTTATGCGAGTATAAAAAAATATGCTTTTAAGTATTTTATTCCAATAAATATTTAAAAGCACAACCTGCTCCTGCTGCCTCAAAAACATAATTAGCATTTTTAGCTCCTATATCAGGAGAACAACCGGAAGACCCTGCACCTTTATACATGGTAGAACAATAAGATTGATTTTCTGAACATTGAGTTCCCTTTGTACCTTCAGGAACGAGATGCGTACAACTATTTGTCGGTAAACAAACTATCCCAAACAAGTCCTTCCCCAAAATATTCGGACCGTTTGCTGCATTATTAACATCCACCATTATTGTAGGTCCGTTGTGAGAACCGCCCATATAAACAGTTGCCCCATTTTTCAACAAAAAAGCAACTTTATCAAAGTCATAAGCATTCATACTTCCTTTTGCCAAGGTCTTATAACTTGTTATATTATGGTGCTGACTTGCCCAAATATGATCAGGATTAAAATTGGAAGTCTGCCCCATACCTAAACTTCCACACCCTGCTTCATTGGTATTATATCTTCCACATTCATCAATAACTTCAAACTTTCCGATAAAAGTTCTAATAAATTCATCATTCCAATATCGAACACAATCCCCACCATTACACAGAGAATTGTGGTTTGTCTCCTCATAAGCAGAATTAAAAGCATCGCCTATCTGAGAATATAATAATTTCCACTTTGCAATATTTTGACGATCCTCTATCTTATTTAATACTACAGGTATGGTAATTGCAAAAACAACTCCAACTATAACTAAAGTTATCATTACCTCAGGTAGTGTAAATCCACTTTTCATGAATACTTCCTTATTTGACTAATATATTAAACATATTACTATGTTATTAGGTAGAATGTCAATATATTAGTTCATAGAATTAAAACATGGGAAATGTTAACACTAATACAATATATAAGCTCGGACAGAAAATTCGAATTGAACGAATAAAAAGAAGACTCTCTCAAGAAAAACTCGCGGAATTAACTGATTTAAACAGAAATTTTATCGGCATGATAGAAAGAGGCGAAACTAATATTACAGTCAGGAACTTAGAAAAAATAGCAAATACTTTTGAACTTGATATCAAGGAACTTTTCAATTTTGTCATATAAAACTTAACAATAAAAAAACCTCTCTAATAAAGAGAGGTTTTTTAAAATTGAAATAGAATTACTATTTAATTTCAACAGTAGCACCAGCTGCTTCAAGTTGTTTTTTAATAGCTTCAGCGTCTTCTTTTTTAACGCCTTCTTTAACTGGTTTTGGAGCACCGTCTACTAAATCTTTAGCTTCTTTCAAGCCAAGACCTGTAATAGTTCTAACTTCTTTCAATACAGCAATTTTGTTAGCACCAGCTGATGCCAAAATTACTGATACTTCTGATGCTTCATCAGCACCAGCTGCTTCACCTGCTGCTGCAGGAGCTGCTGCTGCAACTGCTACTGGAGCTGCTGCAGATACGCCGAATTTTTCTTCCATTGCTTTTACTAATTCAGCTGCTTCTAATAAAGTTAATTTTTCGATTGATTCTAAAATAGTTTCTACGTTACTCATTATTTTTCTCCTTTTAAATTGTTTTAGTTTTGTACAATTAAAGACTTATGCAGTCTTTTGATCTCTAACAGCAGCCATAGTTCTTGTAAGTTGTGACATAACTGCATTGATAGATCCAACGATACCTGAAGCAGGTGAGTTGATAGAACCAAGAATTTTTGCAATAAGTTCTTCTTTTGATGGCATTTTTGCTAGTGATTCTGCTTCTTGAGCACTCAACAATTTTCCATCTAAGGCTCCACCTAATATTGCACCCTTTTTAGTATCTTTAATAAATTTTGCAACTGCTTTTGCAGGACTTACCTGATCTTCAAAACCAAACGCAATAGCGACAGGTCCAGTTAAAGATTCAGACAGTACTTCAAAATCAGTACCCTTCAAAGCGATTTTAGCCAAAGTATTTTTGGTTACCATATAGTCACCGCCATCTTTTTGAAGGCTACGTCTTAAATTTGTAATTTCTTCTACTGTATAACCTTTGTACTCAGTTAAAATAGCTACTTGGGCTTTTTCTGCTTTTGCTTTTATAGCATCTATTTTTTCAGATTTAAAAGCTTTTGTTGCCATGTTTAGCTCCTTTGCTAGTATTCATTCGTCTTTTAGACATTTATCGACCTTTTGTTTTCCCAAATACTAAAAAAGACTTTGCTTTTCTAATATTTAGACCGCAAAATCTCATAGGTTAACAAATCATTTTAATATATTTCGACTGTTCTACCTCGGTTAGCTGGTATATTAAGGAAACTGTGGAATCAGGTTAAAATCTGAACCGGCTCCCGCTAACTGTCTGCGGTTACTTTATATATACTATATAAAAACAAATTAAAAATCAATAGCCTATTAATTTTTCTTAACCAAAACCCAAACTTCATACTCCTGACCCAGATTATAACGTCCTTTTAAGAATGGGTTAAATGAGATATTCGGTTCCAATTTATAACGCATTGTAAAATTTCCAAGACACACTGGTTCGTTTTTATGATTAATTGATAAAAGCCTTTCCAAGACAGGATAAACCTCAGTTTTGAATTCGGCTTTATTCTCGTAAACATCAACTGAAATATTTGCATACAAAAGCCATTTTTTCTTTCGCATATCAAAACTTATTCTATTCACCAAAATTTCAATGAAAGAAAGTAGATTATCAACCTTACTAAAATCATTTAGCAAAATAAGCATTTTATCATCTGTTTTTGCGAATTTACAGCCTGTTAAAGTCTTAATTGAAGAATAAAAAATCCTGAAAGCTTCTTCTTCCATTTCTTTTACACCTTCTTCAGGATCCCCGCCCCAGCAAGCATCTACTAACATATTTTTTGCCTTAAAACGAATTAAAACGGCTACGTTATTTGCTCTTCTTATTTTTCGTTCGGTCTCTTCTTGAAGTTTTTTATTAAATCTCTCTTCAACCTTTGATTTATATTGTTTCAATGAAATATTTACACTATCAATTTCCCTGTAAATATGATATTTCACTTTAGCGATTATAAAAACGACAACAAGTGCCAAAATATCAAAAAGAAGCAACGAACCGTCTATATAAACCCCGCCTGCTTGAACTTCACGATCATAGAAAAGCTTTACAAAGTCAGATACAGAAGATGCTAAAGGCTGGGCAAAACTGAATAAATCGGAGTTTATTAAATCAAAAAACCAGTATGAAGCCGTCAAAAAAACTACTATCATTATAACTATCTGGATTACAAACAATACATTTATGATAGTGTGCAAAAACTTTGACAATCCCTCATAGAATTTTTCCATAAAACCCTCATTTTAAAGAAACATTATCAATCAATCTTACATCACCGATTTTTAGTGCAATAAAAACGATTGTATTATCATCTGCGACTTTCTTTTCTTCTAAATCATCACCATCTCTAAATTCCAAATACTCCAGAGAATGATTTTCATTTAAGAAAGAATAAACAGTTTCTGCAAGTATCTGAGGATCTTTCATTCCTTTTTTATAGCAAGCTTTTATGTTAAAAAGAATCTTACTTAAAGCAAGGGCATCCTCTCTATCTTTTGAAGATAAATACTTATTTCTTGAAGACAAAGCAAGCCCGCTTTCTTCCCTAACAATAGGACACGGAATTATCTCTACAGGAATATTCAAATCCTTAACCATCTTTTTAAGGATTATTAATTGCTGCCTATCTTTTTCACCAAAGAATGCAAAGTCAGGTTGAACGATATTGAACAATTTATTTACGACAGTGCAAACACCGTCAAAATGTCCAACTCTTGACTTCCCACACAACTTGTTTGTGTAAAAAAACGGAGGGATAACATATGTCAAAAAATCATTGGATAAAATATGTCCTTCTCCGTACATTTCTTTGGGTGAAGGGGCAAAAATAATATCTACACCCGCATCATTGCAAAGTTTTTCATCAGCATCAAGAGTTCGAGGGTATTTGTCCAAATCCTCACCCGGACAAAATTGAATAGGATTTATAAAGACAGAAACAACTGTTCTATCACATTTTTCCACACTTTTCTTAATCAGACTTAAATGTCCGTTATGCAACGCTCCCATAGTTGGAACGAGCCCAACTGTCAAGCCTTGTTTCTTCCATTCATTTATCTTCTCTCTAACTTCAACAATTTTATGTAACAACATAATCCAAGCCTCACTTCTTAATCCTTATTTTATCACAAAAAAACAGTCACAAATTTTAAATACTGATTTAAATAATTAAAAAACCTCTTCTTCGGAAGGGAATTTGCCGTTTTTTACATCTTCATTAAATCTTTTTGCACAGTCCAAAATTAAAGATTTCATATCACCATATTTCCTTGCAAATTTAGGTTTAAAATCCGAATATTTACCGAAAACATCGTCTGAAACAAGAACCTGTGCATCGCAATATTTCCCAGCCCCGCAAGATATTGTCGGCACAACAAGATTTTCCGTAATATATTTTGCACTGTCTTGAGGCACCATTTCCAAAACAATAGAAAAGACTCCTGCTTTTTCTAAATCTTTCGCTTGTTTCAAAATCTCTTCTGCTGCATCCTGAGTTTTTCCCTGAATTTTGTAACCGCCTAAAGTATTTAAAAATTGTGGAGTAAAGCCCAAATGCCCCATTACCGGAATACCGGTTTCTACAAGACGTTTAATAACATCTATTACATAATCACTATAACCTTCGATCTTTACCCCATTTGCACCATTTCTTATCATCTTACCGCAATTTTTTATAGCAGAAGGGATATCAGTATGGTAACTCAAAAACGGCATATCAGTTATAACCATGGCTCTTTGAGCACCTTTTGAAACCGCCTTTGTAAATATAGACATTTCATTTACGCCTACACAGTGGGTAGTTTCGTAACCAAGTGCAACCATTGCAAGACTATCACCTATCAAAATAATATCAATTCCGGCCTCATCCAGATATTTCGCAGTTGAATAATCATAAGCTGTCAAAACAGAAAATTTCTCATTATTATCTTTATATTTTTGAATCGTTTTAACATTAACTTTATGTGTCATTGTATATTGCAACCCTGCTTTTCTGTATCTCTATGAGATGTAAAAAATACTGTTTTATCTTGTTTATGTTCTTTTCTAAACCAATAATAAATAGCTCTTGCAACACGATGAGAACTATGTCTTACAAAACCATCCTTATTGTCTTCTATAAGCTTTCTTGAAAAAACGTTTACACCAATCTTCTTAAGATTTTCATAGTCAGTGATAACAGGGTATGAACCTGACATTTGATATTTTTTTGCCAAATTTGAAGGCATAAAATCATTTACAAGAACGGTGTCTATAATTTTTTTGCTACCTGCATGTTTTATTAAAGCATTAACGTGATCGCTGACACTAAAACCGTCTGTTTCACCAGGTTGCGTCATTATGTTGCATACATAAATCTTTTTAGCCTTAGATCTTGCAATCTCATGAGAAATCTCAGATATCAAAAGATTTGGAATAACACTTGTGAATAAACTGCCCGGACCTAAGATAATCAGTTCAGCATCTCTTATAGCAGCGATTACATCATCAAGGGCCTTACAATTTTTAGGGTCAGTAAATAGCCTCTTAATTCTTCCATGAGCTTCAGGGATATTTGATTCACCATGAATAATACGGCCATCCTCCATTTCGGCGACTAATTTCATATCATCTAATGTAGAAGGCAAAACCCTTCCACGGATAGAAAGTACATTAGAAGATTCTTTAACAGCACGGACCATATCACCTGTGATGGAACATAATGCCGTTAAAAACAAATTCCCAAAACTATGTCCTTCAAGTCCCTCTCCGGATTTAAAACGATATTGGAACAACTTTGTTACCAAATCCTCGTCATTTGAAAGTGCCGCAATACAGTTTCTAATATCACCCGGAGGTAAAACTCCCATTTCTTCTCTCAATCTTCCGGAACTTCCGCCGTCGTCCCCTACAGTAACAACGGCCGTTATGTTGTTTGTAATATTCTTAATCCCTTTTAACAACATTGATAAGCCTGTTCCACCGCCTACAGCAACAATTTTTGGCCCTCTATTAAGTTTTCTTCTTCTGTAAAGATTTTCCAATAAAGACTCATTGTCACTTCCATCAAGCATAGACAAATTTGTTTTTTGCCAGCCTTTAAAAAATATTCCGGCTCCAAACATAACTATCGCAAAAGCAATCCACTCAGTAGATACATTCATTGCGATTTTTCGAATAAACTCCATTGTATAAAATACAGGTTTTATATCAAAAAGAATGAGGACTCCTAAAGTCATCAAAACTGCACCCAAAAAAATAAGCGCAAACCACCTTTTAACCTGCAATCCTGGAACAAGCCATTTTGCTTCAACCGGCATTTTCATGTTTTTTCTAAAATTATTCATCACCTTATTACTCATTACTTACTCCACCCAACCGGATAAACATGCATTCTTATAATTAACTGGAACCGGAACAATAACCTGATGAGCCTGCTTGATAAGCTCCAATGAGTTAGAAAGTCGATTTGAAAAGTGAATAGTATCAGCAGTTACAACAGTCTTGCCCCCTTCAATATTAGAAACCTGAGATGTTGCAAGCAAATGTTTCAATCTTTGAATTTCAACTTCCGTATTCTCATTATCTTTCGCTACAGTGTTAACTGTTCCGTCAACATTATACATCTTTTCTAAACAAACTTCTTGTGCAACAGGAATATTTATCAACTCTCCGGTTTTTTGGGTAATCTCTCCTGATGCCCCATAATATACAAGCCACTTAGAACATTTTTGGATAGCTCTTGCGACAGCACAAGCGAAAGCAAAATCGCTCGCACAACGTTTATACATAGCTCCATGCGGCCTTACATGTTCAATTTCCATATTAAAAGTTTTAGCAAATGACATCAAAGCCCCAACCTGATATATAACAAGAGCCTCAATTTCATCATCTGTCAAATCCATATCTCTATAGCCAAATCCCTGAATATCATCAAAACCTATATGAGCCCCAACTACAACATTTTTCTCTTTTGCTTTTAAGAGTGCATTTTTTATAGTCAAAGGATCACCTGCATGAAATCCGCAAGAAATATTCACAGAACTTGCATAATCCAACAAATCAAATTCGGAATTGTTTTTGTAAATCCCAAAACTCTGGGCTAAATCAATATTGAAATCAATATTTTTTATAGATTTTTTTTCAAAAGTTCCTTGCATAATTATCTTTCTCTACTCAATAATCCTATAATAAGATAATTATACTCAATAAATATTTAATTACCACTATCTTTACATAATATTAATTCAACAATATATTAAAGAATTACCTAAGCTCGATATACATCTGAAATATCTAAAAACATATACTGTTTTGTAAAATAAGCGAGTTTTTCAACATCTGATTTATTGAAGTTTTTTAGATTAAAACAGAACTTGAATTTATGACTTCCAATCTTGTAATGTTTGTCAAAAAATAAATACAAATAGCCATTAGTCAAAATGTAATATTCTCCCCAGAAATAAAGTTTATTCATGATTTCATCAACATTTACACCCTGAATTTTATTGTCATTATATTTTTTATTCTTTAAATCAACAGATTCATCCGTAAAGTTGTCATATTTAATATAAAGAGATCTCTTGCACAGACGGCTGCTATCCCACTTTTTAGTGATATAATCCGGTAAAAACGGGGCACGTTTTTGAAATACCGGAAACTCCCTTCTATCATAGGTGTTATATCCCAAAACACAAAAGAACGGTAGAATTATATTCTCTCTTATTTCATCCTCAGATAAATTCTCAAAATTTTCCAAATATTTACCATTCTTTATAACAGCCAAATTTCTGGCCAATACTCGCTTGTTCAGCTTGTATATCAAGTGTTTTGAGGACCAAAATACAATATACGAAACCGACAATACAATAATAAATAATAATAAAGCTGCAGAAACCATACCTCTATTTTAACACTTTTTTTACATTACTGCAACTACTTTTTTTATTTTTCATAAACATTTATTAAAAACTTCACAAATAGAATACACCGCCTATTGACGGTGTATTCTAACTTAACTATTTAGATACGACTACTTTGTCTGCAATTTATTTACAGCTTTAGTCAATCTAGATTTTTTTCTGGCTGCAGTATTTTTATGCAAAATACCTTTAGATACTGCTTTATCACATAATTGATAAGCTCTTGACAAAGCACCATTCAAAGCTACTTTGTCATCACTTTTAGCCAATTCAAGTACTTTCTTCACAGCTGTTTTGATAGAAGTTCTAAACGCAACATTTCTAACTCTGTTTCTTTCAGCTGTTAGTACTCTTTTTTTAGCAGATTTAATATTTGCCATTTTTATTTTGCCTTTCTTTACTCTTAGTTCGATTAATGACTTCGAACAATTTGAGGATGTGAGCGAGTAACATATTAAATAAAACAAAAATAATTTACAACTGTTATTAACAATTGTAAAATTTTTTCTCTTTATTATTAAAGAAAATTTAATTTCTGTTCGTATAACACAACATGTGGGAATATATTTTAAAGGATGTAAGATGGGTTTACAATTTAACACTCAACAGCAAAATGCAATAAAACTTTTCAGAGCACAAAACCAAATTAGCACAAATATTTCTGATGAAAAAGTTTTCGAAATCATGGAACGCAGTGGGAAACTCCCATCTTGCTTTACTAGTCTTGCAATGCTCAAAACTTCTAAACAATCTTCATCTGGAACAATTACCCAAAATAAAGGTTCTATTTTTGGAAATACTAGCCAAAAACAACAAAAGGAACTTAGCGAACTTGGCTTTATTAATAACAAAGGTGCGGGTGAAAAAATAAAAAGTTCAAAAGAAAATACATTTGTTATTGTAGGAGAAGCAAATAACGGTCGAAAAATTGTACGTGATGCTAAAGGTGAATTACAGGTATTGTCGAATGATAATGTGCTTTTGAAAAAAAGTTACGTTATTAACAGTAACTTAAAAAGTATAATTAAAAAAAGCCCTAAGGCCGCTCAAAATGTAACAATAGGAGTTTTAGATAGTCAGGTTTCCAGTGCAGAAAAAGCTTTTAAACAACAGTTGGCTGAAGACGGATGGGCCGGAGATTTTGCAGATGGAATAAGTGTATTGTGGGGTTCAGATAATCGTGCTTCTAAGGTTCAAAAAGACCTTGATACACAAAACAAAAATATTGAAGAATTAAAAAATGCGGCAAACAAAGGGCAGAAAGAATTTAAAGCAAAATTTAAAGAAATCTTTGGGATTGACTACAACCAATCAGCTATTGCGGATTATGCACTTAATCCTAATGAAAAAAATTACAAAAAAGCCTTTGGAGATAAAAATAACATTCAAAAAAGAGTAGCAGATTACAACGAATCTCAACAAACAGGTGCTTCCGCCGTAAAAGGAACAGCCACAGTAGCTGCAGGGCTTACAATTGGGATTGCGACAGGTGGAGCAAGCATAGCAGCATTAGGCATTGCAGCAGTTGGGACAGCAGCTTCAACTGCCGCAATAAATGCTTCAGACAGGTTATCTTCAGATAAAGGTTTAAAAGAAGGAGAATTGTCCGAAATAATAAAAAATGCAGCTTGGGATGGAGTATCTGTGATACCAGGAGCTGCTGTCGGTAAAGTTGCCAGCATAGCTATAAAAGGAGCTACAATGGGAGCCAAAATAGGTAGAGCAGCAACAAATATAGTAGGAGATACTGCGATGGGAACTATCCAAGAATATGTGAAGACCGGGGATATTTCACTTGGAGAAGTTGCAACAAATGCTGCTCTTGGGGCTGTTGGAGGAGCTGTAGTTGATGGCACTCTGAAATCAGTAAAAAACAAAATAAAAACAAAAATAAACACTAACAAAGATATTCAATATGAACAGTTATATAACGAAGTTGGAGAACCAATTGCAGGAGGCTTATTTGGCAAAAAGTCTATATTTGGGAGCAACTCAAACAAAAGCAAAGGTGTATTAAGCGAAAAAGAGATTGAAAAAATAGTTAAAAATGGGAAAAACGCTCGAAAGGCGAACGATCCTGGCACGGCATCTTCTTCGAGGAAATTAAATCAAGCTCTTGACCCAACAAATACTGCAGTGAAAGACGCTGGAGAAAATGCGAACATAAATTACATTTCATATTACGCAAAAAGAGGGGAAGTATGTTCTGTTGGATACGGGCCTAAACAGAAATTATACGTAAATGATAACGGTAAAGCAGTCGAATTAAAAATCTCAAAAGAGAAATTTGAAGAGTTATTCCCCAAAACAGGCTTCGCATTAACTGAACAAAAAGGGCTAAATAACTGTTGGTTACTTTCGAGACTAAATTCTATGACTGAATCCTCTACAGGTAGAGCAAAAATTTACTCAATGCTTGAAGAACTTCCCAATGGTGATATTCAAGTTAAACTAAATAACTCAGAACCAATAACCTTCCCGGGCGGTAAACCCGCCGAGATAGAAGCCGCAAAACTTGGAGATGGAGCCAGTCCTGGACTTGAAATGATCCATCAGGCAGTACTCATTAAAACATTAAAAGGTGCAGAAGGGGATATTTCTGATATATCTCAACTTAACTTGCAAAGTCTTCAAGAAGCAACAGGCAAAATGAATAGCGACAATATTGCCACAAAATATCTTTTAGATTCTGATACCAAATTTAAACATGTAACAGCTCCACTTAGAAGTTCTCCTGAATTACAGGCTAAATATGAAAGCGATTTAGAAGAAGTTTTAACAAATTTTAAAAATTACGAGGATATGGGAACTGCGACTTGGGCCAGCCACGCAAGATCATTAGTAGCCTACAATCCTCAAACAAGAATGGTAACATACCACGACCCATACTATGGAGGAGTCGATATGACCTGTACGTTAGATGAATTCAAAAGACTAAATCCATACATAAGAATTGCAACAGCTCCAGCCAAAGCCACAAGGGCCAATACGACACCAAACACAAGTAATGTTAAAAATGATACATCATTAAGCCAACAGCCACAACAAACTCAAACAGCTGCACAACAAACACCAAACAGTAAAGTACCTGATGCAAATTCTAACGTAATAGAGAATTCTTATACAGAAATTTCAAAAACAACAGAAACAAATCAAACAACAAAACAGCCACCAAATAAAACTTCTTTACCAATACCTGACGGTTACAAACCATATAAAACAATAATGGGGAAACTGGCTATCATAGACCCTAAGACTAACATTGTAATGTATGAATCAAAAGGTACTTGGAAAAGACTAAATTAAAAAATGCCGACATTTTTGTGCTACAATTGTGTATAAAAGAGGCATTCTATGAATAAAAAAATGAGCGATAAAGAAGAATTAATAATATTAGAACAAAAAATTAAGCAAGCAGAAGCTTATGGTCAGCCAATCGACAAATATATTTTAAGAGAAATAGAAATTTTACAGCAAACCATTGACACCTTTGTAGAGCAAATGGAAAAAGAAGGCCGATTAAACGATGCACAAGTCGGTGCTGTTGAAATTAGGCAATATTCCGCGATGAAGCAACTTTCTCAAAAAATCAATCTTCCAGTCGACAAATATGATAAGCTTATTAAGGAAGTACAGTGCCGTATTGTGGGGCAAGACAACTGGGAAACCTTCTTTGGGAAATAAAAAATTTTTATTTTAACTTTTGTAACAGTATACACAAGAATTAGTTCTTAAGGATTATATTTTTTAGTCATTTGTGGTATAAATAATATATAAGAAAGAATTATATTTATATAATAATTCGTTTAAAATAAGATATGGAGGCACAAATGTCAGTAGGACAATTCGTATTTATGTTACACAGCCACCTTCCTTACTATAGAAAAGCCGGCATGTGGCCTTTCGGGGAGGAAAACCTTTATGAATGTATGGCAGAAACATACGTTCCTTTGTTGAACGCAATTTCCGAACTATATGATGAAGGGATTAAAGCTAAGTTGACTGTAGGTATCACCCCAATTTTAGCGGAACAGCTAAATGACAGATATCTTCAAGAGGGATTTGTAAAGTATTTAGATTCAAGAATTGCACAAGTATCTAAGGATTTAGAAAGATATCCGGATCCGAAAGTTGCACATTCTCAACACCTGAAATATTTGGCTAAATATTACTTTGACTGGTTTACCCATATCAAAGATTCTTTTGTAAATAAATACGGAATGGATTTAATTGCCCAATTTAAAAAATACCAAGATTTAGGTTGCATTGAAATAACTACATCCGGAGCAACTCACGGATTTTCACCATTGTTGGCTACAGATAGCAATTTGAATGCACAGTTTAAAATAGGGTCAGATACAACAAAGAGATTATTCGGTAAAAAAGCATGCGGATGCTGGCTACCAGAATGTGCCTATAGACAAGGATACGAATACGTTGGTAAAGATGGTAAAAAACACTGGAGACCGGCTATTGAAGTAACATTACAAAACAACGGGATTGAATATTTCTTTACCGAATCTCACGTTATAGAGGGCGGAAATTCAATTGGGAACAGACGTGTAATCGGTGTTTACGGGAATATTGAATATATACCTCTTCCAGAACGTCCTGCAACAGGTTATGATACTTATTCCGCATACTGGCTCCCTGACGCTCAGGTAGCAGTTATGGGAAGAAATGACAGAGCTGGCTATCAAGTATGGTCTGCAGCTGACGGCTACCCGGGAGACGGATGTTTTAGAGAATTCCACAAAAAAGACGATAAATCTGGCATGCATTATTGGAGAATAACTTCTCCAACAACAGATTTGGGTGACAAAATGCTTTATGATCCTGTACTAGCACTCAACAAAGTTAACGAAAATTCAGACCACTATACAACTTTGATTTACCATATGTTAAATGATTACAAAAAGGCACATGGTAAAGAAGGTCTTGTAATGGTATCATTCGATACAGAACTTTTTGGACACTGGTGGTTTGAAGGTGTTGAATTTATCAAACAGGTTATCAAAAAGTTTGCAACATACCTTCCTGAAGTAGAAAGGATTACAGCAGGTGAGTATATCCACAAATACCCACCTAAGGAAGCTATACAAATTCCGGAAAGTTCATGGGGACAAGGGGGGCACTTCTACGTATGGAATAACCATTTAACTGAATGGATGTGGCCTATTATCCATGCTTGTGAAAAACGTATTAATGCAATAGCAGATAAATATTCACAAATTCCTGATAACAAATTATTACACCGTGCTTTAAATCAACTTGCGAGAGAAAATTTGTTATTACAAAGTTCTGACTGGCCATTTTTGATAACTACATGGCAAGCAAAGGATTATGCTACTGACAGATTTAGAGAACATGTTGACAGATTTGAAAAAATCGCTGATATGATTGAAAGCGGTAATATAAATGAGTCTGAGCTAAAAGAGATTGAAAGTATTGACAATTGTTTCCCTGTAATTGATTACAGAGTATATCAGTCAATAGAAGAAGGAGTAATTCCTCAACAATCAGCTAAATTAGCACCTTTATATAATTAATATTAGTTATTATCTAAAAAACAGCCGCAGGTTGCGGCTGTTTTTTTATTAATTTTCAAAAAAAAAAAAATAAATAAGCTCTTGCAAAAAAAAATTCAGCATTATATAATAAAGCTTGTCGAAAGACATTGACAAAATAATATGGGAGCGTAGCTCAGTTTGGTTAGAGCGCATGCCTGTCACGCATGAGGTCGCGAGTTCGAGCCTCGTCGTTCCCGCCATTTTTAAAATTAGCACCTTCGGGTGCTTTTTTAGTATATTGACTTCTCGCTTCTCACAACGTTCTCGCCTGTCTTGGATTTCCTCTACGCTCGAATAGTCTCGTTTTTTGAATCTACGATTCTGTAAACTTGATATTCTCGCTATCCGGACTAACTCGCCTTTGCTCGTATCATCCGTACGGAAATCCGCTCGTCGTTCCCGCCATTTAATAAGAAATAAAGTCCGCATAGTCTGGCTTATTTTTTTGTTCATTTGTTGTGGATTAAAGAGGTGAGAACTCCAAACGCGAAGCATTTTATAGAGTTCGACATGAACGAGCTGAGGGCAAAGGACTTTTCTTTGGAGCAAACGAAATTTGTGAAAAGAAAATTTTTATAAATATTAAATACAGACAAGTAAGACCATCCAGTCGTTAAAGTTACTTAAATAAAAATAAATTATTTAAATTGTTCCTTTTGTTTATTAAATCTTTTTACTTTTATATCACGTATCATTTGTTTTAAATCATCTATCATCAGAGTGAGTTTCTCTACTCTTCCAACATAATAATTAAACTCTTTTACTCTCAGGTGATTTTTAGAACCATAAATTTTATTTAAATTATAAATTTCGAACTCCATCCTATTTATATTTTCTTGCAATCCTGCAATTTTTTGTTCTTCTTTAGGTGTCAATTTTAGTATCGGACCTTTGTAATTTTTTAGAGGAACCATACCTGAAAACTGTGGGCTTGAAATTTTGAAACTTAACTGCATAATTAACTCCTTGTTTTACACTAAAAAACAAACAGGTAAAATTTTGCTATAATATAATAAAATTTTTAATTAAATTGACAGCCGTACTTGAATAATTTATTATAAAATAAAGGATTTTATTATTAAGACTGGAGAGGGAAATGCATATAAAAGTTACACGAAAAAAAATGGCTATTGTCATTTTGCTGGTTATCATAGTTCCGATTGTTTATAACAAAATAAGCGGTAAAATTGCAGGGATAATTCAAAGCAGACTAAACGCTATTCCCAAAGAAGTAGTAGTGGACAATCCCAAAAAAGAAAATGCATTCATTACGGCAGAAGCAACAGGACGTGTTGAAGCAAAATATTCGGTAGATGTAATTGCAAGAGTTCCGGGATTTCTTATAAAAAAATATTTTAAAGAAGGCGACTTTGTAAGAAAAGGACAGCTTATATTCAAAATAGATCCAAGAGAATATCAAATCGAGGTAAACAATTCCTTGGCTAATGTTAACCAATACAATGCACTTCTAAAAAATGCTCAACAAGAGTTAAACAGGGCTAATGCACTTATTAAAGAAGATTTAATCAGCAGATCAGATGTTGATCAAAGTCTTGCAACCCGTAACCAAAATAAGGCACTTTTAGACGCAGCAAGACAGCAATACGAACTTGCAAAAGTTAATTTAAGCTACACTGATATCAAATCCCCAATTGACGGACGTATCGGGAAAGTTAATATAACTGAAGGGAACTACGTAACTGCGACTTCCGGCTCTTTGGTTAATATTTCAAGTACAAACCCGGTTTACGTGGCATTTAGCTTAAAAGGAGATGATTATGTAAACCTGTTAAGAGCCAGCAATAAATTTAAAGATGTTCAGGTTCAAATTCAATTTGACGGAGGACATTGGTATGATAAAACAGGCACGATAGATTTTGTTGACAACAAAATTGACAAAGACTCCGGTTCAATAAGTATGCGTGCAGTATTTGATAATTCAAAAGGCTGGCTTGTTCCGGGAAATTATATGAAAGTAAAACTAATCGCCCCTAAAATGGTTGAATACATGACAGTTCCACAATCTTGCACAAAGGGAGATCCTATGAGCGGATACTATGTTTGGACAGTCAAAGATAACAAAGCTGTAAGAAAAGATATAGAAGTTTCTGACAGTATAAACAATAATTGGATAGTAGAAGGTGGACTAGACTACTCGGACGTTGTAGTAACCTCAGGTATTCAAAATATTGCAGCTGAGGGGCAAAAACTAAAAATTATTGATAATGAAGAATATATTAAAAACTTAAATGCAGGAAAATAATGAAAAAAATTTTTGACAAAGATAAGCTTTACTTTTTTATAAGAAAACCCAGATTTGCCTTAGTAATATCTGTATGTATAGTTATTATGGGTTTAATATCCATAGCGACACTAAAACAGGAAAATTATCCTGATGTAACCCCGCCACAAGTCAGGGTTTCGGCATCTTACACAGGAGCGAATGCAGAAGTAATAGAATCTTCTATCGCAACTGTTCTCGAAAACAAATTAAATGGAGTAGAAGACTTGTCTTATATGACATCAACGTCATACGACGGTTCATATTCTCTGACAATGTATTTTAAAGTCGGTTCCGATAAGAACATTAATTTGATGAATGTTCAAAACAGAATTCAGCAGGTTCTTTCACAACTCCCTGAAGAAGTTCAAAGAACGGGTGTAACTGCACTAAGTAGAACCTCAGGCTCTGGAGCTTTAATTTTAAATATTTTCCCTGAATCCGGACATTGGTCACAACTTGATATGA
Source organism: Candidatus Gastranaerophilales bacterium (assembly GCA_944324345.1). GTDB lineage: Bacteria > Cyanobacteriota > Vampirovibrionia > Gastranaerophilales > Gastranaerophilaceae > Stercorousia. The sequence continues at coordinate 219,664 of CALUVT010000003.1, forward strand.
CTAATTACGGCTCTATTTATATAAAAGATGAATTGAAACGTGTTGAAGGAGTTGCAGATATTGATGTCTTCGGTTCAGGTGATTATTCTATGAGGATTTGGCTTGACCCGCAAAAAATGGCAGGGTTAAATATCTCTACAAGCGAAGTTAAAAATGCAGTTGTTAATCAAAATACACAAGTTACAGCGGGTTCTTTAGGTGCATTACCAACTGACAACAAACAAGCACTTCAATTAACGCTTAAATCCAAAGGAAGATTGTCTGATGTAAAGGAATTTGAGAATATAATTATTCGTTCTAATATGGATGGAAGTAAAGTAAGATTAAAGGACATAGCCCGTGTAGAACTTGGATCATCCTCATACACAAGTCTCGGTACAGTTAACGGTAAGCCCGCAGCTTTGATTATGGTTTCTCAACTTTCTGATGCAAATATTTTAAACCTATCCAAAGCTGTTAAAGCCAAAATTCAAGATATAAATTCAAGACTGGATAACGGATTAAAAATACAGGTAATCAAAGATGATTCCGACTATATTCACGAATCAATGAAAGAGGTTGAATTTACAATTCTTTTGACAGGCTTAATCGTTATAATAATCATATTCCTATTTCTCGGAGATGCAATGGCGACACTTGTACCGTGTGTTACAATTCCCGTATCATTAATAGGTACATTTATAGCACTAAAAGCTTTAAATATGAGCATAAACCTACTTTCATTATTTGCGTTAGTGCTTGCTGTAGGTGTTGTAGTTGATGACGCTATCGTTGTTATTGAGAATGTTAAACGACACCTTGAAGAAGGTAAGTCTGCAGTCATAGCTACACAGTTGACCATGGAAGAGGTAGGTTCATCTCTTGTCGCAATGGCAATGGTACTTATGGCTGTATTTGTTCCGATAATATTTATGGGAGGGATGACGGGTGTAATGTACAAACAATTTGCAGTTTGTATTGCAGTATCTATAGCTATTTCTGCAATATGTGCATTAACTTTGTCCCCCGCTATGTGTTCACATTTTCTCGGTAAAAAAGAAATAAAGTCTGAGACAAAAAATAAGTCTGAACTTGTTGTTCATATAGAACATATTCTTGAAAGAATAAAAAATAAAACTGCAGTTGTTATAGAAGATTTTAACAAAATATTTGCTAAAGCAGAGGATTTCTATATTGAATATGTGAACAAATTTGTTCACGACAAAAAAACTACAATAATTGTCTATATATCATTGGTTTTACTCACTCTAGTATCGTTTAAACTTGTCCCTACAGGATTTATTCCGGATGAAGATCAGGGAGTATTGCTTGCGAGTATAACTTTACCTGATGGGGCATCGCTTTCGAGAACGGAAGACGTAGGTATGAAACTTGTAGATCAAATAAGAAATCTTGATGGAGTAGATGAAAACAGACTAATGCTATTTGGAGGAAACGGTGCAACAAATTCTGCAACGGCTATTATATCACTTGATGACTACGCAGAAAGAAAGGTAGGCCCTGTTGACTGGATTAAAAGAAAACTCAGCGGTCATCCCACAGATCTTTCACATACTGCAATTTTAAATAGGATTAGAAAAATCGCGTCAAATACTAAGGAAGCATCAATAGTAGTGTTCTCTCCTCCGGCAATTAGTGGTATGAGTATGCTTGGCGGTTTTGAATTCCAAATGCTATCAAAAGGAGAATATACTCCTCAGGAACTGGAAAGTTGGGCAAGCAAATTAATTCAGGCTGCAAATCAGGATCCCTCTTTGTCAAGTGTCTATACTACATTCCAGGCAAATGTTCCACAGTATACTTTGGAAATAGATTACGAAAAAGCAATGGCACAAAGTGTTGATTTGCAAGAACTATATTCAACATTGGCATCTATGTTAGGGACATATTACATAAACGATTTTAACAAATATGACAGAGTCTTTAAGGTTCAAATGCAGGCAGAAAGCGACTTTAGAGACACAGCATCTGATTTGTCCGGAATCTATGTAAAAAATACCAATGGTGTAATGGTTCCAATACTTTCTATAGTTAAACTAAAACAGACAATAGGTACTGCGTCAATAACAAGGTATAACTTATACAAATCAGTACAAATCCAAGGGCAGGAAGCTGCAGGGAAAAGTTCCGGAGATGCGATGAAAGCTATGGAAAACGTAGCAAAAAAAGTTCTTCCATCTGACATATCTTTTGACTGGTCAGGAACATCAGCCCAAGAAAGAGAAGCCTCTGGACAGACAATAATCATAGTAGCAATGGCTCTTGTATTTGTTTATCTGTTTCTTGTTGCCCTATACGAAAGCTATACAATTCCTGTTGCAGTTTTGCTGATTTCGCCAATTGCTGCACTCGGGGCATTAATTTTCCAGATGATGATCAATCAATCTTTTGATATATATTCACAAGTTGGTATGATAACATTGATAGGTCTTGCCGCTAAGCAATCTATTTTGATTGTTGAGTTTGCAAAAGAAGAACATGAGAAAAACGGTCTTCCTGTAAAAGAAGCAGCTGTTAAAGCCGCTAAATTGCGATTCAGAGCTATAATGATGACCGAATTAGCTTTTGTTATAGGTGTTCTTCCAATGTTATTTGCATCGGGAGCCGGAGCTAATTCAAGAATTTCTGTAGGTTCTACAGTTTTTGGAGGTATGGTTGCAGCCGCAACAATAGGTGCAGTTTTAACCCCTGCATTTTACGTTATTGTTCAGGAATTCGTTGACAAATTCCCAAAACAAGACATAACTGAAAAAGATTTGGAGTATGTAGAAAAATGAGAAAATTTATAAGTAAATTTTTAATATATTCACTTATATTTACAATGGGTAACTACTCTTTTGCATCAGAAGTCCCCTTAAATAAAATAGCAAAGAAGGACAAAGATGAAAAAATCCATATTGTAAAACCTGAAAAAACAAAAAAAATAAATCTTAAGCGGCAAAAAAAACAAAATATTGAGAATGCAAAAACAAAACAGGAAACTTCAAAAGAAGCCGAAGGCATGTATGAAACTAAGTTTCCCACAATCAACAGTAAAATAGAATACACTGATATGAACGGTGAAGTAACACTTGTTGACTGTATCAAACTTGCTATCACCCATAACCCTACTATAATGTCGGCAATAAGTAATTCAGAAATATATAAATCCAGAATAGGGCAAGCTTGGTCAAATTATTTTCCGACAATCAGTGCCGGAGTCAATTATTCAAGAAATGACATGTTAATGACAATGTCAAATGCATATATGAGATCAATGAGCCAAAAATACAATATGTATTATATGCCTCAAATATCCGCTGATATGCTTCTTTTCGATTTTGGTAAAACTAAAGCCTTCGCAGATGCTGCTCAAAGGACATTTGAAGCTTCAAGATATGATGCAGAAACAAGTATAGAACTTGTAATTTATAATGTAAAAGTTGCATACTACAATCTTGTTTTTGCAGAAATTCAAAAAACAGTATATGAGGACACTGTAAAAGACTTTGAACTTCAATTAAAACAGGCAAAAGCTCAATATGAAATAGGAAGAAAAGCAAAAATTGACGTCACAACAGCAGAATATAACCTGGGAAATGCCAAAGTAAATCTCATAAAGGCCAAAAACACATTGGAACTGGCAGCAGCTCAACTTGCCAATTCTGTAGGTATTCCTGAATTAGAAAATGTGATTTTAAAAGACAAACTTAATACAAAAAAATACGATGTAAATTTTAAAGATCTTCTTGAAACTGCGGAGGCGTCACGTCCGGCTTTACTTTCCGCGAAGAAGCAAATGAATGCCGCAGAAATGAACGTAAGAAGTGCTAAAAGAGCATTCACTCCTGATATCAGTGCATTTGGTTCATATAGCCAAGGCGGAAGACAAATTGATTCTGATTACGGTTACCAATTTGGTGTTCAATTGAATTATACCGCTTTAAATTTAATGCTTTTGAAAAAACAAGTTGATGAAGCAACTGCAACATATAAAAAAGCCGTAGCAGACTACGAACAGCAAAGACAAAATGTTTACCTTGAAGTAAAAAGTGCCTATATTAGCCTTTTAAATTCTCATGACAGCTTAGGGGTTTCAAAATTAGCCCTGCAGCAAGCTAAAGAGCGTCAATATCAGGCATTTAGACGATATCAAGTAGGTCTTGGAGATGCTATTGAGTTTAAAGATGCCGAAAATTCATACCTTAATGCTCAACTTGATTATTATTCCAATCTGTTAAATTACAACATAAACGCTGCAGAACTCGAGCGAGTAGTTGGAGCCCCCATTAAAGAATCTGAAATTGATTTGTAAAAAGTTCTTGACTGAGAGTAACTATCAGATTGTAAAATTATCATGTAATAAAAAAGATTATGGAGGCTTTCTATGAATTACAAAATAATTACAAGTACCTTTTTATGTCTTGCAATTATTGGCTCATTTGGAATATACAAAGTTTTTGCAAATCAAAACAAGGAGGTTAATATGGATAACAAAAAGGTTTTAGTAGCTTATTATTCACATTCAGGCAATACCAAAGCTGTTGCAGAAAAAATTCAAAATCTGACTGGCGGCGATATATTTGAAATTACCCCTAAAACAGCATACCCCAAAGACTATAATGCGGTAGTTGAACAGGCACGTAAGGAAAAATCTGATAATGTATTGCCCGAACTTGCTGATAACGGAAACGTAAAGGATTATGATATAATATTTTTAGGCACACCGGTTTGGTGGTATACTATGGCAGGACCGGTTAGAACATTTTTAAAAGAAAATGATTTTACAGGTAAAGTTATAGCACCGTTTTGCACACACGGAGGCGGAGGCGAGTCATCAACATACATTGACGTACAAAAATTAGCACCAAATGCTAAAATTCTAAACGGATATACATCTTACGAAAACTCTGCCAAAGACAATGATATAAAAGTTTGGATAAACGGATTAAAATTTTAAGGAGAAAAACAATAATGAAACGCAGAGAATTTATAATCAACTCAGCACTTGCACTTGGAGGAGCTGCAATACTAAGCGGTTGCGGTAAAAAAGAAGTTAAAAAGGCCGACAAACAAGTCGCAAAAAGAAAATTTGACAACCTTGAAATACCTCTAATCGCACTTGGCTGTATGCGACTCCCAATGCGTAACGGCAAAATCGATATGGTCGAGCTTGACAAGATGGTTGAATATTCTATGGCACATGGGGCAAACTACTTTGATACAGCCTACATGTACGTCGACGGAAAATCTGAAAATGCGATAGGTGAAATTTTGAAACAGTATCCGCGTGAAAGTTTCTTTCTAACCGATAAAAATCCTGCATATCTTGTAAATTCTCCTGCTGATGTTCACAAATTATTCAATGAACAACTAAAAAAATGTCAAGTAGAATACTTTGATAACTACATGGTTCACAATATCAACAAGAATACTCTTCACAATTATCGTGACAACGACATGTACGGGGAACTTTTAAAGCTGAAAAAAGATGGGCTTATAAAACATCTTGGATTTTCTTTCCACGGAGATCCAAATATGTTAAGAGAAGTTATAAAAGAACATAAGTGGGATTTTTGCCAACTTCAAATTAACTATCTTGACTGGGAAGTTATAAATGCAAAAGAGCTTTATGAAATAGCCGATGAGGCCAAGGTTCCTGTTATAGTAATGGAACCGTTAAGGGGTGGGGGGTTATGCAACTTGCCACAAAAAGCTGCTGAAAAATTAAAAACATCTTGTCCAGATGACACTCAAGCTTCGTTCGGACTCCGCTGGGTTACAAGCAAACCGAGAGTATTTACAATACTTAGCGGTATGAGTAATCTCCAACAACTGAAAGAAAATATAGACACTTTTATTAACTTAAGAGAATTCACTCAGGAAGAAGAAAAAGTAGCTCAAGAGGTTGCAAAAATTATACAATCTCAGGGTGCAATAAATTGTACTGCATGCAGGTATTGCATGGAAGTTTGCCCCAGAGGGATAAATATTCCTGCAATATTTGGACTTTACAATGTATACAAATCAAACGGTAATGGCATGATGTTTAATATTAACTACGAAGCATTAAAAGAAGATGAACGTGCAGACAAATGTATAAACTGTCACTTATGCTCTAAAAATTGTCCGCAAGGACTTGATATACCGGAATTGTTAAAGAAAGTTGATAACGAAGTAAAACAGGCAGCTAAAAAGGGTTAGTAAAGAATGAAAAATATATACAAAATACGCCTTATTCTTGCTGCAATTGTATTCACTATTGCAGTTGCAGGATTTTGTAAAGTATTTTATGGGGTGAAAATTTTTGATATCCAATTCATGCCCCTTATACAGAGAGTATTTATTGATTTTTCAGTAATTGCACTGATATTATTTTTAATTGTCTTAGGGGTGACAATATTTTACGGAAGAATTTATTGTTCAGTTGTCTGTCCGCTGGGAATTTTACAGGAAATTGTCGGATTTCTCAAACACAAACTTACCAAAAAACAATGCAATAAGCAGATTAATTTCCCGGCAAAATATTTTATATCGGCAATAGTATGGGGAATACTTGTCGGCGGGAGTTCTGTTGCAATAAGATATATTGAGCCATACACAATCTTTGGGTCTTTAATGTCTTTAACGATTCTGGGTATATCTGCCGCATTTATTATAATGTGCTTAGTCCTAATAAAAGATAGAATATTCTGTACCAATATTTGTCCCGTTGGAACTATTTTAGGACTTATTTCAAAAGTAGCACCAAATAAAATATATATATCGGATGTTTGCGTTTCTTGCGGTCAGTGTGAAAGAAATTGTCCATCAGGATGTATAAATTCTCAAGAAAAAATGGTTAACAATGAAACATGTATAAAATGTTTGAAATGCATCGAAATTTGCCCCAAAGGCGGGATTAAATACGGGATTGAGCCCAAAAAAGAAAAAAAATTCAGCCTTAAAAGACGTCAATTAATAATTGCCGGAACTGTAATTGCCTTGTTTGGTTCAATGATAAAAACGGGTACAATATTGAAAGACAAAATTGTTGAAAAAATCAAAGATGTAATCCTTCCGCCTGGCAGTGGAGATAAAGAAAGATTTTTGAATACCTGTTTAAACTGTAATCTTTGTGTTGAGAATTGCCCTAATAAAATCATTGTTAAAGCGGACGATGAATATGGTGCAGTCCATATAGACAATACTAAAGGTTTGTGTAAATTTGATTGTAAAAAATGTTCTGAAGTTTGTCCTTCAGGAGCAATCAAAAGACTTTCACTTGAAGACAAACAAAAAACACGAATTGCCATGGCAATGATTAAAGACGATAAATGTGTTAAATGTGGCAGATGTGTTGAGGCCTGTCCTGTACATGCTATAATCAAAGAGAATGGGCAATTACCTGTACTAAATGCCTTAAAATGTATAGGTTGCGGAGCCTGCAAGAGTGCATGTCATTTTGATGCGATAGAAGTTTTCCCGATCAAGGAACAAAAAATGTTATAAATAAAAAGAAAGGGTAGGAAAAGATGTCATTGGGTTTCACAGAAATATTATTAATACTGGTTGTAATTTTACTATTATTTGGCGGAAAAAGAATCCCTGAAATTGCAAGAGCTTTAGGAAGAGCATCTTACGAATACAAAAAAGCAAAAAGTATTCTAAAAGAAGAAGCACAAGGTCTTAAAAATGCAATAGAAGATTCTGCAGAAAAACCGGAAGAATACAAACCTAAAGATGTATAAATATGAGTGAGAATTCAGAGGAAAGTTTAATATCTCATTTAGAAGCTTTAAGAGAAACTTTGTTAAAGTGTATTTTTGCTTTACTTATAGGAATTCCTTTTACACTTTATCTTGCACCACAGACTCTCAAATTGCTCATAAATATAGTTGCTGGTAAAAGCAACGTAATTTTTAATTATTTTTCACCCATGGAAGTTTTTTTAATTCAATTAAAAACAGCCTTGGTATTGGATATAGTGTTATGCTTTCCATACATTATTAAAAAGTTTTGGGATTTTCTTGTCCCGGCACTTTATGATAATGAAAGAAAATTCATTAAAAATACGGTAATCTTATCGACAATTCTTTTCGTTTCTGGGGCAGCATTTTGCATATTTGTGATCATGCCTGTTGTTGTAAAATTCGGTTTAAGTTTTTCTGGCTCAAATATAAACCCTATGTTTGGGATTTCTAACATAATAAATCTTACACTTGTTATGTCAGTTGCTTTAGGAGTAATGTTTCAAACTCCACTTGTAGCTTTAGGTTTAATAAAAGCAGGAGTAGTATCTTATGAGACATTAAGTAACTTGAGACCATACATAATTGTAATTATTCTCATCTTGGCAGCAATATTCACCCCTCCCGATATAGTTAGTCAGCTTATGCTTGGGGTTCCGACTTATTTATTGTTTGAGCTTGGCCTTTTGTTTGCCAAAATAAATACAAAAAAGGAAAACACAAATGGATAAGAGATATATTGACATAGATTTTGCAAAACTTGACATAGAAAGACAAAAACGACGAGGAGCATCAGAGGCCGTATTTTGTGAATGCAAGACAGATGAACAATTAATAAAGATATTCACCGAATTTCAAAAACTGGGGCAGAATGTTATTGGAACAAGAGCTTCCAAAGCACAAGCTGAAAATTTAAAAAAGACTTTCCCGAACTTAAAATACAACCCTGAAGCACGTATTGTAAAACTAATACAAACTCCGATAGAAACAATTGGAGAAATTGCAATATGTACAGGCGGTACAGGAGATATACCGGTCGCTGAAGAAGCATCAGAAACTGCTCAGTTTTACGGCAGTAACGTAAAAAAATACTATGACGTAGGGGTTGCAGGGATTCACAGGCTTTTTGATAAAATAGATGACATTAAAAAGGCAAATGTGATTATAACTGTTGCGGGTATGGAAGGAGCTCTAGGAGGAATTATCTCAGGACTTGTTGATGTTCCGGTAATAGCCGTTCCGACATCAATCGGGTATGGAAGTTCAATGAAGGGAATTTCTGCACTTTTGACAATGTTGAACTCTTGTGCCGAAGGAATGACTGTTGTAAATATTGATAACGGGTTTAATGCCGGTTACAGTGCATCTCAAATTAATAAAATGATTGTGAAAGGAAGATAAATGAAGTTATATTTTGAATGTAAATCGGGAATTTCAGGAGATATGTCTGTTGCCGCTCTTTTGGATTTGGGAGCGGATAAAGCAAAACTTGACAGAGCTTTAGCGTCAATGAATCTGGAAAATGAGTTTACTTATAACATTACAAAAAAATCAATTAATAGTATCTTAGCTACGGATTTTGACGTAATATTACCGGAACATACTCACCATAAAGAAAATGAACATCATCACCACACACATAGAAATCTTGATGATATTAATAAAATTATTGATAAAGCTGATATATCTGAAAATTCAAGAAAACTCGCAAAAAAAATATTCAAAATTGTTGCAGAAGCTGAATCTCAAGTTCATGGAAAAGATATAAAAGATATTCATTTTCACGAAGTTGGTGCAATAGATTCTATAGCAGACATCGTGAGTTTTGCAGTATTGTTTGATGACTTATCACCGGAAAAGGTTTATATATCAACTTTGACAGACGGACAAGGATTTGTTGTATGCCAACACGGTAAAATTCCGGTACCCGTTCCTGCCGTTTGCCAAATCGTTTCACAATATAAACTTCCATTAAATATAACTGACAATAACGGGGAAATGGTTACTCCAACAGGGGCTGCAATTGCTGCTGCACTTTACAATGGAGAAAAACTTCCCAATGAATTTCTTATCGAAAAAGTCGGTTATGGAGCAGGCAAAAGAGATTATGAAAATCCAATTTTAAGAGTAATGATAATTAAATAAAGGAGGGAAATATGCATTTAGGAAACGGTATTATATGTCCCGTAACAGGGATTCCAATGTTAGTTATTGCAGGTGTAACAGCATTTTATGCATACAAAAACGTAAAAAAAGATTTTAGCAAAGACAAAATATCTCTTGCAGTAACTCTTACAGGGCTTGTATTTGCACTACAAATGATAAATTTTGCAATTCCGACAACAGGCTCGAGCGGACACATTGTCGGGGGCATTTTACTTGCGGCATTATTAGGCCCTTATGCTGCATTTCTTGCAATGTGTGCAATACTAATTGTACAAGCTGTATTTTTTGCTGACGGTGGATTATTGGCACTTGGGTGCAATATATTTAATATGGGAATTTTAGCTTGCTTTATTGCATACCCGCTTATATACAAACCTTTAGAAAAGGTTAATAAACCTGTTTTAGCTTCAATTTTGGCATCAGTCGCCGCATTACAGATCGGAGCATTTGCCGTTGTAATTGAAAGCGTTTTATCTAACTCTATAAGCCTTTCAAACTTGGCAAACTTTGCGGGACTAATGCAAACAATACACCTTCCAATAGGTTTTGTTGAAGGGGCTGTAACAGGTTTAATTGTTATTTTAGCAAAACGTATTGACGCAAAAAAATTGTCATACTCTTTTGGAATTTTTTCAATTATATTCGCAGCCATAATATCTCAATATGCTTCTCAAAAACCTGACGGACTAGAATGGTCACTTCTAAACATGTCAGATAAATTTGTAGCACAAACTCAGTGGCAACTATTCAATATCGCAGAAACTATTCAGGCAAAAACCGCCATCCTAACACAAATCCCACAAACAGCAGCAAATATTACCGGATTATTATTTGTGATGGTTTCAATGTTATTTGTGTGCTCTATTATTAGTAGAAAAATGGTAAAAGAAAATGCTGAATAAATTTGACAAGTTAAAAAAATACTTAAATGAGCTGAAAAAGCAGGGCTTATGCCTTGCTTTTTCAGGTGGAATAGATAGTACACTTCTTTTATTTCTATGTCAAGATATGGACATAATTGCAATAACCCTTAAAACAGATTTTCAAACTTTTGAAGAAATAGAGCTTACTAAAAAACTTTGCCAAAAATATAATATTAAACAACTTATAATTGAGGCAGATGTATTAGAAAACCCCTTAATTAACAACAATCCTAAAAACAGATGTTATGAGTGCAAAAAATTTCTCTTTAAAACAGCTGTTCAAAAAGCTTTTGAACACGGTAAAAAATATTTGATTGACGGGACAAATTTTGATGATTTAAACTCTCACAGACCAGGAATAAAAGCCCTTGAAGAACTTGAAATCATCTCACCTTTTGCAAAATTTGGAATAACAAAAAAAGAAATCAGAGAATACGCAAAAGAATGCGGAATAGAAATTTTTGACAAACCCTCAACCCCTTGCCTTGCGACTCGTTTTCCTTATAATACAAAACTAACAAAACAAAACTTACAAATGGCTGAACAGGGCGAAGTAATTTTAAAAAAATATGGATACAAAAATTGTAGATTTAGAATACATGGAAACATTGCAAGGATAGAAATTCCTCCTGAACAATTTGACAGCTTCATAAAAGAAAAGACTGGATTAATCAAAGATATAAAAGCTTTAAACATAAAATACGTAACTCTTGATTTGGAAGGTATAAGAAGCGGAAGTATGGATATTTAAAAATCAGTTATTAAATTGATACAAAAATTTTGATATAGACATATAATTACTTTGAGGTACAAGTATAAGAGGAATTTATTATGAAATGGATCGTTTTATTAGTTTTGATAGCCGCAAGTGCTTGGGTTTATTTTAATGTAGATTTTAGCCAGCTAAATTCAAATGCCGAAAACACTTTAAAACAAGAAAAAACAATGAAAGTTTTCTTTGATGCAGATAACCAAAATAAAGAGGAAACTCAAAAAACAATTAATGAAAATTTTTAAATCAAAAAGACCGGCTACAAACCGGTCTTTTTTTTAATCCCAACCTATCCTAAATAATAATTTCCTATCTGTTATCTTCCTATGATTTTCCTGCGACTATGCGATAAAATTAGTACCAAATCTGCTTGCTCCATGAAAGAATGATTGCCTCATCATATCAATCAAAGTCTTTTTGATTACAAGTTTTTTATTTAAATCTATTGAATTTACGGCATCAGATGTCTGTTTATAAGTATCAGAAACTGTATTAGAAAATAAAAGCATATTTGACATAGCTCTTCAAAACCTCTCTTTTTCTTTATTTTGCTCTCGTACTTATATAAAAAATTTATATAAAAAAATATTGACTTTTTATATTCAATTTATATAAAATTCGTTACAAAACTTCACATTGTTAAAAGTTTTTATACAAAAATGCCGTTATCTGAAATGTATTAAGAAAGGAGAAATTAATGGCAGATCAGATTAATTTGAGTACATCAACGAAAAATGTTGACTTAGAAAGATGGAAAAAACTTACTGCAAAAGAAATTATAAGAGAAGAAAGCCGCGGCCAAGAGATTCCTGAAGAGATATTAACCTGGGCACAGCAAATGGCTGCATTTGCAAAAATTCCAGACGATATAACTTATGAACAGGTAGATGGAGACGTAGGCTTGGATGCTTTGGATAAATTAGACTTAAGTCCTGAAGAAATGGCTCAATTTAGGCCGGAAGCCGCTAATGCACAAGCTCCCGAAGAGACTGAAGAACCGGATGCAGTAAAAGACCCTGCCCTAACCCAAAGAAATAATCCTGAAACTGCTGACGAAAATATATTTATGAACCCAACACCGGAACAAAATGCAACATTACCAGAACAGGAAAACACAGATGAAACAGATGCTACTGTAACTCTTGCAGATCCTGCACTAACAACTGATCCTGAAGAAATCAGAAAACGCAGACAAAAACTAGGTCTGGAATAAAAGAGATTTAACCGCTGATTTAATATCATCAGATTTATATATATAATTTCCGGCAACTAACGAATTTGCACCTAAAGATGTGCAAATTCTTGCTGTTTCAGCATTTATCCCGCCATCCACCTGTATTATTAAGTCACTAGAAGCATTTTCTTTTATTTTTGAAATTTTTTGAGCACAATCAGCCATAAACTTCTGTCCGCCAAACCCCGGTTCTACTGTCATAACAAGAAGCAGATCCAAATCTTTTAAATAGGGGAAAACTACATCTACAGGCGTTTTAGGCTTTATGGACATACCCGCTTTTATATTATGGGATTTTATTAATCTAATTAACTCACCAGCATCATCTGTCGCCTCATAATGAAACGTTAAAATATCAGCACCGGCCTTTGCAAAAGATTCTACATACCGTTCAGGATTTTCAATCATCAAATGTACATCAAGACAAAGTTTAGTTATTTCCCTTATGGATGCCACAACAGGAACACCAATTGTTATATTAGGAACAAAATGTCCGTCCATTACATCTATATGGAGCCATTGAGCACCTGCATCCTCAACACGTCTTATATCTCGCTCTAAATTTGCGAAATCAGCCGATAAAATTGATGGTGAAACAATATTTGACATTTTATATTACTCCGAATATTTTACAAGCTCCATAAGCTGCTTGTTGTTCTGCTTCCTTTTTCGTCTTTCCTACACCGGAGGCAACAAATTTTCCGTTATACGAAACTTCTACTTCAAAAGTTTTATCATGTGCAGGCCCAGTTTCTTTAACAAGTTTATAAACAGGAATTTCTCTATTTAATGATTGAGTATACTCCTGAAGCATAGCTTTTGCATTATATTTTTCAAAGTTTTTATCAACCTCTTCAATATAAGGCATCAAAACATTCTTTAAAAAAGGAATTAATTGTTTCAACTTGTTATCAAGGTAATACGCACCTAAAACAGCTTCAAAAGCACAAGCACAAACTGATTCAATATGTGCAACACCCTGTTTAGCCTCATGCGGAGCAACAATTATCAGATCGCATAAATTTAAGCTGTGAGCAATTTTGGATAAAGTACTGTCAGATACAACTATAGAACGAATTTTAGATAAATCTCCCTCACTATAGTCAGGAAACCTTCTGAGTAAAATATTTGAAGATACAAGTTTCAATACAGCATCTCCCAAAAACTCCAGTCGTTCATAATTTTCGGTATAAGGAAGCCCCTTTTCTTTTGTAAATGACGGATGAGTTAAGGCTCTTTTAAATAAATCTGGATTATCAATTTTTATTTTAAAAATTTCTTCCAATTCCTTCATCTAGAACAAACCTTTTATGAAATTGACAATATCATGCGAAAATACAAAGTATTTGCAGAAATAATACATCACAGGGATTGTAAAAATAAAACTGTCTGATCTGTCTAAAAAGCCGCCATGACCGGGGAGAGAATTTCCGGAATCTTTAACCCCTGCATCTCTCTTTATCAAAGACTCACATAAATCTCCGATTTGTGCGAATACAGTACAAATAATACCTACTAAAATCGGAATATACCAATCTATTTCTACAAAGAAATAATTTATGAATAACCCAATAATACAAGCACCAATAACCGCAGATATTGCACCTCCGATTGAACCTTCAATCGTCTTATTCGGGCTGATTACAGGGGCAAGTTTATTCTTCCCAAATCTAGTCCCTGCATAATAACAACCAATATCAGTCATCATGATTGCAACAAACATCATAACAACAAATCCCAAACCATCACTATACTGAGGAGAACTTATATCTCTCAAAAGTTGAAGATGCAAGGGGAAATATCCGCAATAAACAAAACCCAATATAGTTGTTGCAACATTCGCAATATAAGGTTGCCTGCCTCTGAAAAGAACCCACATAAAAGCTGCAAATGTACAAACAGTCAGAGCAAGTGCTACATATTGAGTGCTGTCAAAATAAGTTATGGCTGCAAGCAGTGCTTCTGAAACAAGAATAATTTTCAAACTAGGATAAAAACCTTTATGCTCAAGAATTTTGACATATTCTTTTGAAGCAAAATATATTACACAAGCTAACAGTAATAACAATGCAACACCGCCAAGCATTATACAACCCATGGCAACCGTGCCCATTATAAAACCTGTTAGCATTCTTGTTGCGTTTTTATTCAAGCCTTTTGTTTCTTCCATTATACAGTCATTACCTCTTTTTCTTTGTCAGATACAGCTTTGTCAATAATACCTGTATATTTATCGGTAAGTTTTTGAATTTTGTCTTGATTATCTTTTACTGTATCTTCAGGAAGATTTTCATTTTTTTCGATTTTCTTCAAATCATCCGACATATCACGACGGATATTTCTTATAGCAACCTTGGACTCTTCCCCAATTTTTTTGACTTCCTTTGCGGTCTCTCTTCTGCGTTCTTCCGTCAAAGGCGGGAAAGGTAATCTTATACAAATACCGTCACTATTTGGAGTAATACCAATTTCTGCCTTGATAATAGCTTTTTCTATTTCTTTTAATATTGATTTATCATAAGGAGTAATGACAAGTGTTGTACCTTCTTGAACAGTAACCTGTGACATTTGTCTCAAAGGTGTTGGAGCTCCGTAGTAATCTACCAAAACCTTATCCAATATCATCGGATTAGCTCTGCCTGAACGAATAGAACCAAACTCTCTATGCAGCTGGTTTATTGCTTTTTCCATTTTTTCTTCACCAAACAAAAATAATTCTTCTAATGCCTCAGACATGTTTTTCTCCTTATAACTTAATTTATATACGTTCCAATTTCTTTACCCTTTAAAATATCCGTTATTGCATCTTTTGCATCAAAATCAAACACCACAATAGGAATATTATTCTGCTTACAAAGGGCACAAGCAGCTGTATCCATAACTTTTAAACCTTTTACAATGATATCGTCATAACTGATTTTATCTAATTTTTTAGCATCAGGATTTATTTTAGGGTCATCAGTATATACCCCATCGACACCATTTTTCGCCATCAACATTGCTTCTGCGTTAATTTCTGAAGCTCTTAGTGCAGCAGCCGTGTCCGTTGTAAAAAACGGATTCCCCGTACCTGCTGCAAAAATCACAACTCTACCCTTTTCGAGGTGCCTTATAGCACGATATCTTATATAAGGCTCTGCAACCTGATTAATAGTAATGGCACTTTGAACCCTGCAAGGAATATTCATCTGATTTAAGGCACTTTGCAATGCAATTGCGTTCATTACAGTTGCAAGCATTCCAACATAATCGCCTGATGCCTGATCCATTCCAAGCTTTGCAGAATTTTTCATACCTCTAAATATATTGCCTCCACCGACAACAACAGCAATCTCTGCACCAGCATTACGTGCCTTTTGAATCTCTTCTGCAATCATTTTAACGGGTTTTTGGTCAATACCGAATTGTTGGTCTCCCAACAGTGCCTCTCCGCTGATTTTTAATAATATTCTCTTATATCTCATGCCCTAGGATACCTCTTTTTTCCTTATACTAGCGTAAAATAACTGTGTTGTAAAGAGATTTATTTTACTATGTAAAACAAGAAAGTTTAAGTTTTGTTAACTTTGATTTATACCCCGAAATCCTTATTAAATAAGTATTTCAAAAAAATAGTATATATTTTTTAAATAAAAAATAGCACTTTTTTAAATCAGATTGTTTTTATTTAAATATAAGCGAACTATTTATATGAAAAAAAAGGAGAATATATGGCACGAGTACTTATTTCTATGCCTGAAGAATTTTTACACAGAATTGATCAGGTTGCAGACGGAGAAAACAGATCACGTAGTGAACTAATTCGTGAGGCTTTAAGGACTTACATTTACAAGCAGAAAGTTCGCGAATCTACAACATCGGCAAGAAACGCCGAACTTTTGGAATCACTTTTAGAATAAAAAAACCGCTAAGGCGGTTTTTTTATTTTTAATAAACTTACGGTATTTTTGTAAATTTGTCTTCATAAAATAGCAAATAAACTATTGATGTTTTTTTATAAATAGTATACTATTATTTTACTATTTAATGAGGTGTGTGTGTAATGAACCAAAAGGGATATGTACTTCCACAAAAGTCAGATTTATACCAAATAAAGGTTAGTGACATAAACGTTGCTCTTCCTGATTTGAAATATATTACAGAATCTAAGGCAGTAACAATTGCCAAATGGATAATAAATTGGATAGACAGTGACAAAAATTTGAAACCGAATTTTTTATTACCGTCAAAGCCTGACCTTGCATACCTTTTAGGTGTAAGCATAGGTACTATTCAAAATGCATTAAGATATATTGAAGATTTGGGATATGTCGAATCAAAACAGTGTATAGGAACACTCATTAGAGACAGAAACAATTCTGGAAATACTTTAAGGAAACTGACTTCAAAACGAGAAATAGCAATATCTGCAATTAAAAAATATATTTTGGATAAAGGATTTAAGGCCGGTCAGCTTCTGCCTTCTTCAAGGAATATTTCATCATATATAGGTTGTTCTGCTAACACGACAAGGTTAGCCCTTGAATACCTTTCAACAGTTAACATCCTTGAACACAAATTCAAAAACTCAAACGAAAACGGCTGGGTTATTAAATCCGTTGACTTTAAGCTGGATGAAGTAGTTGACAAAAACGTTTCGCTGGTGAAAAAAGTCGAAAATGACCTAAGAGAATACATAAACAGAAACTTGAAAGTCGGAGATAAAATGCCTGCACACGATGTACTTGCAAAAAATTCATCAGTAAGTATAAAAACTATTCATGATGCTCTTAAATTACTTATTGATGACGGGATTTTACTCGCAAGAAGAGGCAGGTACGGTACAACCGTTGTCAAAATGCCAAATGACAAAAATATTTCTATAAAAAAAGAAACCTCTATATTTGCACCTGCTGTAGATACTGCATTTTATTATTATGAAAAAACGCAAAATCACATCAAAAAACTTATTGCCGAAAACTATGAAATAGGTGCAAAACTTCCTGCTATAATAGAACTTTCAAAACAGCTTGATTTAAGTCCAAATACTGTTAGAAAAGCTTTTCACAATCTGGCCAAGGAAGGCTACTTAGCATTTTCTCGGGGAAGGTATGGGGGAACTTTTGTAATAGATATTCCCGAAACTGATGAGCAGACATTCAGATGGCTTGCTGTTAACCCTCAATATGCTAAAAACTATAAAAATTAATGTAGACTTTCCCAGTATTTTTTGGAAGTATCATGCGGGTATTCATCTTTAATAGCAAAATAGGAACAAGCTGTTCCATTATTCATACCATTACATTTTTCTGTTGATGTAAAATTACAACAAGTAGTGCTTTGAGCGTACGATATTACAAATTTATATTTATCTGTTGAAGGTAAAAGAACATTTTGATTATTTATTTGAAAATAAAATAGGTCATACCCAAATCTATTAGGACCTTTTATACCATTTGTATCTACGACAAAATCAACACCTTGGGTGCCAGTCCACCAACATCCACTTGAAGCTACAAACATCCCATTCTTAACAAAAAAAGCACCATTGTTATACCCATCAACATTAAAAGAGGTAACTCCGTTAGCCTCTTTAAAGGATTGTTTGTAACCGCAGTCTCTAACATTACCTGTTAAACACAACTGAGAAACCTGAAAATATTTTGAAAAATCACTAATAAATCTATATTGCGTATTTGTATTAAAATTATTATTACCACAGTAAGTTTCTGCAATATTGTCATTATCTACAGACATCCTTGTTACTGCCTGCAAAATTAATGAATAAGCTGTTTTAAATTGTGCTTCTAATCCCAAATTTCTTTTTTTTATCATCAATGAAGGTATAGTGACTGCAGCTACAACACCTATAATTACTATTGTTATCAATACTTCTACAAGAGTAAAGCCCTTTTTTTGCATAAATAACCTCTGTACATTTAATTATACATGTATACTTGTAACAAAACAAGTATACATGTTAGAAAATAGTTTGTCAAATAGATAGAATTTAGTTATGCATGACGAATTACTTTTCAAACTAGGTCAAAGTATAAGATATATAAGACTAAAAAAAGAAATGTCACAAGAAGAGCTAGGTTTTAAATCTTCGCTAAGCACCAATTCTATAAGTGCCATAGAACGTGGCTCTTATAATTTTAAAATCAAGACCTTATACAAAATAGCAAACTCTTTAGGAGTAAATGTTGAAGAAATTTTAAACTGCAAATTCTAGGGGCACAAATTCTCCCAATCAGGCTCTTCTTCATCTTCTCCAGGTTCTGTTATATGGACACCATGTTCTAACATTACCTGTAAAGTCCATTTCAGTTGTGTTTTATAGCTTTCAAGAGCTTTTTCTGCCGTCTTTGCACAAAACAAAAAGCTCGGAATTTCCTTTATTTCAATATAATGGTATGGATTACCGTCGAAATCAAGGTCTTCACCTTCTATAAGCGTCCATTTTAAATTTAGGTAATAATCTATGTCTTTTGTACTCATTTACCCATCCAACGAATTATCATTCAAAGGCTGTGTTATCATTATACCTTCACCGCCTATTACATCAGCTTTATTACCTTCTATATAAAGATAAACAGGCTTTGTTGTATTTCTTTTGGCAGTTTTTATTATCTGGTAAATTCTCTTGTAAAGACTATCTGTACCACCACCATTTTCAAAATCCGAACTCAAATTAATTACAACCTTGTCTGGAGATTCATTTATGGAAAGGATTCTTGTCCCTTGGGGAATCTCAGAATAAACACCTTTGGCTTTTTCGTCAGGTTTTGGCCCGGCAATTAGGGATTGTATCGCAAATTTTATTTTAGTACCGTCGACATCTTTGTCATATTCTCGATTTACTGCTTTATAAACTTCTTCTTTATTAGCGTTTTGACCGATAAAAAATACGTTTACATAAACCTTTTCAACAGGTTTTTCAACAGGTTCTTTTTCCTCAGGCGGGATTTGGGATTCCGGAATAGGCGTCAATGGCCCCGAAACATTTTCATCATTATGGTATAACATTCTCAAACCCAAAACACAACACACAGCAACCATTATTACACCTGTTACAAACAAAAAAACTCTTTCATTACTACGCATGTTTTTATTCCTTATCTTTTAATATCGTTATTATCCCATTTACTTCTATTTCATCGCCTGAAACTTCGACATTCTGGATATTAAACCTCGCATTTTTATTTTCCAGTATTTTTGCAGAAAAATCAAGAGGGTTTATGTAATTCAATATTTTGGAAAACTTATTTACATCGAGTGATAAATTATTATTAACAATACTTGTATTTGCCAAAATTATTTCTCCGTTATGTACGCATAAATCGGCACTAAGAACTATTTCCTGTGTCTTTCTTACAAAAGGTAACGAATATTTCATTACATAAAACATTTTTCCTTTTTTAAGTTTTACAGAGGTAGAGACAATTTGAAATAAGTTTAAGCTTCCGCCAATCGTATTTATATCAGATACAAGACGTTTATAGTCAGCTGAATTCATAGTATTGTTTAAATCTTCTTCACTTACTACAATCTCAGCCGAAACAGGAATATCTTCCTTCACTATGATTTCATCTTCTTTATCTTGGACTACATAATTAAAATCACATAGGGTTTGTGTCTTGAAATATGAAATATAAATTCCATCTGCTACAATATTTTTCCCTATAATTTTCAAAGACTTAAACCGTCCTGCTTTCAAATCCCTTGTACTGAATGATTTTAAGTCAACACTGATTTTACCTTCGGTTATATCTTTTTTTATTGTTTTTTTTATCAAGCTTTCTCCAATTTTTTCGGCAATAAAGTTTTGGCCCGTTACATTGCTAAAAAATCTTGAAAAACCTGATGTCAAATCGTAAGGTGCAACACAACTTTGACTATCACATGATGCGTAGCCACCTTGAGGGAAAAACATTGTCAATAGTAAAACTAATATAATCTTTTTCATTATATGAACACTTTCTTTAATCTTATTTTATCATTTTCTGCTTCGCCTACAGCACAAATTTCTTCATTATTATAAATCAAAATAATTATACTTCCAGCCTTAAATTCTTTATTTTCTAAAACGGAACCATGTCTAACTTTTTCGAGTTCTGCATCACTTACAAAATACTTAGGATAATCAAGCATCTCTACAGGATTTATCAAATTCTTTTTAACATCAATATCATCTTTGAGCTCTATTGAATCTTCTATATGAAAGCTTCCTGCCAAAGTTCGTACAAGCTTTATCAAATGAGCTCCACATCCGAGGCTTTGTCCTAAATCATTCGCAATTGATCTTATATAAGTTCCCTTTGAGCATTTAATCAAGACTTCTGCCTGCTGTAAATCATAATTAAGACTTTTTAGTTGAATATCATATACAGTAACTTTTCTGGGATTTATATCTACGCTTTGTCCTTCTCTTGCATATTCATATAGTTTTTTACCCTTTACTTTTATAGCAGAATATATAGGAGGCATCTGTAAAATTTCGCCTCTAAAATTGTCCAATATATTTTCAACCTCTCCTTGAGTAATTTTTTTATCGGAGGTATAAGTTATATCCCCTTCTATATCGTACGTGGTTGTAGAAACTCCAAATTGAACCGTTGCCAAATATTCTTTATCATCACTCAAATACTCAATTAGCCTTGTAGCTTTTCCTATACAAACAGGCAGGACTCCTTCTGCAAAAGGGTCCAAAGTTCCGGTATGGCCAATTTGTTTTATTTTCGTAACTCGCCTAAGTCGTGCAACAACATCATGGGATGTCATTCCTTTGGGTTTATAAATATTCAGAAAACCCATCATAAGGATTAAAGCTCCCCGCGAGAAATCTTATCTATTATTTCACTGACTTTTGAACCCTTTTCAAGTGAATCTGTATAGACAAATTTCAATTCAGGGGTCAATCTCAATCTTATACGTTTTCCAACTTCATAACGGATTTTTGGGGTACTTTTTTCAATAATTTCTTTAGTTTTTTCAATTTGTTCATCAGAACCCAGAACACTATATACAACTTTCGCAAAAGAATTATCATGTGAAACTTCTACATCCAATATAGAAACAACACCTGCAAGATTTCTAATTTCTTTTCTCAAGATATCAGATATATCTCTCATTAATTCTTTTCTTACACGTTCATTCCTTAAAGTCATAATTTTCTCCTTAGTAAAAAAATTATAACATGAAATATTAAAAATTAAATAGAACAAATTTGCAAAATAATTGACAAATAGAGAAGAAATGTAAATAATAAAGAAGTTGGTAAATAAGAAGGAGTTTTGTATTATGAAAGAAAGTAAAAAGCTAAGAGTTGCCCCCCCCCCGAAATGGTTGACTGGCAAGATTTTTTAAGACATCTCATTGACGGATGCTTTAAAATATGCAATAATTGTGATATGAAACATCATTTTAAAGTTCACAAATTTGGATTTACTCTTGCCGAAGTTTTAATCACACTTGGAATTATTGGTGTGGTTGCAGCACTAACGATACCGACAATTGTGACAAAATACAGAAGACAGGCAACCGAAACAAGACTTAAAAAATTCTATTCTGTTGTAAATCAAGCTATTCAAATGTCAATTGCAGAAAAAGGTTCAATAACTCTTGAAGACCAGAACAACCAAAACGCAACAAATTCAGAATACATTACAAATTGGTATCAACAAAATATAACAAAATATATTAAGACACTAAAGGATGAAGCTTTTAATGATACATACTATAAAGTGTCTTTTGTCGATGGCAGCGGTTTTAGTTCTTATATGAACGGTACAAACAAAATATATATTTTTTACTGTCTAAATTTTGATAACTGCAATGGTGGCAGTTTTGACGGGAAAAATACATTTTTATTTACTTACGACAAAACAAACCAACAAATTGTTCCGGAATTTAGTCACCAAGACATCAATTCTCTAAAACAAAACTGCTACAACACAAACAAACAATTGAGATATGGATGTGCCGCTCTCATAATGAAAAATAATTGGAAAATTCCGGATGATTACCCCTGGATAAGATAGTTACATAGACATCTTTTACAGACTATGTCGTTCAACTTCTTCTTTAGTTGAAACTTCAATAATATCACCGACTTCAATATCGTTCCATTTGCTGAATGAAATACCGCATTCAAAACCTTGTGCAACTTCTTTTACATCATCTTTGAAACGTTTCAACTGGTCAATTGCTCCTCGGAATATTTCTTTGCCATCACGATAAAGAACTGCGTCTTTACTTCTTACAATCTTTCCTTCAGTTACATAACAACCGGCAATTCTTGTCGTCTTACCAATTGTAAATACCTGACGAACTTCAGCTTTCCCAAGTTCTACTTCCTTAATTTCAGGCTCAAGTAACGATAACATTGTCTTTTCTATATCTTCCAAAATTTGATAAATAATATCATATTTCTTAATTGTTACACCTTCTTTTTCTGCGGCAACAAGAGCATTTGCATCCTCTTTTACTGTAAAGCCTAAGATCAATGCATTTGATGCAGACGCAAGCATTACATCAGCTTCTGAAATATCGCCTACTCCCACGTGTATAATTTTTGTCTTTATTTCTTTTGAATCAAGCTGAGCAATAGCTTGAGAAACAGCTTCAGCAGCACCATTGGTGTTTGCCTTAATTATCAAATTCAATTGAGGAATATCATCTTCTCCTGCAACTGCCTCACGTCTTACATGGGCAGGAAGCATAGCATCCAAACGCTTATTACGTTCTTTTTCTTTACGTTCTTCCACTATAGACTTCATTGCCTTTTCGTTTTGAACAACCTCAAAATAATCTCCAGCTTGTGGAACTTCTGTTAATCCCAAAACTTCCACAGGAGTTGAAGGTTCTGCTTTTTGAATTCTCTCACCTGCATCAGACAATAATGCCCTTACACGGCCGCAAGCTGTACCTACTACAATACAATTTCCAACACGCAATGTACCGTTTTGGACAAGCAATGTTGCAACAGGACCTTTACCTTTATCAAGATTTGCTTCAATAACAACACCAGAAGCTTCTGCTTTAGGATTGGCTTTGAGGTCTTGTAAATCAGCTACAAGCAAAATATATTCAAGCAATTCATCTATACCTGTTCCTTGTAAAGCAGAAACTTTTACAGTAATTGTATCTCCGCCCCACTCTTCAGGAACAAGTCCATGTTCTGTTAATTGCTGCAAAATTTTATCAGGATTTGCTCCGGGTTTGTCAATTTTGTTCACTGCGACAATAATCGGAACTTCTGCCGCTTTTGCGTGGTTTATTGCTTCTATTGTTTGAGGCATAATTCCATCATCAGCGGCTACTACAAGAATTGCAATATCTGTTGCCTTTGCACCACGAGCCCTCATCTCTGTAAAGGCTTCGTGCCCCGGAGTATCTACGAAAACAATCTTTTTTTCTTTATTATTGTCAAGATAAACCGTATATGCACCTATTGATTGAGTAATACCACCAACTTCAGTTGCAACAATTTTATGTTTTGATGCTCTTATGCTGTCTAAAAGAGTAGTTTTACCATGGTCAACGTGTCCCATTATACTAACAACAGGAGCTCTGCGTTTAAGCAATTTTTTATCAACCTCGTTGAGCTTTTTAACTTTTTCTTCTTTTTCCAGCTCCTCTTCCATATATGCGTCTAAATCTTCGTCCAAAACTTCCAAATTATACTCAGCACAGACCTTTTTAATTACATCCACATCAATAAGCTGGTTTACTGTAGCCATAATACCCTGGAACATCAAGAATTTGACAATTTCTGCAGGTGTCTTCTGAATTTTTTCAGCAAGTTCACTAATCGTCATTGCTCTGTTAACAACAATCTGCTTAACTTCTTTTACTTCTTCTTCCTTGTGAACTTTTTTCTTATGCTTTTGGGCTGCGGCTTTTTCTAGAGAAATTATTTCCTGTTCTTCTTTTTTAGAATTAAAATCCTTACCCTTTTTCTTGTTATCTACACCTCTTCTTCTGTTTTGGCCTTTATTTTCATATATATCTTGAGATATTATTGTTCTCTGGATAGGTTTTCTTTCTCCGGAAGGCTTTTCAAACGGTTTTTTAACAGATGATGCACCCTCTTTTCTAGGAGGAAACTTACCCTTTTCTCCTTTAAAAGGTCTTTCCGGTTTCGAAGAAGGTTTTCCCACTGCTTCAGATTTGTCTGCCAAAGGCCTTTGAGGAGCTCTTCGAACTATTTCCAAACGGCTCTGAGGTTTTGGTTTTACAACCTCAACTCTTGGAACAACCGTTTTAGGTAAAGGTTTCTTTTCTTCCTTTTGTTCCTTTTCTTCTTTTACTTCTTCTTTTACATCGGCTTCCGAATCTGCTGTTTTTGCCTTTTTGACTACAAAAGCTTTAGGCTTTTTTGCTTCCTTTACACCGCCTGATGCAATAAATTCTTTCAACCTTTTCACCTGGTCAAGAGTAACGGTACTTGAATGAGTTTTGCCTGTTACAGAAATCTGTGCAAATTTTTCTATAACTTCCTTACTCGTCAATCCGAGTTCTTTTGCTAATTCATTTATTCTTATTGTTTCAAAACTCATCTATTAATTTTCCTTTCAAATCTTCCGGTAAAGAAGTTTTTAACGCTTTTGCAATTTTATTTTTTTTAAAAGCAGCTTCTATACAAGAATTATTATAACAAAGATAAGCGGATCTGCCAAATATTTTATTACCACCGTTTATTATTATGTCGCCGCTTACGTTTTCTTTGGTTATTTTTATTAATTTGTCTTTATCTTTAAATTGTCCGCAACCGACACATTTTCTATCCGACACTAACTTACCTCTGCTAATTTTTCTAATTTTAGCTTTTGGTCGTGTTCCATAAGCAAATTTATCAACTCATCCAAATCTCCGTCAATTACAGTATTAACATTGAGATTGTGATTGATACGGTGATCAGTTAAACGTCCTTGAGGGAAGTTGTATGTTCTTATTCTTTCACTTCTGTCCCCTGTTCCTACTTGGGACCTGCGAAGATCTGTAATCTCCTGCATCTGCTTTTGAACTTCCATATCGTAAAGTTTTGCCTTCAATATTTGTAGGGCACGCTCTTTATTCTGCAACTGGGAACGCTCTTCTGTACAAAATATCATTATACCGGTTGGTTTGTGAAAAACTCGTGCAGCGGTTTCAACCTTATTAACGTTTTGTCCGCCGGCACCACCTGAACGGGCTGTTGTTATTTCGACATCATTCATATTGAGTTCAACTTCAACATCATCAACTTCAGGCATTACGGCAACTGTTGCTGTAGATGTATGAACACGTCCTTGAGATTCGGTAGCCGGAACTCTTTGAACTCGATGAACACCAGATTCATACTTCAATTGAGAATAAACGGCATCACCCTTAATTGATATAATTATTTCAGAAACACCGCCTGCCTCACATTCAGTCTTACTCAGCACTTGAGTTTGCCAACCTTTTTTGTCGGCATAACGCATATACATCCTTGCTAAATCGCCGGCAAAAATATTCGCTTCATCGCCACCTGCTCCGCCTCTGATTTCTAACATGATGTCTTTGTCATCCATAGGATCTCGCGGAAGAAGAAGGACCTTCATTTTTTCCTCGTACACAGGGAGTTTAGCTTCATTGTTTTCAATTTCAGCCTTCAAGAAACTCTTCATTTCTTCATCTTTTTCTTCGTGCAACATCTGTTTGGCTTCATCTATGGCATCTACTGCTTTTTTCCACTCATAGTATAGATTTACAGTTTCCTCCATAGATTTTCTCTGTTTTGAAAGATCACGAAATTTTTTATAATCGTGAATTACCTCAGGGTCGGACAGAGTAGCACCTAATTCATTATATTTCTTCTCTATTTGAAGAATTTTATCTAACATATCTTTCATAACTTAAGTATATCAAGAAAATATTTTTTTTCAAACAGATAGAAATGAATTTCAAAATAGAGCAATTCAGACTAAATAAATTTTATGGTAGACACTCCCAGTATGTTTTTGAAGGGTCGTCGGGGCATTTATTTTCAAGAGCAAAAGCTGTGCAACCGTAACCGTTCTTTGCATCTGTTGAATCTTTTGAACAGTATCTTGACTGAGTTCCAAAATTCCAATAGGAATGAACCTTATTAATTCCTAAAGGAAAAATTTGTTTCTTTGTAGTGTCAACTCCAAAGTAAAAAATATCATGGCCTAATGCGTTTGGCTTTTTATAAGGGCCATTTACATCTACATTTACCCACATTGCTCCACAATTATACATACCTCCGACAGAAGTTCCATCAACTGCCATCAAATGAGGTTTTTGAGCACAACCGACATCAGCATCCTGTTTCTTGTTGTATGATTTTATATTCCCAACGCCACGGGAACTGTATATCTGATCCATTGCAAAAACATTATTCTTAGTCATATTTTTGACTATATTATATTTTTCCCATAATTTAGAGTAAAATTCCGAGTCATCACCAACAACGCCACCTCCCGTAATATCAGTAATCAATTCGGGTTCTGCGTAAATTAATGCCTGCATCAAATTCGAGTAAGATTTCTTGAATGCTGTTTCTAAAGCTTTGTGCTGATATTTGGTGATTATAGTAGGGAGTGTCAAGGCAGCTACAACACCTATAATCCCAAGTGTTATTAATACTTCTGCTAACGTAAATCCTTGCTTTTTATAATAGTAATGTTTCATATCACTATTATAGCATTTGTTTACTTTTTTACAAGCCTTAAATTGGTTGGTTAAGCTCTGAGTGCCCCCCCCCCGAAGGTATTTTTTACACATAAATCTTTCATCTTCGCTTCTCCTTCTTCTTTAGTCCAATTTATAGTATATATTAATCTGATATAATATTCAAGTAATGTAAAAATATTGTATTCAATTAGTAATTTATATTATAATTTCGATTATAGGAGAGAAATAAAGATGATAGAATATTTTTTAGGTTCATATATAGTTACAATAGCAGGCCTTATAGGAGCATACTTTTGGGGAGAACATGTTCATAACGGAACAGGTTGGACTTGCGTATTTATCGCAATGGTTTTAGGAATATTAGAAGTAAGTTTATCCTTTGACAACGCTGTTGTAAACGCAATGAAACTTGAAAAAATGAGTCACAAATGGAGAATGAGATTCTTAACTTGGGGAATATTAATTGCCGTATTTGGGATGAGATTTTTATTCCCAATATTGGTTGTTTCAATATTTGCAAAATTAAGTATGCTCGACGTTGCAAATATTGCACTTACTAATGCTGACAAGTATGCTTATTATCTTCACCAAACTCACGCTCCTATCGTAACATTTGGCGGAATGTTTTTAATTATGTTGTTTCTTAACTACTTTTTCAATCACGAAAAAGAGGTGCATTGGATAAAACCTATAGAATATTGGTTGGCACATTTTGACCATATTAAGGGAATTGAAGTTATTATTTCACTTTTTATGCTTCTTGCAACACAAAACTTTGTCCCAATGGAACAGAAATTGCATGTTATGATTGCAGGGATTTCAGGAATTATTACTTATCTTATGATTGACGGGTTTACGCATTATCTTGAGAAACATGAAGAAATGCGACTTGCTAAATGCCCTGCACAAGCAGTTGGATGCACAGGGCTAATAAGCTTTATATATCTTGAGTTGATAGATGCTTCATTCTCACTTGATGGAGTTTTGGGGGCTTTTGCTCTTAGTAAAGATATTATAATAATTTCAATCGGGCTTGCAATAGGAGCTATGTTCGTCAGGTCGCTAACAATCATGCTTGTTGAGAAAAAAACTCTTAAACAGTTCTTGTATTTGGAACACGGGGCTCATTGGGCAATTGGAGCTTTGGCTTGTTTGATGCTTATATCTACAGTGAAAGAAATTCCTGAGGTTGTAACGGGAGGAATCGGACTTGGTTTCATCGTTCTTGCCTTTATATCTTCAATAGTCCACAACAAAAAGATGGAAAGACTTCTTGCACAAGAGGATTCGAAAAATGCTTAAGTTTCCTTTGGTATCTTTTGTTGTTACATCGTACAATTACGAAAAATATATCTTGGAAACTCTTGAAAGCATTAAATCACAAACATATAAAAACTTTGAAATTATTGTAGTTGACGATTGTTCTAAAGACAAATCCTGTGATATTGTAGAAGATTTTATTTCCAACAATCAGAATTTAAAAATTACACTTATCAAACACAAAAAAAATGCAGGGCAGCTTGCAGCAATGATAACCGGCTTAAAAACCTCAAAAGGGCAGTTTATAAGCTTTATAGACAGCGACGACGTGTTGAGTGAAGAATATGCTGCTTCACACATATCAGTACACTTGCAAAGTTCAGTTGCATTTACATCTTGCACAATAGTTGAAATAGGGCAAGAAAATGAAATTCATACAATTAAATCAACAGCATCGCCGTCAAACAAAAATATCAAACTCTTAAAACAAATAAGCAAGAACATTGAAAACTCAGAAATTCTTGAAATTCCACTTGAATATGAGATTTTAAAAAACAAACATTTTGGAGGCTGGTATTGGTCTCCAAACAGTTCTGCAATGTTTAGGAAAGCATCTATTGAACTTATTAAAGATTACAAAAATACTGATGCATGGAGAATTTGCCCCGACAAATTTTTATTCAACTTTGCACATCTGATAGGTGGTTCCGCAATCATTTACTCACCACTTGTCGGATACAGAAGACACAATGATAATGCCGGAAACTGCTCACTCGTTACCGGTGACAAACGATTACACAGTGATTATACAACCGAAATTAATATTAAAAACAACTTGAAAATACGCCCTGAAACGATTAAGTTTTTGTGGCAAGAAAGAAAAACTTTAGGATATAGAAATACCCTAAAGCTAATCTTTTCAACAATGTTGTAAATTATAAGTTTAAAAACTTTCTTTCTACAATTTCCAACTATTCAGATATTTTTCCTGTTCAGGAGTTAGTGTATCAATTTCAATACCCATTGATTTAAGTTTTAATTCTGCAATCTTAACATCAACTTCATGTGGCAAAGTGTAGAGTTTGTTTTCTAATTTACCTTTATTTTTTACAAGATATTCAATTCCAAGTGCCTGGTTTGCAAAGCTCATATCCATAACACTTGCAGGATGACCTTCTGCAGCGACAAGATTGACTAATCTTCCTTGAGCAAATACATAGACCGATTTTCCGTTATCCAATTTGTACTCTTCAAGATTTGGTCTGATTTGTCTAATCTCAATAGCGTGTTCTTTTAGCCCTGCTACATTAACTTCCCAATCAAAGTGACCGGAATTAGCCAAAAATGCACCGTCTTTCATCTCAAGAATATGTTGAACATCAACAACATGCTTGTCTCCGGTAACAGTCAAGAATATGTCACCCTCTTTTGCAGCTTTTGCAATAGGCATTACTCTATAACCTTCCATAGCAGCTTCTAAAGCTTTTAACGGATCTACTTCGCATACAATTACATTTGCACCAAGAGCTTTTGCACGTAAAGCACAACCTCTGCCGCACCAGCCGTAACCTGATACAACAACAGTCTTCCCGGCTATAAGAATATTAGCTCCTCGAATAATACCATCCATTGAACTCTGGCCTGTGCCGTAACGATTATCGTATAAATGCTTTGTCAAACTTGTATTTACTCCAACAGCAGGGAATTTTAAAAGGCCTTGAGCTTCCAATGCTTGTAATCTGATAATACCTGTTGTGGTTTCTTCAGTAGAACCAATAATCTTTTCTGCCATTTCAGGACATTGCTCATGTATAGTTGAAACAATATCGCAACCATCGTCAATTATTATGTCTGGATCGTGCTTTAAAGCTTCTTGAATATGAGATTTATATTGCTCAACTGTTTCTCCTGCAACAGCAAATGTCGGTATATCGTAATATTTAACAAGAGCTGCAGCAACATCATCTTGAGTAGACAAAGGGTTTGATGCAACTAAAACTGCATCCGCACCACCTGATTTCATTACGACGCATAAAGCTGCTGTTTCTTTTGTTACGTGCACGCAGGCTGATAGTTTTAAACCCTTAAACGGTTGTTCTTTAATAAATCTTTCTTGAATTTGTTTCAAAACAGGCATATCTTTAAATGCCCATTCTATTTGGTTTTTACCTTGTTCTGCAAGGTTTATGTCCTTAATATCATATTTCTTTTCCATAATTTGCATATACTTTCAATTCTCCTTTTTCATCAAGATTATAGCAAGGAAATAGAGGAAATAGTAATATTATCATTTTTTGTAAAAATTTCTTAATAATATAATGTATCATGACAAAAATTTTCCTTCAGTTGAGTTATAAATTTAGAAGGTAAGGAGTGTTTGTAGTGAAAGTCAGTCTTAATTTAAACCAGCCAAAAGTTAGAAATAATGTTAATTTTGAGGGATATACACCGGTTAAATC
Organism: Candidatus Gastranaerophilales bacterium; assembly: GCA_944324345.1. Taxonomy (GTDB): domain Bacteria; phylum Cyanobacteriota; class Vampirovibrionia; order Gastranaerophilales; family Gastranaerophilaceae; genus Stercorousia. Next base: position 250,851 of record CALUVT010000003.1, read on the forward strand.
AGAATATGGGGACAGAGAATACGAATTTAATTACGTCTATGACGACAGTAAATATGATTGTTATTTGGAAATTTTCGGCGTAGAAAAAGACACCAACGGGAATTACTTTGTCACAGGGATTAGAAAAAGAGATGCCCTAAATCCTGCCGACAATGATCCTGATGAAAAAGGAATTAAGTTAGCCAACGGAAAGTCTGTAAAAGTTGACTTAGCATCAGAATTCGGAATATCTCCTGATGAAGCTTTTGCATATCACTACAAACTTTATCCGAAAGGAAGACGCAATGATCCAAAATGGGTTATTGAAGCCGGAAATGTTATTAACGAAACTTATAAAAATCCTTGGGAAATATATAATATTGTTTCCGACAGAGCTTCTACCGTTTCTAAAGGCGGAGCAATGAAACTTATTATCCCTGATGTCAACAACGTCGCTTGGATTTATGATGAAAACAACAATATAGTAGAAAATCCCAACATTGAAAAATTAAAAAAGACATCAAAGACATTTGCAAACAAAATTGGCGGTTCACTTGCCGGTATCGAAAAAGATTTGGATGACGGTAAATTAGACAATTTTACAAGAATAATAACACTCCCGCTTTTTACTGACGACAGCCTTACAGCACACGCTTATTGGAACAAAAACTGCATGCAAATGGCACACAGTTTGGGGAATATAAATAACTACGCATCACTCCAGAGAAAACTCTTTGCCAAAGGTATAAATCTGGTAGCGGATGGTGCTTATGTTAATGAAGGGCTTGAAGGTATACACTTCAAACACATACTTAAATGGGGGACAGAATCTCCTTATATAAATTGGTTTAAAATTTCTGACTTGCAATCAGGTCCTTTGAGTCTCGGTGTATTTGGGAAGAAAAGCAAATACATTACTCACAGAATTATTAATTCAAAATACACATTTGAAGAAACGTCAGATGGAGTCGTAAAAATTGGCAGAAATCGAAAATATGACTCCAAATCTCCTACTTACATTCAAATTTACGACAGCAGAATTAAAAATGCTGACAAGATGACAAGCGAAGAACTTATTAATGCGTACAACAAAATTAATAAAAACCACATTGAAATAAATACGCACAACGATACAGTAATTCCTTACAGTTTTAGGATTAATCCTGAAACTTATAAAGAGAATGTTGAAAAGCTTAATGAGTACAACAAAAAAGCCCCTAAAGAAAAACGCATTGACTATAAAAGCGGACAGGGAACACGCGTATTGTCACATTTTGAATACTTTGGACTTGACGGAAAACACGAAAGCGGCTTTGAAACTTGGGATGCAAACCCTGATATCGCAAAATTAAATTTTGTATATTCACATTCAGATACTCAAAAACTCAAAAATATATTAAATCCCGACAAGCGTATGGAGGCTTCGCATATTCTGCAACAAAATAATATGCAAGTTCAAGACTACGCAATTTCTTCGGCTAAATTCTGGACTAAGAAAACAAATAACATATTAAATCTTTATGTTGCACAAAATTTGAAAGACATAAAAGGGAAAACTCCTAGTGAAATTTTCAATAAAATTTTATCTCTTAAAGATGGTAAAACATTACCTAAAGATCTTGATGTCAGCGAAAATATTGTTGAAAATGTAATTAACAATTCATATTTTATCCACGGCACAGATTCAAATGATTCTTATGATGATTCAGTGATTCGCGGACTCATGGACGTTCCTTTAGACTCAATTGAAGTAGGAGATGATATTTCTTCAGCACTTGCATCCCCCTTCATAAGTAAACGTGCTATCAAAGATGATCAGATAGGTGTAAGCAGATTTGACATGTACAAAAACGGCAACAAACATGTACTGCCTCAATACAGTTATGCCTATAATTTAACAGACAAAATGTACACCAAGGAAATGAAAGATTTTGCAAACGAAGTTTTGACAGATCTTGAAGAAAGAATGGTAAAAGAAGATGGAAACAGGCTTCGTGATAAGAACGGCAACCTTACAGATTACGGGAAATATGTCATCCCATTTTTAACAGCCGAAATTGCAAGATTTGCAATTATTAAATCTGTTGCTCCTGATGCAAAGTTCACTTATAACAGAGAAACAGGCGAAATTGCCTATAATTATAAAGCCCTTAAAAATACTTCACTTATTGGTATGGGTATTGTACCAGTTAGTCCGGAAGATGAAGCAATATCATTAATTTCTAAAATTCGTCACAGAATTAAAAGAATAGATGCAGCAGACAAAAGAGATTTTATGAACATCTTGTGGCGTTCTGTAAAAGGAACCGATGCAAACAGCTTTAAACTTGCAGAGATGATTGTTGACAGATCTCAAGCAGGTTTGGACTGGAGAATAGATGCAACAAAAGATATTGGTGATATCGGCTCTTTAAGAAACCAAAAAACCGATTTTGAATACACTTGGAACCAAATCATTAAATTTTGGTCAAAATTTACAGACAATGTCAGAGAATACCACCCTGATGCATACATAGCCGCAGAGGTTACAGACGAAAATAATATCTATGACTTAGGTTACGGTGCAAAATCCGGCGATAGGTATTCAAATTTTGCCAATCAGGGAGCAAAAGAAGCTGTAAAGAAATTAATAAATGAAGCAGGTTTTACAACTCTTGCAAACTACACTTATTTTGCGTCTGATATCACTAAAATATTTGGTAAAGAATTTGAATTTGACGGTAAAAATTCTCCGGATAAGGGTACTGAACATGGAGAACAAATTTTCAAAAAACTTCTTGATTTCGTAAGTTCAGGTCCTTTAGAATCAATTTTGTATACATACACATTTGCAGGTAACCACGACAAACCTAGAGCTTTAGATGGTTTTGCAATGGATATGGATATGGTTTACACCGATTTGACAGACATAAATAACTCGAATTACAGAGAAAGAGCTTACCGAATATTAGAAGCGAAAGGTTATGGAGATACTGTAAGCGAAGAAAGTGTCAATAACTATGACTTCAATAGAGTAAGCAGCCTCGCAATCGCCAAATGCGAATCTATAGCAAGTGGAATGGGAGAAGCTACAGGACACATTCACGCCGAAAGAAATAGGAGAACTTATATATATGGTATGATGCTTAAGGCTCTGTCACGTATTGCTAAAGGAAAATTTAAGAACAAAATATTTGAAGCAGAAGGTTTTGGGGCAAAAGATTACAGCACGGCTATAGATATAGTTTTTGCCGAAATGGATTATTTGGAACGTGATTTATCAAAACGCTTGACTGCTGAAGAAAAGAAAATCCTCAAAAATAAAGCTCTTGAAAATATTATTGACCCTGCAATGTCAAAACTTCTTGGTCAAACAAAATTCCTTGTAGCACTCGTTGGAAATCCAACATTGTTCGCAGGAGATGAGTATGGTTCAACAGGTTTTGAAACAACAACAAAGAATATGCATCTTCAAAACAGGAATATAATCCATGAAGAGTGGGCTGATGATAAGGTATTTGTTCAACGCTTTAAAAATTATATAGACCAACAATATAGTTTAAGAAACAAAAAGGAATTAGAACCTTTAAATAATGGAACACCATTTATCCTTAAACCACAAGATGCAAAAATAAATACCGAAGGAGGAAGACATACTAGACTGTCAGCCCTATTGAGACAGAGTCCAAATGGAAGAATGACAGTATCCATCTTCAATACATCAGGTCTAAATCACAAATACAATGAATACTATACACCGGGAACAGTTGAATTGGATAAAATTGATCTCAATACTGAAGGTGAAAATATAGGACTTCCAGGAGGTTTGAAAAGCGGGACAAAATTTAAAAATATTGATCCGTCAGATAATACAATATATTATGTTAATGACAAAAACCAAATTACAGGGCCTGACGGAAGTTCCATTAAATTTAATGACTCAACAATGATTCTTTATTCTGTACCGGATCAATTAACATTCACCGGCAGAAAGGTGTTGTATAATCCGCAATACAACTTTGTATCGCAAAATTCATACAAACAAAAACAAGATGTAGTAACAGGTTCAAAGCTCGCTATATTAAGCAAATAGCTTACATTAAAGATTTGGTTTTCTTAAACAGCAAATCTAAAATGAACCAAATCCCCGTCTTGAACAACATAATCTTTGCCTTCAAGGCGTGTTACACCTTTTTCTTTACATGCGGCATAGGAGCCGTATTTTACAAAGTCTTCATAGGGTGTGATTTCAGCTCTTATAAAGCCTTTTTCAAAATCTGTATGAATTACACCGGCTGCCTGAGGAGCTTTTGCACCTGAAGGAACAGTCCAAGCATGAACTTCTTTTTCACCTGCTGTTATAAATGTCAACAAATTCAAGAGTTTATAAACGGATTTTATCATTCTGTTTATTCCGCTATCTTCAACTCCCAATTCTTTCAAATATTCTTTTGCCTCTTCTTCCCCTAGTTCGGCAAGTTCTTCTTCTATTTTTGCAGAAATTAGAACAACTTCCGCATTATGTTTTGAAGCATACTCTTTAACCTTCGCAGTATAATCATTACCGTCTTTCAAATCGTATTCCGAAACATTTGCAGCATAAATTACAGGTTTTGTGGACATCAAATTTAACTGTTTTACAACAGCAATTTCATCCTCATTAAAATGTTCTTTTACATTTATAAAAGTTCCTTCTGAAAGTAGTTCCGTGAGCTTTTTTAAGACTCCATCTTCCAAAACTGCAGCCTTATCTCCGCCTTTTGCTTGTTTTGAAATTCTAGCCTGACGTTTTTCAACAGATGCCAAATCTGCCAGAGCAAGTTCTGTGTTTATTGTTTCTATATCATCTAAAGGATCAACTTTCCCTGAAACATGGATAGTATTTGGGTCATCAAAACATCTTACAACTTGAATTATAGCATCTACTTCTCTTATATTATGTAAAAATTGGTTTCCTAAACCTTCACCTTTGCTTGCCCCTTTAACAAGTCCTGCGATATCAACGAATTCTATGGCAGTTGGAATTATAACATCAGTTTTACACAACTTTGCCAATATTGAGAGTCTTTCATCCGGAACATTAACAACCCCGACATTAGGTTCAATGGTGCAAAACGGGTAGTTTGCACTCTGTGCATTTTTTGCACTTGTTAAAGCGTTAAATAAAGTTGATTTACCAACATTTGGCAGTCCTACTATTCCGGTTCTAAGCATTTTTATATTTCCTTATCTAATATTAATTATTATAACCTTATATTAGATTAACACAAAATAATTATTATTAAAACCTTATAGGATATCCTTTTGGAACTTTCCAATTATTTTTTACAATTGCGACACCGCAATCCTCCCCACTATGAATAGATGTATCACTAATTCTGCAGTTACCATTTAATATTTCAGAAATAGACTTAGAATATGCTCCATGGTGCCCTGCATCTGAGCCAAATTTTAAGCCATAATGGTTTCCATCACCCTTTGCAAATTTGGATTTACATTTATAGTTAAATAAAGTTATCAAAAAAACATCTTTACCTAAAATACCACTTCCCTTAGCTCCATTTATATCAACGAAAAATTCTACATATTCTATTTTATTTGAGCAATCTACATTTTGACTACTTGCACAAGTTCCTGTCGTGACACGAGTTGCGACAGGATAACTGTCAAACAAATAGTAATAATACCCTCCATTATTAGCACACTCTCCATCCAATCTTCTCCACCCTTTATCACAAGGGAAATTACACTCTTTAGGAGTTTTACATTTTTTAGCAGTCTTAAAATACGGAATAAAATATTTTTCAATAAAAATTGGGGTTGATGACATTGAACCGTAATCCCACTCTCTGAAACTAGCATTATCAGCTTCTGATAACTGAATTGCTTGATAAAAAATTTGTATACATTTTATTTAATTCAGCTATTGCAACTTTTTCATTATGTTTTGAGATAAGGCTAGGAATAGTTAATGCTGCAACAACTCCAATTACAGCCAATGTTATCAAAACTTCCGCAAGAGTAAATGCAAATCTTTTGAGATAGTGATGTTTCATATCACTATAATAGACTATTTCTGGTTTTCTGTAAAGCTTCAATATAGACAAGAAGCTTAAAGTGCCCCCCCCCCGAAGCTTTCTAATGATTTAAATATTTTCATAATCTACTCCTTTCTAGGCAACATCCTCATTATCAGGCCCGATAACTTGTATTCCAAACTTGGTCCTGAACAAGTGTTTTACGGTATCACCCTGAATTTCATACATCATTTTATTAAATAAATCATAAGCTTCTCGTTTATATTCAATCAAAGGATCTTTCTGCCCGTAAGCACGAAGTCCGATACCCTCTCTTAGCATATCGATATTATGGAGGTGATCTATCCATTTGTTGTCAACAACACGTAAAAGAATATCTTTCTCTAAATTTCTCACAACATTATTTGAGCTAAACGGTTCCTGTGGTTCTGCTTCGGGATCATACTGAGATACAACCTGATTATAGAATTGGATAATTTCCTCTTCATGTTGTCTGTATGCTTCTATTGCAAGTGTTTTTAACTTATCATATATTGGTTCAAATCTTAAATTTTGGATATCTGAAACCTGAACACCTGATAATTGAGGAACAATTGAATGAAGTTCTTTTATTAATGTTTGCAAGTCTTCATAAACGTATTCTTCAGGATGAAGATCAGGAGCAATATAACTTCTTAGAAGTCTATCTATCTCTTTTTCAATCATGTAGTAAATATCTTCAGACAAATCCTTTCCTGCGAGAACTTTTCGACGCTGTGCATAGAACTTTTCTCTTTGGATGTTCATAACATCGTCGTATTCTAAAACGGACTTTCTTATGTCAAAATGATATGTTTCAACTTTCTTTTGGGCAGATTGAATTTGTCTTGTAATAAGAGTGTTTTCGATGGCCATGTTTTCTTCAACATTTAGCATATCCATCAATGCCATCATTTTTTCACCACCAAATATTCTCATAAGATTATCTTCCATAGAAAGGAAAAACCTTGTCGAACCAGGGTCTCCCTGACGGGCTGCACGACCTCTTAACTGGTTATCAATACGACGGGACTCGTGGCGTTCTGTACCTATTACGTGAAGTCCACCGGCTTCTACAACTTTTGCATGTTCTGCCTCAGTAATTGCTCTTGCCTGTTTCAATGCAGCATTTTTTTCTTCTTCGTAATTTGGGCTTTCCGGGGTAATACCTTTACTGTCCAGCATATCTTTAGCCAAAAATTCAGCATTACCGCCTAATAAAATATCAGTTCCACGACCCGCCATGTTTGTTGCAATAGTGACAGCTCCGACTCGGCCTGCCTGTGCAATTATATAAGCTTCTTTTTCGTGGTGCTTTGCATTTAGGACATGGTGCGGGATTTTACGCTGTTTCAAAAGTGCAGAAACATACTCTGATTTTTCAATACTTATTGTTCCGACAAGAACAGGACGGCCAGCATTATGCATCTTTATAATATCTTCAACAACAGCATTAAATTTTGCTCTTTCAGTCTTATAGATAACGTCCGGATAATTTATTCTTATATCAGGTTTGTTTGTCGGAATAGTTGTAACTTCAAGATTATATATTTTCCCGAATTCAGCTTCCTCTGTCATCGCAGTACCTGTCATACCTGCTAATTTGGGGTATAATCTGAATAAATTTTGGAAAGTAATACTTGCAAGAGTTTGGGTTTCGTCTTGAATCTTTACGCCTTCTTTTGCTTCTATTGCCTGATGAAGTCCATCTGACCAGCGTCTGCCTTCCATTAGACGACCTGTGAATTCATCAACAATCATTACTTCACCGTTTTTAACGACATAATCTGTATCTTTTACAAACAATTCTTTAGCCTTTAATGCTTGCAAAAGGTGATGAGCGTATTGAGTATTAATATCAAATAAATCCTTAACACCAATAATTTCTTGTGCTCTATCAATTCCGTCCTCGGTTAAAATTATGTTTTTATTTTTTTCGTCAACTTCATAATCTTTAATTTTTTCTAACTGAGGGGCAACTTTTGCCATAAGTTTATAAGTTTCTGCTGATTTTTCAAGACGGCCGCTTATGATAAGAGGAGTTCTGGCTTCATCTATCAAGATACTGTCAACTTCATCAATAATTGCATAATTATAAGGTCTTTGAACAAGCATATCAAGACTTGCAGCCATATTATCACGTAAATAATCAAACCCGAATTCATTATTGGTTCCGTACGTAATATCGCAATCATAAGCCGCTTTTTTCGCTGCAAAATCTTCAGCGGTTCGACCGCCTGAAAGAATTACTCCTACAGACAAACCTAAGAATTTATATATCTTACCCATCCATTCACTGTCACGTTTTGCCAGGTAATCATTGACTGTGATAACATGAACACCTTTACCTGTAAGTGCATTTAAATATGCAGGAAGTGTTGCGACAAGAGTTTTACCTTCACCGGTTCTCATCTCTGCAATGTGACCATTATGAAGGAAATATCCGCCAATAAGCTGGACATCAAAATGACGCATATTCAAAACACGTTTACCAGCCTCTCTCACCGTTGCAAATGCTTCAGGTAAAATCTTATCCAATGCCTCTTTTTCAAGTTTTCTATCAGTTTTAAAATCAGTAGATGTCGGGCGTTTAGACAATATTTCCTTAAATTCATCAGTCTTTGCCCTCAATTCGTCATCCGTCATCTTTTCAAACTGGGGTTCAAGAGCGTTAATATGGTCTATAACACCCATTATATTCTTGATTTTCTTCTCATTAGGATCACCTAACAACTTTAATAAAAAACTTATCATTACAAAATTTTCCTCTCCGTCTGGTATAATATATATACAATATTAGCACGGACAAGAAAAAATTGATATTCCTTAAGGAAATATTTATAATCCTGTTGAAATTTCATTATGTACTGAACATTGTAAATACTTTTTCAACATTCTTACTGATAAGGTTTTTAACAGTATCGTATTCTGTTGTTAAAGCAGACAATTCAGTATCTATGTTTTTCATTTTTACATCAAGAGTTTCTTCTTTATAGTTTAACTTAGTTTTAGTAAGTTCATATTCCATTTCAGCCTGTGCAATAGCCTCTTCATCAGTAACTTCTGCAACATAGCCGTTTAATGTATACGCTCCTTGATAAAAATAACCGTCTGTATTCAAACTTGAAATAAACAATTGACCATTTTTTAAAGCCTGCATAAGATATTCAGGGTCATTAATCATATCACGCTTTATAGAGTCAGTTGTAGCTCCGTTAACACATAATTGGTTAAATAATTGGTTGTAAAAATCAGTGGTTAACAAATCTGTCTCAGTGACAGAATTTTCACTCTCGAGGAAAAAGTAATAAGTAACATCATTTGTAACATAAGAACTCTTACCAACTTCAGTATCAACATTGAACTGAGTTCTTGATGCCCCATCCATTGCAACCGCAAAATTTGTCAGATAAGACTTTAACATATTTGTTAAACTTAATGACTGTGTTCCCCCGCTATCTGCTACCATACCGTTGTAATTATTAGCTCCGTTCATACATCCGTTAATTGCATCATACTGAGACTCTGCGGATATAGAATTTGCATTCCCGGTATATTTTGATTTTGTAAATTCGTAAGCTACAGCCAAAGCATTACTAGATTCATAATCAACATTTAATCCATCTCCACTTGGCGTAGTTGAACCAGGATTATATCCTAATGCTTTTGCAATTGTTTTTAACATGTAATCTTGAACTTCTTCTGCAGAGAAATTTGAACCCAATTTTGTAATTGTATATTTCCCTGACAGTAGATCTCCAAGAGACAATTTCTTTAGCTGCTCCCTTGAAAGTGCAGAACCATTATTGGTTATAACAAATTTGCCCTTGTTTGCACCATAAATATCATCCGGATAAGTATTATAACAGAATTTGCTATCGTACGCTGCATCAACATTTCCATCAGAAACAGATATACCAAGCATATCAAGTACACTTACCCCGAACAAAGGATTTCCTTCATCATCCTTTGTACCAAGCTTATTTATAAAAGCATTTGTTGTCAAAACATTAGCAATTGTCTTGTCTAAAATCTCTCCACCTATGCCGGATTTTGTATAGGCATTTGCTATAACAGTCTCAGCCGTAGAAGATGCGACCTCACCATTCTTAGCCAAGAATGTCATAAATTTATCACGGGCATCTTTACTTAATGTGCCTATCGGATCGCCATTTTTATCAATAATATTAGCATTAACAGCAGCCTGAAACATTGTATCTGTTAAAACAAGTTTACCTTGAGTATCAGTTATTAAATAAGGATTATAATCGTTTAAAGCCGACGGGGTCATTAATAAATTGTAAGACAAATCATAAACTTCATCGGTATCTGTATCCCAAACAAGTTTTGTAGCATTCATCGCATTTTGATATTTTGTTGCAGCAGACTGCAAATCACGGGTAACGGAAAGTTTGTCTTGTGCAATCTGCATAGATTGAAACTCACAATTCATCTTTCTTGATGTTATGGCTAAAAATCTTGCTTGTGATGCTGCCAATCCCATTTGAGTAACGATTTCCTTTCAATTTTACTTAGTAACAACATGTCTGTTATTCGAATTGACGACATTTTTATTTCAAAACTTTAAAAAATCTCTTTTGATTGTAACGAATTTTTAACATTATTTTAAATCTATCAACAAATCATAAATCTTATCAATTTTATCTTTTACTTCCGAAAATTGATCTTTCAAATCTATAAAACTATGTATCGTTACAAATTTTTCTTCAATCTCCTCTATAATTTCCCTATGCTTTTTCTCAAGCTGCTCAGGCGTTACAAATATTCTTTGTTGCACAAAAAACATTAGAACAACAATTATTATAGGAGAATATTCAATAATTTTTTCCATTACATTTCCCTTCATCTAAAGTGTTATAGGCCAATAAAAATCGACCAGATATGATGCTGCATCCATTGGATGTGATAAAAATTTTAAATCTTTCGACTGTTTTATCTGTTGATAAGTCGGAATATCAATTTTTGATGAACCCTCTTTATAACGAAGATTGTAAATATTATAAAGCAGTTTTTCACATTTCTTGTCGACAAATAAACAAATTTCACCATCTGCCGAACGTACCTTAGCATTGAATGCCATAATCCTGTTTTTTATTGGAGGATTAAAAGCTTTAATTTGAATTTCTGCATCATAACCGTATTGCAAAAGTTTTTTCTTTATTATTACGTAATTCGTATACTCACTTGTACAACTTCTATTATCTCCTGAGGCATCACCGTTTACTATTATTCTTCCTTTGTGATTAGGGTATCTCCTGCAAAATTCATCACAAGCTTTTGCGGTTGTTGTATTTTCCATTGCAATTTCGTCGAAATAAAAAACTTTATCATCAGTCTTGTGTGCAAAAACCCAGCACATCGGATCAACGTTAAAGTCACAGGAAATATGTAAATCCATATCCGGCTGATATGTAATATCTTTAACATTTGCGTCGCTAAAATCTTTTATGACAAGCCCGTTATTATACTCACCATTCTGTGCCAGTACGAAAATATTATAATACTGCTCGTCATAAAGTTTTTTAAGTTCATCACAAAAACCTTCCGGTAAATAAATATTTTGAGTAGTGGGAGCAGTTATTAGCCTGTAATTCGGTGCCGAATTTTCAATAAATGTTTTATATACCCAGCCTCTATGCATTTCAGGATTTGTATGACCAAATATTCGATAGGTAAAATTTCTCCAAGCCTTTTTTACCCTCTGCCTCATTCTCCCTAAAAGCATCTTAAATGTATCATAGGGAATGTCTGACATCTCCTCAATTTCTACAAATCCAAGATTTAAAGATTTTAACTTGTTAGGTTCATCAAAATGTCTGAAAAGAATCTCTGATCCATTCTTGAAAGTCAATTTTTGTAAAGAAGAAGACCATTCATAATCAACTCCTTCAATAAAGCCAAAATTTTCCAAATGTTCAAAATAAGTTTGTAATGTAGTATCCCTAACCAGAGTGTAAGTTTGGGCTCCTACAAGGCCTCTTACCCCGGGAAACTTTAAAGCAAGCAAAATCCCTAAAAGAGACCCCGCAAAAGTCTTTCCCGAACCATAGCCTCCCTGATAAACCGCTACATCCAAAGTATAATTATGAGGAATTTCCAAAAATTCCCTCTGTGCCTTCAATAATTTGTATAACATAATTTAACTATCCAAAGCAGTAGTACCTTAAAAAGGTACTACTGCTTATCATCACTGAGCAAAAAGTTATTTGCATTCTCTATACCATACTGTTCTAATGCGAATTTAAAACATTCCAACCAATCAATTTTTTCTTCAACTTCGGGGACTTGGGCAAATGAACTTACAACTTCAAAAAGCTCCTTCAATCTTGCTTTTCGTTCAAATGTAGCTTTTCTGTCACCATACCTGTAAATATAATTTGCATTCCTTATTTCATCAGTTATTTCAAGGAAACTTGTTTTACCTCTATCATTTACACCAATTACTTCGTTACCTAGTTTGAAATAAGATATAATTTCTGCAGTTTTTTCAACCATTGGAACAATGATTTTCCTGTTTATGGCATCCAGTATCATATTCAAACGTGCTTCCTGACCGCTTACGGAATAATTTAATTCTGTTGCAGTACGCTGTGCTGATTGAATATTTCCTGCCATATTTTTAAAGATTCCTGTTGCACTCTCAATGGTTGATTTAAAGTAGTTTAAGAAATCCCAGCCAACCATGGCTTTATCAAATGATAAAGGTGTAGGAGCTGTAGGCATAAGAGCTGCATCATATTCAATAATTTTACCGGGACGTACATCCTGTTGACCTTTAAAACATCCTTTGGGGGCAAGATATGGAGGATTCATCATTAGTGCAAGGGCATCTATTTGTTTATTCATTATTGTAGATGCTAGGTTATTTAATACTAATGCAACCCTTAAAGGTGAAATACCCCTTTTTGTCTGAGGTGATTCAATTATATTTGCGTGGATAAAGGGATTTATTACAAAAGGATTGCTCTCAAATCTTATAATTTCCCTTCTTGCAGCTACTACAATTAACCAATTTTTTAAAAGCCTGCCGTCTGAAAGTTCAATATCTCCCCAATATTCCAATATTTCAACCTTTTTACCTTCTACGGCTCCATCGTTATCGTCATTGTTTGGATATTTTTTACCGGCCACCACTCCTTTCAATACTTCAAGTTTTCTTTCATCTAAAAGATTGTTAGCTTTATCTGAAAATAATTCATCAATTGTTGAATAAGTTCGGTAAATTTTTGCACACTTGTCCCAGTTATCACGGTTATATTTATCAAATACAAAGTCTTCCGAATTAATATATTTAACTTTTGCATTATCATAAATTACTTTTTCATCTATCACAAAACCCCTTTTTTCAGGATTCATAATCTGTTCTTCAATTGTTTGGGCTCTTCTTATTGATTTGATTTTAGTTTCCCAACCAACAAAAAGAGTACTTTCTCCGGTTTCTACAATACTGTCTATAACCTTTTCAATTTCATCTTCAAGCTTCATATTCTCAAAAGTATTTACAAGCATTGCCTTTTGTTTATTAGCAAAACCTTGAGTTTGCGGAGTTGTTCCACCTACATCAAACATCGCATCAGGATGAGAATATAGGTTTTCACTTATATGAGATTTAAGAGTTTGTGCAAGCTCATAAATATCCGGGAGTTCAATTGTACTATCCCAACTGTTTATTCTGGATACATTTGAATTATATATCGCATCTCTTACAAGCTTTATGTCACTAAGCTGAGTACTACGCTGCTCATTATAACGATCATATTTCTCCGTTATATTACCTAATAAAAAACTTTCCTCTATAGGGGAAAGCGTCTGTGTTAAATCTTCTGAATCTATTTTCATTTTTTTGCCCTTTCAATTATTTATTTATATGTATTGAATACAGAATATAATTCTATATCCTGCAAATTTCCTTTTCTTAAGGTCTCTTGTTTTAATAATGCTTCTTTTTTAAACCCTGCATACTTTAAAAGAGTCTTTACTCTAAAATTTTCGGGGTAAACAAGTGCTTTAATTTTCACAAAATTGTATTTTTCAAAGCAATAATTTAAAAAAATTTTGGCACAATATTTCGTATAATTACCCCAAAATTTTCTGTCAAAACATGTTGTTAATTCAGCACTATGAAGTCTTTCTCCATCACCGATTACATTATCTAAATAAACAAAACCGCTAACGTGGTTATTTTCAGTAATTACAAAAAAGAATGGTTGAGTCCTTAAAATGAGGTTGTAAAAATATTCATAAACGGATAGGCCATTTAAAGCATAGTCATCATCCAGATATTTTGAATATTTTGTATATAAAAACAAAGCCTGTTCGAAATATTCAGGTTTTGCGAAAGGTGTTATGAATTCTGTCATTAAAATGTTGCCTTTTCAAATTTTATATATGAATCTTCAGTTGTGAAAGCACTTAATTCTCCGGCAAGCATTTTTTTTCTGACAGCATCCTGTATCCCTATTAAAGCGTCTGCCTGTATCCCGTTTACAAATGTTTCACACTTTGTATTTCTGTTGAAACAGCGAAAGACTGAAACTTTTGAAAAAATTTTGTCTTTAGGAACATCTTTTATATTTGTATATTCATGTTTTTCGGGTTTTTCTTTCGATTTTTTCAAATCTTCCATAAACTCTTTTTCTATACGCATTTTAATCAACTCATCTAAAGATGCATTGTTCAAAAGCATTTCTTCTGCATTATTATTTTTCATTAAATCTTCTCCTTTTTGCTAAATTTTGTCATCATCCAGATTTGAAATAGTTACTATTTTTGCCTGTTTATAACCATCTTCATCCTGATTAGTATTAAAGCCTAAATATTTACATAAGCTTTCCAGAGCTTTCAATCCGGCTGAGGTATCTCTTAATTTTTTCTTACCTGTTGCAATCCCCTCCTTATCAAGAATATCTTCTTCTTCAAGAGAGAATTCAGCTATCTGCAAAAGTTTTTGAATGACATAACCCTTATTTACTCTTAGTGAGGATATCTGTTTTTTTAGCTGATATTTAATCTCGTTAATAATCGCATCTCTTGACAGGAGATCTGATGCAACAGTTTTTAAATCTTTTGATTTATATCCCGCTTTTTGAGCAGAAAGCTCTCCGTTTAATGATTTAATGTATTCTAAAACAAATTTCTTTTGTTGGTTTGTTAACTTTTTCATGGTCTTTTAAATTTGTTTAATTATGTACTTTCGTTACAAATCTTCGTATAATTTGTGTTTTTTCAAAAAAAATTGTATAATAATCATGCTATTTATATTTCGGCTAGTGTAAATCTTAACAGGAGGGGAAAATGAATTTTAAACTTCCTGTTTTTTTTGCCCGACGGAATGTTGGGGAGCCTGCTGGTTTAAAATTAGAACTTTGACATTATGCAAAGACTTTGCCTGTTCAAGTTCACTTTAATTCCCAATCTTATTTTTATTATCTTCTGTGGATTTTAACTGAAGGGAAATCATCCATACTTGATGATATTCTTGCACGCAAGTTTGTTAATGCCTCCTTATACATGCTGTACCAATAGCTGAATCGGACATGTTCCGGATTACCTTTTAATCTCATACAGGAACCATACACAAGTATTGGCTCTACAAAAGGTTCCGGAATCAAAGAAGAATCATTCTCATCATCCATCAATGATTTTTCTTCACTGTCAGAATTTTTTGCATAATTTTTTGTGTAGTATATAATCTCTAGAGTTTTGTCCTTATTAAAAACAGGAAACAAAATTTTATCATTAAACAAACTATACGTATTTTGAGGTTGAGCATTAACAAAAAATTCCTCAAAGTCTTGATAATATTCAAACTTGTTACCATCTGCAATTACTGCCTCAATTCTTCCATCTATAGTGTTTTCAACTTCTCCGGAACCTGCCGGTAATATGATATCTTTTTTACGAAGCAAAAAATCCCATTTTTCTGATCCGCAAACATCATTATTTACTATATTCAATATATTCTTTAACTTTTTATGATCATTCTTTGTTAATTCCGAAAATGAATTAACCTGCTTGTAATTTAGTTCTACAAGACATTTGTTGATAAGTTCTAAGTAATTCATAAATTCCCTTTCATGTAATCTTTCAGGAGAAACAGCCATTATATGACTGTTCCCCCCAAATAGATCCTTGAATTTTGCTATTTTATAAGACCCTTTCTTAATTGATCCATAATCATACGTTCGTATTTAGCAAATTCTGCACCACTCATTTTGCCGATTTGTTCACGAGTGAAAACCAAGTTATTATTACCGTCGTAGGCAGAATTCTGTGCATAAGCACGAAGTTTTTGCTTTGCGGCTTCATTTTCGCTATTTAACGTTTTTTCGTGATTTTTTTCTTTCACATATCTTTCGATAGCAGAATTTTCAATTTTTTCTACTAATGCAGATATTTTAGAAAGTTCATCCTCATCAAATGCAGCATTAGAATTTTGCAGGTAATCGAAAACATCAACTCTTCCGTCTCTGTTAAAAAATTCAGGGATAACATTTCCCATATTTACACTTTTTACAGGAACTTGATTTGCTGTATCAACCGGAGCCTGACTGTTCTGTTGACTTAATGTATACTTTTCAAACGCCTTTTTAGTAACATAATTCATTAAATTTTGTCCTTGTTCTTGTGTCATAGCTCCCGTTTGCACAAGGTTTTCAATAACCTGAATGTCTTTTAATGCCATTTCTTTTATTGATTGTAATTCATTGTTTAATGGCATTAATTCATTTGCCGCAGTTTGATTACCGGCAAGGGATGAAATATTTTCAATATTTGTCGGATTCATAATACCTCACTTTTCATATATTCAACCGCAAACTCAACTGCATTATCTATAAATGTTGATAACAATATTGAAATTAACGGTTTTAAAGGAGCAAATACCGGAATATGGTTAACAATATATTTAATTGCCATTGCTTTTTTCTCTTGACCTTTTTGGCTTCCAAGAGTTTCTTCAGCCTTTAAGACAGCTGTTTTGGCAAGCTCCTTTATTGTTTCTTTTAATTTACTAAACATAATTTACCTCGTTTTTATTTTAAATAATGCATCCTCGAATTAATTATCAAAGATGCATTCGGGGTACGAAAAAGCAAATCGTTGATTGTCTATGCAGACGGTGCTGTAACCACCATTTTAGCCAATGCATTAGGCTGAACAACTTTTGCTCCGTATAAATATAAGCCTCTTACCAAATCTGAAAAACTGTTTTGGTCTCTCAAACTTTCAATTTTAGCTAATTGTGATGCAAATGTGATAGCATCGTTGGTTCCTGCAAGTACATAATATTTTTGAGAAACAGCGGTTAAATTTGTGCTTACAAGAACATCCATGCCTGCAATTCTGCCGATTGCACCTTCTCTTAAAGTTTCATCCGCTACATTATGAGCACCGATAAATTCAGAACTTTGTAAAAGATATGATTCAACTGTTGGATTTATAACTACCCAAGGTCTTGTCCCTGTAGTTACTGCATCAGAGTTTTTCAAGCACAAAGCAAGTTCTACAAATTTTGAATATATTGTTGTCTTGTCAAGAGTAACTGCTGCTGATTCAGATCCTACTGTGTTTGTTGATGGAACATTTGTATGAAGTGACAACAGATATGCATCTTGAACTTCTTCAATTGCTTTTTTGGCATTTCTCAAATGAGCTTCCATAATATCAGTATTGGACTGAACCTGAGCAACATCATTAATTTTAAACGCAAAAAATTTCTTCTGATCTATCACTAAATCAAGAGAAGTTGGAGCCAATTCACTGTATGAAAGTGTATCAGTTCCTAGAGTAGAAATTGTTACATCTGCAGGTTGGATAATTTTTACTTTATCACCTTGATTTTTAATTTCCCCTTCCCAATTTCTGTTTACACATTGGAGCATTACACATTCTTTTGCAAGCATGTTGTT
Organism: Candidatus Gastranaerophilales bacterium; assembly: GCA_944324345.1. Taxonomy (GTDB): domain Bacteria; phylum Cyanobacteriota; class Vampirovibrionia; order Gastranaerophilales; family Gastranaerophilaceae; genus Stercorousia. The sequence continues at coordinate 268,795 of CALUVT010000003.1, forward strand.
TAACTTTTGACTCCAAATTTCCGGAATAAATGCGGAGTATGCATTTGTTGAAGATCCTTCTGCCATTTTTTTTCCCTTTCTTTTTCTAATTTATTGTAAACTCGAGTGGTGCACATTTTAAAAATTAATCATCGTTATATATTTCCCTAAACTGCAATCCTATGATTGCACAAGACTGACCGGCATTTTCTCCCGAAACACACAATTGTATTGAATAGTTTGATTCCGATATTTCCGCTTTTTCAAGAGAATCTTTATTTACTGGCCAGATAGGGAAATCTTCATCATCTGCAGGCCAAAAACAAGGCATATTGTCCGGAGTATTATCATCTGCCCATATCAAATGTTCTTCATGCACAGAGTAAATTCTCTCGGAATCGTCAGCCATTTCACTGTCGTAATCCTTATATACAGTAAAATTAAAGTCATTATCATTTTCTGTATCTAACAAAAAATAAAACTCATCTATTATTTTTCGGTGATGAGCGTTAGAAATCGCAAGAAATGGAGACTTCCACATAAATTGAATAACCTGTCCGTTAAAAGTTGTTCCAAAATCTTCGCGATATATATTTCCAAGTTTGTCTGCTGTATAAACATTGCCGTTGTAAATACAAGCCGTAACAATATCTTGAGGAACAACCCTTTTATACCAAGCTTTATTTACATAATCATTTATCCAAATTGTATGGAAATAGCTATCAGAAGCATAGGGGAAGAGAAACCACATCTGACTTTTTGATTCGTAGTGCAGGCAAATTGTATCTTCCACTTTCCCAAAAGATGAAAATTCTTCTTTTATTTTCTGTGATATTTCGCTACCAAGCTGAATTTGATTAAGTTCCCCAACCTGTTCAAGTGCAAAAATTCCATTGCTTAAAAAATACTGTTTATTATCGACATTTGCAATTGCATTAGATGCCACAGCACCCTTGTTGGCAAATAAAGTTATTGCAAAATCATCCGGGCTTGTACCGGTTAAAAGATAAACACTATCTTTCTTGTATATTGCAAGATAATCTTTATACATCTTTAAAGCAGTAATTGAGCCGGTATCTGTATGAAATTCGTTTATGTATCCTGCATCATTTTCTGTAGTAAAATCATCGTAAGTTCCAAGTGCTGAATAATATATGGTAGCATCCTTAGCAACCCATATACGTCCTTTGTAAACCGCAAGGACTGCTCCAGTTAAAACATTATCGGACAAATCCTTTAAATTGCAATCAACCACTTCATAATTGCTGTTATTTTTGATATAAAAAAGCCCGTCACTTTCACTCATTACAAGTATTCCGTTTAAAAAATTTAAAAATACCGGTTTTATACCTGTTAGAGTTTTGTTTACTAGTACAAGTTGTGAACCTGCTTCATCATAAATATATATTTTCCCAGTAACAGTAGTGATAACAAGTTTGGATTTGTCATATGCACACATCTCAGCAAGTCCGGTAATTTCTTCATTAACCGAAGTAAATATTGAGTTGCCTAATTGCCTTACAATACCTCTGTTTTGAAATATTTCTACATTTTCAGCATCTGACCAATATATCTTTTTAGTATCCAGACCCAATTCTGTTTTTGTTAATGACTGATTTATTCCGCCAGCTAAGTTGTAATAAGAAACTTCCATAAATTATACCCCCTTTAGCAAGTACCATTTTATTTTTGATCTGATAAAAATTCCTACTTCATCAGCACAAACCCAAGGATATGGTGGAAGATATGTAATATCTATTTTCCCGGCTGAGGTAGTCTTAGGATTTTTTACCCCAAATTCATAGTGCGTCATTACCGTTTGAGCTGTAATTGGAATATGATATTTTTTACATAATTCAGCACAAAATTTCATAGCACTTTCAAATTGTTTTTTTAAGATAGGATAATTGCCGACATAATTCTTATTTTTGAACCCTGCCATAGCACAAAATGCAACACCAATACTTTTAGTGTTTCCTCCACCTGTATGTGCGGCATATTTCCCTATCCTACAGATTTCATTGTCCTCGGGACTAAACTTTCCATTATGAATATTTCCATCTTTATCTACTAAAAAATGATAATGTTCTTTTTCATATTCACTTGGATAATATCCCCCTGCACTCCAATGTATTATTATTCGCTTCATAGTATTCTTCTAACCAATCCTTGTTCATAAATTTGTAAACCATAACCGCGTGGGTACGATTTTGGGCATTCAGTTTTAATACAGCTTTATCTACGTGATTTCGAACAGTACCGTAGGCAATACCCAATTTCGCTGCTATTTGTTTATCGGAATACCCTAGTGCGACAAAAGATAATATTGTTTCTTCTCTTGGAGATAGTGTCATTATTCTTAATCCCTTTTTATTTCATTTTTACATGTAGCGTACTAAAAAATATTCAAACTTAATTCATAATAATTCCGCTCAAAAAAATAGGGCGGGTAATCCGCCCAGAGAGTAAGATAATTTTAAGGATTTATTTTTAAATCTTTATTTTCAGCGAGTCCTATTTTTAATGATCTTAAATTTGAGTAACACCTCTTTTTTACTCCGAACTCGTTATAGTTGAGATAAAATTTTCCTACATTTATCTTATTGTAGTTGATTGAACGAATTTCGTATAAGATGACTTTTTTTAGTTTTTCAAAAAATAATTTAGCTTTTTTATTAACTTTCCTGACAATAGAAATATTATCACTATCATCAACTCTTGTAAGCTGCACGATTGTATGCCCGCATATCGGGCACTTTGCAAGATAATCAAGCTCACTCACCACAAAATTATCCTGCGGCACAAGACGAAAAGTCCTTGTCTTATGCAAAGCTCCGCAGCAGTGTATATAACCCATACTACTATCCCCTTGAGTGGTAAACGATTTTGCCATCACAGGGCGTGAACCTTAACCACATTTTTAGTATAACTTATATTTTAGATTTGAAAAGTCAGTGATTATATATTCATGCATCCATATCCATGTTTTCATGGAATAATTCAATTTTGAAACACAACTGGGAAGCATAAAGTAAATTATCCCTGAAAGATTACTCCACAGTTAGCTCGCAGCACATCTGACATGCCCCAAATACTTTTGATGCTTTTAAATTCTTTCTGAAACATCTGTAATGCGGAAGATTAAAGACTTCTTTCAGGGACATATCTTTGACATTTCCTATTCTTTGCGAAAGGCAAGGGTAAACATCTCCCTGAGGGTTTATCATCATATTTGAATAAGGATAAAGACAAGGTTTATAAATTTCTGAAATCTTTTTATCGCCAGGAGTATTAAAGAATTCTTCAATTTTTGCCAACGGATCTTTTGAATATTCAAATTTTGGCGAAAATCTGATCTGGACTTTAGAGTTTTTTCTCAAACTCATCAATTCTTTATAAACTTCTTTAAAATGCTCCAAGTCAAAGTATTTTTGTATCGGATAATTTGCGTTAAATTCAGGAACAAAACTGTCAAAAAGAACTGAATTTTGCTTTAAATTATTATTCCTCAAAAAAGAAATAGATAAAAAATTAAATTTCTTTTCATCACACATTTTATAAAGCTTAACCAAATCATCCAAATTATTTTCTAAAACAATAGTTTTTATATCGACCATTGGACGTTTATTTCTGGAATTCATGTTATCAAAATTATCCATGATTTTGTCCCAGATACCATCCTTTGCTCTGTTTATATCATGATTTTTCCCGTAACCGTCAAGAGAAACAGACAAAAGCATCATTTTGCTTTTTATAAAAGCATCAATTATCTCATCATTTATAAGAATTCCATTTGAAACAACATTTAGCTTTCCAAAAGTCTTCTTAGAAACTTTCATTAAAATATCTATAAAGTCCTTCCTAATTAAAGGTTCTCCCCCCACGAGAGTGACAAAGGAATAAAAGGGAATTTGTTCAATAACCTTATACCACTCATCAGTTGTTAATTCATCTTTCTTTCTATCATCCCCAACGTAACAGTAAGGACAATTCAAATTACATCTATAAGTTAATTCAAAAAAATACCTTAGGGGAATTGGAGCAAGCCCGCTTCTGCTCATATAAGAAGGTAAAGCATATAAATTTCTTCCGATATCAAACAAATTCGACAAATTTACCATACTAACCACCAATTAAAACCAAACTAATCCAAATAACAAGAATCCCCGAAATAATACCAATCAAAGACTGGTGCCAATCACCATATTCTTTGGCCAAAGGTAACAGGGTATCAAAAGATATATAAATCATAATCCCGGCAACAGCAGCCATTAAAACACCAACTAAAGCAGGTGGAAGTAATAACCCAAAGACAAACATTCCGACGAGTGCACCAATAGGTTCACTAATTCCCGACAGAGCTGCATAAAGCATCGCATAACGTTTTTTCCCAGTAACATGGTACATAGGTAAAGCAACCGCAATCCCTTCAGGGATATTATGAATGGCAATAGCAATCCCAACTGACAAACCCAAAGTAATGTTCTGTGTCGTTGTAAAAAATGTAGCCATACCTTCCGGAAAATTATGAACACATATAGCTATGGCAGTAAATAATCCGGCTCTTTTAATCTTATAATCACGACGTGCAGGCTCATCAGGGTGTAAAACATCATCAGTATCAATATGGTCAGGCAAAAAGTAGTCAATCAATATTGCCACAATCAACCCTATTATGAAACCAGCATAAGCAAGCCATTGAGATGTATGGGGGAAATTTGCCGCCAAAAGTTTTTCAGCTTCTGGCACCATATCCATAAAGGAAACAAATATCATAACACCCGCAGAAAAACCTAAACCTATTGATAAAGCTTTTAAATTATCTTTTTTCACAATAAATGCAATCGCACCACCTATAGCAGTCGATAGACCTGCAAATAAAGTGATTAACATAGCAGGGCCAAAATTTTGAGGTAGATTCATAATTTATTCATTTCCTTTCTGAAAAATTCTACCACAAAAGAAAAATATATTAAATTTGCACATCTTTCATCATATCAATAAGTGTACTAACAGTTGTATCCATACTTACGATATCAGATGTTCTTTGTTGAAGAAATGCATTTATTTTCGGCATAAGTTCAATTGCGACATCCAACCTTGGGTTAGTTCCCGGCTGATACATCCCAACATCAATCAAGTCTTTATTTTCACGATACAAAGCCATAAGAGCACGCATTTTTCCGGCAGCTTCTCTATGCTCTGGAGTAACAATGGATGACATAAGCCTTGAAATACTTCCCAAAACATCTATTGCTGGATAATGGTTCATCTCAGCCACTTTCCTTGAAAGGAAAATATGCCCGTCAACAATACCTCTCACAATATCTACAATCGGATCAGAAATATCATCACCTTCCATTAATACCGTATAAAGAGCTGTTATAGAGCCTTTAGGGCTGTTACCTGCTCTTTCAAGAACCTTTTGAAGCCAAGAAAATATTGAAGGAGGGTAACCTTTCATTGTAGGAGGTTCTCCCAAAGACAAGCCTACTTCACGTCCCGCCATAGCACAACGAGTAACAGTATCTGTCATAAGAAAAACTTTCTTACCCTGATCTCTAAAATATTCACAAACAGCAGTTGCTGTCAGAAGAGCTTTTTGACGAATTAAAGGCGGTTGATCCCCGGTAGAACAGACAAGAACAGACTTTGCCATGCCCTTTTCCCCCAGAGCATCTTCCACAAACTCTTTTACTTCACGCCCACGTTCTCCAATCAGAGCTACAACGTTAACATCAGCATCAGAATTTCTTGCAATCATACCTAAAAGAGTACTTTTACCGACTCCTGAGCCTGCAAATAAGCCTAAACGCTGACCGCAGCCCATTGTCATACAGCTGTCTATAGCTCTTACTCCGGTCGAGAATATTTCCGTTATAATCGGTCTTTCAAAAGGGCCAGGAGGAGGACCTTCAACGGCACGCCACGTAGCACCTGTTGTATCAAGTGGTTTCCCGTCAATTGGCTCTCCCATAGGGTTTATAAGCCTACCTAGCAAAAAATCTCCAACAGGAATAATAATCGGGTTGCCTGTGGATGTAACAAGACTCCCTTGTCCTATACCTTCACCATCATAAAGTAAAAGTAATTGTGCAACTTCACCTTTAAAAGCCTGAACTTCAGCCGGTTTTTTACGTCCATCCTTAGTTTCAACGTAACACAAATCACCAACTTTCAAACCTGGTAATTTTACCTCAACAGTCAAACCTAAAAGTTTTGATACACTGCCCTTATAAGTAAACAATTCTGTTTCATCAAGCTTATTTTTTACTTTGACTTTTAAGTCATCTAATCTGCTTGTATCCAATCCTTCCATATCATTCATTATAACAATTTTTATTTATAATTCAATCAATTTACAAAATTAACACCTAATTTATGATAACAGGAATTAAATTTTACAAAACTTAGACAAAAATAAATTAATTGCACCATTAGCAATTTAGTAATATACTAATCCTATTATGAGAAATGTAAGACAAACAAATATAAATATTCATAGAGACAGCTGGGTTGAAATTAATTTAGAAAATATTGCATACAATATGTCTTCGATAAGAAAAAATACCCCCAAAGGGGTAAAACTCCTTGCTGTAGTAAAAGCTGATGCATACGGTCATGGTTCGGTAATGATTGCACCAACCCTTCTTGCCTCAGGAGCTGACATGCTTGGAGTAGCATCCATAGATGAGGGAGTTGATTTAAGGCAGGCAAAAATCAGTTGTGATATTTTGGTTCTTGGAGCCGTACCGGTTTGGGCTATTGAAAGTGCAGTTAAAGCAAATTTGATAATTGCTATATTTTCAAAAGAGCATCTTCAAGCTTGTCGTCAGGCTTACGAAAGAACCGGAATAAAGCCTAAAGTCCATGTAAAACTTGATACAGGAATGAATAGAATTGGAGTTTCAATTGATGAAGCCGTTGGATTTATAAACGAAGTAAAAAGTGCCGATTATCTTGAGTTTGGAGGAATATTTACGCACCTTGCAAACGCTGAAAATAGAGAAAAAACTCAAATACAAATTGACAGATGGAACAGTGTAATTTCTAAAATTGATACATCAGGTCTGCTTTTGCACATTTTAAACACAGCAGGAGCTATGTGCTATGATGTTCCAAATTCAAATATGTATAGAGCAGGTATTGGAATTTATGGACTTTATCCTGACTTGCCAAGTGACGGTGATGTGAAAAAACCTGACTTAAAACCCGTAATGTCTTTAAAAGCTAGAATAGTAAATATTCATAAGGCCAAAGACGGGGAAGGAATAAGTTATGGACATACCTTTACGGCTCACGGGACAAGAACAATAGCAACAGTTCCTCTTGGTTATGCAGATGGGGTTCCAAGGGGGCTTTCAAATAAAATTTCAGGATTTTTAAACGGCAAAGAAGTCCTACAAGTCGGCAATATCACAATGGACCAAATGATGTTTGATATAACAGGAGTAGAAGCCCATTTGGGGGATATAATAACTTTACTTGATGAACAGCATTCAATTGACAAGTGGGCAAAAATATTAGGCACAATTAATTATGAATTAACGTGTCGTTTAAAGGTTAGGTTACCAAGAGTTTATACAAGGGAATAGTTTAATGAATGAAAAACATGAATTTGATTTGGGCATAATAGGTGCAGGACCTGCCGGTTACACTGCAGCTTTTCAGGCAAGAGCAAAAGGTATGTCTGTTGTTTTATTTGAAAAAGACAAAGTTGGGGGTGTTTGTCTTAATCGCGGCTGTATTCCTACAAAAGCAATATTGCATTGTGCTGAATTGTATGAAGAAATGAAACATTCTTCAGAGTTAGGGATAAATGTAAAAGAATTATCATTTGATTACCGTAAGGTTGTTGAGAGAAAAGACAAAGTCGTTGAAAAAATCAGGAAATCACTTGAACTTGCGTTAAAAAACAGCGGAGTTTTAGTTGTAAATTTTGAAGGTAAAGTTGTTTCTGAAAATAAAATTTCAGCCAACAATGAACTTTATGAGTGCAAAAATATCATATCCGCGACCGGTTCAAGTCCGAAAGATTTTCCAAATTTGAGTTTTGACCACGAATTTGTATTAAGTTCTGATGACGTTTTGAATTTGACAACTTTACCAAAGAGTATTTTAATAATCGGTTCAGGAGCAATAGGAATTGAATGGGCAAGAATTTTTTCGGCATTTGACGTTGAAGTTTCTATTGTAGAGACAGCAGAACGGCTTTTACCTTTAGCGGATATTGAAGTTTCAAAGCGAATTGAAAGAATTTTCAAAGCTAAAAAAATCAAAATGTTTTTGTCCAATACTGTTGAAAAAATTGAACACAAGAAGGTATACTTATCTACAGGAGAAACTGTGGAGCCTGAGCTTGTTCTACTTGCTGTCGGAAGAAGGCCGAATGAAAGTTTTGAGAACGCTGTATGTATAGGGGATGCTTGCGGGAAAATTCAACTTGCACATTTCGCGATAAAACAAGCTATAGAAGAAATTGCAAAAGTGGACTTTGATGAAAATTTGGTACCATCCGTGGTATATGGGTGTCCAGAAGTCGCCTGGGTGGGACTCAGGGAACAAGATTTAGAAGAAGGGACTTATAAAAAATCAAATTTACTCATCTCCGCACTTGGAAAATCCCACTGCGATAATTGTTCTGACGGATTTATAAAAATCCTTTCTCAAAACGGGAAAATAGTTGGAGCACATATTGTGTCTAAAGAAGCATCGTCCCTAATTCAACAAATCGTAATAGCTATGCAAAACAATATAGCGATAGAAGACTTGAAAAAAGTATGCTTCGCACACCCTACATATTCAGAGGGAATCTTCGAATGCTTGTTTAAATAGTCCTTTTGAATTCTATTTTGAAATAGGAAAATCTAAATAGTGCCTGTCCAGAATGGGACTTTTCCAAAGTTCCAATATGTATTTGTAGGATTTAAATCTCTATGGCGTAATATTCTCTTGCGTTCAACTTTTGTTTCAGTTTTTGTTTTATCATTTTCATTCTGTTGAACTTGAACTTCTTCTTCGGTTACAATTTCAGAACCCGGAACTTCATAAACTTCCGCATAAGCACAACCTGCAAAACATAATAAGCATAATAAAGTTATTAAATTTTTCATATAAATCACTCCTGATTTTACTTCCTTAATATTATTATAACGGTTTAACTCATGAAAATCAATATTTTTGCCAGTAAGTTTACTTTTATTTCGTTATATATTGTTTGTACTTATTTATTATTCTTTTATTTTCATTAGGATAAATAAATATCGATAAGATAACAATAACATCAATATAATTCACAACGATAGAGAATAAAAATTTTCTAAAATTAATTTGTAAATTTGTTTAGCTTCCATATTTCTATAATAATTGTTTTTGCAGATATGTCTATACAGTAAACATATTATTTAACAAAGGTTTGTCATATTGAATTTTGGTATTATGATTATATTATGCAAAAAAGATTACCTGATTATTTAAAACGACCTATTATAGATACAGATAAAACTCGAACCGTACGTCGGATTTTAAAGACAAAATGTTTAAATACCGTATGCGAAAACGCCAGATGCCCAAATAAAAATGAATGTTACACAAAAAATACAGCAACATTTTTAATTATGGGAAATAATTGTACGAGAAATTGCAGATATTGTAATATTACATGTTCTCGTCCCGAACCATTAGATGTAAATGAACCTATTCACGTGGCTCAAGCTGTCCACGATCTGGGACTAAAATATGCGGTGATAACATCTGTTACAAGAGATGACTTGACTGATGGAGGAGCAGAACATTTCGCAAATTGTATATATGAAATAAGAAAAATTACCCCTGATGTAAAAATTGAAATCTTAACACCTGATTTTAAAGGGAATGAAAATTCATTAAACACAATTATAAAAGCACGTCCTGATGTCTTCAATCATAATATTGAAACAGTAAAAAATGTTTTTAAACAAGCCCGTCCTCAAGGAGATTATGATTGTTCTTTAAAAGTTTTAAAATACATAAAAGATAATAGCGACATAATAACTAAATCAGGACTGATGATAGGTTTGGGAGAAACCTTTGAAGATATTGAACAAACGCTTTTAGACCTAAAAAATGCAGGCTGCGATATAGTAACAATCGGTCAATATATCCAACCCTCAAAAAAACATTTAGAAGTTTCAAAATATTACACTATTGAAGAATATGAAATATTAAAACATATGACAGAAAAAATCGGGATTAAACATTACCAAATAGGTCCATTAGTAAGAAGTTCCTACCGTGCATCTGAATTAATTTAATTATTACGATATATTAAATTATAGTAAATAATAAGTTTTTCAAAACGCAAAAATGTTTGCTAATTTGTTTTTTTATAATTACTAGGGGTAATAGAAGGAATTTTTCAATGTCAATAGAACAAGTTTCATTTAAAGGCATAGATACTATTTTAAGAAGCTATGGAATCAAAAGAAAAGAAAGTACATCAACTAATCCCAATGGAGTTGATGAAGAGAAATCTAACGCAACAAAATATATGATAGGGGCCACAGCTGTTGCTGCAACTATTGCTTTAGGCATAATCGGGCATAAAAATAATTGGTGGAGAAAAGGTGCAGAAACTGCAGAAGACTTGTCGGAAAAGGTTGCATCTGCCGTCGATACAACTGAAGTGAAGATAGCTGATACTGTTACCAAAACTGGAGAAGATGCTGGGACTGTAATTCCTGATACTAAAGTGCATATTACAGATGACAAAGGTGAAGTGGCTGATACTGTTACCAAAGCTGGAGAAGATGCTGAAGATTTAATCCCTGATATTAATTTGCATGTTACTGATTCTGAAGGGAAAGTGGTTGATAATGTAACTCACGTTACAAACGATGCTGAAGGAAGATTAGCCCACTCAACACCAGAAGTTGATTATTTTGATTTCTCTAAAATAAAAGGGGAAGTTAAAAAACTAAGTGATGGTACCGAAGCTATAGATGAATTTGATGACAAAGGCAGACTTGTAAGGACTTTTAATTCATTTGATGGGAAGAAAATAAGTACCATAGATGAATTTAATCCTGAAACCGGAGGGATAATAAAATCTACCGAGTACCAGAGTGATGGGAAAAGGATATGGTATACTGACGAATTCGATCCTGAAAATGGGAAAAGGATAAAATTTACCAAGTATCAAAGTGATGGGAAAAGGATATGGCATACTGATGAATTTAATCCTGAAACCGAAGGGAAAATAAAATCTACTTGGTACCAAGGTGATGGGAAAACAATATGGTATATTGATGAATATAATCCTGAAACCGGGAAAATAATAAAAACTACTTGGTATCAGGAAGATGGCAAAACTGTTGCAAAAATAGATAATTTTACCACTGAAACTAAAAAAGAATAAGGGAAGTTTGACACAATTCTGAAGGCAATTTTAATAAAGAAGAATAACAAACTTGCCTAAATTTACAAATCGACAGTAACAGCCCCTTGACGGAAGATTTTTAATTCATCGCCAAATATGCCACAGACCGTGGATTCCAAACCTTTGCAAATATAACCGTAATCAGGAATTATTATATCTGCAAGCCCATTCATATTTTCAAATGCCTGTTCATAAGTTTTTGCAGACGGCTGATGAGATAAATTAGCACTGGTAGTTGCAAGAACATGGCCTGGGGTTATCTCGCATATTTCCTTGAAAATTTCGTTATCCGGAACTCTTATACCGACAGTTTCCATATTTGATGTTACAAAATGGGGAGTCTTATCACTTTTTTCAACAACAAGTGTGAGTGCTCCCGGAAAATATTTTTTTATCAAGCGACAGCCAATCTTAGGAATTGGCTTTACATATTCTAACAAATTATAGGTTTCATTAGACATTAAAATTAATGGTTTTTGAGCTTCTCTTTTTTTTATCTCATATATTTTTTTTACAGCTTTTTCTGACGTTGGAAGGCAGCCTAAACCCCATACGGTATCCGTAACGTACGCAATTACTCCATCATTTTCTAATATTTCTTTTATTTTGTCTCTATTTTCCAGCATTTATCTTCCTCATAAATCTTTGGGCCAATTCATTAGCATATTCCATTTTCAAGAACAAATTGAGTCCTGTATAACTTACAAGACAAACAATACCAACAGAAATTATTTTACAAATTTCAAATACTGTTTTAGGCATATGAATAAATTTGTCGAAACCATGTGCTATCACAAAACATATTGCAAAAGATATAATTCCTGCAACAAACATTTTTAAAAGATTTGTGAATAAACTTCTATAATCCATTTTAACTTTCTTGTAAATCAAACTACCAAGAACACAAGCATTGAATAATGTAACGAGAGATGTAGACAACGTAATTCCGCCGATACCCATTCCCATCTTATTTATAAATATTACGTTAAGGAAATATTTCAATACAATTGATGAAAATGCGACAATAAAAGGAGTTTTAGAATCATTAAACGAATAATAAACTCTTGTTATTGAATCTCTAAAAACGTAAGGCAAAATAGAAACAGATAAAAACCATAAAGCTTCAGTCACCATAAAAGTTGCGGCCTCGTCAAACGCTCCTCTTTCAAAAACCAATCTGACAGCATCCATCCCAACAGTTAAGATTCCTATAATTATTGGTATTGCAGCGAAAAATAAAACCCCAACGCCCTTATTAAAATAACTTTTTATTCCATCCAAATCCTTTTCAGCAACAAGTCTTGAAAAAATAGGAAACAATGGGACAAGAAAAGCTGTGACCAAAATTCCTACAGGAAACTGAAAAACTCTGTTTGCATATCCAATTGCTGTCCAAGCACCTTCTGAAATTGAAGATGTAAAAAACATATCAACATATATATGAATTTGCCCAACTGTTGAACTTAAAACGGCAGGGAATAATAATTCATTAATTTCTCTAAAATGAGGGTTGTTAAAAAAGTGGAAATCAGGTCTCCACTTAAAACCTAATTTTCTAACATTTGGATACTGAATTACAAGCTGTAAAACTGCTCCAATTGTGGTTGCCCAAGCTAATGCATAACCTTTGTTATCATCAGGTACAGCCATAACTACAGCGATTATTGCCGCACTCATAATTATGGGCGATAAATTCGGGAGCATAAACTGCTTGTATATAATAAGCAAGCCGTAATAAATCCCGACAATTCCACCTATTATCAAAAGCGGAGTCATAATTTTCAAGTGTTCCGCAGCCAAATTAATCATTTCCGCAGACCCGCTTGAGATAATTAAACCCATTATTTGACGCGGGAAAATAAACATTAACACTGAAAGTACTAGAAAAAATATAGTAGTTGCTGTCATAAAAGTTGAATACAACTTGTTAACAGCTTCTTCAGGTTTTTCTCTAAGATTAGGAATAAGTTTTGAAAAAACCGCAACTGTTGCACTATGGAAAGGCCCACCAACTCCGCCAAGCAAAATTAAAGACAAAGAAGGTATCTGATAAGCGTAGTAATAAGCATCCGAGACAAGTGTTGCTCCATAATAATTTGCAATAACTATATCTCTAATAAAACCTATAAGTTTGCTTATAATCGTCACAACCGCAATAATCCAAGCGGCTTTCAGAACACTTGTAGCCTTCTCTGTATTCCCTTTACCAGATGTATCCGTCATCATTCTTTTTTACCAATTCCACATATAATCTTAACCCTTTTCTTTGAGAGCTTTCAAAAAACTCCGGAGATGAAAAGGTTATTGTATTCCGTCCTTTTTTAACATACTTTGAAATATCTATTTCAACGTATCTTTTAAACCCAAACAAATCATTCGGTAGTTCAAATACTTCTTTCCTGCCGTTGATGTCAACACTTAAACTGCCTACACCAAATTTGTTATCAATAATAATTCTTGCACTTTTCTCTTTTAAGTAAAAATGCTGAGTTACAGACTGTTGTCCGACATCTGTAGAGACAACAACAGGCTTTGTTGAAAGAGTAATTCCACTATAATAATGCTGCAAGATTTTCTCATACGGAATATGCATTTCAGATCCCATAAATCCTGCACCATACTGGCTCATCCCAACACCATGCCCGAATCCTCCTCCATAAGCATGGACACTTATAAGATTTCCATACTCATCTTGAATGTTATCAAACACGACATTCGCACTTGGCAAAGCTTTGCCGTCTTTTGTCAAAAGCCTTCTTACAACGAGTTCTTTAAAAATCTTGTACTTTTGAGACCGAGTAACAACTTCCATTTCAATAATTTTACCTGAGTCGCCACGTTTTATAACCTTCAATTCCACCAGATCATCCAATTTGTCGCCTTTCGAAAATGCAGGATGAACAAACCCTGTAGCAGATTGAGCAACAAGAGTCGTTTCAAGAACATTTTTAAGCTCTGAACTATTCCACTCTCTTTCCCACCTAAAATAAGGAGATCTTACATCATACGCATCGGGCCTGGATTTATAATATTTTTGAGCTTCTTCTTCATTATTTAATGGGGTTTGACCAATAATATCAGGCTTCGCTTTCAAATAAGGTTTTTCATGAGAAGGAAACTCTTTTGTTTTAGGGTCAGAAAAAGCATTTGAAAAACTTTCCGTGTACCCTCCCGCTGTTGATGAATATTGGGCAAGGATTAAATCCCAATTATATATAGCTACAATACCTTCAGTTTCTTCAACTGCCTGATTTGAAAGCTCCTTTTCTGTATTTGCACCAAAATATACCTGACTTGCAACACTGTCAACCACATCATAATTTGGAGAAGACTTAACCCTTGGAGAAAGAACATAATTTCGGGCAGCTACAGTTTGTGCTTTTAAAGCTTCCAAACCAAATGCCACAGGCATTTCATTTGGGACAACACCTTTCAAATAATCTTCAACCTCTATCATATTAACAAGATTAAAAGTTCCGTTCTTATTCGGAGTAAGCTCAAATGCACCATGATATAATGCTTGCTTACCAGCTCTTTTTAACCCTGATACACCTAAAAGACCAAAGTTACTTGTTATTTGAACAGGTCCGTCAATCTTTTCGGGAAAAATATTTCCGGGCGTATATATACTGAACTGTCCATCACTATACGATATTGAAATTTCCTGATTTGGCGGATAATTGCCAATTAGCATCTTATTATCATAAACCTGAGTGTCGCCGGTACCGAAAATCTTAATGTTTTTATACTGATATGTCCCAAAATTTTGAGACCCGATACCAACTCTAACCACTTCTGAAGACGGGCCCTGATGTTCCATTATAGACTGCTGAGCTGCCATAAGTGTTGTTGTCGGAATATTTGGCATAACTTGAGCCTTAACAGGTAATAATATAAAATTCAAAACTAAAATCGCATATAATAACTTTTTCATAAAATTATTATATGACAAAACCATAAAAAGTAACAATTATTGTTTTTCTGTTTTAGAAAGTTCTTTTACTTCAGTTTTAGAAGTTCTTTCACCAGCTTCCCTCAGCATAGGATTATTTTCTATTAATTTATATCCCATATTTTTAAGTGTTTTTGTATATTTTATTAACGGATAAAATACCGCAGTTGTAAGAGCCGCAACGGCAATAACACTACCACCCAAAGCTCCGCCAATTGTTTTAGCGAATCTGCCAATTTTTGACTTGGTCTTGATTAAGGATGCTGTTAACGCACTGCCTAATATGGCCCCACCCAGAACAGCAAGGTTCAATGAACGCACAAAAACTTTCTCAGGCTCTGCATCATATTTTCCATATTTTTTGTGAATTTTATCAACTAATTTTTCAAATTTGTCTTTATTTTCCTCTGGAATTGAAAACTTTGTAATATTTCCGGTCTTATTGGACTTTGTCTCGTAAATAATTTCCCCATCAGGAGTTTTTCCAATTTCTTTAGGAATTTCGAGCAAGTTCAAATTTAACTTAGGATTCATTTCAACCATAGTAGTACTAAGTTGTAAGAAAAAATTTTTTGTCAGTTTATTAAGAAATTTTTACTTCAAATCCCAAGTAGTACCGTCTTTAGAATCTTTCAAAATAATATTGAATTCATCCAAAGCATTTCTAATTTTATCGGAAACTTCCCAATTTTTAGCATCACGTGCTTGTTTACGGAATTCTATTAAATCTTCCATTGTATCAAAATTTTCACCCAGAATCTCTGAAACATGTTTTAATACATTTTCAAGTTCTTCCTTTGACAGCTCAGCTTTATCGAAACTAAAACCAAGAACTGTTGCAAGTTTATACAAAATAGTGAACGCATCCTTATCATCTTTATTAGCTTTATTTGCGAGCTCAAAAAGAACTGCCAAAGCTTTTGATGTATTTAAGTCATCATCCATTGCATCAACAAAAGCTTTGTATTCAGCCGTTTGAGTAATATCAAGATTCTCGTTAACAACGGTTCTTTTAGCATTTAACATCCTTTTCACACCTGCCTGAGCAGAAGTCAATGCCTCATCAGAAAATTCTACAGGCATTCTATAATGATTTGTCAGAATAAAAAACCTTATAGTATTTGAATCATACTTCTTCAAAAGTTCATCAATGGTTAAAAAATTCCCCAAAGATTTAGACATTTTTTCTTTATTAATAGTTACAAAACCATTATGCAACCAATAGTTTACAAATTTACATCCGTTTGCACACTCTGATTGTGCTATTTCATTCTCGTGATGCGGAAATATCAAATCAGCTCCGCCAGCGTGAATATCAATAGTTTTACCCAAATATTTTCGGCTCATTGCTGAACATTCAATATGCCAACCTGGACGACCCACACCCCATGGTGATTTGTAGCCAAATTTTTCATCCTTTTTCCATAAAGCAAAATCCAGAGGGTCTTCCTTATGCTCTCCTATTTCTATTCTTGCACCGCTTTCAAGTTTGTCAATCGGCTGTTTTGACAGACAACCGTATTGAGGGAATTTCTTTACCCTAAAATATACATCTCCGTCAGCTTCGTATGCATAACCTTTGCTAATCAAATCTTTTACCATACCAATCATTTCACCTAAAGTTTTTGTAGCAAACGGTTCAATATCCGGTTTTAAAGTGTTTAGAGCCTTCATAGAATTTTCAAACTGTTTATACCAATACTGAGAAACCTCTTGAGGAGTTTTACCTTCATTTTGAGCTTTTTTAAGAATCTTATCATCAACATCCGTGACATTACGGCAATATGTAACGTCATACCCTTTAAACTTCAAATATCTGTATAATACATCCCAAGTAATATAACATCTTGCATGTCCCAAATGTGCAAAATCATAAACGGTAGGACCGCAAACATACATCTTAACTTTATTTCCATCAATAGGAACAAACTCTTCAATCTTGTTTGTGTACGAATTATGTAATTTCATAAAAATCCCTCTTTCTGCATTATTTTACAACAAAAACAGATTTATATTAACTAATGTAAACAATATTTAAATTTACGGCAATTATATATATAAAAATTATTTATTAAATATATACGTAATAGTTAAAGCAATATAGGAGACATGCAATGGTTGACAAAACTACATCCGTAGGTGCAAATACACGTTTAACACCGGCAAACAATAGTAATACTAGAGCTAGGAAAACAGAATCGAAACCTAACTCCATATACACAGAAGCTAACAACAGACAAGAAACACAAAACTTAAAACCTGTTGAAAAACCAAAACCAAAAAAAATAGAAATTACAGTCGGTCACGGAGACAATCTTGGTTCTATCACCGAAAGATATAATACATCTCTATCGGAGATTATGGAACTCAATAACCTGAAAGACCCGAATAAATTAAAAGAAGGACAGAAACTAATAATTAATACTTATGATAAGGCTGAATTAGAAGCATACACAGAATACCAAAATAATCTTTCTGAGCAGGAATACACTCAGGCGAGAATACAAAAAGCAGAATCAGCTATAGATTTGGCTAAAGAGCTTGGCTATACCAAAGATTATGATATTCGAAGAACCACTAATGGCGACATTTTGTTAATACCAAAAGCTCCAAAAGAACTTGGGCAAGTCCGATCTGATTTTCAAATTCCACCAGGTTCATTATCATCGACTAATGATATAAAAGGGAAATATGAACCTCAAAAGAATTTGTCTTCAAGTATGCATATTGTTAATAACTATGACAAAGCAAAAGTTCCGGCCGGAGATACTTTATTAATTAAAGTAGAAGATTTCAACCCAAATCCAAGCATAACAACTTGGGATAGGATTTTGGATAACTTTTTTTAACGCAGAATAACAAAAAACAATTTATACAACAGAGGAGATTACAAATGTCAAACATCAACGATTACAAAAATATCGGAATACCTGAAGGGTACACCAAAATTAAAATGTATGATGAAAAGACAAAAAAAACTAAAACTTATCTTGTTCCACTTGAAGAAGAGATAAGTATAAACAACAAAATCTTTGATTTTAAAAACAATGAATTTCCTTTTTTCAACACTTTAAACCCAAAAATTGTCACAGTTTAGGGAATTGTACTAAATCATTTTAATTTATTAACATAAAGCCCTAAACAAAAATACCAATTCGTTAAAGAATCTCAAAAATTCTATGAACCGGTTTTAATAAGCAATCAACGGGACAGGTTTCGTCTAATTCAAGAGTAATTGTCGGAATCTGTCTTTCTATGCCCGCATAAGTTCCAAAACTTCCGGGAGTAGGGTACCCTATAGAAGGTTCAACAGGATATTTAATTATTTCAGAAATTTTCTCGGATATTTCTTTTGCGGGGCCATCGTAGTTCACCACTTTGAAAGGTGCATGAAGCGTTAGTATCAAAGATGGCTTATATTCTTCAATTATATCAATCAAAAATTGAGTTTCGATTTCACTTGCAGCACTTTCACCACCGAAAAATTCATTTTTGTCTGTCAACTGCCAGTTTTTTGTCGGAAAATTTCTGTTTAAATCAACTCCGTTTGCATTTACCCTCACGCCAAGCTCCAAACCATCAGGATTTAAACAAGGAATAAAAAGTAAATTGTCAACTCGATGATACTTTAGATATTCTTCTATTATAAATTTCCCCTGAGGCTCATCCCCGTGAAAAACTCCAATGATAAGAACTTTAGCATTTTTATCACCCAAAAGTCTTACTATATTTCCATTTTTTGTCTTAACTTCTTTTAAACTATTCAAACAACGCCTCGATAAAATCTTGAGGATTAAATTCTTTTAAATCCTCCATCTTTTCTCCAACCCCTATCAATTTAACGGGAAGTTTTAATTCTTTTGCAATAGCCAGAACAATTGCACCCTTTGCAGAACCATCAAGTTTTGTAAGAGCAACAGATGTAAGATTAACTGCCTCTGTGAAAACTTTTGCTTGCTGTAAGCCATTTTGACCGGTATTTGCGTCCAAAACAAGCATACATTCCCTTAATGCATCTGGAGCTTTTTTATCTATAACTGATTTAATTTTCTTTAATTCTTCCATTAAGTTGAACTTATTTTGAAGACGCCCAGCAGTATCCACAAGAATAACATCAAAATTTTCTCTCTGTGCTTTTTCAATTGCTTCGTATACAACTGAGGCCGGATCTGCTTTATCTCTTCGAACAATAGATGCACCTGCACGTTTTGACCAAATATCCAACTGCTCCTCTGCGGCTGCTCTGAATGTGTCACCTGCAGCAATTAGAACCTTTTTCCCGTTATTTTTAAATTTGTATGCAAGCTTACCGATTAATGTAGTTTTACCAACTCCATTTACTCCGCATATAAAATAAATATTTAATCCACTATGAAAAGCTAACTCAGTATTTCCTGCATCCAAAAGAGTTTTTAAAAATTCATCCTTGAGATATTTTTTCACCTCAGAAGGTTTTATTTTTGTTTGATTTCTCAACTTATCAACAAGTTCACATGCATAACCCACACCCAAATCAGCACTTATCAGCATATCTTCCATATCATCAAGTACAAATTCAGAAAATTCTTCTTCATTTTCAACAGAATTAACAACATTATTAACGAGAGCCTGTGCTGTGTTAGAAACTGTTTCTTTGAGATTATTAAATTTGTCTTTAAAAAATCCGAACATACGCAGATGATAACATGAAATTATTTTATTTTCATCCATTTATAATGTATTTTGATTTGCCTTATTAGAATTAAAACTTTTTCTTTACGATGTTCTTGCTGCTTAATAATATTTTTAATACAGAAAAGTATGTATAAAAGTTCTCCCCAGTATGTATCAAGCAAAATTATATCATCTGCTTTGTTTTAGCTATCATTGATTGATATTTGTAATAATTGATTGTTTATATCTATCATGATTGATATGTTATATCGCGTATTTATAAATTTGTCAAGCACTCAATCAATAATTAGACTATTGTTATGATGAATTTAAAAGAAGAATTGGTTATTTGTTTATTACGCAGGGGACTTTCTATGAGAAAGGTTGCCAAAATATTGCGTGATAAAGGTTTAGATATTCCAAAAGAAAGCGGATTATCCGACTCCATAAATAAAAAGAGAATTCGTTTTGAAACCGTTCAGGAAATTCTTGATTTCCTCGGTTATGAATTAGTGATTCGGGAGAAAAAAGGAAAATAAAAAAAGAGTAACATTTTAATATAAAAAAGTTACTCTCTTTTAATGTTTTTTGCACTTAATTAATTGATACCGTAATCAACAATTACTTTTGCAAGAATTCCGTTTATGAATGCGGCACTGTCATCTGTTGAATATTTTTTAGCGAGCTCTAATGCTTCATCAACAACCACTTTCATCGGAGCTTCTTTCATATAAAGCAGTTCAATGATTGCTATACGCAAAATATCCTTATCCATTCTGATAAGACGTGTAACATCCCAATTTTTAACGTACTTTTGAATAATATCATCAATTTCTTTATGATTTTTCTGGAAAAGTTCTGCAATTCTTATAGCGTACTCTTTTACTTCATTTTGAGAATCAAGAGTCGTGAATTCAGCTATCTCTAATGCAGTAAGAGCCTTTTCAGCAATATCTATCATTTCATTAATGCTTTTTATCATATCCGATGTCATCGGAAGTTGGACAGGAATATTTACAGCCCCGATAGGCCTTTTCAAATTTATTTCTGCATCTGCTTCATAATTTTCAACGTTATCACGCATTACAATCAGTGAACCTACTGCTGTTTTCAAATCATCTGTTGCACTGCTTTTTAAAATTCTTACCGACTTCAAAATTATATCTTCCAAATCTTTTTTGGAATATGTTGTAATCTTTTTATCAAACTGTGAAAAAAGAATAAACGCTAATTCTCTTGCTGCTCTGCGGGCTTGCATATATTTTACCTCTTTACTATTCTATTTTAAATACTATTATACAAGCTTTATGCTAACATGAAAAATTTTTATCTACAAGAAAATTTGGAGTTTATAAAAATTTTTATCCTGAATTTAAAACTTTTAAATGTTTTATTGACTCACTTGTTAATATACATATTTTCTATTATAATGAAAAAAAAAGGTGGTTTTGTATGAAAAAGAGTATTTTACTATTAACAGCAATATTACTTTCGGTCGCTTCTGCAAATGCTGTTGAATGGCAAACAGTTGAAACTAATATTCCGAATTTTAATCTTTTCGTCGACAATGATTCAATACAAGTTGATGATAATGGAAATTATTTATATGCAATTAAATACTTTTTCACTGGTGAAAAGCAAAAAGTTGCATTTATAAAATCAAGTTCTGACAACTATATTGGTATAATAGAAGCCGGTGATTTTGAAGAAAGTAACTACCGTCCCAAAGCGGTATTTTCTACCCCTCACGTGTTTATGAAACCAATTAATGATAATTCATTTTTAACTTTTTCACATAAATATATTTTAAATTCTGCAGACTCTGACTATAAAACAGCTGAAAAGCCTGCAACAGAATTAAATAAAAAAACTTCAGAAAATAAACACGAAAACAATATTATCCCCGCAAAATATGAAAAGAAAAATTACGGCAACCAAAACTATACAAATATGAAAGATTTTGTCTCTACTGTCGGGGAATCACTAAATAGCAATTGGCAACCACCAGTATCAGGAAAAAATACTCAAGCAATAGTTATTATATCAATAGGTGGTGACGGGAGTTTAAGTGAGTACAGATTTGCAAAATCTTCCGGAGATGAAATGACAGATAGGTCTATAGTCAGTGCTATAAAACAAACAGTACCATTTCCAAAAATGCAAAATATGAATGTAAACGAGAAAAATTACAACTTCCAATTTGTATTTGAATACAAAACATTCAAAAAATCTGTCCTATAAAATGCAAAAATAAACAAAAAATAGACAAAAAAAAGAGAACCTTAAAGGTTCTCTTTTTTGTCTATCAATCTGTTGAATTAAACAGCTTTTTGAACTTTACCAGCTCTTAAACAAGATGTACAAACTTTAATCCTCTTTACAGTACCATTCAAGTTAACCTTTACAGACTGCAAGTTAGGTTCTTGTGTATGAACTATCTGTTTATGCGAGAAAGTTAATTTCGCTGCTTTAATCGGTGCTTTACCACATATTTCACATTTTTTTGCCATAATCTAATTTCCTTTTCTAGCTAGTTAGTGTATTCTCATAATATATGAAAAATATGAAAAATCAAGTTGCATGTTAAAATAGATTAAGTCCTCAAAGATTATAAGACTTTGTAACAATTTCTCAAATACTTGAATTAAAAATATTATCATGATATATTTCACCTATGAACAATTTATAATTTTATTAGGGTATGGAAAATGAAAAGTTCAACTATCAGAAGATCTAATTTATCTAAAGAAAAAATGGCAGTTTTAGAAGCACTCTCTAATTATAAATCAGCTTACTATGACAACTCTCCAAGCGTCTATGTAAGACCGAATAAAGAGAAAGAATTGGATTTGTTGTGGCAAAATTTCAAAGTTAATCAGAAAAATGACAAATCTCCTAACATCTACCTTGCTGCAGGTTTCATAACCGGAGCGGTTGTGATGCTTTTGCTTGTGGTTGTTATAAGCCTTTCTGCCAAGGGGCTTAATTCTGTTGGAGAAAAACTTTCATCAACCCCTGCACCAATGAAAAAAGAAAAATTGAGCTTGAATTTTATTCCTGCATCAACTGAAAAGTCGGAAGAAGCAGCCGTTGCTAATGAACAATACACAGTTCAAAGCGGAGACACAATGGAAGCTATTTTGGTAAGATTTTACGGATCTTACTCTAAAGAGAAAGAAGCTCTTGTGCTAAAGACCAATAATCTGACAAATCCTAACAAATTGTCCATAGGGCAAAAACTCATAATCCCTATGGAAGAAGTACCGGCTCAATAGGGTTATTTAAAATTGAAAACTTTGTTATTAAAATTTGTTTTGTTGCTCATAATAGTCTTTGTGGGAGTGTTTGCGTTTGTGGCACCGACAAGACAAAAAACGGATGACAATGAAGTTGTTTTTTGGACACTTCAAATGAGCGATTTTTCGGATTATATGAACAAAGTTATTACAAACTTTGAAAAAGAAAACCCGGATATAAAAATCAAATGGATTGATGTTCCTTTCTCTGAAGGTGAAAAAAGAACACTGGCTTCTGTCTTGAGTAACAATCCACCAGATTTAATTAATCTAAATCCGGATTTTGCGGCACTGTTAGCCCAAAGGGGAGCACTTTTTGAGATTGAAGAAAAGTACACATCACAATTTAACAAATCTATAATTAATTCACTAAAAACTGACGGGAAATTATATTCACTTCCTTGGTATGCAACATCCGCCATCACAATTTACAATAAAGACCTACTCAAAAAGGCAAATGTAAATTTACCTACAACGTATGAGGATATTTCAAAAATCGCACCAATTATAAAGGACAAAACAAATAAGTATGTCATGCTCCCAAATATCACTGAAAATGATACAATGGTAAAAATCCTTAATAAATATGGTATAAATTCTGCTGAAAATATAAATTCCGAAAAATCTCAAGAAGTATTTAATATGTTTAAAAATCTGTACGAGAAAGACCTTATCCCCAAAGAATCAATAACACAAACTCACAGAGAAGCTTTGGAAAAATACATGGCAGAAAATATAGTATTTTTTCAGGCGGGTGCTAATTTCTTAACTATGATTAAAGAAAATGCACCTTCAACTTACCAAAATACTGATGTTGCACCTCAAATAACAGGAGATTTAGGACAAAATGATTTTTCTCTTATGAATTTTGTAATTCCTTCACGTGCAAAACATAAACAAGAAGCCTTGAAATTTGCTCTTTACCTCACAAATAAAGAAAATCAACTTGAACTTGCAAAACTAACAAATGTTATTGCAGTTAATAAAGAAACTTTAAAAGATAATTTTTACAAAGAATACGAAGAAAATGACTTAATGTCTAAAGCTCGAGTAATAAGTGCTAACCAACTTTATAACATAGATCCCCCAATGAAACCTCAAAGAAACCAAAAAGAAATCAATACACTTATAAATACTGCAGTACAAGAAATTCTAATAAACAAAAACACCACCAAGAATATTCTTGATGATGTTTCTATCAAATATAAAAAACTCATTGCTGATTAACAGTAAAAACCGCATGGTCCAAAAAAGCTCGGTAATCCTAAACCACAACCAAACGGATTAAAACTTGGTGTAAAATTAAAAAATCCTCCCATATAAGTATAAGGGTAACCATAAATTGCCGAAGTCATAAAAGGATTACACCCGAAAATTCCAAAAGGAGATGATACCATAGCAGCTCCTATAGAACCTATAGTCCCCGCATAATTTGAAACTGGGTCTCCATAACCAGCTATACCATTAACAGCATATCCAAGATAACTGCCTGTGCTTTGTTGAATTGCTCTGGATACTTCATTTCTTGCAGCTCCATTCAAAACATTTAAACCAAAGCCTATTAAAGCATCACCTATTGAGGCACCGTTATTTTTGGCCTCCACCATGCCTAATGTACTTCCCATTAAAGCATTAACATTACTAAGTGCATATATTGCGTTGTCTATACTCATAATTATTCTCTCTATATATACTATATATATATAAAGTATTTTATTATATTTTTATTGCTCAAATTTTATAATTTATTAAGTAATGTAAAGTTCAATATTTCAAAAGTTAAAGTTTTTCACGAAATTAGCCGTTCAAAATACTAAGGAAACAATAAAAAAGGGATTTGATGTTATGGCAATGAGTGTTTACAATGCACAATACAAATTAGGAATTGACACAAGTGTTTTAAAACAAGTTTCACAAGAAATTTTGAAACGTGCTGCAGAAAAAAACAGTCAATATAACACTTCCGCATCAAGCAATAACATCTTTAAAACAACAGATTTGGGACTTGATTTGTACAAAGGCAATGTCGATACAAATGTTGCAAGACAAGTAGCAATGAACAATTCAGGTTTTCAAATTCAATTAAATTCAAATGTTTTACAATCAATTCAATATTTGAATGCAAAAGCTGCACAAAATGTACAGAAAAATGTTGAAGGCAAGATTACAATGGCCCTCAATGAAGGAGTTGGACACGTTCAAAATAGAGATGCAGCACCAAAATTTAACAGTATTATAAGTATGTCAACCGGTAAGGATAAAAACGGTTCGGCACCATCATACAAAGGAGAATTCCTTTTCATAAAAAAAGATAAAGAACAGGAAGAAGCAAAAGCAATTTAAAACAACACTAAAATACTTTTATTAAAAAGAAGATGAAAAATATTATTTTTCATCTTCTTTTATTTCATTTACCAGATTATAAAACTCTTGTTCCAAATCCTTTTCAGCATTTTTCTGTTTTTCATCTTCTTTATTTGAAGAATTTCTCTCACGTTCTTTTTGTTCTTCAAGAGCCTTTTTTCGGGCATTTATAACATTTGCAACATTCATCATAGCAAGAGAGTTGAGTGTCGCTCTAAGCTGTGCACTTCTATCTGTATATTTTTCACTATCGGAATTTTCTGATTCATCAGACTGACTTTGCTGGGCAAAATATTCGCCGCCTTGTCCCATTTTGTCATCCTGGGTTTTTGCCGCCGTTCCTGAAATATCTCCGCTTTTGAAATTGAAAGAGCCACCGATTCCGAAGAATCCTGCTGATCTATTATCGACCATATTTCTAACCCTCTATGTGTGTTTATCAAATTTCCTGATAAATGATACCAGATTTAATAGTATATTAACTCGTCTGAACGGATTATTTTGCTAGATTATTAATAAAATGTTACATATTTATACTTTTTACAAAACTATTTCATACTCTGCTTCTGCCTTGAAAAAAAGGGGATTATATGTTATTATAATATTATATTTTTCAAGTAACAAGGAAGGATATTTATGAGAAGATTTAAGGGTTTTACACTAACGGAACTTATGGTTTCTCTTGCAGTAATAGGTATTATTGTTGCAGTCGTAACTCCAGCCATAGTTCGGTTAAGGCCAAATAAAACAAAAATGATGGTTAAAAAAACTTTCTACACAACAGAGCAAATTGTCAGCACTCTAATCAACGACCAGAGGTTTTATCCTGACATGCATTTGGCGTGTGATTTAGACGCAGGGGCTGTTGATTACGAATGTGCCTGGGGGTTTGATTATGAAGAATCTGTTAGACATGAAGGCGAAGATTACTCCGGAGACGAAAAATTTGCAGGCCTGTTTAAAAGTATGCTTAATATAAAATCCGGCGGAAGCGGAACTGATGAATACATTGTTACAACAAACGATGGTGTAACTTGGGATTTAAACGGGACAATCGGAGCTTGGACAAGCGGTCAAAGATCTGGTGTTGAAGACGCCGGAATAGGTACTTTACTGATAGATGTTAACGGAGATGAAGCTCCTAACTGTCGAGAATCAGATAGCGAATGCAGTGCCGAAGATTTTGACCAATATGAAATAGAAATTTTGGCAAACGGCAAAATGCGTATCAATGAAGATGATGCAAAAGCTATTGAATACGCAACAATAAACACTTCTATAAGAGATAATTAAAGCAATCGAATAATCGCGCTTGAAAAATTTCAAGTGAGGAAAGTCCGTGCATTCAAGGACAAACAGCCGGGGAAAGCCCGGACGGTGTGAACCGGTGGATAAGTGCTACAGGAAATATACTGCTAACGGCTTTAATAAAAAAGGTACGAGCGATGGTGCAACGGTGAGTTAAGAGCTTCACCAGCAATACTGAGAAGTATTGGCTAAGTAAACCCCTGTTGAATGCAAGGTTAAATTGAGGGTTATAAAGGCTGTCCGCCAACTTCAGAAAAACCGCTAGAGATTGAAAGTAATTTCAATACCAGACAGATGATTATTTAGAAACAGAACACGGCTTATGAGTTGCTTTATTTTATAAATAAAAATACCTCTATGAAAATAGAGGTATTTTTTATTCTTTGCTTTTAAATTTATTTTTTACTATTTTTTGATTTTTTAGCCTCAGCTTCTTGTTTTGCTTTTTTGGCAAGTTCTGCACTATTGTCAATTGATTGTTTAACTTCTTTTTTTACATAAGCAGGATCATATTCCTGATTTACATATTCTATTTTTGCAGTCTTCTTCAATGATTCTGTTAAATTATCCAACATTTCCAGTTGTTTTTGATTTTCCAAATAACCTTTGATGTCGCTTTTAGCCTTTTCAAAAGGTGTTTGTCCAGCTGCGGCTCTATCTGTAACCATTATAATATGGTAGCCAAATTGAGTTCTTACAGGTTTATCTGAAATTGTGTTGGGTTTCATTGCAAAAGCTGCTTTGGAAAATTCCGGAACCATTTCTTTTGCCGCAAAGAAGCCTAAATCTCCGCCTTTTACAGCAGTTGCAGTATCTTCTGAATTTTCTTTTGCCAGTTTAGCAAATTGAGATGGGTCTTTTTTTACTTCGGCAAGCAACTTATTAACTTTAGCTTCTCTAGCTTTGATTTCTTCATTTACTTTTGCTTTCACTGCGGCATCATCCAATTTCGCATTTTTTGAATCAGACTTAATTATCTCTGCAATTTCGGCAGGATTTACTGATATCAAAATATGGGAAGCTCTTACTTTGTCAGGGTGCTTAAATTTGTTTATATTTTCATTATAAAATTTCTTTGCTTCAGCATCAGAAACTGATGAATTTCCAAGCTCCTTAGCTAATTTTTTCATTTTTACTTCTTCTTTCAAATCATCTTTAAATTGAGAATTTGAAATACCATTTTGTTTTAACAATTCGTTTAATTGTTCTTTAGAACCTACTTTGTCGATAATTGTTTTGATTGCATCATCTACATCAGCGTTAGTAACCTTAATGCCACGTTTTGCAATTTCTTCATCAAGAAGTGTTTTTACAATCAATTCATTAACAATACGATCCTTTAAAAGAAGATATATAAAGCTGTTTTTATCGCTTTTTACATCAACACCCATTGCTGCTAACATGCCACCACCAGCTTGTTTGTCCATCATTTTGTCAAACTGAGCCTGTGTAATTGTATGATCATTTACTTTTATAATAGCCTCATGCGATTTCAGCCCGCATCCTGAAAAAATAACTGCTGAAACAGCTAATACGGCTAATAATTTTTTCCCTCTCATAATTTCTCCTTTTTTTAAATATTATGTTTTTAAATTGCTTTCGGGTTTATACAAACTCATTACGAGTCTTGTTTATATAATAAAACAAATCTGTTAAAATGTTAAATACTTCATTAAAATTCATATAAGAATTATTTAGTAACAAGATAGAATTACCCTCAATACAGGATGATGGAGCTATTGTATATTTTATCCGTTTGAGGATTTCTGATGGAAGTTTATGTTGAATTAATTTCCACTCTGCTTGCAAATATGGGGTATAAATTCTTATATTATCGTCGGTTTCTCGAATTAAAGAAATTTTTGCCTCAGTTGCCGCAAGCCTTAATCTTATCAATTTAATTAAATTTTCAACACTTTCAGGAGGCTTTGCAAAACGGTCTTTCCACTCTTCTGTAATATAATCAAGTTCTACTTCAGATTTTACATCCGCAAGTCGTTTATATTCAATCATCTTCTGCTCTGAAGAACCTACCCATTCATCAGGGATAAAGGCTGTTACGTTAATATCAACAATCGTAGGCGGAGTTTTATCAACAATTTCTCCTTGAAGTTCATGAACAGTTTCTTCCAATAGTTGGCAATAGGTATCAAATCCTACATTAACCATATGTCCATGCTGTTTTGTTCCCAAAATATTTCCAACACCCCTTATTTCCACGTCACGCATTGCTATTTGGTATCCGCTTCCTAAAGTTGTAAATTCTTTTATTGCTTTAAGACGCTGGACTGCATCAGAAGTTATTTCTTTTGATTTAGTATATAAACAATAGCAATAAGCTTGACGTTGAGAGCGGCCTACTCGTCCTCTTAATTGATAAAGCTGAGCCAACCCAAATTTGTCAGCATTATGTATAATCATAGTGTTGGCATTTGGAATATCAATACCGTTTTCAATAATTGTTGTAGCTAAAAGAACGTCATATTCATGATTTGCAAAATCAATAATAACTTTTTCCAAAGTTTTTTCATCCATTTGCCCATGACCTATTGCAATTCTGGCGTTTGGAACAAGTTTTTGCAGCTGCATTCTAAATTCATCAATAGTCTCCACCCTATTGTACAGATAAAAAACCTGTCCTTCTCTATCCAATTCATGAATAATCGCATTTTTAACTATATTTTCATTCCATTCTCCGACATAAGTCTTTATTGGAAGCCTATTTTTGGGCGGTGTATTTATTATCGACATATCCTTAATCCCGGATAAAGACATATACAATGTTCTTGGGATTGGAGTTGCTGACATGGTTATAATGTCTATGTTTTCCCTAAGTTGCTTTAATTTCTCCTTATGCCTTACCCCAAATCTATGCTCCTCGTCTATCACAAGAAGACCTAAATCTTTAAAAATTATTCCATCCTGTAAAAGTCTGTGAGTACCTATTACAACATCACATTCTCCCGTCGCCAGATGTTTTACAGTTTCTTTCTGTTCTTTTTGGCTTCTAAAACGGGATAAAAGCTCTACGTTGACTCCAAAAGGCTTAAACCTTTCAGAAATAGTCTGGTAATGCTGAAAAGCCAATATCGTAGTTGGCACAACAACAGCTACTTGCTTCCCTGAAGTTACCGCCTTAAATATCCCACGCATTGCAACTTCAGTCTTGCCAAAACCAACATCCCCGCATATTAGTCTGTCCATAGGCTGTTCGCTTTCCATATCTGCTTTAACATCATTTATTGCCTTCATTTGATCCGGAGTTTCCGTGTATTCAAACGCCTCTTCCATTTCAACCTGCCAAGTTGTATCAGGCAAAAATTGAATTCCCTTTTGCATCTTACGTTTTGCATATAAACGTAAAAGATCATAAGCCACCTGCTCTACTTCTTTTTTTACACGTGTTTTGGTATTTTCCCAATCTTTGCCGCCCATCCTTGAAAGTTTTGGCTTTATTGAGCCGGAACCGCGGTACCTTACAAGTAAATTTATCTGTTCTGCAGGAATATGAAGTCTATCTTTGTTTGCGTATTCAATAGTCAAATAGTCTTTTAACTGACCGTCAATTTCCTGTTGAGAAAGTCCTTTATAAATACCAACTCCATGAACACTATGAACTACATATTCCCCTTCTTTAATATCGTTAATATTTTCAATATATTCAGGCTTTTCTTTGTAATAAGATCTTTTAGATGCCGTAACTTCTTTTGTTCTTTTATTAAATAACTCTCTATCCGTTAAGATAACTGTTTTAAAATCATTTAATATTGAACCAGCTGAAGAAATACTTTCATTATACTCAATATCAAAAATATTACGCTCTGACAAAATTTCTTTTACACGTTCAGGATAATCCGTTGCAATTACTACCCTATAGCTATTTGGGCTTTCGGCCGAAGATTGCTGATATTTATGTATAAATGATGCAATTTCATCAAGATTTGCTCCAAAACTTTGCACAGGTTGTGAATCAAATTCAACAACATCATCCATTTCACTATCTAAAAAATTATTTAATGCAACCTTGAAAAATCCGGCACTCTTTTGAATAAATTCCTCAAAAGTAACATGATTCCTGCTTTTTAATTCAATATTTAACCCAAGTTTCAAATTTTCCTGAAGTTGTTCCTCAAAATTTTTATCGACATATTCATACTTCGCATAAAGTTCAGAAGTTTCATCATAAACAAGAACATAATCTTTTAAATAATCCAAAACACTTACTAAATTATCATTAAAGTAACTTTGGTAAACATCTATTCCCTCAAAATACCCTTCTTCATCATCTTTCTTTATAACATCAGGAATTCCGTCATTAAGAGTAAACTTATACAACGGCATAATTTTAGCAGATTTTACTTTTTCTATGGATTTTTGAGTTTCATTATTGAAATATCTTATATCAACAATTTCGTCACCCCAAAGTTCTATTCTCACAGCATTTTTATCAAGTGAAAAGATATCAATAATATCCCCTCTTATGCTAAACTCACCGATATCACTTACCATTGTTGAATGTTTATAGCCTAAATCTACAAATTTTTGAGCAATTTCCCTTACATCAATTTCATCACCGACTTTTAAATTTATAGAATTTTTTTTATAAAATTCTGCATCCGGAAACTTTTCCAACAACGTTTTAACCGGAGCAATAACAACATCGGGTTTGTCAAGAAGGATTCTAACCTGTTCAGCGTAATCATAACGATTCGGCGGTACACTTTCATACATTGAAATGTTTTGAAAAGGTAATAAATCTGATTCGACACCAAAGGCTTTTTTCAAATCGTTTTGATATTTTAATGCATTTTGCTCGGTCGAAGTAATTACAAGGATTTTTTTATCCGTAATTTTTTGTATTTTTTGAATCAACAAAAGCCTTAAAATAGTTGTAAGTCCTGTTACTGCAAACGAAAAAGACTTTGCAAGATATCTTTCAAACAAAGCATAATTCATATCATTTTCAGGACTTTGAATTTTAAACATAACATTATTTTATCATAAAATAAAAAACCGGCTTGAAAGCCGGCTTTTTGTATATCGCTTGAAATATTAACGTTTTGAGAATTGGAAACGTTTTCTTGCACGTTTGCGACCATATTTCTTACGTTCTTTAACACGTGGATCACGAGTTAAAAGTCCTTCCAAACGTAACACGTTTCTATATTCTTCATTAGCTTTAACCAATGCTCTTGAAATACCATGTCTGATAGCTCCGCATTGAGCAACAACACCGCCGCCTACTGCTTTTACTTTTACATCGTATTTTTCTTGGTTGTCTGTTAATACTAAAGGTCTGTATACTAACATTTCTATAGCAGGTCTGTTACCGATATAATTCTTTAATGTTTTACCGTTAACGAAAATTCTGCCTTTTCCTTTTACTAATTTTACAACCGCAATAGAGGTTTTTCTGCGGCCTGTTGCCATAATTTCTTTATCTGCCATTATTTAGCCTCCTTTTCAAGCACAATAGGTTTTTGTGCTGCATGCGGATGTTCAGGTCCGTTATATACCTTCAATTTAGTAAATTGTGTGTCACCCAATGTGTTGTGCTGAAGCATTCCTTTTACTGCTTTTTCTATTAAAAGTCTTGCATCTTTTTCACGTAATTCCTTTACGCTTGCACTCTTTAATCCACCTGGATAACCTGTGTGGTGATAATATATTTTATCTGTTTCTTTTTTACCTGATACCAAAACTTTGTCAGCGTTGATTACAATAACGAAATCACCGGTGTCTACATTTGGTGTGTATTCAGGTTTATTTTTGCCTCTTAATATATTAGCGACTCTGGTAGCCAATCTGCCAAGGATTTCTCCTTCTGCATCAATTAGATACCATTTTCTTTCTACTTCAAGAGGTTTTGCTGAATATGTTTTCATGCTTAGTCTCCGTTTTTTATTCTTTGCATATGAGCAAAGCTTAATTATATGTTACTTCAATTAACGTCAATCCATAAGGACTGACAGTCTGCCCCGCTTTTGTCCTGTCACAAGCATCAAGTACTTGTTTCATATGCTCAGCAGGCAGATTGTGTCCTTCTATCTCAAGAAGGGTTCCGACGATTGCTCTTACCATATTGTAAAGGAATCTATTCCCTGCAATATCAATAATCACTTTATCGCCAGTTTTTTTACACTCGGCTAACTCAATATTACAGACTGTGCTCGGGTTTAGCGTTCCGGAACTTTTGAAACTCGAGAAATCATGCTCGCCTATCAAGTAGTTTAAAGCTTTTTGCATTCTTTCAATATTTATATCAAATTTTACCCTCATTAAGTCACCGTCAAAAGCATTTTTACACTTTCGATTTACGAAAATGTACCTGTAATGTCTGCATCTGGCGGATTTTTGAGCGTGAAACTGACTATCAACAAGTCTCAAATTACTCACCGATATATCCTTTGGCAAAATTTCATTCAACTGATATACAAACTTTGAAGCAACAATCGGTTTGTCAATATCAAAATGAACCGTCTGCCCTAGAGAATTAACTCCTCGGTCAGTTCGTCCGGAAAAGACTGTCTTGAATCGCCGGTTATTATTTGCGGTATCACCGCTTATCAATGTACTGATTGCTTTTTCAAGTTCTCCTTGTATAGTCGGTAGTTCAATTTCTACACCATCTTTTAATTGGATTTGACTTCCGGCATAGTTCTTACCAATATACTGAACCTGCATTGCATAACGCATTTTAGCTTATACCAATTGGATTAAAGCCATTTCTGATGCGTCACCGCGTCTTGGAGGTAATCTGAATATTCTTGTATATCCTCCTTGACGGTCAGAATATTTTTTGCCTATTACAACGAAAAGTTTTCTTAGAACCGTTTCTTCTGCCAATTTTTTATCAGCTGAAGGAGCTTCAAAAACTTCTCCTGTAGCTAAATCCATAAATTTACCTGTTTCTTTGTCAAAAATGAACTTAGCAGCCTGACGACGTGCGTGTAAGTCGCCTCTTTTTGCAAGGGTGATAATTTCTTCAGCGTATGGTTTCAAAGCTTTTGCTCTTGCCATAGTTGTTTTGATTTCACCATGTACAAAAAGTTCTGTCGCTAAGGAACGCAACAAAGCATCTCTTTGATCCTTTGCCTTTCCGAGCGTATTTTTCTTAGTTTGGTGTCTCATTTTTTGTATCCTTTATTTTTATTTTTACTTTTTTCTTTTTTGTTTAGCTTTCTGAAACAGTGACTAAATAATTCGGGTTAAAAATATTTACCATCTGCCTCATCAGGCTAGTTTTATTTGATTAACCAACTTCTTCTTCTGTTTCTGGATTTGGAGCCAAATCCAAGCCAAAATGATGAAGTCTTTCGATTACTTCGTCAGAAGATTTCTTTCCGAAGTTTTTAATATTCAATAAATCATGTTCTGATTTTTTCAATAATTCTGCCATTGAATTAATGCTTGCACGTTTCAAACAATTGTATGCTCTTACTGAAAGTTCAAGTTCTTCAATTGTCATTGAAGGTGTATTGGAATCTTCCTCTTTTTCTTCCTCAACAATCATTGAAGGAGCTACAACAGGTTGACCGGCAATTGCTGCTATTTGCATGAAGTGTTCAATCAACAAGTTTGAAGCTTGACTTAATGCGTTTGTTACATCAATTGATCCGTTTGACCAAATTTCAAGAGTTAACTTATCAAAATCAATAGAATCACCTACACGAGTACTTTCTACATTGTAGCTTACACGTTTGATAGGCATAAATGTTGCATCTATAGGAAGAACATCTATTGAAGTCCCTTTAGAATCCCTTGGAACGTCATGTGCAACGTAACCTTTGCCTGTTTCTACGGTAACATCAGCGTGGAAGCTGCCACCATCTGCAACAGTACAAATTAACCAGTCAGGGTTTACAACTTTTACACCTGCAGGAAGCTGAATATCACTTGCCAAAACAGGGCCCGGACGGTCTACATCTATTCTTAATGTTTGAGGTTCTTTGGAATCAGTTTTTACAACCAATCCTTTAAGGTTTAGCATAACATCAATAACATCTTCCAAAACTCCCGGAATAGCTGTGTATTCGTGAGTTATACCTTCAATTCTTGTAGCTGTAACTGCTGTTCCTTCAAGGCTTGAAAGAAGAACTCTTCTTAAGGAATTCCCAATTGTTGTACCAAAACCTTTTTCTAACGGTTCGATTACAAATTTTCCGTATTGTGAACCGTCAGAACTTGTTGTTGTATTAACACATTTAATTTTCAATTCCATATTTTTAAATCTCCTAGTTGTTGCTAACTGATTTTCGAGGGTAGGAAGATAGAATTAAAAAATTATCTCCCTATCTTCCGTTATTTAGAATAGTACTCAATTACGAGCTGTTCTTTGAATTCAGGATCCAATTCTTCTCTTTCGGGAATTCTGTCGAAAGTGATTTTTAAAGCTTCTTTGTCTATTGTCATCCAAGCAGGAGCACAAGCCATATCTATCATTTCTGTAACACTCTTCAAGAATGCATTGCTCTTTGCTCTTACCGTTACAACATCACCTGCTTTTAACAAGTATGAAGGAACATCTACTTTCTTGTCATTTACAAGAATATGACCGTGGTTAACAATTTGTCTTGTCTGTTTACGAGTTATACCAAGTCCTGCTCTGTAAAGAACATTGTCTAATCTTGATTCAAGAATTTGTAACAAAATAGTACCTGTTACACCTTTTCTTCTTGCTGCTTCATTATAATATTTTGCAAACTGTTTTTCACTTACAAGATAAGTAAATCTGATTTTTTGCTTTTCTGCCAAATGGATTGCGTATTCAGAAAGTTTCTTTCTTACTGCACCATGTTGGCCTGAAGCAGTCTGTCTCATAGAAGATGTCAATTTTCTGTTTGACAAATCCTTAACCTTTTTATTTCTAAATAATTTGTTTGTTGGTCCTGTATACCTAGCCATTTTCTATTTTCTCCTTTTCATTTTGCAGGGCATCTGTGGTTTACTTTTCGGCTTATAAAGCAAGCCCCTGCGATTGTTATAAATCAAATACTAACAAAATACCGCTACATCTTACGATATAAGCTGAACTTGACTTATACTATACTCTACGTTTTTTAGGTGGACGGCATCCGTTGTGAGGAATAGGAGTTACGTCTTTGATTAACGTAATTTCCAAACCTGCAGCTTGGATTGCACGGATAGCAGTTTCTCTGCCTGATCCAGGTCCTTTAATGTGAACTTCTACTTTTTTCATACCTTGGTCGATTGATTTTTTAGCAACAAGCTCAGCTGCTGATTGAGCTGCAAATGGAGTACCTTTTCTTGCACCCTTGAAACCTGTTGCACCTGCTGTTGCCCAGGCAATAGCATTACCTTGAGTATCTGTTGAAGTTACGATTGTATTGTTAAATGTTGATTGAATATGCACAACACCTTGCAATACGTTCTTTTTTTCTTTTTTCTTTGTTTTTACTGGTCTTGCCATTTTTTACTTTCCTTTATGTTTTGTTATTTATATTTTCTTTGTGTATTGAATTGCCGTCTGTACCGAAAGCCATTTTTTTTAAATGTTATACGGTACTAAGCCAACTCACTAAACTGTTTTCTTCTTAGTGATTGCCAATCCTTTTTTACCGCGTCTTGTTCTGGCATTTGTCTTCGTTCTTTGTCCACGGCAAGGAAGATTGCGTTTGTGTCTTAAACCTCTGTATGAACCGATTTCTTGAAGACGTTTGATGTGCAAAGAAACTTCACGACGCAAATCACCTTCAATGTGATAATTTGCCAATTCGTTTCTTAACAATTTAATGTCTTCATCTGTTAAATCGTCTGTTCTTAAATCCGGTGATATTTTAGTAGCTTCAAGAATTTTTTTTGCTCTTGTAGGCCCTATACCGTAAATGTAGGTTAATGCTACTTCCATTCTTTTGTTACGAGGTAAATCTACCCCTGATAATCTTGCCATTGTAATTTTTCTCCTTTTCTTGGCTTCTTGTGCGGGAATAAAGGTTTTTATGTTCCTACTTTCCGCAACTCTGTTGTTAGATTTTTTTGGGTATGAGGCTTAAATACTTCCTCACCATTGACCGTTAATTAAGTCCGTCAATTCGACTTGTAATGTAAAGTCTTGCTGACTTATTCGACTGTGACACTCCGGTTTTAAACTCATCTTAGAATTTAACTCAAACAGGAGGACCGCGAATTCATCACACCCATCACAAACCAAACAAGAACTAGCCTTGTCTTTGCTTATGTTTTGGGTTTTCACAAATTACTGCGATTCTGCCTTTTCTTTTAATACATTTGCATTTATCGCACATTGGTTTTACTGATGATCTTACTTTCATTGTTTTTTCCTTTATTTTTGTACTTTTGTTTATCTATTTTAGCCTAAATGTAATTCTGCCTCTGCTTAAATCATAAGGCGTCATTTCTACTTTCACTCTGTCACCAGGCAAAATTCTGATAAAATTCTTTCTTATCTTACCTGATATGTGTGCCAGAATTTCGTGGTCGTTTTCAAGCTTTACACGAAACATTGCATTCGGCATAGCTTCAAGTATCGTACCTTCTATTTCTATTACGTCTTTTGACATATATTCCTCTTTTTCGGCTGTACATGATACACCTATTTTCAGGCGTTACATTTATCATACTTGCAAAATATTACTTTGCAAGCAGTTTAGTCATGTTTTTTTAGAAATTTATTTATTATTTTTTAAATGTTTTTATAATAATACCACTCTTTCAATATTTGTAACTATGTTTAAATGATTTGATTTCTGTAACTTTTCGGTTTTTTGTAAACTTTTCTTAATATTTTTAATTATTTAATTTTTAATTAAACAAACTTGTATGTTAAGTTTTTTTACATCTTTTTTATTTTGTGAAATTCGATGGGAATAATATACTTAATATATTTAGAGTATTAATTCCGGAGAGATTTATGGCAATTAGAGTAGACGGTATTGAATCTGAAGACGAACTTAGAAAAGCCCAAGCTGCCGCTCAGGCTCAAGGTACATCTATAACCAATTATAATGAATGGGCTGAAATCCTCAAAGATTTCGCTGAAAACGGTATTGAATCAACAGGCTCATATGCTGGAGATAAAGCCAGAATGCAAGAAATTCAACTTCAAGTGGAAGAATATGTTAACGAGCTCCAGCAACAAGAAAAAATTCAGCAAAATACCCCAGAAAATAGAGAAAACAGCAAAATCCAACAATCAACAGAAAACGATAGAAATCAGGATATCAAAGCAACTGTAGCAAATGCAACAAGTTCTCAGATTTTGGCAGATTATATGAAATATTATCATATGCTAATGTAATTAAACACGGCAAATACACAGATATAAAATGGAGCAGCAAAAGGTGCTCTGTTTTTTTATTTAAATACATTTACCCTATTTAGAGGCCAAAATAAAATTACTGCACGGCCAACGAATCTGTCATCAGGCAAAAATCCCCACCACCTGCTATCATAGGAATTGCCCCTGTTATCGCCCATCATAAAGTACTTGTGCTCTGGAATTATAACAGGACCGCATAACATGTCTTCAGTACAGGGTTTTTCATAATAAGCACTCATGATATACTTTTCTTCCAACGGTTTATCATTGATAAAAACAGTACTCTTACCATTACTATCAGTCTTTA
Organism: Candidatus Gastranaerophilales bacterium; assembly: GCA_944324345.1. Taxonomy (GTDB): domain Bacteria; phylum Cyanobacteriota; class Vampirovibrionia; order Gastranaerophilales; family Gastranaerophilaceae; genus Stercorousia. The sequence goes on from CALUVT010000003.1 coordinate 307,369, forward strand.
TCTCAAATTTATCCCCCGGAACACCAACAACTCTCTTGATATAAGCAACATCTTTACAGAAAAAGCCCGTCAAACGTGAAAAAATTCGCCAAGGAGTATTTGGAAGTTTTTCAAAAGGCGGATAAAAAACCATTATGTCGCCGCGTTCTGGGGATTTATAAAATCTTGAGAACCTCTCCACTATAATCCTATCACCCTCTATTAGCGTAGGACGCATTGAACCTGAAGGAATCCAACGAATTTCCCCTATAAAAAATCTGATTATAATGACCATAACGACCACAAAAACAACTGTTTCTATAATCTCTCTGGCCATAGGATTAATCTTCATATATTCATTCTTTAAATTTTTTATTAATTCTCTAATACTCTTCATCTGCCAATAATCTCGCAAGCTCTACTAATTTTTGTTTATAAATGTTATCCTCTATATTTTCTAGAGAACATAAGACTTTTTCAACGTAATTATTTAACAAAGAAACCGTTTTTTCAATACCTTCGTCAATATCATCGGGATTTTGAGAATATATGACAGGAGCCGTATAAACTCCGTTTTTAATATCCGATTTTGTCGTTTTTGCGTTTATTAAGTCATCCCTTATTTGAAAGGCAATACCAAAATTGCGGGCAAAATTTGAAGCATCAATTTTTATATCTGCCAACATCAAACTCCCGCAAACAGCTGTTTCAAATAATGATGCAGTCTTTTGCTCTGATTTTTCTATATATTCAGAAATTGTCGGAATTTTATATTCTCCAAAATACTGATTTATTTCACCTCTACACATCACATCAAGCGTTTTAGCAAACATTTCAGTTAATTCAAATGAATTCAACATGCATATCTTTTTTAAAGCTATTGAAAGCAGGTAATCTCCGGATATTACTGCAAGTTGATTTCCAAATTCACTGTTAAGTGTATTTTGGGTTCGCCTTTCTTTTGCATCATCAATTACATCGTCATGAATTAAAGATGCATTATGCACTAACTCAACAGCAATTTGCAACAAAGTTTGTCGTTCATTAATATCTTCTCCCAAAGCCTTTAGATACAAAAAGGAAACAGCCGCCCTAATATGTTTGGACGGGGCATTCAATAAGGCTGAAACTTTGGCCTTTAAAGGATCCGGAAGGTTCAAGTCAGATGCTATCTGTGAACAGACTTTATCTATGTTTTCTTGAACAGGAAAGATAATTTGTGAATATTTTTTTATAAAGCTCATAGAGCTATCTTAGCACAAAATATATTCAAAATTCATTGAATGATTGGTTAGGCAAAAAAAACGACAAACTTACGCTTGTCGTAGGAAAATCAATAGGAAAAAGGGAAAGGAAACATATTAAGTTTTTTTTATTATGCCAAATGTGATAAATCTGGCATAGTCTATTATTAAAGCCGTTATGCTTTGTTTATCGTATATTAAAGTTACTATTTAACTTTATTTGGCGGATAAATTTGTATTATCCGAATGTCTTGAATGTTGATTCTGTGTTCTTTTCAATAACTTTCTGAACCGCATCCATTTCTGTTTGAATTGCATCTTGCTCTGTGTCAAGCTGTTTTAATCTCAATTCAAGGTTTTTATCTTGTGCTTGAATGATTTCTATCTTGGCATTAATATCGTTTATTGACTGATCATACTCTTGTTTGTCAAATTCATATTGATTCATAGCATCCTCATATGCTGCCTGATCAGTTACGGTGGATGTAGTTAAGGAATAGGTTATTTCATTTGCCCCATCACCGCTTGGTATAGTGATATTAATATACCTTCCAGAACTGTCTTTTTCTAATTTACAGCCTTCAACAGCCTTTACTTCTTCAGTTTTTGTTTCACTGCCTACAGAGTAACAGTTGATATTTGACTGAGAATTGCCGTTTGCATCGTAATTAGCGACTTCCAAATCAGATTGTTTATAGAAATAAGGGACGTATTCTCCTGTTGAAGAATTTTTAACATATCTGATTAGATAATCTCCATCACCATATTTCTGTTTTAGAAGCTCAAGATATTCTTCTTCTTCTTTTTGAAGATTTGCAAGCTGATCAGCTGATAAAGAATTTAAGTATTCATCGTCACTGTTAAGCTTAACTTCTTTGTCCTTTGCATCTACTTCAGAGCCCGGTTGGAAATCTTCAGTAGAATAATATTTTTTGTCTTGAGAATTGTAATAAGCAATTGTGCCATCAATAGTGTAAGAAAGTTTATCTGACATATTTCTCAAAGTTGTAGCACCAACTCTGTAAACCCAATTCCCTTCAGTACCGGATTTGTTTACAATACTTGTAGCTGCAGTAACAACTGAAAAATCATCTTTCCACTGTCTTGTATAACTTACAGAATAAGTTCCGTTTGCTTGTGCAATCATTGCTGTAATTTGGTTTGTTAAAGCTCCATCTTCGAAAGTGTACACAGTTTTTGTGTAATCGTCGACAGACGGAGGTACAGGTACTGACATACCCAACAGATCGTTGTAGTAGTTAGCTGACTGATTTGACAATGTTGTTCTCTGTTGGTTAATCTGTTGACCTTCATACTCAACATTGGTTTTTCTGGCTGTCAGACCTAAAAATCTAGCTTGTGACGCTGCCATTCCCATCTCTGTCGATCTTCCTTTCGTTTGTTTTTGTACTCGTAGTCATGTTATCGACACATGGGTTTGAAAACTTTAATCATGCTTTAAATCATGTTAAGAAATTGTAACATATTATATCTGAGGTTGGTTCCTAAAACGGTCTGAAATGTACGATAGGATTGCTCCTCCAATTTCTTCATTAGGGTCAAAATTTGAAGTCTGTGGACGCAAAGAATTTTGAATAAGCATCTTCACAAGTGGCCCAAATGCGTCAGGAATTTGTGTTTTTCTGTATATTCCTGCCAAAAATGTTTGGATATTGGGGGAGGTTGTGTTATTAAAACGTGCCAAAACAGGATACATCTTGTCTATACCTTTCACCCCAGAATCCGCCATTCTATTTATTATATACAAAGTTTCAGTAATTTGTGCTTCATTATTCGAATGATTTAAGATATCTGTTAAATAAGGCAAAGAAGACTCTTTTTGTGCAACAAAACAATCTACCTTATTTTGATCAAAAAGAGCGTAATTTCTGTTCCCTTGAGGAAGCTGGCAAGTACATGCATTGCATGCATAATTTCTATGATTATTATATGTGTAAGGTCTTATATAAGAACTTTGTATACTAAAAGTCAAAGGATTTAATACCATTTCCATCTCCTTATGAATAAACAAACGGAGGACCGTTTTTGATTTCCAACAATATATTGTCTGCCATGACTTTTAATTCTTCTTTTGGCTTTCCGTTGTCGACTTGTTTATAAAATTCATCTACCAACGGTTGTATTGCTGCATCTTTCTTTGATTTAAAATTCCTTAATTCCGTTGAAACAAGTCTATTTTGGAGTTCAACTTCAGTTTTTGCATTCAATTTTTTAACCTGAACTTCTTTAATAGCCTCCCCTGCAAGCTTTCCGCCATAACTGAGAGCAGTCAACCCTGTTATACCGAAGAACAACTGCTTGAACTGTTTGTTATCCGTATCTAAAAGCCAGTTGTAGAAGAATGCTCTATAATCATCAACGTGTGAATAAAATGTAGGTTTAGGAGTTCCGTCACCACCAATTGTTTCGTTTACTTTTGTTGTTGATGTTTTAGATTTTTTAACCAATTTTTGGATAAATTCGTCTAATTCCTTTTTATCCCAATTAAGGTTACCCAAAAATTCCTTTATAGTATCTTCTTTAGCGTCTATTGATTGCAAATAGGCTTCTAAAAGTTTTTTATCATTATCTTTTGTGTCGGCCGAAGAATGCTTTACAATAGAACCAATCTTATCTTCTGTTTCTTTAACTGCTTTTTCAAGGTAATTTTTGCTTTTGCTCAAATTTTTCAACGACAAGTAACCCAAACCAACTATTGAAGCTAGCGTTGCGATACCTAAAAGAAAATAGTTTATATTACTGTTACTACTAGCTTCTTGTCCTTTTTTGCCTGTAAATTGAAGATGTTTCCCAAAGTTTGGCAGAATTTTTTCCCTATCATCAGACAAGTATCTGCCAAATTCCTGAACTTTTTCAGAGAGCATACTTCGAGTTATTTGAATTTTTCCGGCAAAGGATTGCGTTTCAATATTAATGAGCTGTTCCTGCATATTTTTTTGAATATCTGCTTCGCGTTTTTTTACCCAGACTTCTTTAAATCCGTCAAAAAACGTTTTTCCCATAAACGCCATAGCTGTCAGAGTTAAAACTCCGACACCCGCAAGAATTGTCTTTCTCGTAGGGCTTTGTATCATTTGATATAAAGCCTGGTGAGTTTCTTCATTAAGAGCGACATTTCTGGTTGTTGCTGGAAGGCGTTTTTCATTTGAAATTTTCAAATTAATTCTGGTATTCCTTCTTACAAAGGCAGATGCTAGAGCAACCACTCCCATTACTCCAACTGCCAATGCACTTATTGGCAAAAGACTCTTATTGGAATTGTTATCTTGTTCATACAACCTTGAAGGCATTTTTACACTTTCGGATATAACAAGAGTATCACATGTACTGTCAAGATTTGTAGCACAATCCGGGCAGTCCTTTATAAAATTGTTTACAAGCACACCTTCTTTTGTTTCAGAATTGGCTCGTTTTTGAGAATTTGTTAAATTCCTCTGTTGTCTTATCGTTTCACCATCACGTAACGGACTAATTGTCATTGTCTTCTAAATCCTTTTCATTTTGAGTAAGCTTTTTGTACAATTCGTGTATGAATGTTCTTAATTCAAAAGCTTTTTTTGTTTCATCAACTTGTTTATCATCATTGTCGGCATCCATGGGTTGAAATATTGAAAATAGAGATTTTATCTTCTTTTTCATATCCTTGAAAGCTTCCGAAATTTTCTTTTCTATAGAAGCTTTCAATTCACCCATCATAGCGGTTAGTTTATCCGATATGTCCGCCAGTTTTTGTTGAATAGTCTGTATAGCATTAGAGATAGCTGACGGGAGATTTCCAACAGTCCTTACAATCGAACCTAAAACGGTATTAAGAACAAAATTAACCGGTTTTGCAATAATTGGCGGTGTATTATTTGAAAAAAACTGTGCAATATTGGCAAGTTTTTGACTGGAATTCATAAGTGCATTCTGAAATGCCTGAACCCTTAATGCAAAGTTTTGAGCATCTTGTTCTCTTTGCATTTTTGCCTGCTGCTGAGCCTTTAAAAAGGCTCCTATAGCTGCACATTCATTCCAGCTCATTTCCCCGGGTTTTGCAGAGAAGTCGGCTTTTTTCATCCCTCCTCCGCCACTCATTCCGTTGCATATTGGGCATGCCCCAAGAGGCAGTCCGTGCGGACAGGTTCCTATCCTTGAATTATTCGTTTGTAAAGACGTTACTGACATTAAAAAATCCTCTAATTTTAGCAAATAGAGGACTCAAAGATTTCATGATTAAACACACCCAATCTGCACGTGGGTTAGTTTTTCTTTGAGCGTTCCGGCTTTTACGGCTGCGGCAGCAGCTGGAGATATCCACTCCATTTCCTCTTGTATTTAAGAGTAAAATAAGCAAAAGTTTAAGTCAATTTTTTCGGCAAAAATATTAAACAAATTTACACAAAACAAATTCTGCCATTTTATTATAATAGTTATTAGTTATTTTTAATATATAATGTAAGAATGAAGGAATATGATTTTTACATAGTACCAACACCTATAGGCAACTTGAAAGATATTACTCTCAGGGCTATAGAAATACTAAAATCCGTAGATATAATAGCATGCGAGGACATGAGGGTTACGCAAAAGCTGCTTAATCACTACGAAATAAAAACAAAATGTATTTCTTATCATAAATTTAACGAAAAAGAACGAATCAGTCTTTTTTTAGAAATTCTAAAAGAAGGTAAAAAAATTGCACTTGTATCTGATGCTGGGACTCCTCTTTTCTGTGATCCAGGTGCTGTGATTGTAAAAGAATTACGAAAACAAGGATTTTCCGTAACATCTCTTGCCGGTGCAAACGCTGTTGCAACATTCCTTTCACAAGTTCCAAGAGAAGATGAAGATTTTGTATTTGTGGGTTTTTTACCTAAAAGTAAGTCACAAATTGCAGAGATTTTAAATAAATACAGAAAAACAGACATCGTGTTCTATGATTCACCAAACAGAATTCTTAATACTTTGGAAATAATAAATGAATACCGCCCGCAATCAACAAGTTCAATTGGCAGAGAATTAACAAAAGTTTTTGAAGAAGTTGTGATTGACAAAACCGAAAACATTATTGAATATTTCCACAAAAATACACTTAAGGGAGAAATAGTCGGAGCTGTTCTAAGGGAAAATTCATTTGATGATGACAGCATTGACCTCAACGAAAAAATCTCCTTATTAAGGGCTAAAGGTTTTAAAGCAAAAGAAATTTCAACTATTTTGTCATCTTTGTATAATTTAAACAAAAATGATATATACCAAAAATGTATAAGTTAGATTTAACGAGCATTTCACTCTCTCTCATATAAATAGTTTAAATATAATTAATATGTTTCACTTTTTTTAATTTATGATATAATATTTTTAGGATAGTATAATGAAGTTTTTAAGGTAGAGATTTTTTGAATTTATTGAACAAAATATATATATCTTTAATAGCCCTGCTATTGGTTACCCTGTTTCCTCTGCAGAGCTTAGCCGAAGAGAGTTTTTGGGGAGATTCCGGCGGAACAAAAGTAAACGAGCTCCAGCCACCTTCTGCTGTCCAATCTGAAACTACTCCTGAATTTAATACATCAGCAGAAAAAACTAAAAATACTAAAAGCTCCAAAACTATCCGAGATATTGAAATTCTAGGTAATAATGTTATTGAAACATCCTTAATACTTCAGCAAATGAAACTTCAAAAAGGTGAAGAATACTCCAGAGATGCAGTTCAACAGGATTTGAAAGCGATATATCAGTTGGGATATTTTACCGAGAAAATGAAAGCTATCCCCGTCAACAATCATGACGGAACCGTTACCTTAAAAATTATACTGGAAGAAAATGCCCCCATAACTGATTTCACGATTGAAGGTAATACAGTAATCTCAACTGACGAAATTCTCACATACCTTTTACCAATGAAAGGGAAACCCCAAAATATCGCCCAGATTAACGATGCTATAGCAAAAATCCAGGATTGCTACAGTTCCAAAGGCTACATTCTTGCCAGAATTGACTCTGTAACTGATGATCCTGACGGCACCGTTAATATCAGCATTAAAGAGGGTACAATCAACAAAATCATGATTGCGGGGAATGAAAAAACTAAGGATTACGTAATAGAGCGTAATATCCTTTCAGAACCCGGAATGATTTACAACGAAAACTTGCTCAAAGAAGATTTGGTAAGACTTTACGCAACACAGGCATTTAAAGATGTAACCAGAGAAATTGAGCCGACAGACGAACCTGATAAATATGATATTACTATCAATATTGAAGAACAAAGAACTGCCAGCGTTTCAATAGGTGGTGGTATCGACTCTGTGACAGGGGTATTTGGTTCCGTTGGGATTGCAGATAACAACTTTTTAGGGCGAAACGAAAGACTTTCTCTTAACGGTATCGTTGGTACCGGTGTTATTCTGAATGATGCTTCTATTAAACGAAGAATGAACTTGCAGGCAGAATTAAGCTATTTTAAACCCTATTTTTACAATGCAGATACTTCGTTGATGAGTAAAATCTTTTATAGAGATTTCGGCAGCTACCAGGTTCCTCTAGCTATAGAAAGAAGAATAGGTGCAGAAGCAACTGTAGCTCACCGTATGAAAAGTAACAAACATGTAACATCAACTTTCTCTTTAGGCATAGAAAATATTAATGTATCTGAAGGCGATGCTAACAAAATTAGTAGTTTATATTCTAAATACAACATACCAATTTCTGAGCGTGCCAAACAACTTGAAGGAGGATTTTTCCTTTCCTTAAGCCCTGCATTATTATATGACACAAGAGATAATGCTACAGTTACAAGAAAAGGTACAATGGCAAGTATCAGATTTGACGAAGAAATAGGGATTATAGACTTTGATAAAACTCACGGGAAGTTAACCGGTATGGTTAAACAGTATATTCCTGTCGGGAAAAAATCATCACTATCCTTCACTGCTAAAGGTGGCGGCAAGCTTCACGGAGACAATATGCCTGAAGTTATGGCATACAGACTTGGTGGCCCTTACACTATAAGAGGTTTCAAAATGAGCGGCGTCGGTACAGGTGATGCATTCATTATGGGTAGTGCAGAATTTGCAACACCTATCCCATTTTTGGATAGAACACGTATTAACTTCTTAAATAATTTAAGATTTACCGTATGGGCTGATGCAGGTAAAATATTCAACCCTTCAATTACGGATAAAATATATGACAGACCAATGTATGCAGTATCTGCCGGTATTGGTTTGAAACTTTATATCCCCGGAATGGGACCTTTGTCTATCGACTATGGTATTCCGCTTACCAATCCGGGTGACAACGGAAACAGAAGCGGTTACTTTACTTTTGGTGTAGGCGACATAATGTACTAACATAAAAATTCCTTAGGAGGTATTAAATGAAAAAATTTAAGTTAGCATCAATTTTAATGACGGCAGGATTGTTCCTTACAATCGGAGCACAGGCAAATGCAGCAGGAATAGGTTATATTGATTATCAAAAAGTTCAAAGTAATTTTCCATTTGCCCAACAAGCTATAAAAGAAATTGATTCAAAGGCTCTTGAAATGCAGCAATATATGGTGGATAAAGAGAAACAGTATAAAGCTTTGGACACACCATTGAAAAAACAGAATTTTGAGGAGCAAACAGCTCGTGAATTCAAACTAAAAGAAGAAGCTTATATGAAATTAAAAGCTCAAAAAGAAGAACAAGTTTATAACAAAATCCAAGCTGCAACCAAGGAAGTTCTTGTAGAACAAAAACTTGATGCTGTAGTAGATTATAGAGTAATTTTTGTAGGCGGTGTTGATATTTCAGATATCGTAATTCAAAAATTAAAAAGCGGAAAATTCTAAAAAGAGGACCTGATTATGCATTATTCGGAAAACAATGAACAGTATCATATAGGATTAAATTTTGGAGACGTAGGCGAATATGTTATTTTGCCGGGAGATCCTAAACGATGCAAAAAAATTGCCGAATATTTTGACAATCCTGTTTTAGTTGCTGATAGAAGAGAATTTACCACCTATACAGGCTATTTGAACGGAGTAAAAGTGAGTGTAACTTCAACCGGTATAGGTGGTCCGTCAGCATCAATTGCACTCGAGGAACTTGTTAACGTGGGAGCTAAAACATTTATAAGAGTGGGCACCTGCGGAGGTATGGACATAAATGTAAAAGGCGGAGATATAGTTATTGCAACAGGAGCAATCAGAATGGAAGGGACATCAAGAGAATATGCTCCAATAGAATTTCCTGCAGTTGCAAACCTTGACATAATAAATGCTCTTGTTGAATCGGCAAGAAATCTCGGATTTGAGTATCACACAGGAATTGTCCAATGTAAAGATTCCTTCTATGGCCAGCATAACCCCGAAAAGATGCCTGTAAACTATGAACTTTTAAATAAATGGGAAGCTTGGAAAAAACTTGGATGTTTGGCATCGGAAATGGAATCTGCCGCATTGTTTGTTGTTGGAAGTTTTTTAAAGGTCAAGGTTGGTTCGGTATTTTTAACAGTTGCTAACCAGGAAAGAGAAAAGCAAAATCTCGAAAATCCCGTTGTTCATGACACAGATAAGGCTATTAAAACAGCTATTGAAGCGTTAAAAATTCTTATTTCAAAAGACAAGGAGTAGTTATGTTTAATAAAAAAATGCAATATGTTATAAAAACTTGTTCAAGCGAAAACACTCAGGAACTTCAAAATCTGTTAAATGAAATGTCAATGAATAACTGGGAATTGTATAGTATGCAAGAAGTCGAAAATGAAGACGGACAGGTTTTATGTCATTGCATTTTTATGAAAGAAGCCGAATATGGGACTCCTGAGGTGAGTGCAGATGTAATAAACATATCAAATTTCAAAAGTCAAATGGAAAAAATGCTTTCACCAACACAGTCTCCCTACGATATATGCTTGGAAATTCAAGGGAAAATAAGAGAACAAAAACAAAAAATTTCAAAAATTAAGGAAGAATTAGAAGGAGAAGCTCCTGCATCCGTAAGTAGAAAAAAACTCAATGATAAAATATCTGCCGGTTTGAAAGAATTGGATGATTTAAAGCTTAAACTTGCTCAGGCAACTTCCCCTAATGCGATGTATTCTATGCTTAAGGAAGAAAAATTATCTATTCTTTTGAGTGAAGAAATATTAGGTTATGTCGAACCAAATCAAGAGATTTTGGAAGAAGAACTTATATCTGAAACTGTCAAATCACGTTTAAAATTAACAGAAACATTAGGATTCATTATCCCGAAAATTATATTCCGAGATGATGAAAAACTTAATCCTTATGAATTCAGCATAAAAATAAGAGGTTTAGAAGTCTTTAAATCTTGTGTTTACCCCGGCTTTTTAATGTACTATGCGGATGAATTACACCTTGAAAAGAAAATTAAAAAATCAATTTCAGATACAGATAAAATAACGGGTAAAAAAGTAATCTGGATAGAAAAAGATAAGACAAAAGACTTCTGGCAGCAAGGAATATCCAGTGCCGAATACATTGCTCACGCACTTGAATTTTGTTCGATAAAATATGTAGATGAACTTTTGGATTACGAAGAATTAGACAAATACATTGATGTTGTTAACAATAACAATGAATTTCTGGTAAACAATATTATTCCAGACTATTTATCTCTTTCTGACTTGAGATTTGTTTTAACAAGTTTAATCCGCGAAAATATATCAATCAAAGATATTACATCAATCTTTGAGAAAATAAATGATTTTGCAGCTGAAAGTAATAAGTCTGACTTAATAAAAAAACTCAGATTGTCTCTTTCTCGCCAAATCTGCCAAAATAATCAAAACGCAGATGGTGTTATAAGTGCTTTTGAAATATCTGATGCAACATTAGATAAGTTCAGCCCGAGTTTTGATGAAAACGATGATGCAATAATCAGAATTGATGCAGATTTTGCCGAACAGCTTGCAGATAAACTTAATAAAAAAGTAAAAAAATTAAACATTGAAAATCCGAAATTACTTGTTCCTCTTGAGTTCAGGCACTTAATATTTACACTTTTAAGTAATTATATGAACAATATTACAGTCCTTGCGAGAGAAGAAATCGGATGTAATGCTCAAGTTGAAGTAATTTCAGAAATTTAGTTAAAACTAGCAAAAAAATCCTTGTTCGGGTTTTATCATAACATCATGAAAGTATTAGGGATAAATAATTCAATTTCATTTGAAAGACGTCCGACTAAAGAAGAAGAACCTTATTTACAAAAAGCATGCCAAGAGGCCTATAAAGCTATTGGAATTCAAGATAGAGTGATAATAACTCATGGCTCCTGCTTTCCTGCATTAGAAAGAGATACTCATATAGGTTCTCCCTACAGTGAGGCTGCAAAAAAATATTTGCAATTTCTCCAGTTATATGGCTTTAACGGAAATCAGCTGGGTCCCGGAGGAGAATTGGAAAATGACGGAAATAGCGTAAAGTACTCACCATACAACTCATCAGCATTTGCAAAAAACAGGCTTTTTATAGATTTAAAACCATTGACTACAGAAAAATACGGAAAAATATTATCTGAACAAACTTACAATAATGTAACTTCTGCCCCACAAATTTCTGATAAGAATTATGACATGACAAATTTTGAAGAAGCCGTAAAAACATATGATACAGCACTTTCTGAAAGTTATAAGAATTTCAAATCCAATTTAGTCAAGGGACAACCACAAGCAATAGCCCTAGGAAAAGAATTTAATGAATTTTTGCAAAAGTACGATGAGCGTCTAAATGATGAAGGGATATTTAAAGTTTTATCAAAATATTATAAAACAGACGATTTTGAAAATTGGGATAATGAACTTGACAAAAATTTAATAGTGGGCGTAAACAACGGTGATATTGAAGCTATAGAAAGATATCAAGCTATAAAATCTGCAAATAGAAATTCAATTGATCAATATAAATTTGAACAGTTTATTGCAACAAAACAAATAAAAGAAAACAAACAATGGCGTGATAAAACTGGATTTAAATATATTAATGATCTTCTTATAGGTTGTTCTAAGATGGATGAGTGGCGATTTAAAGATGCCTTTTTAGAAGATTACACTATAGGAGCTTACGAATATTCCGGAAAACATCAAGTCTGGGGGATTCCGGTTCTCAACCCGCGAAAAATATTCAAAGGGCCTCAGATGGAACTTAATGTCGGCGGGAAATTTTTAAAAGAAAAACTTGATTATAATCTTGAGTTTTGTGAAAATACAAGAATTGACCATGTTTTGGGGCTTGTAGAACCTTATCTGATAAGAAAAGACAGCATATTTAAAAATGAAAACGGGGAAATAGATTATAGTAAACTGCAAGGTTCTTATATGTCTGAAACTTATGAAAATGGAGAAAAGATAGACGACTACTATAACTATCCAAGAATACTTGAAAAAATAATACTCCCAACACTTGAAGAGCACAACCTAGAACCTTCAGATCCTATATGGGAATCTTTGTGCAGCAATCCAAAAATCTTTGTAAAAACATTTTATGATAAACTTAAACTACCTGAATTGGTTCAATTGGAATGGTCCCGCTCTGAAAAATTGGGTAGAAACCACTGGACAATAGTGGGCTCTCATGACAGTTTACCTGCCCAGCTTATGATTAAACAGGAATGGGTAAGATTAAGCCCAGCTTGGGATCCTTTGTATCTTGCAGGATATTTAAACCAAGATCCTATAAGAATCAATAAGAGCCGCGAATTATGCGAAAAAATTTCTGACACAAATCCTGATGGGACAAAAAAAGAAGGAGAAGCTCTTGAAACAGCTGACAGAGAGAGGGTAAAAGCGAAATTTGCCGAACTTCTTTCATCCAGAAGATTTGAAATATCTTTTGCAGACTTGCTTGGAATAACAGATATTGTCTACAATATTGGCGGTTCTAACAGAAAGGATAATTGGAAAGAAAGAATTTCTTCAGACTTTATTGAAAAATATTATGAAAACTTATCAAGCAAAAACCCAACAGCATTAAACATGCCTGAAATTCTTAAAATGGCACTTCAAGCAGATATTGATATCGGAGTTATGAACAGCAGCGATAAAAAGCAAGCAAGGGAAATTCTCTACAAAAAATATCAGCCTTTATTGGATGAACTGCAAAAATTTGCAGATATTTTAAAAGAGCCTGAAAACATCTAATCTTTCTAGTTATCTCTGTGCGTACCAACTTCTATTCCAGGTACACAAAGGAACAGCGGAACAATTCTTTGGATAAATGAAGCACCTTTTGACTTGTCCGCCATTAAAGAAATTGCCATACCTAAATCATCAACATGAGGGGCAAAATCAGTTCCCTTAATGTTTCTTTCAACTTTTTTATGGAAAATTTTCTCATTAATAAAGTTCGAAACCTTATTTCCTGCGACAATTCCAAGTCCAAGAGAAACAATAGTTGCAGCAGAAGCCGGCAATGCCTTTAAAACTTTATTAATATTTCGAGAGATTTTTCCGGTCTCCTTTATTTGAGGCATAATTGACATAACTTTTTCTTTATTTGCCTTATATAATCTTGATACACAACCAACAAAACCGACAGGGACAAGAACATTCCCTAAAATTTGGTTAACAGATTCTCTCAATTTTGATTTGAAATGCTTTTTATCATCAAATATAGCCCCACCAACAAGACCACCTATAACGGAAGAAGCTGCAATAGAAATAATTTCACCTTCTTCAAGTTCAATAAGTTTTCTATCCGGCTGTTTTTTATCAAAAAGTCTGAATATAGCCCAATCCTTGATCGGAGTCTTTTTAATATCAGAAAGTTTCAAGGAAAAACCTTGTCTTTTTGATATAACAGCCAAAGCAGCACCCACACCTAATGCTGATGTTAAAATAACACCCTCACGTAAGTATTTGCCACGTTTATTTTGATTATTATTATTTGTATGATTAGGATTATATCCTTTAAAAGATGTAACTTGATTAACTGACATAACACTACCTTCTGTAACAATTCTATCAAAAACACTAAAGAAAAAACATTGTTATTTTATGATTTATTTTTTACAATTCTTAATTAGTGTATAATTAGTGTAAAAATTACATTAAATCTTGTAACGATATATTAAAAAAAATTAATCAACAGGCAAAAAAAAACATTTAGGATAGTTAAAAAGCATGTTCTAGCGGAAATAATTATGGAAATCAGACCTCAAACAATTTCACAATTTAGTTATCCCCGAAGATTTATCAGAGGACTTGCGAGTCGCAGTTTAGCACCTTTGATTTTGCTTGAATGCTTTGTAACCGGTGGGAGAACTGTACAAGCTTATAAAAGAGGAGGGTTTGAAGAGGCAAGAGAACGTTTTACTGAAGAATCTATAGGTGCATTGTTTTGGTTTGCAGGTGTAAAAATGTTCAACAAAATGAACGACTACATCGGGAAAAGGATTCTCAAACTCCATACTGCAAACTTTGATGCCCAAGAAGACGGAGTTAGAAAACCTTTGAAAAACTTTTTATATGATGATAAAAAGTTAAAGGCTCAGGCAAAATTACAAGGGAAAACCGGTAAATTAATCCAAAATCTTACTAAAAACCAAATAGCTGTATTTAAAGCTTTAAAAATAGGCTCCAGCATCATTTTGGCTAACGTCCTTGTAGGACTTGTAGTCCCTAAAATAAATCAGCACATAACAGCTATTTATCATAACAAACATGTAAATGACAATTCTAAAGATGAGAAAGATTCTAATACCCAACAATATTCAAACTTCCAAGAACTTACAATAGACAAATTTTTAAAGTCTGAAAATAACAAAAAAGTTCCTTTTGGAATGAATTATAATGCGTTGCTTTCAATTGCAAATAAATTTGAAAATGATGCTACATACCAGCTTCTCTCGACAGACGTAGGTATAGCCGGAGGACGTGCTATAAGTTCAAGAAATGATCATGAAAGAACAGAAGTTTTATTTAGAGACCTAACATCAATATATTTCTACATGTTTAATATGCCAAACATTAATAAATGGCTAAATCAAATAGAAGACGGAAGAAAAACACGTCTCGACCCTGTTGCAGCGAAACAAGTTACAGACCACCTTGAAGCTGTATTAAAAGAAAACGGCGGAAAAATGAATGTAGAAGATTTTGCTAAATTAGCCGTCGGAGATAACAGCAATGTTGGATTTATAGACAGAGATTTGATACGTAAATTTGATGAACACAAAGTTATTACTCTTGATGAATTTAAAACACACTTGAAAGAAACAAAACAATTCTCAGAAGAAGCTATCACAAAATACACTGATTTAGCGGAACGTATGTCAAAACTTCAACCACAAATTGAAGGGGTATCAGTTTTGACTAAAAATCAAGTTAAAGATATTTTCAGAGAAGGTGCAATTAACATGCCTGAATTCTTGCAAAATATCTTCAGTGTAGCTACAAAGAATGCATCAACTGATAAATACAGTTTTGTTAATTATGAGACACTTACAACCCTTAAAGAAGATGTGTACCAATATGTATCAAGAATTATTGAAAAAGCAAGGAAAAATAATACTGAAATAACATCTAAAATTCTTGAAAAAGCTTGCAGAGAAAACTTTATCAAAAATGCATTCAACTGGTCAGTTGGTTTTGCAATATCTGCAATGTTCTTGTCGACATTAATTCCAAAAATGCAATACTGGATTACAAGAATGACAACCGGACAAAATAGCTTCCCCGGTACTGCAGATTATTCCAACGAAAAGAAATCTAAAACTTAATCGGATAATCTTTTGGGAATTTCCAATTATTAATTTCTAAGTAATACCCGCAAGTTTCTCCACGTGATACACAACCATTTAAAGTCTCGTTAGCCGGACGATTTGCAGACCCACCATTAACACAAGTTCCGACATGAAACCCCTGACAGACGGGTTTACTGCAAATATAATTCATTAAACAGAATTGAAAAACATCCTCTCCAAAGACAGATTTTCCTTTTTGCCCGTTAACATCTACCACAAAACGAACGTACTTCCAGTTTCTTCCGGTATCAAAAACTTTTTCAATTGCAATAGATCTGCCGTCATTTAAAAGATATTTAGGTGCAACTCTATCTGCTCCTCCACTTGCCATTACTTTATTGGGTTGTTCCAACCACATATAGAAATTCCCATCAGAACCCGCAAAACATGGCATTGTCCCTTTACTTTTACCATTGTGACTTTTACATTCCGTCCAATTAATATATGGAGCAAAATATCTGTTGATAAAACTTTTACCATCTAGCGTATAATCCCAATCAATAAATGAACCATTATTTACTTCGCTCATTTTAATTAAATTAGTAAGATCACTATAGGTTTTTTCCATACCTACTTCTATCACTTTCTTTTTGTAATTAGAAATAACAGCAGGTATTGTCAGAGCCGCGACAATTCCTATTATACCCAAGGTTATCAATACTTCCGCTAATGTAAATCCGAACCTTTTATAGTGATGTTTCATGTCACTATTATACATCTTTTTGAAAATTTTACAAGGATTAAATCCGCCTAGCAAGCCAAGAGTTGCCCCCCCCCCGAAATTCGGGCACTAAAAATCTTTTTCATATTTCTGCTCCTTTTTATACTATTAACAAAACTTTTATACCATATATCACAGCCTTTTTCAACTCTATTTATACCGAAAAAATTTTTAATAGAATAAATATTTTCTATAAATTAACATTTTTTCAATTCCTTCCAAATTACTTGTAAAAAATTTTTGCCCATGCGATAATTTTTATATTGAAAGGCTAGTCATGGCAAATATTTTAGTATATTTACTCGATGGAAAAATTTATATTAATTTGACCAACAGATGTACAAATGATTGTATCTTTTGCCTTAGAAAAGACAAAGATGATGTAGTCGGCCAAAGATTATGGCTTGATAATGAAAATTCTACATCTGAAGATGTTATAGAACAGTTCAACAAAATATACACTTCTACACCATCTAACGAAGTTATATTTTGCGGATATGGCGAACCTATGATGAAATTAGATGTATTAAAAGAGGTTGCCAAATATATCAAAACTAAATACCCCAATACAAAAATACGCATAAATACAAACGGTCATGCCAATTTTGTATACAAAAGGAATGTCGTTCCAGAACTTAAAGGACTTATTGATGAATTTTCAGTAAGTTTGAATGGAGCTACAAAAGAGGAATATAATGAACTTTCTCAACCGAAATTTGAAGAAGCTTATGAGGAAGTTAAAAAATTTATTAAAGCTTGTGCAGTCGAAAATATCTCTGTAGTTGCAAGCGTTGTTGAAGGATATAAAGGCAGACATCTTGATCTGAAAACTTGCGAACAAATTGCAACAGATTTAGGAGCAAAGTCCAGAGTGAGAGAGTGGATACCAAAAGGATATTAAATTTTGAAAGGAAAAAATGAAAATATCGCCGATAAATTTTGGGAACAAACCTCCAAAAACATTTGAAGAGATTCAAAACGAACAGTTAAGTAAATTATATAAACAATACCAGAATAAGCCTTTTGACTATGCGACAATAACTTACTACAAAAATAAAGAACCCAAAATCAAAACATATCCGAAAAAAAATTTATTTAAGACAATTATAAATAAACTATTCAAACTAACAACTAAATAAGAAAGAAAGGACAAAACATGAACATTTTAGACAAAATCATGAAACCGAAATCAATAGCGGTTATTGGTGCGTCAACAAAAGAACACACCATAGGTTCAGATATTATGAAAAGGTTGCAGGAATACAAATTTAACGGAAAAATTTATCCTGTAAACCCAAAAGGCGGTATAATTGAAGGCTTGCAAGCATACACTTCAGTATTGGAAGTTCCAGGTGAAGTTGACCTTGCAATCATTGTTGTAAATGCAAAATTCGTACTATCAACAATTGATCAGTGCCATGAAAAAGGAATCAAAGGTTTATGTATAATCACTGCAGGATTTAAAGAAACTGGCAAAGAAGGTGCAGAATTAGAAAAACAATTAGTAGAAAAAATTAAAGAATACGGAATGAGATGCGTAGGTCCTAACTGCTTGGGCGTTGTAAACACTAACCCTGAAATCAGAATGGACGGATGTTTTGCTGAAAGCTTACCGGAAAGAGGAAACATCGGTTTTGTATCTCAATCAGGAGCTCTAGGCGGAGGTATTTTAAATATATTAAAAGACCTTAACCTCGGTTTTGCTCAATTCATTTCAATCGGTAACCAAGCAGATGTAAACGCTGAAACAGCAATTGAATACTGGGAAAATGATGACGATGTTCAACAAATATTGCTTTATATGGAATCAATTCAAAACCCAGCAAACTTTAGAAAATTAGCTTCACGTATTACAAAGAAAAAACCTATTTTAGCACTTAAAGCAGGTAGATCAGCAGCAGGAGCATCAGCTGCATCATCTCATACAGGTTCACTTGCCGGAGCTGACAAAGCAGCTGCAGCACTTTTGCATCAATCAGGTGTTATCAGAGAATTTTCTTTGCAAAACCTGTTTGAAACAGCAAAAGTTTTTGCAAATTGCCCAATTCCAAAAGGTGACAGAGTAGCTATTATTACAAACTCAGGCGGCCCGGGAATTATGGCAACTGACGCTGTTTGTGAATACGGTATGCAAATGGCAAAAATATCTGATGCTACAAAAGAAAAATTAAGAAGTTTCTTACCATCAGCAGCATCAGTTAAAAACCCAATAGACATGATAGCATCAGCTCCTATTGAACACTACAAGCAAACTCTAGAAACAGTTATAGCTGATGAGAATGTTGATATGATTATTACAATTTACTTACCATTCTTGGGCTTGAAAGATATTGATGTAGCTCAAGCTTTGATGGAAATTAAAGCTAAAAATCCTCAAAAACCAGTTGTTGGCGTATTTATGACGACAAACGAGTTCTTCACAAAATTGTCAGATATGAATGTTAATATGCCATTCTTTATGTACGCAGAACAAGCAGCTGATGGATTAAACAGATTAAATCAACAAAGATTGTGGATGGAAAGAGAAGAAGGAAAAATCCCTTGCTATGACGTAGACAGAGCTAAAGTTGAAACAATTATTAAAAAAGCATTGTCAGAAGATCGAGCACAGCTTACAACTCTTGAATCTATTGATGTACTTCAAGCATATGGAATTCGTGCTTGCAAATACGGTTTAGCAACAAATGAAGAAGAAGTTGTAGAACTCGGAAACTCAATTGGTTACCCTGTTGTAATGAAAATGACTTCAAAAACAACATCACACAAAACAGATGTTGGCGGTGTTGTAGTTAACATTAAATCAGAAGAACAATTGAGAAGAGAATACAAAGGATTGCTTGAAAGACTTGAAGCAAAAGGATTGCTTGAAGGTCTTGAAGGTGTAATCATTCAAGAAATGGTTAAAGGTAACCGCGAAATGGTTTGCGGTATTGCAACAGATCCTCAATACGGACCAATGATGATGTTCGGTTTAGGCGGCGTATTTGTTGAAGTAATGAAAGATGTAACATTCAGAATTGCACCTTTAACTGATGTTGATGCAATGGATATGATCAAATCAGTTAAAGCATACAAGTTGTTAGAAGGTGCAAGAGGCACAAAACCTGCTCAAATCGATCAAATTCAAGAAACATTATTGAGATTATCTCAATTGGTAAGTGATTTCAAATTCATTGATGAATTGGATATCAACCCGTTGTTAATTTCTGAAACTACAGGTGAAGGAATTGCAGTAGACGGTCGTATTAAAGTAAGAATGGAAGAAGCTAAAGAAGCTTTAAATCTTACTTGCAGCGGTCAGTGTTCACTTTGCCACTAATAATACTGAATAATAATGAAGACACCGGTCTTTAAAGACCGGTGTCTTTTTTTGTAAATTTTTCTTAATGAATAAACAAAAATAACTTTTATTGAATATGATAAATGTATGTTCGAAATTAAGGAGTTTATATGAGAATTTCACCGGTAACTTATCAATCTAATCCCATATTTCAAGGGGAAAATTCTACAAAACATAAGCTTAAAAACGCAGTAGGAGCAGCAGCTATTGCACTTGCAGCAATGACACCAGCTACAGAAGCAGAAGCACAATACCCAATTTATCCTTATAGCACCAGCATAATGGTTTCAAACAGGGTTAAAGTACCTTCCTGTTTCAAATACGGAGATGCCAGAAACATTCAAACAAGCAAAACCAGAGAAGAAAGATTTAATGAAATAGATAAAAACGCTAACGGAATACTTAGCGAAAATGAAGTTATAAATACCGAAATAATTAACTGGAACTCATTTAATCCTATGAAGGCAACAACTTCAATGGTATATACTTGGCAAAACTTATTCAGAAGAGTTTCACAAAATTATAACCAGGAAGACTCAAATCCTAGAACAATAAACTATGATGAATTTAATGAAATAATGGATGAATACGATTCACAATTTGTAGAACCGGAAGTTATTGCTCCGAGTTTTCCGGTATACCCTTATCCTTACATATATACTCCTCTGCCACCACCACCACATCATCACAAACCTTATCATCACCACCATCACCACAGGCACTAAATTAAATTGATTGACCGAAAAAACTTTTAATGCTTTAATTGAAATATGAATTATATATTCTACTTTTTAATAGTAATTTCAATAGTTTTTGGTGCAATAAATGGCAGACTTCAGGAAGTTGTTAATTCTATCTTATCAGGAGCGGAGTTGTCAGTTAAGGTTGCATTTTCTCTTATCGGGATTATGAGTTTTTGGCTTGGGATAATGAAAATAGCTGAAAAATCAGGGCTTGTCGAGTTTATTGCCAAAGTCATTAAACCAGTTACCAAACACTTGTTCAAAGAAATTCCTGAAGAATCCACGGCCATAGGAGATATTGCCATGAATTTTTCAGCAAATGCTCTAGGACTTGCAAATGCTGCAACTCCAATGGGAATTAAGGCAATGGAAGAACTCCAAAAGCTCAACAAAAATAAAAAATCAGCATCAAATGCAATGTGTATGCTTCTTGCAATGAATACCGCAGGTTTTCAGCTTGTGCCGGCAACGGTTATCGCAGTTTTAATCGGTATTGGATACAAAAATCCAACAGAAATTATTGCTCCAACACTTTTAGTAACTTCTATAACTTTTTTAAGTGCAATTATTCTTGCAAAAGTATTTGAAAAATTTTGGGAACCGCAAAAGGAGAATGATTAATGTTTCACACTTTTATGAACGTCATATCTCTTTGGGCTCTCCCTGTAATAATTATATTAATTCTTACCGTTGGCTTATTTAAGAAAGTACCGCTTTATGAAACATTCACAGATGGTGCAAAAGACGGTTTTCATGTCGCAGTAAATATAATCCCTTATCTTGTTGCAATAATCGTTGCAATATCAATGTTAAGAGCATCAGGCATAATTGAGATAGCATCTCAAATACTTGCACCTGCCTTAAATTTATTCAACGTACCAGCCGATACAATCCCTGTAATGATTGTAAGATCTCTTTCAGGTTCGGCAGCCTTGGGGGTCTTTTCAGATATTGCTCATACCCTTGGACCTGATGATTATGCAACAAAACTTGCAGCAATAATGGTAGGATCAAGTGAAACAACATTCTACGTTCTTGCTGTATACTTTGGATCAGTAAAAATATCCAAATTAAGATATGCATTAATTGTAGGACTTATTGCAGATTTTATAGGGATTGTTGCAGCAATCTCGGTCTGTAATTTGATGTTCTAAAGTCAGTTTCTACCCAGCTTTGAGTTGAGTTTGTAAACTTATGATTTACGATAGCCTTTACAAGCACTGCATAGCTTATATCAATAAAGTTAATCTTATTAATTCTTTCAATAACGTACTCTCTTGTACCACAATTATGACAAAAATGCTTTTCCGGAATAATCTTGCCATTTTTCAAAAAGCCTTTTAGTTTAACACCGCAGCAAGCACATCTTACAAGATACCACTGATTTTCAATCAATTCTCCACAGTCAGGGCAATAAGCATAATCAACATCAGGTCTTATTTTCGTATGTTCACAAGTTTTATTAAATTTAAACAACTCCAAAATAGTCATACTTTTTTTATAATCATTTTTTTAGAATAGTCAACTAAAAAGCCTTGATTAAAAATATTTTAATCCCATTGTTTAAACGCTCAATTCTTTTGACATAGATCATATCAGACCACTTAGTTAAAATTAATACTACAGCAGGTAACTTATTTGTCATTTTGGCATAATATAACGATTGACCAACACTTTCTGCCCACTTTTTAGCAAAATCAAATTCAATCGCATAATCTTTAGTTAAACAATCAACTCTTGTCATATCCCACAGAACAGCTTCTCTTCGGCCAAATTCAGGGGAACACCATTTTTCAACGTAAAAAGCTTCATCTCTGTCAGCAGGCATAACCTGAGTTTCATATAAAGTTTTTGGGACATAATTTAACCCAAAATAATACACACCGCTAGCAATAAGCAAAAAAGAAATTGCAAAACTAATAACTCTTTTTTTTAACTTCCTCATAAAACAATTATACATAAAATATTAAAAAACAAAAGCCTTTAACTCAAATATAAGTTAAAGGCTTTTAAAAATAGGCGCTGGCAACGAGCTATCTTCCCAGGCGGTGGCCCGCCAAGTATTTTCACCGATATGAGTCTTTACTACCGTGTTCGGGATGGGAACGGGTGTTTTCCTCACTCTTGGTCACCAGCAAATCTTTTAAATGGGATTTACTGTACCCTGAAAGCTGCATAATGATTATAAGCTAACGCAATCACATTAACTAGTATTGAAATCAAAGATTTCACTAGGAAAAGCCCTCGTCCTATTAGTATCAGTCGACTGAAAATGTTGCCATTCTTACATCTCTGACCTATCAACCGTGTAATCTGCACGGGGACTTACTGACTTGTGTCATGAGAGATCTCATCTTACGGTGGGCTTCGTACTTATATGCTTTCAGCACTTATCCGCTTGGAACACAGCTACCGGGCGTTTACCGCTGGCACGATAACCCGTACACTGGAGGTCCCCTCTTCCCGGTCCTCTCGTACTAAGGAAGACTCCGTTCAAATCTCTTGCGCGTATACCGGATATGGACCGAACTGTCTCACGACGTTCTGAACCCAGCTCGCGTGCCGCTTTAATGGGCGAACAG
>CALUVT010000004.1 GCA_944324345.1 Candidatus Gastranaerophilales bacterium
CTGCTGCCTCCCGTAGGAGTATGGGCCGTGTCTCAGTCCCATTGTGGCTGATCATCCTCTCAAACCAGCTACTGATCGTCGCCTTGGTGGTCCATTACACCGCCAACTAGCTAATCAGATGCAGACTCATCCTTGAGCACCGGAGTTTTCAAGATTAGTATTTCAACTAAGCTCATATGGGGTATTAGCAGAAGTTTCCCTCTGTTGTCCCCCTCTCAAGGGCAGATTCTCTACATATTACTCACCCGTCCGCCACTTTCCTCTCTAGCAAGCTAGAGATTCTCGTTCGACTTGCATGTATGAAGCACGCCGCCAGCGTTCGTCCTGAGCCAGGATCAAACTCTCCATTGTCAGAAAGTTATGATTCTCTGTCCCGAAGGACAGCTTCTCGCTCATTACATTCGCTAAGCGTTTCGCTTAACGTGTCCTTATCATTTTGTTTTTAGAATTAACAAAGTATTGTTTGTTTCAGCTATTCTGTTGTCAAGGTACAGTTTGTTTCAACCACTTTGTTAAAAGTTCTGCTATCACAGACACAATCATCACATTAGATTGGGGTTTACTTCCTTTTATATTTATATCAGATGCATTTATTTAATTGCTAGTGTCATCTGCATTTCTTATATTATATCATCAATTTTTTTTGTCAAGTGATTTTTTTTAAAATCTTCAAATTTCTTAACTTTGTCTGATATTTTTAAGGTTCATCGTGCTTTCTGTTCATTCAGAGCACGTCTCTGATTGTATGCAAAAGAAATTTTAAAGTCAAGCACTTTTTTTCATGTTTTTTTTACTTTTTTTGTTTCATTTTCTATAAATCCACTAAACACAACTGTTTTAACCCTTTACAAAAATTCATATTTACTAGCCTAACTATTTTTTTGACGATTTACTACTTAATTTGTTCCCGACATTTCTCATTTTTTTGAATGAGTTTTTTTGAACAAGTATAGGATATACTCGTTCTATAATGTAGAAAGGATAATTATTATTTAATAAGGAGAAATTGTCATGACAAAAAATTTTAAATGTTTAGTTGTATCTCTTGGGTTAGTATTGGCATGTTCTACAGCAGCTTTTGCCGATGGTAATGCTTTCACTCCTTTAAATTTCGATGATACTGTTTACGGAACACCGGCAAATGTCAGAACTTCATCAACATCTAATACAATTCAAGCACCTGTGTCTACAACAAGGCAGAGTGTAGCTGAAGAACCTGCAGGAAATACAAAAATGCAAAACGCAATTATCCAACTTGATAATGCACAAGTAGATGTTAGAAACGAACTGTTAAACTACAAATCAAAATATGCAGATGTGGATGCTCAATATAAGGCTGTTAAAGCTGAAAGAAAAGCTTTAGATAAACAAATCAAATCTATTGAAAGCAGACTTAAAAAAATCGACAAACAAAAAGAAAATATTAGAAAGAACATGATTTAAGAAAATAAACTAAATAAAAACTGTAACCGGTCTGTTAATATAACAGGCCGGTTTTGTTTATAAATGAATTGTTTAATACAAAAAAGTAAATACATTAATAATTTTAATCATTACCATTATATATTCTTATATAATTCCAGTAACTTCTAAACACTTTTTTCACGTAATTTTGAGTCTCAGAATAAGGAATCTGTTCTACAAATTCATCAGTATCATTATAATGAAGCGTAGTTTTCCAATTTTTTATAGAACCTATTCCGCCATTATAAGCTGCAACTGATGAAATATCATATCCTTCAAGGTTTGTTCTTAAAAACTCGTAGTAATAATTTCCTAACTTTATATTCATGTCAGGATTGAATAACGATGAAGGTATTAGCATGCCTAATTTAAACTTATTATTTATTTCTGTTGCAGTAGAAGGCATAAGCTGCATCAATCCGCTTGCTCCCGCAGCACTTTGTGCCAGAGGGTCAAAATAGCTTTCTTCCCTTGTTAATGCTAGCATTAAGGGTGGATTGTTACCTGTTTCATCTGCATATTTTTTTATTTCATCATAATAAATAACCGGATACACAAGTCTCCAACGCAAGTCATACTTGTCGGGCTTGTCTGAAATCTTTTCCATCGCATCGCGTGCAACGAGCATTGAATGTGAGTAATCACCTTTCTTGTACAAAACCCAGCTCTTTATAAAATCATCATCCCCGACAAGCTCATTTACTACATCATAATCCTGTAAATCAACAAGCTTCACTATTATATTATTACGGGTATATTTATATGGATATAAAACAGGTTTGGGGTTGATATAACTTGTTAACAGAGGGGTTTGAATATGGGTTAGTCGCAAATAAGCCCTATAAGCATAATAAGTATCGGGATATTTGTCTATAACGTTCTTGTAATAATTTGTATATTCATCATAATTGTTCAGCCTTTCTGCAATTTTCCCAAGCCAAAACATGACTTTTGGGGCTGAC
This sequence comes from Candidatus Gastranaerophilales bacterium, assembly GCA_944324345.1. Taxonomy (GTDB): domain Bacteria; phylum Cyanobacteriota; class Vampirovibrionia; order Gastranaerophilales; family Gastranaerophilaceae; genus Stercorousia. The sequence goes on from CALUVT010000004.1 coordinate 2,427, forward strand.
AAAGAATCAGGATACTTATTCAAGTGGTCCATGCCGATTTTTTCAGCCGAAGTGTAATCTTTAGCTTTTATCTTTAGGAAAAAAATATTTGAAAGAGCGTCTGCAGCAAATCTTCCATTAGGATATTTCATGTACAAATTTGTATAACAAGATTCTTTATCCTTTTGAGGAAGGTTTTGGCACCTTAAACTAAGAAGATAATCACGGCCTTTTCCATTTGCGACACTTAAAAGTCTATCAACAGATTTAGTTTTTGATTCTGAAAGCTGTATATATATATCAATAGCTTGCAATATATCATCTTCCGCAACATAATTGGACCGTTTTTCTAAACCATTTTCAGTTAGATATTTGGCTCTTTGGAAATTTTTCATGGCGAAAGAATTTTTTACATCTAAAGCCCAACTCTCAGTTAAATCAACTTTTTTAATCAGCTCTTCAGCCTTTTCATATTCACCATATATATAAAGAGAATTTGCCATTAACAAATAATCGTCTTTTGAAATATCTCCAGGTATCTCAAGCCAATTATCAACGACATTTAGAGCCAAAACACCTGAAGGAGCACTTTTCAAATAGTGTCGAAAACAATTTTGAATGTCATCTTTAACCGAAGTTGGGAAAATTTTGGCATTTCTATACTTGTTTTTTAAAATCAAACCTAAGTAATATTCGGAAGCTATTGCATAGTCAGATTCAGGAGCATTGTGAATAATATATTCAAAATACTTTTTGGCAAGCTGGGGTTTGTCTTTTACTAATTTTTGCCCTGCTAAGTAACGGGTTCTTATACTAAGTTTGTGTTTGGGATAATTGTTAAACAATATTTGATACTGTCTTAACTCCGACTTATCATCCCCAAGCATTTTAGCACATTCGCCCCTATGATATATAGCTATCGGCTTAAGATTTGAAAACAAAGATATTTTTGAAAAAAGGTAATAAGCGTTTTGATAGTTGCCATCCTTAAAATCCTGCATTGCAGCTTTGTATATTTCATCAGTCTTATGTGGCGGCTGATAAACAGCAGCAAAAGTTCCGGCACTGACTAACACAATTCCAGCCACAATACCTGCAATAACTCTCTTTTTCATATCCCACTCAAACATTATATTTACAGTCTAACAAAAAAATATTTATTATTCAAGAAAGTTTAGAAGTCAGGAAATCCAGCTTTTTTATAAAGAAAAGTAACATTAAAAAATAAGCTGTTATTTAGCAATCTATTTTATATTATAATATCATATATAAAGATAGGAGGAGTAATGTACGGAATAATTTTGGCGGGGGGTTCAGGCAGCAGGTTGTGGCCGTTATCAAGAGAACTTTATCCAAAACAATTGTTAAATCTCAATTCAGATAAAAGTCTTTTACAGGCGACATTTGAAAGGTTAAAACAGTGCATGCCGGAAGACAAAATTATTAGTATAACAAATACTAAACATACTTCAAATATCAAAATGCAACTTTCAAAACTCACAACATCCCCTGTTGTTCTTGCAGAACCGGTAGCCAAAAATACTGCTCCCGCAATTGTACTTGCAGCTAAATATATTATGCAAAACTCAAATTCAGATCCAGTAATAATTGTTGTTCCGTCTGACCATCTTATTCAGGATAATGAAAGATTTCTATCAACTGTAAAAAAAGGAGAAAAGTTAGCTGAAAAAGGGTATATCGTGACTTTTGGGATTCAACCAAACTACCCGGAAACAGGATATGGATATATAAATACTTCTGACAAAATTGATGAAGGATTTTTGGTTAAAGAATTTGTTGAAAAACCTGATTTCGAAACCGCAAAAAAATATTTGAATGCAAAAACTTATTTCTGGAACAGCGGGATATTTATGTTTAAAGCGTCAACTCTTTTTGAAGAAACTTTAAAGCATGCTCCGGAAATTGCAAAAATCGCAGAAAAATTTGATTTTTCAAAAAATAAAGACATACCATTTATAGAATTTGACAAGATGCCAAGCATTTCAATAGATTACGCAATCATGGAAAAATCAAATAAAATTGCACTTGTCAAATTGGAAAGCGACTGGAATGATTTAGGTTCCTGGCAATCTATTTATGACATAAGCAAAAAAGATGAAAATGGAAACGTTTTTGTAGGTCACGTATTAGATAAAGATTCTAAAAATTCTTTTGTCTATGCGTCATCAAAACTTGTTGCAACAATAGGACTTGAAGATACTGTTATTGTAGAAACGGAAGATGCTATTTTAGCCTGTAAAAAAGACCGAACTCAAGACGTAAAACAAATATTTGATACATTAAAAAAACAAAACGATGATACACATCTTGTACATAAAACAGTTTACAGACCCTGGGGGTTTTATACTGTAATTGCACAAGGAGATGGTTTCCTGACAAAAATCATACACGTAAATCCCGGACAAAAATTATCAGTACAGTCACACAACTATAGAAGTGAACATTGGGTCATTTTGTCAGGTACGGCAAAAGTTGTTCTTGAAGGCAAAGAACTGATATTGTCTCCTGGACATAGTATTGACATCCCACTAAAAGCAATTCATTCTTTGCAAAACCCTTATGATGAGGATATTGAGATTATTGAAGTTCAAAAAGGTGACCCTCTTCTTGAAGAAGATATCATTAGATATGAAGACATGTATGGACGCGTATAGAAAGTAAGATAGCAAAAAAAAATATTCAGGGATTTTTATAACTATACTATGAAAGTAAACTACGGTTATCGTACGTATAACCCTAATTATTATAAATATAACCACAATCCCTCCTTTGGAACCAACGGAAGAGTATACAAATCTCAATATGGTGTAGAAATGGGGACCATGACATATCCATTTCGCTCTGACATTGATTGGAAAAAATTAACGGAGTATATGATCCGTCACTTTAAAAATAAAGATAAAGTGAATATAGTCCAATTCGCATCATCAGATGGTTCTGAAGCTTATTCCCAAATTATTTCATTTTTGGAAAGAGGTAAAAACGAAGATATAGGGAAATTTTTCCCGATATATGCTTACGACATTGACGAAGAAATTATTAAAGCAGCACAAAGCGGACTTTTAAATATCCATCCGGAAAACATGGAACATATAAACCATAACTGCAAGGATTATACTGAATATTTTAAAAAGAGTAGTAAAAATCTTGAAATTAAAAATAACGTTTATGATCTTTTTCAAAAGAAATATACAACCTATGCAGTATCTGAAGATGTCAAGAAAAAAGTTATATTTAAACAGGCAGACATGTTTGACATACTTGTCCATCTGGAAGACGATTCCAATACAGTTCTGATGTGCAGAAATGTTCTTGGATATTTTTCTGACAGAGTAATAAAAAATACAGTTGAAATGGTCTCAAGAAAGTTGAAAAAAGACAGCTTATTTATTATAGGGAAAATAGATACAGACAGTTGGATAAAGAATTACTTAAAAGCGAACAATTTTAGGGAAATAATAAAAAACGTATTTTTAAAAATAGCTTAGAGCTTAATTTTTCCTAATTCCTTGTAATAACCGCAATCAAGTAATGCATAAAAACGTTCAACAACATCAGGAGCTATGGCCTCTGTCCATTCTTTATCCAAATAAAGAGCTTCAATTAAACGGGCGAAAAGTTCTGTAGGTTTTTCGTAATATTTCTTTAATTTGTTTATGCGGGCAGAAATTCTTGCTTGCTTACGGGTACAAGATTTTAATCTTATATACGCTGCAAAAGCCCGAGGCATATCAAAATCTCTTTCAAGACTGTCAATAGTATATATTTTTACTTCACGTTTGAAAAAGCCTCTTTCTATAATTTTTACCCTATCATACTTCAACAAATAACGCGCATTTGATTTTTTTATGTATTTGTCAAACTCTCGGAACTTCTTCGAACGCATAAATTTGGGATAATCAAACTTTATTATTCTATCATACTCGTTAATTTTTGTTTTTACACGTGCTTTATGTTCATAAAGCCTTATACATAAAGAATTTTCATCCACAAAATTAGTAACGCAAACAAGTTGTTCAAAGAAACTCTTATCATCAGTTTGGAAAAGCATCTTGAGCGTTCCTCCCGTTTTTGGCATGTCAGGCTCGATTTTTGAATGAACATAATGTGCAAATTCATGCAAAAGAGTCGGAACAATCCTGCTTTCCGCAATATTTTTAGAAATATCAATTCTGCCATTCAAAAAAAATCCCTGATGTCCGCGAGCCTTAGTTGTCAGGTGAACAGAAAGACCTAGAGATTTAAAATAATTTATCAATTCTTCTTTCTCAGGATTTATATATTTTTGTAGAAGAGTTTCCATAGAAGAATTATACAACAACTTTATTTAAAAAATCTTATAAGGATTTAAAATATTATTCGGGTCAAAAATTCTTTTAATCTTTCTCATATAATTTAGTGCTGTAGAATTTATAACCTTATGAATGTGAGCACGCTTTTCTGAACCTATGCCATGCTCGCCTGAAAGTATTCCTCCAAGCTGTGCTGTCAAATTGTATATCTCGCTTTTTGCAAGTTTATAGCGATTATATTCATCCTCATCCTTGTAATTTATAGGAATCTGAGGATGCACGCTTCCGTCTCCGACATGCCCAACCATACAAACATCTAACCTATATTTTTCGCAAATCGCACGAATTCCAAGGACAAGTTTTTCCAAATTTTCTCTCGGAACAATAACATCATCTGTTGTAACATTAGGCTTTAACTTTGCACAAGCAGCCATAGAAGACCTTCTCGCCATCCATATATTTGAATACTCTTGCTCATTATGAGAAACTTTTATTTCAGATGCATTAGAAACTTTCAAAATCCCAGTGACTATTTTTTCTTGATAATCCATAGTACATTCAAAACCATCTATTTCAATAATCAATGCAGCATCTTTATCTGTTAACAATCCTGTAGGATAATATTGTTCAACCGTTTTTATAGCATTTTGATCCATAAAATCAATCGTTGCAGGGAAAACACGTTGCTCAATGATAGAGTTCACTGCCTCAACAGCTTCTTTCACAGTATCAAAATATGCCATAATAACTTTTTTACTCTCCGGTTTTGGAATGAGCTTCAGTGTAGCTTCAACAACTATGCCCAGAGTCCCTTCAGAACCGACAAACAGACTCCCTAAGTTATACCCTGTCGCATTCTTTATGGTATTTGCCCCAGTTTGAAGTAACTCTCCGTTTGCCATGACAACTTTTAAATCTATAATATAATCCTTTGTTGTCCCATACTTAAATGACTTCGCACCGCCTGATGACTGGGCAATACTGCCTCCAATAGTTGATACTGCCAAATTTGACGGGTCTGGAGGATAAAAAAGTCCCAAATTTTCTACTTCTTTTTGTAAATCTCCTAAAACAACCCCAGGTTCCACAACAGCAGTCATGTTTTCTTTATTAATTTCTATAATTTTGTTCATTTTAGAAAAATTTAATATAACTCCGCCATGCTGTACAACACAAGCACCAACCACATTAGTACCGGCACCACGGCATATTACCGGAATTCGATACTTGTTTGCAATCCTTACTACCGACTGAACCTGTTCAATTGTCTCTACAAAAACAACAGCATCCGGAAGACTTTCTATCTTGCGAACATTAGTTGCATCTTGGGCATAAGCGTAACGTTCCTCTAACGTTGCCAAGACATTAAAGTGGGGTAATTTCTTTCTTAAATCTGATATTAATCTATTCTTCATCAACATAAGATGTCAACTTTTCTATACTAATTCCAAGTCTGGACAACATCTTTTCTATCTTGTCCACTTTTCTATTTAACACCATATCATCTTTTTCTTCAAGTGTCGATAAAATTTTATCTAATTTTGATTCCAATTCTGAAATACGTTCTTCTTGCTTTTCAAATCTTAACTGCAGTGAATTTAGAAACGCTGACTGTTCAGGAACAAGACCCTTTAACTCATCTAAACCTTCCTTAATATTTGAAATTTCAGCAGTCTTATCTGTTATACTCGAAATATTTTCGGTCGTAGAATCTATCCATTCACCCAAATACATCATTACCTGGTGGAAAACCTTGTCCGCATTTGCAGATGATATTGCCATAGATTGCAAGTTATCAAGTTTTCTTTCAAGTCTTTCTGACAACTGCGTTTTATCAAGCTCATTTATTCTATCTTCCAAACGATATATTAAACTGCTAAAATTATTTAACCCATCATTAAGAACCTTATATGACTCATCCGAAGTCAAAATAAGTTTGTTTGTTCTTGAACTTATACTCAAAATATCTTCATTAAGTTTTTCAATATCACTTTTTAAATCAACTATCTGGTCTTGAGTAAGTGAAGATTCCAACCCTTCAACCGCATTGACAACCTGTTTAATCCCTTCAGATAAACCTTCAAAATCAGCACCGGCAGATATTTGGTTCATCGCAAGTCGTAATTTTGCAATATCAGATTCTACATCCTGTAGAGTGTATGAATAATCAAAATCATCATTTGAACTTGCTATTTGATGAAGCTGTGTTTGAACTTGAATAAGATTTTGCTTAATTTCATCTGTTTTTTCTTCTACAAAATCTTTTATATCTTCAGTTTCTTCAACAAATGAAATTTGATCAAAAAGTGATACAAGTGCATTCATTATAGTTGTTTTTACATCTTCAGAATTTTTTTCTAAATCAAGATTATCAAGTTTTAATAACAAGTCACGTAAATATTTATCTATAGCTGCTGCCTTTTCATCAGAAGTCGCCTCAAAATACTTACGCTGTTCAAAAATTAAATCCTTTATATCATCAATTTCTTCTAAAATATCTGATTCATTTGTACTTAAGGCCAGGACATCAACCTTCTCATGCAAAACAGACAACATTTCAGAAACTTTTGTTTCCGTTTTAGAAAATTCGCTCAACTGGTCATTAATAATTTTAAGTCCTGAACCAAACTTACTCTCAATTGACTGAAGAGCATCGTTATCAGAGAACTTTTCATCAATGGTTTGCATATAAGATTTAAAAGTTATATCCAAATCAGATAGGACATTACCTTGTTCTTGAATTGCACTTTGCACATCATCAAGCTTATCAAGTTTTGAAGATATTCTATCTATTGAATTATTTCCATTTAAATTATTCAACAGAACTTCAATATGAGCTTTTAAATCATTCAAATGTTCATCATATTTCTCTTCCAAAGAATTCTGGGCTGTCCTCAAACCCTTTTCAAAAGTAATGTTTAAAAGTTCCAAATCACTTTGGAGTTTATCATTTACACATTCCTCTATGGTTGAAACTTTTTCAAATGTTTCCTTGTAGGCTTGCTCTAATTTTACAACAGCTTCTGATGTAGATGTCAGCTCCCCGTTAACATCTAAACTCAACCCTGTAAATGAAGCCTCAAGCTGTGTTTTTAGTTCCGAAGTAATAGTCCCGAAATCAAAACTCAAAAGATCTTCTATGTTAATCTTTATAGGCTCAAATGCTCTAATTATATCTTCCGTTTTAGACTGCAAAGCATCAGCAATATCTGTGTTTACAAGCCCTATTTCTTCTTTTAGAGAAGATATTTTCTCCTCAATATCATCTACTAAATGTTCCCCGTTAGAAGACGAATGTTCTTCCTTTATGGAGTTTACGACATTTAACAGATCTGAAAACTTTTCATCTATTGGCTGTAAAGCACCTTGAACAACTGAACTAAAACTTTGTCCTACTGAATTATCCAAACTCTTAATATTATTGATAATATTTTCAATTCCTGTGTCGATTAAGGATAATGATTCGGAAAATTTTTCATCAGCATTTATTTTGGCAGATTTCAATGTATTGCTTAAAATTGATAATTCAGCTTTTACATCTGTTATTTCTTCCAATGAAGATGCAATTTTTGCCTCTGTATCAGAAGTACTATTTTCAACAATCTGGACAAATTCAGACAGTTTACCCTGAAGAGTTTCCATCTTTTGTTCATAATCTTCAGAGACGTTCGCAAGTGAACTTTCCAAATCCAAAAGCTTTTCGGTAATTTTATTGTCCCCGGAAACTTTCATCTCGTTCGAAGTTTGATCTAATTCACTTACGTAAACCTTTAAGCTGTCAATAGCGTTGTTAAAGTATTCCTTAAGATTTTCAATATTTCCGGAAATATTTTTTAGCTCACTAACCTGAACCAAATTATCATCTTTTATCTCCTGCATTGACTCTTCATGGAACATTCGAACATCGTTGGAAAATTGTGAAAACATTTCATTTAACGAATTTATGCCATCTGCGAAATCTCCGGAAACACCTTCCGACACAGCATCCAACTTGACCGAAACAGAATTCATGGAATCATAAATTCTTTCCAAATAACTTTCAGTAAGCTTGTGGAGTTCGTTTTTTAACTCATCCACAGTTCCTGAAACGCTATCCAAGTTTGTTAGTAACGCTTGCAAATTCCCTGAATGTAAATCTTGAAATTCATTTTTAAAAGACTCTAAAGCCTCGGACAAATTACCCAAAGCAGACTTTATACCATCAAAACCTAAAGACGTATTAAAAGTATTTGAATCATTTTTTTGAACAAATTCTTCTTTTATCGTATTTATCTGATTAAGTATATCACCTACAGACACCTTAATATCATTTGCACTTATTCTGATACTGTCTTCCAGTTTGTTTCCCAACTCATCTTTTATAAGATGTAAATTATCCGAGACTTTCTGGATAGTATCAAAAGAACTATTTGAATATAAATCGCTTAGTGCTTGTATATTGGAAGTAATTTCAGAAAGGCTTGCATTTATGCCATCAATTTTTTCTCCTGTCAGTAAACTGTTATCATCAAGACTTTTACTTAACAGAACTTTTACATTATTTATTTCGGCTACAAGATTTTCATAATTCATTTTTGAATTATTTTCAAAAGATGCCCTTATTTCATCTATTCTACCGGCTATATTTTCAAAATCGGAAAAATAATTCAAAGTTTCTAACTTTTCCAAAACAGCAGCTATCTGTTCCCTGCCGGCCTCTGTACTAATATGAAGAACGCTGGCACTATCCAACAATTTTTGAACAAATTCGGAAAATTCTTTTCTAAAATTAGAAAAATCTTCCGCAGTAACAATTTTTGAAAACACCTCTTCTAATTCAACAAGTTTTTCCAAAATTTGGTTTTTATTACCCTGCGAATTATTTTCAACAAAACTTCTCAGATCGGAAATCAAACCGTAAAAATTATCCAATTTGTCCAAAACGAGATCAGACTTTTCATTACTGCTCAAATTAGAATTTATTAAATCTATCTTCTCGCACAAACCGGTAAAATTACTGTTTGAGGAAGTTTCATACAAAGACAACATATCGTCCATTTTTGATGAAAGTTGAGCCAAATCATATGAATAATCTTGCTTTTCTAGCACATCCAATTTATCAAGAATTTTTTCGGCATAATCCTTTGATGCAACAATTTCCGATATATTAGAAAACAAACTCATCAGTTCAGAATTTTTGGTACTAATTTCATTTATCGAAGACAGAATAAAATTAGAAGTGGACACGATATTTGAAAGTTCCAATTTTATCTCACTGCTTTGCTGTGAAAAGTCTAAGGAGTTTATTTTTTCCAAAACATTTCTAATCTCATCTTGAACAGAGGAAACAGAAACATCAAAAGAATGCGATAAAACCTCTATGGATTCCAACTTTGCAGATAACTTAGCTTCGCTTTCCGATTGAACTGTAGAAATAGAAGAATTTATTTCGTTTATGAAATCTCTCACGCCGGAAATATTTTCTTGAACATTATACTTAAAAGTCTCTATATCTGACGAAATTTTGTTCTCGCAAGCTTTTATATCATCCGAAAGATTTTTTATTGTTTCTAACTTCTGTTGCTCTCCAACATAATTTGATTGAACAAATACATCCTGCTGTCTTTGCAAATCATCAGTAATTTTTTCAGATAGACTGTCTAAAATCGACTTCAAACTTTCAAAATTCACTCTGGCATTTCCGGATAGAGTCTGTTCAACGTTATCAATTTTTAAAGAAACATTTCCAACAGAATCCAAAATTTTTGATGAATTTTCCAAATCCGTCATTGCAGACTGTTTAAATTCATCTCTAAAAGTTTCTACAGTTGATGCGACATTTGTTATATTTGAAATTATTTGCTCAGCATTCTGTCTTGCAAGTTCATTAAAATTACTTTGAAGTTCATTTACGTTTTGGGAAATCTCTTCAACATAATCTCTCAAAGCTTCGTAATTTGAATTTGCATTATCTTTGGCTTCGGAAAGAATTTCAGACAAATTTTCAACAACCTTGTCTAAAGAACCGCTTATATCCAAAGGTTCCTTGCTGTTGCTTTCAGAAATTAAGTCTTTTAAAGAGGATATTTCATTAACTTGTTCTTCAACACGTGCCTTCAAATATTCTATTGATTGATTAGACAAATCAAAACTGTTTTCACTTTTTGATACAATTTCATCTTTTAATAGCTGCATGGCAGATATAACATCATTTAAACCAGCTTTCAAATCACCGTAATCGTCTTGGAAATCTGAAGATATACCGCTTCTTAAAGAAAGAATGTCATGGGAAATACTTGCAATACTTCCGGATATTTCATCTAATTTCACCTCATTGCTATTGTTTAACAAAACGCTGATATTATCTAAAACATCATCAAGACTGCTTTTCAAAGATGAATATGCTTCCCGCCTTTTTTCATCAAGATTTTCAAAACTTCTGTTTAAATTTTGGGAAAGTCCTGTTATTTCTTGGGATAAATTAGAATAATTCAACCTTGAACCATCTTCAAATGCATTTTTCAAATTATCCAATCTATTTACAACATTCTCAAAATCATCTCTAAAATCGAGAGATTTTACAGTTGTCAGAATGTTTTCAATTCTATCCGTGCTATAGGTAAGCTGAGAATTTAGAGCAGAAGAATTGTCTATAATTTTTTGGACAAAATCGGCAAGATCTTGTTTAAATCCTTTAAAATCGGCTCCGGTTACTATGTTCTGGAATGAATTTTCAAGTTTTTCAACCCCTGAATTTAATTCTTCCGAAGCTTGGGATGACAAACCCGAAATAAAATCTTTCAAAGAATCAAAAATACTCTGGAAATGAGAAATAGAAGACGGTAAAGCACTAATTTCATGCGAAACTCCTTCTATTCTTTCTTTAATATCTTTCAGTTGGGTTGCATTATCAATTCCATTTATAGCAGAAGCTACATCAGAAAGTTTATCTTCCACATTCCTGAACGAATTTTCAATATCTGAGCTAACCCCTGACAAATCAAGAGAAATTTCTCCGATAAGGGTCGATATTTCGTCCTTATCCAGTGTATTTTCATCTAAACGAGATAACTTAGAATCAATCTGCTCCAAAACGGGTCGTTGTGCAGAAATTCTGTTCGAAAAATCAGTCATATTCAAAGCAAGTGAATTAAACAAATCTTTCAATTCTGACGTTTTGGCAAGTTCTTCTTTTGCGGAGGCAATATTGTTATTAAAAAAGTTTTCTATCTCATTAAATTTTTCAACAGTTATGTTGTGCTTCTCATCGACGGATTTTTTCAACTCAGAAATGTAAACTCTGATTAAATCGGCAGTACCGTCATCTTCCGCAATCAAATCTAACTTATTGTTTATCCCCGCTAAAACTCTTTCAACCCCTTGTGCATTATTTTCATTTTCAGCACGCATATCTTTGATAATTTCAGCAATTTCGTCAACTGTTAAAGCCATTCGTCTCACTTTCTTAAAAAAATATTCCCTGACATATATTTTAGCAGAACCATAATAAACTATGCAAACTGTTAACTTCTAATATTACAATTGTAAAGATATAGTATCCTTTTTTTTATTAAGTGCTATAATTTCAGACATACGGAATTGTGAGAGGTGCGGATGAGTTACATAGTAATAAATAAAGAAAAATGTAAAGCATGTTATTTATGCATTGAAGAATGCCCCAAAAAGCTGTTGAGAGTGAGTAAAGAAACTAACAGTCTTGGAAACCACGTGGTAGAATTTAATGATCCGAATAATGAATGCCTTGGCTGTGCAATGTGTGCAACCAGATGTCCGGATTTAGCAATTACAGAAGTTTATAAAGGATAATTAAAATGACAACACAATGTTTAACTAATAAGAAAGTCCTAACCAAGGGCAATTATGCTATAGCACAGGCAGCCATACTTGCCGGATGCCAATGTTATTTTGGTTACCCGATTACTCCTCAAAGTGAAATCGGGGAATTCATGAGTGGAAAGATGCAGGAATTAAAAAGAGCTTATGTTTCTGCAGAAAGTGAGTTGGCTGCTATCAACATGACAATAGGTGCGGTGTCAACTGGTGTTAAAGCAATGACATCGTCTTCTTCTTGTGCAGTTTCGCTAATGCAGGAAGGTTTGTCCTATGCTACAGCAGATCAGTTACCGGTAGTTCTTGTTAGCGTTATGCGTGGCGGCCCGGGGCTGGGAAATATTTACCCTTCTCAGGGGGATTATTTTCAAGCGACAAAAGGCGGAGGAAACGGCGACTATAACCTTATAGTTCTTGCTCCTTCAACGGTTCAGGAATGTGTGGACTTAACTTATAAGGCTTTCTATCTTGCTCAAAAATACAGAAACCCCACTGTCCTTCTTGCAGACGGACTTTTGGGACAAATGATGGAACCTGTAGAATTCTATGACTACCCGTATCCTGAAATTGACACATCAAGTTGGGCTTTAACAGGAGCTAAAAACAGAGAAGCAAGAATTATACGTTCTTATGCCCCACTTGCTGATGATCAATGTGTGTTTTTGAAAAAACTTTTTGAAAAATATAGGATTATTGAAGAAAATGAAGTTGAATGGGAAGAAATTAACACATGTGATGCTGATATAGTTTTAGTAAGCTTTGGCAGTACGTCAAGGAATGTAAAAACAGCAATGAAAATGTTGAGAGAAAAAGGTATAAAAGCAGGATTTTTCAGACCTATAACACTTTACCCGTTCCCAAGTAAGAGATTAAAAGAACTCTCTAAAAATGTGAAAAAATTTGTAACTGTTGAAGTTAATATGGGACAGATGGTTAATGATGTCAGACTTGCAGTCAACGGAGCATGCCCTGTTGAACTTGTTAACAAAGGAGTTGGAGCCCCTCCATCGGCTGCAGAAATCGTATCTAGAATTGAGGAATTAATATAATGGCAACACAAGTTTTTAAATTACCAAAATCACTCAAAGGTGATGTAAAATATTCATTCTGCCCGGGCTGCGACCACGGTGTTGCAGTAAGACTCGTTGCAGAAGTTATTGACGAGTTGGGAATCAGAGAAAATACCATTCTTGCAGCATCTATAGGATGTTCTGTAACAACATACGATTTTATAAACGTTGATTCTCTAGAAGCTCCGCATGGGAGAGCTCTTGCAGAAGCTACCGGTATAAAACGTGCAAGACCTGATAAAATTGTGTTTACATATCAGGGCGACGGAGATTTTGCGTCAATAGGCTTGGCAGAGAGTATGCATGCCGCTTTAAGGGGTGAAAAGCTTACTGCCATTTGTATTAATAACACTACCTACGGTATGACAGGCGGTCAACTTGGACCCACAACCCTATTAGGACAAGTCACAACAACATCACCTACAGGCAGAAATGTCGAATACTACGGTTATCCTATTAAGATTGCAGAACATATTGCTCTTTGTGACGGAACAGCATTTTCTGCAAGAGTTTCATTAGACACCATCGCAAACATAAGAAAAGCAAAACAAGCTATTAAAAAAGCTTTTGAGGTTCAAATGAGCAGGCTTGGTTTTGGGTTTGTTGAAATTCTTTCAACCTGTCCTACAAATTGGAAAATGTCACCACAAAAGGCACACGAAAGAGTTCGTAATGAAATGATGCCGATATTTAAACCGGGTATATATAAAGATAAAACATCTCAAAATTAATAAATAAAAGGAATAAAATAATGACAGAAAAGAACTTTATAATAGCAGGATTTGGCGGGCAAGGAGTATTGTTGGCAGGAGAGGTTTTGGCAAATGCTTTTATGCTTGCAGAAAAACATGTTACTTGGTACCCATCATATGGTGCAGAAATGCGTGGTGGAACCGTAAATTGTGAAGTTGTTATGAGTGATGATGATGTAAGCGAGGTAAATAAAGCTGATGCAGATTTTATAGTAGCTTTAAATCAAGCATCTTTTGATAAATTTGTTTCCAAAATAAAAACCGGAGGATGGATAATTGTAAATTCAACTCTAGCAAAAGAAAGCAAACCGAGAAATGATATTAATTATCTCTTTGCTCCAATAACAAAGCTTGCAGAAAATGTTGGGAATGTAAAAATGACAAACATTCTAGCCTTGGGTCTTCTTGCAAAAGCCAGCAATCTCGTAAGCTTGTCTTCATTAGAACAGGCCTTGGATAACGTAATTCCACCACATAGAAAAAATCTATTACCTTTAAATATAAAAGCTTTAAAAATCGGTTATGAGTATGATTTATTAGCCACTCAAGTTTAAATCAACTAAAAAAATGATTTAAAAAAAAGAAATTAGCTTTATTCTAATAAGGTACATTTCAAGAGGTCTTTCAAAGTGGAAAAAAAATTAACACAACAGATAAAAGAAAAAGAAATTCAACTTGCAAAACTAAAAGAACATATTGAAAAAAGTTCAATTTGCTCAGATTTGTATAACAAGGTCGTTTTAGAAAAAGCTATCCTGAAAAAAGAATTAGAAGACTTAAAAAAGAATAAAATTGTTATAAACATCAAAAATTTTCTACCTCGGAAAAAAACTTTAATCTGTGATTATTTTAAAAAATAAATAATATCACCGGAATAGGTAATTCCCATACAAATAATTTTCTATTCCTTCATTGTACATATCCCATCAGATTTTTCTGAAGCAGGTATAAGTTACTTAAAGGTAGCTACTGTCGTGCTTCAGATGAGTAATTTCACTGTCATCATCACTGATTGAAGCAAACGGCTGGAAAATTCCTGATGATTATCCTTACATCAAGTAAATAAAAAACTGTTGCATTTGCTATTTTCATGTTATAGTTATATCAAGATATTAAGTGTTTATTATACAATAAGAAAGGAGATAAACTATGACTGAAAAACGTGTATGGTTGTTTAAAGAAGGCAACGCAGACATGCGAAATCTTCTTGGCGGTAAAGGTGCAAACCTCGCTGAAATGACCAACTTGGGACTACCTGTTCCTCCGGGGTTAACTATTACTACTGAAACATGTATGGATTACATTAACCACGGAAACAAAATGCCTGCAGGCTTAATGGATGAAGTAAAGTACTATTTAAAAGAAGTTGAAGAACAAGCAGGCAAAAAATTTGGAGATGCTGAAAATCCACTTTTGGTTTCTGTTCGTTCAGGTGCAAGACTTTCTATGCCAGGTATGATGGAAACTATCTTAAATTTGGGGTTAAATGACAAAACTGTTGAAGGGATGATTAAGCTCACAAACAACCCAAGATTCTGCTATGATTCATATAGAAGATTCTTAACAATGTTTGGTTCTGTTGCTTGGGAAATCGACAGACAAAAATTTGAAGATTACCTCGACAAAATTAAAGAAGAAAAAGGTTACAAATCTGATACAGACTTAACTGCAGAAGATTGGAAATCTTTAATTGAACCATACAAAGAACTTATAAAGAGAGAAACAGGTAAAGAATTTCCGCAAGATCCATACATTCAATTAGAAGAAGCAATTGAAGCAGTATTCAGATCATGGAATATTCCTCGTGCTGTTGCATACAGAGAACACTATAAAATTGACCATAACTACGGAACAGCAGTTAACGTACAAACGATGGTATTCGGTAATATGGGTGATGATTGTGCTACAGGTGTATCATTCACAAGAAACCCGTCAACAGGTGAAAACAAATTTTACGGAGAATATCTGACAAATGCTCAAGGTGAAGACGTAGTTGCAGGTATCAGAACTCCAAAACCTATTGCAGAACTTGAACATGAAATGCCTGATTTGTACAAACAGTACGTTGACATTGCTAAAAAACTTGAAAAAGGCTATAAAGACGTTCAAGATATGGAATTTACAATTGAAAGAGGTAAATTGTATATCTTACAAACACGTAATGGTAAAAGAACAGCAAAAGCATCTGTAAGAATTGCTGTTGAAATGTGTGAAGAAGGAATAATTGATAAAGAAAGAGCTATAGAGCTTGTTGATGCAAACCAACTTTATCAAGTATTGTTACCTGATTTTGACCCTGCCGCAAAAAAAGAAGCACATAAAATTGCTCAAGGTCTTGCAGCATCACCTGGAGCTGCAGTAGGTAAAATAGTATTTGATACTGAAGAAGCTGCAGAACGTGGTAAAGCAGGTGAAAAAGTTATATTAGTAAGAATAGAAACTTGTCCTGATGATATTCACGGCATGATAGAATCTCAAGGTGTATTAACACTAAGAGGCGGTATGACATCTCACGCTGCAGTTGTTGCGAAAGGTATGGGTAAACCTTGTGTTGCAGGTTGCGAAGATTTATCTATTGACCTTAAGAATGAAACATTAACAGCAGCTGACGGTACTGTATATCACAAAGATGATATTATTTCTCTTGATGGCGGTACAGGTGAAGTTATGGAAGGTTCTGTACATTTGGTTCCTCCAAAGATGGATGAAAACTTCCAAAAGCTATTCAAATGGGTTGATGAAACTAAATTATTGAGCGTAAGAGCAAATGCTGACACTCCTGCTGATGTTGCGAAAGCTCTTGAACTTGGTGCCGAAGGTGTAGGTCTTTGCCGTACAGAACACATGTTTATGGATCCGGACAGACTTCCTTGGGTTCAAAAAATGATTATTGCAGGTACTCCTGAAGCTAGAAAAGAAGCTCTTGATCACTTGTTACCTATGCAATACAGCGATTTTTATGCAATGTTTAAAGCATTAGGTGACAAATCAATGACAATAAGACTTCTTGATCCACCTCTTCATGAATTCTTACCGGATAAAGAAGAGTTGATTGCAAAAGTCGCAACTAAAAAAGCTAAGGGGGAAGATTACAAAGAAGATGAAAAACTTCTCAATATCGTTGAAGCAATGTCTGAATCTAACCCAATGATGGGCTTAAGAGGTTGCCGTTTGGGCTTAACTTATCCTGAAATCAACGAAATGCAAGTTAGAGCAATCTTTACAGCAGCTTGTGATTTGAAAAAAGAAGGATTAGACGTTAAACCTGAAGTAATGATTCCTCTTGTAGGCCACGTAAACGAGTTAAAAACAGTAAAAGCTGTATTGGAACGCGTTGCTAAAGAAGTAATGAATGAAAAAGGTGTTACAGTTGATTATATGTTCGGAACGATGATTGAAATTCCTCGTGCTGCATTGACTGCTGATCAAATTGCTGAATACGCAGAATTCTTCTCATTCGGAACAAACGACTTAACACAAATGACATTCGGCTATTCAAGAGATGACGCTGAGGGTAAATTCTTACAGAACTATGTAGAACAGAAAATTCTTCCAGCTAACCCATTTGCAACATTGGATCAAGAAGGTGTTGGACAGCTAATGAAGATAGCTTTGGAAAAAGCATTGAAAATTAGACCGCATCTTAAACGTGGAATCTGCGGAGAACACGGTGGAGATCCTGCTTCTGTTAAATTCTGCCACAGAATTGGTTTGAACTACGTATCATGTTCACCATTCAGAGTTCCGCAAGCAAGACTTGCAGCAGCTCAAGCAGTAATTGAATTTAAGCACAGCAAGGAAGAAGAAGGCCCTCTTGGCTGTAAATAATGTGAAAATTATTTATAAATAAATATATTCACAAGCAAATTAAAACGAGGCGGAAGTTAAAAACTTCCGCCTCGTTTATTATCTCTTTCATCAATTATTAAAATCTTTTCCGCCGACTATTCTCAAATGCCTGTTGCTACCCTCACCAATTGATGTACTTTTCATATTATGCTGTTCAACAAGTTCGTGCTGCAACTTTCTTATGTGCTGATTTTGCGGAGTAAGCTCGACATGCTCTGCACCTGCCAAAATCTTATTTATAGCGGCCTTTGCTTCATCTAAAGCTCTTTCTGCATCATCATAGTAGCCGCACAAAGTTTCAGAGGCCTCTGTTATTTGCAAAGCTTCCTTCAAAACCTTTTGAATTTGTGCCATTGAATTTGTTTTTACGTAGAAAATCTGTAATCTATAATCATTAGCGATACTAAGAACCTTTGCCCCACCTTTTATGAAATTTTTGTGAGCTATAACTATATCTGCATCTTCAAGATTACGAGTAATCTCCGCATTTAAGTCAAGTCTTTCAATAACCTTTTCGACAATAGTTCTTGAAACTGCATAGAGATATATTTTTTTTATTCCCTTAACTTCTTCTACGTATTTTTGTCTTGAAAAACTAAATTTTAAACTGTCAGTGTTATGTTCCGGAACGCTTTTGTCTAACCTGTTAACTTCTTTTGGAATATCACTCAAAGTCGGTTCTGTTTTTGGTACAGTTTGTTGCGGTGGCAATTCGCCCTCATAAGACTTATCAACCTTACGGATTTCCGGTCTTATAGGCCAGCCTCTTAGTATATAATCTACAGCTTCTGCGGTGTTTTTATAAACAGCCAAAGTGTTTCTATCCAAAATTTCGATTACAACATCAAATGTCGGTTGTTTTTCTCTTTCTAAAACCGTCTTTTGTGAAGCTCTACGCTTAGCTTCATCATCTCCTAAAGTAACTGATTGAATGCCTCCTACAAGATCTGACAAAGTGGGGTTTTTAATTAAATTTTCCAAACTGTTACCGTGAGCCGTTGCAATGAGCATAACACCACGTTCAGCTATTGTACGTGCAGCTTGAGCTTCCTCTTCGGTTCCAATTTCATCAACCACAATAACCTCAGGAGTATGGTTTTCAACAGCCTCTATCATAATATCTTTTTGAAACTGTGGCTGAGTAACTTGCATACGTCTTGCATGGCCTATGGCTGGATGCGGAGTATCACCATCACCAGCAATTTCATTTGAAGTATCAACAATTACAACACGTTTTCCCAACTCATCTGCAACTAAACGTGAAATTTCTCTTAATTTTGTTGTTTTACCAACCCCGGGACGTCCTAGGAACAAAATACTTTTATTCATCATACAAATATCTTTGATACAAGCAATTGTTCCGGTAACTACTCTACCTATACGGCAAGTAAGACCAATAATCTTGCCTTGGCGGTTTCTTATTGCACTAATTCTATGCAAAGTACCGGGAATTCCTGAACGGTTGTCTGATGTAAAATCCTGAATACGACTTGTTATATAATTAATATCATCTTCTGTTACAAATTCATCACCCAAATATTCAATTTTTCCCCCGGCGTGACGAATTTCCGGTGTACGACCGATATCTAAAACAATCTCTATAACATCTTCCATCTTTTCATAAGTGATATGCTTTTTTACTTTTTCAGGAAGAACTTCTGTTAATCGATCTAGGTCATTTTGAAATTGTAAATTACTCATTTGCTGCCTTTCTGCTATTTTGTTACAACTTAAGGTAACAAAATATGTCACCGGCTTATAACGACTTTCCGCACCCGCAGCGAAAACTTTAATTCTTTATTCAACTTACCTTTCTACTTATATTATACCACTTTTTCAAGAAATCTCATCAATCAAAGATATTACAAAAATTTCAATTTTACATAACTTAATAGACAAAGTAAAAAATAAAATAACAATGAACAAAAATCTATTTTTAAGAAAAATAAATTAAAAAATAATTGGAATTTTATATTAACAATTGTTACAAAAGTTATTATATTTTTTAAAGTTTTTAAACAAAAATGTCGTAGTACGACATGAACGTTACTAGTATTGAAAGGAAAATCTTAAAAAAATGGGATTAGCAGCAGGACAAGCTAGACTACTAAGTATCACAAGCCGAAAAGCGGATTGTGAATTCCAGTCAATGCGTCTTTCACACCAAAAGATAGCATTGTCAAGGGAACTTGCTGACCTTTCAAATGAATATCAAAATTCACTCGATCAAACAAAATTAATTTATGATTATTATGGAACAGGAGATACAAATACTCCTTTAACTTACAGCATATTGATGACTCCTTCTGCTCTAAACGATTACATGCCGATAACTTTAACAGATACATCAGGCAGGGTAACATTGAATAGTAAATATGCAGAAGCAGCAAGAGCCGCAGGTATTCCTCAAGAAGGATTGGGGACATTGCCTTCTGAAACTATGCGTAACAGCTTTATACAAAGTCTTGCTAATAGCGGTTTAATTGCCGAAAAAACAGCATCTACGATTCTTGGGTTGCCATATAACCAGGCTGCAGGTTTTGGCGGCGGTTCAACAGCAGCTATTGTAACATCTTCCGGTAATGTTACTGATTTAATCAAATACATTAATGAAAATTGTAATGGTACATTCACAGTTGATAAAAATGATCAAAGATTACAAAAAGCCTGCACTGCGACCAAAGATAAATCCGAAGTAGCTCAAGTATACCCTAGCACAGGGAATGGAAGAATGGATGATCCTTTATCAATGAGTTTAGGGGAATTATTAGGTAGTAATACATCGTATTGTCTTGATTACGAAGGTATACAAGGTGAACAAACGCCTGTAATAGGTATTGCGATGATGACATCATACTTAACAGGTGATGACGGTTTTATTGATTGGTTGTATGATGAATTTTCCAGCGTTTTAGATTTGGGAGATGGCTACACAGGTGCAGCTCTTGAATATGCTATGCAACAAACAAAAGACCTTTTCACACCAACTGTAACAGCAAATATAGAAGGTACAAACCAAAATGTAGCAAATTTTTGGTACAATTACACCGGACCAGAGGGACCTAACGGTGTTAAATATGACAATTTAGATCGAATAACAAGTTGGAAAGATGATAAGTATAATCTTCAGGCATACGTTAATGAACTTAGTGCAAATACCATGGATGCAAGCCACCCCAGATACGAAGCATATGTCGCCGCTGGGAGTAGTAGTTACGTAGGCTTTAACGTTTTAAGGAGTAATCAAGAAATTACAGGTGGTGACCCATATGACAGAGGTACGGCATCTATAAACCTTAATAATATTGCTAAAGCATTTTTAACATTCTTTGCCGACTATATGAATGGAGTATCTAAAAAAGATTCAAACGGTTATGAACAGTTCTCTGTTGGTATTGGAGCTCTAGATAACCAAAATACAAATAATCTTGCAACGGATGATTACTTATATGAATACACTTGGGCAGTCGGTTCCAGTGTATCTAGTGACGACTTGGGGCAAGCAACTTTCTATGATACGTTGTTTAACCAGATTTGTACAAACGGATGGACTGAAAATAACAAAATTGATGATAAAGATTATTTACAACAAATGCTACAAAGCGGTATGCTTTACATATCAAAAATTAAAGATGATGGTTTCTATTATCAAGCAAACTATGCAACTGATGCTTATATAAAAGAAATTGCTGATGAAACATATATCGCACAAGCTGAAGCAAAATACAACACAGAAAAAGCTAAATTAAATGCGAAAGAAGAAACTCTTGACTTGAAGATGAAAAATCTGGATACCGAAATATCATCTTTAACAACAGAGTACGACACAGTTAAAAATACAATTTCTAAAAATATCGAAAAATCATTTAAACGTTATAATGCTTAAAATAGTATTCTTAAGTACAATTAAAGAACTCTTACAGCTGAATTCGAACAAGTAAGAGTTCTTTAATTGTATGTTAACAGCCTAAACATCAGCGACCTGTGGCAAGTCAATACTCTTTAATCTCTGTTCAATTCTTCTATACCACTTAAGGTGCTGTTTAAAAAGTATATTGTATTTTGTAATATCTCCGTGCGAAATCTCATAAGCTTGGTTATCACAAACCTTTTCCATAGACCTTTCTAACATATGAGTTAATTCTTTTCTGTCATAAGGCATAGTCTCTCTTGAAAGTTCAATCCTTTCACCAAACTCAACAATAACTTCAGGCCTGTTATCTCTAAAAAATGTATAATCAACAGCCAAAGGTATCAAATGAACTTTGCCATATCTTTTAACAGCATTCTGAGCAATATATGCCAATCCTGTTTGAAATTCTATAGGTCTGTAATGAGGTGGTCTTATAATTCCTTGAGGGAAAATACACAAGATATTTCTTAAATCTCCAACGACATCAACTGAATACTTTAAAGCCTTCATAGCAGATTGTGGAGACTTTTTATTAACAGAATACGCACCACCGCGTCTCAAAAGAGGAAATCTGTTTAACTCTTCAACCATCAAACGAATTTCCTTGTGAAATATACGATGAGTAATATTATAAAAAACTATACCATCCCACCAGTTGCTGTGTGGAGCAAATAGAATTACCGGTACGTTTTGATCCCTGTCAAAGTAATTTTCTGCTCCCTTATATCTGAATGCATAAAAACGATTCTGAAGCATGTTAAAGAAAAACATACTAGCAACCCAAAGCCAAAACTTGCTTGTCTTAGCAGGTTTAAATTTCTCCTCTTTATTCCTCAGCTTAGTCGGCGGGATGTCAGAATATAATTGTTCCTCTGTTTCTACCATAATATATTTAATTGTACTCTAGTTATGCAAAATACGCAAATAAGAAAGTGTTATTCTTTAAGAAAATTTAACGTTAACAAATAAATTGCATTTCAAAAAGTAAATTTTGTTAACCTGCACTTGATTAGCAAAATTTTTTGTGATTACATAAAGTTGGAATAAGGTAATTCCTCTTAACCTTGTTCAAGGATTTGACATTTAAAGCGGCGGCTGCGTTAAGTGGCAAACCCGAAGGTTACACAAAAAAATAAGGGAAAATTTAAAAATGTTAAAAATCAGATTAAAAAGAATGGGTGCTAAAAAGAATCCTTCATACAGAATTATTGTAATTAACTCAACAACAAAACGTGAAGGTAGACCTGTACAAGAATTAGGTCACTATAATCCTAAAACTAAAGTTATGAAATTGGACAAAGTTGCAGCTCTTGATTGGGTTAAAAAAGGTGCACAACCAACAGAAACAGTAGCATATTTGATTAAGAACTGTAATGAAGACGGTACTTTAAACTACAAGAAAAAAGAGACCGTTAAATTGTCTAAAAAAGCACAGGCAAAAGCTGCTGCAGAAGCTGAAGCAAAGGCTAAAGCTGAAGAAGAAGCAAAAGCTGCTGCAGAAGCTGAAAGCAACGCTGAAGAAGCTCCTGCTGAAGCATAAGATTACAAAGATAAACTTAGAAAAAAGACCAGATTATAAATCTGGTCTTTTTTCTGTCTTAAATTAAACTCATAAAAACAACTATTTTTGAAAAACTTTAATCATTATATTTGCTAATTTCTAAGAAGTAATTTTCTAAAGCAGCGTAACCTTTATATATTTCGTTTGAAATATTTGCATAACTGTTCGCTACAATAAATTTTAATTCCTTTGTCCTTATCTCTAAAATCATATCTGAATCATTTTTCAAATTTTCATCAGCAGACATTGACCACTTCTGCAATAACGCAAGTTCCTCATACATTTGTTTAACAGTCGTATATTCAAGAGTGTTAAAGTCATACTTTGCCAGTAACTTTTTCTCAAGATTTGTAATTCTCGGCATAACAGCTTGGAATTTAAATATTTTCTTGATGATAATATAGTTATCAGCAAGCTTTCTGTGAGAATACGGAATTATATTTTTAGCTAAAAGTGCTGCATAAGAACGAGAGGTGAAAACTTCATCATGTCTTGAAAAAGCACTTCTGGATGTCAAGTCAAAATTTGATTTCTTTTCTATTAAATCTTCCGGCATTTCTACCCCCTAATACAAAAATCATACAAAAAGAGAAAATCGTTGTCATGATATCTTGTCAAATTTTTTACATGATTTAACAAAAGAGAGCTAATTTCTTAATCAGCTCTCTTTTTATCATTAAACTTCCTTACAAGCAAACAGTTAAACTTTACCTAATCAGCAAACTGCTGCATTATTTCAAAAGGTTTTTCAGCAACTCTAAGAGTTTCTTCATCAATAATACCTCTTTTCAATTCAGAAAAAGTTGCTTTTTTTGAATTAAATTTTTTCTTCAAAAATTCATAAGAAATTTTTGGATCGCACTTATCACCGCAAGTAAATAAATCGACTGCGGCATAGCCCAATTCCGGCCATGTGTGAATAGCCAAATGACTTTCAGATATAATAACTACACCTGAAACACCATAAGGGTTAAACATATGGAAACATTTTTGGACAATAGTAGCACCACATTCAAGGGCGGCATCCACCATGTACTTTTCTACTTTATCAATACTGTTAAGTGTATTCGGATCACACTCAAAAAATTCTGCTAAAACGTGTTGTCCTAAGTGGATTTCTTTTTTGCCGTTTTCTTGAAACGCTGTAAATGGTGATATTACTGCCAATTCATGTGCCTCCTATCTATAAATGTATACTTATACCTGCTACAATTTGCAATACGCAATTAACATATTACAATAAAAATCTAAAAATTTGTAAAATTTACACTTAAAAAAAATTTTTTTACAAATCTTATTAACTCAATATGCCCAAAAAGCAAAAATATTGTATCATTCAATCAGGTTATTTTTATTAATATTTTTTAACAAATTATGGTTGTAATTTTTATTTTTTGTATATAAAATTTTACTATGAATAAGATATTGGTAATTGATGACGATTCAGCTATTAATGAGCTTATAAAAGTTAACTTGGAATTAGGCGGATACAAGGTTATTCAAGCATTTGACGGAGTAAGAGGCTTTGCATTATGCAAACAGGAGCTTCCTTCTCTTGTTATTTTGGATGTAATGATGCCTGATACGGACGGATTTACGGTAGCTCAAAGAATTAGAAAGAATGAACAAACAAAAGATATCCCGATTTTAATGCTTACAGCTCTTTCTCAAATTAACGATAAAGTAAAAGGGTTTGATATCGGTGTGGATGATTATTTGGTAAAACCATTTGAAATGGAAGAATTACAAGTTAGAGTGAGAGCTCTTTTAAAAAGAACTCGTCAAATACCTGAAAGTGCTTCAACCAGAGAACTTTTAACACTTGGAGAAATAACTCTTTTACCGGAACTTTACAGTGTAAAAATAAATGATAAGGTAGCTAAATTAACACCAATTGAGTTTGATATATTTAACCTTTTGTTCCAAAATCATGGGAATATGGTATCGTCGGCACAACTTTTAAAAGATATATGGGGATATTCTCCCGACGATGACATTGAAACTATAAGAGTACACATAAGGCACTTGAGAAGTAAAATTGACAAAATCTCAAATGGTAAAAAATATATTGAAACAATATACGGTGGTGGATACAAATTAAATCTATAATCTTGATAAACTATTCTTTATCGAGATTTTCCAAAGCGTATTCACAGCAAAGCTGTACTAACTTGTTTAATGACACCCCCTTATTTTGAGCAACACATTGAAGCTCTTGGACCAACTTTAGCGGTAATCTAAAAGTCTTATTCGTCATTTCCTGTTTTTCTACTCTAAACATCATACCCTTTTTTTACATTTTAAGTGTATTTTTAATATATTAATATACTCTATTTTTACACTTATTTTATTATTGCAAAATACACCAATTTATGATAATATACTATTGCTTAAAGGAATTATTGGAGGAATTAATTATGGGAATAAAAGGATTTACACTTGCAGAAACTCTTATTACACTTGGGATTATAGGTGTTGTAGCAGCCCTTACAATACCTGCATTAATAACAAATCACCAGAAAGAAGTCACACTGAACAAATTAAAAGAAACATATAGCCTCCTTGGACAAGCATTTAAAAGTGCAACTGTCGAAAATGGCGGTGATATGAGTTACTTATTCACAAATTCTAGTGACACTGATAATCAAAAGTTTGCGGAGAAATTTATAGCAAAAAACATTATACCCTACGTCAACGTTATTGAAGACTGTGGGTATCAGTTGACCAAATGCAGAGGTAAATCATATACATATCTGGATAATACAACAACCGGATATCTTGGAGTCGTAAGATATGGAGTTCTCTTAAAAAACGGCACTTTTTTGGATTTTGTATTTAATTACGGGCACAGTGACGCAACCATATATGTAGATTTGAATGACAAGAAGGAAAACAACAAGTTCGGGAAAGATATATTTGTAATGTACATAGAACAGGGTAAAAACGGAATATTTTTTGATGGATATAAATTAAACGATACACAATTGGAGGATAATTGCAAAAAAGGTGGAAACGGAAGATATTGCGGAGCATTAATACAAAGAAATAATTGGCAATTCCCAAAAGATTACCCTTGGTAGGGCTATAAAATCTAAAAGAACAAAATAAAACCGTAAAAAATACTCTCAAAATAATTTAATTTTCTTGTTCATATCCAAAATATTTGAGGGTATTTTGTTTTTTTCTCCAGTCCTTTTCAACTTTTACTTCGAGCTTTAAAAAGACTTTCTTTTCGACTATTTTTTCAAGTTCTAAACGAGCATCTGTCCCTATTTTCTTTAACAGACTACCACCCTTGCCAATTAAAATTCCTTTTTGACTTTTTGTTTCACAAAAAATTGTTGCAAAAATTCTATCAATCTCAACATCTTCTTGATAATTATCAACCTTTACGGCAACAGAATGGGGGACTTCATCAGATGTATTTAATAATATTTTTTCTCTGATAATTTCTTCTGTTATGTCACGCATAGACTCTTCCGTAACAATATCTTCAGGATACAAATAATCACCGTCGGGAAGATACTTGAAAATATTCTTTAAAAGAGTATCAATATTTCTTCCTGTCTTAGCTGAAATTCTAACTATCGGATAATTCTTGTCAAACAAAAGTTTGTAGGTCAAAAGATTTTCTTCAACTTTGTTCATATTTTTCAGTTTATCAACTTTATTCATAACGATAATTACAGGAATTTCAGTCTGAAGAATATTTTTTACAATCCACTTGTCACCCTTGCCCGCAGGCTCAGAACCATCTACCAAGAAAAGTATTAAATCAGCATCGGGAACAGCCATTTTCGATTCGTCAAGAAGAAATTCCCCCAACTTGTTTAAAGGTTTATGAACCCCAGGAGTATCAATAAATACTATTTGACCTTGTGAAGTCGTATAAATTCCTTTAATTCTTTTTCTTGTAGTTTGAGCCTTGTCAGTCGCAATAACAATTTTCTGACCTAAAATCTGATTTAACAGAGTTGATTTCCCGACATTTGGCCGACCAAGTATACTTACAAATCCACTTTTCATAAAAAAATTGTAACATAAAAAGTATATTTTTTTTACAAAGTAGCAATTTTTTTTATCTCAAAGTATTATATATAATGTAAGGGAAAATTTAACGGTAGAAAATGGTAGTTAAAAAATTAAACGTAGTTGGCATAACGTTACTGCTTGCCTTAATGGTATCACCTATAATGGGGGTACCTGCTCGAGCTGAAAACAATCTTGTTCAGCTTGATTTAAAACGTGCCGCAAGCGATTCCGTAAACCTTACATTATTTACTTCAAATGCTTACAAAGACAATGTCCTTGTAAGAAAGAAGTCTGACAATAAATACGTTATTCTAATCCCAAAAGTTCAAAGTACAGGCTACAGCACCCCGAACTTAAATGGCGTAAAAGATTTAGTATCAAATATTGATGTCAAAACAGTAAATGATACAAGCGGCGGCTATACAAAAGTAACATTGATTACAACAAAGCCTCTTGATATAAAAACGAATACAAAATTGAGCACACCCGCTACTGCTGAACAAAAAGAATACAAAACGCTTATAGCAGAAGCTAATGCTATTAAAAACACCATTGCAACCCCACAAACACCGCATAAAACAGTGCAGCCAAAAACAGAAATTACCGTTAATAAAGCAAACATTGCTGCAAATAAACCTGCCCCTTCCTCTAATTTAAAATCACAAGGGCAATCAAAATCATCAACCGATAAGACAGCTGCTCAAAAGAAAAATACTGATATAAAACCAAACATCGTACTTCAGGAAATTTCTAAAGAAAAACTTGAGAAACAATCAAGGAAAGAGCACCTTTCCGAACTTATAAATGAAATCAAACAAGAACAACTGGAAAAACAAGTTCCGGCTGTTCCGCCTGCTGTTACAGAAAAAATTCCAAATACCCCAACAGAGGTAAAAAATATCAGTGAAATGCCTAAAGCAGAAACTCCAAATATTAAAGAATCTTCTTTTGCAAGAGTAAAAACACTGTATAATAGCGTACCAAAGAAAACAAAAAATATTTTGTTCTCTTTGTTCGGACTTTTACTACTTGTAAAACTCTCAAAATCTTTCACAAATAAAAATAAAACCGTTAACACTACTTACAACCCCGCAACTGATAATCTGTATGTTCCAAACACTAATAGTAACAGTAAATATAGCAGCATAACTGATAATAAAGAATTATCCTGGCAAGAAAAATACCAGAGATATCTTGATGCATCGGCAAAACCTGTCTCAAGAGGTAAAAACAAAGGCAATTACACATTTATAAAAACTCCGGCAGAACCTGATAATATAAGCAAAAAAAGAAGTGAACTTGAAAAACTTCTTGAAGAAATGCCAACATACCAAAATATTGAACCTGAAATTGTCGAAGATGTACACAGTGAAGACAGTGCAATTCAACATTCTATCAAGTTCAAAGCCTTTGATAATCAAAGCTCAACATTAAATACAACTAACAGAAATAAAGCAAAAAGCAGATTCAAAAAATACGAGGTGGAAATTCCGCTTCATGAACAAAAAACTGTTGAATTAAGTAATTCACCTCTGTATACCAATCCAAGAACATTAGAAGGTGCAAATTTAAATATAGCTGACGTTGACAAAAACAGGATTAAATACAAACCTTCACAATACATTATGTCATCAGTCGATGAATACTTCTCTATTCTTGACAAAGAACAAGTTTCACAACCTTCAGAAGATAAACAAACACCTAAATTTCAATTCAAAGAAACAGGAATATCCAAACAGACAAATCCTATTTCAAAACTAAGAGATGAAACAAAATCGTCTTACCTCAACAATTTAATCATCAAATCAGGTTTTAATATTGATGAAAACAGAGGTTTCTATATGGTTAACCTTGAAGGTAAATCCGCTCTTATCGGGAAGGTAAATGATGAAATTACTGTTTTGAAAAAATACGACAAAATTGTAGATAAACCGCTTCAGGTAAGACACGACAATGCTAATGTTTACATGGTGAAAGCCGAAGGTTTTAAATCTCTTGTTGAAGTCGGTTCTGACAAAATGGGCGTATTAATAGAACTGTAAAATAATCTGAGTATTAAAGAGGGCCGAAATTAATTGAAATATTATAGGTATATTAAATATGCAAGTTTAGTTTTGATTTTAATATTTTTGTTGTGCGGATGCGGTAAACCTCAAAAAGATTACATCAATATTGAATTTGCAAGTTGGGGCTCCAAATCAGAAATCGACATTATTAAACCAATTTTATCAGAATTTGAAAAAGAAAATCCTGATATTAAAGTAGAATTTATGCATATCCCCCAAAATTATTTTCAAAAAATTCATCTTCTTTTTGCCTCAAATAAAGCACCCGATGTCATTTTCATAAACAATTTATACCTACCACTCTATGCAAATGCAGGAGTATTAGAGCCAATAACATTAAATGAAAACTCTTTTTATAAACAATCACTAAACGCTTTAAGCTACAACAGAAAATTATACGCAATTCCGCGGGATGTCTCAAATCTTGTCATTTTCTACAACAAGGATATGTTTAATAAAAAACAAATTTCATATCCTAAAAATAATTGGAGCTTTGAAGAATTTCTAACTACTGCCAAAAAATTGACTGATGAAAACTGTTTTGGAATAAGTTTTGAAGAGGATCCTCTTTTTTATCTTCCTTATTTGATGAGTAATGGCGGAGGGATTCTCCCGAATGAACTAAAGAAAGAAGAAAGCCAAAAATCCCTAAATTTCTACGCAGACTTGAGAAAAAAATACCATGTTGCCCCTAAAAAAAGTGAAAGTGCAAGTGCTACCATGGCCCAAATGTTTTTACAGCAAAGACTTGGAATGTATTTATCCGGGCGTTGGATGGTTCCAAAAATTAGAGAAGAAGCCAAATTTGACTGGGATATCGCAAAATTCCCAACAGGAACAAAAGGCAGCATAGTGCAACTTGACGCTTCAGGCTGGGCAATATCAAAATCTTCAAAACATAAGAAAGAAGCACTAAAACTTATAGAATACTTATCCTCAAAAGAAAGTATTGAAAAATTCAGTCAAAGCGGGCTAATTGTACCGGCAAGAGAAGATGTCGCAAATTCAAAAGCATTTTTAAATGAAGAAAAACCCAGACATAATAAAATATTCATAGAAATAATTCCACAATCCAAACCAACTCCGGTTACAACAAATTATAGAGAAATTATTGATAACTTAAGAGTACAGATGGAACCAAAATTTAACTAAAAAGAAAAATTACAGACATAAAGCTTTTTTTATTATATAATCTTGATATGGACAGACAAAAATTTATAGATGCAAAACGTATTGTTTTTAAATTCGGAACCAATATATTACGTGGAGATGACGGTTATGTATCATTGCCCCGCGTGTTTTCTTTCATAGAAGATTTGGCAAGACTTGCAAGGCAAGGTAAAGAAGTTATCGTTATAACCTCAGGTGCAGTGGGTTTAGGTAAAAAAAGATTGGGAATTGAAAGCACGGAAGGAGTTGCTTTAAAACAAGCTTGTGCAGCAATCGGACAAAGTAAGCTAATGTCTATTTATGAAACAGGTTTTGACACATACGGACTTATTGCATCTCAAATTCTTTTGACAGAAGATGATTTTTCTCTGCGTCAAAGATATTTAAGCCTTAGAACAACTCTAAACAAACTCCTTGAACTTGGGGTTGTTCCTATTATTAATCAAAACGATACAGTCTCGACTGTTGAAGTCCATCCGCAATTTGAACACATGCAAGTTTGTTTTTCCGATAATGATAAGTTATCTGCCCTTGTTGCAAGTGAATTAGACGCAGATCTACTTGTAATTTTGTCTGACGTAGAAGGCTTGTATGATAAAAATCCAAAAACAAATCCTGATGCCAAAATTATCCGCACAGTTGACGGTGTAACTGAAGATATCCTTGCACTTGGTACAGACGCGTCAGAAGGCGGCAGAGGTGGGATGAGGACAAAACTCAAAGCAGCACAAATTGTTACAAGATTTGGCGGCAAAGTTCTTATTGCAAACGGAAAAATACCTTACGTAATTAAAAAAATATTTGAAGGTGAAGAAATTGGTACAATGTTTCTGCCTCAAACAGGGAGCTTGCCGGATAAAAAACGCTGGATTGGGTATGCTACAAATATCATTGGACAAATCGTTGTTAATGACGGAGCTAAGAAAGCTTTATTAAAAGAAAAAAGTCTTCTTCCAATAGGTGTTTGTGAAGTTATAAATGAATTTAACAAGGGAGATGTTGTATCTATTCTTGATGAAAAGCATAATGAAATAGCTCGAGGAATTGTAAATTACAGTTCTGATTCCTGCCGAAAAGTTATTGGATGTCATTCTGATAATATAATGGATATTCTCGGGTTTAAAAACTACGATGCAATTATAACAAGAGATAACATAACTTTATTGTAAGGAGTAAAAATGGATTTTGTCCAAATCGCAAAAGATGCAAAACTTGCTTCACTAAAAATCGCTGATTTATCAACAGAATTAAAAAATACTGCACTGTTAAAAATCGCTGATGAAATTGAATTAAACAAAGACGCCATTTTTGAGGCAAATAAACAGGATTTGAAGGAAGCAGAAAAACTTGTTGAGATGGGAGAATTAACAAAATCAACATTCAATCGCCTTAAGCTCGACGAAAATAAAATGCGTGATATGCTTCAAGGGATAAAAGATATTGCAAAATTAGATGATCCCGTAAATAGAAAGCTTTTAATAAGAGAATTAGACAAAGATTTGACACTGTATAAAGTTTCATGCCCTATCGGAGTTTTGGGTATAATTTTTGAGGCAAGACCGGATGTTATTGCACAAATTTCGTCACTTGCGATAAAATCTGCAAACGCGGTTATACTTAAAGGTGGCAAAGAATCAATCAATACAAATAAAAAGATTTTGTCAATAATAAATTCAGCACTTGATAAAATCGAAAATTTTCCCAAAAATGTTATACAACAAGTATTTACACGAGATGATGTCGCAGAAATGTTAAAGTGTGATAAATATATCAACTTAATAATTCCAAGAGGCGGCAACAAACTTGTAAAATTCATAAAAGGAAATACAAAAATTCCTGTACTAGGTCATGCTGACGGAATTTGCCACATATTTGTAGACGAGACAGCAGATCTTGAAATGGCAATTAAAGTTGTAACGGATGCAAAAACTCAGTACCCGAGTGCCTGCAATTCAGTTGAAACACTATTAATTCATGAGAAATTTCCTAATATAGATAATCTTCTTGCAGCTCTGCAATTGTCAGAAATTCAACTAATAAATAAACCTGAGAGCTGGTCTCATGAATATGGTGATAAGATTTTATCATTCAAAACTGTAAAAAATGTTGATGAAGCCATTGAACATATTAATACTTACGGCTCCGGTCACACTGACAGTATTATTACAAATAATATTGAAAATGCAGAAAAATTTATGAACAAAGTCGATTCCGCAGGAGTATATTTTAATGCATCTACAAGATTTGCAGACGGTTTTCGCTACGGTTTCGGGGCAGAAGTCGGGATTTCAACAAATAAGACTCATGCAAGAGGCCCTGTCGGACTTGATGGTTTAACTATTTATAAATACAAACTTGTAGGTAACGGAAATATCGTAAAAGATTACGTTGACGGTACGAAATGTTTTCATCATAATGATATAGTAAAAAATTAAAAAAAGGAGAGGTGTCCGAGTGGTTTAAGGTGCGGATCTCGAAAGTCTGTGAGGGGTAACACTCTCCGTGGGTTCGAATCCCACCCTCTCCGATTTTTTTTATTTACCTAATTTTTTATTAATTTTTTGTAATTTAACTGTAATTTAACGGGACTGTAATTGTATTTTTATGCCCAGTTTGCTTATAAACATTATCTAATGTAGACTTGGATTTCTATCTCAACAATACTAAATTATAGCCGTCGGAAGCTGTTGGATATTGTATTCTTAAACTGCTCGAAATAGGACTTTATTAGGACATAGAATCACAAAGAATATTTTAAATTAGGTTAAAAACTTCTATAATCAAAGAAATTTTTGAGCTAATGTCTAATTGTATTGTTGGGCTGAAAGCCCAAACTAAAACCTTAAAAAAATAATTTAAAAATTTACAGCGTGAAATCCAAAAGATTTTCTATATCCAAATCCAAAGCCTTGGCAATTTTTACCAGCGTAGAATATTTTGGGTCTATAGTACCGCACTCTATACGGCTTATTGTTCTTGTTGTGAGCCCGGTTTTTAAAGATAAATCAAGCTGAGAAATTTTTCTTTTAACACGTTCGTATTTTATTTTATACCCTAGCTTAAGAAATAATTGCTTGTCCATTTGTATATTTTACATAATTGACAAAGTTAATACGATATACTAAAATTCTAATACTAGACATAAAGTATATAAAATAGTACGGTGATATAAGCATGGACAACAAAAATAAAATTGCACTGATTCTAAAAAACGTAAATGAATTATATGAAGAGTACCCTGGAACCACTCATGGCGGAGGTTCTGTAGTAAATCAAAACCTGTATAAAGAACTGTTCTTAGAACAAAATATCTTTATTGATATTTATACATTTACCCCGGCAAAAGACATTGCTCAGCCGGCTAACGTAAATATTATAGAAATATACAAACTTATAAAACCATATGACAAACAAAAACTAATTGACTACATAGACACACAAAACTACAACAAAGTAATAACTATTCACCCAGCAGATATTTTTAGAGGACGATTGCTTCAATCACACAGTCTGTTACACAGAATTAGAAATTCTCAGCTGGGAATTAAAATTTTTAAATATATATTTTTACAAAAGAAAATTTATAATACAAAAAAAATATACAAAAAACTTACATCAAAAGATACTTTCATAGCAGTATCTAATAAAATAAAAGATGATTTTGCTGAAAATTTTAAAATCCAACCATCACAGATAAAAGTTGCATATCCGGGCTGCAAAAGAATATACCCAATTTGTCCGGAAGTTATAAAAAATGATTATCCAACATTCGGAATAGTTGCTAACAGTGCATTCAATAAAGGAGGACATTTGTTTATAGCTGCAGCAGGGATTGCAAACACTATTTTGAATAAAAAATTTAAAATTATAATGATTGCACCTAAATTCAAAACAGATATTTTTATGAAATTACTTGTAAATATATATAATCTGCAAAATAAAATTACAATCTTACCAAAACAAAAAGATATGAGTTATTTTTACACTAACATAGATTATCTTGTATTGCCATCAAAAAATGAAGCTTTTGGTTTAGTTGTCCTTGAAGCAATGTCATTTGGGAAACCAGTATTAGTTTCTCACACTGCCGGGAGCAGAGAAATAGTAACATATAATAATGGATTTATCTTCAATAGAAATTCGTTTTCAGACCTTGTAAAAAATATTATTTATCTCACTAAAGTTTATTATGATGATTTTGACAGGTACAAAAATTTGAGTATAAATGCATATGAAACGTCACTAAAATATAGCTGGAAACACTTTATCGAAGAAATTTTGAAAGAAAAATAGGAGTATTTATATCTCCTAATTTTTTTATGGATAATAACGAGAAGAATATATAACAATTAAATTTTTACAAAAATTGACAAACTCTCATAATTTTCTCTTCTCTTTTGCAATATTGTTCCATATTTTATTTAAAATAAAAAGAATTAAAACTTGACTTTTCAAACAGGACTTTTTTGTTTTTATTTGTTATCGCAATAATATAGAGTATCTAACATATGTTAAATACGGGACTTAAATATTTACTTTAATTGGACTATTTTTCATATAAAAATTTTTTGCTATATAATCTTTTTATGAAAAAATTATTAATAACCATTTTCACCCTTACAGTCGCTTTTTTGCCGTGCTTTGCAAGTGATATACTGTTAACTGATTATTCTGAAAGCTCCAACTGGCTTGCAAGACCGGTGCAAAATCCTTATCCTGCAGACGTTTTCTATATCTATCCGACAGTTTGTACAACTAAAGATAACACAAATCTTTGTAAAGTTAATGATTCTCAGATGAGAGAAGCTGCAAAAAGTGTCATAAAACTTCAGGCAGAAGCTTTTGATACTGTTGCAAATATTTATGCTCCTTTTTATACCCAGTATAATTTCAGGGCATTTGCTTATTCAAATTATGAAAAAATACAAAAAGATACCGCAAATAATGTTCAGGGCTTGTCTGATATTTATAGTGCACTTGATTATTATTTTAAAAATTTAAATCAGGGGCGTCCGTTTATCCTTGTCAGTCATTCTCAAGGTTCAGGTATAATGCTTATTGTTTTAAACGACTATATGAAAAAACACCCTGAATATTACAAAAATATGGTTGCAGCATACGTTTTAGGCTATCCGGTAACAAAAGAATATTTAAAAGAAAATCCTCATTTGAAATTTGCGAAAAAAGCAAATGATACAGGGGTAATAATTTCTTATGATGTACAATCACCTGATAAGTCGGGAATAAATGTGCTGCAGGCAGAAAACCAACTTGCAATAAATCCGATAAACTGGAAGAAGGAGAAGAAAATTATAATACAAGTAAAAGATTCTCAATTATTCAATTAAACGAATTTGATGACTTTTTAAATGATAATCCTGACTTATTAGACGATTTTATAGAACTAATTGATAATTGTGCAAAAAAATATCACACAACCATATTTTTAACTACTAATAATCCTTTACTAATAAATAAAAAACTTTTAAATAAGGTTGAATTAACAATTCCTATGGGAGTAGCATCAAAGAGTGATATTCGTGATATTGTACAATATTATGTCAATAACAGAGAAATTGACGGTTATAATTTAGAAGAAATTACTGACGAATTTGAAAATGTTAAACCTGATTACATGTATAGTAATGCTCAAATAGAAAATATTATAGAGAAAAAATTACCTAAAAATCATTGTAGCCAAAATGATTTTATTAATATAATACGCTCAGTAAAACCTTGCATCACAAAAGAAATAAACGAAAAATTTGAAAACGAACAAAAAATCTTAAACAAGGACAAAACTTTATGATTATAAGTTTTCCATCTAAAGAAATTAAAAATGAATATAACTACTTAAAAAGTAGTAAAAAGGAAGTTAATATAAACAATACTTCAAAAAAATTAGACAGCTATGTTTATGACAAAACGCATAAATTCAACAATGCTAAAACGTTTGGGCTTCTGACTGCAATGGATTTATTGTATGCCGGTATTTGGTTTAAAAGTAAAAATAAAAATTTTTTAACTAATTCTTTGTTTATGTTGCTTGTGGCAAACGGTATTATTTTAAATTGTATATATGATGAAGAAAAAAACAAAAAATATACTCTTAATAATAAGGATGAAAAGTTAAGATTATATAATAGAAATGGAATTAATGCTGTAGTTTAAAGCAGTTTTATACAAAATATTCATAGATAACTTTGCCATCCATTGTTATATTTCCTGTGCATCTTAATTTATTATTATCTAGCTCATTTATATTGTTTGGTCTAGGAAATTTTATTGATTTTATATTTTTAAATTTTGGTATCATTTTTATTATATCAAAATTTTTAATTACAGCCTGAATTGCTTCAGTATTTTGAGAATCAACCCATAAAACATTGGAACTATAAGAAAAATCTCCTAGATACAAATCTACAAAATTTTGCTCAAATGGTACATATTTAAACCTATATCCGTCACTATTTTTTATTTTTTGAATATTTGATAGAATATAATTATTTTGAATTTTTTGTAATTCTTCTAATGGAGCTTCTTTATCGATATTATATATTTTTACCCTATGTGGCTGCAATGCAATTGGATTAAGATTTTCAGTGTTGTTGCAACTGAATATAATAGTTGTTTTATACTGTTTACTTATCTTATCCAACATATCCTTTAAATCTCCGATTACTTCTTCGTTATCAGAGTCTTTTGATAGTAATTTGTCAAAATTTTCAACCCATACAAGAGTTCGTTTCCCATTTTTTTTATAATTTTCTTCTGCTTCTTCCAGCACTGTAAGAATTTGATCCAGTCTTGTATAATTCGATTCATTTTTATCTTCAATATATATATAGTTTGAATTTGACTTACCTACAATCCATTTTAATGTTTCTGTGGCATCTTCTTTGCTCTTACTCTGTATCATCAGAGCATCCGGGATTTTTACTTTTTTATTATCGTTATTAAATGCAGATAAAAATTCCTCATTTATTTGATATTTAACACAAGCTGCAGATAGTTCTTTCTTTGCAGCTTGTTCAAGTCGTGCTTTTTCCAATGCATAACTCTTTATTCTTTCCTGTTTAATAATACTTTCCATTCTTTCGAATTGAGCAGCTTTGTCTATATAATCCGGCCATTTCTGAAAATCTTTCCACCGTTGAGTATTAAACCATTTATCATAATTCCTATAATAACTTGGCGGTTCTGATGGAACTATAATATCTTGTTTCAGTAAATATGTGTGGTATTCTCTATCTGTTGAAGGTTTAAGATATTTAGCAATATAAGAATTTATAATACCTTTAGGCCAATCTTTTAATCTAAAGTCAGCAATTTTACGTGCCCATTTAGTTTCCTCTAGAGTTGGAAATAGTCCATTTACGTAATCTTGCCAATTTTTTAATTGTTGAGGAGTTAATCCATCCGCAATTTTATCAACAATTCCGGTAAAAGAGATTTGGTTTTTTTTTATTTCCAAATGACAGACTATTATCTGATGTTATTTTATTATTATAATTTTGAGTAGTTGAATTTACTTGCACTGATTGATTTTTTTGTTTTTCATAAACATTTTTTATTCCGAGAATAGCTGCTCCAAGACTTAATCCTACTCCTACAGAAATTTTTAAACCTTTATTAACATGTGATTTACGAAGTTTGTTTAAAAGTGCTAATTTTTCTTCTAATTTAGATTTTTCTGTTATTTCAACTTGATCTTTAATTGTTTTTATTACATTGTCATCTATGGGTTTTCCCATTTTTTTTAATAGCCCCACACCTACATCAGTATTTTTTTGAACTGTTTTAGTAAATATATCTTTTTCATTTTCAACTGATTTTAGATAATTCTTCTTATTATTGCTAAAATTGTCAGCAATTAAAAAACTTGTAGGAATAACCGCAGTTGAGCCTGCTAAGATTGCAGTAGACTCTAATATTTTTCTTTTTTTGTTTCTTTTTACATCTATATTGCTGTTAAAAGTTGTTACTCTAAAAGTTTTCATAATAAAATTCCTTTATAAATTTGCCTTATCGTTTTCATACTGTTTTAGATATTCTTTTGTTATTCTTAAAAGATTATGGTCAGTATTTGAATTGTTATATTGTTCTATAGCTTGAAGGAACATATCTGTTGTTAGTGGGCTTTCATCAGGTTTTACAACATCTGCAGCAAGTTCACAAATCGCCTTTAAATGGGTATTACTGTATATCTCATCAGGTGCATATTTAAATAATTCATTCAAAATAGTATTGTAATCTAAATCCTGTGTATCGCACCCTTGAAGATAATGTTCAATTACTGCTACAGCATTAGTTTTATTTGGGGGATCAAGAGGATAAGAGGGTTCAATTCTATGTGAATTTCTTAATTCATAAGGAATTTTTTGCGGTTTATTTGTTGTGAGGAAAAATGTTACATGGTTATCCTCAGAACAACTTTCTAAAATTCCTTTCATTTCACTTATAAACTTATTTGAAACATCTTTTCCAAAAAATCTATCAAATTCATCAATAAGGATAATGGTTCTTTTCCCTGTTTTCAGAAATTCCTCTTGAGCTTTTTCCAATAAACCAGGAACTTCAATTTCATTATCTTCATAACCCATCAGAGTATCATAAATTTGTTGCTCTTTTGCTTTTTGTGTACCTCGACATTGAATAGTTTCTAAATTACAATCAGCTTCTTCGGCAAGAGCCTTTACAAAAGTAGTTTTACCGCAACCGGTTGGGCCATAAAATAATATTGCATTTGGTATTGGCGTAGCTAAATATTTACCAGATTTTTCATCATCTAGTTTATCAAGAAATTCTGTTTGAATTTTACTTTTTTCATCAAGATAACCCGCAATTTTACTAACCCCCTTTTTATCTAAAAGTTCTTTTCTTCTTTTAATAATATCAAGTCTTCGCTGACTTGATAATTGAGAACTCTCAAATGCCGCCAAAATTTCTTTACTCATATTTAGCTGTTTTGCAAGTTGTGCAAATTTATTTTTGTTAGCAATTGCCTCTTGTTCCCTCTGTTCAAATAAATCTTGATATGCATATGCAACTTTTAAAGCTTTCGTTTTTTCTTCACGTAATTTTTGCCGTTCTTTTTCTGAGCCATTTGTCCAATGATCCCAAAAACCATCTTTTATCGCTGCTATTTTTTTGTCATATTCAGCTTTAATTTCTGCTTCTTTCTTAAAATAACTATCAATAAAGGTCTCCTCTTCTTTAGAAAGTTCAATATTTTGATTTGTAAAAAGTGATGAGAAATCAGAAAAAGTTTCTTTAGTTTTATCGACAATCTTTTTACCTAAATTTTTAGCCTTGTCCAACATATTAGTTGAACCAGTAAACATAAAGGCATCCTTTTGAATATATTTATGTGCATAATTAGAATTAAGATTATTTAACTTTTGTTGTTGATTTTGTGTTGCGCTGTAATTATATGTTTGATAATATACTGGATTAATCTTCATAATTTCCTCTTTTTTAGATTAAACCTCATAAAGAATAAATTTGCCATTATTATTAAAAAGAATAACAAATAATTTACAAAAATTCACGTTCGTAAAAAGTGTTTAAATTCTGACCTTAAACTCTTTCCAGTCTTTTACCGGTTCTTCCGAGAATAGAATACCGTCTTGCAGAGCGTCAAAGTGTTGTTTACCGCAATGAATTTTTAATCTTTCAGGACTTCTCAAATCAAACAGGCTTGTTGTTCCTTTTGTTTCAAGAACAAAATAAAGTTTTTTTCGCCGTCTTTCTCTAAGAATACCTCCAATCAGGATTATAACTTCTTATTGGTGTTTCAATTTTAGGCGGGATTTTAAAAAACATTTTTACATCAGGACCTTCATCAAGAGATTTTGCAAATCAGCTTTCAACACCACTATCATAAATCAGGTAATCATAAACACTTTGTTCAACCTGAACGGCATTACGGTCAAGATTTGCAAGAAGTTCTGCACTGTCAAATATTTCCTGAATATGATATTCTTCGCCTGCAAGTTTGATATATTTTATGCTATCAATCGCTAAACTATGACGGTTTCGTGAAATTATTTTAAGTGCTTTTTCATAAAATAACTCCGGGTTATTCATAAAATCCTGTTCTTGCCCGCTTTGTTTTAAAATCTTTATAATTGTTGAATGCTATATAGCGTTTCAGAAATTATCAAACGCAAAATATCAGGTACATAACTATAAGTGTTTTCTAAATCTATAGTTTGCGTATGCTTTTTGGTTGAGTAAACTCCTGCATTTTTAATTTCAGCAGTTGAAGTTAATACTTTAGCCTTTGGAATCTAGTGGCATTTTTCGTAATTCTTTTACACAGTTCTTTATTAGAGTGTTTGTATCAATATTTACCCTGTATGTTGTTTTTTTGTTTAATTTTATCCCACAATTCTTTTAATTCAGGAGATAAAATTGCCTGTTTTTTCAGTTTAACCGTAACTTCTTTATTCGCATCACGAATAACAGGGCGGTTGTCGGCTTTTTCTAATGCCTGCATAATTGTGCGTTGTGCGGTTTTTGTGTAACGTTCACTCAAATCAAGTTTGCCGGCTTTAAGCCGTGCTTTCATTGTGTCTTTTATTTCTTTGAGTTCAGATGTTAAATCAATCATTATAACTTCCCATTTCTTAGAGAGCATATTAACATAAACTCATAAAAATTTGATACTCCAAGTTGCCTAAAATAATCAAACTGTCTGTTAAAAGAAATCAAACTAACTGTTCATTTACATTTGTAATTTAACTATAATTTAACGGGACATTTTATCTGAATGCATAAAAAGATTATTCGGCAAAGTTGGCGTTGTTTGATTTTTGGTAGTTGGAAATAATTTTTCATGCTTTACAAAATTGTAATATTGTATGACTAAATAAATATTTCTACGCAATTATTTTTGATAATTTGTTTTTTATTTAATATAAGGGGAAATGTATTTTACAGGAATTATGAAAAAGGAGTTATTATGGCGATTAGTTTAAATAAAATACTCGCAGTAGCAGCAAAATCTAATAAATATGAAGTTGTTAAGAATTTACATGATGCACCTGAGTTAGTGAATATTGTAAGACGCACAGGTTGGTCAACACGATTACAAACTTTTGATTCAAAATCTGGGAAATTATTATGTACTTCTCATTACCTTGATGGTGATAATGCTATTGTAAAATATAATTCGAAAGGGGATGTCTATTTCGATTATTTCAATAAATTAATAAACGGGAAAAGACATACAACAGAAGAATTAAATGTTAATAACCTTGAAAATTTTATTTTGGCTATTAGAGAGCGATACAAAAATTTGACTAAATATGAAGTTTAAAAAGAATTTTGTAGTTTTGGGCTTCTACCCAAAAAAATATAATAAGTATTCATTATGTAGTTAAAAAATGAACTATGAAAGAGAAAATAGTCCGGTTTCGGGCTATTTTTTTTATGTTAGACCCTGCAGAACATCTGCAATAATAAACATTAA
This sequence comes from Candidatus Gastranaerophilales bacterium, assembly GCA_944324345.1. Lineage (GTDB taxonomy): Bacteria > Cyanobacteriota > Vampirovibrionia > Gastranaerophilales > Gastranaerophilaceae > Stercorousia. The sequence continues at coordinate 44,438 of CALUVT010000004.1, forward strand.
AATATAAACGACTTTTAAAAATTGAGACGAAATTCCTACGGCATAAATATTTTAAAGAAGTTTTATCTGTTCAAAATATGAAAGGACAAAATATTTACCTTTATTATTCGTATACAAGGCTATTTCAAATTTTGTCAGTTTAATAAATTCTATAAAAGAGTTTTATTTAAAATAAACTTTTCCCTTTTAGATATTTGAATGTATAAAAGGAGCGATTATGTTCAAAAATTTATCCAAAGAATTGAAAGAATTTATACTTCGCGGCAACGTTCTTGATATGGCTGTAGGTATAATTATAGGAGCAGCGTTTGGAAAAATTGTTGACTCATTGGTAAAAGATATAATAATGCCTCCAATCGGTTTAATTTTAGGAAGAGTTGATTTTTCAAACCTTTATTTTCAAATATACCCGCACAATTTACATTACAAATCTTTGGAAGCAGCAAAAGCCTCAGGGGCTGTAACTATAAATTACGGAATTTTTATTAACAATGTCATAAGCTTTCTAATAGTAGCTTGTGCTGTATTTATGGTTATAAAGGCGATTAACAAAATAAAAGATTCCATGCACAAACAAGATAAAATTGAAAAAGAAAAAACTACAAAAGAGTGTCCTTTTTGTTACTCAACAATATCATTAAAAGCTACAAGATGTCCTTTTTGCACATCTGATCTAATGGAGAAATAAACAAATTGAATTCAATTTAAAATTTGAAAAACTTTTCATAAGAAAGTTTTTATTACATTGTTTAATAATTTAAAAAGAATTATCATAAAGATGATACAATATTCTTATATGGAACAGAGGACACTTTTTGAAAATGAAAATAATCAGCCTTTAGCTTCTCGGATGCGTCCAAGAGACTTGGATGAATTTGCCGGTCAACAGCATTTGATAGGTGAAGGAAAGATTTTGAGGAAATTTATTGAAGAGGATAAGATTTCTTCAATGATTTTCTGGGGGCCTCCTGGGGTTGGGAAAACTACTCTTGCAAGTATTATTGCCAACAAGACAAATTCTTCATTCATCAACTTTTCAGCAGTAACAAGCGGTATTAAAGAAATCAAAACCGTCATGACTCAAGCTGAAAATGACAGAAAACTCGGGCAAAAGACTATTGTCTTCGTTGATGAAATTCATCGTTTTAATAAAGCTCAACAAGATGCCTTTCTTCCATTTGTGGAAAAGGGAAGTATAATTTTAATTGGAGCAACTACTGAAAATCCGTCTTTTGAAGTTAATGGAGCTTTACTTTCAAGATGCAAAGTTTTTGTACTTCAGGGATTAAAAGTTGAAGATCTTGTGACCTTACTAAGACGAGCAATCACTGATAAAAGAGGTTTTGGGAATTTGACCGTCCATATAAGTGATGAACAACTTGCAATTATTGCAAAGTTTGCTAACGGAGATGCAAGAAACGCTCTTTCGACTTTGGAAATGGTTGTCCTAAACGGAGACGTTTCCAAAAATGGAGAAATAACCGTAACGGAAGAAACACTTGAACAATGTATATCAAAAAAATCACTTTTATATGACAAAAACGGAGAAGAACATTACAATATTATTTCAGCTTTGCACAAGTCAATGAGAAATTCTGATCCTGATGCTGCAGTCTATTGGCTTGCAAGAATGTTAGAAGCTGGAGAAGACCCATTGTATGTGGCAAGAAGAGTTACAAGATTTGCGAGTGAAGATGTCGGGCTTGCAGATCCGCACGCTCTGGAAATTGCCGTTGCAGCATATCATGCCTGCCATTTCATCGGGATGCCGGAATGCTCCGTTAATCTGACCCAAGCCGTTATATACATGTCGATGGCCCCAAAATCCAATGCTTTGGAATTAGCCTATAATAATGCTAAAATAGACGCCATAAAAGAACTTGCAGAACCTGTTCCGCTTGTTATCAGAAATGCTCCTACAAAACTTATGAAAGGGCTTGGATACGGAAAAGGCTACCAATACGCCCATGATACGGAAGAAAAATTAACAAATATGCAGTGTCTTCCTGATTCTTTAAAGGACAAAGAATATTATCAACCTACGGAACAAGGTCTTGAAGCTAAATATAAAGCAAAACTTGAGCGGATAAAAGAGTGGAAAAAATCCCACTAAAACATTAACTTGTACAACTGTTTTTATAAGTCTGTTTTCTTGTAACCGCAAGAATTACCCCGAAAAGAATCAACAAAACACCAATTGAAATTCTTAAAGTTAAGTGTTCATCAAAAAACAGTATCCCTATAAATATTGCAGTAAGTGGCTCTAAAGCTCCTAGTATTGCTGTTTTTGTTGAGCCTATGAGTTTTATGGCAATATTGATTGTTTCTAATGATATAATTGTAGGAAACAAAGCTAACCCCAAAACATATCCCCACAATAAAGGAGAATTCAGAATTTGGAGTTCTCTGCCAAAATCCAAATTTACAACATAAACTAAAAGGCCAAAAAGCATAACATAAAAACTCATTTTCAAACTATTTATATGCCTGATTGTTTTAATATTTTTAACTCCAACAATGTATAACGCATATAACAAAGCAGAAGCAAATACAACACTAACCCCATGAATATTTAAGCTTGCACTCCCTCCTCCATGGTATAACAAAACTATACCCAATGAAGTTAAGAAAATGGACACAATAACATTGAAACTCATCCTCTCCCTAAAAAACATCGCCATAATAATCGCTACCAAAACAGGATAAATAAATAAAATTGTACACGCAATACCCGCTTCAATATACCTGAAAGCCTCAAAAAGAGTTAAAGAAGACAAAGAAAACAACAACCCTAATATAAAAAGAAAAGATAATTCCTTAAAATTTATACGCAAAGAAATTTTTTTTACAAATTTTAGCCACAAACCGAAAATCACAACAGCAATGGCATACCTGTAAAACAAAACAGAATTTACCCCTATACCGCTTGCAAAAAGTGGCAATGCAAATAGTGGGTTTGTCCCATAACTTGCTGATGCAATTGTACCGTTTAATACACCTTTTATCTGTCTTTTCAACTATCTTTCTCTCCAAACAACATGATAACAATATTACTAAGAAAAAATCAATTTTCAAATAAACAATATTAATGCTATAATAAGTCTATGAAAATAGGAATTATCGGTTTAGGACTTATAGGCGGATCTCTATTTAAAGAATTAAAAAAATCTTACGATGTTGTTGCGGTTTCTAATTCTCAAAATGGTGAAAATATTTATAAATCGTACGATATTTTAAAAGATAGAGATATAATTTTTGTTTGTACTCCAATGAACAAAACTCTTTCTGTTCTGGATGAACTGGAAAATCTTCTAAACAAAGATACAGTTGTAACCGACGTTTGCAGTTTAAAAGAATTTGTATGTAAAAAAAATCGGCCCTACAAGTTTATACCGTCACATCCGATGGCAGGAACCGAAAACAAAGGATATGAAAATTCATTTGAAGGTCTTTTTAATGGTGCAAAATGGGTGATTGTAAAAGATGAAATGGCTAAAAAAACCGATGGAGAAGATTATTTAATTGAAGTTATTAACTACGTTGGAGCAAAACCCGTTTTTATGAGTGCACAAGATCATGACAAAGCTGCTGCAATGATATCACATATGCCAATGTTAATATCCCAAGCTCTAATGCTTGCAGCAAAAGACAATCCTCTTGCACTTGAGATTGCATCAAGCGGATTTCGCGATATGACGCGTCTAGCTCTTTCCAATGAAGAAATGGCCTGCGATATGGTTTCAATGAACCATAAAAATATCGAACAAGCCATCTTAAAACTCTATCAAGCCGTCGGAGAACTCACAAACGGTGACTATCCGACAATTATTAACGAGCTGAAAAACATCCGCTCAAAAATGTTTGTACAAAATTAGCAATCCTAATCTTCGCCCCACTTTTTAATCGGATAATCTTTTAATTGGAAATTGTGGTTTACAAGCCAGGCCAAACAGGTAGAATGATTATTCGTTTTGGAATCAACCCCTTGAACGTAACCAACGATGTACCAAACTCCTAAAGGAGTCCTTGAGCAATATTTTGTTATATCATCTTTGCTGTAATCTCTTCCTGCCGGGCCAAAGCCGTGCGGATAGCCATATCTGACATCAGAAGATGTATTCAATGTCATCTGATAAACATCAACCCCAAACATATTTGGTCCCTCATTTCCATTTACATCCACGGTGATTTGGGTTGCCCATTTAGTATTATAAACACCAAATATATATATAGAACCATTTTGTAATAAATATTCATAAACAGAGTTATGCGAATTAAAATTATCATAACCTTCGTACACAGCATTTGTAGTGTCATTGAATTCTTTTTTCTTAACATAAGCCAGTCTTTTATCCACATATTTTTCAAAAAAATCGTTGGTAAAATCAGGCCAAACCTCATAAGGGCCTAATTCTCCTTCCAGGCTTGACACTAATTTTTGCATGTCTGCATAGCACTTTCTAGCTTGAGTTGTATATTTATTGCCTATATAATTCATCAAAACAGGATAAGAAAGTGCAGCAACAACCCCTATGATACCAAGGGTAATTAATGCCTCAGCCAGAGTAAACGCACAAAACTTTTTGTACAAATTTGTTCTTGTAAAAAAACTATAAAATCCATTTTTTCTAAACGGCTCAAATAAGGAGGCTAAGCTGAAAAGTGCCCCCCCCCCGAAATTCTCGGTTTTCTTGCTTCTTCCATTACTATTCCTCCTAATTTTTGTTTTTTTATACTTCTGTTTGAACTTTCAAATAGTATCATGTTTTGTATTATTTTTCAATTATTTTTTAAACGCATCTGCTATTGATTTGTTGTAGTCAGGACGTAAAATTCCTTTTTCAGTGATTATACCCGTTATTAATTCATGAGGAGTTACGTCAAACCCCGGATTTATAACTTTTACATCAGGAGCACAGATTATTTTTCCGTTAATATGAGTAACTTCTTCATGAGAGCGTTCTTCAATAACAATCTCATCACCTGTCTTAATAGATGTATCAATCGTTGATAAAGGTGCAGCTACATAAAAAGGAATATTATGATACTTAGCTGCAATCGCAACTGTATATGTTCCGATTTTATTTGCGGCATCACCATTCGCAGCAATCCTGTCGGCTCCGACAACAACCATATCAATCATACCTTTTTTCATAAAATAAGAACACATACCATCGGTAATTAGAGTTGTAGGAATTCCGTCCAAAGTGAGTTCAAATGTCGTAATTCTTGCACCTTGCTGTCTGGGACGTGTTTCATCGGCAAAAACCTGAATTGTAGGGTCATTAGCGAAAGCTGAACGAACAACTCCTAGTGCTGTTCCATACCCAACTGTAGCAAGTCCGCCTGCATTGCAGTGTGTCAATATAGTTGCTCCCTTTGGAACAACTTCGGCACCATAATCACCGATTTTTTTATTAATTGCAATATCTTCATTTTCCAATTTTATAGCATTCTGTTTCAATTCTTCAACGATGCCATTCACATCAGCTTTTGAATTTTTTATAACATCTTTTTGCTTTTCAACTGCCCACATGAGATTAACCGCCGTTGGTCTGGATGTTGCCATATAATCAGCTTTTTTGAGGAGTTTTTTCACAAACTCATCCCGTGAAAGATTTTCCTTTGCAAGTTCTTGAGCATACAAAACAACACCATGTGCACCGGCAACACCAATTGCAGGAGCTCCTCTCACTATCATTGTTTTTATTGCATCAAACATTTCTTGACCTGTAGTAATATTAACATACTTAAATTCGTAGGGTAAAACTGTTTGATCAACCATTTTTGAATAATTATCAACCCATTCTATCGTTTTTATTTTTGAATGAAATTCTGCCATTTTATTTCCTCACTGAATTAATTAAATCTAGTACACAAAATGTTAAAAAGCCTGTAAAAGCATTTACAGTTGCCCCCAAAACACCTAAAAATACTGAAATTACGACAAGTATAAAGAAATTAGCATTCTGCATCATCAGCCCAACGCCATAATTTGCCGCAAGATGAAAAAACTTCATCAGAATAACCGAAATAGGGACATAAACAATCGAAAACCCGACATAAGAAACAAAACCAGCTATAGCACCAATAAGCACACTGTCTTTAATCGAGTTTAAGGACAAGCATCCGTACTTAATCAAAATTGATATAACCAAAGGTGCCATAAAACATATCAAAAAAACAAAAGAAACAGTCCCGATATATGGTATCAAAGTGATACAACCAAGCAATGCTCCAAAAAATATGCTAAGTACTGAAATTTGTCTCAATAAAATCCAATTAATATCCATAGCCTTTATCATAACATAAGCGAACGCGTATGACAAATTGCAATTGCAATAGAATCTACCGTATCATCAAGTTTTGGTAAATTATCGACTCCCAAGGATATTTTTACCATTTGTTCAACCTCTTTTTTATCAGCTCTGCCATAACCCGTTAAAACTTGCTTAACCTCCATAGGGGTGTATTCGTATATAGGAACCTTGAATTTTTCAAGTACAGTTAATATCACTCCCCTTGCATGTGCGACTGGCATAACTGTCGTACGGTTTCTAAAGAAAAAGAGTTTTTCAATAGCTGCACAATCAGGTTTATATTTTTCAACAATTGTGTTCATATCCTCAAAAATTTCTAACAGCCTTGCAGACTCTCTTGTCCCTTTTTGAGTCTGAATAGAACCTGAATGCAAAAGAACAGGTTTTTCCTCATCGTATTCTATAACGGAATATCCAACTATTCCTAAACCCGGATCGATACCTAAAATCTTCATAAAGGTATTATATCATAATTTTAAATCTTAGGGGAATTTGTAATTAACCATATATAATAATTACCTTATTTTCCTTGCAAAAGAAAGCCCGGCCGGCAACGGTAAAATTACATTTTCATAATTCGGATGAGCATTTATAGCATCAATAAAAGGTTTGCATTTAGCTTCATGTGACAAAACATTATCACATGCTATAATTCCACCTTTTTCCAAATGCTTGTCGATAAATTCAAAATACTTGATATACTCGCCCTTATTTGCATCAACAAACGCAAAATCTATCACAAAATCATCCGGCAGATATTCCAAATGCATTAAGGCAGAACCCTTGAGAGTTGTAATAACATCATCAACTTTGCAGATTTTAAAATTTTCCTTTGCAACATCCAGTCTTTTATCATAAAATTCAATAGTTGTAAGATGACCGCCGTTTTCTTTAACAGCCTTGCCCAGCCAAATACCCGAATATCCGTTTGATGTACCTACTTCAAGAACATTTTTCGCATTTTGAGCTTTTATTGTTGTATAAAGAAACTCCCCTGTAACACGTGCTATATTCCAGAATTGTTTCTGAGTTTTTTCTAAATCGCTTAAAACTTTTTCGGTAGTATCATCAAAATATTTCATCATTACTTAATTTTTTGAACCCTTTCGGTTACAACTATTGTATTTGCAGGAATATCAATAGGTATAGATTTGATAACCTTATTTGTACCCAAATCAAACACAGTATACAAAGAAGCTTTTGTATCAGTAATTAAAGCTATATTTGTACCTTCTATTTGATTTATTTTAGTAGAAAAACCGTTAGTATTAAGATAAATCGCATCAGTCAGTTGATCTGTAGTTGTATCAAGTATTTGAATAGAATTATCTCCTGCCCCTAAAACGTACAATCTGTCATGAAAAACTATCATATCAACAGGTTTGTCGCAAATTTCGATTTCTGCAATTAAGCCTATTGTTCCGTAATCTATTATCGCAAGTCTGTTTTTTGTTCTGCTTGTAACATAAATTTTGTTGTTGGCAAACGCAATTTTAGAAACATTCGGGAATTTCCCTATTTCTTTAAGCAAATAATTGTTATCAAGTTCTATTGCCCATATATCACGTGTTTTTTTGTCATAGTAAAACAACTTTGTTCCGTCATCAGATAGAGTTAGTTTTTCACACATGCCGGTAATTTTAATTTGTTTTGACAAAGTCATTGTCTCTAAATTCACGGTATAAATACTTGAATCAACAGCACTTGAAATATATGCTATATTTTTATTTTTATCAATTAAAATTTCATCTGGCTGACTTTTAGTGTATATCTGCTTGATAATCTGATCATCTGCTAAAGAAATCACATCAACCGATGGTTTTTCATAAGCTGTTACAAGCAAGAACTTGTCATCATAAGATTTCATGGAAATCGGAACGTTAATCTGTTTTAAAGAATACTCAGGTGTTTTTGCTCCTAGATTAAATACTTGAATATTTTTAGAATACGGAGAAGATACGTAAAAATTCTTATTTTTTAATGCCGGTATCTTTGACAGAGTGTTGAGAGTTGTTCCGGAAAGCTCGGATATAACAGGCTTTGAATTTTCAACTCTAATCCCCGGATCATTCACTGTCTTTATCTGAAGGTTTCCGACTATTGATTTTAAATTCTCCGGTATTACAAGCCCTTTAGGCACCAACAAATCCTGAGGGAGAAGTCCTGTTCTCAACTCCATAGGCGGATTTGTCATTCTACCAACAGTCTTATAACCTCGAGGATCATTAACAACTTTCAACAATACAAAATCATTATTTAAAATTACGACATCAGGTTTTGATGCCAGAGTTTTGCCCGCAGGATAGGTTTCTTTTACGGAAAGTTTTTCCGGATTTAAAATTTTTGCAGGGAAAAGCGGCAGATAAACAGTATTATCAGGAAGTATTATCAAACCGTCAAACCTAAAAGTTGTTTTAGGAAAATCTTTAGCAATAAAGTTTTGAACATTATCAGGAATCTTTGCCGCAAATGCCGATGACGAAAATAAAAACATTACCGCCGATAGCACAAATACCTTTGCAAATTTTATTCCTAAATTCTTAAAAAACATTACTGGAATACTCCTTTAACTTTATCCATTATTGTATTCTGTTGTTTGTTTTTCTGATTATTTTGGATTTCATACAACCTTTTGTATAAATTTCTCTCTTCTTCTGACAATTTTGTAGGCGTCTTAACAGCTACTATTACAATGTGATCTCCTCTTTGAGATGGTCTTTGTATATAGGGAACTCCTGCATTTTTAATCTTTATGGAATTTCCGCTTTGTACTCCGGCTTGAACGGTAATCTTTTTATCGCCGTCAAGAGTTTTTACAACAACTTCGTCACCTAAAGCTGCTTGAGCAGGAGAAATTTCCAATTTAGAATAAACGTTATTCCCATCACGTTTAAAATACTCGGATGATTTTACATGCAAAACTACGTATAAGTCGCCGTTTGGACCGCCATTAATCCCTGCGTCACCCTCGCCTGAAACTCGTATCTTTGACATATTATCAACACCGGCGGGGATTTTTACATTAATCTTTTTCTCTTTCTGAACCTTACCCTGTCCTTTGCAATCCTTACAAGGGTTCATAACTTTTTTGCCCTTACCGTGGCAGTCCGGACAAGTAACAATTTGAGCAAATGAACCTAAAGGTGTACGAGTAACATGCTGAACCTGTCCTGTACCATGGCAAGTCGGACAAGTTACGGGTTTTGAACCTTTTTCCGCACCTGTTCCACCACAAGACGGGCAATTTTCGAGATGATCAAATTTAATTTCTTTTTCCGTACCGAATATTGCTTGTTCAAAATCAATTTCAATATCTAATCTTAAATCATCTCCCTCTATCGGAGCATTTGGATCAGGTCTTCCGCCAAAACCGAAACCTCCCATTCCGCCAAAGAAAGAATTAAATATATCATTTAAATCGCCAAAACCGCCGGCAAACGGACCACCTGTATCAAAGCCGGCATTTTTCAACCCGTCTTCGCCGTAACGGTCATAAGTTGCTCTTTTGTTATCATCCATTAATGTTTCATAGGCTTTACCTAATTCTTTAAATTTCTCCTCCGCATCGGGGGCCTTATTTACATCGGGGTGTAATGTTCTGGCTTTTCGCCTAAACGCCGATTTTATCTCATCTTTTGAAGCGTCTTTTGAAACTCCAAGTATTTCATAGTAATCTGTCATTTATATAAATCTTCCCTATTCTCAGTATTTGCAATAATATTTTAGCACGTGCAAAAACAATCCGAAAAATTTTAGTTTTCGGATGTTGCAACATTAACGAGTGCAGGTCTTAAGACCTTATCACCCATTTTATATCCCTTTTGTAATTCATTTATTATTGTGTGTTCAGGTTTTTCCGATGTTGGAGTTTGCATTACTGCATCGTGAAAATTCGGATCGAACTCTTTACCTTCGGTTTCAATAGGCTCCAGTCCGAGTTTTGTCAACGCATCAACCACCTGCTTGTGAACAAGGTTAAAACTTTCCTTAACTTTTTCACAATCTTCAACATTTTCTAATGCCTTTTGTCCGCGTTCAAAATTATCTAACACTTCTATCATTTTTTTAAGAGCATTTTCGGTTCCAAACTTCAATAATTCTTCTCTTTCATGCTCCTGTCTTTTACGATAATTATCGAAATCAGCAGCAAGTCTAACATACTGTTGATTTAAAGCATCATATTTTTTCTGGAGTTCACTATCAGCTGTAGCTTCTTGAGTTTGGTTTTCTGCTTCTTCAGTATTGTCATTGGAAGAAGCATCGCTTTGTGCAGCTTTTTCCAAGTCATCTGGATTTTTAAACGGGTTATTATTATGATGTTTATGTGACATTTCTCTACCTCTTTTTTACATATATGAATATTATAATTTATCAATATTAATTAACAACAAAAATTTATTATTTTTTAATATTTAAAATGGAAGTAATACAAATAAAAATAATCAATCACAAATACATACAGGCTAATTTTTTTTATAATTTAATTTCACTGTCGTTGCGGAATATTTTTCTTTACATAATTTAACTTATTTACATCAAAAAAATATGATTGTATTATTATTATGTAAGGTAATTAATTATTTTTTAAAGGTAAGAAAATTGACACAAAAATATTATATAAAAGGTGGTACCCCACTAAGAGGTGAAGTTTCAATCGGCGGTGCAAAAAATTCAGTACTTAAACTTATGGCCGCAGCTCTCCTTGCAAAGGGAGAAACAAAAATTCATAATGTCCCGGATCTGACGGACGTTGAAATTATGCTAAGCGTAATTGCCCAGTTAGGAGCAAAAACTACATATAATAAAACAGAAAAATCCGTTACAATTGATGCTACTGATTTGACGAGTATTACAGCAAAATACGAATTAGTAAGCAAAATGAGAGCCTCATTTATAGTCCTTGGTGCGTTGGTTACTCGCTGTAAAGAAGCTATTGTCGCACTGCCCGGAGGATGTGCTATCGGAGAACGCCGTGTTGACTTCCATATAAAAGGGCTGGAAGCACTGGGGGCCAAAATAAAAATTGAAAACGGATATGTCCATGCAAAAGCAACAAAACTTGTAGGAACAGATATTTACCTCGACATTCCGTCAGTTGGTGCTACAGAAAATCTTATGCTCGCTTCAATTTTAGCAGAAGGATCTACAAGAATTCAAAACGCTGCACAAGAACCGGAAATTGTTGATCTGGCAAATTTCTTAAATTCTATGGGAGCAGATGTTGTCGGTGCAGGAACCTCTGAAATTGTGATTAATGGGGTAAAACAAGAAAAACTTCACCCTATTGAATACACAACTATACCGGATAGAATTGAAGCAGGAACGTTTATGTCTGCAATTATTGCAACTAAAGGTAAAGCTATAATTAAAAATGTTTTTCCTGCTCATTTGACCTTCTTTACTGACAAACTTCTTAAAATGGGTGCAAATATTAAACTTATAGAACCCAATTCACTGGAAGTTTCATGCAAAAACAGACTTAATTCAATCAATTTTATTACCCAGCCTTACCCTGGATTTCCTACTGATTTGCAGTCAATGGCTATGACACTTTTAACAACCGCAAACGGAGTAGGTATTATTACGGAAAGTCTTTACGAAAACAGATTCATGCAAGTACCTGAATTAAGACGTATGGGTGCTGATATTCATCAGGACAGAAATCACGCTATTATTAAGGGGGTTAAAAAACTCACAGGTGCTACACTTGCTGCAAGCGATTTGCGGGCAGGAGCATCTCTTGTTGTAGCTGCACTGATGGCAGAAGGAAATTCTACAATAGAAAACTTACATCATATAGATAGAGGATACGAAAATTTCGAAAGTAAGCTAAGATTATTAGGAGGCAAAATAGAGAGAAGAGATGATGAAATAATTTCTCCTGTTGAACCTAAAGTTAACCTAACGGAGGGCTTACTCTAATGACAGCTGCCTACAAACGCTGGTATGACCATGATCCTTTATTACTTGAGGTTATTGAGCTTTTAAAAAATTATCAAACAGAATTAAGAGCTCAGGCTGAAATTTTTCTGCAAAAAATAGAAGAAAAAGTTTCAAAAGAAACTATAGACAAATTTTATGCTATGGTTAAACCTGTAAATGCCAATAACCGCTGGTATGACAAAGATCCTGTTATATCAAAGACAGTTGAAATTCTGAGAATTGTACCGCCGGAAGCACAGAAAATTTGTGCTCAAAATTTTATAAGAACTCTTAAAGAAATGGGAATAGAATACGAAAGCCCAAATAAGACCGAAGCGTAAGTTTGTAAAAAATATTTTTCTAATAAAAAAAAGATGGTTCTTTAACCATCTTTTTTATTGTTCCTGTTTCCTAAATTCCTATTGATTATCTTACGACTTTTGTTACAAAGTTTGCTATTTCAAAAAATGAATCTTTTACAAATTCTTTCGCTAATGTTTTGATTGGTCTGTTTTCAAGTACGTCGAATACGTAATAAATCGGATCCCTTGCATTATTAAAACGCATTCTTCTATCTTTCAATGCAAGATAATTGTAATCCTCAATATTAAATTCAGCAGGTTCGTGTCTGTTATTTTTTCTTTTTCTAAGTAAAGAACCAAACTGTCCATTTCCACTTGTATTATTATTTAGTTCGCTTGTTGTCGGTAACATTTTCTTCTCTCTCTTAATTATCTCTTACATATATATAAAGTATATAAAAGAGAAAAAATTGCTTTTTAGGTAGGAATTTTCGTTTACATTTGTTTACATTCATAGTTTTATTGGGTAGTCGTCCTCAAATTCAAAGTTATCATGCTTTAAAATTAAAAAACAATAACCACCTGAGTCACTACTACCAGCGTTAGCTTTACATTTTGATTTTGCTTGTTCTCGCGATACATTATATAAATTTGATATTTTATTATTGACTATATATGTAGTATAAACATCTTTACCCCCTGCATTTGGGGATTTGTCACCATTTACGTCCATTACGATATCATATGCCGCACCAGGATGAAAACTTAATGAACTACCATCATTTAAATAGACTTTAATGTCAGCATTTTGAGAATTACCATAAACTACTTTGTGATATTTTATGTAAGGTTTAATATATGTATCAAAAAATTTCACATGAGTTATTGAACCGTTAGATAAATTACCGAGATTTGGTATTGTCCAACCACTCATATCTCCATGTTCGTCTTCAGACAACCTAAAAGTATTTAAAACAGTATTATATGTCTTTAGCAATTGAGCTGAAAATGATTTCTTTTTATAACTTTGGATAATACTTGGGATTGTCATTGCCGCCACTACTCCGATTATACCCAAGGTTATCAACACTTCCGCTAACGTAAAACCTTTTTTCATTTTAGCCCCTTTCTATTATGAAGTTATACTTCACGTTGTACTATAATATATTTGCTTCTCATTTTGTAAGATTATATCTTACATATTTATTATCATTATTGATACAAAATAGAATTATGTCAAGACTGGAAAAACTTGGTCAAAACATTAAAAAATACAGAAAAATTAAAAAATTATCGCAAAACGAGCTTGCGGAATTGATCAATTTTTCGCGGGAACATCTTGCCTGTATAGAAACGGGTAAGGAATATATCAGTCTTAGAAAGCTATTTTTAATTGCGGATAAACTTGAGGTATCATTAACAAATCTTATTAACTTTGATTAATTTATTACTGGCCTAATTCAATAATATCAGATTCATTTGCGGTGAGGTTTTTGCCTATTGCTTTTTCAAGCTGAGCTTTTGCGGAATTGTATTGATATAAGGCGTTATAATAGCTTAATTGAGCCTGTTGATAATTTATTTGAGCATCTTTCAACTCTGTCGGGTTTGCTTCACCTACACGATATCTTCCGTATGAAAGTTCATAATTTTCTTTTGCCTGTTTTACACCCAAAACAGCTACAGGCATTTGGTTTTTCTTTTCTTCCAAAGTTAAAAATGCATTTTGTATCTCAAGATAAATCTCATTTTGTGTATTTTTGGCATTTGCGATTTCTTTATCGTAGAGATATCTGGCTTCTTGAATTTCATTTTTAATCAACATACCGTTAACAGTCGGGAAATTAAGGTATCCGCCAAGGTTGTAACCATAATTTGATGTAAAGTTTTTACCACCTATTTGGAGTTGACCCTCTATAGAAAGTGTAGGGAAGTATGACTTTTTAACCAATTTCAATGTTTGGTTCGCACTTTCTACTTTTAACTCGGCTAGCTTCAATTCCGGTCTTGCTTCTCTTGCTATTTCTATGGATTTATTGAAAGTAATATTTACAGGTTCATATTTTAATCTTTCTTGTACATTATATTTGTCGATAAAAGGAACACCCATAATATTATTTAACTTTGCAACTGCAAGATTTACGGCATTATCTGCCTGAATAAGTTGAAGTTTTGCATTACTCAAATTAACTTCCGCTATTGTAACATCAACTTTGGGGTTCATACCTATTTCGTAGAATGCTTTAGCCTGGTTATAAAACATCTCAAACTTATTAACAGTATCTTCTGCCACTCTTTTATTTTCAAATGCGTAAAGCAGATTAAAATAAGCATCTTTAGTTTGATAAATTACTTCATTTATTGTTGCTCCAAGAGTTGTCTTGTTGGCTTCATAATCCAATCGTTTTATCGTTGCCTGGTTTTGAGTAACCCCAAAGTCATATAGCATTTGTTGAAGGGTTACTTGACCGAGTATAAAATAATTGAACGTCAAATTCCGACCTAAGGCGTCTGACAACTGTAATTGTCTAATTCTTGTATAACCGGTTTGCCAGCTTACTTGTGGGAAATAATTTGACCAAACTTGCTTTATACGTGCATCTGAAGCCAAAATATCATGAAATGCCGCATTTATCTGAGGGTTGTTTCCTAATGCAAGCTCTATACAACGTTCAAGGGTCATATCAATATTTTTTTCAACCGACCCTTCTATGACAAAATCAGCTTCCTTTTCCTTAGTGTTAGGAAGAACTGC
The DNA here is from genome assembly GCA_944324345.1 of Candidatus Gastranaerophilales bacterium. GTDB lineage: Bacteria > Cyanobacteriota > Vampirovibrionia > Gastranaerophilales > Gastranaerophilaceae > Stercorousia. Next base: position 59,737 of record CALUVT010000004.1, read on the forward strand.
ATCTGCCTTCGGATATTCATTTTCACTGACAGTATTTCCTATCTCTTCCGCGTAGACATTAAGGCTTGTAAGACCAAGTATTAAAAATATTAATATTATTTTCCTAAACATTTTTTATCCTTTTCTTAAATTTGCTTGCTGTAAAAACTTTGAAATTTTCAACAAGCACAAAGAACGCCGGAACAAGAAATGTCCCAATAAAAGCAACTGCCATCATACCGCCAAATACTGTCATACCGACAGAATTACGACTTGCAGCACCGGCTCCTTTTGCAAATACCAACGGTAACAAACCGAGAATAAATGCAATGTTTGTCATCATTACAGCCCTAAATCTTAATTTTGCAGCCTGCAATGCAGATTCTATAATTCCCATACCATTTTGATGAGCATCTTTAGCAAATTCTATAATCAAAATTGCCTGCTTTGTAGATAAACCGATCAACATTACAAGACCAATCTGAGAATAAATATCAAGTGAATAACCTGATACATACTGGAAGAACAATGCTCCTACCAAAGCTACAGGTGAAATCAGCAATACTGCTATAGGAAGCATCCAGCTTTCATACAAACCAACGAGGAACAAATAAATAAATACCAGAGACATCGCAAGAATAGGCCCAATTTGCCCGCTCGATTGTTTTTCTTGAAGAGAACTTCCGGACCAGTTGTATCCCATATCTTTTGGCAAAACTTCATCTGAAATTTTTTCCATAGCTGCCATAGCGTCACCTGAGCTTACCCCGTTACGTGCCTGACCGTTAATTGTAATCGCAGGATACATATTAAACCTTGTTAAACTGTAAGGTCCTACAACATTACTTACCGATACAACAGCTGATAAAGGAACCATAGTTCCCTTAGAATTTTTCACATAAATTTTATCTATATCAGCAGGTTTTTCCCTAAAAGGAGAGTCTGCCTGTAAATAAACACGATAAACACGACCGTACTTGTTGAAGTCATTAACATAGGATTTACCAAAATACCCTGAAAGAGCACTATAAATCTCAGATATATCAACACCTTGAGCAAGAGCCTTATCCTCATTTACCTTTATCATTAATTGAGGCAAATTCGCAGTGAATGATGTGTACACCATTTGGAAAGCCGAATTTTTATTTGCAGCTTCAATCAATTTTTGTGCTTCATCATAAAGCTCCTGTGGCGACCTGTCACCCTTATCCAAAAGCTGATACTCAAAACCTCCAAACATACCTAAACCAGAAATGGAAGGCGGTGAAAAAGATGCAATTGTGGCTGAAGGATAATTCGCAAATTCTTTTTTAATTTTACTTAAAATACTCTGCATAGATAAGTCTTTACTCTTACGTTTTGACCAATCGTCCAACTCTGCAACAATAAGTGCAGTATTTTCACCAGAATACCCTACCATTGTAATTGTATTTTTCACCCCTGGTATTTTCAAAATTCTATCCTCAACCTCAGTTGCTACCATATCGGTTCTGGAAGCGGAAGACCCGTCAGGCAGCTGAATTTGAGAGAAAACAGCACCCTTGTCTTCAGTTGGCAAAAACCCCTTCGGGACAAGATAAAACATTCCGAGAGTAAAAATTATAACAACAGCATATAAGCTCATAGTGAGGACCGGAGAATCAATGAATATCTTAACTCCATCCAAATATTTGTCTCTTATACTGTTAAACCAATCATCAAACTTCTGAATAAAAGCAAAATCAGCTTTTTCTTCTCCGGGTTTCAAAATCATAGCACAAAGTGCAGGAGCAAGCGTTAAAGCGACCAGAGTTGACAAGCCTATTGACGATGCAATACAAAGTGCAAACTGCCTGAACATTTGTCCCGTAATCCCTGACATGAAAGAAACAGGGACAAATACAGCCATCAAAACCAATGAAGTTGCAAGAACAGCACCAAATACCTCTTCCATAGTAACTTCCGTGGCATCAACAGGACTTTTCCCTTCCTGAATATGTCTTTGAGTATTTTCCAAAACAACTATAGCATCATCTACAACCAGACCTACAGCCAAAACAAGCCCAAACAATATCAAAAGATTTATCGAAAATCCTAAAATATTCATAAAAATAAATACGCCAATCAAAGAAACAGGAATGGCACAGAAAGGGATTAAAGCAGCACGAGCACTGCCTAAAAACATATATGTAACAATACCTACAAGAATTACGGCAAGCCCTATTGCGTTAATAACTTCCTTAATAGATTCTCGAACAAATTCCGTTTCATCACGCTGAATTTTGTATTCTATACCCTGAGGAAAACTCTTGCTCAATTCCGCCATCTTTGCCCTAATTTTATTAGACAAATCTATAGCATTAGCCTCAGGAAGCTGACTGACCGAAATAATTGCAGAATCTTTTCCTCCAATACGGGAAAAATATGAATAACTTTCGGCCCCAAGTTGAACCCTTGCAATATCTTTTAACTTAATTTGAGAACCATCAGGTTTCGAACGAACAATTATATTTTCAAATTCCGAAACATCTTTCAAACGTCCCTTTGTCCTCATCGTAAGCTTTATCATCTGCTTATTGGCCATAGGTTCAACCCCGAGATCACCCGCAGGAACCTGAGTGTTTTGAGACTGAATTGCTGCATTTACCTCAGAAACAGAAACACCTAAATTGGCCATTTTTGCCGCATCTAACCATATTCTCATCGAATAATCCGAAGAGCCAAAAACCGAAACTTTACCAACACCCTTGATACGAGCAAGTTCATCTTTAATATATATGGATGCGTAGTTTGCAATGTATAAAGAATCATAAGTATGCGATGGAGAATTAACGGAAATCATCATCAATCCGGGACCGCCTGTTGATTTTCTAACAGTTAAACCATACCTTCGTACATCTTCAGGCAAACGCGGAGTAACTAATTGAAGCTGGTTCTGAACATTTACAACAGCCATGTCGGGGTCAGAACCGATTTCAAAATATAAAGTAAGCTGATACTGTCCATTTTGAGACGTTGATGACATATAAATCATGTCCTCGACACCGTTCAATTGAGCTTCAACAGGAGCTGCAATCGTATCTTCTACAACGTCAGAACTTGCACCTGCATATGTCGCAGTTACAATAACCTGCGGAGGAGTTATCGACGGATATTCTTCCAGCGGAAGAGTCAGTATCATCAAAGCTCCGGCAAGTATAATCGCTAAAGATATTACAATAGCAAGCTTTGGCCTTTTTATAAATAGATTTCCCTTATTTTCGTTATGCATAGTATCCCTTTGTCTGTTAAAGATTGAAAAACAAGAAGTCATTTACTAAGCAAATTATTACAGACTTAACTATACTTACTGCCTTGTTTTCTAACATCTTGTATTCGTTGTAATTTATTTAGTGATTTTTTCCGTTTTTATTTTTTGCATTTCTTCTTCTGATACAATTTTCACAGGCTTGCCAGGCACAACTTTTTGCAAACCTTCGGTAATTATCCTATCTCCTTTTTGAAGTCCTTCATTTATAATCCAATTATGTCCCACCTGCTCTCCGGTTTTTACATAAACCAGCTGAGGCAAATCGTTTTCATCTAACTTGTAAACATATTTGCCTGCCTGATTTTCTAAAACTGCTGTCACAGGTGCAATAGGTACATTAACAGGTTTATTGGCAAAAAGTTTAACTGTTACAAATTCTCCATGAATTAAAGAATTATCAGGATTCTCAAAAGTAGCTCTCATAGTAACAGTTCCGGTTGAAGTATCAACCTTGTTATCTTGGAAGTCCTGAACACCTGTGAGCGGATACTTAACACCATTACTCATAATCAATTCAACCTTACGATTTTTGTTATCCCCACGATCTGATGTAGCAAGAGACTGGAAATCTCTTGAATCTAAAGGAAATGTCACATAAATCGGATTTGTACTGTTAATCGTTGTCAAAGCACCTGATGTAGGAGAAACATAGTTTCCGACAGTAACATTGATTATCCCGACTTTACCATCAACAGGAGATTTCACATTTGTATAACCCAAATTTCTTTGAGCATCGTTATATGAAGCTTTGGCAGAAGCTAACTGAGCTTTTAAAGAATCTCTGTTTGACAACATCTGATCATACTGAGCCTTTGCAATATAATCCTTCTTCACAAGTTCTGCTGAACGGGCAAGCTGCTTTTCTGCATAAACCAGCTGTGCAGTCAAATTCTTCACATTTGCACCGGCAACATTCGCTGCATTTGAGTATTCAGTCGGTTCAATCAAAAACAGAACCTGTCCCTGTTTTACAAAATCGCCTTCCTTAAAATAACTTTTTTGAAGGTATCCTGAAATACGTGCTAAAACATCAACTCTATATTTTGAAACCACCCTACCGGGAGCCTCAAAACTTCTAATAACACTTTCTTCTTGTATTTCTTGAACAGAAACAGTCGGATCAGGCTTGTTCATCATAGCTTTTCCCTGCATAAAATTGCTGAAAAGTGAAAACCCATACCTTAATAATATAGCTCCCACTATTACAGAAAGAAATATTATAATATTTTTCTTCATGAACTCTCCCTCATCCGGTAATTTGTTGGTTAAATGTTTATTTATATTTTATTGAATATTTACTGTGTTGTTTTAACAACAATTCTATTATTAACTCATTTTAATGTCAATAACATAAGGGGATAAGAAAACAAAAAATCACCTATCTAAGCCTGTTTTTATGTATAGACTCTATAATATCTTTGATTAAATTTAACTCCTTCACAGAAGAAATTTGAACTAAATTGTATATATCGTATCTTAACTTGTCATCCTTGACTTTAGTAAGATTAAAAAAATCATTGATATCAATATCCAATATTGACGCAATTTTGACAAATGTTTCCATTGAAGGGAATGAATTTCCGTTTTCAATAGTACACATATGACGAGGAGAGATATCTATTTTTTCAGACAATTCTTCTTGCGATAATCCTTTTTCTATGCGTAATTGGCGAATCTTTTTACCAATAATTTCTTTATCTAAATTCATCATAAACCTCTTATAAAATATAAGAATAAGTTTACAATGATTTAATGATATTTATATCAATAATCTTGACAAATTGATATCAATATCGTATAATGATCATGTATACAATCAAGAAAGGTGGAATGATTATGAAATTATCAAACAAGAGGATGAGTGGCTTTACTTTGGCTGAAGTTTTGATCACTCTTGGTATTATTGGGGTTGTAGCTGCAATGACTATGCCTACATTGATGAATTCAACTCAAGGTGCTCAGTATAAAGCAGCTTACAAAAAAGCTTTGTCGGCTATTGCTCAAGGGGTTACATTAAACGTTGCTTTAGATGGTGCAAGTTTTGCTGATACAACAGCAGCATCGACAACCACACAAAATGCTAACGGAAATGCAGGTATTGCAGATATTTTAAGAAGCAGAATGAATGTTGTAAATTCCGCAGATGAAGCAGGATACGCATTCCCTACGGTAAAAGCTAAAGTTTGTACTGATGAAAATGACAAAATCGTAGCTTGTGGGGAAGACGGTACTCCTGCAGAAACAGCCCTAACTTTGGATTTATTTTTATTTTTTAACGACGGCATAGTATTTGGGTTCAATAAAGCAGACTTTGGATGCACTAATGTAGCAGCTGAGGCAGGTGGAACAAATAAAATTTGTTATGGTGCAATAGATGTAAACGGTGCAAAAGGACCAAACAAAGTTGTAGCTTGTGATGCTAATACTGGTACTGAAGATAAACCTTGTACAGTTACAAATCCTACAGATGTTTATCCTGTAGTATTTTATGATCAAACAATTTTGCCTGCAGATGATGCTGCTAAAGCTGTATTGTACGGTAAGTAACGCGAACTAGCAAGAAACGCAAGTGAGCTGAGGCTCAAATAAATTTTATAAAACGAATCTTTTTGTAGACCGGAAATCTTTTCACGCCGGTCTTTTTTTTACTGATTTAATATAAAAACAAAAAGGATTATTTTTTCGTATTCAAAAACTCTAATACTTTTCTTAAAGCTCTGCCGCGATGCGAAATTTTATTTTTCTCTTCTTCCGACATTTCTGCCATAGTTTGCTTATAATCCGTATCTTTTGTTAAAAAAACAGGATCATACCCGAAACCATTGACACCCGATTGTTTATAAGCAATTTGTCCAAAACATTCACCTCGAGTTTGAAACAAAATATTCCCATTTTTGTCGACTAAAGTCATTGCACAGACAAATTTTGCATTTCTGTTGTCAGTATCCTTCAAAACAGATAAAAGCTTATCTATTCTTTCTTGTGGGCTATCGGCATAGCGTGCCGAATAAATACCCGGAGCTCCATTAAGAGCTTCGACACACAAACCCGAATCATCTGCCAAGGATATCATTTTACTCAAACGCGATGCCTCTTGAGCCTTAATTAGTGAATTTTCTTCAAAAGTAGTTCCATTTTCATTAGGATTAAAACTATCTGGAGGTAGAACAAATTCTATACCCGTTCCTTTAGCTATTTCGTTAATTTCTTGCAATTTATGCGAATTTCCTGTTGCAAAAACTATACTTTGCTTCATATAGCCGCCTTTTTTGTATTTTATATTTACTTCCCGAAACGTCTTTGTCTATTGTGAAATTCTTCTATAGCCAAAGCAAGAGAATCCTTGTCAAACTCCGGCCAATACTGCTTTGTAACGTAAATTTCAGAATAGGCAATCTGCCACAAAAGATAGTTTGATATTCTCATTTCGCCACCGGTTCTAATAAGCAAGTCAGGATCGGGAATACCTTTTGTATACAAGTTTTCGGATATCAAATCTTCTGTTATATCCTCTTGCTTAATACCCTTTGCAACAATATTTTTTACTGCGTGCACAATTTCATCTCTTGAGCCGTAGTTGAATGCAATTTGAAGATGAACACCATTATTATTTTTCGTAGTTTCAACAGAATTGTTGAGAATTTTCTGCAACTTGTCACTTAACTTTGTAGTATCGCCGATGAAAGAAATTACGACACCTTCAGAATGCATTTCAGCGAGTTCGTTAGTAAGAGTAATTGCCAAAAGTTCCATCAAAAAATCGACTTCTTCTTTTTTTCTGTTCCAATTCTCTGTCGAAAAAGCATAAACCGTTAAATACTTAATCCCAAAATCTTTACAAGCTCTAAGTGTTGATTTCAAAGAATCTACACCTCTTTTATGCCCCATTGCAGATGGCAGGTTCTTTTCCTTAGCCCATCTTCTGTTCCCATCCATAATAACAGCTATGTGCTTAAGTCCTGTTTCTTTGACTATTTCAGAGGTTCTTGCATATTTATTTAACGTTTTCATATTCTTAATTATATTTCAAATATGTAAAATTACAAACAAATTTATTTTGTAAAAATATTTTTTTGTGTGATAATTTTAATAAAGCTAAAATATGATAGCGAAGTACACAATATAAAAAAGGAAAATGAAAAAATGGCTAGAAAAACTCCATTAGAAAAAATCAGAAACATTGGTATTGCCGCTCACATTGATGCAGGTAAAACCACTACTACTGAACGTATCTTGTTCTATACAGGAAAAACTCATAAAATCGGTGAAGTTCACGATGGTGCAGCCGTAACAGACTTTATGGAACAGGAACGTGAAAGAGGTATCACAATCCAATCCGCAGCAGTTACTGCAGAATGGAAAGGACATCAAATTAACATTATTGACACCCCGGGTCACGTTGACTTTACAATCGAAGTTGAACGTTCACTCCGTGTATTAGACGGTGTTGTTGCAGTATTCTGTGCAGTTGGCGGTGTTCAATCTCAATCAGAAACTGTTTGGAGACAAGCTAACAGATACGAAGTTCCAAGAATGGTATTTGTTAACAAAATGGACAGAACAGGTGCAGATTTTTACAGAGTTGTTGACCAGATTAAAACAAGACTTGGTGCAAATGCTGTTCCTATCCAGTTACCTATCGGAGCTGAAGATAAATTTACAGGTTTGATTGATCTTATGACAATGAAAGCTGAAATTTATACAAACGACTTAGGTACAGATATCAGAGAAGAAGATATCCCTGCTGATATGGCTGCAAAAGCTAAAGAATACAGAGATGCAATGGTTGAAGCTATCGCTTCAGAAGACGATGCTTTAATGGAAAAATATTTTGAAGATCCTGATTCAATTACTGTTGAAGAATTGAAAAAAGGTTTAAGAAAAGCAGTTTGCGAAAACAAAATTGTTCCTGTATGCTGCGGTACAGCATTTAAAAACAAAGGTGTTCAATTATTGTTAAACGCAGTTGTTGACTATATGCCATCTCCTGTTGATGTAAAAGCTATTGAAGGTGAATTAGAAGACGGAACAAAAACTGAAAGACACTCATCTGATTCAGAACCATTCTCAGCTCTTGCATTTAAAGTTATGACAGACCCTTATGTAGGAAGATTAACATTCTTGAGAGTTTATTCAGGGGTAATTACTTCAGGTTCTTACGTTTTGAATGCTACAAACGGCAAAAAAGAACGTATTGCAAGATTGGTTCGTATGTACGCTGATCAAAGACTTGAAGAACAAGAAGTTTACGCCGGTGATATCTGTGCAGCTGTAGGTTTAAAAGACACAACAACAGGTGACACTTTATGTGATGAGAAAGCTCCTATAATTCTAGAGAGAATGACTTTCCCTGAACCTGTAATTTCTGTAGCTATTGAACCAAAAACAAAGGCTGACCAAGATAAAATGGGTATAGCTCTTCAAAAACTTGCTGAAGAAGATCCTTCTTTCCGTGTAAAATCTGACACAGAAACAGGCCAAACAATCATTTCAGGTATGGGAGAACTTCACCTTGACATCATTGTTGACCGTATGTTAAGAGAATTCAAAGTAGAAGCTAATATCGGTAAACCTCAAGTTGCTTATCGTGAAACAATCAGAGGAACTGCTGATCAGGATTCTAAATTCATTCGTCAATCAGGTGGTAAAGGTCAATATGGACACGTTAAAGTTAAAATTTCTCCGGCTGAAGAAAATGCAGGATTCGTGTTCGAAAACAAAATTGTCGGTGGTGCTATTCCTAGAGAATACATTGAACCTGCAAGAAAAGGTATGGAAGAAGCTCTAGAAGGCGGAATATTGGCAGGATTTCCGATGATTGACGTTAAAGTTGAACTTTATGACGGTTCTTACCACGAAGTTGACTCTTCTGAAATGGCATTCAAAATCGCAGGTTCTATGGCAATCAAAGAAGGTTGCCGCAAAGCTCAACCTTGCATATTAGAACCTATGATGAAAGTTGAAATTGAAATTCCTGACGAATTTACAGGAACAATTATCGGCGACATTTCAAGAAGACGCGGACGTGTTGAAGGACAAGAACCTGTTGGTAACACAGGTAACGTTATTGTAAGAGCAATTGTTCCTCTTGCAAACATGTTCGGTTACGCAACTGATTTGAGATCAAATACACAGGGACGTGGAACATTCTCTATGGAATTTAACCACTATGAACAAGTTCCTGCTAATATTGAAAAAGAAATTATCGAAAAATCAGGAGCTTCTGCAAAATAAGCACGAAAAATATAAAAAAAGAAAAGACTCTCCAAATGTTTGGGGGGTCTTTTTTATTTTAACAATTAAATTCAAATGATATAAATAACCTAATTAAAATGGAAACATCTTCAAACCATATAATGAAGATGTTCCCATTTAAAACTATTCGCTGATATCCATCACCCCGAAAAGTTTTAAAACTATCCAAATGTCTTAAAAGAAGCTTCAACGTTTTTATCTACAACGTTTTTAACTGAGTCGTATTCTGTCTGAAGAGCCGAATGTTCTGTATCAAGTTTTTTCAATTCCAGATCAAGTTTTTTATCTTTATTTTCAAGATCTGTCATGTCTTGATTATATTTAGTTTCTGCTTGTGCGATTGCTCTTTCATCCTCTACTTCTTGAATACAAGTGTCTTCTGATATTGTTGTAGAGACAAATGCTTTATCTGTAGTTGAATAATATTCCAATCTCAAAGTACCATCTCTCAATGCTGCTTCAAAAGTAGTATTATCTTCCAGAGGAGATTTTTGAACATTACCTGCTGTTCCAGTTCCAATACCTGCATAAATATGGTTTTCATCAGCTTCTGCCGGAACATTTGTATATGTAAAGTAACCGCTTGATTGCATTTTATCAAATATATTGCGATAATATGTCAATATGCTTTTATTTTCAGGGTCTGCAGCACTTTTAAGAGCCAAACTAGAATCCATATCATATTCTACTTTAAATTGATCACCAACTCTCAGATATGCTTCTGTTATAGCCATAGCGTAATCAAATAAATCTCTTGATTCATCTGTGTTACCTTCGTAATTTATTGGGTTATAAACAACAACTCCCTGTTCTTCTAAAATATCCTCTGAACAAGCATCATATGGAACTTCTGAACCATCTTCATTATAATATTTACTTGTATAATCACCATTTTTATTTATATCAGAAGAATAAGAATCATTTGTACCATCACCATCCATATCATAATCATAAGCAACTTCATTATTATTTTCATCAAAATATTTAATTGAATACTTAGGATTATTTATTACTTCATTAGAATATGTATCTTTGTCAATTAAGTCACCGTTTTTGTCTACATAATTCCCATTTTCATCTGTTTTATAAGTTTCGTAAGTAGCATAACCGCGACCTATTGCATAATCGTTTGGATTATTTATGTCGCCGCCTGCTGCATAAGTTTCAACCCAACCAAAGCCAAAATCGTGCTCATCATCACCAAGATTTATTCCAACAGTTGCAAAATATGCATCCCAAGCTTCATGAATTTTTTGTTCTGTTGCAGCTTGTTCTTCAGTTCTGTCTTCACTTTTTTGGACTGTAATATCTGCTTGAGAATAACCTGTGTTTAAGCTTGCTAAAAACTGATTATAATTTCCATTAGATTTTTCGTATGCATTTGCAATATCTTTGGTTACCAAAACTTTACCTTTGGAATCAGTAACTATATACTGTCTTACGTTCTCAGCCATTTGAGGACCTGTCATAAGATTATATGAAATATCAGTATAGTTAGCATCTGCTCCGTTAAAACTTGTAAGTACAGTTAGCTTAGTAGCATTCAAAGCTTCGTTATATTCATTTGTAATCTGCTGTGTTTGATCTGCTAAACGTTGTTTTGAATAGGAAACACTTTGACCGCTGTTTTCATTATTGGTCAATCTTGCAGTTATACTTAATAATCTAGCTTGTGATGCTGCCATTCCCATGGTTTTTACCCTTTCCGTAAATTTTGGTTTAAGCTTTCAATTTGTAACTCGAAGCTGATTTCCTTTCAAATAGTACTTGTAATCATGGTTACGGCAGATTTACTTAAAATCTTTAAATTAAAAATCTTAATTGTTACAAAATGTTTACAAATCAAAAAAGCCCCTCGTTTAGGAAGGACTTTTTAGAAAATATATAAGCCGAAATCTATTCAACTGCTTCTTCGCATTCTTGGCAGATACCGGCAGAATTCAGTTTTCGATACTTCCAGCATCTTGCACATTTTTCACCTTCTGCTTTAGTTACCCAAACTGTATAACCTTCTTCTGTATATTCGTTCAATACATTTTCTGGCTTTTCTGCTGTCACATAAGCTTGCGAAGTTATGAATATATTACACAATTCATCTTCATTGTCCTTTAAGACAGTGTCATCATCTGCTTTCACGTAAACTGCAACCTCAAGCGAACTTCCTACTTTTTTATCTGCACGCAAAGGTTCTATTGCTCTTGTTACAACTTCACGGGCTTTTAATATTTTTGAAAAATCTTCTTCTAGTTTCACATTTTTCCAAATAGAGTTCGTATCCGACCAGCTTGATAGCAAGATGCTTTCCAATCCGCCTTTTTGACATTCAGGAACACTCATCCAAATATCTTCAGCCTGGTGAGGCATTACAGGAACAAGCATTCTGACTAAAGTCTGCAATATCTCATACAATACAGTTTGACAAGCTCTGCGTGAAAGAGATTTTTTACCTGCCGTATACAATCTATCTTTTACAATATCCAAGTAGAATGAACTCAAATCAACTGCCGCAAAATTTTGAAGCTGTTGGAAATACTTGTAAAATTCATAATTGTTGAAAGCTTCCGTAACACTTTCAATCAAATGATTAAGTTTATGAAGTGCGAACTTATCAATTGCTTTCAAATCTTTATATTCAACATAATCAACTGCTGGGTCAAAATCGAACAAGTTACCAACCAAAAATCTTGAAGTATTTCTTGTTTTCTTAAAGATTTCAGCAAGCTGTTTTATTATATTATTACCAATTTTAGTATCATTTCTATAGTCTACCGAAGCTGCCCATAATCTGAGAATATCAGCACCATAAGTTTTGATTATTTCATCCGGTCTTATGTAGTTTCCTAAAGATTTGGACATTTTTCTGCCATCTTCACCGAACACAAATCCATGAGTTAGAACTGACTTATAAGGAGCAATTCCCTCTGTTGCAACAGATGTCAAAAGTGATGATTGGAACCAACCTCTGTGCTGGTCTGAACCTTCCAGATACATCTCAACCGGTGTAGTTCCAAGTTCGTCAGATCTTTTGTTTACAACGGCACGCCAAGTAATACCTGAATCAAACCAAACATCCATTATGTCATTTTCTTTAGTAAAATGAATTCCTCCGCATTTAGGACATTTAAACCCTTTCGGAAGTAATTCTTCTACTGAATATTTTACCCAAGCATCTGAGCTTTCTTTTTCAAATATTCTTGCTACATTTTCAATAGTCTCGTCTGTAACAACAACTTCACCGCAGTCTTGACAATAGAAAACAGGGATTGGAACACCCCAGGCACGCTGACGTGAAATACACCAATCAGTACGTCCGGCAACCATATTTGAAATTCTTGCCTCGCCGCTTGCAGGAATCCACTTAACCTTTTTGATTTCTTCCAATGTTTTATCTCTGAATTTATCAACCTTAACAAACCACTGCGGAGTAGCTCTGTATATTACAGGATTTTTACATCTCCAACAGTGAGGATAACTGTGATTGATATCTTGAGCTTTCAATAAAGCTTTGCAATCTTGGAGTTTTTCAATTACAATACCGTTCCCCTTATAATATGGAATCCCTTCTAAATCTTTATCCTTAACAGCTTCAGTCCAAACGCCTTTGCTGTCTAAAGGTGAAAATACCTCAATCCCATACCTGCATCCGACTTCGTAATCCTCTAAACCATGTCCGGGAGCAGTATGAACAGAACCTGTACCAGCATCTAATGTTACGTGTTCTCCTAAAATTATCGGAGATTTTCTATCTACAAGCGGATGTTTTGTATTTAACAGTTCCAAATCAGAACCGATACAAGAACCAAGTACCTTAATATCAGCTTCATCCCATTCAACATCTTTCAAAAAGCTTGATAAAAGTTCAGATGCTACAACATAAACATCATTTTTATAATCAAAGAATGTATATTCAAATTTTGGATGCATACTTATCGCCATATTTGAAGGGATTGTCCAAGGAGTAGTTGTCCAAATTACGGCGTATACATCTTTGCCTTTTGTTGCTTCAACTAAATCATTTATTTTCTTTGAGCTTTCTTCATCGAATTTAAATCTCACATAGATAGAAGTAGAAGTATGATCTGCATATTCGACCTCAGCTTCCGCCAAAGCTGTTTCACAAGACGCACACCAATAAACGGGTTTCAAACCTTTTTCGATATAACCCTTTTTGTACATCTCTCCAAACACTCTAACCTGTTCAGCTTCAAAATCAGGATTAATAGTCAGATAAGGATGCTCCCAATCTCCCAGAACCCCAAGACGTTTGAATTCTGATTCCTGACCCTTCAAATTTTTATGAGCAAATTCTCTGCATTTTTGACGTAATTCATATGGTGTTAAAGAACTTCTTCCACCCTTTATGTTTTTAACAACAGCATTCTCAATAGGCAAACCATGGCCGTCATAACCCGGCACATAAGGAGTATAATAGCCGGCTTGTGCTTTAAATTTAAGCAAAATATCTTTTAAAATTTTATTTAAAGCAGTACCAACATGGATTTTTTCTGAACTCAAATAAGGAGGTCCGTCGTGCAAAATAAACTTGTTTGCCTTATCACGGTTATTAATAATCTTATTATAAATATCGTTTTCTTCCCAAAATTTTTGGATTTCAAGTTCTCTTACAGTAGCGTTTGCCCTCATTGCCAAAGTTGTTTGAGGGAGGTTAAGAGTATCTTTATACTCTACTTTTGTGCTTGTTTCGTTACTCATAATAAATTACCCTTCTTTTATTTTCCCTAACGACTGTTGTATATCATTACCAATACTATCTTCTTTTGAACGTTTTACAAATTCAGCCATTTTATTGTAATCAAATTCGTTTTCCCAGCGTGCAATAACTACTGTTGCAACGCAATTACCTATAAGATTTACAGTAGTTCTGCCCATATCCAAAATTTGGTCAATACCCAAAAGTATCGCAACGCCTAATATTGGAATATTAAAACTTGCTAAAGTCCCGGCCAAAACAATCAATGACGCTCTTGGAACTCCTGCAACACCTTTACTTGTAAGCATTAGAGCAAGCATGATGATAATTTGCTGGTTCAAATCAAGGTTTATGCCAACGATTTGGGATGAAAACAAAACCCCCATAGCAAGATATAGCGTGCTTCCATCCAAGTTAAAAGTGTAACCTGTAGGCATTACAAATCCCACAATAGTTTTTGGGACACCAAAACTTTCCATAATCTCCATTGCTTTAGGGAAAGCTGCCTCTGAGCTTGCAGTTGTAAAGGTTAATAAAGCAGGTTCCTGCAAAGCCCTCAATAAGTCCCTGAATGAAATTTTAACAATTTTACAAACAATGATTAAAACCAAAAGGACAAAAACAGCTAAAGCAACATATAAAGCTGCTATAACCTTACAATAATTTTTTAGAACAGCTAATCCGTTAGCTCCGACAGTAGATGCAATTGCCCCGAATATCCCAAGCGGAGCAAAATACATAACATACTCGGTAAACTTAAACATTATTTGAGATATTGAATTAAAAAAATCAACAACAGGTTTTGCTTTTTGTCCAACTGCAATAATTGCAAGGGCAAAGAATATTGCAAACACAACTATTTGCAACAAATTTCCGTTTGACATAGCATCAAAAATACTTGTTGGGAATATATTAACCACCATCTCACTAACTGACGTATGTGCCTGACTTGCGGCTAATAATCCTGCTTCTTGCATTCTAATTGCATGTTCGCTTGTTCCACTAACAAACCCTACACCAGGTTTAAACAAATTTGCCATAGTCAAACCGATAATTAATGCAAGAGTTGTTACAACCTCAAAATAAACAATTGTTTTAAGTCCAATTTTTCCGAGACTTTTTGCATCTCCATGCCCAGAAATTCCTACAACAAGTGTTGCAAAAAGTAATGGTGCAATAATCATTTTAACCATTCTCAAAAATATAACAGCAAAAGGTCTCATCCTTACTGCGAAATCAGGGGCAAAATGACCTACAACAACACCAAAAATCAGTGCTATGAATATCAAGGCTGTGAGTTTTGAATGTTTCAATTTAATACCTCAAGATATATTATATTACAAACATGCTGTTATGAAAAAATCCTGTAACGTTTCGTAAATGTTTTTTAACACTACCACCCATGCCTTTTGTAAATTGATGTAATATTGTTGAATAGACATGCAGAATTGTAGTATAATGGATAAATCGAAATAAAATATAAAAAAGGGGAGGTTAATGTGACAGAAAGCACATGCATGGAAAAGTGTAATTTATCGGAAAATGCGATAAAAGTTCTTGAAAAGAGATATTTGAAAAGAGATAAGGAAGGTAATTGTACAGAAACACCTGCTGATATGTTCAGACGTGTTGCAAGTACTATAGCTTCAGGAGATTTGAAATTTGGGAAATCCCAAGCAGATGTTGACAAATTGACAGAAAGATTCTACAAAGCAATTACTAATTGTTATTTTATGCCAAACTCACCAACATTAATGAATGCAGGAAGAGAATTGGGACAATTGGCAGCATGCTTTGTACTCCCCGTTGAAGATAGTCTTGAAGGAATTTTTGAAACGGTTAAAAATACCGCTTTAATTCATAAATCAGGTGGGGGAACAGGTTTTTCTTTTTCCAGACTAAGACCTAAAAACAGCGTTGTAAGATCAACTATGGGAGTTTCATCAGGCCCTGTGTCGTTTATGGAAGTTTTTAACGCAGCCACAGAAGCTGTTAAACAAGGCGGTACAAGACGTGGTGCTAATATGGGTATTCTAAGAGTTGATCACCCTGATATTCTGGATTTTATCGAATGCAAAAGCGATAACAACAAATTGAACAACTTCAATATTTCCGTTGCCATAACAGATAAGTTTATGGAAGCTTTGAAAAACGGAACTGATTATGAACTTATCAACCCGCAAAATAATACCGTTGCAGGTAAATTAAGTGCTAAAAAAGTATTCGATATGATTGTTGACGGTGCTTGGAGAAATGGTGAACCCGGAATTATCTTCATTGACAAGATGAATTCTGATAACCCAACACCTTTAATTGGAGAAATCGAATCGACAAACCCTTGCGGAGAAGTTCCTCTACTTGCTTACGAAGCTTGTAACTTAGGATCAATTAACCTTGGAAGAATGGTAGAAAACGGCTCAATTAACTGGGATTTGTTAGCTGAAACCACAAGAACAGCTATCAGATTTTTGGATAATGTAATTGCAGTAAACAACTATCCGCTTCCACAAATTTCCGAAATGGTTCAAAATAACAGAAAAATCGGACTTGGCGTAATGGGTTGGGCTGATATGCTTATGAAATTGGGACTTTCTTACGCTTCTGAAGAAGGCACGAAGTTAGCCGGTCAAGTTATGGAATTTATTGATTACGAATCTAAATGCGAATCAGTTGAACTTTCAAAAGAAAGAGGCAGATTTAATAACTTCAAAGGTAGTGTTTACGAAAGACCAAATTACCTTTATAACAAATACAAAGGTAAATCAGCAGGAAAAGTTTCCGATGAACAATGGAAAGAATTAGATGCTGAAATCGCAAAATATGGTATAAGAAACGCTACAACAACCTGTATTGCTCCAACAGGAACAATCTCAATGATAGCAGGGGCATCAGGCGGAGTTGAACCATTGTTTGGCTTAGTATTTTCTAGATTGATTATGGATGGAACAGAAATGCTTGAAGTTAATCCTATATTTAAGGATTATGCAATCGAACATGGCTTCTATTCAGAAGATTTAATGAAAGAAATTGCTAAAACCGGTTCTGTTGCTCATGTTGACGGAGTTCCTTCAGATGCTAAACATATATTTGTTACAGCACACGATGTTTCACCTTATTGGCATGTAAAAATGCAAGCAGCATTCCAGCTTCATACTGATAACGCTGTTTCAAAAACAGTTAACTTTGAAGAAAATGCAACTCGTAAAGACATAGAAGAAGCTTACATCTTGGCTTATGAGAACAATTTAAAAGGAATTACTGTTTACAGAAACAATTCACGTCAGTTCCAACCTATGAATCTTGATGCTAAGAAGAAAACAGAAGAAACAAAAGCTGAAGAACCTGTGGTTGAAGAAACAAAAGAAGAATACAACCCGACAGGTGAAATAAAAACAGTTAAATGCCCTGAATGCGGAAATGAAATCCAGATGGCTGAAGGATGTTTTATCTGTTTAAAATGCGGTTACTCAGGTTGTTCATAGGGAGCGTAGCCGCTCCACCCACCACCTGGGGAATAGTGAAACTTTTCAGGGAATGGTGAAAGAAGAGCGTAGCCGCTCCACCCGCCACCTGGGAAATAGTGAAACTTTTCAGAGGATGGTAAAAAAGGAGCGTAGCCGCTCAGAAAAAATAAGAGTATAAGCACTTTAAAATAAAAGCGTTTATCCGTAAATAAGATAGAGAGTAAATACTACCTCATAACACAATATGAGGTAGTATTTTTGTAAATAATTGTTAATATTCAATATTACAAGTAGCATCAAATATTTTTACATGTTTTCATGCATTCAAATTAACTATGTAAAATATTGAAAGGTGTAAAAATTATGACAGACAGCATGACAATAGGGCCTGCTTTAACGATTGGTGGGAATAAAGTTGAGATGTTACAGACAGGAAATATTCTTGTAACAAGCCCCAAAGGCAAAATGAAAACATTGTCACAAGATGAATTTAAAAAACAGCTTGTAAAAAATATAAACAATATTAACAATGGAGAGAATTTTGAATTCAAAAAAGACAACAAAAAAGCAAAAATTGCTGCAGGCATAGGAGCAACTCTTGCTGCTGCGTATATTGGCTTAAGTATTGCTGTCGGTAAAAAAGTTCTAACAAAAGCTACCGCAAAAGCTGGCGAAAAACTTGGCCTTACAGATAAAATCAAAAATGTATTTTTCACAATCGGTAATAGTGGTGTTAAACTTTGGGATAGTATTTTAGTAAAAGCAAGTCAATTAAAAAATAAAATAACTGACAAATCAAAAAAAATACAAGAAAAACGTTACGCAACTTATTCAAAAGAACAAGCTTCAAAAGATGCTCACAGATATTTTGCAGCAAACGCAGATACAATAAATTTATCTCAAGCAAAAAGAGAAACTGCAATAGCTGACGCTAGAGCTGCATTTGAAAAATACGATCCGATAAAATTTCTGAAAGCGAAAGTTTTAGAAGAAGCCCGTTTAACCAAAGAACAATATTCAGCAGTAAAAAAATACGCTAATACAGGGGCAAAAGCTACTTTAACAGATGCAAGAAAGAAAGTTCTTCCAAACTGGATTCAGGATAAAGAATCTTGCCAGAGATACGCAAATATGATTGAAGCAAAATTCGCACAAATTGACGAACAGTTTGCAACAAAATAATTAAACTTTTTACACATAACAAAAATCACTCCCAAAAATTCGGGGGTGATTTTTTATTTGGTTTGTTATAAAATTTTGGTATTAAGTTAGATTTTAAGAGGGAATTTAAAAATATGCAAGTATCACTAAACTGGTTAAATGAATTTGTTGACTTATCAGACAAGGATGTTGAACAAATCGCTCACGAACTTACTATGAGCGGTTTGGAAGTCGAAGAAATTGAAGAGGTTAAACCTAAATTTACGAATATAAAGACTGTTAAAATTGAAAAAATTGATAATCACCCGAATTCTGATCATTTGCATCTTGTTACCGTAAATACAGGTTCAGGTCTTAAAACGGTAGTTTGCGGTGCACAAAATATAAAAGAAGGTCAAATTGTTCCTTATGCGTCGGTTGGGTCAAAAGTTCTTGACAGAAAAACAGGTGAAATGTTTACTTTGACTCCCGCTGTAATAAGAGGAGTAGAATCTCAAGGAATGTTATGTTCTGCAGACGAACTTGGCGTCGCTGACAGAAATTACCAGGAAGAAGACGGCATACTTGTTTTGAACAGAATTTTCCCTGACGTAGAAGTTGGAGAAGATGTTGAAAAAGTTTTAGGCTTTGAAAAAGACTACATACTCCATGTTGCTCCAACTGCAAATAGAGGGGATCAAATGTCAGTTATAGGTATTGCAAGGGAATTGAGTGCAATATTCGACAAACCTTTAAAATTTTCTCCACTTGAATGTACAAGAGATTTGTCTACTGACAAATTTAAGGTTGAAATCATTGACAATGATGTTTGTAAATACTACTCAATCGGAATATTAAAAAATATAAAAATCAAACCTTCACCGGAATGGATGAAAAAAAGGCTTATTGCATCCGGGGTTCGTGCGATAAATAACGTTGTTGATATCACAAATTACGTTATGCTCGAGTATGGAACACCATTTCACGCTTTTGATTTAGATAAGCTCAACAATTATCTATGCGTGAGAAGAGCAAAAGAGGGTGAAAAAATTATCACACTTGATGGAGTTGAAAGAACTCTTACAACAGACAGTGTTCTCATTGCTGATGAAACAAAAGGGGTTTGTCTTGCCGGAGTATTTGGTGGAGAAAATTCTGAAATAGATGACAATACAAAAAACATAGCACTTGAGGCAGCTTACTTTACACCGGTATCAAACAGAAAAAGTTCTCGAAGTGTAGGGTACCGTTCAGAGGCTTGTGCAAGATTTGAAAGAGGAATAGATATTGAAGCAATAAGACCGGCCCTTATGCGAGCAATGCAGCTTTTAGTTGAGCTTGCACAAGCGGAAATCGAAGGGGTTGTGGAGGCTGGAGAAAATAAACTTGAGCCTATAGATATAACTTTGAGATATGCACAAATTAAGAGAATTTTGGGTTGTGAAATAGCTCCTGAAAAATGTATAACCATACTTGAAAAATTAGGATTTAAAAAACTTGGCGGGAATGATGCTGCGGCAAAATTTGCAGTCCCATCCTTCAGAATGGGTGATGTCACAAGGGAAATTGATTTAATAGAAGAAATTGCTCGAATTAACGGTTATGACAAGATAACACCAACCTTGCCAAGCAAAAATGAAATGCCTGAAATAACTTTAGAAGAAAAAGTTATTAAAAAAGTTAATGAGATAATGCTCTCTTCAGGTTTGGATGAGATTGTTACAAGCTCACTTATCGGGAAACCTCTTCTTGATAAATATATGCAATCTTACGATGATACAAAAGCTGTAAAAGTTTTGAATTCCGCAAGCGAAGAATGCACAATGCTTAGACAAAACCTTGCAGCAAGCGTATTAAATTGTTTGAAAATGAATTATGACAACGGGCAAAAAACATTTTGGGGATACGAAATCGGTAAAAAATATATCATTACCGGCCCTGCTGACGAAAAATCAACGGGCGTAAGAGAATCTCGTGTTCTTGCAGGTGTTATAACAGGAGAGGTAGAAAATTCCAAATGGCAAGTAAAAACATCTACAGATTTCTTTACTCTTAAGGGAATTATTGAAAAACTTTTTGAAGAGCTTAATATTTCCAAAAGAATTAAACTTACAACATGTGAAGATGTTGATTATATCCACCCGTACAGAAGTGCAAAAGTTAATATTTTGGGTAAAAATTTAACTAATATAGGCTATTTTGGACAACTTCATCCTATACTTAAAGACAAATTAAAAATCAAAGGACAAGAAGTATTTATATTTGAAATTGATTTGGATGAAATAATCGGAATAATAAAAGAACACACTACAAGATACAAAAAACTTCCTCAATTCCCTGAAGTTAAAAGAGACCTTGCTTTTATTATAAATGAGGAAGTCAGTTTTGATGACATTCAACGTGTTATCAAAGGTGCTGTTCAACAAAATATTTTCAAAGGTTCAGAAATATTTGATGTTTATCAGGGCGAAAATATCGAAAAAGGATTTAAGAGCCTTGCTTTCCGCATAAAAATGCAAGACGAAAATACAACCCTGACAGATGAAGTGATTGAACACCAAATGAATAACGTACGTGCAAAACTTCAAAAGGCATATAGTGAAATAAGTTTCCGTGAATAAGCACGTAACTAATTTTCAAACAAATAGGTAAGAAAAATGAAAAAAATATTTTTAATACTTGCAATACTACTTTTTGTGCCTATAAACGGATTATGTGCAGACGTAATTCCTCAAAATGTAAGTCTTGAAAATACTAATACATTTGGACTTTACCAGGTTCCAAACAAATTAACTTTCTATAAAGAGCCTACAGAGCAATCGTATATTATACACAGCATAAGCTTTGATGGAAAAAATTTATTCCCTCCGGAAATAGAAGCGGACAATTTGTTTGTTGTTTTTATTCCGTCGAAAAATCTTGGACTTCTCGCTGTTTGCGACGAAACAGAAGATTGGATACAAGTTATTTATGACAATTCCACAGGAGCAAAGGGTTGGCTAAAAAAAGACGATGATCCATATAGGTTTATGACTTGGGTAATGTTTTACAACATGTACGGAAGAAAATACGGACTAAAAATGCTTAAGCAAATCCCGGATAGCGTAAAAGACCTTCACTCATCAACTGATGACAAATCTCAAGTTGTAGGAACAATAAATATGCCTCAGAAAATAAATTTAAATGTCATTAGGGGTAACTGGGCGTTAGTTAGCGTATATGATTTAGACAGAGTTCCCAAAACTGGGTATATAAGATGGCGTAGCGACAACGGAGTTAAATATTATTTCCCTGATATAAAATAAAATTTATTTTCCCTCACCATTTCAAATAATCTTGAATAAAGTATGGTGGAATTTTCAAAAACTTAAAGAGTGTGATTCAAACTTTGTGCTTTACAATCCGAAAAAAATACTCGACATTAAGTTTTGTTTATTGTAGTATTTCCTTACTTGCGAAATATAAATAGAAAAGGAGATATAAAATGCAGGTTATATTGAAAAAAGATGTACAAAACCTTGGAGAAGCAGGCGACATCGTTAATGTTAAAGATGGTTATGCCAGAAACTTTTTGTTACCTCAATCAGTTGCAGAAGTTGCTACTAAAGGTGCATTAGAAAACAGAGAAAAGAATTTAGCAAGAATTAAAGCTAAACAAGAAAAATTACATGCAGAAGCTTTAGAAACAGCTAAAAAGATTGAAGATTTTGCAAAACTTGAACTTTCTGCAAAAGCAGGAGAATCAGGTAAGTTGTTTGGAACAATCACTACTAAAAAATTGACAGAAGAACTTCTTGCAAAATCCGGTATTGAAGTTGACAGAAAAAATGTTTCTTTAAACGCTCCGATTAACAAAATCGGTGAATACAAAATGCTTATCAAATTGACTTCAAAAGTTAAATGTGAACTTGACGTTGTTGTAACAGCTTCTGAAGTTTTGAAAGAATCTGTTGAAGAAGTTAAAGAAGCAGCAGAAACAGAAGAATAAGGATTGTTGATGGCTGAAAATACCGATTTAAAATTCGACTGCCTGGCAATTGGTTCTTTACCTCACAAAGACATAGATAAGGCAATGGCTGTTGTTAGAGAGAATTTTAATTCAATCCCGTTTTGGCCGCAACTACCAAAAATAAGTAAAAATGAAGACATGACTATCCAGTTTTTGGAGAACATGCCTTCGTTTTTTTTAGACGAACAATCCGGTAAAATATACTTGGAAACTGAAAGCGATAAATTTTTTGATGATATTGAAAAATTTTTTGAAGATTATGAGGAAATTGTAGCTGATATCAATTCGGATAAGTTAGATAAGTACGCTATTAATTACTCTCTATCCTTTCCAAAATTTCTTGACATTGTAAAAGAAACTAAGCCCAAATACGCTAAAGGTCAAATTGTGGGACCTTTTACCCTGTCAACTACACTTGTTGATAAATCGGGGAAATACGCTATTTATGATGAAACATTGAGAGAAATTATTATTAAAACACTTTCAATAAAGGCTCTTTGGCAGATTAAGCAAATTAGAAAAGCAAATAAAAATACAATCCCAATAATTTTTATTGATGAACCTTCAATATCACAATTAGGCACCTCTGCATTTATTACAATATCACAAGAAGAAGTTGTTCAAATGTTAAAGGAAATTTCTGATTTAATTAAAGCAAACGGGGCTATGAGTGCTATCCACTGTTGTGGAAAGTGCGACTGGATTGTTCCGATAAATGCCAAAGTAGATATAATTAATCTTGATGCGTATGCGTATGCTAAGAATTTAAGTCTTTTTAGCAGTAATTTAAAAGAATTTTTACAACATGGCGGGAAAATCGCCTGGGGAGTTATTCCCACTCTCAATTGTGAACTTCTGGAAAAGGCAGATTTGGACAAAATGTTCAAAGTTTTTGAAAAAGCTGTAAAATATTTGACCGAAAAAGGAATTGATGAGAAAATTGTTTTAGAAAATTCACTGATTACTCCTTCCTGTGGAGCAGGGGCATTAAGTGAAGATTTAGCTTTAAAAGCAATGAGGCTTACAAAACAATTGTCTGATAATCTGAAAGAAAGGTATAAATTTTGACATTTAAACTTGCATTAACAGGGAAAAGCGGGAGCGGAAAAACAACTATTACAAAAGCATTCTTGAGAGTTTTTCAGGAATATTTTCCAGAAAAATCAATTCTTTTGTTTGACAATGATTTAACAAGTGAACTTGCTCACAGTTTCGGACTTGATATTAGGAATACAATATACGGGATTAGAAGCGGTAAGCACGAATATAAAACAGGAATTCCGGAAGGGATGAGTAAACAAGAGTTTGTAGAATGGGCAATGGAAGATATCGTTGTATCTTTATATGACAATGTTGATATTATAGTTTCTTGGTTTGTAGGTTCTAAAGACTGCCGCTGTCCTATAACGGGACAAATTAATGACGCTGTTTTAAAACTTTTAAAGCGTTATGATATTGTAATTTTTGATTGCGAATTTGATCTTAAATATTTAAACCAACTTGTAGACACAGATATTGATACTACACTTATTGTTGCTAATCCGACTGATGAAAGTGCTCATCTTGCGAATCGTATTGAAGAATTCAGTGCAAAATATGCTGCAGGAAATCAGCTTGGTGTTATTATCAATAAAGTTGAAAATACGGATTTAACATCTGTTTACGAACTTTTAAAACGATATGATCTTGATGTTTTGGGAGTTATTCCGTTTGACCCTGATTTGAAATATAAATCAATGGAACGTGAATCTAAAATGGTACAAGATGCTATAAAACAATTTTATTTCCGCTTGAATTTACCTCAAATAAGGGAGTAGTAATGACGATTATTTTAGATGGCAAAAAATTAAGAGATAAGATATTTGAAAAACTAAAAAGTAGAGTTGATAGTATGACAACTAAACCTTCACTTGCCGTTATACTTGCCGGAGAAGATCCGTCAAGCCAAATTTATGTAAATAATAAAAAAAAGTGTGCGGAAAAACTCGGAATAAATTCAATAGTCATTAATTACCCTGAAAATGTTTCAGAAACAGAACTTTTAGAGAAAATTGAAACGCTTAATAACGACAAAAATGTAACGGCAATTTTGGTACAGCTACCACTTCCAAACCATATTAACAAATTTAAAATCATTGATGCAATCTCACCACAAAAGGATGTTGATGGCTTAACTCCATACAATAGCGGAAAATTGTTTTCCGGAGAAGAACCCTACGTATACCCTTGTACTCCAAGGGGAATTTTACTTTTGCTGGACGAATATGGTATAGAGCTTGAGGGGAAACACGCAGTAGTAATCGGCAGATCAAATCTTGTCGGCAAACCTATAGCCCAGATGCTTCTGAAAAGAAATGCAACAGTCACAACCTGCCATAGCAAAACAAAAAACCTTGCAGACATAACAAAAACTGCTGATATTTTAATTTCAGCAGTTGGGAAAAAAATTGTAGGGGAAAATATGTTAAAAAATAATTGCGTCGTAATTGATGTCGGTATCTTCAGAGATGAGAACGGGAAAATATCAGGCGATGTTGATTTTGATAAAGTGTCGCAAACAGCATCCTATATATCACCTGTTCCCGGTGGTGTAGGCCCAATGACAATAGCATCATTAATGCTTAACACCGTTGAACTTGTAAAATAATCATGAGAAAATTTACATTGCCTCAAATATTCATCTCAACTCTAGCTGCCGATTAAGTTTAATGTGCAAGAAGACTTGATATTATTTGTTACAAGGTTCTTCAAACTTGAAATCTCATTTTCAATCAACGTAATTTGTGAATCCAATGAATCTTTCCGTGTTTCCAAATAAGATTCTTCCTGCTGCAAAGCAATGTAGGTTGGATTATTGTCAAGATCCTGATCACCTGCTGCTTCAGCACATTGGCTCATTTGTTTTGTAATATAATTTGCTCTGCTCATTACAAGCGTTTGTTCAAATTGCAGTTGGCTTTTCTGCAAAGTGAATAAATTTTTCTGTGCATCAATTGCTAAAAAAGTCATCTCATCTCTCCTTATGTTTTATTAAACTCTCTTACACATATAAAGTATTTTTAGAATTTCCAATTTCACAAGTTATCTTTTTTGTTACATTTGTTAATAATTAAACAAGCTAATGTAATATTTTCTGATGAATAATAGCTTAAAATATATGTTTTTAAGGAACTTATATTAAATTTCAACAGATAAAATTTTAATATTTATTATAAATTTTTTGCAGTATAATATTCAGGTAAAAGAAAGGACGTGCAATGAAAGAAAGAATAGTATCAGGTATGCGCCCCACAGGCAAACTACACTTTGGACATTATCTTGGTGTAATACAAAACTGGGAAGAACTTCAACATAAATACGACAGTTATTTCTTCGTTGCAGATTGGCACGCCCTCACAACAAAATATGATAAAACCGAAACATTGAAAGAAGATGTAATAGATGTTGTAATTGATTGGCTTTCTTGTGGTATAGATCCTGAAGTTTCAACAATATATGTGCAATCACTGGTTCCTGAAATCGCGGAATTAAATGTATATTTGAGTATGATTACACCACAAAATTGGGTAGAACGTGATCCTTGCCTTAAGGATATGGCAAAAATTATAAGAAGCAAAGATGGTGCAGGAGCCCAAATAAATTATGGACTTATGGGATATCCTGTTTTGATGAGTGCTGATATTATGATGTTTAATTCAAATTTTGTTCCGGTCGGAAGCGATCAGGTTGCACACATTGAAATAACAAGAGATATTGCCAGAAGGTTTAATAATTTATATAAAACTGATTTCTTTAATGAACCCAAACCTTTATTAAATCACTGTGCACTTATTTGTGGACTTGATGGAAACAAAATGGGGAAATCTTTCCATAATGACATCAAAATATCAGATACAGAAGAAATTACAACTAAAAAAATAATGACAGCTATAACAGATAGAAGTCGTATGAGAAAAGATGACCCTGGTCATCCCGATGATTGCGAAGTTGCATTTAAGTATTGGCAAATTTTTGGTTCTGAGCAAGATATTCAAACTGTCAGATGTGAATGCGAAAAAGGGCTTCGCGGCTGTGCAGATTGTAAAAGGCAGTTAGCAAAAGTTATAAATGCACGATTTGCTCCTATAAGAGAAAAACGTAAATATTACGAAGAACATCCTGAAATAGTTGAAAAAATCATAAGGGAAGGTTCCGAAAAGGCTCGCACGGAAGCTAAAAAAGTTCTCCAAAATGTTAGAAATATAATAGGAATGTATTAAAACACCAGGCAGACACAAAATAAACGGAGTAATCATGCCTGCCTGTAATCCGCGACTATGACTGCGGGTTTAAAGTGATATGCTTTCATAAAAATAGCCGTTGTTCACGGCCATATCAAAATTGGTAAAAGGTTAGTGTGTAGGAGAAAATAAAGAAAAAGAAAATGGTTTATACCACATGTATTCCACACATAAAGATATCTATAACATATATTAAATATATAATTTACAAATATTAATAAATAAGCCCTCTTCAAATTGAGGGCTTGTTTATCAAAAATACATTAACATCTGAATGAATAAATTAATAATTCATTTCCCAACCATCGTTCATAATACGGCCAAATGCTCCAGTTGCAGCATCTGCACCGGTAAACTTAGTTTTATACCCGTTTTGGATATAATCATGGTCATAAAATTCTCCATCCATATTTAAAAACATTATAAAGAGATCCCTGCCAAAAACATTTGGTGGCTGTGCCCCATTGACATCTACTTCCAAATATAATGGGTAATTCGTATTTGTTTCTGCACATATAGCGGCCCCACTTGCAAGGGTAAATGCCATACCTGCACAACTTAAATTTCCCGATAGCACAGCATGTGAATCATCCTCTATAGCATAATAGGGGTCAGATGAAAAACATTTTGCACCAGAAGCAGAACTAATGTAATTGTTACCACAATCCGAAACAACCTTAAAGTAATTATTAATAAAACTTTTCAAACCATCATTATTGTTATATAGTTCTGTTTCAGCCATACTTTCAACTTTTTGATCAGACATATATAATTCAATAGCCTGCGAAAATTCAGTATAAACCTTGTGAAGTTGATTAACTAAAGCTTTATTCTGATAATTTCTCACCAAGTTCGGTACAGTCATCGCAGAAACCACGCCAATAATACCAAGCGTTACAAGAACTTCGGCAAGAGTAAATCCTTTTTTATAATTTTTCATCTTAACCTCTCTAAAACAATTAATCCAACCAGTATTATCATTATACCATTTTTTCTGATAAATTCAAGCCCAAAAGACTTTGACAATTGCAATAAAAAATTTTTTCAAGTAAAATGTTAGTACTAACAAAAGGGGTATGGAATGAGAATAGAGGCTAAAAATCTTGTAAAAATATACGGTGACAGAAGTGTTGTAAATGATATTTCCTTTGACATGAATAAAGGTGAGGTAGTCTGTCTTTTGGGACCAAACGGAGCCGGAAAAACTACAACATTTTACATGGTCGTAGGGCTTGTAAAACCAAATAAAGGTCACATATTTTTGGATGGAGAAGATATAACCAGCTGGCCAATGAATGAACGTGCAAGAGCCGGTATAGGATATCTTCCACAGGAAGCTTCTATCTTTAGGAAATTGTCCGTCGAAGATAATATTAAGCTTGTTCTTGAAATGAACGACAAGCTGACTGTTGATGAAAAAAAACGTAAATTAGAAGAGCTTTTGACAGAATTTGGGATACTCAGACTGCGTTCATATGCAGCAGTATCACTTTCAGGCGGAGAAAGAAGAAGGGTTGAAATTGCAAGAGCTCTGGCAGCAAGCCCTGATTTTATGCTTCTGGATGAGCCATTTGCGGGCATTGACCCTATTGCAATTGGAGAAATTAAAGATAACATCAGAAAGATTTCTGAAGATAAAGGTTTGGGAGTTCTTATTACAGACCATAACCCAAAAGCTACTCTTTCAATAACCGATAGAGCATACGTAATCTTTGACGGTAAAATTAAAATTCAAGGTAAAAGTGAAGATGTTGCAGTTGATCCTGTTGCAAAAGAATTTTACTTAGGAAAGGATTTTGCTTTATAATGAAGTTCCCTAAAATAACAATTTATGACAGATACATTTTTTCCCAGGTAATGATGGCAACAATAGTTGCAATTCTTTTATTTACCGTTGTGTGGATTGCTCCTGAGATGCTTTTAAATACCATTAAAAGGACTTTAGCCGGAGAATATGGAGTAAAAACAGCAATACTTATTTTGTTCTACGAGCTTCCGAAAATTTTAGGGAAGGCTTTTCCTGTAGGACTTCTTTTGGGAACACTCTTCACATTCGATAAATTGAGTAAAGATTCGGAGCTCACAATATTTAGGGCTGTAGGGCTTTCTTTTAAAAGAATTGCAGCTCCTGTGATTGTATTAAGTTTAATTGTAACCTGGATGTGCTTTGTAACTTATGACAAACTGATACCTATGTCTGTTAACAAGTCAATATCACTGAGAGGCGGATATATCACAACCCAATACATTTATACTCAGAAAGATAAAAACGGAGTTCCTACAAAAGCTGTCGTTATTTCAAAATTTTCAAAAGATACTATGTACAATGTTATTGTTCTTGATTTCTCAAAAAAACAATATTCTGATGTACATCAGCTTCAAAATATCTTCTATGCAAAGACCGGTAAAAACCTTACCAATAAATGGGAATTATACGATATTACGCAATATAAAATTTCCAATGACGGAATATTCATAGACATATCTAAATTACCAAAAATGGATATTTTAGAAGGTGATGCTGCTGAAAATGCGTTTACTCTTATGACATACTCCGTCAAAAAAGAAAGAGAAATAAATAATCATGATTTGAGAAAATATATTAACCTTTTGAAAAAAGAAGGATTGGATGAAGAATATAGATACATGCTTAACAAATATCTTCAAAGATTTTTCCACCCGTTTGTGTGTGTTTTGCTTGCAATAATGGGAACACTTTTAGGATTTAGCAAACCAAGAGAACAAAGGTTAGTAGGGTTTACAATTGCTATAGGATGCATTTTCCTTTACTATATAACGTTGCCATTTTTTGACCTTTTGGCAGAAAAAGGAGTATTACATCCGTTCATAACAGCAGTTTTCCCTCCTTTCGCTTTTCTTTGTGCAATTATAGCATTTTACAAATCAAAGGATTTATAAACTATGAAAAAAATACTTTTTTTATTTCTTTCTCTATTGTTAGTCACAAACACTGCCTTAGCTGGCGGAATTGATGTAACATATGATGACGGAATTTATCATATAGTACTAAGTGGCGAAAAAATCAAAAAACGAATAAATTTTATCAGCTCAGAAAGTCTCATAACAAATAAAGAAGCTCATCAAAGAACTAAATCAAAACTTACAATCAATGCAGGTTACTTTGATCCGGCTAATCAAAAATCAATGTCGTATATTGTGACCGATAGAGTAACAATGGAAGACCCTCAATTTAATGAATCCATTTTATATAACCCTGTTTTACGAAAAAATTTGGACAAAATTTTAAACAGAACAGAATTTAGAATTCTCGAATGTGACAGGGGTGAATATCGCTATGAAATCGTTCCTCACAAAAGTTCTGTTGACTTTGGCTGTGCTATTGTCACTTCAGCTCAGGGAGGTCCGCTTGTTTACCCCCAATTAAGACTTGAAGAAGAATTTTTTGTAGTAAAAAAAGATGGAGAAGTTGTGAGAGAAAGCTGCTCTGTACTGCATAAAACATCAAGAACAATAATCGGTCTAAAAAATGGAGAGATAAATATTCTTATAATAACCGATAAACATCCTATGGATTTATATGAAGTTCATGATTATGTAAAAAAACTCGGGTGGGACAGAGCAATGGCATTTGATGGCGGGAGCTCAACATCTATGAACTATTTAGACAAGTATAATGTAACCTCTGTCGGCGACGGAGGAGGAAGAAGTTTAAAATCATTTATGATAGTAAAATAATAACCGTTAATAAGGAGAAAAATTATGTTAAGCGGACCATTTTTAGATAGAAATTGGATAGGACAAAATGAAGATTACAACTCTTCAGACATTGTAATGCTGGGTTTGCCTTTTGACGGAACTGTATCATACAGATCCGGTTCAAGATTTGCACCGGAACAAATTAGACTTGCAAGTTGGGGATTAGAAGATTATTCTCCACGATTTGACAAACACCTGGAGGATGTCAATTTTCATGATGCGGGTGATTTAGAATTCCCGCTCGGAAATACCTACAAATCTCTTGATTTAATAGAAAAAAATGTCGCAGAGATTTATAAAGATGGGAAAAGAGTCTTTGGAATTGGCGGGGAACATCTTGTAACTTTACCTGAAATCAAGGCAATATCAAAATTTTATAAGGATAATTTAGCGGTAGTGCATTTTGACGCACATACAGATTTGAGAGAAGAATATTTAGGTGAAGAGATGTCTCATTCAGCAGTTATCCGCCATATTTCAAAAATTGTTTCTCCTGAAAATATTAAACAAATAGGGATAAGATCAGGAATGAAAGAAGAATGGGAATTTATGAAAGAACATAAAACCCTTATCAATGATTATTCGGGGCTTGATACTCTGAAAAATAAAAAAATATTTGTAACGGTTGACTTAGACGTTTTGGATCCTTCCGTAATGCCAGGAACAGGTACTCCTGAAAGCGGAGGTATGCAATTTAATGAACTTGTCGGATGGTTTGAGTATTTGAAAAACTTTGATATAATCGGGGCTGATGTTGTAGAATTGGCTCCGGATTACGATTCATCAGGTGTTTCCACAGCCGTTGCTACAAAGGTTATTAGAGAACTTTTGATGATTATGTAACTTTTTAAATTTGTATTATAATTTATCTTTTTACGCAAAAAGAGGATTTATGGTTGTAGACAGAATTAATTTTTTAAAAGATGAAATAAATAAGGCAAACTACAAATATTATGTTGAGGATAATCCTTCTATAAGTGATTACGAATATGACAAAATGTTTGCGGAATTGAAGAAACTTGAGAGTGAAAACCCGCTTTTTATTTCTCCTGACAGCCCTACTCAAAGAGTGGGCTCCGTGAGTGAGAAGTTTTTCCCTCACAAGCATAAATATAGGTTATACAGCCTTGATAACACTTATGAGTATGAGGATTTACAAGACTGGTACAAAAAAATAGTTAAAGAGTATGGCAATCAAGAACTTGTATGTGAGCTTAAGATTGACGGACTGGCCATGGCTTTAACTTATGAAAACGGTATATTCGTTCGTGGAGTAACAAGAGGTGACGGAATTACGGGAGAAGACATTACGAACAACCTAAAAACAGTCAAAGCAATTCCTTTGAAACTTTTTGAACCTGTAGATATTGAAGTCAGGGGCGAAGTTTACATGCCTAAAGAGTCGTTTGAAAAATTAAATGAAGAAAATCTTAGAAATGGAGAAAAACTTTTTGCAAACCCCAGAAATGCAGCTGCAGGCTCCATAAGACAGCTTGATTCGACAATAACCGCAAAAAGGGATTTGTCAATGTTCTGCTATACCGCAATAATAACCGGAAATGTAAAAAATCCTCCCCAAAACCATTATGAAAGCCTAATGTATTTGAAAAAACTTGGATTTAAAGTTAATCCGAATATAAAACTCTGCAAAAACGCCACAGAGGCAATAGAATACTGTAAAGAATGGGACGAAAAGCGTTTTAGTTTAGATTACGCAACAGACGGTGTTGTAATTAAAGTCAATTCATTTGCAGTTCAGCAGGAATTAGGATTCACATCCCGTGCACCAAAATGGGCCACAGCTTTTAAGTTCCCACCGGAAGAGGTTACGACAAAACTCGTTGCAATTGAAGAAAGTGTAGGTAAAACAGGAGCTATCACACCGATTGCAATACTTGAACCTGTACAATTGGGCGGAAGCACTGTCGCAAGAGCAAGTTTACATAATTTTGATGAAGTTGGGCGTCTGGATGTTAGAATAGGAGATAAAGTATACATAAAAAAGGCTGCAGAAATTATTCCTAAGGTAGTAAAAGTTATTGAAGATGACGAACATTATAAACTTCCTCAGTACACTATGCCCAAAAACTGTCCTTCTTGTAATTCTGAACTTCATATTCATGAAGGGGAAGTAAATTTGTACTGCGACAATCCCGATTGCCCTGCAAAACGCTGTGCAAAGGTTGAATATTGGGTTTCTAAAGACGCTATGGATATAGATAAAATCGGCCCATCCATTATTGAACAACTTTATAATAAAGGGTTTATTAAAACTCCTGTAGATTTATACAAACTTACAATGCAAGATTTTATGCAGCTTGATTTGGTAAAAGAAAAATCTGCATTTAATATGTATAATGCAATCCAAGAGAGTAAAAACCGACCTTTGTCAAGGTTTATAACCGCATTTACAATAAGAAATGTCGGGAAAGAAACTGCTGGAGTTTTGGCATCGGAATTCGGGACTCTTGAAAATCTTAAAAATGCCTCGATTGAAGAGCTATCCAAGGTCGAAGGAATTGGCGAGATAATTGCACAGGATATCTTTGAATTTTTCAGAAACCCTAAAAATATAAAAATGTTAGAGGAATTAAAATCATTAAATGTAGAACCTGCTCCTCCTATTCAAAATGTTTCAGATAAACTTAAAGGTAAGACTTTTGTTTTAACCGGAACATTAAAAAATATGACAAGAGATGAGGCATCCGAAAAAATTAAACAACTCGGTGGGAAAACCTCATCGTCAGTATCCAAGAATACTTCATACGTAATTGCAGGAGAAAATGCAGGTTCAAAATTGGACAAAGCTTTAAAATTAAATGTTATAATATTGACAGAAGATGATTTTCTGGAGATGATAAGTTAGAAAGTGTAGGATTTATGAAAAAGAGAACCAGAATAATACAAATATCAGGGTTACGTGGAATATTGATGATGCTTTTTATTGTTTCATGTCTTGTTGCAGGTTTTATTGCATTCCCTGCTTTTGTGGCAATGTACGCTTGGAACTGGAGTACACAATATTTTGCAATACCTGCAATTAACATATATCAAGGCTTAATGTTATGGGCAATAGTTGCAATATCAGGATTTATAATTAATGACAGGAAAAAGTTTCTTGTTGCATTTAAAACACCTGACAGATTAACTGATGAAGAGATGAAAAAAGTTCTTGAAAGAGTAAGACTTCATTCACAAGCCCAAGCTCTGAATTCTATGATACTGAAATCAGCAAAAACACTTGAAAAAGAAGAAAAAAAAGAAGATGCATCTGAAGATAAAAAGGAGAATGTATGAAAAAATGTTTTTTAATCGCATTAGCATTAGCTTTGGTAGCCGGATTTGTGCCTATTTCTGCAAAAGCCGTTTCTGATACTGTCGAAAGAGGATTCATTTCTGTAAACACAACTGCAAATACTGAAATCACTCCTGATGTTGCAGACATATCAATCGCTGTTAAAACTTACGATAACAAATCTTTGCAAAAAGCCACAACAGAAAATAAAGAAATTTCCGAAAGAGTCTTAGCATCATTAAAAACTTTGATAAACACTTCAAACGGAGATTATGTAAAAACAATTAATTACAGTGCATCTCCTCTTTACACCTACTCAAACAACAAGAGAAATTTTGATAAGTATGAAGTTTCAAACACTGTAATTGTTCATACAAAATCAATCGACAAAGTGGGTGAAATGATTGACAAGGCAATCTCATCAGGGGCTACAAATGTTGATAATTTGGCTTTGTCAGTTTCAAGATATGATGACGAATGCAATCAACTTCTGGTTAAAGCGACACAAAAGGCTCGTTCAAGAGCAGATTTGCTTGCGAAATCAGCTCTAACATCAGTGACAGGTGTACGTTCTTTGAATGTAAGCTGTAGTGCAAACAATTCCGTAACTCCTCAATACAGAATGCTTGCAGCAAATATGGGTTCTGCAGATATGGAAGCAAAATCTACATCAACATCTATTGAAAAGGGAATTGTAAAAGTTTACGCAACTGTTAACGCTACATTCTTTGTAAAATAGAATTAACTATTTAGATTCAAAAAAATGCTGTTTAGAAATTAAGCAGCATTTTTTATTTATGTTTGCTATTTTTAATTTTTAAACGTCTACGTCTGTTTATTAAGTCAACAAAGGCTTCTATACGGGTGATATATCCGGCCTTCCCCGTTTGTTCGTCCAAGACAAGGGACATAACAGGAATATCTTCTTCTCGACTGACTTTAGGTAAAATATTTTGAGCAACAATCTCCGGCATACAAGAAAACGGAGAAATGTGTATTATTCCGTCTATACCATGTTTTGCAGCATAAACCGTATCTCCTATTGTTTCAATACATTCACCGCCTATTGCACGTTTCATATAACTATCTGCATACCTCACTGAACGTTCCCTGTGTGATTCTTTTCTATAAAAAATTGAAGGTTTCAAAACGTGCTCAAGCCAATCCCCAAACATAATCTGACGTTGAACTTCCACTCCCATCTCGCCAAGTTCCTTTTCGATATTCTGATTTGTGTAAGGATCCAAAAGTACAAAAAACTCGCCAATTAAATATATTACAGGAACATCTTTATCTTTGTCTATCGGGATTTTTTTAAAGTCTTCAATTATTTTCTTTTTCAAACGTTTTGCCTGCCAGATAGAATTGGTTTCATCTGTAATCTTCAACCATTTTTCATAACACTTTTCTGCATCACCTTTGTTTAATTCTCTCGGTCTTGTGTAAAACAAAAGTCTTTCAGCTGTATCTATTGCGAAAAATTTATTAAACCCAAGGCTAAAACCCTTATAATATTTCCAGGGATTAATACAACGGGTTACATGCCAGAATGCTTGAAGAGTTTGCTTCATCTTGCTTTTGTACATGTCAAAAATTACCATATCAAAGTCATAACCCATTGATTTCAAAGTTTTCTGAGCCATTTTTGTATAATTACCTAGACGACAAGACCCGGGAGCTTGAAACATCATAAGGGTATTGGCTCCTCTATCCAAAGCCATCATGTAATTTGCAAGATTAAGCTTATACGGAAGACAAATCCCTTCAATACTGTTTCGAACACCTAATTCCAATACTTCTTTGCTATTTGCGGGCGGAATAACCACTTTAGCACCAAGTGATACCAAAAGAGCCTTTAGAGGAATATCTATTCGCCCCATTCTAGGCCAGGCAATCACACGGTCTTTAGCGGGAATTTTATTTTCCATTTTTGTCTTTTCAAACTTTTCAGCAGTTTTCATATAAACAATACTAACACAAAACTATTTAACTATTATAGGATTTGAATAAATCCAAGGTTTATTATTTAAATATACTTCCACCCTGTATTTACCAATTGAAGGAACTTTAAATTGCATGATATCCGATTTTTCTTCGTAAATATGAACCCCATCACAAAATATTTTAATATCGGCCTTTGTAGATAGCTTTACACAAATATGCTTGTCAAAATTATAAATGCAAGGAATTTCATCTCTTACTTGTCTGTTTATTATTATATTGTTACCGTTTTTTATAGCATTAATTATAATCCCTTTTTGTTCTTGAAACGATAACGGTAATTCTTCATTTAAAACAATAATATTTGCAAGCGTTTTAAAACAAAATTCGTAGGGGAAAACTTTTACAGGTAAAATATATTTTGAAATTTTTAGAGCATGTGCATCAACCCCGCCTATTGCAGGAACGATTCTTTCTGTATTTTTGTTTAAATCATCCCACCACTTGAGAGTTTCAATGTGCGGCCCCTTAACAAGCCGATTTCTGAAAAAATAAGCATAAGCTATCTGAAAAATATTTTTATCATTGAAATTATCGGCCCAATCAGAAAACCAATTCCAAATTTCAACCCCATCAGGAACTATTGATTTATCAAGCCATTTTATAGGTTTTGCCTTGTTTTTTCTTGAATCAAATTCATCAGGATGGGCAACAAATCCTGCACCACCTTGTTTTCTTACCTCATCAACATATTTTTGCGGGTCTTCATCAGGTTTTATCACAGTATTTGTCCCTAGAGCCAGATAATGATTTGAAATTTCAGGTGAAATTTCTTCTCCTCTTATCACACACACACCATTATAAAAACCCTCTTCTATATCCATAGAATTGTGATCCGTTATAATAATCCAATCTAAACCCGCCTTTTTTGCCGCCTTTGAAATTTCATAAATATCTCCGGTGCCGTCAGAAAATTTAGAATGAATATGTATTGCTCCTCTATAATAAAAAACATTGTTCATCTATTTTGCAACACTTATTAGAACTTTTTCTTCACCAACAACAACATCATTTTTTGAAGTTTCTGTAGATTTTGGTTTAACAGACATTTTAGCCCGTTTCTTTCTCATAAGCATATCCACAAATGCCTCCAAACGAGTGATAAAACCGGCTTCTCCCGTATGTTCATCTATAGTTAAATGAATTAAAGGCATCTCGTTTTCTTTGCAATGATAAGCCATCTCATCGACCATTAGTGAATCGGGGCCGCAGCCAAATGCTGAAAGTGCAATTATTCCGTCAACTTTGTGATTATTAAGATAATAAGCTGCAGTTCCAGTCAACTCAAGCTCATTGGCCCAATATTGAATTTCTCCTATATTATCAATAGCATTTAAAGAATCCTCTCTTGAAACATTCAAAGACGTATAAACTTTTACATCCATTTTCTCAAGTTTTTTGATTATATTCAAAGAGATACGTTCGTCAAAAAGATTGTATCCATGCCCCATTATAACAACAGAAAGAGGCTTTACAATGTCCAAAGGTTGGTTAACAATATTATCCTCAATAGCATTTTTTAAAGCATCGTTATATGATAATCCACTCTTTGCCATTTTAAAGAAATTATTATAAATTTTGAAACCTTCTTTCATAGCAGCTCGAATAATTTTTTTGTCTCTTATATCGAACACATTAGCTATCTGCTCACAAAAGTCATACAAACCTATATTTTCAGTCTTATCCAAAGTCGGTTCTATCATTACAAATTCTCTATCAATAACATTTCTGATAATTTCAGGCAAACCTCGAATTTTACTGCAATTATTTATCTTGTACCCTGTTGATTGAATGGAAGGAACAAAGATATACTCACATCCCTTATCTAAAAGATTAACAACATGCCCGACATAAACCTTTATGGGCAAACACGTATCAGACACGACATACTTTGAACCCTCATTGATAATTTTTGTAGTTGTCTTATCTGATAATACGACTTCTATTCCCAAAGATTTAAAAAATCCGTAGTAAAAAGGATAATTATTATAATATGAAATTGCTCTTGGAATACCGACTTTGCTGGGAAAATTTTTATTCATCACTCTTTATAAATTAACCTTCATCTAAAGATTATTGTAACATTCAAGTTTGATTATACTACAAGTATAAATAATAAACAAATTTACTTAATATATTATCTAATCTTTATTTAAAAACAGATAAAACCTTTTTGGTTATCATAATTTGCCGGCTTCAATTTTATCAATCATTTCTTGATAGGATTTGTTTTTAGAATTCTTTGCATAGCGGCTCAAACGTCTCTTGGCAATCGTTCGCAAGTAACTTCTTTTGTCGGGATTTCCATTTTTTATAAAAAACAGCATTGCTTCTTTTCTGTTCTCAAACAAATCATCCTCATTCTGTCTTGCCAAAACATCCCCAAAAGTTTCTGGTCTGGTTTTTCTATCCCATTCATAAAGAGGAGTTTTTAAAAAACAGATATTTTCGGCATAAGACAAAATACAAGGAGTCCAAGAAACATCTTCATACTTTAATTTCCCCAAAGGATGCTCTTTTACCATAGACGCTTTGTATAATTTATTCCAAATTGCACAATTGTAATAACCCGGAGTATACATAATCTCGAGATATTTATCAATATCAACAGGAACATCTTCAGCAAAAGGCAAATTACAATGGACTGTGTATCCTCCGTCAGTTATTCTGTATAAAGGAGCAATAGCAACATCGCATTTATTTTTCTCAGCAGAATTATAAAGTTTGCTTATCATATTCGGACGGATAAGATCATCATTGTCCATAAATGCTATATATTTACCCTTAGCTTCTTTTATCCCAGCATTTCTGGCATCTGCAACACCACCATTTTCTTTTACTATAGAAACTACATTCGGATAGTTTTTGTCATACCAATCTATAATTTTTTGAGTATCATCGGTACTGCCATCGTTTACTATAATAATTTCAAGATTACTAAAATCTGATGCAAGAGCACTATCTATACTTCTTACGATATAATCCTGAGCATTATATGCAGGAATAATCAATGAAACTTCAGGTTTTTTATATCTTCTTACACCTAGAGAAACTTTTCTTGAAACAGCTGTTATTAGACGGCCGTTTATTGTATTCACAAATGCTTTTACAATAAAATTTGTACTTCCCTTGTAATCAAACAAGGATAAACAGTGACATAAGCCGTCAGTTGTCTCAAAAATAGGAGTTTGAGAATTTTCTGTGTAAACGAGAAATCCATCCGCAACACCTTGAAAATCCCAGGAAAGAAACATATTATAATTAAATGACTTATAAACAGAAAGTGATACAAACTGGTTTGAGTCAATATTAACAACAGGAGAAGACGCAATGAATTCTCTTTTTTCACCGTTTTTAACAAAAGGCTTAACCTTAAATTCTTTCTCATCTCCTATTTCAAATTTTATATAATCGGTATCAGAATTTTTACACCCGTTAAAACCAACTCCCGATTCATCCTTATAAAGCCTGTATCCATCAGCTTGCTCATATTTGCTATATACAAATTTTACTTCCCTATCGGACTCATGAATAACTTCAACATCAACTTCATCAAAAAGAAATTGGTGCCTGTCTGATTCGGCTATAAGCTTGCCGTCTTTTATCGCCTGAATAAAACATTCGTGCAAACCATAAGGCAACAATGACAAACGCAAAGAATTTTGTCCGCTTACAGAAGCACATTCATAAAAAAGATTGTCTTCCTTTTTCATAAAAAGCTTGTATAAATCAGCCTTTATGTCAATCCAGCTAAGATATATTTTTGATTCTTTAATTTCAACGGTCAGATCCATAACTTTATTCCTTTACGTATTATAGCAAAAATCCTCGAAGCTTGCAAAGTTGTTGATTAAAAACTTTTGTAGTATAATATCTGTAAGAATTTACGGAGGGAAGTGTATGTTAAAAAAAGTAGTTTTTGCAATTGTTTTAATGAGTCTTTTTACACCTGTTTTTGCAGAAGAAATTAATATGACACCGCATGCTACATTTTCCGGAGCTTTTCACACAACCGCTCCTTCCTATCCGCATTTGAATAAACCACTGTCTGCATCGGATATTGTCGAAGAAGAAGCTGTTGATGATATTATGAAACCCAAATCCGTAAAACAGATGGGAAATATAACGCCTTCAAATGACAGACAAGCTCCTATGACATATAATCAATTCCCGCAATATATGGATAGTTCAAATAGTATGATGATGATGCAAGGCATACAAGGCGGTATGCAAAATATGTTTATGGGATACTAATAAGTTTTTATTACAATTTGACAACAGCACTGTGTCTGTTTGTTGTCGCATTTTCCTTCCTATATGAAAAGAAAAGATTATTGTCACAAACTGTACAGTATGGGCATATATCCACATTATCATCTTTGAGTCCGGCCTCTATAAGTTGTCTTTTGTTTATACCTTTCAAATTTACAAAGATGTTTCCCTGGCGGATTTCAGACAATCCTTCAAAGTTTCTTACAGATACCATTAGCTTTCTATAAACATCTTCACCAACATTGTAACAGCAAAATGAGATGGCTGGGCCAATAGCACACTTTAAATTTGCAGGATTTGAATTAAACTCATCTTTCATTTTCATCACAGTTTTAAAAGCGATTTGCCCTGCTGTACCTCTCCAACCTGCATGAGAAACAGCTGCTATTTTATTTTCGGGATCATAAATTATCAAAGGCGTACAATCTGCAAAATTAAGATACACAGCTTGAACACTGTTTGCTAAAATCAATCCATCAGTATCAGGGTAAGATGAAATCCCTACTCTTGCTATTTCTACATTTGAAGTGTGAGTTTGTGAAGGATGTATAAGATATTTTTCTTCTATATTTAAATATTTACAAATATCTTTCTTATTCTCCTGTACAATCTTTTCAAAATCAGGTTCTTTAGTTTTTATAACACTCTCTCTGGTTGTGAAAAAATGTGTTAAACCTGATAAAACACTGCTTTTTAAAATTCTTTTACCGTTAATTTTTTCAAAATAAAACATACAATATTTTATAACATAAAAGGTTAATTGCACAAATTTTACAAATATGTTAAAATTCTTGGGCGTAATAGATAAGGAGATTTATATGAAAGAGTTACTAAAAAAATGTTTAGTTGAATTCGTCGGGACATTCTTTCTTGTTTTAACAATCGGATGTTCTTTATTTCCTAATGGAGATGTAAGCTTTCCACCTATGGCAATAGGTTTTATCTTGATGGTTATGGTGTACGCAGGCGGTCATATATCAGGCGGGCATTATAACCCTGCTGTATCTTTTGCTGCCGCAATAAGAGGAGCTTTAGATTGGAAAGACTTCATTCCATACATAATTTCACAGTTTTTAGCCGCTGCTTTGGCTGCCTGGGTTGTATCATATCTTGTTGCAATTCCTCCATTTGCCAGTGAAGCTTCATTCAGCGTAATTCCAATGGCTGTTTGTGAATTTTTATTCACATTTGCTCTTTGCTACGTTGTATTGAACACTGCAACATCTGATGATACTAAGGGAAATTCATACTACGGACTTGCAATAGGAGCAACTGTACTTGTAGGCCTTATTGCAACAGCAGGAACATGTTACGGAGCTTTTAATCCGGCTGTAGCTCTTGGAATATACACAATGGGAATTACAAAAGTAAAACTTATTGTGATTACACTTCTTACAAATTTTGTTGGAGGTGCTGCCGCTGCAGGGGTTTATAAAGTTTCAACAAACAAGTAGAAAAAATATGCAAACTTTAAAAACACAAAACACTTGCCTATACAAAAATAGGCAAGTGTTTTAAATTTTTACCGGAAATTTTATTTATTATAAATGTAACCCCTTATCTTCATCCATAAAGCATTGGCAAGTAGGACTTAAAGTGCCGTCACAACATTTTGCTCTGCCGCCTGAACATCCGCAAACTCCACCGTGCCTCGAGCAACAGCCCCTGCCTGCTAAAATCATATTATCTGATGCAAAATGATAAACTATCGCAAATACTGCAAAAACAGCTGCTACAGATACAGAAATTAATAAAAGTTTTTTCATAAACATACTCCTTGCTTGATTAAATATTATCATAAATAAGAAAATTTATGTTAATATAATGTATATGAAAAAGATTTTTGGTATCATTTTGGGTTTAATTTTACTGCAAAGTGTTTGTCTTGCTCAAACAGGCATAAGCTTTGTATATATAAATGGTTCCAATAATAACGATGAGAAAATGTCTAACTGGTACATAGAGGGGGTTCAAAAACTTCATCCTGTATTGAAAAAAAAGTTTGAAAAAAGCAAAGACATAAAAAAAATTTTTCTAAACACATCTGAATACAAAATAAATGAAAATCCTGTCATATTCTTTTGGGGAGACAAGAGCAAAAGAGATTTGGAATTTGTTCAAAAGCAATTGGACATAACAAAAGCACTCAGTCCAACTTTGGCATACAAGGTTCGTTCAATGCTGACAGCATATTTACACGATGCTATATGGGTTCAAAAACAGCACAATATGCTTCCAATTTTGGATGAGTTAAACGAAACAGTCAAAGCTGAACACATAAAAGGGAATAAAGTCATCCTATACGGCTATTCTGCGGGAACTTTTGTAACGTATGAATATATGTTTAACAAACTACCATACATAAATCTCAGAAATTTCACAGATACTATTGAACTATCCGATAACATAAAACAACTTGCCCAAAAAGACCCCATTGGAAACACCTGTATATCAGCACTATCAAAAGCCAAAATTGGTGTTGTATCAGAAAATGGAAACCTCCTTTTTAAACCGGCAAATACCATAAGTGAAGAGAATTATATAGCCCTTAAAGAAGCAACCCAAACAGAATGTATTCCTGATGATACTTTGTTGGGAGTTGTTAATTTTGCAAGTCCATTGGTGCTTTTTTATTCGGATTTAGCAAATCCTGATTATGAGATAAATTCCTACAACAAATATATGCTCAAATACATAATGGAGAAAGGACTATTCTTCCTGACCGTAAACTACAGAGAAGATCCTCTCGGTTTTCCATCCACAAAAAATCTTACTATAGATGAAATGGAAAAACGTGCCAATATTGAAATAACTAACCCAAAGGGATTTATTTACGATAATTCGAGTGTATGGTCAAAACGTTCTGTACTTTTTGCTCATACATCCTATTGGAGTACAAGAGGAACGTTTGCAAAAGCTGTTGTTAAGGCTTTTACAAATGGTTACAAACTTCAGTATGATAAAGAATTTCAAGAAAAAGTTTTAAAAAATCACCGCTCAAAAATTAAATTTGAAATGATATAAAATTGTATTAAAATCAGACAATAAAAATAAGAAAGGATAATAAAAAATGGAAAATGAAACAGATATGGTACAAGACGGTGTACAATTTGATCCCGGTTTTATAAAGCACATGAGTGCCATTGTTCCAAACATTCAATATGTATATGATTCACTTAACAGAATTAAAAATTTTAATCAGAAAAAACAACAATTCAAAATGTACTACCCAAAAATTATAACACTCTTGGAAACATATATGAGTTTCTATGCCGGCTGTATTCTGTGGGGAGTTTATATAAAAACAATTGAACACGCACCTTTATTAAACAATCTTTGCTATGGCGGAGAATATAGCGAAGAAGAAACCTTGTCAGAAGTTGAATTCATAAGAAATTACCTTGAACAGATGAAAAAAGATGTGAAATATTATATGGGAAAGGACTTTTCATTTAATCCTGAACATTTAAAAATTCTTGATGCATACAAAACATTTTTAATTGCAAATAAAGGTTTTGTTGCAACAAAAACAACCGATGACATTGTAATTCCTGAATCATTCAACATCCCAAGCGAAGATGAATTAGAAATAATTTGCGATAAAATCAACGAAGTTGATAGTACCGGAAATTTAAAAGAATTGTTACCTTTGGTTATGAAAGTAATATAATGTCGGATTTAAAAACAAAACTTTATCAAATGTTCATCCTTGGAACAGAAGGTGATGGATATATAAAAGCCCTTGAAAGGGGTTTGGGCGGAATAATCTTTTTTACAAAAGATATTCAAACTCCCGAACAGTTTAAAAACTTAATTTTAAAAATTAAGTCAATAGCAGCAATTCCTCCTTTCTTATCAATAGATCAGGAAGGAGGCAGGGTTGAACGTAGTGAAAATATTCACAACGGGAAAAAATATCTGTCGGCAAAATATGCTTTTG
This sequence comes from Candidatus Gastranaerophilales bacterium, assembly GCA_944324345.1. GTDB lineage: Bacteria > Cyanobacteriota > Vampirovibrionia > Gastranaerophilales > Gastranaerophilaceae > Stercorousia. The sequence continues at coordinate 104,110 of CALUVT010000004.1, forward strand.
AAAAAGGAGAAGATTTCTTAAAAAAACAAACAAAAGAAATTGCTCAAGAACTGAAAAGTTACGGTATCAATCTTAATTTTGCACCATGCATTGATGTCAATACAAACCCGAATAATCCAATTATCGGAGAACGTGCTTTTTCGAACCATCCTGATGAAGTTATAAAAGGCGAAACAATAGTTTCCCAAACATATAGAGAAAACGGGATTATACCTTGTGTAAAACACTTTCCTGGGCACGGTGATGCAAATGCCGATAGCCACCTGACTTTGCCTGAAATTAATCTTTCATTAAAAGAAATGGAAAGAACTCACATAAAACCATTTGCAGCCTGTGCAAAAACGATAGAAATGGTTATGGTCGCACACCTACACTGTACATGTTTTGAAAAGGAAGTTATACCAACAAGTTTGAGTAAAAACGCAATTTCTTATTTAAGAAATAAATTAGGCTTTGACGGCGTAATCATCTCTGATGATATGATAATGAAGGGTGTTACAAATGCAGCTTTGCAGAAAAATGCTTCTCAAACATTACAAGCTCAATGCGACAGTTTGGAACATAAAATTAATGCCTGCGAAATGGGAATTCGTGCAGGTTTAAATATGTTTATTTACAGAAATTCCACCCTTGAAATAATTGAAATGATAGAAACAATTGCAAAAAAAGCATTAACAGATAAAGAACTTCAAGAAAAAATTGAATACTCATTTGAAAAAATAACAAAACTCAAATCGAACCCCCAATACCAAATAATTACTTAAGATGTCAGCAAACTTTTTATAATATTCTACATCAATATAACTCTCATCTTATACAAAATCCAAGCTGAAATTATTCCACAGTAAAATCTAATCAATAGAATAACCAGTGTGAAAAATCAGACAAATTAATTGATGTATTTTTGCAAAATCAATTTTTTTAAAGCTTTTGAATAAATTGCGTTCGGCTCAATTGCCAATACCCTATCAAGAGTTTCTAACGACCCTTTATAATCTTCAAATTTCTTTTGCAAAACAGCTTTATAATAAAGTGCATCAACAAACTTTGGGTCCAAATCTATTGCCTTGTTTAAATCTTCATAGGCCAGCTTCAACTTTTCATTGTCAGCTTCTTTGTCAGCCAAAAGAACCTGAGCTCTGTTGTAGTAAGCATCAGTCATTCTTTTGTCATAATCTATAGCAAAAGAGTAATTATCATAGGCAGATTCCAGATCATTCAAATGCTGAAATACAATTCCCTTTGAAAAATATGCAAGAGACTTTTTTGGATCTAATGCAATTGCTTTATCCAAGGAATCGAGAGCTTCCTCAAATTTGCCTTCATTAGTTTCCGTAATCCCTTTGTCTATATAAAAATTGTAGCCGTTTTCCCGTACCATAATAATTTCCAAGTAATATATTAACTACCATTATAACCTAAATTTACACAATTTACAAGTGCAATATGAATTTTTCCAACTGATGTGTGTTATAATCTTCTTATGAAAATACTTTTTATCACAGACCTGTACCCAATAAACGAAAATGAAAAAAACACACCAAAAACCTTATTAAATTTCGTCAAAGAATGGCAAAAACAGGGTCATACCGTTGATATTATAAAGCCTAATTTTATTCTAAATTCATTCATACGTAAAAAGCCGTTTTATAAAACAGGGCAATATGGCAATATTTTTAATGCAAATTATTGGACTCCATTTTGGTTCAATATCACAAAAAAAATCCCAGATTTTCAAAATATTTGTCCACCCGACACTTTGATAATTGCACATATGCCATCAGGCATATTATTTGCAGACAAAATGAAACGTCCCTTTGTTGCAGGGATTCACAACTCTGATATCGAAGTTTTAACAAATCCATTATACAAAATTCATTTTACAAAACGGCTTGAAAATGCTTTACAAAATGCAAAAGCAATAGCTTGCAGATCGTACGTCATAAAAAATAAGTTGCTAAAATTATATTCCGAGTTTGAGGACAAAACCTTTGTGGCACCTTCTGGTATAAATGAAGAAATTATATGTAATGATTTTCACCCCCTAAATCGAGATAAAATCAAGGTTTTAACCTGTGCAAACTTCAAGAAAAGAAAGAATGTTGACAAAGTTATAGAAGCTTGTAAAGGGCTTGATTGTTTTGAATTGACAGTAATAGGAGATGGTAAGAATCGAAAAAACCTTGAAAAAATTGACAGGAACGTAAAATTTACAGGCTATCTTCCGCCAAAAGAAGTTCTTGCCAAAATGCGTGAAAGTGATATTTTCATCCTTCCAAGTGTGGGGGAAACCTTTGGTATGGTATATTTAGAAGCAATGTCACAGGGATGTATCACTGTCTGTACAAAGGATGACGGGATAGCCGGAATAATAAAAAATGAGGAAAACGGTTTTTTAACACTTCCAACTTCTGAAGAAATCAGAAAAACACTTCTTAATATAAAAGATTTGGATGATGACAGGTTAAAAAGCATACATTACAATAGTTTTCAAACAATACAAGAATTAACAAGCAGTGCTTGTGCTGTAAAATATTTGCAACAAATTTTTAAGATTTTGTAAAGATTTGACAACATTAAGGCATGTTTCTGGTAGTATAAAATTTGAGGGTTGGTCATATTTAGCCGAGATTTTCCAAAAATACCCCGAAAGGAATTAGATTTAATGAACAAAATTTTAATCGTACTTTTGACACTTTTATTTAACATTCAACAGGCAAATGCCTTTAGTATTGATGCTTTCATGGATAAAAATATTGCACCTGTATCTGATAAGATTGCTGCAATTATTTTCCATCCGATAAACGTGTTTGGTACCGATGTTCCTATAATTATTTTCTGGATATTATTTGCCGGAATATTTTTTACATTCTACCTTCGAGGGATTGCCGTTTGGGGATTTAAACATGCAATTGATTTGGTGTTTAAGCCAAAAAAATCAGGAGACGGAACCGGAGAAACTTCTCCTTTTCAGGCTCTGATGACTGCTCTTTCAGGTACTATCGGCTTAGGAAGTATAGCCGGAGTTGCTATTGCAATTTCAATGGGAGGCCCTGGAGCTGCTTTTTGGATTATTGTCGGAGCACTTCTTGGTATGTCATTGAAGTTTGTAGAAGCAGCCTTGGCCGTTAAGTACAGAAGATTTAACCTTGACGGATCTATTTCCGGCGGACCTATGCATTATATGGCTCATGGACTTACCCGCAAAAAATTAAGATGGTTAGGACAGCCTTTGTCTGTATTGTTTGCAATACTTTGTATTTGCGGAGGTATTACAGGCGGTAACATGATTCAAATAAATCAGGCTGCTAACCAGTTTGTAAATGTTTGCGGTGGTGAAAACGGATTTATGCATAATTTCCACTGGGTTATAGGACTTGCGATGGCAATTGTTGTAGGTCTGATTGTTATAGGCGGAATTAAAAATATTGTAAAAGTTACAGAAAAAATTGTTCCTTTGAAAATTTTTATATATTTATTTGCAGCAATGGCAGTTATTGTATGCAATTTTAAGCTCATTCCTCATGCAGCTTGGGTTATAGTAAAAGAGGCATTCAAACCTGAATCTGTTTATGGTGGAATGTTTGTTGCTATGATTATGGGGTTAAGACGGTCTGTTCAGTCTAATGAAGCAGGTACAGGATCTGCACCTATCGTTTATGCAACAGTTAAGACAGATGAACCTTTGTCTCAAGGTTTTGTAGCGTTGCTTGATCCGTTCTTAACAGGTTTTATGTGCACTTTGACAGCTTTTGCCATTGTAATTACAGGCGTTTACAAAACTCATGCCGGAGAAACATCAGGAATTGAAATGACATCAGAGGCAATATCTTCTGTAATGCCGTTTTTCCCAACTCTTTTGGCTGGCATAGTTCTTTTGTATGCTTTGTCAACAATAATAAGCTGGGCATATTACGGGCAAAAATCTTGGAACTTCCTGTTTGGAGAAGGCAAAAAAAGAACTCTTACGTTCCAATTTATTTATTGCGGATTTATTGTAATCGGTTCTGTTTTGAACGTTACATCAGTAATCAATATAACAGATGCAATGATGATAGCTATGTCTTTACCAAATATTATAGCAATGTATATCTTGGCACCTGAAATTAAAAAAGACTTAAAAGAGTATTGCAAATTACATCAACTTGGCAAATTGGTTAACCGTGATTGGCTAAAACCGGCTCCTGTTCCAGTTGAAAATGATGACGATGATGAGGTAACATGTCAGATCAACAAATTATCATAACAGTTTCCGGAGTTGATAAAATTGGGATTGTCGCAAAAGTTTCGGCAGTTTTGGCCAAATGCGAGGTTAATATTGAAGATATTAAACAGACATTGATGCAAGGGCATTTTGTAATGTTTATGCTTGGGAATATCAAAAACTCAAAATACTCTTTCAAAGAAATAAAAGAAAACCTCACAAAAACAGGTGAAGAACTTGGAATGGAAATTTGGGTTCAAAGAAAAGAAATTTTTGACAACATGCACAATATCTAGACATCATCGTCTGTATTACCTTCTTTCAAATAGTCCTTTAAAAAATAATTTGAAGAATTTACAGTGTTTAAGGTGTAGTTTTGTAATCATATAATCCTTCAATAAATTAGTAAATTTGTATTTACGATTAAAATATTACAAATTTATTTTTGCTATTTCCAGGAATTTTTGTTACAATCATAGATATAATATGATGAATCAAACTAAAAAGTTGTCTATAGCATTCTACTGGCACATGCATCAGCCTGTTTATCAGCTCTCGCCTGAGGGTGATTATCTTATGCCTTGGGTTAGGCTGCATGCTGTCAAGGATTATCTTGACATGCTGTTAATTGGGAAGAAGTTCAAAAATCTGAAATTGAATTTTAACCTTGTTCCTGTTCTACTTGATGCTTTGATTGATTACGGCGAAAACGAGATGCATGATATACATTCTCGACTCACTATTACGGATATAGATGATTTAACGGACGATGATAAAAAGTTTATTATTAACAATTTTTTTGATGCCAATTATCATTCTATGATTCTTCCGAATCAGGAATATGAAAGACTTCTCCAAAAATATCAGGCCGGTGACGAAAATAACATAGACATATTTTCACCTCAAGAGTATTCCGATTTAATGGCTCTTTTTAACCTTGCCTGGATTGATCCCAGTTTTAAGAACATGTACCCTGAAGTAAAAGCTTTAATTAAGAAAGGGAAAAACTACTCGTTATCTGACAGAATTAAAATTATTGAAATCCACCGTGATATAATTCGAAAAATCATTCCTTCTTATAAAAAGTTTGCAGATGAAGGCAAAATAGAGATAACAACAAGTCCTTATTATCATCCGATTTTGCCTATAATGCTTGATCTTAAAGAAATCCGCAAGACATCAAGCACCACTTTCCCACACAATCTCAAAATGGAACTTGACGCAAAAATGCAAACAGAAATGGCTCTTGATAGAGTTCAAGAATTATTTGGGAAAAGGCCAAAAGGTATTTGGCCTTCAGAACACTGCATAAGCCCAAAAGAACTTGATTTATTCAAATCACTCGGGATTGAATGGACTATTTCGGATGAGGGAATACTTTCTAATTCAATAAATTTTGAATTCATAAGAGATTTTAGGGGGTATTTAGAAGATCCTTATCACCTTTTAAAATCATACAAATATAAAAACGGACTTGACATAATTTTCAGAGATTCAGTATTACCTAATTTGATAGGCTTCGAATACCCAAATCATGACCCTGAAAATGCAGCAAATGATTTGTATGATAGGATAAAATCGGCACAAAGTAAGTTGCTGTCATCACCTGATGAACATCATCTGTTAACTATCGCAATGGATGGCGAAAATTGCTGGGAAAATTATACCCATGATGGCTCGACTTTTTTAGAAACCATATACGGCCTAATAGAAAACGACCCAACACTGGAAACAGTATTGATAAGTGATTACATCGCAAAAGATACACCAAAACCTTTAAACAAAATCAGCTCCGGCTCTTGGGTAAATAGGAACTTTAAGCTGTGGATTGATGAACCTTTAAAAAATCTTGCCTGGACTTATTTAAAACAGGTTAGAGATGATTTTTCAAATTACGTAAAGAAAAATCCAATAAACCCAAATATTGAAGCGGCAAGAAAAGAACTCTTTATTTGCGAGGGAAGTGACTGGTTCTGGTGGTACGGAGAACCGAACAACTCAGGAAGAGACAATATATTTGATTACATTTTCAGAGAACATTTGAAAAATATTTATTTCTACCTTGATATTGAACCACCGGAATATCTAGATACACCACTTTTATCTGCGATTTCAAAACCTTCAAGATATCCTAAAGGAGAATTTACTCCGGTAATTGATGGGAAAGAAAAAGATGATGAAAGCTGGCTTAATGCAGGATGTATAAACATTCCGGACGGGCCCGTTTTAAAAGAAAACAAGTTTTACGACAAAATTTGCTTTGGGTATGATAAAGATAATCTATACTTGAGATTTTATATAAATGAATATACGAAAAATATGCCCTCTATGGCAAAACGTGTCAATCAAATGTATATTTATATGAGAAATCAAAACAAAAAGCAAACACTCTCACCAATAAGAATTATACAAAAAACAGAAGGTCTCCTGCCAATTTCGAAAGAAAAATTCCACAACGAAATGCAGCTATCTATATATAATGGGGAAATTAATATCTTACGTTTAGTCAGAGCTATTCCTAACAATCTTTGGGCTATTGCAAATCCAAAAAATATCAAAGCTGTTTATGACAAAGTCGTTGACATAAGTATTCCTTTTGACGATATAGAAATTGACAAAGGAGATACGTTGGAATTTGTATTTGTAAACGCAAATTTTGGTGTAAAGGATTTTTATATTCCAAATGAAATGCTCTTAACAATTAAGAGATTGTAACAATTTCTTAAAAAGAGTATCAAAAAATTCAAGAATTCAGATTTAATACCGATAACAAAACAAGTAAAGGAAATTCAGATGGTCGATTTTAACAGTGACATACCAAAAGGGAAACCAGAATTGGATCCGACATATTGGAACAAATTCAAAGATAATGAAGAATCTCAAAATTCTCCTCTTTCGAATTTTAATACCAACCGTGCATTGGAAGAAATATCTATTTTCAATGGCGTAAAAAAATAAAGTTTTATATTCCTCAATTTCTTCGTGTAAAATTTTAACTAAAAAAGAACCTGAATAATACAGGTTCTTTTTTTAATATTAACACTTTCCTGTAGAGCCAAAACCGCCTTCACCTCTTGCAGTACAGGACAATTCCACTGCCACCTTAATCTCAGCCTGTTCAACTTTTGCAATTACCATTTGAGCTATTCTCTCATCAGGCTGAATAGTATACGTTTCATTAGAAAGGTTTACAACGGGGACACAAACTTCACCTCTATAATCCTCATCTATAGTCCCAACACAATTGATTAAGGTAATTCCATGTTTTATAGACAAGCCGGATCGTGGTCTGACTTGAGCTTCATATCCATGTTCAAGTTCTATTTTTAATCCGGTTGGAATAAGTGTTCTTTCAAGCGGTTTTAGAGTAACAGGTTCTGAAATCGCCGCACAAAGATCCATTCCTGCTGCACCCTCTGTTTTATATTCCGGCAAAAACTTATTATGCGGTAATCTTTCTATTTTTAGTACTGTCATATTTTTACTCCTTCAAAAAAAATTCTCTAATAAACGCACTTAAATTTCTTTTTAAAGAGTTTAACATAAACAATGTACAAATTCTTTAAATATAAATAAAATTATTTTTATTGTATATCCATAGTTTTCATATCAAATTCATACTTATTGATACGCATAAATTTTTCTACAACTTTTCTAAAAAAATCTTTAACGGTTAACACAACATATTCTTCAGGTTTCATACCATCTTTTGCAGCATACAAAGCATAATTTGCTTTCCCATTAATCATGTTCTTTTTATAAAATATATTTATATCATCTGTTCCATAATACTTATATGTATCAACTTTCTTTTCAAAAGCTTCTAACTTTGTAGGATTTTTCTTTAGATAGTTCTTTGCTGCATCAATAAAATCTTTTGAAACAGTTGCCTTAAAATTTGGCTGATAATTTGATTGATAATTTGATTGAATAGAATTTATATGCATTTTACACTCCTTTTTTATTTAAAAACCTGTCAAAAAATATTTTGACAGGTTCATTACAATTTTTTCTTATTCGTGAAATTAAACTCTTACAGATTTAATATCACTTTCAATTTTATCAAGAATTTCATCAAGCTTGGAAGCATCTTTCACTCCGCCTTGAGCAAAATTTGGACGTCCTCCACCATTTGCACCTGTTGCTCTTGAAATTTCTCCAACAATTTTGCCTGCATTTACACCTTTTTTTACAAAACTATCAGAAACTTTTACAACAACAGTTTTTTCAGAAGCAAGTATTACTATACTTTCGCCAAATTTTTGCGACATAAATTCAATACCCGCTTTTATAGCATTACCGTCAAAATTCTCAATTTTTGATATAAACAGCTTACCACCATCAATATCTTGAGCTTTTGACAAGAATGATGCAAATTTCGCTCTGGCATTTTCTTCTTTTGCATGTGTTAGGTCTTTTTGAAGTTCCTTATTTTCTTCAAGAAGTTTCTCAATTCTGGCAACAACACTATCATAATGAACTTTAAACATTAATGAAAGTTTGTCCATCTCTTTTACTTTTGCATTCATAAAATCAAATGCCGAACGGCCTACACAAAGCTCAATACGTCGTGTCCCTGCTGAAATAGCCCCTTCCGTAACTATTTTGACTAGTCTTAAATCACGAACATTCCTTGCATGAGTTCCTGCACAGAATTCTTTTGAAATACAGGTTTTGCCATCCGTAATTGAAACAACTCTTACTATATCATCATATTTTTCTCCGAAAAGAGCTGTTGCTCCAGTAAGTTTTGCCTGTTCTATATCCATTACATCAGTTACCACATCATAACCTTTTGAAATCCAATTATTCATGATTTCTTCAGTCTTAAAGATTTCTTCAGGAGTCATAGCACGTGAGAATGTAAAGTCAAAACGCATTCTGTTTTCTTCAACCTGCGAACCCGCTTGATGTACCTCATCTCCAAGAACCTTAATTAATGCAGCTTGCAAAAGGTGAGCTGATGTATGGTGAATTCTTATATTTTCACGTCTTTCAACATCAATTTTTGCATGAACTTCTGTACCAATTAAATCTTCTCCGTTAATAACTTTGCAGCGATGAACAAAAAGCTTGTTAACCTTAAATGTTGTAAGAACTTCAAGCTTAACTTCCTGTCCGTTTGTTTTCACATCTTCTATTATTCCGCTATCACCTGTTTGACCACCGCATTCCGCATAGAAAGGTGTTTTGTTAAGAACAACGTCAGTGTAACCATCTCCATCAACAACTGCAAGAATTTTAGCATCACATTCATTTTCAACATAGCCGACAAAGTCTGTAGAACCGACTTCATCTTCTATTTTTGCATATTTCATATCTCCAGTAACACTTATTTTAGCAGCCGCAGCTTTTGCTCTGTCTTTTTGCTCTTGCATAGCCGTTTTATAGCCAGCTTCATCAACATTCAAACCGTTTTCTAAAGCGATTTCTCTTGTAAGTTCAAATGGAAAACCGTAAGTATCATAGAGTTTGAAAGCACTTTCCCCATCTATATCTTTTTTAGAAGAAATAAATTCATCCAACATCTTATAGCCACGATCAAGTGTTTTTGCAAACCGTTCTTCTTCTTTTTTAATTGTATCAATTATTTTGGCTTTATTTTTAATCAAATCAGGATAAGCTTCTCCATAATTATCAACAACCACGTCAACAAGTTTGTATAGGAAAGGTAAATCCATTCCAAGAATTTTTCCGTGGCGTAATGCACGACGCAAAATCATTCTTAAAACGTAACTTCTACCTTCATTACCCGGAATTACCCCGTCAGAAATCAAGAAAGTAACGCATCTTGCGTGATCTGTGATAATTCTTAAAGATATATCTGTTTTTTCAGATTTCTTGTATGGTACTCCACTCATTTCTGAAACTTTATCCATTATGGGTTTTAGAAGGTCAGTTTCGAAAGTAGATGCCACACCTTGGCAAACCATTGTAATACGTTCCAATCCCATACCTGTATCAACATTTTTACTTTCCAAGGGCGACTGATTTCCTTCTTCATCCTGATAAAGTTCCGTAAATACAAGATTCCAAATTTCAACCCACCTGTCGCACTCGCAAGTATCAATACCACAGCCTATCGGATCATCACACTTGTATTGTTCTCCTAAGTCATAGTGAATTTCCGAACACGGTCCGCAGGATCCTGAAGCTCCCGGAGGCCCCCAAAAATTATCTTTTTTACCTTTCCTCTTAATTCTTTCTGCAGGGACACCAACACTTCTCCAAATTTCGTAAGCTTCATCATCTGTTTCAAAAATTGTAATCCACAATCTGTCCTTATCAAGTTTTAAAACTTCTGTAACAAACTTCCAAGCCCAAGGTATTACTTCCTTTTTATAATAATCTCCAAAAGAAAAGTTCCCTAACATCTCAAAAAATGTGTGATGTCTTGGAGTTCTTCCAACATTTTCGATATCGGAATCCTTCCCCCCAGCTCTAGCGCATTTCTGACAAGATGTAGCTCTAGGAGGATTGTAAGGGGATTTTACAATTCCCAAAAATATAGGTAAAAACTGTAACATGCCTGCAGTCGTCAATAACACTGTAGGATTATCAGGCACAAGACTTGAACTTTCAACAACAGTATGTTGGTAATTTTTACTAAAATAATCTAAGTATAATTTTCTAATTTGATTTCCGGTTAGCATATTTAATTCCTTATAATTTTCTTGTATTTATAAGGCAATTATACAATAAAAAAAACTTTAATAAAAAGCAGGTGAAAATTTTGTAAACAATTGGATTATAAAAATTTTGTGATAAAAATCTTGCAAAGAAAAATTTTTGTGATAGCATAAATTTTATGAGGGATTATACAGGTACCCCACGAAACCAAACACTTGTCTAAGCCCTCTGGATCCAAGCCCTGGTAGCTCAGCTGGATAGAGCAACCGCCTTCTAAGCGGTAGGTCATGCGTTCGAATCGCATCCAGGGTAAATAAAAAGAGGATAGGAATTGTTCCTAATCCTCTTTTTATTTTGTTTGTGATAGCGATGAGATAAGCCTTTTTGCGTTCGGCGAGAAAGCTAAAGACAAATACAATAGTGTATAATTCTTTTTTTTAACACTATTAATAAAAGATAAATCCAAATATATTTGTGATAGTATATATGGTAGGATTCTAATTTATGAAACAAACTAGAAAAGATTTGAGATTTATAGACTTTTGTTCTGGAATTGGAGCAGGCAGATTAGGACTTGAACTATTAGGCTTAAATTGTGTTGCACATAGTGAAATTAATATTGATTCTGACTATACTTATCAAATATTTTTTAATGATAATAGAAATTTAGGAGATTTAACTCTTCTTGACTATGACTGTATACCTGAAAGTGATATCTTAATAGCAGGTTTTCCTTGTCAAACATTTTCTATTGTTGGTAAAAGAGCCGGCTTCGAAGATGAAAGAGGACAAATAATATATTATTTGAAAGATATACTAGAACATAAAAATATACCTTATTTTATACTTGAGAATGTTAAAGGCCTGATTAATCATAATAATGGGCGTAGTTTAAATTCAATTATTAAATTGTTGAATAATTCAGGATATGAAGTAGCATATAAAGTTTTAAACAGTATTGACTACGGTGTACCTCAATTAAGAGAAAGGGTTTATTTTGTAGGAATAAGGAAAGATTTATATACCAAACCTTTTGAATTTCCAAAGCCTATTAAACACAAAAAAATAAAAGATTTTTTATTGTCCTGCAACCAAGATATACTGGACGTTAATAATCAAACATTTCAAAAATATTTGTCGAATAAATATAATAAAAATAGGATCAATATTGACGAAATTTTAGGACAAGAGTATACAATTATAGACACAAGACAATCTGATTTAAGAGTCTATATTGATAAGTGCCCAACCTTAAGAACAGGGCGTCATGGCATCTTATATGTACGTAATAAAAAATTACATAAATTGTCTGGGCTGGAATCTTTATTATTGCAAGGATTTCCTAAAAAGTACGTGATGAAGGCAATGAATCTGACAAATTCTAAATTATTGGCTCAAACAGGTAATGCAATGACAGTTAGTGTTATTCGTGCTATAGGAGAAAATTTAGTCAATTATATAGAAGAGGATACAAAAAATGAATTTAGTCAAAAAAGGATCTCAAACTGCTAGAGATGGATTTAAAAATGAACAAAATATATGTGACAAATTTAATAATTGGCAATTTGACAATGAGGCTAAGCAATGGCTGACAATCATGCAATATAACATAAATGAAATTGAATATGTCAGAGCAGTTGTATTGCATGGTTACAAGGCCGATATAAATTTACAGGTACAGATAAAATTAAAGTCCGCAGTTGACGTAGAAAATATACAGGTAAAACTAGTCTCAAATCAAAAGGGATTTAATCAAGTAGATAAACGTTGGTTATCACATTATAAAGAAATGTGGAATATGCCTGATAGTGTCTATCATTTGTTAAAATATTATACTGGGGAAACTGCCCCTTATAGGCAAGATATAAGAGATCCCCGTAGAATGTTCATAGATGAATTTACAAAGGAAGAGCAAGAGCTATTATTAAACTGGTTTTCAAATAACAAAACATTAATTTTAAGTGATATTATTAAGGGTCGAGGGCAATTTAGTGCGGAATGGATTTTAGTAGCACAAAAACTAGATAATAACGCTCGTTGGATATTAGTAAATATTAATCAAGCTCTACAACATTATTCATCTGGCAATGTTAGAATTAGTCCTAAAGGTTCAATATATATTGGCAATGTAACTATGCAAAGAAAAGGTGGAGATGGCGGAAGAGAAACTGCAAAGATGTTACAATTTAAATTAGACCCAACTCAATTATTTGAACGTTTTTCTTAGCAACTGAAAAATTACCCCCGATTAGTGCAAAAATTTATAGCAAACCAATTTCAAATTTGTCGTACCAAGTTAAATCAAACATACTTTTCAAAACAACTGATGGAATAAATTACACTTTCTTCGGATGAAAATATTTAGAAAATTGGTTAGATTATTATCAAAGGAGGGAATTGTATGTTTTACAATGTTCTAAAAGCTAAAGAAATATTAGATCTAGGAGAAGAAAAATTTAAACATCACGTTTTAATGGAAGACAATAACAGCTGTTTATCCATAATTGCAATTAAAAAAGGAGAAATTATTGATACTCATACTTCGCTATGCGACGCAGCTGTTTACGTTATAGACGGAGAAATTGAAATGCACTTCGATGCTCAAAAATTTAAAGTTGATAAAGGCGAAATACTTATGTTTAAAAAAGACGTAGAACATAAAGTTTTAGCCTTAAAAGACAGTAAATTTTTGCTTATTAAAATTTAAAAAAAACCGAAAGGAGCTTTTTTTAAAGCTCCTTTTTGTTATTTATTGGGATTTACAAAACCTACAGATTTTCTTGATACATTGTTTTTTCCTGACAAAAATTCACTCATTGCTGTTTGAAAATCCTCGTATGACAAACGTAAATTTTCCATATCCGATTGAGTAAAAGTTCCATTTTCCATTTTTTCATATATACCAGCTCTTTCAAAAGCATGTTCATTGGCTCCATTTACAATATATGCAATATCTGCACCTGTTGCTTGCATATTCAGAAGTTCATCGGCAACTAAATCTTTTGGAAAATCTTTGTCCAACGCTTTATTTTTTGTGTGTATATCAAAAATTTTCAACACAGCATCTTTTGTATTAGGAGCTTTTACCTCAATATGCTTTCCAAAACGCCCCGAACGAGTGATGGCACTGTCAAGAATATCAAGTCTGTTAGTTGCTGTAATAACAAATATGTCATCACCATTCTTTTCAACATCACTCATCAATGTCAAAAGCTGGTTTACAACTTTATCTCCATAAACATCCATACCGCCTCTTTTCTTTGCTACGGCATCAAATTCATCTATAAAGATAATGGCAGGTTGATTTTCTCTTGCAGTATCAAAAAGCTTACGCCAATTCTCTTCAGAAGCTCCAACCCACTTGGATTCCATTTCTAAGCCATTCAACTTTATAAAGGAGGCGTTTGTTTCGTTTGCTAAAGCCTGAGCAATAAGAGTCTTGCCGGTTCCAGGAGGACCGTACATTATGTAACCGTGGTTCACTGTAGTATTTCTGTAAGCTTCAGGGTATTTTATAGGATAAATAATTCCCTTCTTTAATGAGTCTATAACACTATCCTGACCGCCAACATCGGCAAAAGAAAGTTTTTTACCCTTACCTGCAAATGTTTGCAAAATTGAATGGATTGATTTTTGGTTTTGACGTTTAATTACAGGTTCAACTTCCTTTGAAAAGTCAAACATTTTTGCAAATATTTTTCTATGCATACTTAAATCAGTCAATGGTTGTTCTTTTATACTGAGTGTAGTATCACCAAAATTCAAAACATCCCCCGTTTCAAGATAAAAACTATCTCCTGAGTTCATTGTATATTCGGATTTGCCACTTTTTAAAACAAATGAAAACTTGTTCGGATTGTACGCTTCCAATTCGTTGCTGTGATTTTTATAAAGAGCAAGAGAAGCTTTTAAGTTATCATCTTCAATATAAAAGAGTCTTTTTATAATACTATGGAAAGAACCGCTTAATTCTTTCAAACTCTTTTGGGCAGACATTAAAGTTTCATCAACAACAACAACATCTCCTTGTTTTAATATCTGAAGAATAGATGATAAACGATCTTCCAGAGGAATTTTTTTGGCTAAAGAAAGAGCACTGGACTGAAGTCCGGTAAAATTTACACCGGAATAGTATCTGTAATTTGGCAATTTATCTATCTGCTTTTGTTTGGGCGAGATAGTTGCAGTTAAATTTGGGGCAACATTTTTTTTAAGTTGCAGGTTTTTATTAGTGTACGGGGTACAATAATAATTTTGAACAGGGTTGATTCTCATACACACACACCTCCTTGTTTTTTGAAGATACTATTTTTTTTCATAATCGTCAATAAGCCGATTTAACACAAAAAATAAGCTTTTAGGATAATATACTACATATGTAGTATAAATTTCTTAAATTATTACCTTTTTGTTTTTCTAAAGTATTTATTTTTTATAAAGTGTGGGTATTTTTATAAAATAATTAATACTACAATTGTAATATTTACACTTTTTTGAAATTGTTACATTTGTTTACTTTATTATCCCTCTTTAATTGCTGGATTTTTGGGCATTTGACTTCAACCATTAAGCAAAAAAAACGGCGGCAACGGGAATTGAACCCGTGTCAACAGAATGAGAATCTGCTATCCTAACCTCTAGACGATGCCGCTTCGTGATTTTATTTAATTGTGTCTTTATACTAACACCAATTTTTTATTTATTCAAGCATCGTATTATTAGCTATTATTTTTCGCAATTTGCACAGCTTTTTGGCAAATCTAAATCTTCGCACAGCATTATTGTAACAACTTCTCCTGCCTTAGCATGGTATTTTAAACCGGGAGTTATCAGCCCTGTTATCAAACCGACCGTCGTACCTACAGGAATACCTATTGCATAACCAACACCAAGTTTTGCTGGGTTTGGAATAAATGCAAAACCTGTACCTGCACCAGCACCAACTATACCAAGCCCAAGAGTATATGCGGTCAATTTACCTGCAGTATTCCACGGTCCTTCCTTTAGCGAACCGTCTTTTGTTAAAGGTTTTGCAGACATGGGATACGCAGAACCGTCGGGAAATATTAGACATTCAAAATTCAGATAAACTCTGGCATTCTTATTTGGAACTCTTTGTTTATCAATTCTTATCACGGTTGCAACAACCTTTGAACCGGCAGGAATTAGCAATGTACCTTCCTGAGTATAAATAGCATCCGAAACATCAAAATTCACTCTATCGCCTGCCTTGGCACAATCAGACCAAAACTTGCATGTAAAAGCGACTTTAAATGCGTTTCCTTTACATATTATATTTCTAAGATTTGTAATAGTTACCATATTTGAAAGAGCACCTTTTTCACAGAACATATGCTCTCTTGCACATACCTGCTCATCACATTCTTGAGCTTGTACAGAAATTCCAACAAGGATAATAAATACAGATAACAAAAATTTTTTCATAATACACAGAATAATTGTACGATCCAGCGAAAAATGCTATTACCTAAAGGACTATATAAATGGATTATATTTTAACGGGTCTTTTCGAGAATTAAAAAAAAAATATCTTCTGAATAAAATGTTTTGAAAGGAGGAACTATGAGTGAACCAAATTCAAAACACCCGTACTTAGATAGTGTTGCAAAAAACTTCTTAGAAAATCTTAATTCAACAAACAAGGCCATATACGAAATGACAGCTGATGAATCAAGAGAATTCTTAAAAAATATACAAAAAAAATATTACAAAAATATTGAAGCAGATACACAGGATATAGAAATATCAGACCCTGATATGGGAGAAATAAGTTTAAAACTTGTACGTCCTGTAAACTCTACAAGTGAACAAGAGCTTCCTTTAATTATTTATTGTCATGGAGGTGGATGGGTTATGGGAGACTCCGACTGTTACGACATGACAATAAAAACCATTGCAAACTATACCAACTCTGCTGTTGTTTTCATAAACTATTCAAGAGCTCCGGAATTTCAGTACCCTACTGCATTTAATCAAGTTTACTCAGTATTGGAATATTTCTCACAAAACGGAAGTGACTACAAAATTAACCCGCATAAAATAGCAATTATGGGAGATAGTGCAGGAGGGAATTTGGCTGCTGCAACTGCTATCAGAATAAAATTAGAAGGCGGACCCGAAATATTATTTCAAGTTTTAATATACCCTGTAACAGATGCAGATATGAAAACAGATTCCTACAGTGAATTTAAAGACGGACCTTGGTTGAGTAAAAAAGCAATGGAATATTTCTGGGATTCGTACTTACCTGAAAAAGATAAAAGAAAAGATATTTACGTCTCCCCATTGAAATCCGAAATAAAACATTTAAATGGAATTGCTCCTGCACTGATTATCACATCAGAAAATGATGTTTTAAGAGATGAAGGGGAAGCTTATGCTCGAAAATTAATAGAAGCAGGTGTAGACACGGCTTGTGTAAGAATGAATAACACATTCCACGATTTCATTCTACTTAATGGTTTAAGAGAAAGCAGAGCGGTAAAATCAACCTACAAACTCATTGGAGAAATGCTAAAACACACTCTACACAAATAATTTCACAACTAATTTGTTACAGCAATTTTTAAACATCCGTTAGACTTTGTTTCAAAAAACTCATAAGCCTTTATAATATCTTCCAGCTTATATCTATGAGTGATTAAAAAGTCTGTATTCAATTTATTCTCAAAAATTAAATTCACAAGCTCAGAACACTTAGATGCGTCAACACCGCCAGTTTTAAAAATCAAATTTTTCCCGTACATTTCAGGTAATGGAAGAATTTGATTTTTTTCATACATTGCAACAACTGCAACAATAGCGTTAGGACGGGCTATTTTATATGCAAGTTCAAATGTATCGTCAGCTCCTGCAGCCTCAATAACCGAATCCGCTCCTCTACCCTGAGTTAAATTCATAATAATTTGGTATAAATCTTCTTTTTTAGGATTAACAAAATAATCTGCAAGATTTTGTTTCCTTGCAACCTCAAGTCTTGTATCATCCACATCCAATGCAACAATTTTTGAAGCACCTTGAACTTTTGCACTCATCATTGAACAAAGCCCTACTGGCCCTGCACCAATGATTACAACAACATCCTCAGGTTTTATCTCACAAAGTTCTGCACCCCACCAGCCGCTGGATAAAATATCCCCGACAAACAGTGCATTTTCAAAACTTACATCTTCCGGCAGCTTTGTTAATCCCATATCCGCGTAAGGAACTCTAACATATTCAGCATGGCAACCGTCAATTCTGCAGCCAAGTTCCCAACCGCCTTTTTCACAATTATTAACAAATCCGTGCCTGCAAAACCAACATTCCCCGCAAAATGTTTCACAATTTGCACTAACTCTATCTCCGGGTTTTAAATTTTTAACACCTGAACCAACACTCATAATAGTCCCGACAAATTCATGGCCCAAAACAACCCCCTTTTGAGCTCTTGGGACAAATCCTCTTACAATATGCAAATCACTTGTGCATATAGATGAAATTTCAACTTTTACAATTGCATCATTCTCTGAGTGCAAAACAGGTAAAGGCTTTTCTATAAGCTCAATTTCCCCAACATCTTTATAAACTAAAGCTTTCATAAAGAAATAATAACACAAAAAGCTCCTTTTAAAAGGAGCTTTTTTCACTAATCTTTGCCATCATTTAGCGTTACCATATTTATTATAAGTCCCAAAAACGATAGCACCAACGATCCCAAAAATGCTGCCAAAAATCCGTCTACATATATTCCCGGAGCAATGTATCCCGCAAGCATAAATAATAAAGCATTTACAACAAGACCAAATAACCCTAATGTCAAAATGTTAATTGGCAATGTAATAAAGACAATCAACGGTCTTATAAATATATTAATAAGAGCCATTATGACGGTTACAAGCATTGCACTTTGAAAATTTTCAACGAAAATTCCCGGAACAAGCCACGCAACAAAAAGAATTGCTAATGTAAAAAATATCCATCTTACAAGTAATACCATAACACTTTTTCCTTTCTCATATACAAGTTTAAAAGTTTATAATATAAAATTCATTATCTTAAAGCGTAATAACAAACTTGCTAATACTAATTATTAAGTGTATAATTATCGAAGGATAATTATAAGAAAGGGACTTTATATGAAAGAAAATATTTTAATCGCACTTGCAATTGTAATCATAGCATCCATGTGGATTCAATTCTCAACACAAAATGCAAATGACAGATACAAAGTAATTACCGGAAGCAATATGATGACAATCTTACTTGATAAAAAAACCGGAGTAACTTGGAGAAACTGTATATGTGATACAAAATCAAATATACCGGGATGCTGGGAAAGAATGTATACAATAAATCTTGAAGATTACAGCAAACCAAAAGGAGAAGTTGTTATTACAAAAAAATTAAGAAGAGACCTGGCTAAACAAGCTAAAAATACACCGGCTCCACAAGGTCAAACTCAAACTCCTGTTGAAAAATAGGCTTTTGAAATAAATAAAAAACAAAAATATTTCCCCTATATTTAAAAGGGGAAATATTTTTTTAATCCTTAAACATTTAGAAAAATCTTACAAAATTTGTCTAAAGCTCTATTTCTTATCCAACACCTTTATCAAATGCCACCCAAATTGTGTATAAACAGGTTTTGAAACTTCTCCTACAGGAGTTTCAAATGCTGCTTTTTCAAATTCAGGTACCATCTGTCCGTGTGAAAAATACCCCAAATCTCCGCCGTTTCTTCCTGATGGGCAAAGTGAATAAGCTCTGGCATAATACTCAAAATCACCACCATCATCAATTGCTTTTTTAATCTCTTGAGCCTCTGCAGCAGTTTTGACAAGAATATGTTCTGCCCTAACCGTTTGATATTCTTGAGCAAATACACTTCCACTCAAAAGTATAACAAATAGAAATAATTTACATAAATTCTTTATCATAATGAACCATCCTATATTATTTTAAACTAAATTCCTATTACCCAAATGACCTAACACAGTTACGCCCTTCCTGTTTTGCCCTATATAGAGCCTTATCCGCATTGTCAAACATTCCCTTTAAATCAGGAGAGTCTGAATTTGAAGATATACCGCAGCTGACAGTAACATCCAAATCATTTCCTTTAAATTTAAATCTATGTTCTTCAACAACCTTTCTAAATCGTTCAACAGGAATGTTTGCCACATCAAAAGGAGTTTCTGTAAGCAAAACAACAAATTCCTCTCCACCGTAACGGAAAATAATATCTGTCTGGCGAAAATTTTCAACCATAAGCCAGCTGATTTCTTTTAAAACATAATCTCCGCACAAATGTCCGTATGTATCATTTATACGTTTGAAAAAATCAATATCAAATATAACCATAGACAAATCCGTATTATAACGTTTTGCTCTGGCAAATTCTCTTTCAAAAGATGTTTCAAAATATCTTCGATTATATAGGTTTGTCAAAGCATCAGTTATAGACATTTGTTTTGTCTGGGTATACATAAAATTTATTTTTCGAATAACATCGAACTTATTGTCATCGGGAATATCAAAACTTTCAATGATATCCTGTATATTTCTTTGAATTTCATCTAAAACATCCGAAGGTAAATCAAAATTTGTATTTATCATATTACTGTTTTCCATAACCTTTTTTATAATACCAAAAATATTGTTGTCTATCCATTTTTTTGTTAAATTTAATATTAATTATGAAACCTACACCAAACGAAATGCTAAAGAGATATGCCAAAGACAAAGAACACGCAAAAAGTGTTAATCGTCTTGCATTAATGATATTTGACGAAACAAGTAAAAAGATTTATGAAATGCCTCAAATCGAAAAAAATTACCTAGAATCTGCCGCTCTTCTTCACGATATAGGTTACTTCATTGAGGCCAAAAATCATAACAAACATTCAATGCAAATGGTTATCCAAGAGGGTCTAAAAGGGTTTGATGATAGGGAAACAAAAATTATAGGCTGTATATGCCGTTACCATAGGGGCAGCCTTCCAAATAAAGAGGAACACGAAGTTTATAAAACTCTTGAGAAAAACGACAGGAAAATAGTTAAACGTTTGGGAGGAATACTCAAACTCTCCGATGGACTTTGCAAAGATCATTTATATTCTTTTAAAGACATAAAAATAGAATATGATAACAAAAACAGTATTGCAAAATTTATTCTTATCCCGCAAAGTATTCCCCCTGACATAAGAACAGCAATAAGAAAACGTGACTTGTTTGAAGTTGGATTTAAGTGCCAAAGTGTTTTATTAATGGGCGAATAACGCATTGTAAATTTTTTGTTACAAAGTTCCAAAAATTGTAACATTTCTTCATGAAAAATACTTTATATATATAAGGGAAAAATATGAAAGGGTTACGATAACAAGTCGTAAGTTACGGTAAAGAAAATGTCATTCGATGTAAATGTTTTGAGCACAAAACCGGTTATCAAAGCAGCAGCATCCATGCAAAATGACGGAGGCGGCGGCAACCTCGGTTATATGTCACAAGGCAGAAGAGAAGAAAAACAAGAAAAAAAATATTTGGATGAAAGCATCTTCACACAGAAACCGGAATACGATACTTTCGATTTTGGAGAGGAAAAAATCGACATCCCTGAAGAAAAATTTTCACTTCACACATTTGTTGAAAAAGTTATTCTTAAGTTAAAAAATATTTTTGTAAAATAATAAATTAGTTCAAATTTTTTGAAATTTCATAAAGAAGTTTTAGATTTTTGTTATCAAGCAGTTTTACGGAATCAATAATCCTGTTTTCCAACTCTTCTCTTGATAAACTCTCACCATACTTGAAAAAGTCTGAAACATTAATCTGCAAAGCATTAGAAAGTTTTTCTATCAATTCACAGGATGGAAATCCTTTTGCATTCTCCAAAAAAGAAATATAGCGGAAATCCACACCCACAATTTCTGCCAGTTTTTCTTGCGTCATTTTCTTAGATTTCCGAAATTTTTTCAGGTTTTCTGCAAATCTTTCTTTTATCATATAACCTCATATATAGTTTATTAATTAAATTAATAAATTTTTACTAATTATTTTAAAGAATTATATTGACATTTTTCTAATTAATTTATAGAATTTCATGTAACTATTTAGAATTATCCTATAGAAATTCATAAAAGGAGATTGGTAAAATGCCAAAAATTAGTGTTATAGTACCTGTATATAACGTTGAAAAGTTTCTTGAAAAATGTTTGAAAAGCATAATAGAACAAACTTTTGAAAATCTTGAAATTATATGTATCAATGATGGTTCAACAGACAATAGTCTTTCTATTTTGAATTCTTACGCTGCTAAAGATCCAAGAATTAAAATTTTAAGTCAAACAAATCAGGGACAATCCTGTGCAAGAAACGCCGGACTTGAAATTGCATCGGGGGAATATATCGGATTTGTGGATTCAGATGATTGGATAGACCTTGATTTTTATGAAAAGCTTTATAATACAGCAAAAAAGTATGACGCTGATATAGCTGTTGCAAGTATTAAGAGACTAAGAACATACAAGTGGAAATACCACCTGAAAATAGAAAAAGAAGAAGTAACAGAAGATATTAACAAAAAATTTTTCCTCTGCGATGTCCCTGATAAATGCTACGTTTGGAATAAAATTTATAAAGCTTCTGAACTAAAAAAATACAACATAAAATTTGAACCCGGAGTATTTTTTGAAGACAGATGCTATACAGCAGAAGTCTTAGTGAATTTAAAAACACTTGTAACTGTTCCTGATACTTATTACAATTATTGGACTAACAATAAATCCACTGTCAAAACAAAATCACCTAAAAAATCAGCAGATTCTAAATATACATACAAAAAAATGATGGATTATCTGAAAGAAAATAATATAAATCTTGATCATTACTTTTTAGACATAAAAAGAATAAAGTTGTTTGGACTTACAATTTTTAAAACCAAAATTTTTAAAGCAAAAAAGCAATACACCTTATTAAATTTTATAAAATTTGAAATAAAACAGCCGGTTTTACAAAAATAAAATTTATGCTATCATTTTTCTTGTGATGACAAAGATTAGTGTGATAATCCCTGTTTATAATACAGCACAATATTTAGAAAGGTGTCTTGACAGCCTTCTTAGGCAGACACTTTCAGATATTGAAATTATTTGTATTGACGACGGTTCAAAGGATAATTCTTTAGAAGTTCTTGAAAAAATCAAAAAATCAAATCCTACCTCAAATTTGCAGATTATCAAACTAGAAAATCAAGGGGTATCTCGGGCAAGAAATGCAGGGATGAAAGTTGCACAGGGAGAATATATCGGGTTTGTCGACTCGGATGACTGGATTGATTTAGATTTTTTTGAAAAGCTTTATAATACCGCTAAAAAATATGATGCTGATATAGCTTGTACTGACTTTATCAGAGAACATCCAAAAGCACGTAAAATAAGACTAAATATTACGGAAGAAAAGGTTTATACAACCCCTGAGAGCAAATTCCTTGTATGCAAAACACATCGGGAAGGTTGTATCTGGAACAAAATATACAGAACAGAACTATTGAGAGGGATTAAACTTGAATTTATTCCTGATATGTACTATGAAGACAGAGATTTCACTACACGTGCTTTATATTATGCAAACAAACTTGTAACCGTTCCAAACACCTACTACCATTATTTTGTCAACCCAAAATCAATCGTTAAAAAAGGCGGAAATAAATTTCAGGATGAACATTATATTCTTTCTCGCCGTCAGGTTTTGGATTTTATTAAAGAAAAAAATATAAATGTTCCCGATGGACTTTATAAAGCCGAGAAATCAAGATTTAAAATTTTTGGCAAGACACTTTTTTCTATTAGAGAAAGCATTAATACCGAATATGTACTTCTATTTGGTAAGATTAATATTTTTAAGTACAAAAAGAGGGTAAAATGACAAATATTAACGTTTGTATATCATGTGATGATAATTATGCAAAATATGCATCGGTTGTCATGGCGTCTATACTATCAAATGCATCCGAAGAAGATGACTTACATTTTTATATTTTGGATGGAGAGATATCTGACGATAGCAAAGCTAAGATGATGACTTTGAAAGAATTTAAAAATTGTGAAATAAATTTTGTAAAAGTCGATGAATCCAAACTTGAAATATACAAACGAATAAATACACACAAATACATTACACTTCCGACTTACTATCGGTTAATATTATCTGAGCTTTTGCCTAACGTTGAAAGAGTAATATATCTTGATTGTGACACTGTTGTGAACGTAAGTCTTAAAGAATTGTTTGAAACTGATTTAGAAGAAAATATTATAGCAGGAGTTTTGGACGCAAGAGTAAAACATAAGAAAAAGTGGAAAAATTCTAAATATATCAACGCCGGAATGGTAGTATTTGACCTTGCAAAAATCCGAAAAGAAAATATTGAACAAAAATTTTACGAATACACAAAAAATAATATTGATAAAATCGAAACCGGTGATCAGGATATAATCAATTACACTTTAAGTGGCAGAATAAAAATACTTGATGATGATTGGAATGTTCAGGTTAGTGGGTTTGCAAGCAGGACATCTTTTACAAAGCGACCTAAAATTATTCACTATATAGGATATTATAAACCTTGGGTATTTGGTTCCTGCACGTTTTTTAAAGATCTTTATTTTAAATATCTTCAAATGACACCTTGGGCTTTAAACGAAGAAGAACAAAAATATTGGTATGATGAAAACAAAAAAGTCAGCCGTCGAAATTTTTGGAAAAAACGTCCGCTTTGTTTTTTGAACCCTAAATATATTTATGCATTTTACTGTTCGTATATTAAACAACAATAAATTTAATTTTGTGATATCATTAACTTATGGATAAGAAGATTAAAGTTGGGTTAATAGGATTAGGCACAGTTGGATCAGGGGTTTTTAAAACTCTTAGGAATTTTAATGAAATTGAAGTTTCAAAAATTGCAGTAAAAAATATCAACAAAAAACGTGATATTGAGGGATTAGAAACTTCGATGCTCACGGATAATGCTTACGAAATTGTTAATAACCCCGAAATTGATATAGTGGCAGAACTTGTCGGCGGGATAGAACCTGCATTTGACTTAATATCGACAGCAATAAAAAACGGTAAACATATAGTTACCGCAAATAAAGAACTTCTAGCCAAATGCGGCGAAGATATATTTAAACTTGCAGAAAAATACAACAGAGTTATTCTTTATGAAGCGGCAATAGCCGGTGGTATTCCTATTATCATGCCTGTAAAAACAATTCTTGCAGGGAATGATATCACTCACATTGAGGCAATTTTAAACGGAACAACAAATTACATTTTAACAAAAATGGATGTTCAAAAAGCATCTTACGCAGACGTTTTGAAAGAAGCTCAAGAATTGGGTTATGCGGAAGCTGACCCGACAGGTGATGTTGAGGGATTTGATGCGGCTTATAAAATTGCGACTCTTGCATCAATAACTTTTAACAAACGTATTGATATAAAAAAAGTTTATAGGGAAGGTATCACAAAAATCAGAGCAAAGGATATGGAAGCTGCAAACGATTTGGGGTACAAAATTAAACTTATTGCCTCTGCAAATATTGATGAGAATGACAATGCAGATGTCAGAGTTCATCCTATGCTTGTTTCTAAAAAATCAACTCTTGCACATATTGATTATGTAACAAATGCTGTTATGCTAAAAGGGCATCCTGTTGGAAGTATAACACTTTCAGGCCCCGGTGCTGGAGAATTCCCGACAGCGAGTTCTGTTGTCGGTGATATCTTAGCAATAGCCGCAGAAATTGGGAAATCTGATTATATACTTCCCATGATGAGATGTAAACACAATTCTGCAGCACACATGCTTGATATTTCTGAAACTACAAACAAATATTACATATCAATTCACGCCAACAATAACAAGGGTGTAATCGGCAAAATCGGAACGATTTGTGCTGATAATGATATAAGTCTTGCAAGTATAGTACAAAAGTGTGTTTCAGAGGACAATACTGCAGATATAACAGTTATCACAGAACTTGTTAAAGAAAAGAATATGCAAAATGCTATAAAATTGATTGAAAAAGACGGAAATATTGTCGAAAATCTAATCAGAGTTCAAGTTTAAACAAAATAAAAGAGGGATTTATGTACTATCAAGGATTAATAAATACATTTAGAGAATACTTACCTGTGAGTGAAAAGACTCCTGTCATAACTTTAAATGAAGGGAATACCCCTTTAATAAAGGCCGAAAATCTAGCAAAAAGAATCGGACTAGATGCAGAAATTTACTTAAAATTTGAAGGCTGCAACCCGACAGGCAGTTTTAAAGATCGTGGAATGACAATGGCAGTATCAAAAGCAAAGGAAGAAGGTTCAGGTGCCATAATTTGTGCCTCTACAGGGAACACATCAGCTTCTGCAGCAGCCTATGGGGCAAAAGCTGGAATGAGAACTTTTGTATTAATCCCTGATGGATATATAGCACTTGGCAAACTTTCACAAGCTATGATGTATGGGGCTGAAATTATTGCTATAAAAGGGAACTTTGATGAAGCATTGGAGATGGTAAGAAAAATTTCTGACAACTATCCTATTACACTTGTAAACTCTGTTAATCCATATAGAATAGAGGGGCAAAAAACAGGTGCATTTGAAATATGCAATGCTTTGGGGCAAGCTCCTGATTACCACTTTATTCCTGTAGGCAATGCCGGCAATATTACTGCATATTGGAAGGGTTACAAACAATGGCACCAAGCAGGTAAAATCCCTTCATTACCTAAAATGATGGGGTTTGAAGCAGAAGGTGCAGCAGCTATTGTAAAAGGAGAAAGAATATATAAGCCCGAAACCCTTGCAACAGCAATCCGAATAGGAAATCCTGCAAGCTGGAAACAAGCAGAAGCGGCCAGAGATGAAAGCAACGGCATGATTAATTTTGTAACTGATGAAGAAATTGTAAAAGCATACAAACTTATCGCATCAACTGAAGGTGTACTTGCAGAACCTGCAAGTGCCGCATCTGTTGCAGGTTTAATCAAAGTAAAAGATAAAGTAAAAGAAGGATCAAAAGTCGTTTGTATTTTGACCGGAAACGGTTTAAAAGACCCTGACAACGCCATAAAATATTCCAACTCAGACGTTAAAAAAACGTCAGTAGATATGACAGAAATTTTAAGGGCAATGAATATTTAAGCATTATTACAGTTTTGGCAAAGTTTTATTTCTTCGTCAAATCCTCAGTAATAATCCCTCCGGAACCTCTGTCTATTTCACGTTTTATAGGATTTCCGTCTTTATCAAACCAAGTTTTGACAGAACCTCTTTGTTCATACATTTCAGCTAAAGTGCCATTTTCATCAAACTTGTACATTTTCATAATGTCTGCAGGGTATTCCTTAACACTTTCTGTTTTTTTTACGCCATTATCATAGTAAGAATATTCATATTCTTTCTTCATAGCCTGCACATTATTTTCATCATATACAATATCAATTTGATTCACAATTCTGTCAGCTTCATCATATTGACGCCCTATTTCCAGATTTTTGTGACGGGCATATTCGTTAGTAAGCTGCCCTTTATGATTGTATATTCTTGAAATATACACATTATCGGGGCTTATTTCGTAAACTATATGACCAACTTGGTCATCTTTTTCATAAACTTTTGTCCCATCCTCCTTAATATATGAAGGAAGCATTTGTGGCGTTTTTTTATCAGAATTTAAGGGATTTGCAAAAAAATTTTCGAACATAAAAGTACTATCGACAAAAATGTACAAAACTTTAAAAATTTCATACATATAAATGAAATTATGATATAATTTTTATTATGAAGAAGTTGGTTATTTTATTCTTGTTGTTTCCTTGTCTTTCTGTAATGTCGAATGAGATAACAGAAGATTATTTTGATATAGCATCAAATTATGCTACATACGGTCAGTACAAAGAAGCAGGGGAATATCTCGATAAAATCTTAGGAATTGAACCTGCAAATTCTGATGCATTTGAACTCAAAAAGATTATTTTCAGAGTAACAAATCCAAATACAAAATCCTACCTCTCAACAAATAATAAAACCGTAAGTAGTGCTGTATCGTTTAAAAATAAAGGTGATAAGGACAAAATGATTTCTGCACTTTCCTCAAATCAAAACGATTTTTGGTCTTGTTACCTTCTGGCAAATTTCTACTTAGAGGATAAAAATTTTCCGGACGCTATAAAATTTTATGAAAAATCAATAACTTTACAACCGAATTTTTCACAAAGTTATCTTGGACTTGGACAAAGCTTTTTAGGAAATGGCGATTTCCAAAATGCTATAACAAATTTTAACAAGTATCTTTCTTATAACAAAAATTCCGACCTTGCATACGCTTTACGCGGACTTGCCTATATGAATGCAGGAGACATAACTCAAGCAGAAAACGATATTAAACAGGCTTTAAAAATAGATGAAAACTTCTCATACCTGCTCATTCAAGCCAAAATTCTGTACAATAAAGGGGACTATAACACAGCTAAGGAAAAATTCTCTGTCTTATCAAAAAATATTCAAACATCAGAAGTTTACAAATATATGGGTTTGTGCGATTATGCTCTAGGCGATTATACAAATGCTTTGCTTAATCTTGATAAAGCAATCATACTCTCTGATGAAGACAAAAGTTTAGATGCAAAGTATAATGAAATAAAATCAAAACTGGAAAAGTAATGACAAGAAAACATGTAATGAAAAAAGAATCAACAATGTCAAGAATCAAAAACTGGACAATATCAATACTACTTGCCGGTTTAATGCTTTTTGGGCTTCAATGTTACAGCTTAAATACGTCATCTCTGAAATTTGCACAAGTAAGCGATGTTCATTATTACACAGGCTCAAATAACACAACTTACAAAATGATTGCAGAATCTCCAAAGTTATTGGACGACGCAATTGAACAGATAAATGCAACCCCGAATGTTTCATTTGTAATGTTTACGGGAGATTTGATTGATAAAGCTTTTGAAAAGGAACTAAGTGCATTTCTCCCACATACCGAAAAGTTAAAAACTCCTTGGTACTTCGCATTCGGCAATCACGATACGATGTTAGGAGGATATTTAACCCCGTCAGTTTATATGCAGATGGTGAACAAATACAATAAAAATTACAAATTTGAAAAAACTTATTATTCTTTTAAGCCCCAAGAAGGTTTTAAAGTAATAGTTTTAGACACGATTATTCGAGAAAGACTCACATCTAACGGAAGATTGGGAGATGAACAGCTTGAATGGCTTGACAATGAACTTAAAGATTCGCAAAAAGATATTGTCTTGATTTTTATGCATATTCCTGTCGTTGAACCATACGTAAGCCCAAATCACAGATTGCTTGACGGATATAAAATGGAAGATATTTTAGCTAAATATAAGAACCCTATAGGAGTTTTTCAAGGGCATTACCATGGGGCAAAAATTACTCAAAAAGGTAATATTTTGTACGTTAGCTGTCCTTCCATGGTAACTTATCCAAACGCATTCAGAATGGTTACAGTAACAAACTACAGAAATAAAGTTGTATTTAATATTGAAAATAAAGAGACAGGTCTTAAAAATATTCAAAAACTTGCCAAACTTCTTGTGTTTGGATCAAGCGTATACACAGGTTCAGAAAATGACCAGAATGCTACAATTACAATAAAGAAATAGATAAATAAAAAAAACGAGGATAAAAAAATGGGTGAATTTAATGTAAAATTTAGAGGAGTAAGAGGAAGTTATCCTGTTGCTAATAAAGATTTTTTACAATACGGGGGAAATACCTCTTGTGTTGAAGTTAATGTTAACGGACATCTTATTATTCTTGATGCCGGAACCGGTTTAATTGAAGTCGGGAACAAACTTTTGAAAGAATACATCTCTTCAGGGTCAAACTCTGATGATAGAAAGCCAATTAGAGCAACCGTTTTAATTTCACATATACATCAAGATCATCTTCAAGGTTTTACATTCTTCAGACCTTTGCATGTGCCTTCTTCTTGCATAAATGTTTTTGGAAATGTAAATTACAACGAAAGTCTGTCAGATGAATTGGCGGAACTTCTTTTTGGAAAATCTTTCCCTTTGGATTTGGGAGACATTGCAGGCAACCTTAATATCCGGGATATTACGGAAACTGAAGGCATAATACTTCGCCACGGCGAAGACCCAATAATTAAACGAATTGAAAATGATAATGATACAAAAGTTGATAATGACGATGTATTAATCACTTGTTACAGATCTTATGCTCACCCTCAGGAAGGAGTTCTCGTATACAAAATATCATACAAAGATAAAACTCTTGTTTATGCAACAGACAAAGAAAGCTATGCCGGCGGGGATAAAAAACTTGTTAATTTTGCAAGAGGATGCAATCTTTTAATCCATGACGCTCAGTACACAACAGAAGACTATATGGATTCTTTTGCTCCAAAACAAGGATACGGTCATTCGACTTTTGAAATGGCAATAGAAGCTAAAAATCAATCAGGGGCAGAAAAACTTGTATTCTTCCATTATGATCCGGGTTATGACGATGAGAAGCTCAATGAAATAAAAGAACAACTTAACAAAACTAAAGATAATACCATTTTGGCTTATGAAGGTTTGGAAATTGATTTAATGTAATTAAATAATAAGTATGAAAAAATTTTTGTTAATATTTCTGTTATTCACAAGTTTTGTAACATCAGGATATCGAAAACCGGATGTTTACGTGATTGATGCAACTAAAAACGCATATCTACACAATAACATGGGGCTTCGTTATATGGATGAACGCTGTTATTATGCAGCTATACAGGAATTTAAAATTGCAATCAGCTTAAGTCCTTCTGCTCAAGCAACTGCTGTTTACTACAAAAACCTTGGAGATGCCTATATGAAAATAGGTTATCCAGATATGGCACGTCAACCTTATGAAGATGCAATAAAGCAATATAGCTTAAACTTTAGTTATTACAAAGACTTAGCAAAGTGTTACAAAATGCTTGGACTTGCTTCTGAAAAAATTACAGAATATAGAAATGATGAAAATCCTTTAAACAAAGTTATGTTAGGGGTTTTATACGTAGAAAACGGTAACCCGAAAAGAGGAGTGACAGTTCTTGATGAATTTGCGGCATCCGAGCCTGATTTAATAATTACACCGGCCGTTAAGCAATATATAAAAGAAACAGTTAAAAATCTAAATAGTCTATAATTTTTATTTCGTCTTCTTTAGTCATTCGCGGATTTTTCAATTTATGTTTCAAAATTTCATCGAAAATAACCTGATATTTAGAAGAAGGCGGAATATTTAGTTTTTGAAGATCTTTTCCCGTAACCGATATTCTTATATTACGCAAATCATCAAGATAATGTCTTGCCCCTTTTTCGTCAACTAAAATTCCATAAAGTAAAACCGTTTCGATTCTGGAATTTTCAAACATCTTATATAATTCAAAGTCCGATTGTAAAATATTTTTTGGAACATCGTCAAGAATTTTCTGTTCAATTTTTGTCAAAGGAAGCCTTGATAAATCCCTCAATACTCCCGCATAAACAAGCCATATAAACTCAGGATTGTAGTCACAAACAAGTTTTTCAATATTTACAACAGGCAACTCCACAAAATCTTCTGTAACTAGTTTGTAAATATTTTCGTCAATAAATCTATTAAAAGCATCTTGAGAATTAAGACTAAAAGTTTCAACGAGTTCCTTTTTAACCCTTTTATAACTCATATCATAATTGATATTTGCAAGATATTTTTCCTGAAGACATCTTGTATGCTTGTCCAACTCAAACCCGAAACGCACAGCAAACTTTAACCCTCTTATAATCCGTGTCGGGTCATCAACAAAGCTTTCATCATATAAAACTCTTAATTTCCCATTTTTTAAATCATCTAACCCACCGGTATAATCAACAATTTCGCCGGTTGTAACAGATTTTGCAAGTGCATTTACACTAAAATCACGACGCATAACATCCTCTTTCAAGGAACAGCCGATTTTTTCAACAACAGGCAAATGCCCTTTTTTAGGATACTTTTCAGATCTTGTAGATGCAAAATCAACGTCTTTTCCATCAACATTAACTCTTATAGTGCCAAAATCAGGATTTATTTGTACAACCTCTCCAAATTTTGCACAATATTCAATGGCATTCCCGACGTACGTGATATCAATATCAAAAGATTCCTTACCTAAAAGCTCATCACGGACAACTCCGCCGATATAAAACAATTTATTAGAATTATCCTTTATATTGATGATGTTCATACCAAGCATTTTAGCGTAAAATAAAGAAAAATGGAACAGGAGTAATAAAAACATGCTACAGGAAGCTTCACGAGCAATAAATTCAGCATTTAATAACAGTTTTATAAAAAAATTAAGCCAATATCTTCACGACTGCGTAAGAGAAGAAGTCAAAAGTTCAACATTTAGAAACCTTAAAGGAGATAAAGACAACAAATGGATTTTCCTGAAAGGTGAAGAACAGCTTTTCTCAACCGGAGCAGAATATATATCGCTTGAAGGCAGTGATTCGAAACTCACTGAACTTATGATTCAAAGTGATTTAGGACAAAAAGACAAATACCTTATATATGGTTATCTTTTCTTGGTAGGAAAGAGTTCAAAAACAAAAAAACAAAACGAATTTTTAACCCCGCTTTTGTACATGCCCTGCAAACTCGAGAGAAACGGAGTTAACATAAATTGTCTTCCTCTGGATGAGGTTTTGTCTCTAAACACAGGTGCGTTAGCGGCTTTAATGCGTAAAAATGATGATGAAGATGAAGTAGATCTTTTACTTGAAGGAATTTTGGATGTAGTTCCGGACCTTCCGATAACACAAGAAAAACTTGATATCTTCCTAACAACCCTGAAATCTCTCGTTCCTGAAATAGAAATCGCAGAAAATATCGGAGATTACCAAGAAGACGATAACATTTCAAAAACCAAAGAATTTTACAAAGAAAAAATCGATGGCGACAATCTGGAAGAAATAATCGAAGAAGAAACAGAACAAGAAAAACAAAAAGTTAAATTGGAAAGAATTGCCGTAACTTATCAAAGTGCAATAATTCTGACAAAACGTCCATCAGTAACTGCAGGTGTTCTTCACGAGTTGACACAAATTGCGGAAAAACCTTCGGGTATATACAGAGAAACAGCTCTAAACATAATTAACGAAGAATACGCACAAAGTAAAGAAAAATCAGTTCCGCTCAAAGATATGAATAAAATTACTGATTTTTACCCCATAACACCACTTTCTTTGAGTGACAGCCAGCTTCAAGTAATCAAAAATATTGATAACAGTAAATTTGTTGCGGTACAAGGCCCTCCCGGAACCGGTAAATCTCAAACAATAGTTAATTTGGTAGCACATTTGGTAGCAAATGGAAAAACCGTGCTTGTCGCATCACGTATGGACAAAGCTGTTGATGTTGTTGCGGAAAGATTAAATGATTTGGGTGCAAGCCATATGGCTTTGAGAGCAGGAAGATTAAATTATCAAAGACAACTGAGTGAAGAATTGAACAACCTTCTTTCACAAAATGCTGGTTTGGATAATGATATTGAAGATATTTTGCTTGTCGATACAAAAGATATGAAAGATCATTTGGACATGCTTAAAAATATGGAGAGCAAGTCCGAAACTATTATTAATCTTGAAAAAGACTGGCACGACAAACTTTTAGAAGTTGAAGAACAAGAAAAGCTTCTCGGTAAAAAAGAGTTTATCAAAAAAAGTCTTAAAAAAGGTGAAATTGACATTGTTGCCGGAATTATAAAAGTTCTTGAACATAATATGGAAAAGGCGGGGTTTATTTCCAAAATCGCAAACTTCACAAGTCTTGGTCAATTAAAGAAGATACTTAATTTGAAAGAATTTGACGTGAATTATGAAAGTCTTGGGAGATTGAAACAAGAACTCGAATTTGCAAATATGGAATGGTCTTTGAGAAAAATCGAAGCTGATATCCAAAAGACAGGCAATCTTCACATGCTGTCAGAACAAATTCGTACAATGAAAAGAAAACAAAAAACTCTTGCAATAAATATATTAAAAAACAGACGAAGAGAAGCCCTAAAAAATCTTTTGAGAGATGAAAACAAACGCAGAAGACTAAAAGTTCACAGCAAATCACTTGTTGCGAACAGGAAACGCCTGCAAACAAATATATTAGAAGAAGAAGACTTTAAACCATTATTAGAAGCATTTCCCTGCTGGTGTGTAACTACATATGCAGTATCAGATTCTCTTCCTTTAAAACCTGGAATGTTTGATGTAGCAATTATTGATGAAGCATCACAATGCGATATTGCAAGCTGTTTCCCTATACTTTTCCGTGCAAAACGTGCGGTAATAGTAGGTGATGACAAACAACTTCCGCATCTTTCATTTTTGGAAAAAGCAAAAGAACAATCCTTCTTAAGCCAATATGGAATTCCGGATAAATACCAGCTTATGTGGCGTTTCAGAACAAATTCAATGTTTGATTTAGCAGATTACTACTCAATGAATTCTGTAATGCTTGATGAACATTTTAGAAGCCTTCCACCAATTATTAATTTTTCAAACCACGAATTTTACAATGACAGAATTCGTGTCATGAGAAAAGACAAACCTGAAGAAAAAGTTTTGGAATTGGTTGAGGTTTTGGATGGTAAAGTTGATGTTGATGCTACAAGAAATTTGCCCGAAATTGAAGCTCTTGTAAAACGATTACATGAAATAATTATAGAAGATGAACGCCAAAATCCTGATAATCCCGTGTCTGTTGGTATAATATCACCTTTTAGAGCACAGGTTGAACAATTAAAAATTTCTGTCTCAAAAGTTCTATCTGACTACATGATAAAAAAACACCAGATAGAAATTGGTACAGCCCATACATTCCAAGGTGATGAACGAGATATTATGATGATATCCTGGGCATTTGCCGATAACAGTTATATGCAAAGTTTAACATTCTTGCAAAAGCCAAATCTCTTTAATGTTGCAATAACACGAGGTAGAAACAAAGTCATAAACTTTATTTCACGCAACCCGAGAGAACTGCCTGATGGACATTTTAGAAATTATATTTCCTATTTGCAAGAATATCAGAACCGCAAACAAGCAATGCTTTCTGGAGATATTGACGAAAATATCTACAAAAACTCGCTTGAACGGGAAGTCGCAGAAAAGATAAGAGAACTTGATCATAAAGTCGTAGCTGGAGCAAACATTGCAGGTCTAAGTGCAGATTTGGTAGTAGACGACAAATTTGTGATAGAAATTGACGGCTTAGAGGATAAAATTAAATCACATATTTCAAATATGAAAAAGCAAGCAATAATTGAGCGTTCAGGTTTTAAAGTTAAACGTATAACTTTCCGAGAATGGCAATATTCACCTAAAGCTTGCATTGACAGAGTTCTCATTGAAGAATAACCTTATAACAAAAAGCTCCTTTTCTAAAAGGAGCTTTTTATTGTACAAAATTAAAATTTATATATTACAGAACTTCTTTTATAACAACAGAAGCATTCTGCCCGCCAAATCCAAACGAATTGGATAACGCAACATGAACATCAGCTTTTCTTGCTTTATGTGGTACATAGTCCAAATTTCCAACTCTTTCATCCTGATTATCTAGATTTATTGTCGGTGGAACCAGATGTTCATTAATTGTCTTGACACAAGCAATACATTCTACAGCACCTGTTGCACCAAGTAAGTGACCATGCATAGACTTTGTCGAACTTACAAGAAGTTTTTTGTTTACGTCTTTGCTGCCAAACAAGCCTTCAATTGCCTTTGATTCAGCGATGTCACCCAAACCTGTACTTGTACCGTGTGCATTTATATAATCAACATCGGAAGGATCTAATCCAGCATCTTCAAGAGCAAACTTCATAGAATGAGTAGCACCCTTACCTTCAGGATCAGGAGCAACTACATCATAAGCATCAGCAGTTTGACCGTAGCCAACAATTTCTGCATAAATTTTAGCACCACGTTTTTTTGCATGTTCGTATTCTTCAAGAACAAGAACACCTGCACCTTCACTCATAACAAAACCGTCACGATCAACATCCCAAGGACGAGAAGCCTTTGTAGGTTCATCATTACGTTTTGAAAGAGTTCTTGCACTAGAGAATGCACCAATACCTACATCACAAATTGTAGCTTCACATCCACCGGCAACAACGATATCGGCATCTCCATATTGAATTGAACGGAAAGCATCTCCTACAGTATGCGTACCAGTCGCACAGGCTGACACTACAACCTTGTTCAATCCTTTAAAACCATACTTCATAGAAATTCTACCTGATGCCATATTTACAATCATCATAGGAATCGTGAACGGAGAACACTTATTAGGACCTTTTTCTAAAATTCTCACATGGTTTTCTTCAAATGTTCTAAAACCACCTGCTGCAGAACTTACCATTACACCAATCTTGTAAGGATCAACATCATTAACTTCCTCAAGTTTGGCATCCTTAATAGCCTCATCTGCTGCAATCATGGCAAACTGAATATATCTATCCATTTTTTTTGCTTCTTTTGGATCAAGATATTCTTCAGCATTAAAATTCTTAACTTCTCCTGAGATTTTCACAACGTGTTTTGTTATATCAATCAGCTCAGAAGTGCTTATTCCACTTTTTCCTTCTACAAGACTATTCCAAAATTTATCAACACCGATACCAAAAGGAGTAACGGCACCAAGTCCTGTGATAACTACTCTTCTTTTTGTCATCTCTTTACCTTTTTAAAACTATCTTTTAAATATATGGGGGGAGAAAATTTTTATTCAACTTTCGCCCCCGCATAAAATTATTTAGCAAGCGTCTGAGTTAACGCTTTGAATTTACTTATTTGCTGTGAGCATCGATGTAGTTTACAGCATCTTGAACTGTTTGAATTTTTTCAGCTTCTTCATCAGGGATTTCGCAACCGAATTCTTCTTCGAAAGCCATTACTAATTCAACTGTATCTAATGAATCTGCTCCCAAATCAGCTGTAAAGCTTGCTTCTGGAGTAACTAAAGCTTCATCAACGCTTAATTGATCTACTACAACTTTTTTTACTTTTTCAAATGTACTCATTTCTAATTTCCTCATAATTTATTGTATTACTATACTATTTGTTCACTAATATTATACTTAGAGCAAAACTTTTTTGCAAGAAATTTACAATACTGCACCGATATTGTTAAAAATCTTTACTTTTTACTCTAACAATTTCTCACAATTGTTTGCAGTACTATATAATCAATGCACCTGCAACTTCAATTGCCTGACCTGAAACATAGTCTGCATCAAGTGCAAGATATTTAACAGTTTTTGCAATATCTTCAGGTGTTCCGAGTCTTTTCATAGGAATAGCTTTCAAATACTCTTCAATATTAGGAAGATTTGCTGTCATTGCTGTTTGAATAAAGCCAGGGCAAACTGCGTTTACTCTTATGTTTCTTGAACCGAATTCTTTTGCAAGAGTTTTTGTCAACCCTACCAAACCAGCTTTAGATGCGGAGTAATTTGCTTGGCCAGGGTTACCGTGAAGACCTACAACACTTGACATGTTAATAATTGAACCTTGACGAGCTTTCATCATATGTTTGATAACAGCATGAGTTACGCAATATGCACTTGTAAGATTAATTTTAATAACTCTTTCCCACTGTTCCATATCCATTCTGATAAACAAGCCGTCTTTTGTAATTCCGGCATTGTTCAATAGAACATCAATTTTACCGTGTTCTGCAATCATTTTGTCTACATTTTCTTGAACTGCAACAGGATCTGATACATCAAATCTGTAAAAATAAGCATTTGCTCCTAAAGCCTTAATTTCATCCAAAGCAGGTTGAGCTTTT
Source organism: Candidatus Gastranaerophilales bacterium (assembly GCA_944324345.1). Classification (GTDB taxonomy): domain Bacteria; phylum Cyanobacteriota; class Vampirovibrionia; order Gastranaerophilales; family Gastranaerophilaceae; genus Stercorousia. Next base: position 141,848 of record CALUVT010000004.1, read on the forward strand.
TCAGCTTCGCAAATGTCGTTGATAATAATGTCACATCCTGCTTTTGCAAGTTCTTTGGCACAAGCAAGACCAATACCGCGAGATCCACCGGTAATCAATGCAATTTTTCTTTCTGTCATCAATCTTTCTCCTTATTCTTATCGGACAAGTCCGAACTATACACACATTAATTCTTCTTTTAATGAAGCAACAGTTGCATCCAAAGATGCTTTATCGTAAATATTAAATACTTTAGCTTCCGGAACAATTTTTTTGTTCAATCCTGCAAGAACTTTTCCGGGTCCAATTTCTACAAAAATTTCAACACCTTCTGCTGACATTTTTTGGATTGTTTGAGTCCAATGAACTGATGAATAAATTTGTTTTGGCATTTTTTCTCTAAAATCAGAACTTTCAACAGTCGCACAAGCATCAACATTTGTAATAACCGGTACGCTTGCATTATTTAATTGCAAGTCCGATACAAAACTTTCAAATTCATGTCCGGCATTTTCCATAAATTTTGAATGAAAAGCTCCTGACACAGCCAACGGAACAACTCTTCTTACACCGTTTGCCAACATATAATCAGATGCAGCTTTTACGGCATTTTCATCACCAGTAATTACAACTTGAGCGGGAGAATTGTAATTTGCAACATCAACATAACCCACTTTAGAGCCTTCATTCAACCCTGCTTTCAATTGTTCTTCACTTGCATTTAAAACAGCAGCCATAGCCCCGCCATGAGTTGAACCCATCAAATCTGCTCTCTTTTGAATAGCTTTCAAAGTTGTCTCTAAAGACATAACCCCTGCTTCATACATGGCACAATATTCACCCAATGAATGGCCTGCAACATAATCAGGCTTAATATCCAACTGAGATTTCAAAGCTTCTAACGCAGCTATTGACATAGTTACAATACAAGGCTGAGTATTTACTGTCTGTTTCAAAGCATCTTCAGGCCCCTCAAAGCATAAAGTTGTTATACTTTTACCCAAAGTTTTATCGGCACAGTCAAAAACATTTTTTGAACTTTCAAAACTATCATACAAATCTTTTCCCATGCCAACAGCTTGAGACCCTTGCCCCGGAAAAAGAAACGCAATTTTCTTTGTCATAATCATATCCCTCTCTAAATTCCTGTCCTTATTATACAATAAACACGCGAAAAGTAAAATAATTACAAACCGGATAAGAAAATATTCCTATCCGGTAATCGAAAACTATAAAACTTTCATCTAGCAAATACCTTCACGCAGTCTTACAATAGCACCGCCCCAGGTCATACCAGCACCAAAGCCGCAAAGGACAGCCGTAGTACCAAGTTTTACATTACCTTTCTCAACACTTTCTGCCAAGGCAATAGGAATTGAAGCTGCAGATGTGTTTCCGTAGTATTTGATATTTGTAACAACTTTTTCATCAGGATAACCCAATCTTTCCTGAACAGCCTGAATTATTCTGATATTTGCCTGGTGAGGAATTAAGTAGTCAATATCCTCAGGTTTCAAACCTGCTTCTGTAATCAAATTCTCTACATAATGCGGTAATATTTTGGCAACAAACGTGTAAACTCCGCGTCCATTCATCCTGATACCTTTAGGTTTTTCTTCATACTGCTCAACCAACGGACAATTTTTACCGTCAAATGAAAGTTCAATTAAATTCCCATAATTTCCATCTGCTTTAATGTCAATTGCGATAATGTCATCAACACCGTCTTCAGCCTGTGTAACAACCATCGCACCAGCACCGTCACCAAATAAAATTGAAGTTGAACGATCTTCCCAATTAACCAGACGAGAATTGTTGTCTGTAGCAACGAGCAAAATATTTTTATACATTCCTGATGCGATATAAGCTCTTGCAATACTCAAAGCGTATATCAAGCCTGAACATGCTGCAGTAATATCAAACGCAGGAATTTGTGCTTTTATACCTAATCTCTGATGAATATGGCATGCAATCGCAGGGTACAAATCAGGAGGAGCTGACGATGCTGCAATAATTAAGTCAATGTCGTCTGGAGCCATCTTTGCTTTTTCTAAAGCCTTCTGAGCAGCCTCTAAACCTAAATCAATAGCATTTTGTTCGCCGGAAACAACACGTCTTTCTTTTATACCTGTACGGGTGTAAATCCACTCATCAGATGTCTCATACAATTTTGTTAAATCGTCATTTGTTATTACTGTTTCGGGTAAACTGTATCCAACCCCTGCAATTCTCAGCGGAATTAATTTATCTGTCATTTTTATTCCTCATAATACTTAGCTATTTTTTCGTTTATACCTGTTTCAACGGCATATTTTGCAACTCTAACTGCGTTTTTAATTGCATAAGCCTTACTTCTGCCGTGAGATATAACTGTAATACCTTTAACCCCGAGAAGCAAAGCACCACCAAATTCTTCGTAGTTAATTTTAGTATAAATTCTTTTCATAAACGGCTTCGCAAGCAAGCCTATAATTTTTCCAAGCAAATCAGCCTTAAATTCTTGCTTCAACATTCTAAACAGCATTTGAGAAGTCCCTTCGGTAACTTTTAATGCTACGTTACCGACGAAACCGTCACAAACAACAACATCACAAACACTTAAGAAAATTTCTTTACCTTCGATGTTGCCGACAAAATTAAGTTTATCCTGACGTTCTTCTAAAAGCTTGTAAGTAGCTTGGGCAAGTTCATTACCTTTTCCGGCTTCCTCTCCAATATTTAAAACACCAACTCTTGGATGTTCGATCCCAAGAACATTCTTAGAAAAAGTTGCACCCATAATTGCAAATTGATGTAACATTTCAGGAGTACAATTACTATTTGCACCGCCATCAATAACTACAATAGGTTTTTTGACCGTAGGCAAAGTAACCGCAATAGCAGGTCTGTCAATTCCTGGGATTCTACCCAAACCAAACAAACTTGATGCCATAGCAGCCCCTGTAGACCCTGCTGCAACAACAGCATCAGAACTACCTTGAGCTACAGCGTCAACTGCTAGAACGATAGATGACTTTTTCTTCTTACGAATAGCTTGACCTGGTGCCTCTCCCATTTCAATAACTTCAGAGGCATGAGTAATTTTTATATCAAGCTTTGACGTATCTATTTTCACACGATATTTTGCTGCACCGCCTTTTCCGCAATCAGTCATGAAACCTTCTTGACTTATCTTGTCAAGTTCCTGTTCTATTCTGTCTTGCTTACCGACTAATTCTATTGCAACACCGTATTCTTTAGCTGCCCAAACAGCTCCTGCAACTATCTCGTGCGGAGCATGGTCACCACCCATTGCGTCTATAGCTATTCTTGTCATCTTATCCCTCTCAAATCTAGTTTAACGGTTCAATTTGTGAATGGTTGAAAGGTGGAACTCTCAACCATTCTTCAACAATTTCTATTTTTCTTCTGTTTCAGAAGTTTTTTCTTCTGCAGGAGCTTCTTCAACTTTTGGTGCTTCTGCTTCTGATTTTACTTCTTCTACTTTTTCTGCTGCTTTTTTAGTTGATTTTTTTGCCGGTTTTTTTTCTTCTTTTACCGGAGTTTCTTCAACTCTATCTTTTATACTTACGGGTTTGCCTTTATATGTACCGCAAGCTGTACAAACTGTGTGAGTTAATACTGTTGCTCCGCAATTTGGACATTTTGTAGTTTCAGGCTTGGTTGCCTTCCAATTACTTCTTCTGTGTCCTTGAGCGGAATGTCCTGTTCTTTTCTTAGGTACTGCCATTTTTCTTTTCCTTTTTATTTTGTCTTACTACTTATATTTCTTTTTTGGTTTCGATTTTGATGTTTTTGAAAACATCTAGCCGCGGATCGGATAAATTTTCTTCTTTTAAAAATTTATCCCCATTACAATTTATACCACAAACTTTTTTATTTGGTAAATTTAATATTACAGATTGATACAATAAGTCATAAATGTCTATCTCATCCTCACCGTTTAAGTCTGTTATAAACTGGCCTTCCTTCAATTCGGTTTCCTGTCCGTATTCATCCAAAAGTGAGTGTTTTGCATACATTTCATCTATTTCAAAATCGAAATTATAAGCAAATTCTTTTAAGCAAAGATCACACTCCAAATTCAAAGTTCCCTTAACATTTCCGCTTATTTCTATAAATTCACCTAAAGATTTTATTTGCAAATCGGCATCTACAGGAGTTAAACAATTAAGTTCTTTCAACTTTTCACTGAAATGAAAATCTATAGTTTTTGAAGGAGTATTTTCTAATTCTTCAATTGAAATTTTGTATTCCATGATTTATCCAACGTATTGTTCTTCCTGTATTGCAACTGCTGCAACTTGATTTGAAATAAAGCTTACTTTTTTAATCGGGCCGAGAGTTTCTTTTTCGATTAAATTTGCGGCAGAACTTTTTGCTGCTTGTTGAATTTCTGCATATAATTCTTCAGGATTTTCAACATACAAAACCAAAGGGGCTGTCGAACCCTTTAAAAATACTAAAACTGATACTCTCTTTTTAATATTTTGTGCATTAAACTGCTGTGCCATTTTACACTCCTTTTGCTAACATTATAATCGTTGAAATTATAAAATAAAAAGAAGGATAATGCAAATTGTTAACCTATATCAGAAAACTTGTCAGAAGCTTTTTGAATAAATTCTTCAATATTTTTACAAGTCTGTTCATCTTCCAACAATTTCAATATATCATATTTAGAACCGTATTCTAAAACAACGGAATAATTGCTTAAATTGTCTGAAGAATTAGCTTTTATCCTCAATTCTCTTTCTTTTGGTCTTTCTTTGCCAAGAACGGAAGGATGGATGGATATTGTAATATCTTTTATGCCTAGGTTTTTGTCAGAATTTTTAAAATTTGTCTTTACAACCCTAAAATCACCATATTCAGGAACTGCACGTTCTGATTCAGTGTATAATTTTTTTAACGCTTCAACTATCTGTTCCGCGTTATTTTGTAGTTTTTTCTCCTGTTTTGAAAAAACCGTTTTTACTAATCTTTTATTCATAACTTCTTCTGTCGATTTTATCATATTACCCCCATTATTTTAATGTAATTTTTAATTTTTTACAACCTGATTAGTTTTAATTTTTATATTTTGAGCTTTGTTGTGTATTTTTTCTAAGTTTTCAAAACTTAAGATTGAATAATCTCTTAATCTCTTTGGAAGATCAGGGAGCTTAAAATCCCCGGGGACTTCTCCTAACTCGTACTTTCTTATATAGTTGTAGCAATCTCGAATATATTTATCATAAAGTTTATTGAGCCCGTTTCGTTTTAATTTTGTTGTTGCATCTTGAACAGGTGCAAAGAGTTGTTCAAGTTCAGGGATATTCTTGCTTATGTTTTTCCCCATTCTTATATCGTATGGAATATGTTCTATCTCTGCATATTTCATCATCAAGTTCCCTCGAATCTGCAATTCCCCGAGTGCTCCATTTGCATAGCGTAAATTCATTTGGGTTGTGACATAGCCTGATTCACTCAAACATTTGACTGTTTCTAAGTTTTCTATTTTCATGTGAACTCTGGCTGCTGATTTTCTTATCTGTTCAAAATGCTTTTCTGTGAAGTAACGTTTTGAACCGTTCGCATAATTACTTAATTCCTGAACATTTATCTTTCCGTGTTCTATTGCATCGCATAAATTATCAACTATTTTTTGAATTCCTGAAGGAGAGATATCATCAAGGACAATTCTTGTTCCAACAAGATCGGTAATTTGACCTTTTGCATCATCAATGTTTTTTATGTCTATACCTTTTTTTAAAACTTTTTTCATTAATTTATCATAAATTGATTCCGCACTCTTTCCCCTCACCTGAGGCATGACGCCGAAAATGTTATATATCTGTTCTCCTGCAGAACCGGCTTCAAAACCCACGATATTACCCGATTTGTCTTTAATAACGCCTGCAGCCTTTTGAGCTTCCTTCTCAAGCTGAACAGCACAAGAATACAAATCATCCTTGACTAAAAAACATTTTTCTATATTTTCGCGGTTTTTGATAATATCATCAGACGTATCAAACAGCCCCAGAATTTTTTTATAATATGCTGAATCAAAATGATTAAAGTTTTTTTCAATGGTAACTATTTTATGGTAAGTGTCTTTGTCTAAAGTACTTAAAAACCTCTCAAGCGATTGTCCTGTAAAAGAACCATCGGAATTGCGAGTAATGTAGCCCAATTTTTCCCCACCTGAAAGCAGTTCCTGAAAATTTTCTTGGGCTTGTTTAGGCAGATAATTATATAATTTTAAAGCTGTTTTTTTATCAAGCTTAGTGGAGGATATAATTTGTGTTAAATTCTCTCTTGCAGCCTTCAATTTGACAACATCAGACAATACATCAGGGGAAAAATTACTTTGTATTGGGTTTGATTTAAACGACAAAACTCTGTTTGTGTGAGGTTTTTTACTCTTTAACACAAACTTGCCAAATTTATTTACTACTATTTTTGATATCGTAAAAAAATTAGCCATTATCTTAAGTATCCCCTATATTTATTAAAAGGATTTCTGACAAAGATAATTGCTAATTTTTCCGATTTATATTACAAATACTTTAAATTTTATTTTGACATAATCTCGATTTCGTTGCCATCAGGGTCTTTCAGAAATGCAACGTGCATATTTACTTCCGGCATAAAAAACGGCTCATAAAGATATTTGTAACCAAATTTGTTCATTTTTTCCGTAAATTCATCCATTGATTTTGCTTCAAAAGCTAAGTGACCGAACGCATTACCGTTAACATAGCCATCTTTTGGGGTTTCGTTGTTATACGTCAATTCTATTTGAGTTTGGCCATCTTCGTCACTCAAATAATACAAAGTTGAATCATCCAATTTAACTTCGCCTGTTCTATTCAAATCCAAAAGTTCAGTGTAAAACTTCATTGATTCATCAATATTTTTTACCCTTATCATTACATGTGCAAATCTCATAATATGCCTCCTTTTGTTATTATTTTAGCATATCAAAAAATTTTTAAAAACAAAAATTTTAATCCACATGAGAAATTATACCGTTTGACGCGTTTTTATCAATTTCAATAACATGTCTTATTATTGTATGTGCCATCAAAAGCATATAAGGATTAATTTCATTTGTATTAGACATATTAATCTTTGCTTGAGGTTTTTCTTGTTTTGTATTAACGGTTGTCTGTTTTGAAGTTTCAAAAGAAAGTACTGATGCCATAGAGTAATGTTTTTCATCACCCTCAATTCTTCTGCCCAATTCCTCTTTTGGGAATTCTTTCACACACTCAATATTTACGTGCACAGAGTTTGAACTTTCTAAAATTAAAGTTGAAATTACATCCCCAAAATTTAATGTCGAGACAGTTATTACAAGAATACTATCAGCTCCATCGCTTTTCTCACCCGCTTCAATATCAAGGTCAAACCCCACACCTTCCTGCAGTGGAAGCCAAGGGAGATATAACAAAAGTAACATCTTCATTGTCTGAGCGGAATCATTTTGAGAAGCCGCTGCGATGCTTGCATTAATTAATTTTGCAGTATCCTTCATTTGGGATAAATCTGTAATTCCGAGTTTTGCGGAATTTGCCATTGCGGTGATTAATTTTGCTACAGCATCTTTCCCGTTAGACTGAATCATTGCCGCAACTTGAGAAAGATTTATCAAACCGGAAGAAGAAATTGCCAGATTTTTTATCGAATTTTGAAGTTGGTTTAATATAGCTTTATTCCCTGTCAAAAGCATGTTTTGTGCCTCTGTTAAAGACAATCCCTGAAGTTGAGCTAAAATTTGTGCCTGGGTTTGAGATAAGGAATTCCTTTGCATAGCATATTGATTTGAAAATCTTTGATTAAACTGTGCCAGAGTAATGTTTTTTTGAAGTATGTATATTAATTCATTCAAATTTTTAGGTAAATTCATCATCTCTTTCACATAAACGGACTGGTCAACAGATGCCATATTAGACATTTGTACGGGAGTAGAGTTTACTGTGGGAGTTTGCGATGCAGAAGAGGTTGGTGCTGCAAAAGAAGTTTGGGCAGGAGCTTTTGCAGACGGTTGTTTCTGAGTATTCAACGCCTGATAGTTCACAAACTTTGAAATTAAATAACCCAAATTTAAATCTGCCATAGATTAAATTATAATGATTTTTTTCATATTGTCCAGTGATTAAACCTAATCCTTAACAGGCAAATATGCTTGAGGGTAATTATAATCTTCTTTAAATCCAAGATGTCTGTACATTTTTAATGCCTGAAAATTATTAGTTTCAGTCGTTGTATTAACCTCAGTAATAGGTTTTTCACCATTATCTGCCCATTCAAGGAGTTTTTCAACAGACTTTTTCAGCATATGTTTTGACAAACCCTTACCCTGGTGCTCTTTTATTATAGAAACAATAGGGATATTGGCAATTCTTCCGCCTGTCAAGTTCATAAAACAAAAACCAACAGGTTTATCATTATATAGCATAACAGATGTGGCTTCAGGCAAAAACTCCGCATAAATATTTTCGACTATTTTTGAAACTATATCGCGAGTTCCTTCAATAGTCTTAAACCTCGGATCAAACAGTGCATCTGCAGAAGTTTCAAAACCTTCCTGAACAACTTCCACAGCGTCATCAAAATACTTACCGTCCCATTCAACGAGTCTATAACCTTCAGATAAATCACTCATCTGCGACATTTTCAATATATCGCGAGAATTTGTACCTGCCATCATAAATCTCAACACCGCAATCCCGACAAATTTAAATCCATATCTTGCAATATCAGCTATCAAATCTTTTTGAGCACCCAGCATTGGGTAACAAACAATTTTTTCCAATCTTTCGGCTTTGGTAAGTTCCAAAAACTTTTTAACAAGGTACATTGACCTTACGGTAATGTCCTCCATTTTGAAAGAATGAATAATATTCAATTCAATTGCCTCAGATATTGCTGTCGTGTAAACTAAAAATGCTACAGGAATTGAATTTTCAAACAATACAAGACAATCAATTAATTTTTTCTCCACAGAATCGACAAAATCTTCAAATGCCAAAGGTTCAAGCTCAAACTTATATTCATCACAAGCTCTTGTTCTAAAATCATTATAAACAGGAGCGAAACACTTGTAATCTTGAGGAGTTAAAAGTCTGGCCTCAAAATTTGGATCGTTTTTATCATTTTCATTATGAATATAAGGTAACATGTCTTAATTCCTTGTTTTACCGGTGTTACATTGGGGGAAAATTACAACATATGGTGCATCTTTTCCTTTTTTGTTTCCATATAACGTTTGTTATAGGAGTTAATCTGAGGTTCTATTTTAACTATATCATGCACAGTCAATCCGTAACCATTCAAACCGACGATTTTTTTAGGGTTGTTAGTTATGAGGTTAAAATTGTTAAATCCCAAATCTAAAATTACTTGAGCACCCATGCCGTAATCTCTTAAATCAGCTTTAAAACCTAAAGAAATATTAGCTTCTACAGTATCTTGCCCTTCTTCTTGAAGATGATATGCTTTAATTTTGTTAATAATACCAATACCTCTGCCTTCATGACCTTTCATATAAACAACAGCTCCTTTGCCATATTTATCAATCATTTGAAGTGCAGTATGAAGCTGGTAATTGCAATCACACTTCAGACTTCCAAAAATATCCCCCGTTAAACATTCACTGTGAACACGAACAAGCGGAATCTTATCGGATCCGTCATCTTTAACAAGTGCAACACATTCCTGCCCGGTAACATGATTTACATACCCGTATATGTCAAATTCTCCAAACTGTGTAGGAAGATGTGCTTCTGCCTCACGAGTTACAATTTTTTCTGTTTTTAACCTGTAGGCTATCAATTCCGCAACGGATATAAACTTAATTCCATGTTTTTTTGCAAATTCATAAAGCTGGTCCCGTTTTGCCATATGCCCGTCCTCTGCCATAATTTCACACATCGGACCCGCAGGGATATGACCGCACAACTTTGCTAAATCAACAACTGCTTCCGTATGGCCGGTACGAGTGAGAACTCCACCCTTTCTTGCTACACAAGGAAAAAGATGTCCTGGGCGTCTTAGGTCTGATGGCTGAGCATCAGGTGCAAGACAAACTTCTATTGTCTTTGCCCTATCAAATGCCGAAATCCCTGTTGTAACACCATATTTTTCATGGGCATCTATACTCACGGTAAAAGCTGTTTTCATAGATTCAGTATTTTGATTTACCATTTGAGGCAAATCCATTTTTTCAGCAATTTCAGGAGAAATAGCAAGACATATTAAACCTTTAGCATTTTCTGCCATAAATTTTATAATTTCCGGTGTAACCATCTGACCTGAACAAATCAAATCACCTTCGTTTTCTCTGTCTTCGTCGTCAGCGACGATAATCATTTTACCGTTTTTAAAATCTTCTAATGCATCTTCTATACTATCAAATTTGAATTTTTCCATATTACATAAACCCGTTTTCTTTCAAAAAATCTTCTGTAATGTTATTATTTTTCGTTGATAAAAATTTTTCAACATACCTCCCGAGAATATCTGTTTCAATGTTCACAAAATCTCCGATTTTAAGATATTTAAGATTTGTATTTTCAAGTGTATGGGGGATTATTGCAACACCAAAAACATTATTTCTTGCCTCAGAAACAGTTAAACTTACACCATCAAGCGTAATTGAGCCTTTATACACAATATATTTGTACAAATCTTTTGAAACTTCAAATTTCATATCCCCAAGATATTTCCCAACTCCGTCGATATGTCCTTGTACAATATGTCCGCCCATTCGGCTTTTAGGGGTCAAAGCCCTCTCAAGATTTACACAATCAGAGGCTTTGAAACCTTTGGTAATTTTTAAAGTTTCAGCACTAACATCGGTACTGAAAGTATTTGGACTCATTGCAACAACTGTCTGACAACATCCATTAACAGCAATACTGTCGCCGATATTTGTCCCATCTAAAACTTTGGAACACTCTACAACAAGTTTGTGCCCGTCAAAACTTTTTATAAATCCTGTTTCTTCCACAATCCCTGTAAACATAAGTTCATTTTACCATGAAAATTTATTTCATTATACAAGTAAATGAACTACTATTTTAATATTTACCAATTAAAATTATTTCCACTCGGACAAATCTCAATATATTCTTCGGCAAGACATCCGTTATAATTTTTTAGGTAAACAAATTAGGCATCCCCTTCTCTCAATTTTGGTTGACACTAATTGCAATAAAATATTTTCCTCATATAATGTACATGTCAATTGTAGTAAAAAAGGAGAGAATAATTATGTCTAGAAAACCTATTATTGCAGGAAACTGGAAAATGAATTTACTTCGTGGTGAAGCTAAAGAAGTTTTTGAAGGTGTTAAAAATTTTGTAAAAGATTATACCGCAAAAGAATTGCCAACCGTTGTAATTGCACCTGTATTTACATCAATTTCAGCAGTAGAAGCAGTAAGATGTGACTGCGGATGCGGCGGAAATAAAATTTCTATCGCAGGCCAAAACTGCCACTGGGAAAAATCAGGAGCATACACAGGTGAAATTTCTGTCGAAATGCTAAAAGATGCAGGATGTGATTATGTAATCATCGGACACTCCGAAAGAAGACAATACTTCTCAGAAACTGATGAGATGATTAACAAAAAAGCAAAAGCTATTTTAGCAGGCGGTTTGATTCCTATTATCTGCTGCGGTGAAACTCTTGAACAAAGGGAATCAGGTGTAACAGATTCTTGGATTGCAGGTCAAATTAAGGCAGCACTTGAAGGTATCTCATCAGAAGACGTTGCAAAATCAGTTATCGCATATGAACCTATTTGGGCTATCGGCACAGGTAAAACTTGTGATGCAGACGAAGCTAACAGAGTAATCGCTATGATTAGAAGTGTTGTAAAAGAAGTTGCAGGAGCATCTGCTGCTGATTCTATAAGAATTCTTTACGGCGGATCTGTTAAACCTTCAACTATTGAAGAACAAATGTCTAAATCAGATATCGACGGTGCTTTAATCGGTGGAGCTTCACTAAAAGCAGAAAGCTTAAACGAAATTATTGAAAAAACAATGAGATTGATGAGCAAAGAAACAGCTAACGTATAATCTCTAAGTAGAATTAAAATAAAACCTGTAAATAATTTACAGGTTTTATTTTTTTTATTTTTACAATTTTAATAAGTTTAATTCACATTTAGTTACATTATTTTTTTTTGTCTAAAATCCTTTTAATCAAGTAAAATTAAAGAATTTTAAAATTTAAATCCTGATTTTACTAGAGAATATATAGAAAATAATAATAATTCCTACTTTACAAATAAACACTTATGTAGTACAATATAAATTGTAGAAAAAGAGATGCTATTAATTTTGAGAATTTAGAAAGGTGGTCAAAATGGCTAAATTTGTATGTACAGTATGCGGTTGGTCTACAGAAGCTGATAAAGCTCCTGACAGATGTCCTTTATGCGGAGCAACAACATTTAAAGAAGTTGGCGGAGCTGAAAAAGTTTATGCTTGCGAACATAAAGTAGGCGACGGCGTTGTTGAAGATAAAGAAGTTATGGAAGGCTTAAGAGCACACTTTACAGGTGAATGCACAGAAGTAGGGATGTACTTGGCAATGGCAAGAGTTGCTGAAAGAGAAGGATATCCTGAAGTTGCTGAAGCATATAAAAGATACGCTTTTGAAGAAGCTGAACATGCTGCAAAATTTGCTGAATTACTAGGTGAAGTAGTAACAGATTCTACAAAGAAAAATCTTGAAATGAGAGCAGCAGCTGAACACGGAGCTTGTGAAGGCAAACTTGCAATTGCAAGACGTGCTAAAGAACTTGGATATGACGCTATCCATGATACAGTTCACGAAATGGCTAAAGATGAAGCTCGTCATGGTAAAGGTTTTGATGGTTTATTGAAGAGATATTTTTCATAATTTGATGTCATAATCAATAACCAAAAAGGCACTTTAAAAAGTGCCTTTTTTTATTTTTTTAAATCCGTCTAACATTAAAATTTATCTTCTGTGAATATCAACATTATTTTCATAGAGAAGTTGTTTACTTTTTATTTTGTAAAGTTCATTTTTTTGAGATTCAATTTTCCTTAAATTTGCGTAACAGGCTGATTTTGCATCACTGCTTAAAACTTCACAAGTTTTCAAATACTTTTCAAAGCTGACACGACGTTCAGCCCAATAATTTTTCTTTACTCGTTCAGATTTTACGAAACTGAAAATATTAAAAACATCATGACTATCTTTGTAAACCGCATTTTCATAACCTGCTTCACAAAATTCCGACCACCTTGGTGGCAATTCTTCTCTAACAGGAACAACGGGTTTCATGATACTTTGAGCTGGTATAACTTCAGATTTTGGCACCGTTATTTCTTCTGCCACATCGTCACACATAACCGGAAGCCCGATAACAAGTAAAGACAATATTATAAATATTTTTTTCATAAGTGACTCCTATACGCTGACAAGCTCTTTTACTTCTTTACGTTTAACTTTTCTTGTTACAGTCCTTGGTAAAGGATTTTTACTTACAACTATATTAATCGGTCTTTTGTACGGAGTCAACCTTAATGATAATTTTTTAACCTCATCTTTTATAAGTTTATCTACTGTATCCCAATCGTACTTCTGAACAACATCGTCAGCAGGCACAATAACTGCGGATATTTCCTCAGTCCCGTCTTTTGCACCAAAAGTTCTTGAAGTTCCTAAAACACAAACTTCAGCGATGTATGGGCTTTTTTCTATTACTGATTCAACCTCTTCCGGAAAAACTTTTTTCCCGCCGGATAGAACAATCATATTTTTTATTCTTCCGGTTATGTAAATATGCCCTTCCTTACTAATTCTTGCGATATCCCCTGTATGCAGCCATCCGTCAGGTTCTATAACCTCGGCAGTGAGCTCCGGATGATTGTGATAACCTTTCATTACACAAGGGCCCTTTAGCATTAACTCGCCTGTCTGCTCATCAATTTTAGCCTCAAAACTGTTTAAAGGCTTTCCTACAGAAGCAATATCTCCACGTCTTTGGTAATTTACCGATGCTACAGGACTAACTTCCGATAAGCCATAGCCTTGGTAAACCTTTATTCCAATTCTTTCAAAAAATTCTCCCACACTGATATCTAAAGGGGCACCTCCAGATATGCAACCTGAAAAGTGACCGCCAAATTTTTGGTGAATTTTCTTAAACATCAATTTCTTAATTCTATAGGACGGAATAAATTTTGCAAGTTTAAACATTAAATTAAACATAACTTGAACATGTTTTGGAGAATTTTTTAATTCATTTTCAATCCCAGTTTCCAAAAGTTTCAAAAATGCAGGGACTACAATCATGAATTCAATTTGTTTTTCTCTCATTATACTTAAGACATCTTTAGGCTTAAGACTCGGGGTATAGTAAACAGAAAAACCAAAATTCAAAAATGTAGAAAATCCGACAGTCATCTCAAAAAGATGGTTCATAGGCAAAATTGACAATATATTTACATTTTTATATGGCAAAATTTTATCAAGAACAATTTTCAAATCATCCAGCTGAGCCATCATATTGGAAAAAGTTATTTCAACTCCTTTAGGAGCTCCCGTTGTCCCTGATGTATAAATAATAAAAGCAGTTGAACCGGAATTTCTAAAACGCCATTTGTAATCATAATTATCAGGCAGTTCATAAATGCTTTTTTCTTCAATATTACAGGACGGCTCATCCATTAAAATAACTTCTTTTATTGATGGAATAACATCTTTCAAATATCTTGCCATTTCTAGATGACTTTCTGAAACCATAATAACAGATGGTTCACAGTCAGAAAGTATTGATTTAAGTTCATATTTTGTAAGCTTTACATCCAAAGGGACAGAAACCATGCCTGCAATAACAGATGCAAAAACACAAGCTCCATATTCGGGTTTGGACTCAGATAAAATTGCCATCCTTTCACCCTTTTGAATTTTCAGCTCGTTTATTAAGTAATGAGCAATCTTCCTCGACATCAAACCTATTCCGCGATAGGTAAATTCTCTCCAGCCATATTTGTTTTTCATTCCCAAAGCGACTTTATCTGCATATTTTTCAGTACGTTCCTGCAGCAAAAACAAAACATTTTTCTTACATAATCCCATACAATAAACACCTTTCAAACCATTATGATATTAGGATATATTTTTTTTTGCGGAAAGTCAAGAGTATTAAGTATTTTTGTATTATAATTTAATCAGTTAACATAAATAGCAGGGAATTTTTGAGAATGAAAAAAGTATATATAGAAACAATGGGCTGCCAAATGAACAAGTCAGATACTGAAAGAATGCTTGGGATGTTATCTTATTTGGGATATGAAGAAGTCAAACAGGCTGAAAAAGCAGATTTGCTAATGGTTAACACTTGTTCTATAAGACAACTTAGTGAGGATAAAGCTTTTAGTCAACTTGGAGTTTGGGGCAAGTGGAAACAAGACGGCAAAAACATAAAAATCGGTATTTGCGGCTGTGTTGCACAACAAAAAGCTCAAACGATATTTAAGCGAGCTCCTTATGTAGATTTTGTCTTAGGAACCCATAAAATATATGCATTACCGGAAATTATAAAAAAAGTTAACAACGGGGAAAAAGTCTGCGAGTGTTCTGAAACCAATTTGACAGAAGATAATCTTTCGAAAAACTACGATATAAAAAGAGTAAAAGGCGTAAATGCCTGGATTCCGATAACCGAAGGATGTAACAATTTTTGTACGTATTGCATAGTTCCATACACAAGAGGAAGAGAACGTTCAAGATTACCGGAAGTAATACTTAAAGAAGCAAAAGACGCTTTAGATGCAGGTTTTAAAGAAATTACTCTGCTTGGGCAAAATGTAGATAGTTACGGTAAAGATTTTCCAACAAAACAACCTGAAAAACCGGAACTTGCGAATTATAGACTTGCACAACTTTTGAGAGACTTAAATTCAATTGACGGCAAATTTAGGATACGATTTGTCACATCATATCCGACAGATATAACAGATGAACTTATAAAAACTGTTGTCGAACTTGATAAGGTTTGTGAATATTTTCATATTCCTATGCAATCAGGCAGTTCGGAAGTCTTAAAAGCAATGAACAGACGTTATGATAGAGAAACTTACGCTAAAATTGTAAAAAAAGTCCGTGATATGGTTCCCGATGTGACTATAACAAGCGATTTTATAGCAGGTTTCCCCGGAGAAACAGAAGAGCAATTTGAAGAAACACTCAGTGCAATTGATGAATTTGAACTTGACTACTCAAACCTCGCATCATATTCACCGAGAGAAAAAACCGTCGCAGCCAGATGGGTTGACAAATTTATTCCGGAAGATGTTAAAGATGAAAGATTCCAAAGACTAAATAAAAAAGTTCAAGAAAACTGTCTGAAATCAAATAAAAAATACGTCGGACGAACAATGGAAGTACTAATTGAAAATTTTTACGAACATAAAGGTCAAATGATTAATACGGGAAAAACTCGAAATTTCAAAACAGTTCACATTCCTTTTGATAAGGATTTGACAGGAGAGTTCGTAAACGTAAAAATTTCAGGCACAAAAACCTGGTACCTTCAAGGGGAAATTTTATAACTTTTCCGACTAAAATCTAATACAGGTTTTTATCCTAAGATTAAGTTCTATTTGCCTTTAAAGTTTTATTGTGAAAAAGAACTTATTTGTAATATAATATTTACAGTTAGGGAAAGGGAGAAAAAATGGTAAAAAATAGAATTGGAATAGATGTCGGCGGAACTAACGTAAAAATAGCTCTTGTGGATGATAGAGGGAATATTGTGTATTCAAATTCAGTTCCAACACGTGCGGAAATGGGTTATGAATATACTGTCAACAACATAAAACAAGCAATCAGTGATTTACTTAAAGAAACAAAATTAACACCAAAAGATATCGAAGGCATCGGATTTGGTTTTCCTGGTCAAGTCGATTATAAGGCAGGAATTGTAAGGAATGCTCCTAATATCCCGGGATGGGTTGAAGTGCCTATTGCCAAACTTATTGAAGATGAATTTCATATCCCTACACGAGTTGATAATGATGTAAGATGTGCAGCTTTGGGAGAACTAAACTATGGTGCAGGTAAAGGATGCGAAAATCTGATTTGCATAACAGTCGGTACAGGTATAGGTTCCGGTCTTATAATTAATGGGAAATTAGTTCGCGGAGCATCTAATGCAGCAGGTGAAATAGGACATATTAAACTGCAAATGAAAGACGGTCCTATATGTGGATGCGGAGACACAGGCTGTCTGGAAGCTTTTGCATCCGGCCCATCAATTGTTGCAATGGCAAATGATTATATAAAAGGTGGAAAATCCGCAAAATTCCGTGAAATGGCTGAAGGCGGAGCAATTACTCCATATATAGTATGCGAAGCCGCAAAAGCAGGAGATCCTGTCGCTCAAAGAATTTTTGCAATTATGGGCGAATATATCGGAATAGGGATGGCAAGTGTTGTTAACCTCTTAAATCCTGAAAGAATTATCGTCGGCGGCGGTGTTGCAGATGCAGGAGATTTTCTTTTAAATCCATTGAAAGAAGCTTTGTACAAACGAGCAATGAAGGTTGCCGGATCTGCTGTTGAAGTAGTTCCTGCACAATTAGGCAACACAGCAGGCGTAATTGGTGCAAGTTTGCTTATAGAAAGTTAATTTATAAAATATGGCAGTATACTTTTTTTACGGCGAAGAAGATTACAATATTGAACAGGAAATCGGGAAATTAAAAAAAGGGCTCGATAAAAATTTTCTTGAAATGTCTTTCAAAACCTACGACAACCCGAAGTTTCCCGATTTAGTTTCAATATTACGTTCACAGCCTATGATGTTTGGGAAAATGCTTATTGTAGTAAACTGCCTTGAATATTTTTCTAAAACTTTTGACGATAAAGAAATCAAAGAAATTGAACTGGCATTAGAAAATAATAATGAAAATGTCGATATTGTGTTTGTCGCAACACTAAAGAGAGGAGAAGGAAGTAAACTCGATAGCAGAAGAAAGCTATTTAAAATCCTGAAAAAATATAATGCGGTTGAGTTTAATGTAATTCCGACTTACAAAACGGCAGAACTTGAAAGCTGGATAATCAAACAGGGTAAATCAAAAGGAATAAAATTTGATAAAAATGCACTTACTGCAATAATTTCTCAAATAGGGAATAATCTGCGTCAAATTGATAAGGAATTGGATAAGTTAAAACTTTTTGCATATCCGAATGACACTATAAATTCAGATATGGTAAAAGAAATTTGTGTGTCCAATGAAGATTTGTTTTCTTTTTCGGACTATCTTATGGAAAATAAAAAAGACTTAGCTCTGTTGGAATACAGAAAACTTTTAGATACACGCTACCCGCTTGAAATCCTATCGACTTTGCAAACAATGCTGAGACGGTGGATTATACTAAAAGCAAAAGCTCATAGTTCAACCGCATTTGAACTTGCCAAATTAACAGGCATGCATGAATACGTTGTAAAACTAAATCTTCAAAAACTTAAAAACACAAATTTAAAAGATTTGGTAAAATTAAAGGAAAATTTAACAAATTCAGAATACCGTATCAAAGCCGGTCTGGTAACAGATGTTGAAAAAGAGGTGGAAAATGCTCTCTTTAGATGAAAAATATCCGTTTTTAATCAAATACTTTAAACGTGGAATAGCATCTCAAAACAGACAAATTTCACACTGCATACTATTCTATGGTTCAGATATTCAAACACAATACGAACTGGCACTTGAGATTGCTCGAATGCTTAATTGCAAAGGCGACCATACCCAAACCTGTCAGTGTCTTAATTGTAAATGGATTCGAGAAAACAACCACCCTGCTGTCATGACAATATCAAAAATTGATAACAAGCCTCAAGGAGATAATTCAAAAACCGTAATTTCTATAGAACAAGCAAGAATGATAAAAAATGACCTGCTTGTAACTTCAGATTATCATAGGGTTTTAATTTTTTGTGACAAAGATAAAGACGGGAATGTTCAAGGTTTAAACCCGCAAAACTTTCAAGATGATGCAGCAAATGCACTACTAAAAACTTTTGAGGAACCTCCTGCCAACACAACATTTTTCTTCCTGACTAAGGACAAAACGGATTTGATTAACACAGTTGTCTCCCGCTCTCAATGTTTTTATGTACCATCTATGAAAAATGAAGATAATGATTTTTCAATTGTAAAAGACGCAATGGAAGGATATCTGGGACTTGAACGAGGGGAAGTACTTGACTTTAATGATAAAATTTTAAACCTTGCAAAAGAACATGATCCTGAACTTGTTTTTACACAAATGCAAAGTTATATCGAAGCTCTTTTGAAATCAAATCTTCAAAACACTACCTTAAAAATTAAACTCATTGATGATTTGAAAGCAATTGAAACTGCTAAAAAAGAATTTCACTTAAATATGAATATTCAAACAATAATTGAAACACTAAGTTTCAAATTAATATTGTAAGTCAGAAATTAACAAGTTCAGAGGTTATATTTTTTTTAAAGACTTTATTTAGTTGACAGCAAAACTTCAAAATAAATTGCGATAACTAATCTCTTAATTATTCGGCAAGATTTTTTTTAAAAATAAACGTATCAATCTTCTTACCATTTACAGTAAAACAAAATTCTTTAACCGGGATAAAGTTATTTTTCTGATAATAATGAAAATCGCAAGTTGTATCAGTCCATAGGTATATATTTTTAATATCGTTTTCTTTTGCAGCATCGACTAACTTAGACAAAAGAATTTTCCCTCCACCTTTTTTTTGACTTATGAAAAGCCCCATCATTAAATCGTCGGAATTCATAAAATTCTTAACTTCTTTACCTGCATTTTCAACATATTCAAAAAGATTAAGGGCTATTTGTTTGTCTTTTTCATTAAGTGATAAAATTTTATTATTATATTTCTCGATTGTAGAATTTCGGTCTGTTTTTAGTGAAGCAAAAATCAACCCGCATAATATATCATCATAAAGCACAAAAGAAAATTTCTTATTCAAATAATAATATTCGAGAGTGAAGTCGTAGATAAATTTTTGCAAATCACAACTATTATTTGCATACAGATTTCCCCATACAGCATGGGTAATTTTTGAAGCATCTTCAATATCACTATCTAAAAATTTTCTAACAATCATATTAAAAATTTACCATTTTCATATATGAGTTTGTCATCTGCATAAATACACGAATTGTGCTTCATATTCTTAATCATATCCCAGTGAATACCGGAAACATTTTTACCGCCCGTTTCAGGATATGATGCACCGACTGCCATATGTATAGCTCCACCAATCTTTTCATCAAAAAGAATATTTCCGGTAACTTCTTGAATTTCGTCATTAGTACCTATTGCAATTTCTCCAATATATTTTGAGCCATCATCAGTATTAAGCATCGCTTCCAAAAAGTCACGCCCTGTATCTGCATCAAATTTTACAATCTTTCCGTTTTCAATCCATAAATGAACACCTGTTGCACTGTTCCCACGGTAATTCTGCGGGAAATCAAAATATATTTCCCCGTTAATACCATCTTCCACAGGAGATGTAAAAACTTCACCATCAGGATAATTATTCAATCCAGAACAGCTTATCCATTTTCTGCCTTCTACATTAAATGTTATGTCAGTTTTTTCACCAACTATGTGCAAATTTTTAACATTATTCAAATAACTTGCCCATTTTGCCTGTTTTTCTTCCAATTCTCGCAATTTTGCAACCGGATCATCCAGGTTTAAGTAGCAGGAATTGAATAAAAATTCCGAATACTCATCAAAAGACATCTTAGCTTCTTGTGCAAGAGCATGAGTTGGGACATCAGCTATAACCCATTTTGCATCTCCATTCGCGGATCTGTCCATTAAGGTTTTGGACAAACCCATAGATGCCTTTGAACGACGAGATAGCTTTTGCATATCTGCACGTGCCATGTTTTTGGTATTCATAGGAGCTCCAATTGATATAAATTTATCAATCTTTTCGTATTCAAGTTGCGTAATAGGATCTATAAAATCAAGCTGTTCATCTGATGCATATTTAATGAATATATCTGAAAAATCTTCAAATGATGTTCTTAAAATAGGATGAGCACCTTTTTCAAGAACTCTTTTATAAACAGCTTTTACAAGATCTTTTGCATATATACTTGTCGCCCTAATTTGTACAAGGTCGCCTTTTTTCACATCAGTTGAATAATCAACCAAAACCTGTGCATATTTATCCCAAATTGTTTTTTGCATAATATCTCCTATTCATATTAGTTTAAAAAAGCATCATTATAAATTGTATTCATACAAAAATGTTTCATAATGATGCTTTGATTTATTGAATAATTTTATACTTAATAATTACTCATCCTGCAAAGATTCATGACCTGATTTATGAGATTTTAAAAGTACCCCTCTTTTAGAGGTTTGGATAAAATCTATCATCTTTTCAATATATTCATTCATTGGAATTTCAGCTTTTATCTTCTCGATTGCTTGAGTAGTATTATATTCCTCAGATATTAACAGTTTGAAAGCTTCGTTAACATGTGTTCTAACCTCTTGAGGAACCCCACGACGTTTCAAGGCAATTACATTTAAACCGCGAGGTACAGGTGGTCTTCCTTCACCTTTGGAATAAGGCAAGATATCTTGACGAGATGCTGAAAAACCACTGATAATTGCCATATCACCAATTCTAATATTTTGATGGAATACGCTCATTCCACCGACAAATGCTCCAAAACCAACATGAACATGCCCGCCTAAGGTTACCAAATTTGCCAATATTACTTCATCGGCAAGAACACAATTATGAGCAACATGGGAGCCAACCATAAGCAAACATTTTTTACCGATTCTTGTGGTAAAATCACCGCAAGCAGCACCCCTGTGAACAGTTACATTTTCTTTAATAATTGTGCCATCACCTATTACAACTTTTGTCGGTTCACCTTTGTAACCCAAATCCTGAGGCTCAGAACCTATTGTCGCAAATGGAGAAATTGTACAATCATCGCCAATTTCTGCAAATTCTATGTGAGCATTTGAAATTACCCTTGTTCTGTGACCTATAGTTACATTTTCACCTATAACTACGTAAGGGCCTATAATTGCATCGTCTGCAATAACAGCAGAAGGGTGGATAATCGCGGTTTTGTCTATCATTTTATTTTCCTCTCTCTATACTATAAGTTCAATTATAGTACAAATCGGACTTTATAACAATTTTTTTATATTATTTTAATATGACTTCTGGATGCACTGCCAAAGACAGTTCAAATGCATCATCAAGAGCCTTGTTCACAATGTCAATCAGCTCCTGACATCTGGTTTTTACTGCATAAGCTGCAAGGGCAATATAATCATCCTGAGCTTCCGGGGTAGATTGAATCCTATATTTTTGCCCAGACACGCCAACATTATTCCTAACTGTGTATACTGCGTATTCTAAAAGCTCTTTGTACTCATTACGGGGGTATTTTTTTAGATCTTTTAATGCTCCTATAATATTAAAAACAGCAATTTGATATGTATCTGCCATTACATTATTTAATCCTTTTATATTTGTGTTTGCTGTAAATATTTCAGACGATTTTGGATCAATTGAACTTTTTTGGGTATAGGGATTAAACATTGTATCACTTTTTAGTGCACCAGGTTCTAATCCTAATTTTGCTTCCACAAATCTTGTCAATTGCGTCGGAACCGTTCTTAAAGCCAAGAAAGTTTCATTTTCTTCCTTAATTTTTTTCCAAGCATATTTCATGTTTTTAGAAAAAGCCTTCTTTGCCCAATCATTTTCTGCCCAGAATAATTTCATTGCATGCATCTGCTCTTTATCTAATTTTTCCGGAGAAGACTCTACATTAAATTCTTTAATCTTTCTACCTTTCAAAAATTTTGACAACGCATATTTTATCCTGTCAGCACCAAAAATATTCCAAGCTTTTTTCAAAACTCTGGTAAGCTCCTCTGCCTTATCAGGGTTGTTTTTGTAGAACTCTTTTTGTCTTTCTGACATTTCATAAATTCTTTCAGGATTTTCTTCGTAATAACGTTTCAACCCTTCAGAAATTCTTTTTTTGTGTTCAGCAGACAAAGGACCACGTTTTATATAAACAGGTTCACCAGTTTCTACCTGAGCCTTTCTATCCAAAGCTATTGCGCGTTTCTCAACCATTTCACGTGTCAAACGTTCATTGTACTCAGGATCTGAAAATTTCAATATGTGACCATAATCCCTACTTGCAACAGGAATGTGTAATTTTTTCATTGTATGATGCAAATCTTGTCCATCTGCATATCTTTTTAAATCATTTAGGGAAAAACCTTCTCCCCAATATAGTTTTATCAATTGAACGGTCAAATCTTCATCATTATCAAAATACTCAAGCTCCCCTTTACGAAATTTGTCTACGATAGAACCTTTAGCAAAAACTACATCATCTAAGGGTATAGCTTCACCAAATTCGGGGAATTTCTTTTTTATCTCGTCAAGTGTAAAGCAATCTTTTAAAGCTGCAAAATATCTTTTATGAACGCTAATTAAAGTTTCCTTTGCTTTATTACCTTCTTCCAAGACCATCCCAGCCCACTCTCTTATATTTGGCGGATATATTGATGAATTTTTTTGGGCTAACTTATCCAGTTGTTTAATTGTTTGTGCCAAATCTAAGCTGTAACCGCCTGTAAAAGCCAAATACTGTGCGGTTGTCGGGAGTTGTGTATTTGATGCTACAGGCTTTTGTTCAGATTTAGCAGGTGTAGATGTATATTTATAGGTATTTAGTTTTGGGGTAATATTATAATTTTGTATATTATTGATTTTCATTGATTTTTTCTCCGTGTTTTACAAAAATTGTAATAAAAATTTTTTGCCAATAAAAAAAAGTAAATCCTCTAGAGATTTACTTTTTTTAACATTAAAAATTGAATAGTTTATTTTAATGCAAAAGTCATATCAGCTTCTACACAAACTTTACCATCAACTCTTCCAATACCATGAGCCTTGCATACAGGGCCTTTAACTTTAGTAAGTTCTACTTCCATTTCAAATTTGTCACCCGGTCTTACGATATTTTTAAATCTTACGCCATCAACACCGGCATACAAAGTTAATTTACCATTAAACTCAGGCATAGTCATTAATATAGGAGCAGAACATTGAGCCATAGCTTCCAATTGCAATACACCAGGCATAATCGGATTATTTGGGAAATGTCCTTGGAAAAATTCTTCATTCATTGTCAAATTTTTGTAACCTTTTGCACTTTTTCCTGGAATACACTCTGTTATTCTGTCCACAAGTAAAAACGGATATCTGTGCGGAATCATCTTCATAATGTCCATAATGTCAAAGCTTAATGCTTCAGTTTTAGTTTCTTCTGTCATTTTTCTCTCCTTATTTACATTCTATTAATTTCTCTTTTAACATTTTTGCAACTTTTAAGTGAACCGCATGTCCTGCCTCTTTCACTAATATTTGACATCTTAAATTTAGCGGATTAACACCTGTTAAATACAAATCCCCGATTAAATCCAGTATTTTATGTTTTATCGGTTCGTTTTCTGAACGCAGGGCCGATGTATACCCGCTGTCTTGCAATCCAAGGGTATTTTCTATATTAACACCTTGAGCAAAACCAAGCATCTGAAATTTTCTCAAATCCTTATAAAAACCAAAAGTTCTGGCTTCTATGATTTCTTTTTTGTCTTTAGGATTATATGCAACCCAGCGTCTTGTTAAATCAGGATGATCATAATTCACAGCATAGGAAATATACAAATCTTTATCAGGTAGAACCACAAGACTTGTTTTCCCATTCAAATAATATACAGGTTCATTCACAGTATAACATTTACTTTTTTCAAACAAATGTTTTTCTATCCCGGCTTTTTCAAAGAGTTCAACCCATTTTTTGGAACTGCCATCAAGTGCCGGAACTTCCATTTCATCCATACAAATATCAATACTGTCTATTCCGCAAAAAGCCAAAGCCGCAGTTAAATGTTCCGTAAGCATAGCCTTAGATTTTTTATCTCCCAATACTACGCAATGATCTGTCGATAGAACATTTTCAACGCAAGCTTCAAAGGGTTCACCGCCGTTTACAAAATATCGTATTTTGCCTGATTTAGATGGGAAAAAGTTTACGGTACAGGGCTTGTTTTTCATAAGCCCGTTTCCTGATATAGAAATTTCTTTAAGAATTGTGGTCATGTGATATGTTATCCTCAAACTCTTTTAAAAGCGGCTCATATTTACGGAATTTTGCAAAAATCTCTTGAGCATCTTTCAATGTCTTTAATTGTTTGATAAAATCTTTTCTCGGCATAGCAGGAATACCGACAACAATTGATTTTTCAGGGAAAGATTTTGTCACACCAGCTTTTGCAGTAATAATTGTATCAGAGCCAATCTCAATATGGTCTGCCAAACCTGCCTGACCTGCAATCGTAACTCTGTCTCCAATAACGCAGCTTCCTGCAATACCAACTTGAGACACAATGAAACAGCCTTTGCCGATTTTGCAATTGTGGCCAATCATTACAAGGTCATCAATTTTTGTATCATCTCCAATTGTTGTATTTTCAATTGTTCCTCTATCAATTGCAGTATTTGCACCGATTTCTACGTTATTTCCTATTACAACAGAACCTATTGAAGGAATTTTGAATATAACTTGTTTTGTCAACGATTCTTTTATCTCACCTTCTTTTCTTGCCTGTTCAATATTATCAGGGTTCTCCGTTACGAAACTAAACCCATCAGCACCCAAAGATACTCCGTGATGAAGAATAACGTCATTACCAACTTTTACTCGATCTCCGATATTTACTCCCGGGTGGAAGAAACAGTTTTTACCGATAACAGCTCCTCCTCCGACGTAGCAATTTGCTAAAATCTTTGTATTATCACCGATAACAGCATCATGAGATATTACAACATTTGGCCCTATTTGAACATTTTCACCGAGTTTTGCAGTTTCATGTACAACAGCGGTCGGATGAACGCCCTTATTAACCTCAGGAGCTGTATAAAACATATTAAGAAGTTTCATCATCGCAAGCCTTGGTCTTTCGACTTCAATCGTAGTCAAATTATCAATTTGAACTCCAAGAGGAACAAGTGCTGCCTTTGCTTTTGATTTAGCAAGATTTGCAATTTCTTCTTCCCCTAAAGCGAGAGCAAGAGTATTTTCATCCGAAAGCAAAGGTGGAGCTATTTGCGTAATTTTTACGTCCTGAACTTTTGTCAACATTCCGCCGGTAATATGCGTGATTTCTTCTAATGTAAAAGTTTTCATATACACTTCTCCTTTTATATAAAATTCTATTATTGTTTCATTTTGGCAATGGTATTTGTAGTTGATTTACCTTCAACAAACTCTATAAATTCAACTTTTGTTCCGTTTTTCTTCATTATGTCAGCTTCAGGTAAAGTTTCCATATTGTAATCGGCACCTTTTGTATAAACATCAGGCTTGATTTCATCCAAGAGATCTTTAGGACTATCTTCATCAAATAATACCACATAATCAACGTATCTCAAAGCACTTAATATTTCAGCTCTGTCATTTTCGTTATTTATGGGGCGAGATGGTCCTTTTATGCTTCTTACCGATTTATCGGAATTTAATAAGACAATACAAAAATCTCCGAATGACTTGGTTTTTTGAAGATATCTTACATGACCTACATGAAGAATATCAAAACAGCCATTTGTGCAAACCACTGTTTTGCCAGACTTATGAATTTCATCTACTAAAGATTTTATGTTTTCTCTCTTTACCAACATATCCGCTAACTCGTATTCTACGTCTTAATTTTAGCAAAAACATTCTTAAAAATCTTTAAAAGTTACCTTTTGTTAAGCAACAATAAAGCCCGCTTATGCGGGCTTTGTACAACTTTAAGCAATCTGCAAGGTCTCATCCAAATAATCACAGGATAATCTTGGCATATCCACTTCTATTTTTTTTGATTTTTGAGAATGTAAAACCTTTTTAGTTTTTGCTTCCTGCTCCTTTTTTACTTCCAATTTTTCCATAACAACGTATCCCCCACTTTTCCATCTAATTTTATAAAAACATTTTATGTGGAATATTTGCTCAACCTAAGGGACATGTTAACTTTTGTTAATTATAGATATTTTTTAAAACAACTGCATCTCAATAATTTTTTTACAAATTCTTACGGTATTTAACGCCGCTCCTATTCGTAAATTATCTGCAACGCACCACAGTGAAATACCGTTTTTAAAGGCAAGATTTTTCCTTATTCTGCCTACAAAAACAGGATCAACTCCTGATGCATCTTTTGTAGTTGGGTATTCAAAGTTTGCAGGATTGTCAATAACTTTTACACCGAACGAATTTTTCAATATTTCGCGAACCGCATCCGGGGTAATTTCATTTTCAAATTCAATATCAACAGCTTCTGAATGCCCGTTATAAACAGGTACACGTGCAGCAGTACATGATATCGGCAAATCATCTGGGAGATGAAGAATTTTTTTTGTTTCATTTACAACTTTCATTTCTTCTTTCGTGTAACCGTTTTCACAGAACACGTCAATTTGCGGAATTACGTTGAAAGCAATCGGTTTTTTAAAACATTTGTTTTCAAAATCTCTTCCTTCAAGGCGTGCTTTTGTATTTGCAGTTAATTCATTTATAGCAGCTAACCCGGCACCTGATACTGCCTGATATGTTGATACTATAAGTCTTTTCATCGGATTCTTATCAATTAACGGTTTTAGAACAAGCATCAATTGAGATGTTGAGCAGTTTGGATTTGCGATAATCCCTTTATGCTTTCTCAAATCCTCATCATTAACATACGCAATTACAAGCGGAACATCTTCATCCATTCTAAATGCAGAAGAGTTATCTACCAATACACCGCCTCTTTTTACTATTTCCGGAGCAAAGATTTTTGAAGTTGAAGCTCCGGCCGAGGCAAGAACAATATTAACCCCATCAAAACTTTCGGGTTTAGCTTCCTCTACGGTATAGGATTTTCCCTTAAATTCAAGCCTCGTTCCTGCGGAACGTGCACTTGACAAAAACTTAATCTCATTAAATTCAATATTAAGCTCGTCAACTATTTTTGTAATTTCTCTGCCTACAACCCCTGTAGCACCCAGTATTGCGATATTTGGTTTTCTCATTATTAATCCCTTACATTATATTATCTAATCCGTACACAAAGTCGTTATTTTCATAAACATGTTTTACTGCGAGCATTACTCCTTGCATGTAACATTTTCTGTCCATTGAATCATGGCGTATTGTCATAATTTGACCTGATGAACCAAAGATTACTTCTTGTGATGCAATGTAACCCGGCATTCTGACAGAATGTATATGAATATTTGAATAAGAATTACCGCCTCTTGCACCTTCTATTGTTTCCGTTTCAGGACAATTATTTTTTGTAAAATCATCTTTGACTTCTGCCATCATAGCAGCCGTTTTAATTGCGGTACCAGATGGAGCATCCTTCTTTTGATTATGATGAAGCTCTATAATTTCAGCGTTATCAAAATACTTTGATGCCTGACGTGCAAACATCATCATTAAAACTGCACCTGTTGAAAAATTCGGAGCAATCAAACACCCTGTATTTTTTTCTTTAGAAAGATTTTTCAAAAATTCAATTTCTTCATCTTTCAAACCTGTTGTTCCAATTACGATTTTTATTCCGTTATTCAAACAATATTTTGCGTTTTCAAAAATTGATTTTGGCTGTGTAAAATCAACCAAAACATCTATGTCACACGCTTTGTGAGCTTCTTCAATAGACTTAAATTCTGCACCTGCAATATCTATTTGGGCAGCTAATTCAGTATCTGAGCAATCTTTCACAGCCTGAACAACTTCCGTACCCATTTTTCCCAAAGCTCCACAAACAGCAACTTTTATCATAAAACTTTCTCCTTATTATTTACTTTACTTTATCATAAAAAAAGTTTTCTGTGCTAAGATTAAAATGTAATATTTAAATAAGGAGAGATAGAAAATGGCAGATGCAAAAATTTTAGCTACTATTGAAAGAAGTGACACTGAACAATTACAGATTTCCGTCAGCGAATACAAAGGTAGAAGTTATTTGAATATGAGAATATTTTATACAACTGACGATGGTGCAACCTGGCTGCCTACAAAGAAAGGGGTTACTTTCTCTCCTGATCAGCTTGATTTGTTGGAAGAAGCTATTCAGGAAGCAAGAAAAGAATTTATGTCAGAAGCTGAGTAGGTTTTTGCCTACTCTTTCTGTTTCAGATTTTCCATTTTATTAAAAAGGAGACAGCTTGAGTAAATACGCATCAGCACTTGTTAACATTAAAGGTCTCGGGGTTAAAACTTTCAGCTACCTGATACCTGACGATATGAAAGATAAAATTAAGATTGGACAGGCCCTGCTTGTCCCTTTTGGCAGACAAGGGCTTATTAATGCTTTTTGTGTAGGGTTTTCGGATTATTTACCGGGCGACTTTAAAATAAAAAAAATCAACAAAATCTTAGATGAAACCCCTCTGTTTTCAATTGAATATTTAAAACTTCTTGAATGGATAGCAAATTACTATTGCTGCGATTTGGTAACCGTTTTAAATGCGGCTATCCCCTTGAAACTTATAGAAAAAGCTTCTAAAACCGAGCAAATCATTGAATTTGTAAAATACGACGGAGCGACAAAAAGACAAATCGAAATTTTACAACTACTCGAAAAATCAGGTAAAATGCCTCTCATTTTGTTTGAAAAATACGCAAAAACAACAAGAGCAACAATAAAAAAACTTGAACAATCAGGCTGTGTGAAACTTGTCCAAGAAGAACTTTACAGAAACCCTCTGGACATTTTAAGAATTACAGAACGTGAACCTTTATTTGAACTTTCAGGAGATCAAAAAAAAGTTTACGAAGGAATAAAAGAAAAAATTAATGGTCATGGAGAAATTCTTCTTCACGGCGTAACTGCTTCAGGCAAAACAGAAGTTTATTTCAAACTCATAGATGACACGATAAAAGCAGGGAAAAACGTTCTATTTCTGGCTCCTGAAATAGCACTTGCATCTCAGCTCACTAAAAGACTTGCAAAAAAATTCGGGACAAAAGATGTTGCAATCTGGCACAGCAGCATATCAGACGGGGAAAGATACGATGTATGGCAAAAACTTTATAAAGACGAAATAAAGATTTTAGCAGGAGCAAGATCTGCAGTATTTGCCCCCTTAAAAAATATCGGATTAATCATTATAGATGAAGAACATGAAGGAGCCTACAAACAAACAACTCCGGCCCCCAGATATGATGCAAGAGTTGTTGCAAAAAAGTTGGCAGAATTTCACAACTGTCCGCTTTTACTAGGTTCTGCAACACCTGACATCTCTTCTTACTACAAAGCTATAAATTCCAATAATCTGTTTGAGTTAAAACACAGATACAATAATGCCAAAATTCCGCCGGTAATAGTTATAAATATGCAGGAATACGGCAAAGGTGCCTACAAAAATGTTATCTCAATTCCCCTCCAAAGTGAAATCAAAGAAACATTATCAAAAGGCCAACAAGTAATTTTATTAATAAACAGACGAGGTTTTTCAACCTTCACTCAATGCCAAGCATGCGGACACGTCATAGAATGTCCGAACTGTGCAATCCCAATGATATGGCATGCGAAAGATCAAATGCTAAAATGCCATTATTGTAATCAAGTTGAATACTTTCCGGACTTCTGCCCCGAATGCGGTTCCGATGCACTAAAAACAAGCGGGACCGGAACTCAGAAAATAGAACAGTATATCAAAGATCTTTTCCCGGACAATAATATTGAAAGAATTGACAGTGATATATTAGTAAAAAAAGGTGAACATATAAGACTTTTAGAAAGGTTTCAACGCAAAGAAATTGATATTCTTGTCGGAACTCAAAT
Source organism: Candidatus Gastranaerophilales bacterium (assembly GCA_944324345.1). Taxonomy (GTDB): domain Bacteria; phylum Cyanobacteriota; class Vampirovibrionia; order Gastranaerophilales; family Gastranaerophilaceae; genus Stercorousia. The sequence continues at coordinate 172,776 of CALUVT010000004.1, forward strand.
GATTGCAAAAGGCTTGGACAATCCAAATGTAACCCTTGTTGGTGTAATTTCCGCAGATGCAAGCTTTAATTTGCCCGATTTCAGAGCCTCGGAAAGAGGTTTCCAGCTGCTTACACAAGTCGCAGGCCGAGCAGGAAGAGGTGAGTTTTCTGGGAAAGTTTTGTTCCAAACATACAATCCCGACTTCTATGCATTGGAAAGTGCTAAATCGCAAAATTATAATGAATTTTACACAACGGAAATTACAGCCAGAGAAGAATTTGATTATCCGCCTTTCAGCCAAATAGTCAGACTTATTCTAAGCTGCCCAAACAATTTCAGGGCCGAAAAATCCGCACAAGAAATAGCACTGCGTCTTTGCACAATGATTGAAAAATTTGGGATTTCAGAAAGACTCGAAGTTCTTGGACCAACACCCTGTGTAATTGAAAGAATCAACGGACAATATCGTTTCCAAATTATAATAAAAAACAAACTTGATAAAAAAGGTCACGATTTTATCTCAAGTTTTTTGAATAAAATTACACTCCCAAAAGATATTAAAATGATTATAGATGTCGACCCTTTAGACATTTTATAATTTCATAAACCAAAATTCCTAAAAAAAATAGCCGAATTGAATCAATTCGACCTTATATTTTTTGGTGAAAAAATATAAAATTATGCGATAAAGTCATCTTTCATGACGTTACGCGCAAAACCAGCTAAGAAACCGGCACCAGCACCAGCTACCAAAAACGGTACTGCCGGTCTTTTAAACTTAAGCATTACATGGTATGCAACAGCAAACTTTCTAGTCATAGACTTTGAAGTTTCGTTAACATAACGAATAATGTTTCTAAACTCTTTACCTGCTGCAGAATCCTCTCCGCCTAACTTTGTAACTTTTTCGGTAACATTTTTGAAAGAAAAAGCGTCTTTCTTTATCTTATCTTCATTCTCAATCATTTTTATAAACATGTCCTGAGCAGGAGATAATTGAGGTTTTAACTTAAATTCCGCAACACAATTTTTATTAGTAACCTTACGGCAGTAATTAATTACAGTACGGGGATTAAAATCATTCTCCTGTTTTGTCACAGGCCAAAAATACTTGAGAGAATAGCCCGCAGCTGTTCCTAAAGCTGTCGATTTTACGATAGTACTCAAATGTGAATTTTCATTTTGTCCAACTGCACCTACTGTCATAGCTAATAAACCTTTACTTAACTAACACATGTACGACCTTCGCGGTTAAACTTACGAATAAATTTAACTTAGAATGAATATGGGTGGACTTACACTTAAATATTCTGAACATCTATCTCGTGAAAACGACATGGCTCAAAACTGAGTAATTAAATCCATGTGAGATGATAACACATAATTATTTTTTTGTCAATACTTTTATAAAGTTTAGCAACAACATTATAACTACAATTACAAGTATGTATACAAAATAATGTTTGATTGTCTGGCTTCCCATAAATAAAGACGCCAAAGCACCTGCTATAATTGCAACAGAGGTCAAGATTACAACCGTTTTCTTTTGCGAAAAACCTGCATGAAGAAGCTTATGATGGATATGTTCAGCATCAGCAACAAACGGAGATTTCCCTTTTGCAATTCTTCTCAAAGATGAGAAGGTAATATCCATAATTGGAACAGCCAAAACCAAAAACGGGAGTAATATCGCCAAAGTTGCGGCCTTCATAACTCCGGTTATTGATATTGTTGCGAGTAAAAATCCGGAAAACAGAGCTCCGCTATCGCCCATAAAAATTTTTGCCGGATTAAAATTATACGTTAAAAACGCGAGCATTGAACCTGCCAGAATAAATCCTATCAAAGCACTTATAGGATTTGGCGGAGTCATTGCAACAGCTATAATTGCAAGAGTTACAGCATTAATCGTGACAACAGATCCTGCCAAACCGTCAACTCCGTCTATAAAGTTTAATGCATTTGAAATACCAACAATCCAAAGCAAAGTTATAGGATATGAAAATATACCTAAATCCCCTATAAAAGGAACATTATTAATCTGTACACCTAAAAGATATACAAGTGTGGCAATCGAAATTTGTAAAAATAACTTGAATTTTGCATTCAGATTGTATATATCATCAACAAGGCCCAATAAAAACATCAGTGAACCGCCGAGTAATATACCTGATAGCAAGCTTCCATAAGGATAATAACTCATAAACACAAGACATAGAAAAGTAAGCATAGTACTTGCCCATATAGCAACCCCGCCTATTCTTGATATTGGTTTGGTGTGAATTTTCCTTTCATTTGGTAAATCCACAAGCCCTTCTTTCTTTGAAAAGCTTATTACAAGAGGAACCAAGCATACACCTATCAAATATGCTATTACTGTTCCGATTACATGTGCATGAGTTAACTTAATTAACATAAACTATCCTTTTATTTGTATATCGGGTATTTTTTACAAAGTTTAAGGGAGCGTTCTCTCAAATTTTGCAATCCCAGCTCATTATCCGATGAAAATATCGCAGATGCAATAATTTTTGCAACTTCCGTCATATCTTCTTCTTTAAAACCTCTTGTCGTAACTGCAGGAACACCTAATCTGATACCGCTTGTAACAAAAGGACTTTGCGGATCATTTGGAACAGTATTTTTATTTGCAGTTATTCCAACGCGTTCCAAAACATTTGCCATATCTTTACCAGTTTTCCCTGTTTTTCTAAGGTCAAGAGTCATCAAATGGTTCTCTGTCATTCCGCCGACAATATCCATACCTTCGTCCATGAGGCCTTGTGCTAAAGCTTTCGCATTCTTTAATATTTGTTCCGCATAAGCTTTAAATTCAGGTTTTGATGCTTCCAAAAGAGCAACTGCTTTCCCTGCAATAATGTGTTCTAAAGGCCCGCCTTGAATACCCGGGAAAATAGCCTTGTCAATAATTTGAGCGAATTCCTCATCACACATAGTAATACCGCCTCTAGGCCCTCTAAGAGATTTGTGAGTTGTAGTAGTTACAAAGTGTGCATAACCCGCAGGGGAAGGATGTAAGCCAGCTGCAACAAGACCTGCAATGTGGGCAATATCTGCCAGTAGATACGCTCCTACTTCATCTGCAATTTCTCTGAACTTTTTAAAATCTATAATCTTTGAATAATTACTTGCTCCGCATATAATCAATTTTGGTTTATGTTCATGGGCCATTTGACGAACATTTTCGTAATCAATGTTCCCGTACTCATCAACCCCATAACTTTTTACATCAAAATACAAGCCTGAAAAATTCACAGGTGAACCATGAGAAAGGTGTCCGCCATTAGACAAATCCATACCTAAAATCTTGTCACCGGGTTTTAACACCGCCATAAATACTGCCATATTTGCCTGGGCACCACTATGAGGCTGAACATTTGCATGAGCCATACCAAAAAGTTCACAAGCCCTTTTTTGAGCAAGTTCCTCTATAACATCAACATGTTCACAGCCGTTATAAAATCTTTTATGTGGCTTTCCTTCAGCATATTTATTTGTCAAAACACTTCCACACGCTTCCATAACTGCTTGTGAAGTTATATTTTCACTTGCTATAAGTTCAATTGTATTTTGCTGTCTTTCAAATTCTTTTTCTATTTCTTCTGCGACCTGCGGATCAACCTTTTTTATATGTTCTATATTCATTTTTTGCCCTCCCTGACAAGTGTCATCAAAACATTATACGCAAAAATTGAAAATCTTACAACTTGTTAAGTAAGTTTTTTATATAATCAAAATACTCATTGTTACGGTAAGTTGCTACAACTTTTTGCAAATCTTGTTTTGTTACAAAACCCATACGGTAAGCAACCTCCTCAAGACAAGCTATTTTAATCCCCTGATTTTCCTCAATTGTCTTAACATACTGACTTGCCTGGAGCAGTGAGTTATGAGTCCCGGTATCCAACCATGCAAAACCTCGCGGAAAGAGTTCGACATTTAAATTATTGTTTTTTAAATAAATGTTGTTTAAATCGGTGATTTCCAACTCCCCTCTCAAAGAAGGTTTCAAATTCTTTGCATACTCAACAACTTTATTGTCATAAAAATACAATCCTGTAACGGCGTAATTTGATTTAGGATTTGCCGGTTTTTCTTCGATAGAAATAACCTTAAGGGAATCTGCATTACCTTTCTCAAACTCAACAACACCAAACCTTTGCGGGTCTTTTACAAGGTAGCCGAAAACTGTTGCTCCTCCTTTATTTTCAATATTTTTAACAACACGCCCCAGTTTCCCTGAAAAACCGCCGCCGTAAAATATATTATCGCCGAGTATCAAGGCAACATTATCATCCCCTATAAAATCCTCGCCAAGAATAAAAGCCTGAGCAAGACCGTCAGGAGAAGGCTGTTCCTTGTATGAAAACCTTAATCCAAATTGACTGCCATCGCCGAGAAGACGTTTAAAATTAGGTAAATCCGCCGGTGTAGAAATTATCAAAATATCCCTGATACCTGCAAGCATCAAAACAGAAATCGGATGATAAATCATCGGCTTATCGTAAATTGGGAGAAGCTGTTTTGAAACTGCAACAGTACTTGGATATAATCTTGTTCCGGAACCGCCTGCTAATACTATACCTTTCATATTCACCTCTGATTTTTACCCTTGACGTATACTACAATAAAAGAACTTGTTTGTCTATTATTTTTCGACTGAAAATTCTGCAGCCGCAAGAACTTTGTGAGGATTATCTTTAGAATAAACCTTCATAAAATAATAACCATCATCATGCAAAACAAAATAATCAGTAAAATAATTTATCTCTTCATCTTTTAATCTCACATCACGAGTCCAAACCAACTTGTAACCAAATTGACCGTAGTCGTTATCTTTTTTTACAACTTGAATATAAAGGTACCTTGATTCAACTTTTTTGGGCATTAAAATTATGTAATAAATCCTGTTACCAACAGGAAAAACTTTCTCATAATCATATATATTATCCTTACTGATAGGATATTTGTTAAACAAAATTCCTGCCTTGTCACTGCTGCAGGCAGTTGTTAACAAAAGTATTAAAACAATTGCAATTACCAGCTTTTTCATTTTTCAAGAGCTTTAATTCTTTCTCTGACAATTTTTTCTACAGCTGCATCCTTATTGCGGGTTAAAAAGATTTTGTAATTGTTGAGAGCTTCTTTCTCATCACCATCCTGATCATAAGCAAGTGCCAGAGCATAATATGCATAACCATAATTTGGATCAAGAGTAATTACACGATGGAAACACTCTTTTGCTTTTGACGTATTTTCTTCATTTGCATATACAAGCCCTAAATTAAACCACCCGTCAGCATAATTCGGATTTACAACAATAGCTTTTTTATAAAAATTCAAGGCATTTTTGTTATCATTTTTTATCTTATAGATATTACCGATTTTTAAAAGAGTTATTTCATCCGAAGGATTAAGACTCAAAGCTTCCTGATAATTTTTTATGGAATCATCATATCTTTGATTTTTGTAATTTTCATCACCCTTTGCAATCAGATTTTTGTTTGCCAAAGTTTCATCAACCTGCTCCTTCTGAGCAGAATCCATTGAAAGCGTAATATCTTTTATTTCAACAGAATCCGTCTGCGGAGTTGACATCTCTACAGAAGGCTGATTTGATGCCGAAATAAATTCTGCATATTCATTACTGTAATTTAGATTATCAGGAGATAAGGCTATAGCTTTTTCGTATGCAGATGCGGCCTTCTCATCCAAATCACAAGCTCTGTATGACTTTGCGAGTCCATAGTATACATAACCCTCTTTTGTACCTAAATCTGCCGCACGTTCAAATGTTGAAGCAGCTAGAGAATAATTTTTATCATTATAATACTCATCGCCCAAAGCTACCAATGCAGCAGCTAAATTATTTTTAACAGCACTATCATCAGCTTTTTGCTTCAACAAATCAGAATATATTGCAATTGCATCGTTATACCGGTTCATAGCGTGAAGGACAAGAGCCTTATTATACTTCAAATTATAATCATCTTTTTTAACCAAAAGAACTTCATCATAGTACTTCAAAGCATTAGGGTAATCTTTTTTGATATGGTAACATTCTGCAAGATCTTCTACCAAGACTATATCTCTTTTATCTTTTTGAAGAGCTAAAGCCTTTTCGTAATTTGCAATAACATCATCATACTGATTCATTCGTTTGTACACTACACCTAAATTTTGGTAAGCTCTTGCATCCTGCGGATAGTTTTGGATATAAATTCTGTAATTTGCAATTGCAGCTTCATCCTTGCCCATATCAGCAAGAAGGTTACCGTAATCAAGACGCAATGAATTCATCCCGGGCTGCTGACGGAAAATTACATCATACTGAGCAAGTGCTAGATCATTCTTTTCCAACTCCTGATAAGAAAGAGCTAAACTTATACGGGCAGTTATATTATCAGGATTAGCTTCAACAGCTTTTTCAAGGAATGCTGATGCCTTTTCGTAATTTTTCATTCTATATAAGGCTAAGCCAAAATTTGAATAATCTCTGAATGAAGCCGGATTTCTCATATACAAATTTTCATACTCATTAACAGCACTTGCGTAATTTCCATCATTCATATAAGAATTTGCCAAATTTTCTCTGGCTTCAGAATGTTGAGAATAGGTAGCTAAAAATTTGTTATAATTTTCTATTGCAGCCTTATAATCTCTAAGCTGATATTGTACATTTGCAATATTCAAATAGTTATACAAATACTCAGGACACATTTGTGCAACCTTATTATAAGCTTCCAGAGCTTCTTTGTATTTTCCTTGATTTTCGTATATACTGCCAACACTAATGTAAATATAACCGTCAGTAGGTTTCAGTTCAGCAACTTTTGAATAAGCCAAAAGAGCCTTATCGTATTCTCCCATCTCACTGTATACGCCGGCAAGCTTAGTATAAAGCATAACATCATTTCCGGAAAGTTTTATGGCTTCCGAAAGTTTTTGCACCGCAGTTTGATAATCCTCTTTATATTCTGCAGAACATGCCTGCTGATAAAGAAGATTTACCTCAGGAGTCATCGCCTGAGCCGGAATTGATGTAAGCATTAGAGATAACAATGCTGAAACTAATAACTGTCTTTTAATAATCCCACTCTCCTAATCTTTAGTTATATAACAACATTATAGCAAAAATTATATTTGTGTAAAGCTATGTGAATATATTTGTTTATTTAAGAGAATTTCCGCAGTTTTTATAATTCTTGCTTGTTCAGAGGAACTCCTGTCAAATTCAACTTCCTCCAATTCCCCAAAATTTTCCACCATATTGGCAAGTGAAACATACAACTTGTCAATATCAGAGTTCGGATTTCCACCTTCAAGCATTTTTAAAATTCTTATAAGCTCATTATCTTTAGCATCAACAATTGCAGCATCAAGCCCCGCTCCAAAACATAAAACCGCAAAAACACGATTAACTAAAGGTCTGATTTGTTTTGGACATCCGTTTGAAATATTCGAAAGACCTACCAAAGTCCTAACCTCAGGCTCAAAACTTTCTTTAATTATCTTTATTGTATTCAAAGCCTCTAATGCCTGTGATTGTTCAACACTAACAGGCAAAATTAAAGGATCAAAATATATTTTATCGCTTTCGACTCCTTTTTCCAAACATTTTTCATAAATTTCAAAAGCAATTTCCATTCTTCCGTCGGATGTTTTAGGAATACCCGTGTCTTTACTCAAAGTCAAAGCCACAAGATTGCTGTCAAAATTAACTGCCAGATCGGTCATTTTTTCAAGACGAACAACATCATTGTTGGTGCTGTTAATAAACGTTTTACCATCAAATGACGCTAATCCACGCTCCATTTCATCCAAATTTGTAGTATCAAAAGATATACCTATATCACTTTTCTGCTTCACTAAATTTGCAAGCCAAGGCAATACTCCTTCAAGATTTTTTTTTGCAGGGCCCACATTCAAATCAATAAAGTCCATACCTTTTTGAATTTCTATCAAATCAGATATAAACTGCTTATCTCTTTCTAACAGAGCGTTTTGAACAGACTTTGAAATAACATGAATATTTTCACCAATTAAAATCATAAAAAAAGTTTAACACAAAAAACAGCAAAAATTTAACCCAACTGTGTAATTGAAAATTTCGAACGGAACATTTAGTATACAAATGTCGATATTGCATCCAAAAAAATTTACAAAAATTTACATCAAAATTTACAGACTGTGCCTAAATTTCTGTGAGAACTAATTCTTGCGGCACTAGAAAAAACAATGTGAATATGTTATAATCTGGACATGAATTATATGTGGGGTACTAATGGAAAATCAAAAGGAGTACGGCATGACGGTGTTAGTTTCTAAAACAAAAAAGGAAAAAAGAACAAAATCAAAATTCAATGATGAGTTCGAAAATTATTTAAAAAATCAATGCTTAAAAACAACATTTAATGGCATTGAAGTTGAGACATTCTCTTGGTACAAAAAAGTGCTTGGCTTGATATAGTCAAAACGAAAGGGATTATGAAGATAAAAAATAAAAGCATCAAAAACCGACCTTTAATATAACAGGCCGGTTTTTGGATTGTTTTTTTACGAAATTTCTCGAATCATTTCTTGTGCTTCTTCACATTCGGGGAAGGCATCAACAACCTTGTCAAGAGTAGCTAAAGCAGCATCCTTATCCCCCAGTTTTTCATAACATCTAGCACTGTTTAGCAATAAATTTATATTCATAGGATTTTTTTCAAGCATGTGTTTAAAAATATTATTTGCTTGTTCATAATTTCCCAGCTCAAAATAACAAAGTCCAAGTAAATTTTCGGCATCATGAGTTTTCTCAAGCTCGTACGACTTTATTAAAAACATTTTTGCATCCTCATACTGTTTTTGAAGATACTTTATTTTACCCGCTATATAGTACATAAAATCGTTGTTTTTAACCAGTTTTAAAGCATGTTCAATCAATTCATAAGCTTTGTCCAAATCATTTAAAAAAGTTTTGTTCAATGCCGCAAAACCTAATGCATCCGGTTCATCCGGATTGATTTCCAATGCTTTTTGATAGTATTCATCTGCCTTTTCAAAATTTGTTGTAGAATGAAGGTAATTTGCGTACTCAAATAATACATTAAAATCATTCGGTGCAAGCTTTAAAGCAGTATTGAATTCATCTTCGGAATAATCAAATAATCTTTTATTTAAATACAAGATACCCAAATCCTTATGAGCAGGTGCAAAATCAGGATTAAGCTCCACCACTTTCTTCAAAATTTTCTCAGCCTTATCCATGTCACCTGTTTTTACGCATATATGTGCAAACTCATAATAAATTTCAAATGAAACGTTTCCTTGAATTAATATCTTTTCATAAAGTTCTTTAGCGTTTACAAATTGTCCGACTTTTACATATATAGATGCAAGTTTTCTTGACATAGATACTGATTTTGGATTTAAAAGTACAAGGTGAGCTAAAATTCCTATAGCACTTGCATATTCTCCTGAAGCATCATAACAGCAAGCTAAATTGTATTGGAAATTTGGTTTTTCGGGATGATGTGAAACCAAAATTTTATAATGCCTTATTGCTTCTTCCAACTGATTAGATTTAACTTCTGATAAAGCAAGAGAAACAAGATAATTATCCTGAGGTTCGATAATGTATGCTTTTCTAAAATATTCACAAGCTTCCTTATGTTTATTTTGGATTTGTAAAATTGATGCAATATTAAAGTAAGTTATAGAATTGTTCGGATCATATTCACTTGCTTTCAAAAAGTTTTCGTAAGCTTTTTCAAGATTTCCAATAGTGACATAACAAGTTCCAAGATTGTTGTATAGCTGAGAATGTTCCGGATTGAGTTCTATTGCCTTTTCCAAAAAGGTAACAGCTTCATCAAAATTTTTCATAGCCATACAAGCTGTTCCTGCAATGTAATAAATAGTATAGTCGTCATTTTGGACAAATTCCATGGCTTTTTTTACTGTATCGACGGCTTTTTGTGGTTCTTTGTTTTTGACATAGACGATGGCCAAATTTTTATAAGCATCAAGATATTCGCTTCGCATTCTCAGAACTTCTTCATAAGCAGCTATAGCATGCAGGTAATCATCTTGATTATCGTAACAATTTGCAAGATAAAACCAGCTTGTGGGATCATCTTTATATTTAACAACGGTTTCAAAAACTCCTTGACCTTCCTTGTATTCACCAAGATTTATGTAGCATAATCCAAGAAGTTTTAATGCCTCAACATCTTTTTCATCTTCGGTTATCAAACCGCTTAACTCTCTTTTAGCTTCTTCAAATTTTTTATCTTTAATGAGTTCGTTTATTTTATCTAAATTTTCCATACTGAAATTATACATCAAACAAAATTACTTTACAGATTTTAAAAAGCCGTGGTATAATATTTTATCAACGCCTTAAATATTCATTACATTTTTGTCCGGAAAGGAACAAAAATGGGAAAATCCTCAAAATACCCGTCATATTCGGGCGGGACTATCTCTATCAACGGAGTAGATAAAGCAACAACCAACAAAAAAGGTAACACTATCGTCTCAAATTATAACATGTCTGACGCAGAGAAAAACATTTATGACTATGCACAAAATTCTCTGGCAGATTCTTTGCCGTCGGTTAATGTTTTTGACGAGGACACTCAAAAAAAACTCCAATCTCAACTTGATGCCTATACTCTAAACGGTCAAAAACTTATAAATAACTTATATACACCAATGATAGAAGACTTGAAAACTGATGTTGCATCTCGTTTTGGAAATTTCGACAACTCAGTATTCTTGGACAATCTTAACGAAATTGAATCAAACCGAGCAGAATCAGTAAACAATTTGGCCCAGGATATTCTGGCCAAGAGAGATGAACTTGTAGGAAATGAGCTTGCACAACGGTATACATACTTAGGATTTTTACAAGACCTGCAAAACAATATCAACTCTAATATTTTAAACTATATAACAGGCTCACAACAAAACAGCTCATCAGGTAATAGCTACAACGCTCAAGCATATGCAGCAAACAATTCTTCTTCGAGCAGTACTTTTGGCAATTATGCAAACCTCGCCTCTGGCGTCCTTAGCACAATGGGCCCCTATGGTATGGCCGCATCCGCAGCATTACAGGTTGCTAAACATTATGTATAAAAATATTACGGGCTTTGCAAAAAAGCCCGTTTTTTTGATGTATAATTTTTCTATGAATATTATTCAGGAATTTGATACAATAGCTGCAATAGCAACCCCGATAGGAACAGGTGGAGTCGGGGTAATAAGGATTTCCGGAGACAAAAGTTTCGAGATTATTGATAAGATTTATTCAAAACACAACCTTGAAGCCGGTAAAATATCTCATGGATGGATTCTAGACGGTGATAAAAAAATTGATGAAGTCCTTCTTCTCCCATTCAAGAACCCTCACAGCTACACAGGAGAAGATGTTATTGAAATCCATTGCCACGGGGGAATTAATGTTGTCAGAAATATTCTTGATGTTGTGTTGAAAAACGGGGCCAGAATGGCTGAACGCGGAGAATTTACAAAACGTGCATTTTTGAATAAAAAAATGGATCTGTCACAAGCAGAAGCCGTAGCAGATTTGATTCATGCCAAAACAAAAGATTTTGCAAAACAATCCGCAAAAAATTTATCAGGTGTTCTAAGCACAAAAATTAAGGAAATAAGAAAAGATATATTTGATGTTTTGTCAAAAATTATTGCAGGCATTGATTTTCCGGAAGATGTTGCAGAGCCTGAATACAACTATTTAATTGAAGAATTTGAAAAAGCTCTTGATAAAATCAATCAAATTTTGTCCTGTGCAAATTCCTCCAACATTATGCGGCAAGGAATAAAAATAGCTATCGTAGGGAAGCCGAATGTAGGAAAGTCTTCGCTTTTCAACACGTTATTAAATGTTGAACGAGCAATAGTAACAGATATTGCGGGAACTACCAGAGATGTCCTGAAAGAAACTCTTGATTGGGACGTTGCAATAACACTAATTGATACAGCCGGAATTCGTGATAATGATGAAGTCGGAAAAGTTGAAGAAATAGGAATTGAATATTCTAAACAATCAGCAGATGAAGCTGATTTGGTCTTATTCCTATATGATGTTTCTAAGGGAATGGATGATGAAGATAAAGCCATTCTGGATTTGATAAAAGATAAAAATCACATCGTTATTGCAAATAAATGTGATTTAGTAAAAGAAAGAAAAGATAGTATTTTTTATCTTTCGACAGAAACAAAAGAAGGGCTTAACGAGCTTAAAAATAAAATCAAAGAAACATCTTATAATTTTTCTTTAGAAGACACAGAATTTATAACAAATACACGCCAGCAAAATTGCCTTATAAAATGCAGAGAAAGTCTGACTCAAGCCCTCGATGCCGCAAAAATTCATCAGTTGCAAGATTTAATTTCAATCGACTTAAAATCAGCTCTTTTATTTTTAGATGAGATTACGGGCGAAGTAATCACTGATGATATTTTAAACAACATCTTTGACCATTTTTGTATCGGGAAATAAAACCCATATTATTAATAACTAAAATACTTGTCAAAATCCACATCATCAAAACAACACAAAAGTTTGTAAACTTCATCATCCTCATCCATACGCTGGAAATTGTAATTATCAAATTTCCAAAGTTTTGGATTGATTCCCTTAACACTTACAATACCGGCATCACGAAGAATAACAAGCTTTTTCTTAACAGTTTCTACAGGTAAATCAACCATCTTCGCCAATTCTACAGCAGTAACCCAATTGTCAACAGCACCCTTTTCCGGCGTCATAAACATCAATTCCAGACCTACCTGCTTTAATTCTTTATCTTCTATTGTGGATTGATAATCATACATACTGACATACTACCGTAAAATAATTCTTTCTTTATCATTCTTCTACATTAGATATTACGGCAAATTATAAAAAAACTTTAAACTATTTCGTAAAAATCTTAACAGCTCTCGGCAAAATCCCCAAACAATAAGATATAACAACCCCATAATTTGTAATCGGGATACCTGCTTGATTAGCAATTAATATACGTGATAAAACTTCACGTCTGTTTGTCATACAGGCTCCACAGTGGATTATTAATTTGTAATCCTTGATGTCAGGGAAGTCGTGCCCTGCATAATTATGTATTACCAAATTTTTTCCGGTCTTTTTACGAAGCCAATTAGGGATTTTAACTCTTCCTATATCATCTTCAATAGCATGGTGCGTACAACTTTCAAGAATTAAAACGCAATCGCCGTCTTTTAAATTATCTATAGCCTCAGCCCCTTTAACAAATTCATCCAAATCCCCTTTCAAACGGGCAAAAAGGATTGAAAATGATGTCAATGGAATACTTTCAGGTACAATTTCACTAACCTGCTTGAATGCCTGACTATCAGTCACAACTAATGCAGGCGGAGTTTTCAGATTTTCGATAGCCTGCTTCAATTCAGTCTCTTTAACAACATAAGACAAGCAATCACTGTCTAACAAATCCCTTATTGTCTGAACTTGGGGCAAAATTATTCTGCCCTTGGGAGCCTCTTTATCTATAGGAATAACAAGAATAACCGTACTTTGAGGAGGAACCAAATCTCCCGCAATCTTTGGAGAATTTACAAAATCGTCAGGCAAAAGCCTTACCAGTGCATCTTTAAACTTGAATACAAGATTATCATCATCCTTCACAGATGTGTATAAAACATTTTTATAATCAGGGATTTCAAATTTTTTAATATCACATTTATTTTCTACTATTAAATATGGAATTTTTAGTTCTTCAAATTTTTGTATAAGCTCTTTTTCATAATCATTAAGCCCGTTATAATCACAAATAACAACAGCTACATCAATACGATTTACAATTTTCATTGTTTTTTCAACACGTTTTTCACCAAGTTCCGTAGCGTCATCCAAACCCGCAGTATCCAAAAATGTTACGGGGCCCACAGGTAATAGCTCCATAGATTTTTCAACGACATCTGTTGTTGTTCCTGCAATTTCTGATACGATAGAAATTTCCTGATTTGTTACTCGATTTAAGAAGGACGATTTCCCGACATTTGTTCTGCCAAAAACACCTATTTGTAAACGCATTGATTTTAAAGCTTTCATCTGTTCCCCTTTTTTAAATTAAAAAAGGCCGTCAAAAGACAGCCTTTAAAACATTTTTCGTCAGTTAAAAAATTAACCTCTGATACCCAATTTCTTGATTAAATCTCTGTATTCATCAAGATTTTGAGACTTCAAATAAGAAAGTAGTCTTTTTCTTTTACCTACCATCATCAAAAGACCTCTTTTTGTAGCGAAATCTTTTTGATTAGATTTAAGGTGTTCGGTAAGTTCAGTAATTTTCTGGCTCATCATAGCAACCTGAACTGCAGTAGAACCAGTATCTTTTTCGTTTTTACCGTATTTTTTAACTATTTCCTGTTTGTTTTTTAAATTCATATCAATTTTCCTTTACTTGTTGAGTGATTATTGGCGTAAGCACTCTACAAGTTGCATGATAATATATAAAGGAAAAATTGCAAGTCAATTGTAACTTTAAGTTAACTGTGTTGACAAATATGCCTTAAATGCAGATGTATTGGCAAAATTAAATTTATCTCTTGCAACACTTAAGTTTATATCAGCACCAAATAAGGATTTATTTGATAAATTATATTTTTTCAATGCATCATTGTAGCGAGAATTTCCTTCTCCATACATTGTTGTTGCGTATTTTAAATCTTTTAATGCAGAATTCTGTGCTGACTTCATTGCTTCATATTGAGCGAGAGCTGCATAGTATTTTTCTTCTGCTTCGCTTTTCTTTTCTTCTTTTTCTACGTAATATCCGTTTACCGAATCTTCTATATTTTTTTGAGTATCTTCAGCATTTTGCAGAGTCATAGCTCGTGCAATAGTGAATGCAGAGCCAAGTTTTAGAGCTTTTGTGCAGTAATCATCGTAAGACATCAAACTTTTGAGCGGACTATTTTTAAACTCCTGCTCTGTCATTATTCTGTTTGTTTGATTAATTTTGCTCATAACAATCCTCAAATTTTATACTCTTAAATATATAAAGTATATATACCCAAAATAATTGCCTTTTCTGTTAAGTTTTATTAAATAATAAGTGTTATTTTAATTAAATTTCATATTTATAAAATTTTTTATTTAGTACTTTCTTGTACCGACAAGAAAGTACTACAAAGAAACTCTCGGCTGTCACTCCGTTCACTAATCAATTGTAATTGCTCAACTTTAAATGAGCAAACTCGCTAACGCTCAAACAATGCTCATTTTGTAGTTGTTTCGCAAACATTGATTGTTCTCTCCGTTAATAGCCGAACCAGATTAAAAATGCGGCGATAGCGAAACGAATAATAATTATAATCGAAGCAAACAACAAAGGCGTGTATTGTTTGAGTGAAACGAGTTTACACGCCTTGAGGCTGAGATTTATATAATTATTAATGAGTGCAGCGTGCCGCTGGTTTTGTGGAACTTTGTCCACACAAAGTTCCCGCCGTCTGCGTAAGACATCATATATTATTAGAGTTTATATTTTTTAATTTACAAAATTTAAGTAATATTTATTATGAATTTTATGTTAATATATGAATATGATTGATAGATATTCAAGAGAAGAAATGGCAAAAATTTGGACTTTAGAATCCAAATTTCAATATTACCTTGATGTGGAAGTAGCTGTAGCAGAAGCTTATGCTGAACTTGGGACTTTCCCTAAAAACGATATTGAAGAGCTTAAAAGGAAAGCAAAATTTGACGTTGAAAGAATTGATGAAATTGAAGCCGAAGTCAAACACGATGTAATAGCTTTTCTCACTTGTGTTAATGAAAGTTTAGGCGATTTAGCTAAATATATGCACGTCGGAATGACAAGCTCTGACGTAATAGATACAGCTTTTGCTCTACAAATTCAAGACAGCGGTAAAATTATTATTAAGGATTTGGATGAAGCCATAAAATCATTAAAAAATTTAGCTGACAAACATAGAAATACAATTTGTATAGGCCGCTCGCACGGAGTTCATGCAGAAGTTATGACATTTGGGGTAAAAATCTGTAACTGGATTGACATCCTTGAACGCCAAAGAGCAAATTTTATTCACGCACTTGATGAAATTAAAGTTGGTCAAATCTCCGGCCCTGTCGGGACTTATAGTAATATTCCTCCCGAAATTGAAGAAATTACCTGCAAAAATTTGGGACTTAAACCTGCAAGAATTTCTACACAAATTATTGCAAGGGATTATCACGCATACTTTATGCAATCTTTGGCACTTATTGCAAGCGTAATTGAGCAATTCGCAACAGAAATAAGACATCTTCAAAGAACCGAAGTTTTAGAAGTTGAAGAAGGATTTGGGAAAAATCAAAAGGGCTCTTCTGCAATGCCTCATAAGAAAAACCCTGTTTTATCCGAGAATTTGTGCGGGCTTGCACGTGTTGTCAGAGCAAATTCAATGGTTGCGATGGAAAATATTCCGCTTTGGCATGAAAGAGACATATCACACAGCTCAGCAGAACGCATAATATTTCCTGACAGCCTGACATTAGTTGATTTTATGCTAAACAGATTTAACGGGATTGTACAGAATTTGGTAGTCCATGATAAAAATATGCTCAAAAATACAGAGAAATTCGGCGGCATAATTTTTTCACAAAAAGTTCTTTTAAAACTTGTTGAAAAAGGCATCACACGTGAAGAGGCTTATAGGCTTGTTCAACGCAATGCAATAGACGCTTTTGAAAATGACGGTGATTTTCGTGTTAACCTGTTAAACGATAAAGAAATTACAAAACTACTTACTCCACTTGAAATAGACGAAATTTTTAATAAAGAAGAATTTCTTAAAAACATAAATTCGATTTATAAAAGAATACTTGATTTATAAGCTTATATACTGTAAAATGTATTCATACGAGGAATTTATTAATGGCGAAAATCAAAATTACTGTTTGCATGGGAAGTTCTTGTTTTGCACGGGGAAATCAGCAAAATTTAGCTTTTATTGAAGCTTTTATGAAGGCTCACGATTTGGAAGCTGAAATAGATCTTGCAGGGGCACGCTGTGAAAACAAATGTGCAACCGGCCCCAATATAACAATTAATGGGGTTGAATATAACGGGGTTGATGAAAAAAAACTTGAAGAAATTTTGACGAAACTTGTTAATAAATAATTTCCTGCCGCATCTATATAATGGAGAAAAAGAATGAATAAACAGTATCCGGTATACACATTGGTTAATGAATGCCATGATTGCTATAAATGTATTAGAGAATGCCCTGTGAAAGCCATTAAAATAGAGAATGGTCATGCTTCAGTTATTCCGGAAAAATGTATAGCCTGCGGGAATTGTGTAAAGGCTTGTCCTTCTAATGCGAAAAGAGTAAGAAACGACCTTGATAAGGCTAAAAATTTAATTTTAGCAAAAAAAGACGTGTACGTTTCACTTGCTCCTTCTTGGAGAGCTTCATTTGAAAACTCTGCGGAAAAAATGATTGCCTTGTTGAAACGTTTAGGGTTCAAAGATGTTTCTGAAACGGCTCTAGGAGCTCAAGAAGTTTCCATTAAAACAGCACAAATGCTTAATCGTTCGGAACGCGGTCTCTTTATTTCAAGTGCTTGTCCTGTAATCGTTGACTACATAAGACTTTACATGCCTGAATTCACAAAATACATAACTCCGATAGGTTCCCCTTTGATGACTCATTCAAAATTGTTAAAGAAAACATTTGGGGATGATATATCAATAGTATTCATAGGTCCTTGTATTGCCAAAAAAAATGAAGTGACATATTCAGGGCTTTTTGATGTAGCTCTTACATTTGAAGAGTTAAGAATGTGGATTAATGACGAAATCATCGACATATCCAAGATTGCCAAAGATAAAAAGAACAAATTCGTTCCGGAATCTGCCTACGAAGGAACATTGTATCCTATTGACGGCGGAATGAACGAAACGATAAAAAAATCAGGCGTTAATGATAATGTTCAATTACTGGAAGTTTGTGGATTGCACGCACTGCAACGAGCATTAAAAAACCTTGATGTAGAAAAACTTGACAAAACTATTTTTATAGAAGCATTGGCTTGTGAAGGAGGATGTGTAGGCGGTCCTTGTATTTCCTCTGAAAAAGCCGGGATTGTGATGGTTTCGGATATCTTAACAAAAGAGAAAAAACGTGAAAAAATTCCTGAAGAACCGCAAGTTGTAGTAGATTATGACATTCAACCCAAAAAAGTTGTTCATTCAAATTATCCATTGGAAGAGATATTGGCAACATTGAAAAAAATAGGAAAACATTCCGTGGATGATGAGCTAAATTGCGGAGGATGCGGATATGCAACATGTCGTGATTTGGCAAAAGCTCTCTTAGATGGTGATGCAGAGCCATCAATGTGCGTTTCTTATATGAGAAAGATTGCCGTAAGAAAAGCCGCTGCAATGATTCGTTGCATGCCTGCGGCCGTCGTTATGGTTGATAACAATATGAATATACTTGAAGCAAACGAAAGCTTTATGAAAATGTTTACAGGCGATATGTACGAAGTCTTTAAAAGCCGTCCGGACGGGCTTAAAGGTGCTGCAATAGACAGAATTGTAGATTTTGCAGACATCTTTAGAACAATTTTAAAAACCGGAAAAGATCTGCATAAAGAACGTTATCATGTTAAAAACCGTCTTTACGATATTTCAGCTTTTACAATTGAAGAAAATGAAATTGTTGGAGCGGTTATCACAGATGTGACTTCTGCAGAAACCAACAGAGAAAAAATTTCACAAAAAGCTCACGAAGTAATTTCAAAAAATATATCAATAGTTCAGGAAATTGCCTGTCTTCTTGGAGAACACATGGTAGAAACAGAAACTCTGTTAAGCTCTATTGCAGAAGATTATGACGACAAAGATGAAACCGGCAACGAGGGTAACCAATAGTGTTCATAGATATTGATTGCAGTCAAATGAAGAAATATAACCAAAATGCCTATGGGGACTATTTTATCTCAAAAAGATACCCGGATGAGGCTAAATTGATTGCTGTTTTATCGGACGGCCTAGGCAGTGGTATTAAAGCAAATATACTTTCTTGCATGACAGCAACAATGCTTTTAAAATTTATAGAAGGCGACCAAATTCCAATAAGTAAAGCCGCCGAAATTATTATGAACTCTTTGCCTGTTTGTCAGGTTAGAAAAATAAGTTATTCAACTTTTTCGGCAATAGAAGTCGATGATGAAGGTAATGCAAAGATAGTTGAGGAAGGAAACCCGCAATTTATTTGGCTTAGAAATAATGAAGTTATGAATCCTGATTACAAATCAATTCCTTCCAAGACATTTAAAAATCGTTGTTTAAAAGTTTACAAAATTAAATTACAACTCGGTGACAGATTAATATTTTGTTCAGACGGTGTAACTCAATCCGGTCTTGGCGGAGGCAGATTAAAACTTGGCTTGAGACGCGAAGGTTTAATTGTGCTTTTACAAGACAAACTATCCGAGCATCCTGACATTTCGAGTACAGAATTGGCACAATACATAGTTAATCAAGCAAGAAATATAGAAACAGACAGACTTCCAAAAGATGATATTTCCGCTTGTGCCCTGTATTTTAGAGAACCTCGAGAAGCTTTAGTCTTTACAGGTCCGCCATACCACCAAGAAAAAGATGCTGAATATGCCCAAATATTTGCAAAATTTAAAGGTAAAAAAGCAATATGCGGTGGTACAACAGCAAACCTGATTTCAAGAGAACTAAACAGACCAATAACAATGGATACAACAATAAGTATCGGTAAATTACCTGCCTGTTCATATATGGATGGTGTGGATTTGGTAACAGAGGGTATATTAACTCTAACCAAAGCCATGGAATATCTGGAAGCAAACACCCCTGACATTGACAATGCTGCAGGAAAATTGGTAAGATTTTTGCTTGACAGCGACTGTATATACTTTATGGTTGGTGCGAAATTAAACCAGGCACACTATGATCCTGCATTACCAATAGAAATAGAAATTCGAAAAAATATAATAAAGAAAATGTCAAATGTTCTTCAGGAAAAGTATTTTAAAAGAGTTAGTATACAATATATGTAAAAGTTGATTGAAAAAATAAATTTATGATTGTAAAATAAATTATAATAAAAGTTTGACGCATAAAAAAAATAACAAATTAAAATGTATAAGAAAGGGTAAAAAGAAAAATGAGTGAAAAAGTTAGTGTTAAAGTATGTTTGGGAACAACATGTTTTGTTATGGGATCGTCTAATTTGCAGGAATTAATAGAAACAGTTCCTAAAAAATACGGTGACAGAGTTGAAGTATCAGGAGTTCCATGTTTAGGCTTGTGCTCAATTGATTGGGAATTTTCAAAGGCACCATACGTCAAAGTTGATGATGATGTAATCAAAGAAGCTACAGTTGAAAAAGTTTTAAAAGCAATTGATGAAAAATTAAACAAATAAACCTATTTTTATTTTACACAGCACCAGATTAAAAATTTTTAATCTGGTGCTTTTATGTCTTTTAAAAATTTTATGTTCATGCCATAATGTATTTATATAAGAATAGTAAGAGGTAAAGCCTCTGGCGGAATAGATTAGTTGAACGGAAAACCGGTGAAAGGGTAAAAGTAGGTGTAGAAATATGGCAATGAATACCAGTACTCCAAAAGAAACATCCCATCTGAAAAGGGAAATTTTAGTACGACTAATAAAAGCATATTTAAGTGATAATTTTGAAGAGAAAACAAGACTAATTCCTTACGATATGCGTCCAAAAGGTAGTGAAGTTCCTTACAGATGCTGCATATTTAAAGAAAGAGCAATCCTAAGAGACAGAGCCATAGCCGGTTTAGGCTTTTCTATAGAAGATACAGATGACAGTGCACTTCTATCTGATTTGGCTGCAAAAGCTGAAAAAAGAGAAGTTCCTGAAGAACATCCTTTAACAGTACTAACAACAGCTTGCAAAGGTTGTGTTCCTTCAAGGATTTATGTAACAGATTTATGTCAAGGCTGTGTTGCACGCCCCTGCGTAAATACTTGTAAATTTGGTGCTATATCAATCCAAAACGGCAAATCAGTTATTGATCCTGCGAAATGTAAAAATTGCGGAATGTGTGCTCAAGTATGCCCATACCAAGCAATACAAAAAATCATTGTTCCTTGCGAAAGTGCATGTCCTGTTGGAGCGATTGAAAAAGATGAAAACGGACACGCAAAAATAGATTTTGACAAGTGTATATCCTGCGGTAAATGTGCATCGGCTTGTCCTTTCGGAGCTGTACATGAAAAGAGCCAAATTATAGATGTTTTAAAACAAATAAAAGCAGGTAAAAAAGTAATAGCTATGGTTGCACCTGCTATGTTTGGTCAACTCCCTTGCAAACCGCAGCAACTTAAAGAAGCGATAATGAAGCTTGGCTTTACTGATGTATATGAAGTTGCTCAGGGTGCTGATGTAACAACAAAAACAGAAGCAGCAGAATTTGAAGAACGACTGGTAAAAGGTGCTGAGTTTATGACAACATCTTGTTGTGCCGGATATAATGAGCTTGTTGACAAGCATATTCCTGACATGAAGCCTTTCCGTTCAGACACAAAAACTCCGATGTACTACACAGCAGAAATTGTGAAACGTGAAAATCCTGATGCAGTAACAGTATTTTTTAGCCCTTGTGTTGCTAAAAAACGCGAAGCATTACAAAACCCTAATGTAGATTATGTTCTCAATTATGAAGAAATAGGTGCTTGGATGATAGCTTTGGGAATTCAAGTTGCAGAATGCGGCGAAAGCGAGTTCAAAACACAAGCTTCTGCAGAAGGCAGAAACTACTGTGTAACAGGCGGTGTTGCAAAAGCTGTACAGGCACTTTTACCGGAAGAAATTCCGGCTCATCCCGTAATAATAGACGGACTAACAAAACAATCTGTCAGAGACCTTAAAAAATATGCAAAAAATGGCATGTGCGATTTAGGTAATTTGATTGAAGTTATGGCTTGTACAGGAGGATGCCTCGGTGGAAATTCAACTGTTAATGCTATGAAACCTGCCCTTAAACAGGTAACAAACTATGTAAACGAAAGTCAATCAATTAAAGAACAGGTAAAAGAACAATAAAAGTGGATAAAAAAGCGGGATAAACCCGCTTTTTTATATATAATAAACTTATGGACAATAAGAAGAGAAAAATTAGTATAATCGGCTCAACGGGTTCAATCGGCCGTCAAGCACTTGAAGTTATAGAGAAATTAGAAGACAAATTTGAAATAATAGCTCTTGCAGGAGGTCACAATAAAGAGCTTTTGCAAAAGCAGGCGGACAAATTTAAACCTAAATATACCTGCCTTGGAGAAGATGGTTTAGAAAAAATTTGTTCTGATAAAGAAAATGATATAATTCTTGTAGCTTGTTCAGGGAAAATAGGGCTTCGACCCACCTTAACCGCAATAAAAAACGGGATTGATATCGCACTTGCCAACAAAGAAACCCTTGTAATGGCAGGGGATATTGTAATGAGTGAGGCAAAAAGACATAACGTAAATATAATTCCCGTAGACAGTGAACATTGTGCAATTCATCAATGCATAAAAGATATTACACAAGTTAACAAATTGATAATTACAGCATCAGGCGGTCCGTTTCTTCATAAATCTATTGAAGATATGAAAAACGCAACCGTAGAACAAGCTTTGGCACATCCTCGCTGGAACATGGGTAAAAAAATTACCGTAGACAGTGCGACATTAATGAATAAAGGATTAGAAATTATTGAAGCACACCACCTGTTTGGCTTTGATTACGAAAAAATAGATGTTGTAGTTCACCCTCAAAGTATTGTTCATTCCGCAATAGAATATGTTGACGGTAGTGTTATTGCACAGATAGGGCTTCCAAGCATGCATATTCCTATACAATATGCAATAACTTATCCTGAAAGGTTTGAGGGGATAAAATCAAAAAGCTTTAGCTTTGCAGATATTGCCCGACTTGATTTTGAAAAGCCGGATTATAAAAAATTCCCAACAGTTGAACTTGCTTACAATATGGGAAAAACCGGAGGAACTGCGACGGTGTGCATGAATGCGGCAAATGAAGAGGCAGTATTTGCATTTCTCGATGGAAAAATAAAGCTTTATAATATCTTTGAAATAACAGAGAAAATGTGCGCTGAACACGAAGTTATTCAAAATCCGTCAATAGAAGACATTTTCGATGTTGATGAGCAAATTCGTGTAAAAACAAGAGAATATATAGCCAAATTTTGGAATTAGAGATAAATAAAACAACAGCTGAATTAGAAATATTTTATGCAACGAACACAACATTTGTTATGTAAAATATATTTTTTATTGTAAAATATTATTGTAAACGTTACTACTAAAGAAAGGTAAGAAAAATATGGAAAAACTTTCACCATTACAAATTGAAAGATTAAAGTATCAGCCAAAACTTCCATCCAGCTTGGCAGGTGGAATTAACAACCTTGAAATGGCTGAAGGTTCTGCGACTCAATCAGTAAGAGATCAGGAACAAATTAAAGAATTATTCAAAAATACATACGGCAAACCTGTTGTGACATTTGAAAAGGGCTCTTCTTCACGCAACTTGCCATCAAAGAACGTTGGGGTAATCCTCTCAGGCGGACAAGCTCCGGGAGGACATAACGTAATTGCAGGTTTGTATGATGCTTTGAAACAAGCAAATCCTGAAAACAAATTATACGGTTTTTTAGGTGGCCCTTCAGGTATTATCGACGGAAAATATGTAGAATTTGATGACAAATTTATCAATGCATACAGAAATACCGGAGGTTTTGACATCATCGGTTCCGGCAGAACAAAGCTTGAAACAGAAGAACAATTCCAAAAATCTTTGGAAGTTTGTAAAAAATTAAACATTACTGCCGTTGTAATTATTGGTGGTGACGATTCAAATACGAACGCCGCACTTTTAGCAGAATGGTTTGTGAAAAATAATACAGGTATTCAAGTTATCGGTTGTCCGAAAACCATTGACGGAGACTTAAAAAATGACCAAATAGAAATTTCATTTGGTTTTGATACAGCAACAAAAACTTATGCAGAACTTATCGGTAATATCCAACGTGACGCAAATTCTGCTAAAAAATACTGGCACTTTATTAAAATTATGGGAAGAAGTGCTTCTCACGTAGCATTGGAAGCAGCTTTGCAAACACAGCCAAATATTACTCTAATTTCCGAAGAAATAGAACAGAAAAAAATGTCTTTGGAAAGCATCATAAATTATATGTGCGACATCATAGTAAAACGTGCAGATATGGGTAAAAACTTTGGTATCGCAGTCATTCCTGAAGGTTTGATTGAATTCATTCCTGAAATGAAATCTATGATTTCAAATCTTAACGATATCATGGCATCATTGGAAAATGATCCTGATTTTGTAAATGCTACTACAATTCGTGACAAATTCGATATCGTAGAAAACAGACTTGATCCGGCAAATGCAAAGGTTTACAATTCACTTCCTGCACTAATCAAAGGACAATTGTTGGCTGATCGCGATCCTCACGGAAACGTTCAAGTATCAAAAATTGAAACTGAAAAATTGTTAATCGAAATGATTTCAACAAGACTTGAAAGTTTGAAATCTCAAGGGGATTATATCGGTAAATTTAATCCTCAATCACACTTCTTCGGGTATGAAGGCAGATGTGCATTCCCATCAAATTTTGATGCAGACTACTGCTATTCATTAGGTTTCAACGCTTTTGCATTAATCAGCTTCGGTTTAACAGGTTACTTATCATCAGTAAGAAATCTTACAGAAACAGCTGACAAGTGGGTTGCAGGCGGAGTTCCACTTACTATGATGATGAATATGGAAAAACGTCACGGTGAAATGAAACCGGTAATTCAAAAGGCACTTGTAAAACTTGATGGCCCTGTATTTAAACAATTGGAAGAAAACAGAGAAGATTGGGCATTAAATGACAGATACCTCTTCCCTGGAGCTATTCAATATTTCGGACCATCTTGCGTATGCGATGTTACAACTTGCACCTTGCAGTTAGAAAAATCAAGAGAACTTGCAAGCGTATAAGTGTACGGCACTTTTAGATAAAAAAACAGCCTTAATTCAAGGCTGTTTTTTTTATTGTAAATTTTCTGCCTGAATATTTAAAAACAGATTAATCAAAGTTCAATAACTCAGGCAAATCAATATCCAATGCTTTCGCAATTTTTTGGAGCGTCCAAAAATGATAAACTATTTTTCCATTCTCAATTTCTTCTAATTTACCTGCAGTCATATATGTTCTTTTTGCAAGAAGCTGGACTGAAAAACCCTTTTTTTCTCTGTAGTATTTTATTTTTTCACCTACTTTTTTAAATCCTTCCATAACAAACCTCCAACAACATAATGATATATATTTAAAAAATTGCCCACTAACTCTTATTGAAATATAATACTTATATGAGAAAGTTTGATTTTTTCAGACAATTTAGGGATGCTGTAATAATTTTGAATAAAAAGCAGGAAGTTGTATATCGAAACCACACATTCAAAAGGTGGTTTAAAGACTTTACCAACACTAAAAAGTTTTCTCATAATACAGGTTTTGATATTTGTCCTCTGGATTCTGAAAATATAGAAGTTTATTCTCCAATATACCATGCCATAAATTCTAAAGAAAATTTTTTTGCAAGAGTTTCTTATCAATCAGAACTCAACAGGATTTTTTATTATGATTTACAAGCCATCAAAAAAGGAAATTACACAATAATATTTTTCACGGATGTCAGTGCACAAAATAAACTCAAAGATGTTTACAACGAAAATGAAAAACTCAAAGAAAAATATGAAAAACTACTTGAAGAAAATGAAGCCCTGCAAAAGATAAAACAAAAGGCTCAAAGCCAAGCTATTCGAATTGCACTTATAAATAAAGTTTCAAACAATATAAGAGAAAGTATTGATATATCTCAAATTCTTCAATCAGCCTTGAAAGAACTTGCGATAATGTTTAGTGCCTACAAAGCCTACTACGCAAAATCAAACGGAAATTCATTTATTATTGAAGAAGTTTACGGCGGAAAAAAGAATAAAATAAAAAAAGAAATTCAATTTGATGAAAATACAATGAAAACTATTGATATGAGGGAAGTTTCGGTATGTAATTCTCTAATTGAATACCTGGGAGCAAAACCATTTAAACAGCCTGTACTAAGAATAGCAGTTCCTGTGTATCACATGCAAAACCTAATGGGGGTAATAGTTTTGCTCAGTTACCAAAAACGAGAACTTACAGAAGAAATAGAAATTCTTGATGCAATATCATCCCAATTATCAAACGCCATTACCCGTGCAGAATTGTATCAAAAGAATATCCAAACGGTTAAAGAGCTGCAAAATACCTTAAAAGAATTGAAAGAAACACAAATACAACTGATTAATTCAGAAAAAATGGCATCTCTCGGTCAGCTTGTAGCAGGAGTTGCACACGAAATTAATACCCCTGTAGCCTCAATAAAATCAAATAATGCAATAGCCTCAAAACTATTGTTATCCGTGGAAGATAGCGAATTAAAGGAAATGTTAACAGAGCTGAATAACATAGATAAAGAAGCCGTAACCAGAATAAGTAACATCGTAACTTCATTAAAGAAATTCGTTCGACTTGATGAGGCAGAACTTCAAGAAGCAGATATAAATAAAGAACTCGATTTAACGCTAGAGCTGATTCGCCACGAAACAAAAAACAGAATAAAAATTGTAAAACATTACGGTGAAATTCCCGTCATTAGATGCTTTCCAAACATGCTAAATCAAGTATTTACAAACATCTTAATCAACGCCTGTCAAGCAATAGAAAATGAAGGCACAATAACAATAACTACAGAATACAAAGACAAAAACCTGATTGTAAAAATAAAAGATACTGGACACGGGATTCCCAAAAATCAGCTCCCCAAGATATTTTCCGCCGGATTTACAACAAAGAGTTCTGGTGTTGGGACAGGCCTTGGATTGGCAATTTGTACAAAGATAATAGAAAAGCACAACGGCAAAATTATTGTAAACAGTGAAGTTGGGAAGGGCAGCGAGTTTATTATTACTATCTGTAGTGAGTAATATATGTTAAGAATTATTACAAATTTGATTAACATATATTTGAAAGACACCTTTTATTAAAAAAACAAATACCGTGTTTTTTGAAAAAATTGTCGCCAATTGAACATGATTAATAAAAATATGTTATATTGTTAATATAAAGTGTTAGTTTTACCCTTAAAAATTTAATCAATCTGTAACGGCACTTATTAAGGTAAAAAAGACAGTCATTAAAAAGTAGGTTAACAAAAATTAATATAAGTAGATAGAAAAGGCAATATTTTATTCACGAAATTTTTTATATGTAAGTAAGGTGTAGTAGAATTTAATATTGTGCGTCGGAGGAAAGTGAATGACAATTAGTGTGAACAGCAAGAAAAAACAAGTTAAGAAATCTTTTGATGAATTATTGACAGATTTAAAAACAAGTAATTCGGAAAAAGTGAGATATAATGCTGCACGTGTTTTAGGTGAAATGGGCGATTCTAAAGCTGTTGAACCGCTTATTGATGTTTTAAAACATGATAAAAACGGATCCGTAAGACTTTATGCAGCTCGTGCTTTGGGCGAATTGGGCGATTCTAAAGCAACAATTCACTTAATTGAATCATTACGAGAAGATAGAAATGTTGATGTTAGAGTTCGTGCAGCTCGTGCTTTAGGGCGTTTGGGCGGCGAAATCGTTGTTGAACCTTTAGTTGAAGCTTTAAATGATGAAAACCCTCAAGTTTGTATTACTGCAACTGATGCGTTAATTGAAATTGGTGATGTTGCAACTGATGCTTTGATTGCTTCATTGGATCATGAAAAAGTTAATGTACGTTGCGATGCAACTAGAGCTTTGGGCGAAATTGGAAATAAAAAAGCTGTTGATAAGGTTATAAATATGTTATATGACGAATGGGTTAACGTAAGAATTTATGCGGTAACTTCACTCGGCAAATTAAATGATACAAAAGCAGTTCCGGCATTAATTGATGTTATGAAAAATCGCAATGAAAATGAACTTGTTAGAGCAGGTGCTGCTGCTGCTTTGGGGGTACTTCGTGACCAACGTGCTTTGCTTCCTTTGAGAGAATTGATTATGGAAGCTGAAGAACTTGGTGAACTTGAAGATACAGCTTTAAAATCTTTCAAAAAGATTATGGCAGCTAACTGGCAATCAATTCCGGGTGCTACAGCTCAGAAAAAACCAGCAAATACTTTTGCTTAATCTTTAATCTTTTCATAAAACAAAAAGGATAAAACCGGCTTAAAATCAAAAGCCGGTTTTACTTTTTATACATAACTTGACACTAATACAAAAAAATGTGATAATTACTTAGTTAATTTTTACCGGAGGATTTGTATGGTTAAGAGAAAAGCTTTGAGTGCCCCCCCCCCGGAAAGGCTCAATTAAAGATAGTTTGGGGTTTTACAGAATATAAAAACAATGTTAAAAAATTTTTGTACAACGGATTTTTAAATAAAAAAGGATTTACTTTATCAGAAATATTAATTACACTTGGGATTATAGGTGTAGTTGCCGCTCTAACTGTTCCGGCAATGGTTACTAACTACCAAAAGGAACAAACAGCTATTCAATTAAAGAAAACATATTCAACTCTCAAACAAGCAACAGAAGCCGCTAAAGTAGATTATGGCGATGTTAAAAATTGGGATTATACGTTAAATGAGGCTGAATTTATGCGTAAATATTACGCACCATACATTAAATACACCCAAATTGGCAATTCCGTAAAACTTAAATATAAAGATTTATCAGGTAAAGACCATACCGTAAGTTATGCTACTTTGCACATGGCTGACGGAGTAGTATTTTCTGTAAGATTTAACAGGGCTATGGCACAACCATTTCATATTCTTGTGGATTTAAACGGTGACAGAGGGCCAAACTTGCTCGGGAGAGATGTATTTGCATTTAGTATATTTAACAACGCATTAAATACATACAGCCAATACCAAAATACACACTCTAAAACTTGGGTTTTGGGTCCTTGGACAAGCGGTCAATGTAACAGAGAAGCTAAAGGCGGAGTATTTGGACCCGGCAGCTATTGTTCAAGAGTAATAGAACTTGACGGATGGGCAATAAAAGATGGTTATCCCTGGTAACTACTTAAAATAGTATTCAATTTCGGAATTGAAATCAAGTTTTTTTGCATTTGAGCGGAAAATCTTTGATTTCAAGCCCATTTTTGCCAATCTGTATTTCAAACTGACCGCAAGAACACCTAATCCGTATTTACATGATCTTACAAAATTTATTGATGATGCTTCCTTAAAATACTTTGTCGGACAAGAGACTTCGCCTATTTTAAAATTATGATAAAACAAAAGAGCAATCATCTCATTATCAAAAATAAAATCGTCATCGCATTCCCCAAGAGGCAAAGTTTCCAGAACTTCTCTTGTAAAACCTCTAAAACCTGTATGATATTCGGTTAAATTTTCACCTGTAAAAACATTTTCAAACCAGGTTAAAAATTTGTTTGCAATAAACTTATACAACGGCATCCCGCCTTTCAAAGCAGAATTTCCAAGCATTCTTGAAGCTAATACAGCGTCATACTGCCCGAATGCCATCATACAAACTATAGCAGGAATAAGTTTTGGCGTGTATTGATAATCAGGATGAAGCATAACAACAATATCCGCACCGGATTTTAAAGCTGCTTTATAACAAGACTTTTGATTTCCGCCATAACCTTTATTTTGTTTATGAACAATTGTAGTTATATTTAATTCTTTTGAAACAACTTTAGTATTATCTTGTGAATTGTCATCGACCAAAATAACTTCATCCACAAAAGGTTTATAAATTTCATCATACGTCTGCTTAAGCGTTTTTTCAGCATTATAAGCAGGCATTATTATCACTACTTTTTTATCATTTATCATAACTTTATTATAAAACAAAAAAGGCACTTAGACAGTACCTTTTTTATTCTTATTAAAAATTTTAATCAATCAAACTATTCTTCAACAGCTTCAGTAACATCTTCAACTTTAGCTTCAGTTCTAATTGAAGATTTGTCAGAGCCTATGCTTTTGTCTTTAAACTTTTGAACTTGTCTTGCTAATTTGTCAGCTAACAAATCAATACTTTCATACATTGATTCGCCTGCTTCTTCACAGCGGACGACACCTGTATTCATCTTACAGCTGACTTCTGCAACGTGTTTGCCGGAAGCTGCGGGGTTTTTAATCACAGACAAAACAACTTCAATACCTTGAATTTGATCATAGTGAGTGGCTACCTTGCCAAATTTTTCTTTCACATAAGCTTTGATTGCATCTGTGATTTCAATGTTTCTTCCGTTAACATAAATGTGCATGCGTGAACCTCCTATAACATACTGCTTGTACATTATAACATATATTTTCAGATTTTTAAAGCCTAATTACCACATTTTTTCAAAATTAAACAAAACTAAAAGCCGGTTTAATCTTCGATAATAAACTGTTGTAATTCGACATTTGGAGTTCCGATAACACGAACAAGTTCAAGAACAGAAGCTTTCATCTGGCATTTTTGTGATGAACCGCTAAAGAAATCTCTATAAAAGCAACCTTCACAGTTGCAACCTCTTTTATAACATTCAAGTGCTGTTGGGGTCCATCTTCTTACTGCAACAGCTCTTCCCATATCCCTACTTCTAAACAATTTATAAAATCTCCAATTAAAATATCCTACCCAAGTATGGTAACCATGACAGCTTGACATGCTGTCAAAATCCCCATTAGAGATGTGTTTCACCTCTTTAATTTAATTATAAAAAATAAGGAAATTATTTCAAGGGAAGAACATGAGATTATGAACATTTGTAACAAAGCCCTCTATCAGTGCAATACAGCCGTTTTTCAAATGTCAATCATGCTAAAAATCAAACTATAACATGATTTACGGATTTTAAATCATGCAATCATGCTCATGCCATGGTTTTCCATGATTTTATATTGTATTAAGAATTGTAAAATATTTAGTAGTTACAAGCCTTTTGGGCATGCCCCAAACCTTATAACAATGCTTTTAAACCCAGAAGTAGGAGAATTATACCTCCTCCAATTTCCAAAAATTTTGATGGTAATTTTTTAAAAAAGTTTCCGAGCCAAAACCCTGAAAAAGACATTAAAACCGAGCCTAAACCAATTAAAAACGCAGAAAAAATAAGCGGCGTATTTGTTAAATGCAAATTCACACCGGCACCCAATGCATCAATACTTGTTGCAATACCCAGGCTTATCAGACATCTTAATCCTATACAGCAGATTTCTTCGTCTTTTCCCTGATAAGCTTCGTAAATAAATTTTATCGCAAGAGCTGTAAATATTAAAAAGACTATCCATTTCGCAAAAGGGGCAACATAACTGCTGATTAAGCCTGTCGCAAAATAACCTATACAGGGCATAACGCCCTGAAAAAATCCCATAGTAACGGCTAACATCGAAGAATTTTTAACTCTTGCAGACGTAAAAATTAATCCTTGTGAAAATGAAACAACAAGACAATCAATTCCTAATGCAACTGACAGTAAAAGAATATCAACTAAGTTCAACTTCCACCTCAAACAGTCTATTCCAAGGGAATTTATAGGATGTATTAAAATTCACACCCAATTTTTCAAATATCAATGTTTCAAAAGGCCTCATTTTCTGCTTAATTAAATCTTCATCAGGCATTGCAAGCTCTTGTCTGACATTTGCCTGGTAAGCCCAATCATCTAAAAAACGGACTACCTGTAATTTTTTAAAAGATAATGGCGAAAAGGTAGACGAAATATTTGAATAAAATTTCACGACTGCAGTGCAAATCAGACTTCCAAGAGTATTGGCAGATGTATTCCAAGCGGAATAACCGTAAAAATTATCATCAAATTGTTCTAAATCATTTTCAAACAACTTTTTAACAAAAGAGTTGTCAGAACCATTTGCAAATCTGACATCAGCTATCATATAGGGTTTGTCCTGTTTAGCCCATTCTCCTTCATAGGGTTTTGTGGGGATTTTCATGACAATTTCACCCTGCCTGTTCTCAAAATTATTAACATACAAAAGAATATCAGCATCCTTATGGCTGCAAATTTCACAACCTGCAAGCTCCAACTGTCCTTTTACCGAATTTTCAATTGATACATCTTCATAATTTGAAATAAGGGATTTGTCTTTTGGAGATAAGAATATTGGAGCAACCTTCAATTTTAAGGATAATTTTTTATTAAAATCACTTACAGCTCTTGCCAAAAGCGTCAGAGGAATCTCGTCAGCTCCTGTTTTCACAAATCCTCCAAGTTTTTCCAGTTCATGAGCCTCCATAACATTTAAACCATATTCGGCACAGTCATCTTTTGAAAAAACCAAAGTCGAAAATAATCCGCGTTTTTGGAATTCTAAATAAATTTTGTTTATTTCAAAGTTTCGTTTTCTTGTTTTTAAATAGTCATCTAAAATTTCTTTTGGAACGTCATTTTCAAACTTCCCCAGTTTATGTGTATTATAAGAATATTCGAAAATTTTCTTGCCCCACAAATTCCAATACTCTTTTTCTTCTTCATTCACATTATTATTGGAAATTCGCATTATGCTCGAAAAAGCATAAACTTTTGATTTTTTACTTTCAAGAATTTTAAACAGCCGATGAATTCTTTGTTTTATTTCCTCAAATGTATTGGAGCATCTTCTTGATGATATCAATCCTCCGTATGCTATAGTATCAAGACTTAATATAACAGCATCAACACAGTCTAAATTTTCAAGCCAGTTTAAAATTTTTTCGGCGTCGGCATACTTTGTCAAATCACCAAGCAGATTTCTATCCGGCAAAAAAAGACTTATGCCCTTATCGACTGCACAAATTTGCTCAGGTAGAGTATAGCATACAGGACGGTTATCTATAGGAATAAAAGCTATGTTCATAATCTCATTATATGTTAAGATTAGATTTAAGCAAAAAGGTAACAATTTATGAAACAAAACCACAACTACAGTAAAGACCCGCAAACTATTCAAACGATGTTCAATCTTATTGCAGGAAAATACGACATGATAAATAACGTAATGTCGTTCAAAACCCAGAACTATATAAAATACAAAAGTATAAAAAACTTGAATATCAAACCGCATAATAATGTAATTGACCTTTGCTGCGGAACAGGAGATCTTGCAATATTTGTAAAAGAAATACAGCCTGAAGCAAATGTTGTAGGAATTGATTTCTCCGAAAAAATGCTTGAGATTGCAAATAACAAAAATTCTTCCAATAAAATTCAATACCTGCAAGGAGATGTAACAAACCTCCCTTACGCGGATGATACATTTGACTTTGTTGTAATGGGTTTTGGACTAAGAAATATTTTAAATGCCGAAAAAGCAGTTGATGAGGCCTATAGAATTTTAAAGCCGGGGGGATGTTTCATGCATCTTGATTTTGGAACTCATAATTTTTTGAGTAAAATCTACGATATAATAACTCCGATTTCGATAAGATTTTTTACAGAAAATGCAGCAGCATATTCATATCTTATAGAGTCAAAAAAGCAATTTCCTGAACCGAATGACTTAATAAAAGATTTTAAAAATAAAGGATTTAAACTAAAAGGGAAAACGGATTATCTCTTCGGGGTAATTTCAGCCCAAACATTGGTTAAGTAAATTTTTAGCATACCCTATATTTATTCCCGCCTTTTATGCTGTCCAATATTCCCTTAAACGAAACTTCTAAAATGTAATCAATTGCATCTTGAGTCTCGTAAGCCATATGCGGTGTAATAATAACATTGTCCATCTTTGCAAGTTGTTTAACAACTTTTGCCTCTTCAAGACACTTTAAATCATATCCCAAATTTTTGCTAAATTGACCGCATCGGAAACTTAACTGCTCACACATCACAACATCCAATGCTGCACCGGCAAGCTTTTTCATCTCCAGAGCATTATATAAAGCAATTGTATCTAAAATTTCTCCCCTTGACGTGTTGATTATGTAAGCAGAATTTTTCATAAGATTAAATTGCTTTTCGGAAATCAAATGAAAATTTTCTCCGGTATAAGGCATGTGTAAAGTTACAACATCAGATTTTTGTAAAAGACTTTCAAAATCAACATACTGAACACCATAATTAATTTTTAATTCCTGTCTTTCAGCTATATCGTAGGTCAAAATATTCATCCCAAATGCTTTTGCAAGCTTACAAACAGCAGAACCTATTGCACCTGTTCCAACAACACCAATTGTTAATTTTGATACATCACGTCCCAAAAAGTTTGAACAAGGACGACTGTCTTCTGATACGTAAGAGGATGCAGCAATAATCTTTCTCACAAGAGCTATCATAACACCAATTGTAAATTGAGCGACAGATGTTGACCCGTATCCCTCAACGTTTATTACAGCAATATTTTTCTCTTCTGCCACCTTCAAATTTATATGATCAACTCCGGTAGATCTGGTAGAGATAATTCGCAAATTTTTAAAAGAATTTATAACAGCTTCACTAACTTCTGAATCAATAAACACACTTATTACCATAGTATTATTTAGCTGATCTTGCGAAAGATTTTTTATAAAATCCTCGTTCAAACTCTCACTATAAAAAGTAATATCAAAATTTTCAAACTTGTTATTTCCAAAAAAGTTTCTCTCACTCTCACGATAATCAAAAACCAACATTTTTATAGACATTTCTGCTTTCCTCCTGCCAATATTATTCATTAAATTAACATTTATTCTATTACTCGAAAGTACACTATTAAGGAACAATTAATTAATCCAAAGTTGAATGAAACCAAACTTAAAAACGTTTATTCTAAAGTAGAAAGGAAACAACACAAATGAAACACGATTTGATAATCCGCGAACCTGACTTGTATTTTGACAGTATCCATAATGAATTAAATAATTTTTTAAGAGACACTCTGCTAATACATTCAATGGCAAATCCTTTGAACGTCAAGAAAACTTCCGTCTGGAGACCGGCAATAGAAGTAAAACAAAATGACAAAAAATACACAGTAAAAGTCCAACTTCCGGGAGTAAATAAAGATGATATAGAAGTTGAAATAGATAACGACTTTATGACAATAACCGCAGAAATTCATGAAGAAGCCGAAGAAAAAGAAGAACAAGCTAAAAATGAACGCTATCATACTTCAGAATTCAGATACGGTAAATACCAAAGGACAATATCCTTTGACCAACCGGTAAAGGCAGATGAAAGTACAGCAACCTATGATAAAGGAATTCTTACAATAAAACTGCCAAAACTCCTGACCGAAACTAAAACACCTAAAAAACTAGAAATAAAAGAAAAATAAAATTCAAATTCGTATCTTAAAGCCGGATCATCCGAGATATTTTCGGGCCCGGAGAACACAGCCTAAAAGGAATGTACATCTGTGTTTGTATTCGAAGCAGGTGATAGTGATAACCTGCACTTTTTCCGGGGAATAAGCGGCGGGATACGGACGATTACCACTACAAATAAGGTCTTTTAATTTCCGAATATTATTTATTAATGCGGACAGGAAGGCTGAAATAAAAATAAAGGAGGGGTAATCGATGAACACGGAATGCAAATTTGCATTCCGTGTTTTTTAAATACATTAAGCTATAAAATATAGAAATTTAGTCACTAACAAATTTTACGAGTTTTTTAATATCTTTGTTCCATAATCCGTTCCAATTTCGAATTATAACATCTGCAGGGCTGATACCATTTAAGGCAAACTCTTTTAT
This sequence comes from Candidatus Gastranaerophilales bacterium, assembly GCA_944324345.1. Lineage (GTDB taxonomy): Bacteria > Cyanobacteriota > Vampirovibrionia > Gastranaerophilales > Gastranaerophilaceae > Stercorousia. Next base: position 208,625 of record CALUVT010000004.1, read on the forward strand.
AGGCTCAATAAATTTTTCTTCTCCCATATCCATTTCAATAAGAGATTTTTCTGCAATATATAATATTTCTTTGACCAAATCTTTTATACAATGACGTGCAATCTTAGCATTCAAGGCACTTTTTGGGACATTATAACGAAGCTCTGAAAAATCTCTATATTCATATTGCTTGAAAAGTTCCTCAATTTCTTGCATCGCACTCTTGCTGTACAAAATCCCTTTATATATCGCAGTGATTGCATATTGCAAATCTTTTCCGACACAATCATGATTTCTTATCTCAAGAAAATTACGAAGGCGAACCTCTGGGAAATACAAATTAGCATGAAGTTTAAAATCTTCAATATCCGCCTCAAAACCCTCATAACCCTTTTCCATGAACTGGTTAAATGTTATTTTACCATCAATCGGAATGGTTCCTGATTCACGATTTATAAATATCATAGGAGAGTCAAGGACATAATCCACGTATTCTTCAAAAGAAAAATCATCATCAATCTGTCCTACAAAACCGCATCTGTCATTGTCTGTATTAAGCCAACTTAAGGCTCTAAAGCTCTTATAACCAGTTTCAACACCGCCTCTTACAGGAGAATTTGCAAACATTGCTGTCATAAACGGAACCAGTTTATTTGCTATCTTAAATTTATACATAGCATCTTCTTCACTCTCAAAATCTATGCAACACTGAATTCCTGCGGTTTCCCTCATCATTACGTCAGATAGAATTCCCCAAAGATATTTTGCCATTATTTTGTAACGCCTTTTAGGAATTAAATTTATAGACTTATGTGTGGATAAAGGTGAAACACCGTAATTTAAAAGTTTTATATTAAATTTGTTTAAAACCGGTTTTAATTGTTTATCTAACAACATAATCTTTGATTTTAATTCATCAATTGTTTTTTGCGGTTCCAAACTCATCTCAATTTGACAACCGGGTTCCAAAGTTATCGTGTCATGCCCCTGTTTTAGTCCGATTATATTATAATCATCCATAATATAATCCCAATTTTCTTCTCTGGCAAAATTTCTTAAAAAATTACAAATCCCAAATTCGCTTGAATAATCAACAGCCTTTGAAGTGACCGAAAACACAGGGAGCCTCTCATATTCAATCCCTACTTTATGGTCTTGAAAAGGTTTACAACCTGATTCAAATAATTTTAAAATTTCTTTTTTGTCTAATTTAACTTTAGTTTGTACGTTATTCACTTTGACCCCCTATTTATTATAACATCCACAAAATTAGCAAAAAACTTTTTTTAAAACATTTGCCTGTGTGTGGTATTATAATAGGTAAGATGAACTACTTCGACAGAGCAAGATATTTTAGAACCAAAAAAAGATTAGGGCAAAATTTCCTGATTGACGGGCAGGTTATCTCTGATATCATTGATTACGCTGATATTAAGGAAGATGATATTGTTGTTGAAATCGGTCCCGGGGTTGGATTTGTAACCGAACAACTTGTCAAGCATGCTAAACAAGTTATTGCGATTGAACTTGATGAAGAAGCTGTAAAAGAGCTGGAAAAAATTGATGCAAAAAATCTTACAATTATACACAAGGATATTTTAAAAACGGACTTGTCAGAACTTTGTGATAAGAAAATTAAAATAGTTGCAAATATTCCATACTATATAACAAGTCCTATTATCGCACATCTGCTTGGGGAAATTGATGATCTTTGCAACAAAAACAGAAACAAAATAAAAGATATAATTCTTATGGTTCAACAAGAAGTTGCACAAAGAATTGCTGCGGATGAAAATTCTCCATCCAAACAGTATGGACTTCTCACAATACTTTCACAGTTTTGGGCTGATGTAGAAATTTTGAGATTAGTCGGAAGAAAAGCATTTTATCCCGCTCCAAAAGTGAATTCAGCACTGGTAAAACTCACGGTAAGAGAAAAACCTTTACTGGATTTAAAAGACTACAAACATTTCAGAAAAACAGTTAAAGCAGGTTTTGCCCAAAGAAGAAAAACTCTAAAAAATTGTCTGTTATCAGCCGGTTTTTCTAAAGAAAAGATTTTAAGTGCGTTTTCTAAACTGAATATTGATGAAAATATAAGAGGAGAAAAACTTTCTATAAAGAGTTTTGGAGAATTATCGGAGGCGTTGAATGACAATTAAAATTCAATGTCCTGCAAAAATTAATCTTACTCTAAAAGTTTTAAGAAAACGTCCTGACGGATTTCATGACATTGAAAGTATTATGCAGACTATTAGTCTTTATGACTACTTAACGATAAAAACAAGTCCTTCAGAAAAATTTTTTATAAATCTTTGCGGAAATAGCAAGGAAATTCCTTACGATGAAAAGAATTTGGTCTACAAAGCTGCGATGCTATTTATAGAATATACAAACATGACACCGCACAAAATTGAAATATATATAGAAAAAAATATTCCGGTATCAGCGGGCCTTGCAGGTGGAAGCACAGATGCTGCAGGAACTTTGTACGGATTAAACAAAATATTTAAAGAACCGTTGTCTAAAAAAGAATTGCATAAACTTTGTGCCAAATTGGGATCTGACTTAAATTTTTGTCTGGAAGGCGGACGACAAATGACAACAGGCAGAGGAGAAATTCTTAAACCTCTTGAGTTTGAAGAATTTAACCTTTCATTAATTAAGCCTAATGATTTGGGAATTAGTGCTAAAGAAGCCTATACCAAATTCTCTTTTAAATCTAACAATAACTTTGTATCAGAATTTGGCAGAAAAGAAGATTTTGCAAATGATCTTGAATGGGCTTTAATCGACGACTATGAAGAATTAAAGGCCATAAAACAGTTATATCCGGGAGCCATTATGTCAGGCTCAGGCTCGTCTTATTTTAGTGTAAACGGAGAGTTTGCCCCAATTGACAATTACTGGATTTCAAATAACCTAAAAGCTACTGCTAATGGTATTTGTATCTGCAATTAAAAGACCTTCCTTATGTAAGGAAGGTCTTTTTGTTTATTTTTTAAGATTAATTTTCAAATTCTTCATTAATCTGTCTTTGTGCGGCTGCCATTGCTATATCTCTGGCTTCTTTTGAATCATACATTTCACTTTGTTTTCCGCTGCAATCGATAAAATAGAACTGTGGAGTAAATTTTTGAACTTCTATGTTTTCTTGTTTTGTAGCTACTCCAGGGTCTTTACCGGTCCATATTTTAGTTGGAGTTTTATAATTATCTTTATTCTTTTCCTTGACCTTTGCTTCACAGTCAACACAGTATTTTTTGCCATTAATTTCAGAATACAATCTTAACTGTTTCAATGGAATGTATGTCAAATCTTTTGGAATATCGTGCATTTCTTTTAAAGCGGTATAAACTTCCTTAACTTCTTTCCAAGAAAGAGGAGAACCATCTTCATGACGATATTTTGCTTGTACTATACCATACCACAAGTCATCTTTTTTAACGTCATAAGAACAATATTCTACAGGTTCTTCAGTTGGTATTAACTGAATTTCTTCCTTATATGTTTGACCTGGAGTAAGTTCGCATGCATCAGGCTCATCAAGCTCATCTTGTACAACATCCTGATTTGGTTGTTCTTCTTCAGGTTTTGCCGGTGCATAAAGTGGAGTTTCTACCCCTCCCTTATCTTTTATGAAGGAAGCTCCAAGGGCACCTAAACCACCTCCTGCCAATGCTCCCGGGATTGTACCTGATACAGAAGCCTTTGCTACTGCTTCAGCTCCAGCCTCTGCTACTGTAACACCCGTAACTTTTGTGGATCCTGCTATTGCACCAGCTACTGCTGTAGCTGTCGGGCTAAAGAACAGATGACCTAAAACAGCTCCTAAAGCAGTACCGCCAGCTATTGCCAGTGCTTGATAAAGCTCTGTATAATCCTTTTTTAATCCAATATTTGATTTGTCCGCAATATTTGCAACGATATCATCATCTATACCTAATTTTGCAGCAATTTCACGTCGTTCTTTTAAGCTTAAATAATAGTTTTCAACCTCACCATCTTTTGTATGAGTGTTTGCCCACTCAACAGCCTTATCTTTTAATTTGTCACTTTGGAAGTTGCCATTTTCATCGTAAAATTCTTCTTCATGTCCTTCAATGAAAGCTCGTACATGTTTATTTTTAACGTACTCATTTAGACCTAACTCTGCATTTGCACGTTCTTTTGCCGCACGTCTTGTTAGACCTTGTTCTCTAAATTGAGAGTATAACTCATCATATTTCTCATTACGTTCTTCTTTTGCAGCTTCGTACTGCTCTTTATCCATATAAACTGTTGTTCTTTCGGACTCTTGTCTATATCTTTCATTTTTCACAAGAAGTTTTGCAATTTTTCTGGCTTCTTTTTCAGTCAAATTCTTTTGGCCATTTGTTAAACCATATTGTATAATCTCTTGGGTTAATCTGTCTTCAAGAGCTTTACGTTCAGATTTAATTGCAAGATTACCGATTTCAAAATCAAGTTTTTGCAATTTCTTTTCACGCTCAACAACAAGACCTTTTTGTTCATCTTTTTTTGAACTTTGATTAATTGGTATTGTCATTTTTGCATCACGCAACATCTGGTCATTACGAATTGATTGTTCAGTAGTTTTCTTTTCAAATACAGATGCATAATCTGTAAAACCATAAATTGAGTAAATCGAATTAGTACTCATAATTTCCCCTTTCCATTTCCCCGTGAATGAGATTATTTTTTTCCCTATACTTTTATAAAAAATTTTGAGACCGAAAAATTGCATGCAAACATGAGCTTTTTGGGGGGTTATAGACCGTAAAACCTTAATTAGCAAGCATTTTCAAGGATTTATAACCGCTTAATATTTGTTAACAAAATTCCCCCCGCAAGACTATTCAAATATTTTTAACTATCATATACTATTTAATTATGACAATATTGGATGTGCAAAATTTGAATTTAAGTTTTTCTTTTGAAAATGGTTTAAGACAGGCACTTTTTGATGTTTCATTTTCTCTTGAAAAAGGTAAAATGCACGCACTTGTCGGAGAATCAGGCTGCGGAAAAACTATTAGTGCAATGAGTATACTAAGGTTACTTCCCAAAACTGCTCAAATTACATCCGGAAAGATAATTTATAATAAAGAAAATCTAATTGATCTACCGCTAAAAAATATTCAAAAAATCAGAGGAGCAAAAATTGCTCTAATCCCTCAAGATCCCATGACTTCACTAAATCCACTATTTACAGTTGGGGATCAGCTTTTGGAAGTCATTCAAATTCATCAAGGATTAAAAGGAAAAGATGCCTATAAAAAAGCAGTTGAAGCTTTGGATGCGGTACAAATTCCTTGTGCAGAAGAAAGAATGAAATCTTATCCGCATGAATTCTCAGGAGGAATGAAACAAAGAGCAATAATCGCAATGGCTCTAGCCTGTAATGCAGAAATCTTAATCGCTGATGAGCCCACAACTGCACTTGATGTAACAATTCAAGCCCAAATTATGAATTTATTGAATGAAATCAAAACACAAAAAAATACTTCAATTCTTTTGATTACTCACGATTTAGCTCTTGTTGGGGAAAATGCGGATTATGTCTCGGTTATGTACGCAGGAAGAATTGTTGAAACAGCGCCCGCAACTGAATTCTTTAAAAACCCAAAACACCCTTATTCAATAGCTCTTTTAAACTCATTACCGTCAAATAGAAACGTAAAACTCGAAACTATCCAAGGTCAGCCACCTTCAATACAACAAGACATATCCGGATGCCGATTTCACCCAAGATGTACAAAATGTATTGATATTTGTACAAATGAAATCCCGCAACTTGATAATGTTGGGATAAACCATTATTGTGCCTGCTTTAGAAATTAGAATTTTTACATAAAGAACCACAAAATAATTTTTGCATATTTTGCAAGAAAAACAAGTGCAAAACTTAGTATAAAGTCATAAATAATTTTTATACCGCTTTGTGCACAAATCCATCCCCACATAAAAGAGGCACCTTCATGTTTCAAGCCGGCTATAAACAGCATATACAAAATTCCGATAAAATGAACTGTCAAAACCCCGACAAGAACAGCATGCAGCATATTTCTGTTTGTAAAACCGCTCTTTAAAATCGAACCTGCAAAAAATACCGCCGGAATATATGCAAGAATATAACCAAAACCATATTCAAAAATATATTTTGGGCCTCCGCCAAGAGCGAAAACAGGGATTATAAATAATCCAATCAAAATGTACAACAAAATGCTTGCTATACCGTATTTCCGTCCTAAAAAAGCACCGACAAACATCGCTACAGGGACTTGAGGAATAAGTTTGTACGTGTAAACAAAATCACTAAATTTTAATTCAGCACCAGAAAAAAGCCCCTTCGGAATTATAAAGTGTGTAATATCAAGTTGAACAAATGTAGATAAAACAAGTAAAAATGTACAACACAACATTAAAAGCAAACTCCCGAATGACAGCCTTATCCCTTCAACCTGTTTCTTTATTACTTTTATCTTTGGTACAGAAGCCTTTATCATAAAATATTAATTTTCCCTTTTAAATCACAAGTATTTTTGTCATATCCCGATTTAAATTTATCGTAAAATATGTTCTCTGTCCACATAATCAATGCATCTTCATTATTATCCTGATAATATCCCTTTCTCACACCCAATGATTTAAAGCCGTACTTTTCATAAAGCGATATTGCAGCCTTGTTTCCAACTCTGACTTCCAATGTAATATACTTTATCATATCCTTGTAACATTGATTAAGCAAAGTTACCAAAAGAGCTTCCCCTAAATATTTTCTCCTATATTCAGGTAAAACTGCAATTGTCGTGACATGAGCCTCCTCAAGAATTTGCCAACAACCCGCATAACCGATAAGTTTGCCTTCCTCATTAAATGCACTAAAATACTTTGCAAGTTCATTTGAAAGTTCACTTGCAAAAGAATCTTTAGACCAATGATGCTCTCCATAAGCCTTTTCTTCAAGTAAAATGACATCATCAAGATCTGATTTTTGCATTGGTTTGATTTTGACACTCAGCATATACTGATTTTAGCACAGAAAAAAAGGGACCGTTGATTTATTAAATTTTGTTTAGCTATTGATTTAGAAGGCTTAATATGGTAAAATTGGATGAAAAAATGGGAGTTAGCACTCTAATGTTTTTGTAAAATCGAATAAAAATTTTATAAAAATTCGATAACTGATAAATTGAAAAGTGAAAGTTTTACTACAGAGGATAAAGAGAGAAAATGAAAAATATTGTTGTTTATACAGACAAAAATGAATCAAAACTTGCAGATGTTTTGGCACAAATTGACGACACAAACGTTAGAATTGAAAATGCAGAAAATCTTAAAGATTACGAAATGCTAAATCCCGGACTTGTGGTCATTGAAAGTGTCCCAAATATTAAAGATGTTTTGATGACAACAAAATTCAAAGCTCCTACCCTCTTTATCGGAGATGTATTCAAAGGAACTACCGTAAGGGCCGTTATTTTTGATTTTGTAAAAACTCCGGTTGACAACTTGGAATTAACTATTAGAGCAAATGCCCTGTTAAAGTATAAAGAGTTGAGAGATAAGCTTAAACTCGTATCAACAACTGATGAACTTACAGGACTTCACAACAGAAAATACATGCAAGAACGTCTTGAACAAGAAATTTCACGTGCAAAACGTTATGGAACTAAATTGTCTTGTCTGTTGTTTGACCTTGATTTCTTTAAAGTTGTAAATGATATTTACGGATACGAATGGGGAGATGTCCTATTACGTTCAATTGCAGATAAATTGAAACAACTTATCAGAAAAGAAGATATCTTAACACGTTACGGAGACGAAGAATTCCTTTTAATTCTTCCAAACACTTCCGAAGAAAACGCATTTTTGTTCGCTGAAAGGTTTAGACGTGATATTGAAAAAATGGAATTTATTCCTGCAGGAGAAGAAGAAAGACACCCAATAACTATCTCCGGTGGGATTTCTACATACCCTTGCCTTGAAAATACTGAGGAAGACGCAAATACAATTATTCGATATGCAGAACATGCCCTATACAACGCTAAAAAACGCGGAAAAAATAAAATTGTTCAATTCTCTCAATTGAACCTTGGCGAATAAGTAATGTTTATCAATTTCAAGAAAATTTTAAAAGCTATAAGTAATTTGTTAGACAAATTTTCGGAAAATCCGACAGACTACACAACGTTGAACACCGTTGCGGAAAGAGAATTGTTCTATCATTATATTGGGAAGTGCAATTGTAAAAATTATCTGGAATTTGGATCGGGCGGTTCCACATTTGATGTATTAAAAAGAACTGATGCTGATGTATATTCTGTTGAAAGCAGTTTAAGTTGGATTAAGCGTATGAAATCATGGAAATTCATACGACAAAATATTTCTAAAGGGAAATTACACTTTGTCTATGCTAACATTGGCAAAACAAAAAAATGGGGCTATCCATGCTCTGAAACAAAACAGGAATGTTTTTTAAATTATACACAATTATATACTCAACAAGTCCCATTCCCTTCAATTGTACTCGTAGACGGTCGTTTTAGGGTGGCATGCGTTTTAAGTATAATACTCAACGTTAAACCTAATGATAATTTAATAATTTTGTTCCACGATTTTTGGAACAGAGAACATTATCACGTTGTTCTAAAATATCTGGAAACTATTGATAGGGCCGACTCTTTAGGAGTATTTAAAGTTAAAGAAAATATAAATAAAGATGAAATCTTCCAATTATATGAAAAATACAAATATATAAGCGAATAATAATTAAACAGGTTTTAATTATTCACCCCGTAACCAAACATTGCAAAATCATATTTTACAGGATCTTCTGAGTCAAATTTTTTCAAATTCTCCGTTAATTCTATAACAGCCTTAAAATCATTCACATTCCGTGATAAAAGCCCCATCTCCCTTGATAATCTTGCGACATGAGTATCAAGAGGGATAAGCAATTCCGACGGCTTCATAAAATTCCACAACCCAAAATCAACAGGTCCTTTACGAACCATCCATCGAAGATACATACACATACGCTTCATAGCACTGCCTTTTCTGGCATCCGGAATCATAAATTTAAAACCCATAGCATTGTTGTCTTTTGCTCTCGAATAAAAATAATCAGTCACCGGAACAAATATATTTCCTTCAACCGAATTTTCATAACCGTACTTAAAAAGTTCCTCTAAACTACTATTTCCCGTATATAAATTACGCATTATCAAAAAAATTTCTGCAAAATCCTCTGGCTTGCCAAAACGATAATTAAAATCCCCGAGAATTTTGGGTTCAAAATTTAAGATAAAATTTAGAGGCTCATTTTGTGCTATTTCAAGCAGAGTATCCAATTTTTTCAAAAAAACTTCGCGTCTTCCATACGCAACAAGAGATGCCATAAAGCCTGCAATTTCAATATCTTTTTTTGCTTGAAATCGTTTCGGGACTCGGATAGGATCATCCTTGATAAAATCTGTTGTTTCGTATTGATTTGCCAGTTTGTCTATCTCAGATTTTGTAATCATCTAAGCTCCTTAAAGTAATCTTTTAATATCTTATCACATTCATCTTCCATAATCCCGCCATAAACTTTCATTTTCGAATTCACAAGTTTTCTAACGTCAATTACAGAACCTAGTGCTCCATAATTTTTGTCATAAGACCCGAAATATACAGCCTTTATTCTTGCTGAAATGATAGCCCAAGCACACATAGGACAAGGTTCTAAGGTAACATAGAGTTCACAGTCATCCAAACGCCAACGACCTAATTTTTTTTCAGCTTCGCGTATAGCTAAAATTTCTGCATGAGCAGTAACATCATTAGTTGTTTCTTTCTGATTAAAAGTCTCTGCTATAACTTCGCCATCTTTGATTATTAAAGCTCCCACAGGAACTTCTCCAAAGGATTTTTTCGCAAGCTCTACAGCACGTTTCATTTAAGAACCTCTTGAGTATTATTAGCAAGATTTAAAGTAACTTCAACACAAAATCCGCAAGTTTTGTCACTGTGAAGTTCTATTTTTCCATTCATTGCCTCAATCAAACCCTTTACTATAAACAAACCTAAACCTGTACCTCTGGTGGTTCTTGTTGTGTTGTCGTCAAGGCGTACAAATTTTTCAAACAACTTCTTTAATTTTTTGGGAGGAATAACTTCACAATCATTCTTTACAAAGATTTTTGCACAACCTTCTTTTATAATTCCGTCAACAACAATTTTAGAACCCTCTGCAGCATATTTAGCGGCATTTTCCAATAAATTTACAAAAACCTGAATTAATCTGTCTTTATCACCCTCTACAAAAGGGAAATCCTCACCCAAATTAAATACTATTTCCATATTTCTTTTGTTTTTGATTAAAATTCTTGACTCCTCTAACACCTCAGGCAGCCAAACTTGTTCTATATTAGTACGCAGACGCATCCCTTCAATATCAGGAATAGTTAACAAATCATCAATAAGTCTTTTCAAACGTTCCGATTGCTCTTTAATTATTCGCAAAGATTTTTGTCGGGTTTCTTCATCTATCTGAATGTCCTGACGCATCAGACGCGATGTATAACCTTGTATACTTGTTAAAGGAGTCCGAAGTTCATGACTTACCGTATCAATAAGGTTTGAACGAAATTCATTCAACTGTTTTAACTCTATATTATTTTTCTTTAATTGAATATATGATTTATGAATTTCTGTTGCCATCCTATTAAACTCAAAGGCCAGAAATATAATTTCATGAGGAGTAAAAGCTGTTGTTAAAAGCCTGATTTGTCTTTCATAATTCCCTTTTGATATTGCAATAATCCCTTTAAACAACTGTCTTATGTTGATATAAAGATAATAAGTGTAAAGTCCGACAACAAAAATAATTGTTAAAGTTGCAAGTAGACAAGACAAAATTATTTTCAAGCTGTTATTAGTAATTGCTTTTTGTGTAACTTTTTCAGTAGTGTTTACAATAATAGTAATTTTAGGGTCATTTTTCGAAACATATACAAGCGGCTGATTTTTTACATCCCCAAAAATAATTGGTTTGTTTTTCCTCAACTTCTCCGGAAGTAAAGAAATTGTTTTCTTATATGCTTCTTCTGTGTAATTATGTTCTGCAAGTAAAGTCCCATCATCCGTCAAAACGTAAATTTGTCTTTTATCATCAGCAAGAGACCTAAAAAGTTCATCCTTGACCGCATCTAACTTAAATGTTGCAACAAGATATCTGTTATCATTTATTTTTAGAGGAATTGATGCATTATTATTGGCTCTGTCTCTTTTTTTAATAGCCTCCAGCCCAGCATCATCAGTCATTTCCAAATTTTCACAATCATCAAGCTGTTTTATAACAGATTTTAAATACTGTTCTTTTGCTCTTTGAGTTGGAAGATGTTCCAGAGAAAACACGATTTGTTCAAGATTACTTATTATTGTCTTGTTAAAAAAATCAATTTCATCGGATACCATATTAGCAATTAAAACAGCAGATTCTCTAAGCTGATACCTCATTGATTGCTGATTTATGTTGTTTATGATAAACCCGCTGATTGTCATTGGAACAATAACAGCAAATACAAAAACTATAATAATTTGTTCAACAATTTTTAAATGTTTCCCAAACATAATCACCCTTCTACGAATGGAGTTAATTTATAACCTACGTTTGTTACCGTATGAAGATACTTCGGATGTTTTGTATCAGGCTCAATCTTGTTCCGCAACCCTCCAACATGAACTCTTAACATCCTTACATCCTCATTGCTGTCATAACCCCAAACTTCATCAAGAAGAGTTGCCAATGTAACAGGATTATTAAAGTGCTGCATCAAACAGTACAATATTTCAAATTCCGTAGGTGTTAGCTTAACCTTTTTATTTACAATGACTGCCTCAAGCGTTTCAGGGAAAATCTCTATATCTCCTGCACTCAAAACTTCGTCTGATAAAGATGATTTATCTTCATCAAAAACCTGATTTCTTCTTAAAAGAACACGGATTCTCAACAAAACTTCTTGTATATCAAACGGCTTCACCAAATAATCATCCGCTCCACAGTCAAAACCTTCAGTTTTATCATCTATTGTTCCCTTTGCCGTGAGCATTAAAATCGGTATCGCGAGTTTAGCCTGTCTGATATTTTTGCAAACATCAAACCCATTCATCTTAGGCATCATAACATCAAGTAAAATTAAATCATAAGTGTTATTCAAAGCTTTATTAAGCCCTTCCATACCATCGCGGGCAGTATCCACAAAATAACCGCTTGCTCTTACATCAAATTCGAGTAAATCCCTAATTTCATCATCATCATCAACTATTAAAATTCGTTTTTCCTGCATGCAAACACCTTTAATTTATTGATTAACCCTTTTTTATAGTATAAGATTTGTCGTTTTTTTTCAATTAATTATAAAGAAATAAAAACTAAATAAAAAATAATAAATCACCATAATTCACTATTTTATGCTTATACCTAAAGGGGATTATTTTAAGTAAAAAAGGATTTAAAATCTACATATAACATATTGGTGGAGTAATTTAACATGTTAATGGGAAACAATTGCCATGATTGCAGCAACTACAATCGCTTGGAAATGAAAAATGTAAATAAGGACATTATAGCGTGGCTTGAAGATGTTATTGAAGAAAACAACAGCCGAATTGAACGAAAGGAGTGGAAAAGTAAGTACAACAGTTATGTAGTTTACGATTACGAACCCTTTTGCACTGACGGATTTGAAATAAACCTAGTAATAACTTCTCACAACGCTGCCTATTTAAATTTCATAAAGTATTTGTATGACGAAAAAATAAGTACTATTGAATACTTAAACAGCTGTATTGGCGTATAACAAAAAACAGACCGCTAACAAACGGTCTGTTTTAGTATCTAAAATATTTAATTTTATCTTATTCAGCTGTTTGTTCTGTAGTTTCCTGTTCTTTAGTGAAACAATCTTTACAAAAGACTTCTTTACCCGGAATCGGTTTAAACGGAACCTGTGTTTGTGCTCCGCATTTTGAACACACTGCATCGTACATTTTTCTGTGTCTTCGATTGTTTTTTCTACGTGCCTTTCTGCATTCAGGACATCTTTTCGGTTTGTTTACCAAACCTTTTTCCGCGTAGAATTCCTGTTCACCTGCTGTGAAGACGAATTCTGCGCCGCAATCTTCACAAACAAGTTTTTCATCTTGGTACATTTTTCTTCTCCTGATTTAAATTGGTACTCTAAAGAAACCTTTAGCAAAATTCCTTTAATTCATATAATTATACACTATTTTTGAAATTATGCAAGCAAAAATGAAATAACTCAATATCAAAAGCATTAATTTCAAAATATTTAATACTGCAAAACACCTACACACTTGTAGACAAAGAAGGTGCAATGGATATAAACTGGCGTACAAGATCAGAATCCCAAAGTTTTCCGGCACCATCTTTCAATATACTGCAAGCTTTTTCAACACTCATTCCCTTGCGGTAAGGCCTGTCAGAAATCAACGCGTGGAATGTATCTGCAACAGCTACAATTCTTGCAGCAAGAGGAATATTTTCTCCCTTTAAGTTTTCAGGATAACCACTTCCATCAACATGTTCATGGTGATATTTTACAATCGGAATTAAATCACGCAAAGCATCATTTGGTGCAAGAACTTTTTCAGCTCCTATAACGGGATGTTGTTTCATTATTTCCCATTCTTCGCCTTCCAATTTACCGGGTTTTTTAAGAACATTTTCAGGAATACCGATTTTGCCTACATCATGGAGAAGAGCTCCGAGTTTTATTCTTTGAACTTCGTCTTCCGGTAGGTTTATAGCTCTTGCCAAAGCTTCTGAATATCTTGAAACAGAAGTCGAATGACCTTTGGTATAAGGATCTTTTGCATCAATTGCACTTGCAAGAGAGTTTGCAAGCTCCATCAAGTGGTTGTGAGATACTATTTGCTCATTATTGAACTTATGTAAAAGTTCCTCTCCAAAATCTATACCTAATTGAGAATGACGTTTTGCAACAACTTCTGCAAATGAATTCAAAGCTTCATCATCCCAGAAATTGTAATCAGCAGAACTGATTATGGCTGACATACCTTCTTTATATCCCTTTGCTTGAGATATATACATCGCCTGTTCTGCCAAAATCAAAAGTTTTTCCTGATCTTTGCTACACTCAGGATACGTAGCAATACCTACAGAAACCTTTACAGGCCCGACATCATCTACAAAACAGCAAGATAAGCAATATGTAATATACTCTGCTAAATACTTTGCATCAGCTGTACTTGTTTCAGGAAGAATTATTGCAATCTCATCTCCGCCATATCTGCCTGCTTTATCTGTACTTCTTATATTTTGTTTTACTTTTTCGGCAAGAAGTTTAATAACTTCATCACCCTTTGCATGGCCAAGTTCTCTGTTAATTTTCGAAATATTATTAACATCAAGCATTATAATGGAAAGATCAGATTCATTTTCAGATGCTTTCTTTAATTCTACACTCAATATTTCCTGGAAACCTCTGTGTGTATACAAACCCGTAAGTGTATCAGTATTAGCATACTTATTAGTCTGTTCTAAAAGTTCCATGTTTTGCATAAACAGAGCACAATAATTTGCAATAAATGAAAATAATCCGATATGATTTTCTAGGGAATCTTTCCCTATAATCATAACACCGTTGCACCCGTTTATTGAATGCAAGGGAAATATATATGCAGAAGATGCCTGCAAATATGGAATATTCAAAAATTTATTGTTCTCCTGATAAACTGGAACCCCACTTTTATAGCATTGAATTATAGGATTTGAATCATCGGAAAGCATCAGTTTTGAAGAATAAGTACTCCCAAACGAATTAAAAAGTTTTATATTAAGACATTTTGACTGCTCATGAACAACTCCAAAGGCTGTAAACACACTGTTAATCTTTTCTAAGAACAACTCATGCACTGCCGTAAAAAGTTCATGAACACTTGTTTTCCCCTCAAGTAAAGTGTTTAAACTGTATACAAGTTCGGAATAATCAACAACACGATGAGCACTTGCTGCAGTATTCATATAACCGGCATACATTCTGTTTGCAGTCTTATTGGTATTGAAATCGTTAATCCTGGCAACTATACTTGATGTCTTAGAAGATATAGGATTGGATGTTTTAGGGCTCTCTTTTTGTTCGGATTTAGTTGTTTTGGCAGGATTTAAATTGGTTAAATTCGTTTTATTTAAAGAATTTAGGCGTTTTGAAAGAGGGTTAGTCGTTCCAGTACTATCCTTTTTCAATACTTTTGATTTTACTTGTTCAGAAACCTTATTTTTATTTTCGTTCAAAACCTACACCTGCTAAACACTTTTTTATATAAAACGTCTGACAAAGAAATTTTGCCTGATATGACTTGTGAGTTTACATTCCTTAAACTATTTTATTACACTTAACCTGAAAAACAATACGCCATTTAGATGGCATAATTACTGTTTAAGAAAACAATATAATCATAAATCCTTTTCACACACAATTTTTACTACATAGGTAGTATAACTCACTTGAGATATTTTTTCAAGCCATGTTTCAATAATGTTTACATTCCATTTTTAAAATTAATATGTTTGTCTAATCTTGTTATTACTGTTCAGCTCAGAACCACTGTAAAAGAGGTCTTATCTCTCCGCATTCAAGTTCATATCTTTCTGCTTCCGGGCTGCGTAAAATCGCGTTTATATTAAACCGTTCTCTTATGGGATCTTGAATAAAAACTTCTCCTGTTTCCCGATCAAAAACTTTACTGTAATTTAGCCCTATATTTACACAATACGGAAGTTTAATCTTATTTTCATCCTCGTCATACCAAGCAAGGCCATGAGTTCTGCACACTATTCCTCGATATTTATATACAGAACACAAACGGTTAATTAAAAAAGGGCATTGGTAATACTTTGGATTTTCTGATTTCAAGCGTTTTATATTATCTCTTATTTGCTTCTTTAATTCAGGAGAAAGCTTAAGATAACCGGACATCAAATATTCCGCTTCCAAACGGGAAAACGGATATTCTCCTACTTCGCAACAGTAAGAACATCCCATTTTGCATTTTACATATTCACATTGTTCTTCAAAATATTTGTCCAAACGTTTATCAAATTTTTCAAGAAACTTTTCATATCTGGTAAGCATTATCTCACCTTTATTAAAGAATATTTCCTTCCATCTAAAATTACATCAAAATCCAATGTTTCATCAACCTTTGGCATTTTGCGTTCTCTTACGATGACAACAACATCTTTATCATCAAGCATTTGACCAAATTTAGCCATTTCTTTCTTATCATCTTGAGAAATGAAAAATACCTTACCGCCATAGTAATAAAGTGCGGAATATTTGCGTTCATCATTCAAGACAACAAGTTTTTTGTTGTTTTCTTTAGCGTATTTGGCAAATTTCATCAAATCATTTTGCCCAAATTCATAATCCATATTATAAAATAATTTTGTTCCAAAAGCCGAAGTAATCAGTACCAAAAGAACGTAACAAGCAAACACGCCAATTTTATTTTTTCTTACTGCACATAAGATACTTGAAATACCAAAAGTAAGAACAAGAACAATGCAAAACCACTTTATAATCAAAATATCAGCATACATTTGAGCCGGCAGAAAATATTCCATAAAACAAGCAACAATTCCAGAGAAAATACAAATTCCGCCCAATATATAGACAGAAAGATTTACTGATTTTTGATACTTGTTTTTGAACATATAGTCTTCCCAAAGGAAACCCAAAATACAAGCTGTAAAAAAGTAAACCGGTAAAATATATGTGATAAGCTTTGTACTTGAAGATGAGAAAAATAACATAGTTACAACAAATGCTATCACATTGAAATAAAGAAATTTATGCTGATCATCCAAATTATCCAGTGAAAATTTTTGTAAATTTGAAAGTTTTGCAATCCCTGCGGCTATAGCGGAGAAAATCCAAGGCACCAGTCCCCACAAAATAGTAATGATGTAAAAGTAAAAAGGTTGTTCCCTATCAATCTGACTTGAAGAGAAAAATCTGTTAATATGGTGTTTCATAATATATTCGTTAAAAAACAAAGGATCATGTATCTTGAACATAACTAAATGCCAAGGAATAACAATCAAAAAGAATAACAAAAAACCGGGTAAAATGTATTGTAATTTGAAATTTTGTTTAAATGTTTTGTTAACGATTGTCACAAAAAACATCACTGCAAAAGGCACGATAAAACCCGGAAGACCTTTTGCCATAACAGCTAATCCTGAGAAAATGTAAAAAAGCCACCAGAAATATTTTTTATTTTTATCTTCCACAAACTGTGTCAAAAGCCCAAACATTGTGGAAAAACCAATACAAGTCGTAACAACAATATCTAAAATTGCAAACTTTGCAAGCATAACAAATTCCAAAGTTGAACCTAAAATTATTGCAGAAATGAGCCCATATCTTTTGGAAACAATTTTTTTCCCGACAAAATAAATCAAAAACACGGACAACGAACCGTAAAGTGCAACCGGAAAACGTGCGGTAAATTCGTTAACTTTACCCCCAAACAAAGCAAAGGATAAGCACTCACCCCAAAAATAAAGCGGTGGTTTTTCAAAGAAATAATCTCCGTTCAGATAAAGAGTCAAAAAATCTTTGCTATGAAACATATCGCGAGCCATAGCAACATAACGAGTTTCGTCAACATCCATAAGTGCGTAATTCCCGATGTTAAAGAAAAACATAAAATAGCAAAATACTGCTAAACCAAGTAAAATAAATAATTCTTTATGTTTTTTTATAAAATTTATCAGATTTTCCATATAATTAGCACCTCTTCAAAATTACACTCAAATATATTACCATAAATAATTTAAAACACTTGAAATTAAAAAAAAAATAACTTAAAATATTTTTTATGATAGAAAGAGCTAAAAGAGAACTTGATAAATTATTACAAGGTAACAAAAATTTTGTAAACGGCACTTTGACAGCCAAAAATATGTCTATGGAAACTTTAAAAAAGTTTGCATTTCATCAAGAGCCTTATGCCTGCGTTTTAACATGCTCTGACAGTCGTGTTGCTCCTGAAATAATTTTTGACTGCGGAATTGGGGAAATTTTTGTTGTAAGAGTTGCAGGAATGACAACGGGGCCTAACGTTTTAGAAAGTGTTGAATATGCCGTTAAAAAGCTTCATGTACCTTTGCTAATATTGTTGGGACACGATGATTGCGGGGTTATGAAATATGCAAAAGAGCATTACCCTGAACCTATGAAGGATTTTTCATCCATTTTAAAATGTGTATATCCTGTTTTGGACAAAAAAGAAGACATTAACTGCCACAATTTTTTCGCTCAAGAACATACAAAGTGGGTAAATGATTACTTAATGAAGCATTCCGTAATAATTAATGAAGCAGTTAAAAATGGGGATTTAGAAATCGTTAACTGCCATTTTGACCATTCAACGGGGCTTGTAAATCTCATATAAAAAATTATTCTTTTTACATAATTTTTTTAATTGCAGGAGTAGTCATCTCCCCAAAGTTTGTCGTATTTTTCTTGATTTTTTTCGTGGTAACGAAGAGAGGTTCTCCTATTTATATTTTTGATATCCCTGTTAATTTGCTTTGCAATTAAAATCATACTGTCACGATTTTTTTTGTACTTAAATTTATTTTTTAGCTCATTAATTTTCTTTTGGATAATCCCGCTTTTCAATATTGAAATTACTGCAGCAGTCATAATACCCGTTATTGCAATTACTTTTAAAACTTTTATTAATCTGTCTTCATTCATATAATTCTCCGTAAATTTTATTTTTCTATCTGATTAGTTATTAAAAAATATTCTATTTTTCCAAAGCGTAAGCAAAAAGTTCTCCGACTCTTTTGTTATATTCTCTGCCATCATCTTTTGCAAACAAGTTTTCCCAATGACTTAGAGCACTGTTATCAGTCGAATACGAAGGATTGGTCATCATGAGATGATGAGTATTTGTATCTTGACGTAAGGGAAAGATATCATCCATCTGCATAAAACTCGGGAGTTTGTCACTTGCCAAAATATAACCGAAAAGTCCGGTATTAATACGATTTAATTTTTGTTCATAGGAAAGTCCGCCTTCGTTATTGTCATTAGAAATTTCAACACCGGGGGCATAAACCCTTGAATATTTTAATTGTTCTGACAAATTTTTTACCGCTTCAAAATTATCACCCGTAATAAAATCTGTTCCTGCATTTAAACCCATATTAATGTATCTTTGGAAATCATCCGTACTTTTTTCACCGACAAAACTTATATTAGTTTTGCCTGAACGTTTTCTGATTTCATAAAGAATATACTGCATTTGCCCGTATTCGGGTAATGCCCCTACTCCAGTATAATTCTCCATATCATAACCGCCTATATGTTTTGCAGAATCAATAAACATACATTCAAACCCCAATTTCATCAATTTTACACATTCGTTTATATAAAGTTCAACATGTTCAGGATTGCCCCAATCAAAAGTTACATCTTCGCCATTAATCTTTGCAACTTTCATCTGATCAGCAGAAATTACATGCCTGAAACCTGCTTTTATCCCTCTAAAATGTGCTAAATCAACAAATGCTTTCAACTGTTCTTCAGGAGAAATTTTGTCTACAATTGAATAGTCAATAATATTATCGCTATAGCTTGTGTTTAAACGCAAACCATAAATAGAATTTTCTTCAAAAGCTCCTTTTACGTATGCATCTCCATAAATATTTTGCCATATTTGAGAAAGAATTATACAGTTAGCAAAACTTTTTGCAGAAGGCGGAATTGCAGGTAAAAGCTTTATGCAGCTTAAAATCCCTTTGCACGTGCATCCGTCTGACATATAAGCGATTGCCCTGTCATTTATTTCTATATAATTTGCACACCTCCCCCAATTATCACCATAATTTGGGGTTTGCATATTATCTGGAAAGATATCATAAAATACCCCTCCCTCTGAAAGAGTAACTATTATTTCAACCGCATCCTTTAAAGAAAGCCTTAAAAGATCCGATGGAACAATATTCCCTAACCAACGTTTATTAAAAGCATTGCCTATCCCATGGAAGGCAATATAGTTGGAATAAGTATTTCTCTCAAGTTTTGTGTCTTCTTTTAGTGCATTTAATAATTTATTTACGCTATTACATTGATTCATAACATAAATATTTATAAATAATTAAAAAATATTTTTCATTCTCTGAAAAGACAATAAAAAAAAGAAATTATAAACCACCGTTCATTCTTGACAAAGGTTCTTTTTTATCTGCAGGAATCATTAACATACCGCTTCTTGGATGCTCAGGGTCAGATACCATTCCAATTTTGTCAACATATATAGGTCTTGCTTCCGGCATGGAATTAAGTTTGATATTCCCTACACACTGTGCTTCATCACTTCTTCTCTGAGCGATTTGTAATGCTCTAACAGCTAATCCCTTATAATGGTCTAATCCTTTTTTATAAAAAGGTGTATTAGGATTTGAGTAATTGAATAAATCATCTAAATAAACGTGGCTTGGATCTTCTTCATACAGAAATGCCTCATAATCAAAGAATTTATTGATTTTTAAACTAAATTCTCCAATAATTTCATCTTTATCATTCTTAAATAAATATTTTTCCAAACCGCTATCGAAATTCTTGAATACACCAACAAATTCTTCACAGTCCTTGCTTACATTTTTCAAGCTCACATGACCAATAAAACCTTGAGGCATCATTCCGATATTCATATGAGTAAGTCTTTGAATACCTTGAAAAGATGTTTGTTTTGGTTTTGGCTTACAAGTATAAACGGGGTAGTTGTATGAATAATTATTCTGGATTTTTGTTATCATAGCAAATTCTATAATGAAACTGAATTTTAATAATTGCCGAAAAATAAAAAAAATATTAACAAAAGTTTATAAAAATATTTTTAGTGCTAAACTTAAGTTATACAAAAGAAAGGGAGTACAGATATGATAAATGAAAAGTTAGAAAAAGCTTTTAACGTACAAATTAATAAAGAATTTTATTCAGAATACTTGTATCTTTCTATGCAAGCATATTTTGAAAGACTAAATCTTAAAGGATTTGTAAATTGGATGTCAGTTCAAGTTCAAGAAGAAAGAGCTCATGCTATGGGAATGTTTGACTACTTGAACCAAAGAGGCGGAAATGTTCAGTTGGAAGCTATTGAAAAACCGCAAACAGATTGGAAATCTCCTCTTGATGTTTTTGAACAAGTTCTAAAACATGAAGAATATGTAACATCTTCCATCAACGAACTTATGGACGTTGCAGAAGAAACAAAAGATCGTGCCGCAATGTCTTTCTTAAACTGGTATCTAAAAGAACAAGTTGAAGAAGAAGATAACGTAGGCAATGTCCTTGCAACATTAAAACTCATAGGAGATGACAAAAAGGCATTATTAATGCTTGATAAAGACCTTGCAACAAGAACATTCGTTGCTCCTGTTATCGGCTAATTTTTTCAAAAGAGAGTTTTTAAATTTATGATAACATTTGAAAAAGTAAGTGATATAAAAGAATTGGCAAGCCTGGCATTATCAATTTGGCATGAATACTGGACTTGCCTTCTTTCACCGGAACAAATAGATTATATGGTGGAAAATTTTCAATCTGAAAAAGCAATAAAAGAACAAATTGAAAATGAAAATTACACGTATTATTTTATCAAATCTGATAATGAAAATGCCGGATATTTTGGAATTTCAGATAAAGGAGACTTTCTTTTTCTCTCAAAAATCTATATAAGAAAAGAATTCAGACATAAGGGTATTGGAACAAAGGCGTTTGATAAAATTAAAGAACTGGCCTTGGGCAAACCCATAAGATTAACTGTTAATAAGCACAATACAAATTCAATTAACGCATACAAAAAATGGGGCTTTAAAACAATTGATGCAGTTGTAACAGATATAGGTTCAGGATTTGTAATGGACGATTATATTATGGAAATATAATCTCATTCCTTATACTTAACTTTTATATTTTGAAACTTATTATGTTTGAAAATTTAGATAAAGAAAAAGCCCTTGTAAAATAACAAAGGCTTTTTGTATAAGAAGGTGTGTAGAAAAATGCTTTTTAGTTTCTGTTTGTATATACGATAAGGCTTCGTTTTTAATTAACCCCCGCAACTTTTTTATTATTGCGATATCCTGTTCCTGCCCTATACCCAGATATAAAGTACATAAAAGGCAAAGCAGGCTCAATCCACTTAAACCCCGATAATATTCCCGCAGTAGCAATATCATCGGCATGCAGAGCGATATCTATTGCTTCAGGCCTGCGTTCACTGTATATCCCTTGATTTAAAGATTTTTCTTTAAACAAAGGATTTATAACTTTTTTGCTAACATAATTCGCAATATAACTTCCCCCTAAAATCCCTGTTGCAGTAATACCTGCCAATATTACGGCTAATTTTTTCAGAGGAGTTAAAGGTTTTATCATTTTCGATTTTTCCATTTTTTCAGAAAGAAAAAGGGCTCCACCGGCACCAACATTACATAGGAAAATGTTTGCCAAATACTGGTATAAGCCCTCTTTGACCTTATTTGCGGTCCCTTTTCTACTATTTGTATTTGTTATTCTGTCTGCTAGCAAACCACCTGTTACGCCTCCTGCAACAGGGATAAAACCGAGTAATGACAGACGTTTTATTTCAGAAAAAATCTCCTTTGAATTCAAATTTTTCTTTTCAGGTAAAATTACCCTAAAAAGTTCTTGTTTCGCAGGAGATGTAGGAAGTTTGCCAGTTAATAATTCTATTTCTTTCATCGAAAGCTCTTTTGACTTTGCAGTTTGCAGGGCAGATAATATTTGTTTATCATTAACAATAACCTTAGCCAAAAATTTATTCACAGCATCTGTCTGAACTTTTTGCAAATCCTTCAAAGGAACTCTTTCCATTAACCCGCTAAAAACTTTTTTTCCATTAATCGTTAACCCTCTTGTCCCAAGAAAAGACGCGGCTATCGTTGAAGATATTACAATCATATTCTTGAAAAACTTTTGTTTTTTGTTCTTTGTATCCTTCGAAGACTTCAAAGAATCATAAACCCCAAAAACACCACCGGCACCAATCAACAAAGACGGCATATTTTTATCAAGTTTGTTCAATATCATAGGTTGGTCAATATATTTACCAATGGTCGAAATTTTCATATTTCTCCTTTAATTGTTAGGCTAGACTAACTTTAAACTAAAAAAATTAGTTTGTCAATATGGCAATAAAAAATTTTTAATAAAGATTTTTTATCTCACTTTGCAAATCAGATTTTACATAATTTGTCAATTTGACCATATTTTTGAAAATTCTATCAGGCACAATATGTTCCATTTTACAGGCGATTTCAGCGGCATCATCTTTATTTGAGCCAAGAACTTCCACAAAAAATTCTGCAAGATTTTTGTGTTTCTCCAAGATTTTTTTTGCTATTTTTTCCCCTTCTTTTGTGAGAGTAATAGGCGAATAAGGTGCATAATTTATCAATTTTTTTTCACTAAGGACATTTAAAGCCCCGGTAACTGAGGCTTTTTTTACATTCAACGCAGATGCAATTGCAGTAACCTTTGCTTGACCTGATTTTAAAATCTGGCTATATATTTCTTCAATATAATCCTCAAGACTTACAGAAAGCTTTTCCATACTACAAACTCCTGACTATTTCCAAAATTTCATCCGGACAATCAATTATAAAATTAGCTCCTTCAAGATTTTCCCTGTCACGGAACCCCCAGGTAACTCCAATACAAGGAAGATTTGCATTTTTTGCCGTTTGAACATCGACATCAGAATCCCCTGCATACAATGTTGAAGTTTCATCAGAGCCCAAAATTTTCATAGCTTTTAAAACTCCATTAGGGGCCGGTTTTTTAGGTACATCATCATTTTGACCTATTGCAATATCAACTAAATCGCCAAAATATTTTTGGCATAAATCTTTTACTGCAGCATCAAATTTATTAGACACAACACCAATTTTCAGGTTTTCTTGATGCAAATTTTTAAGTATCTCTAAGATACCATTGTAGGGTTTAGTATGATTGTACATATTTTCAGAATAATTTTTCTTAAATATTTCAAGACATTCTTCCGTATTGGAACAATCCTTTGGAACTGCACGTTCTATGAGTTTTCGAACTCCGTTTCCGACAAAATTTCGAACTTCCTCAAGAGACCTTGTCGGATAACCAAAGTAAGCAAGTGCGAAATTTGTACTTTCCTTTAAATCTTCCAAAGTATTTAATAAAGTCCCGTCTAAATCGAAAATTACAGCTTTTATCATAAATCGATTTTATCACAGAAAAAATCATAAAAATGATAAAATTGTAAAGGATATTTTTTAACTAATTTTTCCAATACTTCGACATACTGCTCTTTCAATTGTTCTAACATTTGCGAACGTTTTCCCGAGAGTTCAAACTTTTTCACATGGATAGCATACATACCTTTTTCATCTTTTGTGCAGGCAATAAAATAAATCGGCACATCCATCACAAGAGAAAGTTTAAAAGCTCCCAAGGGGAAGTAGGTATTATGTCCGAAAAATTTAAGCGGGAAGACTGAATTTGGATTATGTGCAGAAATTCTATCTCCTGCGATAAAGACAATTTCTCCATTATCAAGCTTTTCTTTAAGATCGATGGACGTTGTTAAATCAATACCTTCAACAGGGTAAACATTTATAGGATCATCAGGGGTAATACTGGCGAGAAAATCTTTAAATATTTTGCATTGATTAACTTCAAGAAACATATTAACATTTATTCCGTCAATCTCAGTTCCAGATTTAAAAAACACTCTCATAGCATTTATATTTCCCAAATGAGAGCACAAAAAGCAAATTCCATTTTTAGCCTTAAAATCTTTGAACAGAACTTTTTTATCATCTTCATTTGCAAAATATATATTTTGAATTCCAAATTTATTAGTATACATTTCCATCGTATCAACAAGAGAATATGCATAACTCAGAAAATGTCTAAAAGCCTGAATAATTCCGCCGTTACCTGAGATTATTTTTTGGAATTTTTGTGAACATTTTCTAATCCCGGGAGCTCCTAAAAAAGCAAAAAAAGTTACGAAAAAGACAATAAACTTTACAGGTCTTCTGCCCGCTATTTTGTATATATACCACAATAGCATTAACCTTTTGCGTCCTGCGGCTTGTTCTTTAACTTCGTACCATTTTAGCATTTTTATATTCTCACAGTATTTTTTATTTTCTTAACTATTTTTTCAGCACCTCTAAGAGAGTATAATCATGTGCACCAATATTTTCATATTTTTTATGAACTTTTAGACCCGCTTCATTTATCAATTCAAGCATTTGTTTCTCTGTATACATTTTACTCTTTCCATTTGCCATACACGTAAAATAAAGTGAAATATGAGCAAGTGAATAAGCAGCTCCCTCAAAAACTTGTTTATCCATGAAAGGTTCAAGAATAAAGATTTTTGTTCCTTCATCCATAGCATTTTTCACGTTATTTAAGATAGAAACAATCTGTTCCTTTGAAAAACAATCCAAAAATTGGCTCATAAAAACAGCTCCCGATATCTTTGGCAAAGATGTTGTTAAAACGTTTAGCCCATGGAATTTTAACCTGCTGTTTTTAAGATGTTTTTTAGCTTCTTCAATGTTTTCAGGCAAGTCTATCATATTAACAATACAATTTTTATCAAATTCAAGACAGGCAAGTTCAAACTTACCTGTATTACCGCCTATATCAAAAATTTGGTTTATCTTATTTTCAAAAATAATTTTTAAAACTTCTTCAAAGCATCTGTCAGAATAAAAATGGTCAAACTCAAACCAGCTTTTTTTCATGTCGTCAGGCAAAAACTGTAAAGCATTATAA
The DNA here is from genome assembly GCA_944324345.1 of Candidatus Gastranaerophilales bacterium. Classification (GTDB taxonomy): domain Bacteria; phylum Cyanobacteriota; class Vampirovibrionia; order Gastranaerophilales; family Gastranaerophilaceae; genus Stercorousia. Next base: position 234,511 of record CALUVT010000004.1, read on the forward strand.
ATCGTTTCATAGTTCCCGATAAACTTTTTACATCCGATAGGTTTTGAAGTCTCAAATGAATTTGCAAGCTCGTAAGCTCCAAGATAACAAACATCTTTAACAAAGTTAAAATTCACCCTTGTCATTTCATTATTTAAAAAAGCTGATGCTACAAGTGTATTCACATATCTATCTTCGGTTTTTACAACCAAACCTGCATAACATGCGACCTCAAGTAAGGTTTCTGCAGTATAATCGGATATTTTACAATGTTCAATAATTTCTTGAAGAGTAGAAGGATTTTCTTCCAAAAATTCTAAAATCCCAAACTTTATCATTGCAGAAACTGCCTGAAATGTTAAAGGTGCAAATGCAATTTTTTGTGCATCCGTAAGAGCTTTTACCTGTGGGGAGACATGTGTTTTTGTCCTTCTATATTTCATTTTTTTTGTCCTCTATGTTTACAAAATTCCAACTGTATATAACTATCCTAATCATTATTCACTTCAAAATCATCTTTTTTATCTATCAACATTATACTAAAAAGATAAGAACTCAAAAGTCCCAATGCCAAAACCGTTCCCAATGAACTTATTAGTTTAAATCCTGCAAACGCCAGCAATGTAAATAAAAATACACTTGTCAAACAAGACATTAAAACAGCATCCGCAAACTTTTCCGCCCCTGCAAATCTAAATACAGAATAATCTAAGCCAAAACCAATTATCAAAAATATAGCAAGCACATGAAATAGATTGATTGAAAATCCAAATAATCCCAACAAACCAATAACAAAAATTACTGCACACAATGAAGGTAATGTAATTACAAGAGCGGATTTATAATCATAAATTTTTGCCAGCAAAATATACAAAAATCCGAAAATAGGGATTAGTAAACTTAAACAAATTAACCTGTATTTTCTAATCTGTGCAGAAATATCTTTCTGAAAATTAACAGCCTTTACCCCATCTATTTCATTCCCGTTATAATTATAAGCAATAATGATAGAGGTATTTTCATCTATTAAAAAATTGTTTTTTAAAAATACAAAGTCATCACCTAAGGTTAAAAATTGATTTCCATAGCTCTTTTTAATAAGTTTTTGTCGTTGTGCAGGTGGTAAAAATTCCGCATACTCATTCAATTTAACAGTATACAAATCTCTCTTTAAATCTCTGTTTTCTTTTTGTCGTTTTTCTGACGGCACATATTTACTTAACGATTGAAAATCAATTCCTTGCTCAGTTAATTTATCCGTAATTTTTTCTTCTTTTTGAAGAATATCTTGAATATTATCTCCTTTAACAACAAAAATAGATAAATCCCCGTTTGATTGTACAAGTTCGCCAAACAATTTTTCCGCGTTAATCAAAAATTTTGGAGGAACATACATATTTTTTATATTATCATCAAATTTTGTCCGTACCAAACCAAATAATGCGATTACAAAAACCGAACAAAGTATAATATTACGCATTTTTTTTGAAATTTTTAATGATTTAAAACTTCTTTTATTTTCAAAATTTTTAAAATTAAACAGCGGTAAAAACAAAACTACTATTGAATAAACCGTAACAAGCCCGGTTATCGTAAAGACGGAAATCTGTTTTAATAAAATAAAGTTTGCGAAAAACAAAATTGCAAATGCACTGACAGTTGTCAAAAGACTCACAGAAAGACTTTTAAAAATTTCTTTTATAGTATCTTTACCCCTGTAAGACACAAAATAATGCAGAAGATAATCAACGCAAATCCCTATTAAAGTCGTTGAAAAAACAAAAGTCAAAATATGAATATCTCTAAAGAATAATGAAGTAACGGCATATCCGGTAAAAATTCCGATGCCAATACTTATTGCAATAGGTATTAACGGCAAAAGGGAATTGAAATACCAAAAGACAAGTCCTATAATAAATAATGTCGACAATATACAAATAAAATTAATTTCAAATATTGAACGATTACTTGCATAATAAGAATGTACAGGAGCTCCGGTAAGATAAACCCTTACATCATCCGTTGAAAGTTCCTCTGCAATATCTTTTAGCATCCGTATTTCATCATTAACAACAGTAGGAGAAAGTGCAACATCATCATTTACTGTCAGCATAACGAGACTGTAATATTTACCCTCGTATTCAAAAGGTGTAAAATCCGAATTCCCGCCATTTTCCGACAAATTCATAACAAAATCCGTTAAAAACAAAAAAGGATCATCCTCTATTGAACCTATAGGCTGCATTGTAGGATTGTAAAGGGATTCAAGAGAATTTTCTTCAACCTTTTCATACTGTTTTGAAACAAGCAAATAATGAGTTCTTGAAGATAAGAGATTATCCGAATATTTTTCGTAAGTATTTAGAATGTTTAAAATATCCGCATTTACAATATGAATTTTGTCTTTATCAACTTTACTGTAAAAAGTTTTTGATATTTCCTCAGATTTTTCGGGCGAACTACTTTCCACAATTACATTAATTTTCGAAGAAAAACGGGTACTCAAATCAACTAAAACATTTTCACTATCCGAAAACAAAGCTTTTAAAATATTAGTCTCTGTTCCGGCAGGTCGAAAGGCGGTCAAAAGACCCAAAACCAAAAGTATTAGAATAAAAAATATTCTTAATATATTAATTAATTTGTTTTGCATTGTTGAAAAGAGATTTCCGTTGTACCGTTTTTAACAGTTGAGATTTTTATAAAATTTATTTCTGATTTTCCTTTAATTATTATATCATGAAGCTGAGAAGAAACTGCTGATTTTGCCTTTGGTTTTAACCCTACAGTCCAAGAATTATTTTCTTTTGAGTAATATAAATTAAAATTGTTGTCCAAATAACCGAAATTTTTATTTGACACGGCATTTATTATGTCATTTATCTGCCTGTTTTTTGACGAATTATAGGAAACTGTTGATTTGATAGGATACAAAGTTTCAAAAATTGTACCCTTATCCTTTATATATCTAAAATTTCCGCCAGATTTTAAAACTGAAGATTCAAGATACCTCTCTTGCGTAAATTTACAAGACACACTATTGAGTTCAGGAATGGATTTTGATATATCTTTGCTTGCTGCAGGATAATTAAAAACACCTTCTGAAGCAAAACACAAATTTATACCACATAATATAACCAACAAAAAAAATAAAAACTTATTCATAATTCTCCAATTTTTCAACAAACTTCTTTGGTGCACTATACAAGCTTTCACCTGTTTTCATATCAACACAAATTTGCATACTTTTCGCTTTAAATATAAGCTCGTTTGATTTTGCATCAAAAATTTTATATTTTATAATCAATGCAGGCTCATACTCAACCAAAGTTGTCACTATTTTTAATTCCTGAGCAAACGTAGCTGATTTTACAAACTTTAAATCCATTGTCGCCAAAGGATAAGCTATACATTCATTCATCATATCAGAATAGGTATAACCGATTTTGCAAAGCATATCACATCTTGATTCTTCCAAATATTTGATATAATTCCCATGCCAGACAACATTCATCGGGTCCAAATCATAAAAAGGAACTTTCATACACATTTCTGTACAAATTTTCTTCATAAGAACATTATAAAACAAAAGTGCCGGAAGAAAATATTTTATCTTTACCAAAATATTTAAATTCAACAGAAGTTTCTTTTTTGACCAATTCAAGGTTTACAGGCATATCAGGTTTTATAACAGAAGAAAATTTTATTTTCTTTACCTTTTCAGGAACAAAATCTATACTAAAAGTATCTTTGATAAATTCTTTTGCAAAAAATAATTGAACAACCCCCGGTACAATAGGAAAATCCGTAAAATGACCTTTAAAAAAGTTGCTTTCGTGAGGGAAGATTAAACTAAATTCAACACTGTCTGCATCCTTAAAAAAGTCCACAACATAGGGGTATGTTAAATTAGTGTTAAAAATCTCTAAAATTCTTTTACCATCTGTTTTCCCGTTTTTATTTAAAGGAAAATCAGGTAAAAACCTCCATCTCTTGCAATGTACGACATCTCCATTTAAATCAGGCTTTACACATTTTTGTAAAATTTTTACTAAATCAAGTTTACCATGTTTTACCAAGAAGTGACGTCCCTTTTCATTTAAAACAACGGCAGCACAAAGTTTATCTTCTATCTTTAAACAATGAGATTTATCAACATATTCGCTCTTGTTTATATAACTTTCTACAACATCGAGAGAAATCCGTTTTTCTTGAATTTTTACAATTCTGTCTTTTCTTCCATTTACTCTAAAACCATTTTGGCAAAATTCCAAATCATCATTTAATACAAATTCCGGCTCCAAAAAATATTCGGATTTTACGGTTACACTTTCCCCTTTTCGTTCTACTTTTACATTATCAAACGGTCTTAAAAGTTCATTATATGAATGTCTATAAGCGATAACACCTGTTTCACTGCTGCCGTAAACATCTGTTATAGGACATATTTTTTCAAAATACTTAAAAACCTCGTCGTTGATATTTGCCCCTGCTGTGATAATCATAATAGGTTTTCTTTTGAATTGGAAATTATATTTGGCAAGTTTATCCAAAAAAGAAGGGGTTGTAACAAAAACATATTTCCCAAAATCTTTTAAATCCTCCGGATAAAAAATTCTCTCAGGGTAAACACTGCACCCGCTAACCTCCGGAAGCATTACAGTAAAAGTATAACCAAACATATGCTCATGATTAACTGTAGATACTATTATTGTATCCTTGGAAAGTTTAAAAAAATCAGCCATATCTTTAGCTTCTTTGTAAAGACACTCATAATTTTTTGTAATAGTTTTAGGCTCACCGGTAGAACCTGATGTATAAAATATTATCGGCTTATTTTTTTGTGTCATATTTTGCTCTCAATATTATTCTAACAATGTATTCTACCCCAAACATCAATCCTAAAGCAATATATGAAATACAGGCATTATATAAGGCCCAAATTCTATCCGACATAAAAACAGTCGCTATTGATATAATCAAATTTATAAATAAGAATACACACCAAACGTAAGTAAGCCTTTTAGTATAAATTTTTGTGAATTCACTTAATTCACCTTTCTCCATTTTTTTTGCAAATTTTTGAATAATTGTTTCTTTACAAAACAAAGATGAAAAAAACACGCAAAAGATAAATGAATTAACAATAACAGGATAAAATTTCAAAACATATACCTTGCTATAATGAAACAGAAAAACAATAAATAAAGTTCCGGCAAAAGGTAATAACGACTTTAACTTCTTCATTATAACAACTCTTCGACAGCATCAACAACATCGCTGATTGTCTTAATCTGCTTAAAATTCTCTGGCGGAATCTTTTTCCCAGCAAATTCCTGCAATTTCACAGCCAAATCAACAGCATCTATACTATCAAGTTCCAAATCTTCAAAAAGACTTGCTTCAGGAACAAGTTTTTCCGACTCAATTTCAAAATCATCAGTCAAGATATCTTTCAATTTATCAAAAATTTGTTCTTTAGTGTACTTTTTATCCACTTTCCCTGTCCTTCGCAAACTTAAAACTTTTTTAACTGTTTTGGCAACTTTCCACGTAATCCGCTATTGTTTTCACAGAATAAAAATATTTTTTATTCTCATCCTTATTATCACTTAGGTTGATATGGTATTTTTTCTTTAAAGCCATACCCAACTCAAGGGCATCTATACTATCAAGCCCTAAACCACTGATAAATAAAGGTTCATTGTCGTCAATATCATCGACAGTTATATCCTCTAATTCGAGAGTCTCGATAATCAGAGTTTTAATTTCATTTTCCAAGCTCATCTTAATTCACCTATATTAATATATATAACTTAATTAACGAGTAAAGTCAAATTTGATTTTTTCACAAATCGCTTTTCTCAACTTTATCTCCGATTGCTCGCTAAATTCAGATAATTTTATAGGTTCAAGCTGGTCAATAGTATACGTAATCACTCTGTCTGATGCATCATATATCGGCTTATGTTTTTGCAAAAAAGGATAATCACAAATGATTTTAATAGGAATAATATCCGCTCCTGTTTTAATCTGAAGCATTGCAGCACCTTTGTGAATTTTCAAATCTTCGCCTTCTACAGTTCTTGTTCCTGAAGGGAAAATAATTATATTATAACCATCTTCCAAAACCTCCCGACAAAGACTTTGAAATTCTTCTAAATCAATATTATTCGGGATATAAACATTTTTAATTATATTTTTCAGAAATATATTATTTAATAATTCTTTTTTGGCAAGACATAACGAATTGTCGTAAAAACCTATAAGTATCATAATGTCGATAAATGTCGGATGAGTTGCAACTATAATTTTTCCGCGAACCTGTTTAAAATTTTTCAAATCTATTTTGATGAGTCCAAGCCACACAAAAAGATGCGTATAAAAATACCAAAGTTTATGTATCAATCTTGAAAAACTTTCACGTTGATTTTCGTTTTTGATAAAAATTCTTCCAATCGGCAAAATTACTGTCCCCAAAAACAAAGAACAAATTCCAAAAACAGCAAACAACAAAACAACTAAAATCCCTCGAATAAATTTAACCATTAATCCTCTCCAAAATGTAAAGAGGACAAACGTATCGCCCGCCTTTCAAAAATTCCGCAAAGCTATTTGACTCTAATTTTTCTATATTAGGAACAATTCTGACACGTTCCCCTTCTTTTGGATCAATTAAAATAGAAATACTTTCGTATCTGTCAACGGATTCGGCATAACAAAAGAGAGTTTTTTCCTTATTCATAGCAGCATCCAGCAACCCTAACGAAAAACTGTCATCTCCGGCCGCTATAGAATTATAAGAAGAATGAATTTTGTTTATTAAAGAAAATAAACCGATTGTAGAATTATGAACAGAAAAACTAAATCCGGCAGGAGAAATTTCATTTTCTTCATGCTCTTGTTTAATAAGTTTTACCACCCTTTCCAACTCTCCGTATCTCGATGAGTAAGTTAATTTTATATCATCCCCTTCATAACATTGCAAAATAGTGCTCAAAGCAATTTTTCCGACAGGGGAGAGTTTTCGCCTCATCATCATGGGAATTTGGGACAAATCAATATTTTCGCCCGCAGAATGCGAAATTTTTTTTATACAAAATTCCAAACTATTCATGGTAACATATTATCATGAATGGGATTTTAATAACAGATGCAAGTGCAATTTTTGCAGATAGACTGGTTTTTGATGACTCAATAGTTAAAGGTAAGGAATTCTATTTCGGCAAAATAGATAAAGAATTTGAACAAATAGAAGAGCCTAAATACGATTTACACTGCAATAGAATTTTAAAATATCTCGCGGACAAAATTGATTTAAGCGGATACAAAAAAGATGAAATCGGCATTGTTATAGGAACAACCAATTCCGGTATAAGTGAATTTGAAACAACGGAAAATAAACATCATGCAGAACTTGGTAATCCTGCCGAATTTTTGAAATGGTATTTAGGTACAAAAAACTTTGCAGCAGGCGTTTCAACGGCTTGTACATCAGGGATCAAGGCGTTTTCTACAGCTATAAAACTTCTTGAAAATAACGTATGCAAAGCAGTAATTGCAGGAGGCGTAGATACAATTGCCCCAATGCCGACTTATGGATTTCACGCATTGGAAGTTTTGTCACACGAAAGAACAAACCCGTTTTCGAAAAATAGAAACGGTATAAGTTTAGGAGAAGGCGGAGCTTTATTTTTGGTTACAAAACAACAAAGCAAAAACACTGAGAATATTAAAATTTTAGGCATTGGAGAAAGCTCAGACGCTTATCATTCCGCTACCCCCGATCCAAAAGGTGAACAAGCCGCAGCCGCAATTCAACAAGCTCTTGATGATGCCGGATTAAAACCGGATGATATTGATTACATAAACCTTCATGGCACCGGAACAGTTTCTAATGATTTAATGGAAGCAAATGCTATTTTCAAAATATTCGAAAACAAAGTCCCTGCAAGTTCAACAAAACCATATACAGGGCATTGCCTCGGTGCAGCTTCCAGTGTAGAATCATACATTTGCTGGGAAATTTTGAAGGGAAAAAGAAACTTGCCCATACATGAATTTGATGGTGAATATGATGAAAGTCTACCTAAAATCAATCTTGTTAACGAAAATACCTTAAGCAAAAATATTAAAATTTGCATGTGCACGTCGTTTGGTTTTGGAGGGACAAATGCTGTTATAATCCTCGGAAGGGAGTCATAACATTATGAATATGAACGATTTACAAAATATTAATCTTGAAAATGTCCTTCCTCACGACAGGCCTATGATATTAATTGATAATATTTTAGAAATAAATATGACTGAAAAATTTGTCAAAACATCCGTGAAAATTAAAGAAGATAAAATCTTTTTCGATAAAGAAATAAACGGAATATCTCCGCTTGTCGGGATTGAATTTATGGCACAAACTATCGGTTGTTTTTCCTATTTTAAAAACAATGAACAAATTCCGGAAATTGGATTTTTGCTTGGCACAAGACTTTATGAAAATAAACTTGAAAAATTTGAAAACGGGAAAACATACACCGTTAGTGCAAAAGAGGTTTATACCGATAATGAACTTGTTTCATTTGAGTGTTTAATTTATAATGGTGTAAAAGAAGTGGCAAAAGCAACTGTAAATGCGTTTCAACCTGCTGATGCCAAAGCTTATTTAAAGGAATTATGATGGGTGATGATAATTTGAAAAGGGTTTTAGTAACAGGATCAAGCAGAGGTATAGGGAAAGAAATAGCATTATACCTTGCAAAAAATGGTTTTGATATTGATGTTCACTATGTTGGCAATCAAACAAAGGCAATTGAAACTGCCGAAGAAATTAAAGCTCTTGGCAAAAACGCAGAAATTTTAAAATTTGATATTAAAAATAGAGAAGAATGTTCAAAAGTTCTTTCTGACAGACTTTACTACGGAATTGTCCTTAACGCAGGAATCGCAAAAGATAATGTATTCCCAACTCTTACTGATGATGATTGGGATGAAGTTATTGATACTAATTTAACAGGATTTTATAACGTTTTGAAACCGCTTGTAATGCCAATGATTTCAAACAGGATAAAGGGAAGAATCATTACAATGTCCTCCGTTGCAGCACTTTCAGGCAATCGCGGACAGGTAAATTATTCCGCATCAAAAGCAGGAATCATCGGAGCTACAAAATCTCTTGCTCTTGAACTTGCAAAACGAGGAATTACCGTAAACTGTATCGCTCCCGGTGTAATTGACACGGATATGATAAAAGATGTTCCGCTTGATGAAGTTAAAAAGTTAATCCCGATGCGTAGATTAGGACAAGCAAGGGAAGTTGCAAGTCTTGTAAATTATTTGATGAGTAATGACGCTTCATACATTACAGGACAAGTCATTTCTGTTAATGGAGGACTTTATTTATGACAAAACGCGTTGTTATTACCGGAATGTCTCTGACAAGTCCTTTGGGAAGTGATATTAACACAGCTTTTGAAGGACTTGAAAAACTTGAAAACTGTATTGAATACAATAAAGATTTAGACCAGTATGAAAGACTAAATACTAGGCTCTGTGCCCATGTAAAAGGATTTGAAATACCATCAAATTACAACAGAAAAGTTACACGCACAATGGGCCTTCTCTCTATTATGGCCGTGAGAACAGCGGAACTTGCACTTGAAGATGCAGGCCTTTTGGGAGATGAAATAATAACAAACGGTCAAACAGGTGTGAGTTACGGCTCTTCATCAGGCTCTTTGGATGCAATAATAGATTTTTACGGAATGCAGGTTGATAAAGTCGTAAGAGGTTTAAATTCAGGCTCTTATGTAAAAATGATGCCCCAAACAGCTCCCGTAAATATTTCATTATACCTGAAAACTACAGGACGCCTCGTTCCCTGCTCCACAGCTTGCACATCAGGCTCTATGGGCATAGGATACGCATACGAAACAATTAAAAACGGTTATGAAACTGTAATGATAGCAGGTGGCGGTGAAGAACTTCACGCAACAGAAATAGCAATCTTTGATACACTTTATGCAACAAGCCTGAAAAACGATACACCAAAACTTACTCCCTCACCGTTCGACAAAAATCGTGACGGTCTTGTTCTTGGAGAAGGTGCGGGAACAATGATTTTGGAGGAATACGAACACGCAAAAAAACGCGGGGCAAAAATTTATGCAGAAATAGTAGGTTTTGGAACCAACACAGATGGAACACATATAACAAATCCAAACAGAAAAACCATGGGAAAAGCTCTTGAACTTGCCCTGAAAGATGCAAATATCTCGCCCGACAAAATAGGCTACATAAATGCCCACGGAACAGCGACATTACAAGGAGATATTGCAGAAACCTGGGCAACAGAACAGGTATTTAAAAGACAAGTTCCAATAAGTTCTACAAAAAGCTACACCGGACACACTCTGGGTGCCTGTGGTGCTATCGAAGGTATTTTGTCTGTAGAAATGATGAACAGAGGCTGGTTCCATCCTACCCTGAACCTTAAAGATGTCGATTTGGAATGCGGAAAACTCGATTACATAAAAGATTCAGGCAGAGAAATAAATACAAATTATGTCATGTCAAACAATTTTGCTTTCGGTGGTATTAATACATCATTAATATTCAAAAAATTATAAAAATGTCTTTAATCTTTGCCTTTTTGTCTGATGTAATAATATTATGAAGTAAAAAAATGGTTGTATGAAAATTCAACCTTTAATTTACTCAAGCATTACCCCCAAAAATTTATCAAAACAAAAACTTACCCCAATTTTAAAAAACAAAATTTCCGAAACATTAATTACGGGAAGTGCTCTTTGCCTACCTTTTGTGATTTGTGAAATCTTTTGCAGAATTTCAAGAAAAATAAACCAAAAATCCACAAGTTCTCACACCAATCAACTTTGATAAAGATTGGTTAAAAAAGGAGCCTGAGGGCTCGGACAAAGATTAGGGAAAATTCTAAGCCGTCGGCGAAATGGGTTAAAAAGGAGCCCGAGGGCTCGGACAAGGATTAGGGAAAATTCTAAGCTGTCGGCGAAATGGGTTAAAAAGGAGCCCGAGGGCTCGGACAAAGATTAGGGAAAATTCTAAGCTGTCGGCGAAGATGGTTAAAAAAGGAGCCTGAGGGCTCGGACAAAGATTAGGGAAAATTCTAAGCCGTCGGCGAAATGGGTTAAAAAGGAGCCCGAGGGCTCGGACAAGGATTAGGGAAAATTCTAAGCTGTCGGCGAAGATGATTAAAAAGGAGCCTGAGGGCTCGGACAA
>CALUVT010000005.1 GCA_944324345.1 Candidatus Gastranaerophilales bacterium
TTCTTGCAGTCAGACCCAAGAATCTGGCCTGCGAAGCAGCCATACCCATGACATGTTTCCTTTCGTTTTTGTTTCCTTACTCTCTATTACGGTAAAGAAAGAAAAATTCTTTAGTAATTATATCAAAAAATGTTACATTTCGTAACAAAAATCATCTAACCAAATGATATAAATTCTGAAATATCAATATATTGAGGTACTTAAATAGTTGTTTTAAGCTTCTCGATAACAAATTCCAAAGCTCCCTGTTGGGATGTGAAAACATCTTTACAGTCTTCGCAGCTTTTTTTATAAAAATCACGGTCAGAGAGAAGTTTATGCATATGATTATAGAGTTCTATCTGATTTTTAACAATTTTTCCAGCTTCTGTCCTGCTTAAAATCCAGTAAATATCTCTAAAATTATGAATTGATGGGCCTGATATAACCGGTTTATTATAAACAACAGCTTCAAGAGGATTGTGTCCTCCCGTGTTATTGAAACTTCCCCCAATGAATGCAAAATCACAAATTTGGTAAATTCTGCTGAGCTCCCCAAGAGTATCAAGAATTATAACGTCATTTGTATAGAATTTATCATCTTGAGAGCGGAGCCCAAAGGTTAACCCTGTCCTTTCTACTAATTCCTTAATATTGTTAACACGAGTTAAATGTCTTGGAGCAAGCAAAAGTTTTATGTCGGGAAATTCTGATTTGAGCTTTTTGAAAGTTTCCAGTATAATCTCATCTTCACCTTTATGTGTACTGCCGGCAATTATTACTCTGAAGTTATTCTGTCCCAAATCAAAATCAGAATTTATTTTTTTTACATCAAATTTTAAATTTTTCATAACCTCTGTTTTATCAGCAGGTGCACCTATTTTTATAAATTTTTCTCTATCTAGTTCACTCTGAGTAAAAATTCCTGTGTAATTAGAGAAAAGTCCCCTAAAAAATGGTGTCATAAGCTTGTATAACATAAATGTTGAATCTGATATTCTACCGTTAATTACAAATAATGGGATATTTTTATTTTTACAGTATCTGGCAAATGTTGGCCAAAGTTCTGTTTCTGCAATTAATACAATACTAGGGTTTATCTTTTCTATGAATGTTTTGACGCATATTGTTATGTCAAAAGGAAAATATGTAACAAAATCGGCATCAGAAGCAAATTTTTTCTTTGCAATTTCTTGTCCTGTTTTTGTTCCTGTTGTTACGACTATTTTGTAATCAGGATAAGTAGCTTTCGTTTTTTTTATTAAGTTTTCAAGCGCAATAACTTCTCCAACCGAAACTCCATGAAACATGATTACTTTATCTTTAAAATCAGGGCATGAAAAATTCCCTAATTTTTCCTTCCATCCGGATAATTCCTTGCCTTGACAGATTCTCACTACAGCATACAACGGAAGCGAGATTAAAAATAATATTGTTGATAAAATTTCGTATATAAAAAACATAATTTCCCAAACGATTATATACTAAACAAGTTAAGTATTCAAATTTGTTTATTAATATTGACATAGTGTAGTAAAAACCATAGAATATTGTTATGGCAATAGTTTATTTAAGTTTAGGTTCAAACAGCGGTGACAGAATCGGATATGTTCAACAGGCGACAAGTCTGTTAAGTGCATTAGAAGGAGTCAACGTAATTCGTACTTCAGCTTTCTACGAAACAGAACCTTGGAATATGAATTCTGAGATATGGTTTGTTAATGCTGTGGTTGAAGTAAAGACGACCTTGTCCCCGCAGCAATTGTTGCATGAATGTCAAAGGATTGAAAATCAATTAGGACGTAAACGTTGCGAAAATACTAAGGAATATTCTGATAGAACTATTGATATTGATATTCTCTTTTATAACAAAGACATAATAAATGAGGAAAATTTAACTATTCCTCACAAATATCTTCATCTGAGAGCATTTACATTGGTGCCTTTATTGGAGCTGATTCCAAATTTTGAACATCCTGTTTTGCATAAGACGATAAGCGAACTTCATAATGATTTAGAAAATCCTGAAATGGTATTTTTATATGGTACAAGAGTCGAAATTTAAGGTTGCCGTTATTGGTGGCGGCCCTGCAGGATGTATGTGTGCATATTTTTTGCAGGATAAATTTGATGTGACAGTGTTTGATAAAAGTTCCCCCTTGAAAACATTGTTACCTACAGGAGCAGGGCGTTGTAATCTTGCTCATGCCGAATATGATTTTAAGGAACTTGCAAAAAATTACCCCCGTGGTGAAAAATTTTTGTATTCTGTTTTTTCCAAATTTTCAACATCAGACACGATTGATTTTTTTGAAAGTATTGGGGTTAAAACATATATTCAGCCTGATATGAGAATTTTTCCGGTTTCTAACAGTGCAAAAGATGTAAGAGAAAAGTTTTTAAAGAGTCTAAAAAAGGTAAAGTTTTTGAAAGAAGAAGTTTTGAAGATTGATAAGGGGTTTTCAATTGCTACTAATTGTGGAAACTATCCTGCAGATTTTGTTATAATTTCGATAGGCGGTCATTCTTCGTATGATTTTCTAAGGCATTTGGGGCTTAAAATTGTTCCACCAAAACCTGCACTTACAGGTTTAAGAACAAAGGAGGATTTTTCATCCCTTTCAGGAGTTTCAATAAATGGGATTTTATTTACACATAAAGGAATTTCAGGCCCAGAGGTCTATAAGATTTCGTCTTTGAAAGCGAGAGATGATTTTCCCTATAAACTCCGATTTGATTTAATAGGTGAAATTGACTTGCAGTGTGAGTTAAATAACAATCCTCAAAAAAGTATAAAAAATCTTTTGTCAAATTATGTCCCAAAATCCTTAGGAGAGTTTATTTTAAAACAATTACATGTTAACCCTGATGAAAAATGTCACCAAATAAACGGAGCGTTAAGAGACAAAATTCTCAATGAATTGAGAAACTTTGAAGTTACAGTAACTTCAACCGTCCCCGATGGTGAAGTCGTTACAGCCGGAGGTGTTGATTTAAAAGAAATAAATCCCAAAACAATGGAATCAAAGCTTTTGTCAGGAATTTATTTCTGTGGAGAAGTCATGGATATTGATGGATTTTGTGGTGGATTTAACTTGCAAAATTGTTGGTCTACCGCATATGTAGCATCTCAGGCTGTTTTAGAAAGAGCTTTGGCTTTCTGATTTTCATTTTTAGCCATTTCCATAACTTTGTATTCTCTGTTATTTGGCAGAATATATCTTGATGCAATCATAAATCCGGGGACAAGAACACCGAGTGCTCCAATACAAATTCCGATATTTTTCAAAACTGCAAGTCTTTTAGATTTAACTACTTTTTTTAAATATTGTTCAATATTGTCTTTTGGTGCATTTTGATACAATTCTTTTATATCAGATTTTAACTTCTTAAAGTCGGATATATCAATGTACGCTCTCGTATCTATTATTTCTGTGTCTTTTAGTGTTTTAATCAACTTTGATTTTTTTGCCATCTTAACTATGAAGTTGTCGGGATTTTCATGTATAAAGTTGTAGATATCTATTTCTTTTGATGTGTCTGTAATAATTTGTTCGTACTTGTCAATACCTGTTTTAATCGTGTTATCACTAAAAGCTTGTTTTAATTCTGGGCTTTCTATAATCATAGAATCTAGTTTTATAGGTACTTTAGATTTGTTTTCCAGATATTTTTGAATCATTGCTCCCGCAAAGTACATGAAAAACCATGTTCCGCCCTCTTTAATTGTATAGTTTATCAGTTCTTGTTTACTTTGAGAGCTGGCTAGTCTTTCTGTAGTAATGGAACCATCTAAAATCATAAGATTTTTTACCGGATTAAACATAAAATCTTGAAGAGAGCCGCTAAATGTTACGTCTTTTTTCTTCTTTTCGGGGTGCACAGGTTTGAATGCAGACGGAACCTTTTGGCTCAGGGTATTTAGTATTTTTGAAGATGCAATTGCGTTTTTGCTTTTCTCTTTAAGTTGTTCCTTTGCTTCTTCAAGTCTGTAATGTTGTCTGAATTTTGTAAGTCCGGCATAAGTTGCTATTGCAGCGGCCGTTGAAAATATAAACTTTGCTATAGCCAGATTTTTTGTGTATTTAGGATTTTGTGATACTTTTATAATACTTTGTTTAATAGCCTCAGTAGGGGCTTTTTCTATAGCTTTTGCAAGGATTTCTTTGTTTTTCAGGTTTCTTACATCAAATTTCGGATCAATTCCAAGAAGTTTGTAAAAAGTAAGATCAGCAAATTTTTTGAAAAAAGGAATTCCACCGAGCCATATTGCCTCTGTTCCGAATTCGTCAATAAATCTGTCTTTGCTCTCAACATCTTTACCTGTTATGTATGAACCGACGGTTAATCCTGTTGAATTTGCAAGATCTTTCACTGCCAATGGGAGTAAAGATGCGTTGCTTCCAAGTTTTGAAAAAAGGTATTCACTTGCTGTTACTGCTGTTATCATTTATTTTCCTTTCCGCGTCAATAATGTAAAATCAAAGTTCCCAAAATTAAATTGATAAATTTGACGATAGGGAAATTCGTCTTAATTATTGATTATCGTCGGATAAATTTTTTCATAAAACTACCTTTCATTTTTTTTATAAATCGTGTGAAAAATTTTTCTTGCTCAAAAATCATTTTATTTTAATGATTATTAACAAAAAAAAGACCTTTCGGGGGGAAAGGTCAAGTAATAAAAACTCTTTTCACGACAAAAGTAAGCTGTTTTTAAAACAAACCTTTCATAAGTCTTACAATTCGTCGTAGTTGTTTTGTCATGCCCCAATTATAAGCTAATAAAATTTATTTGTAAAGCTTTCGTTTGTTTTATAAGTTGCAAATAGTATTATTTCTAATATAAGTTGTATATTATAAACAAAATACAAAAAATTCCTTAGCCTATCCAACATATTATTTTTATAACAATTGTTCTATTTAATTTCAAAATCAGTAAAATAAAGCAAAAAAAAGGCCTAAACAGGTCATATCTTTTTTTTTAATGGCACCCCCAAGCGAATTCTCTTGCATCGTAGGCGAGCGACACGAGCCTAACGAGGCAGGATGCCCCAG